>JAZKBP010000026.1:0-222985 GCA_040388555.1 Pseudomonadota bacterium
GGCACTCTGTGCCGCGCCGCTTGCTCGGGACGGGGAAGTCCCTTTCATTCGTTGGACCAACTGAAATGTCAGTCGACTGGATTGAAGTGAACCGGATTTCGCACCAGGTCGAGCTTGACCACGGTCGTAACGGGCACCTGTACGCGGAAAGGCTAGCGGCTGAGGCCAGAGAGGACTCGCGGCTTGACGACTGCGAATTTTGGGCTGCTGTTGCGGCAGCACTTTGTCCTCGCGGTGTTCCGTCCAATTGACGCTGGGCCTGGCTTTGGTTTCGCGCGCAAACGTCGTGGCTACGCTCAGCGCTTGGGCCGCTGGCAAATCGAGGTGAGCAACTTCGGTAATGTTTGGCACTCGGCGGCATCGCGTAAAATGGCTGAGCTTGTTTTTTTTATAGTGGCTTCAGTTAGTGCGGGTGCTGCGCTTGGCGTTTGGTTCGTTGTCAGTTTTATGCTCGGCTACTTCGGTCGCACAAATTCGTTTGCAAGTTCATGCGCCCGGTCCAACCCGGCACTCAAGGCGGACTGGCCGGATGCGGCGCAGGCCATCATTTAATTTACGGGCGGCCAGCCGCTTAGTTCCACGTTAGCGCAAAAATGAAAGATCGACTCGGCAACTCAGTGGACATCGGCGACATCGTTCGCGTAGTGGAACTCTGCCAGGAATTTCTTGACCTGTTGCCCGACGACGAATTGCCTCAAGTTTCTGCCATGCTCAATAATGAGTTCGCGATTGATGGTTTTCCTGAAGAAGGAAAGGCGTCTGTTTCTATCTCGTGGGAAATCGAGGGAAATCTGACGGCTCATAGTGGGCTGTATATGCTGCCGCATGAATTTGAGCTAGTTCGAAAATCAAGCCCGGCGTTCGCGGTGCGCTAACATGGCACTCGAGTCGGACGGGCCGGACACGGCGCAGTTCATTGTTTAATTCACGGGCGGCCCGCCGCTCAGTTCAACGTTGGCCGTTATAGGATTGCCCATGCGTGTACAACAATTTCTCGCCTACTTCTTGTGCCTCTGCAGTCCGCTACCAGTGCACGCGCAGTCGTCCGCTGGTGAACGCAGTGCGATGCAGTACTTGGAGTTTGTGGGAATGTCGAAGCGCGCTCCTATCTGTGCAACCCGTATAGCGGGGTTCGCGGCGAAGTTCGAACCGGCGTTCGCTAAATGGCAGAAGGAGAATTCGGTGACGCTCGAAAAAGGCGAATCTTTCCTTCGCGCTGCGGCTGCTGCTGCAAAAATGGACTACGCTGCACATGTCGGCGCGGTCACCGATACGTCCGCCAGATTGTTGGAAAGTGCCTCCCCGAACATCGTAAATGAAACCTGTAATGCCATGCTTCAGAAAATTAGTGCCCCGTAGCCGAGGTGGGCCAACAGTTCCGTCGAGTCGGACTGGCCGGATGCTGTGCAGTTTATTGTTTAGTTTCCGGGCGGCCAGCCGCTCACGTCAACGTTGGACCCAATGAACAGACGTATCCACCTTGCATTGCTTCACATCCTCGCGCTGGCGTGTGCGGTCGGGTGGGCGTTCGCCTCACACAAGTACGATTGCTTCAACGTCGGGCCGTGTCGTGGGAATGTCAATTTCTGGATCACATTGGGTGATGTCGCCTTCTATTCCTTTCTCGGGTCGTGGGTAGCACTATTGGCGTGCACCGCCTTATGGTCAAGGCAATTCAAAGGCGCTGGTGCCAGCGCCTTAGTTTGGTTTATCGCGGCCATGCTTCCGCCAGTGGCAATGCTCACGTCAAGTTGGCTGTTCAATCTCGGCATAGCCGGCGCGCGAGTATGAAGCCCAACCTAGCGCTCAAGTTCGCTCCACTTCGTTTCGCCGGACGCGCTGGCGCGCGCCGCTCAATTATTCGTTAAACGAAGGAACTCCAATGCAGCACATGCTCGTCTATGCTGATTCCCTGTCGTGGGGCCTCATTCCTGCGACGCGAAATCGTCTTCCCTTTGAACAGCGTTGGCCCGGTGTCATGGAGGCCGCGCTCATTTGCAAGGGCCGACATGTTCGCGTCATTGAAGATTGTCTGAATGGTCGCCGCACAGTGTGGGATGACCCATTCAAACAAGGACGTAATGGTCTTGCCGGTGTGGCTCAGCGGATCGAAATTCATTCACCGTTGGAACTTGTCGTTCTTATGCTTGGAACGAATGATTTTCAGTCCATGCATGAATACAACGCATGGCATTCCTCCCAGGGAATTGCCGCGCTCGTCTCCGCGATCCGCACTGCGCCCATCGAGCCAGGCATGCCAGCACCCCAGGTGTTGGTGGTTGCTCCGCCTCCCATCCGCATTCCGAAAGGACCGCTCGCTCCCAAGTTCGAGGGCGCCGCAAAAAAGTGTGTGGGAATTGCGTCAGCGTACCAGCAAACCTGCGCTGAACTCAGCTGCCATTTTTTTGACGCCGGCAGTGTTACTACATCAAGCAATGTCGATGGCATCCATTTAGATGTCGCGCAACATGCAATTCTCGGTCAGGCATTATCGGAGGTTGTAGATCTTCTCCTTCCTAAGCATGCGCTCTAACATATTGGTCGAGTCGGACGGCAGGTGTATGCTATGAATCATATTTTCAGTCCCGAGCGGCCGCCGCTCACCACAACCTTATAACCAGAAGTTCAAATTATTGACGGAGAAAATTTTTGAATAGTTCACAGTCGCTTGATTCCATGTCGCCAAGCCAACTCAAGAAGATTGTCGTCGGGTGGCATCGACTAGTTTTATTGTCGGTGTTCTGGGTATTGGCAATTGTGGCTGCGGTGTTTCTTGTTCCTCCAGCCCTGGCCAAACCGGAATCCTCAATTGCGGTGTTGTTAACCGTATCGGTAATGCTTATCCTCCTGATTGCCGCAATAGTCGGTACCATGCGAAAGACATCATGGGGGCGCGTTGTCGGCATTATCGCAGCCATCGTTACGATGCTGGCTTTTCCTATCGGCACGATCATTGGATTACTCGGCCTTTGGGGATACGCTGACGCCAAACCCATCTTCGGTCCTAGCGGCCTTGCGTACTCAGCGGTTAAAGCGGAAATTCTGCGGCTGAAGGCATAGCAAATCATTCCAGCGTACGCCTTCGGCGCCGCTGAACACAACATTGGCCGCTCCGGAGCGCTATTCCTACGCTTTAGAGCCCAAAGTTGGAACGCGCGCACGAAAATGAAAAGGAAGAAAATATGAAACGTACTAGGTCGGATTTGGCCGTTTTGGCGATGCTCGTAATTATTGGCGTGGGCGCCATCCTGCGTTTCTCTCATGACGTGAGGGGTGTCCAAGTTGTCGGACTAGTCGGAGGTGGCGCAGCATGTGGAGTCGCGCTCTGCGGTTTCGTTTGGGCGTTCATGACAAGAGGCAAGACCTGAGAGGCAGTTCGCACACAGTCGCGTTTTCCGGCAGCCATCTACTTGTCACATCAGAGAAAAATCGATGAAGAGTCGAGACCAGCACAATCGCTTGCCCTCCACGTTTCCGGTAGTCGCCAGCATCCTCGCGGCCATCGCTGTCTTCATCACAGCCGGCGTGGTGTCCTTGTCCACGCCAGATGGAAACCTGGTCGTCACTCTGGTTCCCGCGTTGGCAGTTGGTTTGGCCGTCTTCGGTCTTTCATTTCGGCGCTTCCGGCGTGGCCGCTCGAAGTGATAAAGCCAGCAGCCGCTCATGGAGATTCGGCATGCGTATAATCCCCGTCCAACGGCGCTGATTCGATGCGAAGACGTGTGCCGCGCTAGCGATACGCGCGCTGGCGCATCCACTTAGTGGCAATCCATTTCTCGCCGCTGGCAACAGGGTTTCCGCCATGAAGCGTCAACGGATCAACCTGCCCCAGCGTGTTCGTATAGGCAAAATACAGCGCCGATCCCTGCACCGGCGCCACGCTCACACCAAGTTTCGGGAAGATGGTTTCACCGCCCGCTTCAACCGAGTTCAGATACACAATCAAGGTCGCCACTCTTTGCCCGCCGCGCGCCAGATGCGGCGCGCTGCCAGCTAATTCGGGCGGAAAATAATCGAAATGCGGCTTGTATTCGCCGCCCACCTGGTAATTGAGGATTTGCAAGCCTTCGCCATTTTCCACCGGCATGTCCATCAAGGCCGCGATGCGCCGGTCGAGCGTGGCGATGAACGGCGATTCGTTCAGGTGAAAAAACGTGCCGGCGCTGGTGCGGTTCGCGTGCACCTCCTCCACGCCCGAAGCGTCATTGACCGTCGTCGAGCGCGCCAGCTTGCGCTGCGATAGCGCGATCAATTCCTCGCATTCGCTCGGGCTCAACAAGTTCGAGAACAAGACGATGTCGGGCGCCGCGACGCGCATGCGCACCGTGATCTCATGGCCGTCGATCGTCAAGCGATTGCAGGCATGCTTGACGCTTGCCTCATGAATAAAAGCTTCGCTCGATGGCGAGGCCGGAACTGGCGCGCCAGCGCCGCCAGCTGGCCCATCCTGATGCGCCGCCAGCGCGGCCCGAACCCGTTCGGCGGCCAGTTCGGCCCCGAACGCATGCTCGACCAGAATAGCGATCAAGCCTTGCGGGTCGACGCCGCGCACCACGTTCGTTTGAACCCAATTTTCCCAATCTGCCGGCAGTCGTTCCACGTTTGCGTCTTCCAAAAAAATGCGGGGAGGTGCGAATTGGACGCTAGTGTAGCAAAGGCTGGCGCCGCGCGCGCGCACTCCTTGGCCTGTCGCGCCAATGAAAAATGGCCGCATGGCGGCCATTTCGCTGTCGTTCAAGAGCGCGCCCGCGCAGCGGGCCGCGCGCCGCTGTCAGTTGAACGCGCTGGCGTCGACGAAGCGTACGTTATCCGTGCTGCGCGCGATGGCAAGCATCTGCGCTGGCGCACTCGCGTCTTCTTTGCAGATCATTTCGCGCCCTGGCGCGGTGATGCGATAGAGCACATTGAGCGCGCCGCCATTGCGGTACACGTTTTCGATATTGAGCGTGTAGCAGCCGCCCGGCTGGTTGCCGGCGAACACGGCCACCACCATATTGCTGGAGAAATCAACCGCAGGCGCGGCAGGTGGCTGTTTCTGGTCGGCGCTGTGGCGCGCCCACAGCGTGTCCCACGCTTGCGCGTCCTTGACCAGCGCCGTTTGCGCGCTGGCGATGCCGGAATGGTCGCTCGCCTCGAGCACGGCGCCATGCAGGCGCTGGGC
The DNA here is from genome assembly GCA_040388555.1 of Pseudomonadota bacterium. Taxonomy (GTDB): domain Bacteria; phylum Pseudomonadota; class Gammaproteobacteria; order Burkholderiales; family Burkholderiaceae_D; genus Telluria_A. The sequence goes on from JAZKBP010000026.1 coordinate 5,162, forward strand.
CGACACGTTGACGAATTCGACGGGGCCCTCGGCGCGCTCGGTCACCGCCAATTGCAAGCCGCTATTGCCCGGCGAGCAAGCCATCAAGGTCTGGATTTGGTCTTCCGCATACTCGACCACGACTTTGCCGCCGGCCACGCCCACGCGCAAGATATTGACCGTCTTGTAGCAATTGTCAGGCTCGCCATTGAACAGGGCGATCACCATGCTCTTGCCAAAATCGATGTTCGGCATGGCAGGCGCGGCGGCGCGCGTCTTGGTGTGCTCGGCCCACAGTCCGGCCCAGCCGGCCGCATCCGTGATGGTCAGGTTGCGCACACTGTGGATGGCGGTCTGGCTGTTGCGCTCGAGCGTCTTGAACGGCAGCGAGCTGCCATCGGCCGGCAGGAAACTCAAGGCCTTGACGGCGTGCGACGCGCCCAGGCCCAGATCCGCCTTGCCGGCGTTTTGACGGGCCGTCTCGAACAAGGCGCGCGCGTTCTCGTCGGTGCAAGTGGTGCGCGGCCCGGCGATGGTATCGGCGCTGGTGCACAGCACCGTGTTCGGATTGGCGCCAAACAGCACTTGGGCATACGCGTTATCGGCGCAGTTGCCGGCGCGGTCCCAGAACACTTGCTTCTGGTCGATCACATACAGGTGGTTGCGCACCTCGCTGCACGGGGCGCTGCGCGCCATGGCAACGAAAGGAAGATTGTCGAGCGCGGCGGCGGCCGGCGACGGTTCGCCCACGGCGAAACCTTGCAGCGATTGTTGTGGCGGCGTGCTCGGCGTGCTGGGCGTGTTGGCGCTGCAGGCGCTCAATAGCATGGCGGCGGGAAACAAGCCCAGTAAGCGGGTCCAAGCTGGCATCATGACTCCTTGTGTTGAATCGAAAACGCGCCCTGGCAGGGCGCTTGGCAATGAAAAAATGGCGGCAATGCCATGCAATTGGCGAGATGATACCCAAGTTCGGCGCGCCAAACCGCTGTAGCCTGTCGCAAATTTGTCATCAAATTGTAATCGCCGCCCACTGGTGCTATTCTGCAAGCCCGTTTGCCGACCAGCTCGCCACACAGCCATGCTCGTACCTTCCCAAGCCATGCCGCCCAAGCCGCGCCCCTTGACCTACCGCAAGCCCGTGCTGGGCCGCGATTACTGGGTCGAGGATGATTTTCTGCCAAATGCGCTGGAAGTGTCGCAGCGTTGCTATGGGCAAAGCGAGTGGGAATTGGGGGCGCCGCACCGGCCCGAGCCGTGGCCAGGCCGGCGCAGCCCGAACGCCTTGCTGCCCGATGAATTGGCACGCCTGGAAACCTGGGTCAAGAAAATGACGGGCGCCAAGCGCTTGTGGCAAGAAGCGACGCCCGAAGGCAGCCACTTGAATCACAATTATGTGCAATTGGTGGGCATGGATGAGTCGGGGCCGCGTCCGCACACCGATTCGCGCGCCCTGTGCCGCTATGCCTGCGTCATTTATCTCACGCCCAATCCGGATCCCGAATGCGGCACCTCGTTTTACCGCCAGCGTAATCCCAACGGCAGCTTGGGCGGCAATATCTGCAGTCCCCCGCACACCAATTTGCGCGAAGCGCTGGGCGTGAAAAGCCTGACACTCGATGCATGGCAGGAAGATTTGCGCATCGACAACCGCTTCAATCGTATTTTGCTCTATCGTGCCAACCTGGTGCATTCGGCCACCAGCTATTTTGGTTTCGAACACCAGGACAAGCGCATGACGGCCCTGTTCTTTTGGATGGCCTAGGCGCTTTCAAGGCCTTGCCGGGCCGGTCCCGGCTTTCCCATTTTTTTTCGTCCATGCCCGCTTGCGCGCGGCGCTGTCATTCTTGCACGCTTCATTATTGGCGCGACAATTGAGGAAAGTTTCAGTTCGCTATGGAAATACTATTTAAAGTTTCTATTTTGCAATAAAACGAATTGTCACCAAATTGTCATTGTGCTGAATTGAATATGGCTTTTTTCTCTGCAAACAAAACATTCAATATGGAAACCAGCATTTTTCATTGTTATCCACGGTTAGATGTTTTTATTGAATGTCCAAATTTAGACATTTACCTTGTTTTTGACTAAATTGACGAGTTCCTTGACATTGGGATTCGGATACGAAATAGTGTGCCCATTCTCGAAGTTCTGAAGCAGAAAATCACCAGGCGGACAAAGTTTTTTCGACCAGGTGCCAGCACTCCGGGGAAGGGCCCGCAATGCAATTGGGCTAAAAAAAATATAAGTTCAATCATAAATGATCTGTTCAATGGAGACGAAATGACTTTACGCAAAACCCTGCTTGCTGTATCGATCGCCGCACTGCCTTTGATGATGGGCGGTCACGCCATCGCTGGCGAAACCTTTATGGCAGCTCCAACGGCTCTCTCGCCACAAGCGTCGGCAGCCCTGTTGGCGAAACTGAAAACCGAGCACCAAGATAAATTCGGCATCGATGCCGATCACGGCTTCGCAATGACCGCCACCCACCCTGGCGTGTCTGGCCAGCGCATCGTACGCGCCGCACACACCTACAAGGGCGTGCGTCTGTACAATTCGGAATCCGTGGTCGTGGCTGATACGAGCAACAACATTGTCAGCGAAAGCAACGATGACCGCCGTCAAGGCTTGGGCAAAGGCAACGGCAATTCGCTGCGCGCAGCCAATGCAAGCTTCAGCACCACCCCATCGCTGTCGGCTACCGCCGCTGTCGACAAGATCGTCAAGTCGATCATGCCTAACGGCGTGCACGCTTCGAGCCCAACGGCTGAGCTGATCATCTACCCAGTGACGACGATGACGCGGCTGGCATCGGCTGCGAACAAGACCGACGCGCAATTGAACGCGATGGACGTCGAATATACCGTGACCGGCTACAAGCTGGCCTACCTGGTCAAGACCCGCATGTTGAACGGCACCAAGCCTGTCTACCATGACACCATCGTCGATGCCAAAGATGGCAGCACGATCGCTCAATGGAACGCAGTGCAAAGTGTCGTCGGCGTTGGCCACAGCCAGTACAACGGCGACGTGCCTATCCAGACGACCCTGTCGGGCACCACCTACAAGATGCTGGACTCGAGCCGCGGCACGGGCGGCACCTACGGCGGCCTGGCCATCACCAACGCCAACCACGGCACCACCGCTGGCTCGATCTACACCAACACCACCAACACCTGGGGTGACGGCGCCAACTACATCTCCGGCGGCAGCACCACCAACGCCAACGGTCAAACGGCAGCTGTGAACGCGCTGTGGGGTGCGATGAACACCTACGACACGCTGAAAAACGTGCTCGGCTGGCAAGCTCTGGACGGCGTCAACACCGCCTTCTACATCGCCGCCCACGTCAACACCGCTTACGACAACGCTTACTACGACGACACCTGCCGTTGCATGTACATCGGCGACGGTTCCTCCTTCTACAGCTTGGGTTCGATCGACGTGATCGGCCACGAAATGGGCCACGGCGTGACGGCAGCAACGTCGAACCTGACCTACTCGGGCGAATCGGGCGGTCTGAACGAGTCCTCGTCGGACATCAATGGCGAAATGACGGAAGCCTATGCGCGCGCTGGCGGCACCGGTTCGGTCATCCCAGCCGGCAACGACTGGATGATGGGCAAAGAAATCGCCAAGAACGGCCAGCCTCTGCGTTGGATGTGGAAGCCATCGAAGGACGGCAGCTCGAAGGACGCATGGAGCTCGGCAGTGGCCGGCCTCGATCCGCACTACAGCAGCGGCCCGAACAACCGTATGTTCTACTTCCTGTCGCAAGGTTCGAACTCGTCGTCGTCGAGCGAGATGTACAGCTCGTACCTGAACAAGGCGCCACTGGCCATGACCGGTCTGGGCAACGACAAGGCGTATCGCATCTGGTTCAAGGCTAACACCACCTTGTTCACCGCATCGACCACCTACGCACAAGCTCGCACCAAGATGATCCAGTCCGCACAGTCCCTGTACGGCGTGGGCAGCAAGGAAGACATCGCGGTTCAGCGCGCTTACGCGGCCATCAACGTGGGCGCCGACGTTGCAGAGACGACCGGCCCAGCCGTGTTGTCGATCAGCTCGAACCCAGCGTCGGTGACGGTATCGGCAGGCGGCACGGCCAGCTTCTCGGTCACCGCAGCTGGCGGCACCTCGCCATACGCTTACCAGTGGATGCGCAATGGCGCGAACATCAGCGGCGCGACCTCGGCAAGCTACAGCCTGGCCAACGCACAATCGACCGATTCGGGCGCAACGTTCAGCGTGAAAGTCACCGATGCTGCTGCAGCAACGGTAACCTCGACGAGCGCAACCCTGACCGTCGGTTCGACCCCGCCACCACTGGGCGAGAAAGTCACCAACGGCACGTTTGAAGCCGGCACCACCGGTTGGGCAGGTAGCACGGGCGACATCGGTACGTTCACGGGCCAGCCAGCATACGCCGGCACCAAGAACGCATGGATGGGCGGCAACGGCAAGACCCTGACCGAAACCTTGACCACGACCGCTGCGATCCCATCGACCGCAACGACCGCCAACCTGACCTTCATGATGCACATCGATACCGCCGAGACCACCACCTCGACCGTGTATGACAAGATGACGCTGACCGTGAAGAACTCGGCTGGCTCCGTCCTGGGCACCCTGGCTACCTATTCGAACCTGAATAAAGCCACCGGCTACCAACAGCGTACGTTCAACCTGCTGCCATACAAAGGCCAGACCGTGACGATCTCGTTCTCGGAGACGGAAGATTCGTCCCTGCAAACGTCCTTCGTGCTCGACAATGTGAGCGTGATGACCAACTAATCCTTGGTTGCGTGACCCGGGAGGCGTTCGCGAGAGCGCTTCCCAATGAACAGCTCCGGCCCTGGTCGGAGCTGTTTTTTTGCAACAACACAAAAATGTTTGCAATTAGCGTATCGACCGACTAAGGTAGCGCAGCCTGTTATCGCTTTCTTGATACCAATTTCTGATTGATCATGACGACGCACCGTGACGGGGTCCGATTGGGTGCCGCGCCGCTGGCGCCGCCCATCCCTCCCAGCGAGCGCGCCGTCGCGTCGTGCTAGGATTTGTCGCAACCATGCAGTTTCAACTCCAGGTGCAAAGCGCTGCCGCCGCCGGCAACCGGCAACATATCGCCATCGAAGCGGCCAGCGAGTCCGACGCCTTGCGCATCGCCGTCAAGAGCGGCTGGCGCGTGCTGGCGATAGACCGCCCGCAAGCGAGCGCCGCGCCGCGCGCCAAGCAAGCCTTCCCCCTTCTACAATTTAGCCAGGAACTGCTGGCCCTGCTCGAAGCGGGCTTGAACCTGACCGAGGCCATCGCCACCTTGCACAACAAGGAAGTGCAAGCGGGCGCGCGCGCCACCATCGCCGCCATCTTGCAGACTTTGCAAGAAGGCAAGAGCCTGTCCGACACCCTGGCCACCATGCCGGCCATTTTTCCCGAAATTTATGTGGCGACCGTGCACGCGGCCGAACGCTCGGGCAATTTGCCTGAGGCGCTGGGCCGCTTCGTGGCTTACCAGTTGCAATTTGACGCGATCCGCAAGAAGCTGATCTCGGCCGCCATCTACCCGGCCATGCTGCTGGTGGTGGGCGGCCTGGTCACCCTGTTCTTGCTCGGCTACGTGGTGCCCAAGTTTAGCGTCGTGTACGCCGGCTCCGGGCGCGACATTCCGTGGATGTCGCAATTGCTGCTGCAATTTGGCCAGGTGCTGGCCTCGCACACGATGGCCTTCCTGGGCGTGCTGGGCGCTGCCATCGGCGCCATCGTCTTCGTGTTCAGCCACGCGGGCACCCGCACGCGCCTGGGCTTGGCCGTGCTGCGCTTGCCGGTGCTGGCGGACAAGGCGGCCGAGTTCCGGCTGGCGCGCTTTTACCGCGCCTTGTCGCTGCTGCTGCACGCCGGCATCCCCCTGTCGAAGGCGCTGGCCATGGTGTCGGCCATGCTGATGCCGGCCCAGCAGCAGCAATTGGCGCTGGCGCGCCGCGCGGTGCAGGAAGGCTTGCCGTTTTCAGCCGCGCTCGAACAAAACGGCCTGGCCACGCCGGTGGCGCAGTCGCTGCTGCGGGTGGGCGAGAACACCGGACGCATGGACGACATGCTCGAGCGCTCGGCCCGCTTTCACGACGAGGAATTCGCGCGCTGGGTCGACTGGGCCTCGCGCCTGCTCGAGCCGCTCTTGATGACGGTGATCGGCATTGTCATCGGCGGGGTGGTGGTGCTGATGTATATGCCGATCTTCGACCTGGCCGGGAGCCTGTCATGAACCTGCCTGTGAATGTGTCGGCGCACGCGCCGGCGAACGCTTCCGGAAACGTGGCCGCTGGCGCGAGCGCCAGCGCCAAGGCGCTCGTGCTGACGCCGGCCGCGCTGCAAAGCGCGCGCCTGTCCGCGCTGGCGCAGGGGCGTCCGCTGTTGGCCGTGTTCGAGGAAATGTGCGGCCACACGCCCGAGCAGTTCACCGCCGCGCTGGCCGCGCTGTTCGGCTATCCGCTGTGGAACATCGCCGCCCTGCAGGCGGCCAGCCCGGCTTTTGAGCGCATCTCGTACACCGATTGCGCCCAGCGCGATTGCGTGTTGATGGCCGGCGCGCCGCCGGTGCTGGTGATTTCGGACCCGTTCGCCGACGATACCTTGCAGTGGGCCGACGCGGCCCTGGGCGGCGATTTTCTCGTCGGCCTGACCCATCCGGACGAATTGACGGCCTACCTGGCGCAGCAGGAAAACGTGCAGCAGGCGATGGCCGACATGGTGCACGACGGCGAAGACGTGGCCAGCCTGGACCAGAGCATCGAGGATATCTCGCTCATCAAGATCAGCGAGGACAGCAGCCCTGTCGTCAAGCTGGTCAATTCGACGATCTACGACGCGCTCAAGTTCCAGGCCAGCGACATCCACCTCGAGTGCGACGTCGACCGCCTGATCATCAAGTACCGGGTCGATGGCGTGCTGGTGCAGGCCGGCCAGGTGCTGGGCTTGCAGATGGCCGAGCAGATCATCTCGCGCATCAAGGTCATGGCCGACCTCGACATCGCCGAGCGGCGCGTGCCGCAGGACGGGCGCTTCAAGGTGCGCGTGAAGGGCGCAGAGATCGACTTCCGGGTTTCGATCATGCCCAACATCTTCGGCGAGGACGCGGTGCTGCGCCTGCTGGACCGGCGCGCCCTGACCGAGGCCGCCCAGTCGCTGCGCCTGGAGAGCCTGGGCTTGAACGCGGACGCGATCGAGCATATCCGGCGCCTGGCGGCCAAGCCGCACGGCATGCTGCTGGTGACGGGGCCGACTGGCTCGGGCAAGACCACCACCTTGTACGCGGCCATCACCGAGATCAACACCGGGCGCGACAAGGTGGTGACGATCGAAGACCCGGTCGAGTACCGCCTGCCGCGCGTGCTGCAAATTCCGGTCAATGAAAAGAAGGGCTTGACCTTCGCGCGCGGGCTGCGCTCGATCCTGCGCCACGACCCGGACAAGATCATGATCGGCGAGATCCGCGACGACGAGACGGCGCAGATCGCGGTGCAGGCTTCGCTCACCGGCCACCTGGTGTTCACCACACTGCACGCGAATAATGTGTTCGACGTGGTGGGGCGCTTCCTGCACATGGGGGTGGACGCCTATAGCTTCGCCGCCGCCTTGAACGGCATCGTGGCGCAGCGCCTGTTGCGCCTCAATTGCGAGCATTGCGCAGTGCCGGTGCAGCCGGAAGAACAAGATTTGCGCGACTCGAACCTGACGCCGCAACAGGTGACAGGCTGGGTGTTCAAGGCCGGCACCGGCTGTGGCCATTGCCGCGGCACCGGCTACAAGGGCCGCAAGGCGGTGGCCGAGGTGCTGATTCTGAACGACGTGATGCGCGAGATGATCACCACCCGCGCGCCGGTCAGCCGCATGAAGGACGAGGCGGCCCGGACCGGCCTGCGCCTGGTGCGCGATGCGGCGCTGGACCTGGTGCGCAATGGCGAGACGACCCTGTTGGAGCTAAACCGTGTCACTTATTGAGCTGTTTTCAAACAAGACCCTGTGCGTGGCGCTCGCGCCCGACCAGTTGACGGCGGCCGTGCGCGGCGGTGCGAGCTTCGCGCCCGACAGCGCCGCGCGCATCGCGCTCGACCATCCGGAAGGGCATTGGCAGGGCGCGCTGGCCGCGCTGGACGGCTATTTGCAACAAGCGGGCGCGCAAGCCAAGGGCTTGCCGCTGTCGGTGTCGCTGTCGAACCGCTGGTGCCACTTGACCATGCTGCCGTGGAGCGACGCGCTGCTCGCCGTTGACACCAGCGCGCGCTTCCTGGAAGCGCAATTCGCCGGCCTGTTCGGCGACGCCGCGCGCAGCTGGATCGTCACCTGCGACGACGCGCCGTTCGGTCAGCCGCGCCTGGCCTGCGCGATTGAGCGCGAACTGCTCGAGAGCGTGCAGGCGATCGCCGCCAAGCATGGGCACCAGTGCGTCGCCGTCGAACCGGCCTTGTCGATCGCTTGGCGCGCCGTGGCGCCGTCGCGTCCGGCCGCGTTCGCGCTGCTCGAGCGCGGGCGCATGGTGCTGGCCTCGGCCGAGAACGGACGCATCACCGGCGTGCACGCGCAAGCTTGCCGCGGCAACTGGCAAGCCGAATTGGCGCAAGCCTGGCAGCGCTGGACGCTGCGCGTGCCGCAGTTGGCCGCCATCGGCCAGGTGGCGCTGGTCAAGCTCGACGAAGCGGCCAACGGCGCGCTGCCCGAACCATTCCACGCCGCGCGCTTGCCGCTGCACGCGCTGGCGCCGGCCTACGCGGCCGTGAGCATGATGGGACGCTGACATGGGCATGAGCAAACTTAATTTCCTCGAGCGTTCGGCTCCCGTGGCGGGCTGGCGACTGCTGTTGCTGGTGGCCGCCGTGCTCGCGTGCGGCGCGGCCGGCGCCTACTGGATTGTGCAGCTGCGCGTACTTGGCAAGCTCGAGACCGAGTTGGCCGGCGCGCAGCCGCGCCGGGTCGAGGCGGCGCCAATGTCGGCCGAAGCCCAGCGCCTGCAGGACCAGCAGATGAAGGTCGCGGCCGTGGCCGTGCGCCAGCTGAACCTGCCGGTGGCGCGCCTGATCAAGACCTTGCAGGCGCCGCCCGACATCCACGCGGCGCTCCTGGGCCTGGACTTGAATGGCCGCTTCGACGCCGACGCCGCTAGCGGCCCGGTCGGCGCAGGAGCAGGCGCAAGCGCCGCCGCCGGCTCCGCTGGCGCCGCGTCCAGCGCGCCCGCCGGCCCGGCCGGTGTACTCAAGATCAGCGCGCAGGCGCAAACGGCGCAAGACATGATGAATTACGTCGCCTTCCTGTCCGAACAGCCTTTGTTTAGCGCCGTGTATCTTGTCAAGCACGAGCAGAACGCCGTGGGCGAGCGCGCCTACCGCTTCGAATTGGAGGCGCAATGGAAGGATTGAGAGTGGGATTGAAGGCACGGGTGGCGCGCCGCATGAGCGGCGCCTCCTCCACGCTCGGGCCGCGCCTGGGCTGGGAGCTGCGCCGCGCCGGCGCGCGCCTTGGTTGGGGCGCCGGCCTGGCCGTGGCCGCGCTGTTGCTGGCTTTGGCCACGCTATGGCTGGGGCAGCAAGCGAGCTTGCGCCAGCAGCAGCTGCGCGATCAACTGCGGCGCGCCAAGGCGGTGGCCGCCGCGCCAGTGGCCGGGCCGGCCGAAGGCAGCGCGGCCGACGTCGCGCGCCAGTTGAGCGCTTTTTACGCCTACCTGCCGGCGCACGAGACCCTGCCCGAAAAGGTCAAGGAGCTGATCGGCATCGCCGAAAAAAATAACGTCACCTTGGTCAAGGGCGAGTACAAGGCGCAGCCGGAGGAAAACGCCGACTTCCTGCGCTACCAGATCACGCTGCCGCTCAAGGCCGATTACGCCAATATCCAGGCCTTCATGGTCGCCGCGCTGCAAAGCTTGCCGACCTTGACGCTCGACGCCGTGACGTTCAAGCGCTCGCAGGTCGAGACGGGCGAAGTGGAGGCGCGCGTGCAGTTCTCCCTGCTGCTCAAGAAGGCGGCCGCGAAAAGGAGTCATCCATGAGGCGCACGATCATCGCCGTGGCGCTGGTGGCGACCCTGGTGGCCGCCTATTTCGCTCCCGATGGCGACAATTCGGGCGTGGTCGCTCCAGTGCGCGCGCCGGCATCGGGCGCGGTCCAAGCGGCAGGTGGGGCGGCGCAGGGCACGATGCGCGCGGCGAGCCAAAGCGTGGGCCAAAGCGTGGGCCAAGGTGCTGCGGTGTCGGCGCTGGTGTCTGTCGCGCCCGCGCCGCGCGGCGCCTTGGCGATCCGCCCACGCGGCGCCGACGACGAGTTGGGCAATCTATTCGCCGGTCGCGGCGCGCCAGCGCCCAGCGGGGCGATGCAGCCGGCGGTGAGCGTGGCCGTCAAGCCGCGCGCGCCGGCGCCTGACGCGCGCAAGCAGGCGCAGGCAGGCGCGAACAGCGCACCGCCGTTGCCGATCCGCTTCCTGGGCCGCTTTATCGACGGCGGCAGCACCGCATACTTCCTGCAAGCCGGGGACGGCAACGTCGTCGCCCGCGTTGGCGAGCACGTGGGCGCCAACTACACTTTCGACAGTGCCGAGGGCGGCACGCTCAGCTTCACTTATCTTCCGCTCCACCAAAAACAAGTACTAGTAGTAGGGGACATGAATTGAACCACACCACAGTAATGCGCGCGCTTGCACTGACCCTGGTGCTCGGCGCCTGCGCCGGGCCCAAGACCTATCAAGAGGGCGTGAGCCTGCTCGACCAGGGCAAGGTCGAACAGGGATTGGCCAAGATGGAAGAAGCGGTGCGCCAGGATCCGGGCAATAACGAATACCGGATTGGCTTGATCAGCCGGCGCGCGCGCATCGTCAATGGCTTGAACAATCGCGGCGAGCAGATGCGCGTGACGGGCAACCTGGACGAGGCGCAAAAACTGTTTGCGCAAGCGCTCGCTCTGGACCCGGGCAACATCAACGCGCAGCAAAGCCAGGCCGCCCTGGTGATGGACCGGCGCCACAAGCTGATCATCGCCGACGCCGATACCGCCTACAGCCGCGAAGGCGTGGGCGGGGCCGCGCGCGCGCTCGAACAGGTGCGCCTGGTGCTGCAGGAGCGTCCCAATCATCGCGAGGCGCTGCTGCTGAAAAACCGCGTCAACGACGAGCTTACCCGCGCCAAGGGCGGCAGCGGGCGCCTTGCCGCCGCCTACCGCAAGCCCGTCACGCTCGAGTTCCGCGACGCGCCGGTGCGCTCCGTGTTCGACTTCCTCGGCAAGGTCGCCGGCCTTAACTTCGCCTTCGACCGCGACGTCGATCCGAATATGCGCACCACCATTTCGGTGCGCGACACCAGCATCGAAGACGCCATCGCCCTGGTGCTGACGGCGAACCAGCTCGAGCAAAGCGTCACCAGCGAGCGCTCGGTGATGATCTACCCGAACACGCCGCAAAAGGTGAAGGACTACCAGCAGCTCTTGGTGCGCAGCTTCATGCTCGCGAACGCCGATCCGAAGACGGTGGCGTTCTCGCTCAAGACGCTCCTCAAGGCCAAGGACGTCATCACGGACGACCGCCTTGGCATCATCATGATGCGCGATACGCCCGAGATGATACGCATGGCCGAGCGCATCATCGCGCTGCAGGACGTGGCCGACTCGGAAGTGATGCTGGAAGTGGAAGTGCTGGAAGTGAAGCGCTCGCGCCTGCTCGAGTTGGGCATCCGCTGGCCCGATTCGGCCACGCTCTCGCTGGCCGGCAGCGGCGCGGGCGTGCCTTTGACCTTGCAGGACCTGCGCGGCATCAACCGCGGTAACATCAACATCGGGCTGGGCGACGTGACCATCAACGCCAACAAGACCGATGCCGACAGCAATATCCTGGCCAACCCGCGCATCCGTGTGCGCAACAAGGAAAAAGCCAAGATCCTCATCGGCGACAAGGTGCCCGTCATCACCGTGACCACCAACGGCGTGAACGGGGGCACCGCCGACAGCGTCACCTATGTCGACGTCGGCCTCAAGCTCGACGTCGAGCCGAACATTTACCTGGACGACGAGGTGGCGATCAAGATCGGGCTGGAAGTGAGCAACGTGGTCAAGCAGATCACCAGCCGCACCGGCACCCAGGCCTACCAGATCGGCACCCGCAGCGCCAATACCGTGCTGCGCCTGAAGGATGGCGAAACCCAGGTGCTGGCCGGCTTGATCAACGACGAAGACCGCAGCAGCGCCAACAAGGTGCCCGGCATCGGCGAGCTGCCGCTGCTGAACCGCCTGTTCGGCACCGGCAGCAATGACACCCTGCGCAGCGAGATCGTGCTCTCGATTACGCCGCACGTGGTGCGCAGCGTGCACCGTCCTGAATTGTCGAGCGCGCAGTTCGAGTCCGGCACCGAAGCGAGCGTGGGCGGGCACGGTTCTGTTGCGAGCGGCAGCGTCGCCAGCGGCGGTGCCGCCCCCGGCGCGCCGGCCGAGGCGCCCGCGCCGGTGCGCTCGCCCATGACCGGCGGCGACGACACACCAATGCAGCCGAGCGCGCCGGACGCCACACCCAAAGACCCGGCCAAGGACGCACCCAAGGACACGCCGCCAGGCGACAAGGGTCCGGGCGCCGAAGCGCCGAAAAAGGGCGCGTAGTGGACCTGCCTGGCCGGCTCGGGCGCCGCGCGCGCGGCTTCACCTTCATCGAATTGATGATGACGCTCGCGATCATGGCCACCCTGGCCGTGGTGGCCGTGCCGATGGCGCAAGTGGGCGTGCAGCGCGCCAAGGAGCGCGAACTGCGTAGCGCGCTCATCGAGATCCGGGAAGGGCTCGACGCCTACAAGCGCGCCGCCGACCAGGGCCGCATCAAGACCAGCATCGGCGACTCGGGCTATCCGAAAAAACTCGAAGAGCTCGTTGAAGGCGTGCCGGACCAGAAGAATCCGCGCAAGCCGAACATTTATTTTTTGCGCCGCCTGCCGCGCGACCCGTTCGCCACGCGCGAGGGCGGCAACGCGTCCGACACCTGGCTCAAGCGGGCCTACAGCTCGCCGCCGGATTCGCCGTCCGAGGGCGAGGACGTGTTCGACGTCAGTTCGCGCTCCGACAAGCTGGGCCTGAACGGCATCCCCCTCAAGCAGTGGTGACATGATGATCCGCAAAACCGAACTACCCCAGGCCGCGCGCGGCTTTACCTTGATCGAGCTGTTGATCGTGATGGCGATCATCGGTTTGTTATTGACGATCGCGGTGCCGCGCTATTTCGGCTCGCTCGACAAATCCAAGGAAGTGGCGCTGCGCGAGAACCTGCAGGTGCTGCGCACCGGGATCGACCGCTACTATGCCGACAAGGGGGCCTACCCGGCCACGCTGAGCGACCTGGTGGCGAACAAGTACTTCCGCACCGTGCCCATCGATCCGGTGACGGAGTCGAACAGCACCTGGCAACTGTCGGCTTCACCCGACACCGACAAGCCGGGCGTGGCCGACGTCCACAGTGGCGCCAAGGGCAAGACACGCGACGGCGTGCCGTATGAGCAGCTTTAGGATCCTGCGCGGCAGTGGCATGCGCGGCGCGCGCGCGCGTGCGAGCGACGGCTTCGCCTACATCTGGACCTTGCTGCTGGTGGCCTTCATGGGCGTCTCGCTCGTCATCGCCAGCGACTTGTACGCGACGTCGCAGCGGCGCGACAAGGAGCGCGAGCTGATCTTCATCGGCCACGAGTTCCGCGCCGCCATCGAACGCTTCCACGAGAGCGGCGCGGCCGGCAAGCCGCAATATCCGCAATCGTTCGAGGAATTGCTGCGCGATTCGCGCTTTCCAAATGCGCGGCGCCATTTGCGCCGCATGTACACCGATCCGATGACGGGCAAGAACACCTGGGGCACCAAGCTGGTGGAAGGGCGTATTGTGGCCGTGTATTCGCTCTCGACCCAGCAGCCGATCAAGCAGGATGGCTTCGAGCCGGCGGACGAGGCTTTGCGCGGCAAGCAGCAGTACGCGGACTGGGTGTTCGCCTACCCGCCCGAGTTGTTCGCGCAGGCGGGTAGCACGCCCGGCGCGCCGCCGGGGCAGCCTGGTCAACAGCCAGGCACGCCGCCATCAACGCTACCGCCAACAGCGCCGCGCTAGCAGCTGCGCTAGCGCGCGCGCCCATTCACATCACACAAGGGACTACACCATGATGACATTGTTTGCCGTACCCGTCTTCGACGCCACCGTCGTCGTCGAAGGTAACGAGCTGTTCAAGGGGCAGGGCTCGGCCACCCAATGGGCCGGGCGCCTGGCGCAAGAACTGCGCGCCGAGATCGGAGTGCGCAAGATCGGTGGCGGCTGGGCCTTGTGCGGCAATGTCGACGGCGTCGACTGCATCTGGGGCATCCTCGGCCAGCGTCTCAAGCGCATCAATTAAGGGCTTAGGCGCCGCTCACGGCGTGCGCATGCTGGCGGCGACGATATTGGCCGGGTAGTGGCGCTTGATCTGGTCCCAGAACATGGGCGACTGCGCGATGTGGATGATCAGTTGTTCAAGCACTGCGCGGTCGGATGCGGGCACCGACTTCGACACGTAGATGCCGGTTTCACCCCACGGCAGCTCGTCGAGCGGCTCCAGGCGCAGCTTGTCGAGGATGCTGGTCAGGCGCGGCTCGTCCTGGGTCGCGGCCGACATCGCCAGCGGCGACATGATGGTGACGTCGGCCACGCCGCCCATGAGCAAGCGCGCCACCTTGGCCGCGGTGGCATCAAAGATGATCCGGTTTTGCTCCGTCAAAGCGCGGATCATGCCCTGGTAGTTCTCCCCATAGTCGTAGCCGCGCACCAGCGCCACCCGCAGTTCGCGCCGCTTGAGCAGCTCGGCGATCGAATGGATGGGCGCGCGCTCGCCCGCCATCGAGATCAAGGTGGCGCGGGTCGATACCATCGGCGTGAAAAAGCCGAACTGGTCGCGCTTTGGGGTGTGGGTGGAGGCTAGTATCATGTCGGCCTGCCCCAATTCGAACATTGCCTCGAGGCGCGCACGCGGTACGCTCAACCATTTGAATTCGCAGCCGGCCTTGGCGCCGGCGCTGTTGATCAGGTCGGGGAAGATGCCGCCCACGCTTGAGCCGTTGACGGTGATGACCACGCCCAGCGCCGTCACCGGCACCATGATCGGACGCGAACAGGCGGCACTGGCCGCCCATGGGGCACTCAACAGCAGCGTCACCGCGGCCAGGCGGCAAATCCGGCGGCAAACCAGACGGCAAGCGCGGTGCATGGGCCACCTCCTGTGTGCGCGCGGGCGCAAAATGGCGTTTGTAACCGTTAGTCTCCGCCCAAAGCGCGCAAAAGCCAAGCCCGATCGCGCCGCGCGCGCGCCAACTGCGGCGTGCGCGCCACGCCGAGCCGCACCGCGCTCTTAGGGGCGGCGCGCGAAACGCACGTCGAGCGTGGAAACGGGCGCATCGCCCTTCGGTTTTTTTGGCTTCTTGGGTTTTTTCACCAGCTGGCCGGCGGCGCTGGTGGCCGGCACCCGGTGCTCGGCTTCGAAACCTGGCTCTTCGACGCGCCGCAGCACCTGGCCGGTGAGCTGCTCGATCGCCGCCAGCAGCGGCGCCTCGTCCGCGCACAGCAGGGACACGGCCTCGCCGCTGGCGCCGGCGCGCCCGGTGCGCCCGATCCGGTGTACGTAGTCCTCGGCCACGATCGGCAGGTCGAAGTTGACCACCCGCGGCAGGTCGTCGATGTCCAGGCCGCGCGCGGCCACGTCGGTGGCCACCAGGATCCGCATCTGGCCCGCCTTGAAGCGCTCGAGCGCGCGCAGGCGCGCCGGTTGCGCCTTGTCGCCATGGATCGCGTCCGCTTGCACGCCGTGCGCCAGCAGCGTCTCGACCAACTGGTCGACACCCTTGCGCGTTTTGGCGAACACCAGCACCTGGCCCCAGCGCCGCTGGCGCATCAGGTGCAGGAACAGTTCGGGCTTGCGCTTCTTGTCGACCGGGATCGCCCACTGGCTCACGCCGGCCGCCGCGGTATTGCGCGCGCTGACCTCGATGCCCACCGGGTCGGCCAGCATCTGGCCGGCCAGCGCGCGGATGGCGTCCGAAAACGTGGCCGAGAATAGCAAGGTCTGGTGCTCTTTGGGCAGGGCGGCGAACACGGCATCGAGTTCGCGCGCGAAGCCCAGGTCGAGCATGCGGTCCGCTTCGTCGAGCACCAGCGTTTGCAGCTGGGCGAACTTGACGGCGTTCTGGCGGTACAGGTCGAGCAGACGGCCCGGCGTGGCCACCAGCACATCGAGGCCCTTACGCAGCTTCATCATTTGCGGATTGATGCTCACGCCGCCGTAAGCGACGTGGGTGCGCAGCGGCAGCCCGGCGCCATAGGCGACAAAGCTCTCGTGCACCTGCTCGGCCAGCTCGCGGGTGGGCACGAGCACCAGCACGCGCACGCAATTGCTGGCCACTTGCGGGCCTTCGAGCACCAGGCGCTGCAGCAGGGGCAAGGCGAAGCCGGCGGTTTTTCCGGTGCCGGTCTGGGCGGCGGCCATCAGGTCGCGCCGCGCCAGCACCGCCGGTATGGCTTGCGCCTGCACCGGGGTGGGGGTGTGGTAGCCGAGCGCGTCGAGGTTGCGCAGCAGTGGGTCGATCAAGCCGAGGGAAGCGAAGGTCATGAAAACGGTGGGGCAAGAGTGAACGTCAGGCGCAGTGTAACCGTTTTGAAAGGCGTCCGGCCAAACCAGCCGCTCAGGGCGCGTAACCGTAGCTGGCGTAGATGCCCGCGATGACGCCGCTGCGCTGCAGCTCGGCCAGCCCCTGGTTCAGGCGCGCCACCAGCGCGGCTGGCGTGCGCGGGTGGCAGGCCAGGTACATGTCGCTGCGATCGAGCTTGAGCACCGGCTCGTAGCCGTCGATTTTTTGCTCCTTCAGGCGGAACTGGCCACTGAGCCTGCCCGCCGCCCAATAATCGATGCGCCCCATCTGCAGCTTTTTCGGATTGAGCTCGTCGTTGGGGGCGATATCGACGCTAAACCCGCGCCGCTGCAGGAAGGCCACGCCGCCGTCGCCCAGGTAGCTGCCGATGTGCGCGCCTTTGAGTTCGGCGAGCGAGGCCGGATGGCGCGCCCCGCTGCGTCCAAACAGTACCCAGTCGTTGAAGGCGATCGGCCCGACCCAGCTGTATTGATTCTCGCGTTCGGGCAGGCGCGACATCGAGAACGCGCAATAGCCGGCGCGCGTTTGGGCATTGGCCATGGCGCGCATCCAGGGCGAGAGCGCGATCGCATAGTCGACGTGCGCGTGGCGCATCAGTGCGCGCACGATGTCGGTCGAAATCCCCACCAGCTTGCCCTTGGCGTCGCTCATATTGAAGGGCGGGTATTCCTCGGTCAGCAAGGTCAATTGCTCGGCCTGCGCCAGGGGCGCGCCAAGACTGGCCAACAGACATACAGTTGTACGGATTGCACGCATTGGTTGGGGGTGCGGGTGAAGTCCCCGCCATGCTACCGCAGCAGCACGGCGCACGGCAAGCCGGGTCGGACTCGGGCGCCGTGGCGTTGACCGCTTTCGTCGGCGTTTTTTCCCCTTCGTCGGATATCATGCGTGCTCGTGTGAGCCGTTTGCTAAGGTACACCCATGCCCACTGAATTGGAATAACCATCATGACCAGTTTCTTTTTCGTCCTGCGCATCGCGCTGACGTGGTTTTTCGCCATCCTGATAACGGGGTCGATGGCGGGAAATCTCATCACCTCCTTGTTTTCGTTCAGGCTGCACGCTTTCGACGGCGGCTTGCTGCCCTTGACTGGGCTGCTCATCGCCGCCTATATGGCCAGCGGCGCGTTTTCGCACCTGCGCCGGGTGCGCCTTTTGGCGCTCGAAGTCAATAGCGCCACCCTGTCGAACCGCCAGCGGCGCCAGGTTGCCGTGCCTTTCGAGGCTGGCGAAGCGTTCGACCTGCTCGACGCGGCCATCCGCGAGCTGCCCGGCAGCGACGACATCGTCAGTGCGCGCGACAGCCTGCAGGTGCGCGCCAAGGTGGCCCACATCGCGCCCTACGGCAGCGGCGCGGCCTTGCGCCAGTACTTCGCCGCCCTGGTCGGCAGCCCGCGCAACCAGATCATGGCCACCGTCACCCCCGACGGCGAGGCCGGCAGCGTGATGCTCCTGTGCGAACCTGAGCGCGCCGCCTGGAGCGACTGGTTCCTGGTCGACGACGGCACCAATCTGGAAAACGCCGAGGCGATCGTGCGCGCCATCACGCGCCGGGTGGCTGAACGCCGCCGCGGCGAGCAGGTGGCGGTGCGCCAAAGCGCCACCGAGAAGGAGCTGACCCAGGCCAAGCTGTCGCTGTTGCACGCCCAGGTCGAACCGCACTTCCTGTACAACACGCTGGCGAGCGCGCAAATCCTCACCCGCACCGATCCGCCCGGCGCCGACGCCATGCTTGGCAACCTGATCGTGTACCTGCGCCATTCGCTACCGCGCACCGACGACGCGCTCTCGACCCTGGGCGCGGAGCTCGAACGCTCGCGCGCCTACCTCGACATCCTCAAGATCCGCATGGGCTCGCGCCTGAACCTGCAGATCGAAGTGCCCGAACAATTCATGCAGGCGCGCTTTCCGGCCATGATGATGCAAACCCTGGTCGAGAACGCGATCAAGCACGGGCTTGAACCGAAATCTGGCGGCGGCACCGTCTGGATCCTGGCGCGCGCCGCCGGCGACGCCATCGCCGTCACGGTGGCCGACGACGGGCGCGGCTTTTCCGCCGAGGGCGGCGGCACCGGCATTGGTTTGCGCAATATCCGCGAACGCCTGCGCCTGGCCTATGGCGACGCAGCGGCGTTCTCGATCGTGGCTAATTTTCCGTGCGGCGTGGCGGCGACGATCACGCTGCCCAACAGCGTCGCGGCAAACGCGACAAACGCAGCAAGCGCGGCAAAGGGAGACAAACATGACTAAGTGTGTGGTGGCGGAAGACGAAGAACTGCTGCGCGAATCGCTGTTGCAGCTATTGGCGCAAACCTGGCCCGAGCTGGAAGTGGCGGCCGCCTGCGACGACGGCGGCGCCGCGCTCGAGGCGATCGCCGAACATCAACCGGATATTGCTTTCCTCGATATCCGGATGCCGGGCTTGAGTGGCCTGGAAGTGGCCGCGGCCATGGCCGAGGCCAGCCCGCACACCCAGATCGTGTTCGTGACGGCCTACGATCAGTACGCGATCGACGCCTTCGACAAGGGCGCGGTCGACTACCTGCTCAAGCCCATCACGCTAGAGCGCCTGGCCGCCACCGTGCAGCGCCTGAAGAACCGCGCCGGCGGCGACGCGGCGGCCCTGTCCGGCCTGCTGCGCCAGCTCGGCACCTTGCCGGTGGCGCCCGCGGCGCCGCCGCTGGTGTGGCTGACGGCCAGCGCTGGCGCCGAGACGCGCCTGATCATGGTCGACGACGTGGCTTACTTCCGCTCCGACACCAAATACACGGTAGTGATGACGGAGCAGGGCGAAGCCTTGCTGCGCAAGCCGATCCGCGAACTGCTCGACGTGCTCGACCCGGCCATCTTCAAGCAGATCCACCGCTCGACCATCGTCAACCTGAAGGCGATCGCGGCGATCACGCGCGACGACGCCGGGCGCGGCGTGGTCAAGCTCAAGAACCGGCCCGAGACGCTCAGCGTGAGCCAACCGTTCATGGCGCTATTTCGCAACATGTAGGGCGGCGCCGCGCGACGGCGCTGGCGGGGCGGCGCGAGCGGCCTTAGAATCGGGGCTCGCCCACCATCCCGAGGATGCCATGTTCCAGTCACTGCCGCGCGCCGCCGTCCTTTCCATCATGATGGCCGCCTGCGCGCTGGCCCACGGCGAGGAAGCGGGCGTGACGCCTTACCGCCCTTCGGTATCGACGCCGGCCCAGCTGCCCACGCCCGGCCAGCTCGAATTCGAAGCCGGCTGGCTCAGCGCGCGCGCTGACGGCGCCCGCCGCGACAGCGTGCCGGTGCTGTTTAAACTGGCTTTTTCGGAGCAGTGGGGCGTGACCGTGGGCGCCGAGTCCTACGTCGACCTGCGCCAGGGCGACCAGTCGCATCTGCGCGGCTTGGGCGACACCGTCGTCACGCTCAAGCGCGCTTTCATCGTCGACGAGAAAACCGCGTTCGGCCTGGAACTGGGCGCCAAGCTGCCCAGCGCGCGCAGCGACATCGGCAGCGGCAAGGCCGACGCCACCGTCAACGGCATCTTCAGCCGCGACATTGGCGCCGTCCACATGGACGCCAACCTGAACCTGACCCGCCTTGGCGCGCACGATGCCGATACTGGCAGCACGCTCGTTGGCGTGGCCGATTCCTTCTCCAGCGCCATCGACGAGCATTGGGGCGCCCTGGCCGAACTGTCCGCAACGCGCCAGGGCGGCGCGCCCTGGGCGACCCAGCTGCTGCTGGGCTTGACCTACAGCCCGAGCAAGCAAATGACTGTCGATTTCGGTCTCATCCACGGTTTGAGCGACAGCGCGACTCATCTGGGACTGTTCGGCGGCGTGGTGCTGCCGCTGGCCAAACTGTGGTAGATCCGGCCCCTTTGGTGCGCTACCGAACAGTCGGAAACGATGCTTCTGATAAACTTGATGTGCATCCCGCCACAACGGGAGCACGCCCCAGGGCGCTTCCTATCACGATAAGAGGGCAACAAATGAACAGATCATTCATCGCGGCAGCCTTGTTTGCCGCCGCCATGCCGGCCATGGCCGGCACCAACGTCAACCTGTCGGTGACGGTGGGTCAGCCAAATTTCTACGGCCGCATCGACATTGGCGACTTTCCCCAGCCTCAACTGGTGTACAACGAGCCCGTCATCATCCAGTCGGCGCCGCGCTATGTCGGGCGCCCCATTTATTTGCGTGTGCCGCCCGGCCATATGAAGCATTGGGAAAAGCACTGCTCCGCCTACAACGCCTGCGGCCAAAAGGTCTACTTCGTGCATGACGACTGGTACAACAACGTGTATGCCCCGCACTACCGCGAAAAAGAACGTGGGGAACACGGGCGCGGCCACGATCATGATCGCGGCGAAGGCGACGAGCATGGACATGGCAAGGGCAAGGGTCACGGCCACGATAAAGATCACGACCGCCGTTAAGCAGGCCGGATCGAACCCGCGCTGGTGCCAGCGCCAGCGCGAATGCGCGCTCCCGTGTAAACTGATGCCCGCCGCCGCCTGTGCGCGCGGCATCGACTTCAAGGGAGCGACATGCAAAGCGATATCGTGATCGTCGGGGGCGGCGCCGGCGGCTTGGAACTGGCTTGCAAACTGGGACGCAAGCTCGGCCCGTCGAAGGTGGCCCTGGTCGATTGCCGCCTCTCCCACATCTGGAAACCCTCGCTGCACGAGGTGGCCGCCGGCACCCTCGACATCAATCAAGAAGGCTTGTCTTACCAGATGCTGGCGCACGACAATGGCTACGCCTTCGTCTACGGCCCCATGGTCGCGCTCGACCCCGCCACCAAACGCTTGACCGTGGGGGCGGTGAACGAGGGGACCGAGCAGTTGCTGCCGGCGCGCGAACTGGCCTATGGCGCGCTCGTCATCGCCGTGGGCAGCACCTCGAACTACTTCGGGGTGCCGGGCGCGCGCGAACATACAATCTCGCTGAACGCGACCGAAGACGCCGAACATTTCCGCCTGACCCTGCTCAAGCTGCTCAACCGCGCTGAGCACAAGCGCAGCGCCGCGCCCAGCGCGCCGGACACTGGCGCCGTCGTCAATATCGTCATCATCGGCGGCGGTGCCACCGGGGTCGAGCTGGCGGCCGAGCTGCGCGAGGCCAGTGGCGTGTATGCCGCCTATGGCTTGCATCACTTGCGCGCCGAGCGCGACGTGCGCATCACCCTGCTCGAAGGCGCGCCGCGCATCCTGGCGCCCTTGCCGCAACGGGTGGCCGCGGCCGCGCTTAAACTGCTTGCGCGGCGCGCCATCGATGTCGTCACTGCTTGCCGCGTGACGGCCGTCGGAGCCGATCGCGTCAGCGTGGCCGACGGCCCCGACTATCCGGCCGACTTGTGCGTATGGGCGGCCGGCATCAAGGCGCCCGAATTGCTGGCTACCCTGGGACTGCCGACCGCCAAAGGCGGCCAGGTCCAGGTCGACGGCGCCTTGCGCGTGCCGGGCCATGCCGATATCTACGCCATGGGCGACTGTGCCGCCTGCGTCGACGCCAAGGGCAAGGTGGTGCCGCCGCGCGCGCAGGCGGCCCACCAGCAAGCTCATTTTCTGTACCAGGCATTGCTGGAAAAAGCGCGCGGCAAGGCGCCGTCGCGGGCCCAGTATGTTTACCGCGACTATGGCTCGCTGGTCTCGCTCGGCCAGTCGAGCACGGTGGGCAGCCTGATGGGCTCCTTGCGCGGGCTAAGCTGGTTTGTGGAAGGCTTCTTCGCGCGTCTGATGTACGTGAGCCTGCACCTGATGCACCACCAGGCGGTGCTCGGCACGGTGCGCACGGCGGTGCTGGCGGTGGCGCGCTTCCTGATCAAGCGCAGCACACCGCTGGTCAAGCTGCACTGACGCTAGCGCGGCACCTGCAGGGGCGCGTCGATCACGTCGAAGGCGGCCGGCATCTGGCCGAGGAATTCCAGCACGCTGCGCACGCGCTCAGCCGCATCGTGCTGCGCGCTGGCGGCGATCGCCGCGCGCAAGCCGGGAATCGCTTCGACCATATGCGGGCTGTCGAAGGCGCGGATCAGCAGCGTCACCAGGTCGTTCGGACTGCCGCAAGAGCGGCGCACCCGCGTGCCGATCACCTCCAGCAGCGCGCGCTGCATGCGCGGGGTCGGGTTGACAATGTGCGCGAACACGGACGGCGTGTTGCTGATCGCCGCGCACAGGGTACGCTCGATCTGCTCGGGTTTTTGGTCGGAGGCGATGTCGAAATAGGCGCGGTTCCAGCGCGTGCGCGCGTAGGCGTGGCCGGGCGGGAAGGCGTCGATGGTGTCGAAGCCGCACACCCGGCTCACGTAGGCGAGCACCTCGGCCAGTTGTTCGAGCAGTGCCATTAGTAAGGGGTCCCATCCTTGTGGAGGTAGGCCCAGTTGCTGCCATCGTCCTGCAGCACCAAGTCGTCGTCCGGGTAAGTCACCTGGTCGCCCGCACTGCGGTCGCCCACTTCCAGGTACAGCACGTCGATGCCGCTGCGGTTGACCAGCATGTGGGCGTCGCCGCTGCCGGCCTTGAAGCCGGCGCACATGCCCGGTGCCAGTTCGGTGCTGCCGGCGTCGGTCACCAGGGTGGGGTGGCCTTCGAGAATGTAGACGAACTCGTCCTGCCGGCTGTGGCTGTGGCGCAGCGCCGATGATGCGCCCGGTCCCATGCGGGTGAGGTTCACGCCGAAGTTGGAAAGGCCGAACAGCTCGCCCAGGGCGCGCTTTTCACGCCCGTCCACCTGCTGGTGGAATTGCGGCGGGTAGTTCGACTTGCGCGCACGCGGCGCAACGGCGCTCGCGGCGATGGCAATGACGGGGGTAGCGTTGGGCATTCGTATCAATTCAATGGGATTCGGGTTCCGCGATTTTATACTTTGCGCGCAATTGCTGCAGGAGCGCGCCGTGCTGGCGCAGGAAACGGTCGAATTTGGCGACCACCTCGTGGTGGCGCCGGCTCGACAGGCTAAAGGCGCTGCTCGCGTGCGGCAATCCCGGATCGAACACCAACTGGCCTTGCTGCTTCAAGAGCTCCCCGAGCTGGTAATTGGCGACATCGACATTCATGTACACGGCATCGATGTCGGCGGCGATGGCATGGCGTAGCAAGGAATCGAAGCTCGCGCTGGTGGTCAGGGTCATCGCCTTGGCCTCGATGGTGGGAAGGTAGGGCCAGGGCGTGAAGCCGGCCACGGTGCCGAGCACCTTGATTTGTGCCAGCGGGTGGCCGCGACGTGCCGGCGCCACCAGCGCGCCTTCTTGCGACAGCACGATCGGCACGCTGTAGCTGAGCGTGGCGCCTTTGCGCCGCGCGGCCTGCCACAAGGGGTTATCCGGATACTTGAAGTCGAGCGTGTCGCCGCCAAAGTAGGTGTCGAACAGGCGGTTGATCGGCATCGGCCGGTACTCGAAGTTGTAGCCTTCGGCGCGCGCGAAGGCGTCCAGCACCTCGCGCGCGAAGCCGACATACTCGCTTGGCTTGCCAGGCGCGTGGCGCGTGCTGTGCAGCGGATAGTATTCGATGTCTTCGACCCCGATGGTGTAGCTGGTCCGGCCCGCGCCCGCCAGCGCGCCGCTCGACACGGCCAGCATCGCCAGCGCCACCGCCTGCCACACTCGCATCGCTTTGCCTTTCATTGCCGCTCCTCCTGCCTATTGCGTCAGGATACGCAGATTGGCGCGCTTGGCAAGGGGAGGTGGCTCAAGCGGCGAAGCGCCCCGCGCGGAAATCCTCGACCGCTTGATACAGTTCCTCCTGCGTATTCATCACGAAAGGTCCATATTGCGCGATCGGTTCGTTCAAGGGGCGCCCCGCGATCAGCAGGACGCGGCTGGCCTGCGCCGCTTCGATGCGCACACCGTCCGCCTGCGCCGTGTTGGCCAGGATCGCCATGCGCGCGGCCGGCACAGCGCGCCCTTCGACCTCGACCTGGCCGCGAAACACGTAGATGAAGGCGTTGTGCCCGGCCGGCAGCGCCTGGCTGAAGCTTGCTCCGGCCGGCAGATTGATGTCAAGGTAAAGCGGCTCGGTGCCCGTGCGCTCGACCGCTCCCGCCACGCCGTGGCTGCTGCCCGCGATGACCTTCACGTTCACGCCACCGGGCGCGTCGAAGCGCGCGATGGCGCCGTCCGGGATGTCGCGGTACCACGGCGCGCACATTTTCTCTTGCGCGGGCAGGTTCAGCCACAGCTGGAAGCCTTCCATCAAGCCCTCGCTCTGTTCGGGCATTTCGGAGTGCGCCACGCCGCGCCCGGCCGTCATCCATTGCACGCCGCCGTCCGTGATCAAGCCTTCATTGCCGCCGCTATCCTTGTGGCGCATGCGTCCGGCGATCATGTAGGTGATGGTCTCGAAGCCGCGATGCGGGTGCTCGGGAAAACCGGCGATATAGTCGCCCGCCTTGTCGCTGCCGAAGGCGTCGAGCATCAGGAAAGGATCGAGGCGCCGCTGCAGCGCCTGGGTGAGCACGCGATTGATCTTCACGCCGGCGCCGTCCATCACGAACTGTCCACCCACCAGGCGTTCAATGGCGCGGCCGCTGTGCACCGGTTCGGCTTGGACTTGCGCGATTGCGCGCTCTGCTTGCTCGTTCATGGTCATCTCCATCGTGATTCGATCAGTGGCGGCGCTCACACCAGCACGGCGTTCACTTGCGCGTCGGCCTGCGCCTGGGCGCGCGCCATCGCTTCGGGGCCCATCGCCAAGCCTTCGGAATAGACGAATTCGACGTCCGTCATTCCCAGGAAGCCGAGCAGCACCTTCAGGTGCGGGACCTGGGTGTCGGACGCGCCGCCCCGATGCACGCCGCCGCGCGAGAGCGTCACATACACTTTTTTGCCAGTCAACAGTCCAAGCGGGCCGTTCTCGGTGTAGCGGAAGGTCACGCCCGCGCGGGCGATGGCGTCGAACCAGCTCTTGAGCTGCACCGTCATGCCGAAATTGTACATGGGCGCGCCGATCACGATCACGTCGGCCGCCTGCGCCTGGGCGATTAAGGCGTCGTCCAGTGCCACCCGCGCCGCCTGCGCCGCGCTGCGCTGGTCCGCCGGGGTGAACAGCGCTTGCAGCGTCGCTTCGTCCAGCGCCGGGTGCGGTTCGCTGGCCAGGTCGCGCCGGGTCACGCGCACCTGGGCGGCGCTGCTGGACAGGCGCGCCACGATGGCGTCGGCCAGGCGGGTCGATTCGGAACCGCTGCTGCGGGCGCTGGAATTGATTTGCAGGATGTTCATGGTATTTCCTTCTTGTCGGGTTGAAAGGTGGAGCACGATGAACACACTTTAGCAGTTCCAAAATCAATGCAGAAGACGTTAAAATGGATAACATTATTCAACCAGTGGGACAATGAGGCGGACATGGACGTGGAACCGAATGATTTGATGCTGTTCGCACGCATCGTCGAGAGTGGCAGCTTCAGCCTGGCGGCGCAGCGGGTGGACTTGCCCAAGTCGACCGTGTCGCGCCGCATCGCCCTGCTCGAGGCCAAGCTGGGCGAGCGATTGCTCCAGCGCACCACCCGCAAGCTCATGCTCACCGAATTTGGCGCCAGCCTGCTAGAGCACGCGCGCCGCGTGGTCGATGAAACCGAGGCCGCCGCCGCCCTGGTGCAGCATCGCCAGCTCGCTCCCAGCGGGCGCTTGCGCATCTCGATGCCGGGCGACTTCGCCAACCTGGGGCTCGCGCCCGTGATCGCCACCTTCGTCGAGCGCTATCCTGCCATCGCGCTGGAGCTGGACTTGTCGCCGCGCCGGGTCGACCTGGTGGCGGAGAATTTCGACATCGCGATCCGCATGGGCGAGTTGAGCGATGATTCCAGCTTGGCGGCGCGCCGCGTCGTGTCCGAAAAAATGAGCCTGGTCGCCGCGCCTTCGTACATCGCGCGGCGCGGCTTGCCCGAACACCCGGACGACTTGCTCAAGCACGAGCTGCTGTGCATCTTGCGGCGCAGCGGCGGCTCGGTGCCCTGGGTGCTTCAGCGCGGCAAGGTGCGCTGGGAACGCGAGCTGCCGGCCCGCCTGACGGCCAATTCGCCCGATCTGCTGGCGCGCATCGCCTGTACTGGCGCGGGCATTGCCGCTTGTTCCGGATTGTTCTCCAATCCCTATGTGGCGCGCGGTGAATTGGTGCGGGTGCTGCCGGAGTGGGATTTGCCGCCCGTGACGGGCTGGGCGGTGTTTCCGGGGCGGCGCCTGATGCCGGCCAAGACCCGCGCTTTTCTCGACCTGATGGAGGAAATGTGCTGCGAGGTGACGCGCCATCGTGGGGCGCGCCCTTGACTTGCCCTTGACTTGCCCTTGACTCGCGCCTTGCCAGCCCTTGTCGGGGCGTGGTAGGGGGGCGTTCGCCAGCGGGGAGCGCACCAAACCGCACGATTGCGCACGATTGCGCACGATTGCGCACGATTGCGTACGATTCCCACCGATTTGCCGCCGAAGACGCACGATTTTTTGCCGAAAACGTACGATTTATCGCCGATACTGTACGATTTGCCGCCGAAATCATACGATTGTGCGCGTGCGTAAGCTGATTGCGAGCAAAAGTAGGAATGCGGAACTGCTTCGCCTGCTTGCCGATGCGCAGGCCTGCCGTCCAGAAATGATTCGACCTGAAAGCGAGCAGGCAGGAAAGCGCGGCGGCGCGCAGACCCCTCACTGAGGGAGAAGCAATGCGCAAGCCGATTGCCTGCGCGCAGCTTGCGCCCGCATCGTGTGTTTTCGTGCGATTTTCGCGCGATTTCGTAGAGTTCTCGTGCGATTTCGGATGCGAATCGTATGGTTTAGTCGCGAAATCGTGCCATATCGGCCGGATGAGTGCGAAATCGGACAAGCCGGGAAAAAAAGAACCCCCGGCCCCCTCTCTTTCAGCCCGGTTCAGTCCGCCTTGGCGGCCTTTGGCGTATTGCCCATCATTTCGCCCAGACGCACCGCGCCGGCCGGCTGCCATGCGCCGTTAAAGCCGATCGTCCCTTTCGGGAACAGCAGCACGACGGTCGAGCCGAGCATGAAGCGGCCCATTTCCTCGCCCTGTTTGAGCACGACTTGTTGCTCGTCGTAGCGCCACTCGCAAATATTGGGCGCGCGCGGCGGATTGACCACGCCATGCCAGACGGTGGCCATGCTGCCCACGATGGTTGCGCCGACCAGGGTCAACACGAAGGGGCCGTGCGCACTGTCGAACACGCACACCACGCGCTCGTTGCGCGCGAACAGGCCGGGAATGCCGCGCGCCGTCGTCGGATTGACCGAGAACAGCTCGCCCGGAACGTAGATCATGCGGCGCAGGCGGCCATCGCAAGGCATGTGGATGCGGTGGTAATCCTTGGGGCTCAGGTAGATGTTGGCGAAATGGCCATCGTCGAACTGGGCGGCCAGCTCGCGGTCGCCCCCGACCAGGGCGGCGGTGCTGAAGTCATGCCCCTTGGCCTGGAAGATCTGGTCGGCGCGAATATCCCCGAATTGACTGATGGCGCCGTCGACCGGGCACACGAAGTGCGCACGCGCCAGCGGACGCGCGCCCTCGCGCAAGGGGCGCGTAAAGAATTCGTTGAAGCTGGCGTAGCTGGCAATGTCCGGATTCTGCGCCTCAGCCATGTTGACGCCATACTTGCCGACGAACCAGCGAATAAAGCTGGTGGTCGTGCCACCATATTGCTTGCCGGCGAGGTAGCCGCACAATGCGGTCAAGGCTTGCTTGGGTAACAGGTATTGCGGCAGTACTTTGAGGCGGTCGGACACGGTGTGGGCCTATGGCAATGAGGATGGCGAATTATAACGGGGCGCCGCCAGCCCCGCCCGGAATGTTGCCGCCGCGGCCCTGGCGGCAACTGTCGCGAGCGCGCCGCAGTCACCGCATGCTGGGCCAATCCCTGTTTTACATCAAGGACGGGATGATTTACTATCAATTGTCAGCATTCAAGGACCGTCCGCCACGCGATGAGCAAGCCCGCCCCCCAGCACGAACAGGAAGCGCTCACCCTGGCGTTGGCCGAAGTGCGCGACCTGCAGCGCACCGTGGTGGCCCTGCGCAGCGAGCTTGAAGGGGCGCAGCACGACTATCAAAGGCGGGTGCAGGACGCGGTGGCCGCCACCCACAATGATTTGCAGCAGATGCGCGACACCGCCACGGCCCTGCGCGACGCACTCGAATTGGCGCGTTCGGAGCGCGAGTTGGCGGTCACCCAAGCGGTGGCGACGGGCCAGGCCGAGATCCTGCAATTGCGCGCCACCGTGAGCCGGCTGCGCGAAGACCTCGAAAACGCGCATCTGGAAAAAGGCGAGTCGCTGCAAAAGGCGGCGAGCGGCCACCGCGACGAATTGGTCCAGCTGCACGATACCATCCGAGTCTTGCGCGGGCAGCTCGAAGAACGCGCCGCCGCCGCGTCGGGGAGCTAATCACCGTGGACAAGCCCACTCCTCCCGTACGCAAACGGGCGTCCGCCGCCGACGGCACGCACAAGCGGCGCCTCGCGCAGGCCGAATTGCTGCTCGAGGTGTCGCGTCGCATGGCCGCCTACGACACGCTCGATGAAATCCTCACCGCCCTGGTCGACGTGACGACCGAGGAACTCGACGCCGAGCGCGGCACCTTGTTCTTGAATGACCCGGAGACCAATGAATTGTTCTCGCGCGTGGCGCAAGGGCATATCCAGCGCGAGATACGCTTCCTCAATCACACCGGCATCGCCGGCCATGTGTTCACCTCGGGCGAATCGCTCATCATTTCGGACGCCTACTCGGACGAGCGCTTTAACCGTTCGATCGACGAGCAGACCGGTTTCGTGACGCGCAATATCATGTGCGTACCGATCCGCACCGTCAAAGGCGAGATCATCGGCGTGTCGCAAACGCTCAACAAGCGCCGCGGCAAGTTCACGCGCACCGACCTGCAAACGCTCGAAGCCTTGACCACCCAAGGCACGCTGGCGCTGCAAAGCGCGCGCTTCCTTGAGCGCATGAAGAAGGTGCGGCGCCAGGAGATGGAGTTCATCGACGTCGTCTCCGAAGTGACGGCCGACATCAAGCTCGGCTCGCTGCTGCAAAAAGTGATGGGCGAGGCCACGCGCTTGCTCAACGCCGAGCGCTCCACGCTGTTCCTGAACGACGAAAAAACGGGTGAACTTTGGTCCGAAGTGGGGCAGGGCCTGGCCTCGATGCAAATCCGCCTGCCCAACACGGCGGGCATCGCGGGCGCCGTTTTCACGTCCAGCAAAACCATCAACATCCCCTACGCCTACGCCGACCTGCGTTTCAATCCGGCTTTCGACAAGAAGACCGGCTACTTCACGCGCTCGATCCTGTGCGTCCCGATCGTCAACAAGCACGGCAAGACCATCGGCGTGACCCAGGTGCTCAACAAGCGCGGCGGCCCGTTCACGATGGAGGATGAGTCGCGCCTGCGCGCCTTCACGGCGCAAATCTCGATCGCGCTGGAAAACGCCAAGCTGTTCGCCGATGTGCAGCAGATGAAGAACTACAACGAGGCGATGCTCGAATCGATGTCGAATGGCGTGATCACCTTGGACAGCTTTGAAAAGATCGTCACCTGCAACGCCGCCGGCATGCGCATCTTGCGCACCGACGCCTCCATCCTGGGACGCGCCGGTGCCGAGTTTTTTGTCGGTGCCAATGCCTGGGTGCTTGAGCGCCTGCACCAGGTGGAGGAGGGGCAGTCGGCCGACCATTTGATGGACGCCGAACTGGTGATCGAGAGCGAAACGCTGTCGGTGAACTTCAGCGTGCAGCCGCTGCTGTCGGTGGAAAAAAAGCGTATCGGCTGGATGCTGATGATCGAGGATATCTCGAGCGAAAAGCGGCTGCGCTCGACCATGTCGCGCTATATGGACCCCGGCATCGCCGACCAGATGGTGGCCAATGGCGCCGAGATGTTAGGCGGTAAAAACGTGGTGGCGACGGTGCTGTTTTCCGACATCCGCAGCTTCACCACCATCACCGAGCAGCTCGGCGCGCAGGGCACGGTGGCGCTGCTCAACGAGTACTTCACGATGATGGTCGACTGCATCCAGCGCGAAGAAGGCATGCTCGACAAATTCATCGGCGACGCCATCATGGCCGCCTTCGGCATTCCGGTCGCGCACGACGACGACCCGGATCGCGCCGTGCGCACCGCCATCGCGATGATCGTCGAGCTGCGCATCTGGAACGCCGCGCGCGTGGCCGACGGCAAGCTGCCGGTCGATATCGGCGTGGGCCTCAATTCGGACAACGTGGTGTCGGGCAATATCGGATCGAAAAAGCGGATGGACTACACCATCATCGGCGATGGCGTGAACCTGGCGGCGCGCCTGGAGTCGGCCTGCAAGCAGTACGGTGCGCACATTCTCATCAGCGAATTCACCTACCGTAATCTGCGCGGCACCTACCGCACGCGCGAACTCGATTTCGTGGTCGTCAAGGGCAAGACCAAGCCAGTGGCGATCTATGAGGTACTCGACTATCACACCGAGCAATCGTACCCTTCGCTGATCGACGCGATGGGCTTGTTTCGCAACGCGCTCGCCAAATACAGGCACCAGGAATGGGAGGCGGCCAGAAAGCTGTTCAAGGAGGTGCTGGCCCTGAACCCGGACGACAAGGCCGCCAGCATGTACCTCGAACGCTGCGATCACTTGGAAAAAAATCCGCCGCCGCAGGACTGGGACGGCACCTGGGTGATGGAGTCGAAGTGAGGCGCTAGCCGGGACGTGGCGGCCCTCAGGCAGATCCCTGTGGCCCGCCCATCCTGTAAAATGCGGCGTCGCCGCGTCTGGCGGGCTGACCCATGCCCGCCGGCGCGCGCTTCGTGCCGCGTTTGGCGTATTTCGTCGCGCCGACACCGCACACCCCGATCCCTCATTACACTGGCGGCACGCTGATGAAACACGCAGGAAAAATCATGGATACCGCCGCTTACGACCGCCTTCTGCCACCGGACATCTCGATCAAGAGTACGTTCTGGTTTGGGCGCTCGCGCAGCTATCCGATCTTCAGTCCGCTTTGGTTTCGCTATCGCAGCCTGTCGGCGCTGTCGATTCTGCTCACCTTGGCGCTGATATTCATCGCGGCACTTGGGGTGGCGAACAAGGTCAGCCTTGAAGCGAGGTGCGCATTCATATTGCTGGCCTTCGCCCCCTACGTTTGCAGCTGTTTGCTCGGACCCTGGCTCGCCATGCTGGTGCGCGCGCGCCGCGAGAGCGCGCGCCGGGAACTGGCCGGTCTGGTCATCGCCTTGGTGATCGGCTTCGCCGTCAGTGAAGGCTTGAAGTCTGCCACGCATTACTACAGCAAGCAATCGGGCCTGAGCGCGCAGGTTGAAAACGGGGTCACCGATCCCGCCAAGAAGGGAACTGCCAAACCCACAGAAGAGTCTGCATCGGCCCGCACCTTCGGCCAGCTGGTCGATCTGGGGATATTCATCTGGACCGGCAGCGCGATCGATTTGCTGTTCTTCCTGCGCCAGCGGCGTCGCCTGGTGGCGGCCTTGCGCGAGCACGAGCTGGTCAAGGCGCGCGAGGCGCGCAACGAAGCCGAACTGCGCCTGGCCATCCTGGCGGCCCAAATCGAGCCGCATTTCCTGTTCAACTCCCTCGCCGGCGTGCGCTCGGCGATCAGTGTCGATCCGGTGCGCGCGACGGCGATCGTCGATCACTTGGTCGATTACCTGCGCGCGACGATCCCGCAAATGCGCAGCGACGGCACCAGCAATCAAAGCAGCTTGGACAGCCAGCTCGAAGCGGCGCGCGCTTATCTCAGTCTAATGCAGGCGCGCAT
Organism: Pseudomonadota bacterium; assembly: GCA_040388555.1. Lineage (GTDB taxonomy): Bacteria > Pseudomonadota > Gammaproteobacteria > Burkholderiales > Burkholderiaceae_D > Telluria_A. The sequence continues at coordinate 37,542 of JAZKBP010000026.1, forward strand.
ACCCAGGTTGTCGTTCGCGATACACGTCGACCCGCAGCTGAAAGGCGCGGCCTTGCCACCCTTGATGCTCATTTCGCTGGTCGAAAACGCGGTCAAGCACGGCATCGAGCCGAAAATCGGCGCGGCCAATATCGAGGTCAGCGCGCGCGTTGCTGGGCAAGAGGACGCGCGTACGCTCGAAGTGTCGGTTTGCGACGACGGCGTCGGCTTCGGTGGCACAACGTCCGGAACCGGCATCGGCATCGCAAACATCACCGAGCGGCTCGAACAACTCTATGGCGATCAGGCCAAGCTGACGCTCACGGCCCGTGCCGGCGGCGGTGTGCAAGCGAGCATACGCCTGCCACTGACCCAATTGACAAACTAAAGGAAACCGAATGCCAAGCGCAATCATCGCCGACGACGAAGACCTGCCGCGCAGCGAATTGCGCCGCATGCTGGGCCAACTATGGCCGGAATTGACGATCGTGGCCGAATGCGAACATGGCGAGCAGGCGCTCGAGGCGATCACGCAGCATGCGCCCGACGTCGCCTTTCTCGACATCCGTATGCCAGGCCTGAGCGGCATCGATGTCGCCCAGGCGGTGCTTGGCGGCGGGCGGCGCTGCCACACAGTGTTCGTCACCGCCTACGACCAGCATGCGGTCGCCGCCTTCGATGCAGGCGCCTTCGATTACCTGCTCAAGCCGGTGGCGGCGGAGCGCTTGCAGCAAGCGGTCTCGCGCCTGAAGGAGCGGCTGGCGCAACCAGCCGGCGGGCCGGACGTGGGCGCCATGATGTCCGAGCTGGACCGGCGCTTGCGCCAGGATCCGGAAAAGGCGCGCATCCGCTGGATCAGCGCCAGCGCGGGCGACACCATCAAGATGCTGGCGGTCGAGAAAGTGCTGTTCTTCGAATCGGACGGCAAATACACGCGCGTGGTGACAGCCGACGACGAGGCGCACGTGCGCAAACCGCTCAAGGAGTTGATGGACGGGCTAGACCCCGAGCTGTTCTGGCAGATCCACCGCGGCCTGGTGGTGCGGGCCGACGCCATCCGGCGCTTGCGGCGCGACGAGATGGGACGGGTGTCGGCCGAGATCCATGGCAGCGACGCGGTGCTGAAGGTGAGCCAGGCCTACGCGTGGCGTTTCCGTCCCATGTAAGACGGCTCACGCCACCCGCATGAGCATGGCGCCGGCGGCGAGCATGCCGGGCAGGCCAGCGCCGGCATCAGCGTGGACGCACGCTAAGATTGAGAACATCGGGCGAATAGAAACGCTTGTAGGCGTCCCATGCCGCGCCGGACTTGACAGCCGCCGCCAGCATGGCTTCGAGCGCCGCGCGGTCTTTCTTGCTCACGCTGCTGCGCGATATGTAAAGTCCGCTCTCGGTCCAGGGCAGTTCCTCGACCGCCTCGATGCGCATCTTGGCCAGCATGGCTTCGACGCGCCCGTCGTCTTGCACGGCGCCGGCGAAGATCATCGGCGCCATGATGGTCGCGTCGGCCATGCCGCCGTTGATCAGGCGCGCCACGGCGATCGCGTCCGGTTCCAGGTACAGGCGGCCCTGGGCCGTCAGTTCCTGCACCAGCGCCTGGTAGGCCGGTCCGTAATCGAATCCCCGCACCAGCGCAATGCGCAGGCTCTTTTGCTCGCGCAGCTCGCCCATCGTGTGGATCGCGGCCCGCTTGGCATCGATGGAAATAAGGGTGGCGCGGGTGGAAATGACGGGCACGAAATAGCCAAGCGCATCGCGCCGCGGCGTGCGCGTGGCCGGCACCAGCAGATCGGCTTTCGCCGTCGCGAACAGCGCCTCCTGGCGCGCGCGCGGCACCGCAGTGAATTGGAAGTCGCAGCCATATTTGGCGCCCAGGTCGCGCAGCAGGTCCGGATAGGCGCCGCTGATGCCCTCGCCCTTGATGATCACGCTCTTGCCGATCGCCGACACCGGCACCAGAATCGGCCTGGAGCAGGCGGCGCTGGCGGGCAGCGCGAGGGTCGATGCGAACGCGCAGGCGAACGCCAACAAGCCGGCCAGGCTGCGGCGCACGCGGCGCTGGTGATCCATACGAAGTGCAGGGGGGAGGCTGTCCATATGCGCCCTATCTCGCTTACGCCTTCACGCTCAGATGATGCGACTTGAAGTAGCGCAGGGCGACGGCGATGGCCACGGCCTGCATGGCGGCGCACACGAAGAAGGTGCTGCCAATACGCCAATCCTGTGGCGGCAGATGGCTGACCTTGCCCAGAATGGCGGTGCCGGCCAGCGGCATGAAGACGATGCCCAGGCTGCTGATCGCTTGCAGCGATCCCATCAGCTCGCCCTGTTCGCCGGCCCCGGTCGACTTCGATATGATGCCCTGCAAGGCTGGCCCGGCGGCGAAGGCCAGCAGGTTGCACAGGATGAAAACGTACATCAGCCGCCCATCGGTGGCCAGACCGTACAAGATGAAGGTGATGCAGCCGGACGCGAGGCCGATGAGCGAGAGGCGCACTTCGCCAAAGCGCCGGATCAGCACCGTGAGCAGGCCTGCCTGCACCACGGCGGCGGCCATGCCGACGCAAAACAGCGCGATGCCGTTTTCGCGCGGCGTCCAATCGAAGCGGAACGTCGTGTACAGCACCCAGGTGGTCTGCAGCATCATCTGGGCGAATGTCATCAAGGAGTACACCACCACCAGGCCGCGGATATCGGTGCGCCGGGCCAGGCGCAGCAGGGCGCGAAAAGGGTTGATCTTGTCGAGCGTGAAGGGGGCGCGACGTTCGCGCGGCAGCGATTCGGGCACCGCCAGGTAACCGTACAGCAGGTTGGCGGCCGACAGCGCCGCCGCCACGTAAAAGGGCAGGCGCAGGTTGACGTTGCCGAGCAAGCCGCCCAGCATGGGGCCGCAGATGAAACCGAGGCCGAAGGCGGCGCCGATTTTGCCGAAGCTCTTGGCGCGGTTTTCATGGGTCGACACGTCCGACGCGTAGGCCGAGGCCACCGACATGCTGGCCGAGGACATGCCGCCGACCACACGCCCGATGAACAAGCAGGCCAGATTCGGGGCCCAGGCGGTGAGCAGGAAGTTCACGCACATGCCGCTCATCGAATACATCATCACGGGGCGCCGTCCAACCCGGTCGCTGATGGCGCCAAGCATGGGCATGAAGATGAACTGCATCAGCCCGAACACCGAGGACAGGATGCCGAACCACATGGCCTGGGCATCGCGCGTGTGGACGAAGTCTTGCACCAGCACCGGCAGCACCGGCACGATCAGGCCGATGCCGAGCATATCGATAAATACGCACACCAGCACGAAGTTGAGATTGCCGGCGGGAGCCGGGGCTGGTGGCGCGCTGGCCGGGCTGCTGCGATTCATGGCATGGTCGGCCCGCGCGCGGGCATTCGTTGTGCAAGCGCGTATCTTAACGCATCCTTAACGCATCGCGCCCCCGCCCAAACGAGCCGGCTCGTCAAAAAATGAGCGATAATGCCGATTTTGCAAGGCCGGTGGCGGTGGCGCGCCGGTTTCACAGCGTTTTTGGAGCAGTCATGACGATTTTCGGTCTCAGCATACATATCTTGATCGCGATCTTCTTCGCGATCCACGCCGTTCGCGCCGGACGCGAGCTGTACTGGCTCATCATCCTGTTTTCGTTCCCGCTATTGGGCAGCGTGGTGTATTTCTTCGTCGTCTTCCTGCCTCAGTCACGCCTTGAACATGGCTTGCGCAAGGCCGGCGCGGTGGTGCAAAAGAGCCTTGACCCTGGGCGCGCGCTGCGCGAGGCCCAGCAAGCGTTCGACCTCACCCCGACCGCGCACAACCAGGTGTGCCTTGCCAACGCCATGTACGACGCGGGCCGGGTGGCCGAAGCGGTGGCACAGTTCGACGCCTGTCTGCGCGGTCCCTTCGCCAACGATCCGGACATCAGCCTGGCCGCGGCCCAGGCCAAGCTGGCCAACACGCAGGCGCAGCAGGCTATCGAACTGCTGGAGGCGGTGCGCCAGCGCGTCCCGAATTTCCGTCCCGAGCAGCTTGGCCTGCTGCTGGCGAAGTGCTATGGCGCGGCTGGACGCCAGGCTGAAGCTGGCGAACAGTTCGCCGCCATCGCCGCGCGCTTTGGCAGCGTCGAAGTGCGGGCCGAATATGCTATCTGGGCGATTGAGCAGGGCAAGACGCAGATCGCCGAGCACGAGCTGACGGAACTGGACCATACGCGCAAGCATATGAAAAAACACGCGCGCTCCCTGCACCAGGGCTTGCTCAAACGGGTGGACCTGGCACGCGCGCAGTTGCGGCGCGCGGCCTGAAGCGTCCACGCCAAGGTCATGGCGGGTGCTGCTGCGCGGCGCGCACCGCCCGCTGCGACAGCGCGTCGGCTTCGGCGTTGCGCTGGCGCGGGATCCAGAGCAAGCGCGCGCCGGGCAGTTGGGCGAGCAGCGCGCGCGCCAGCGTTCGATAGGTGTCCAAAGCGCTAGCGGGCGCGGTGACGGCGTTGACGTCGTCGATCACGACACGGCTGTCGCCGTGGATGCACAACCCTTGGGCCCGATGGCGCACGGCCGCCTCCAGCAAGGCGATGAGGGCGCGGTATTCGGCGTCGCTGCTGCTGCCGTGTCCGGCGCAGCGGGAAATCTCGACGCAGCTTGCGTCGGGCCCGCGCAAGACCGCGCCAATGCCGCAGCGCCCGGGATTGGGCAGGGCCGAGCCGTCGAACCAGCCATTCCAGGCGCTCGAATCGATGGTGCGCGCGGCCAGCTTGCGCTCCCAGGCTTGCTGCGCCTTGGCCTGGCGTGCCAACTGGCCCGCCACCGCCTGCTGCTTTTGTGATGCGTTAAGCGATGCGCGCGTCGCCAGCAAGGACGACAGGCCGGCGGTGCCGGCCGCGCGCTCGAGCGTGCGGCGCAGCGCCTCGGCCAGGTCCACGCCGGTCAGCCGGGCCAGGCGGCGACTGGCCGCCCGCTCGGATTTGAATGCGGCGGCGTTGAGCTGATCGAAAGTGGTCATGCGTGGGCGAATCCGGGTGAACGGGCGCGGCCGCAGGCGCCCAACACCGCGAGCATAACCGCATTCGGCCCGGCCGGTAAGCGCCAGGAGGCGGCGCGCGGCGGAAGCTTCTAGTCGCGGCGCGGATTGTCCGGATGCCGGTCGTGGCGGTTCGGTACGCCGTCGCCGTCACGGTCGCGGTCGTAGGCGTTCGGGATGCCGTCGTGATCGCGGTCGTGCCCGCGCCGTGCCCAGCGCGGCTCGTCCAGGAACCAGCGGCCCTCGCGCTGCACCCACACCGGCGGCGCGTACACATAGCCCGGGCGTTCGGCGACCCAGAATCCCGTGACCCATTCGAAGCGCCCGCCACGCCATTCCCAATGGCCGGGCGACCAGACATGGCCGTGGCGCGGATGCGGCATCGGTTCGTAGCGCGGCGGTGGAGGGATCATGCGCGCCTCGTCGACCCTGCCCGCCACCGCGCCCGCGATCGGTTCCCAATAAGCGGGCACCAGGCGCCAATGGGCGCCCTCGCGCACCCACAGGGCACGGTGATAGACGTGGCCGGCGCGCGCGCCTTCCCAATGGCCGGGCAGCCAGACATGGTGTTGACTTTCCCAGCCCCAAAATCCTGGGATCCAGACGAAGCCATCGCGGGCGGGAGGAAAGTATTCGAAGCGGGGTGGTGGCGGCGCGCTGCCGATGGTGATACTCACATCGGCATAGGCTTGCGCGGGCAGGGCGGTGAAGGCGGCGGCCAGCACCAGCATGGCGGCAATTGGCAGTGCGGATTTCATTTGCATCTCCAGTTCGAATCGACGATTTGACTATATCAACGCGTTCGTAACGACGGTGGAAATGATGCAAGTGCTTACAAGTGATACAGCTTCAAGACATGCGCGGCACGACCGTCAAAGTCGGATGCGCCGGAGGGGTCGCTTGCGCGCAGTGCGCTTCATGGGGCGCTGGCGCGCAAGCGGACCTGGATGATCAAATGCTTCTCCCGGCGGAGGCGCTGGCGTCGGCTTGGCGTTCTGCATCGAGCGATTGCTGTTTCTCTGCAGCGCTCATGCGCTTGGCGGTGACGGTGATGACAGTTGCAGGCGCTTCCATGGCGGTGTCGGCGTTGGCCATCACGACGCTGGCACGGGCTTCGGGAATGGCATCGACGATGTAGGTGGCCGAACCGATCAGTGCGACCGTCACGACGAAGATCGCTTCCATGTTTTTGATGATGTTCATTTTATTTCCTTTCACTTCTTGGTTTCGATGGTGTCACTGTAGCCAAGCGCAGCGCTGGTCGCCACCGCATTGCGACGAGCGGCATATTTTGGGGGGCGACCTGCGCTAAAACGCGCGTGAAACGATGTGCATAGCGCTCATGGAGGGGGCGCACGGCGCCGGCGGCGCGGGTTTTCAGCCGCCCTCCGCTGGGGATGGACGGGGCGATGCGATGCCGGGCCCGGAGCGGGCGCACTGTGCGTCGTACGGCGGACAGGTGTGGCGGGGCGATGCAAGCGGGCGCGCTGCAGTGGGACGGGGGACAATATGGGAACATGGATCGGCGCGGCGTTGAAGCAACTTCTGGCCTGGCAGCGGACGGCGCGGCGCGCGCGCAATCTGCGCGCTGGCGAGCGCGCGAGTGATCGCACAGGTGAACGGGGCGCAGGCCGCGCCGGCCACAGGAATGCAAAACGCGGCGCGGAAATGGCGGGGGGCGGTGCGCGCAGCGCCGCGCCGGCGCCATCGGGCGCCTTCTGGCTCGCCCTGGCGGGCCTGGTGCTCGGCGTGGGCGGTGCCTTTGTCCTGGCGCTGCACGCGCGCAGCCTGGCGGGCGCGGGTGCGTCCGCGGCCGGGCCGGGCCCCGCGCAAAGCGGCTGGGTGCGCAGCGCCGACGCTTTGCAGGCGGCGCTCCCCGGTGTGGCCTTCACGGTGCCCGAGCGCGCCGGCGTGTCGCTCACGGGCGCAACCGGCGGCGCCCTGCTGGTGGCCAGCGGCATGCACGGGGAGGCGCCCGTGCGCGTGAACCTGTGCACGCAGATGCTCGATCCGGAACGCGGGCGCCTACTGCCCCTGCGCGTGGGTTACCGTTTTGACGACGTCACACGCTGGGTCGAGCGCAACGGCGTGGCGCCCGGCACGGTCGGCGTGCGCAATGTGGCGCTGGCGCTTGAGGTAATGCCAAAACTGCAAATCAGCGGCACGGCAGCGGCCGATTTCGGCGAGCCCGACGGTCAAGCCCTGCAGCTCGAATGGGACAACCAGGGCGCGGCGCGCTGGATCAGCGACGCCGGTGCCGGGCGGATCGAGCAGGGCGCGCACGCGCGCGTGGCACTGCGCCAGGATGGCTGGCTGCTGTGGGGTGACGCGGCGGCCTTGCACATCGAACGGCGTGCCAGCGCGGCCTGCCCGCAGGCGGGCGAACTGGTACTGCGCTTACTGCGCGCCGGGCCGGGCTTCGACGCTCGCGCGCTGGTGGGCGCTTTTCCCACTCAAGGCCGGGTCCAGTACGCGACGCTGCCAGCTGGCCGCTACCTGACCGGGCAAGCGCGCGCGCCGGTGCTGGAAGACCAGGCCTTGTTCGAGGAGTTGCAGGCGCGCGCCCTGGTGCGCGTGGGTGAAGGCGGCACGCTCGCGCTGGTGCCGCGCGACTTGGCCGCATGGCGGGCCAGCGCGGCCGGCGCGCGCGCCGGTGAGCTCGATCAATGGAAGGACACCGTGATCGACGCCGCCGCCGCCAAGCTGATCAAGCGCCTGTACCTGATGCCCGATGGCCAATACGTACGCCAGCAAATCCACATCTATAACAGCGAACGACGCCTGTTTGCGTGGCGCAGCAAGGAACTGCCGCCAGCGGCGCTTTGGCAAGCCGCAAGCGCGGGCGCTCCCTTGGCAGCGGTGCCGTCAATGCCGTCCGGCGCCGCCGCCTGGTTCGCCACCCTGCCGCAGGGATGGAGTCCCTGGCGGCGCGTGGCGCAGTGGCCGCGGCAAGACGCAGCGCCGCTGGTGCGCTTGACACTGTCCTTGGCGCGCCCGGCCGCCGGTGGCGAGCAGGTGCAGGTGATGCTGGCCGGGCGCGTGTTGCAGATCGAAGGCGCGCGTTTGCGGGACGGCGCGCGCGCCGCATGCAGCGGGCGCGCCTGTCCCAGCGCCGACACCGTGCAGGAGCTCACGCTGGCGCTCAAGCCCGGTGTGCGCGAGCTGGTGCTGGTGGCGCGCCCGCTCGAGACGGGCGCCCTCGGTGGCGCCGGCGATGAGCGCTATCGGCATTTGCGGCTGGTCGATGGACGCGTCAAGTGGCATGCGCTGGTGCCGGCGGCGCTGCAGGCGGGCGCCGTGCCCGCGCCCGAGCGCGCCGGCGTGACCCTGGTCGACCGCAACGGAACGCCGCTCTGGAGTGGCGGCGCGCCCACCGCGCAGGCCGCGGCAGCGGGCTTGGCGCCGCTGCTGGGCGTGCGCGCCGAGCACGCCAGCAGTGTCGCTGGCATGCTGGCTCGCTTGCCGTCGGCCAGCGCCGTGCCCCATGCGGCGCGCCTTTCCATCGACCTCGCTTTGCAGGCGGCCAGCCAGGGCGCGCTCGATTGCATCGGGATGCGCCACGGGCGTTGGAGCGCTGGCCAATGCAGCGGCGCCCAAGCCATACCGGAAGGACGGCGCGCCGGCGTGGTGGTGCTCGACACCGAGACGGGGGACGTGCTCGCCGCCGCCGGCGCCGGCGCCGGCAGTGTCGACGCGTCGAACTGGAGCGAGGTGCGCGCCTTCGACCAGGCCAACCCCGCGCGCAGCCCCTTGCGCCTGCCAGCCTTGCAGCACGATGGCGGCGCGCATCAAAGCCCAGGTTCGACTTTCAAGGTGATCAGCGCGCTCGGGCTGGAGCTGGCCGCCAGGAGCGACCGCCAGCTCGACGCCATGCTCGACGGGATGCCGCTGGCGGCCCTCAACGCACTGGCGCGCCGGCGCGGCTATGCTTTCGAGACCGGCGCCGCCGCCTACCCGAACGGCACGCGCCTGGCCCACATCACCAATTACAAGGGCGAATTGCTGGACCGGCGCGCCCAGGACGGCCGGCTGGGGCTATCCCAGGCGCTCACCTTTAGTCTCAACACCTGGTTCGCCTGGTGCGGCGAGGTGAGCGACCGCACCCTGTTCGGCCGCCCCGACGGTGGCGCGCCCGACGTGCAGGCGCTGGAGGCGGGCGCGCTCGACGGCGTGCGCCCGATCCTGGCGATGGCGCACCGGCTCGGCTTCGAGCAAGCGCTGCGCCTCGATGGCGGCTTGCTGCCGGCCGATTTCCGCTGGGCCGAGTGGGATGCCTTGCAGGCGAGCGCCGCCCATATCGACCCGGTCCATTCGCGCCATGAGCTGCGCCAGATGGCGATCGGCCTGCGCATGCAGGTCACGCCCTTGCAGATGGCGCTGGCCGCCGCCGCCGTCGGGCAGGGCAAAGTGGTCGCGCCGCGCCTGCTGCTCTCGCTCGACGGGCGCGACAGCGCGATGGCGCCGATGGCGCCACTTGGGGTGCGGCTCGAGCGCATCCGCGCCGGCATGAAAGGGGTGGTCGATGTCGGCACGGCGGCGGGCGCGTTCGGTGGCGCGCGCCTGGGACCGATCCGGCGCGGCCTGTCGGGCAAGACCGGCACCGCGCCCAGCACCGTCAGCGCCGCCGATGGCGGCCGCGCCGACGCGGCGACGGTATGGTTTACTGGCTGGCTCGAGCCGGGCAGCGTGCCTGGACAGGCGCACCGGCTAGCCATCGCCGCCTTCGTCAGCCATTCGCAGGGGACGGGGGGGGAGCACGCCGCCCCGATCGCCGCGGCGGTGCTGGCGAGCTTGCTGCCGCTGCCGTAGGCACAGCGCGCTTGGCGCGGGTGCGCCCGCTACCTCACGCCTGTGCCCGCTCCCGTGCCCGGTGGCGGAACTGTTCCGGGCGTGCGCCGATCTCACCGGAGAACCCTGGCGATTTTGCCACCCCCTTACGTTTGCTTACAGCGCTTACAGCATCTTCGTCGACGTCGTATCGATGATGGCATTTAATGCATTCAATAAATTAATCAATTTAGAGAGGTCATTATGTCGAGGTCATCATGCTAAGTGCGCCGCACTCCCAAGGCCGCATCCTGTGGTTTTTCGCCGCCGTCGCCGTGATCACGGCGCTCGTCATGTTCAAAGTGGAGCTCCCCCTGCTGCTGGGCTTGAATGCGCAGTGGGAGCGCAGAATCGACCCCTACCGCTGGTCGCTGCACGTGCACGCGCTGTTCGGCACCATTGCCCTGTGCTGCGCCCCGGCCCAGTTTTTCGCGCGCCTGCGCAAGGGCAAGCGCCGGCTGCACCGCTGGCTGGGACGGTGCTATGCGCTGGCGGTGCTGGTGTCGGCCCCGATCGGCATCTATATCGCGCTGGCCCACCTGCAAGACAATGAAAAATGGGCCGCCGTCACCCTCGGCGTGCTATGGCTGGCCAGCACGGCGGTGGCGGTGCGCAGCGCCATGCGCGGCCAGGTGCGCCAACATCGCCTGTGGGCGGCGCGCAGCTATGGCTTGACCCTGACCTTCGTGGCCTCGCGCTTTGTCATCGATGTGCTCAAGATCGATGGCGCGGCCATCGCCGGCGGCAATGGCGGTTTGGTCTGGCTATGCACCCTGGTCGCGCTGGCCGGCGCCAGTTGGCTGGGCGGCGCGCGGGCACAGGCGGCGCCGCCGCGCCACGCGCCGGGTTGAGGCGGGATCAGGCCGGAGGCGGCGGGAATAGACGGGTAAAACAGCCCCTTCAACAGGCCTTGCGTGCGCCCGAATCATGCGATGATCATGGGGCGTGTGCCGCAAGCCGCCCGTTCGCAGGCGGTTCGGCGCGCGCGTTTGGCGAACGGGGATGGCATGCGCTTACCGGGAACCCGGTATCAGGAGCACGGCTGGGAACAAGTGCGCAAACTGCTGGGGCAATGCTCGCTGCAGGCCTTGATCCATGGCCCTCTGCTGCAGCTGCCTGCGCCGCACGCGCTGGCCGGCGCCTTGGACGAGTATGTCGAGGCGATGGCCGCGCAGTTGCGCGCCAGCGCGCGCAGCGTGCGCGGCGAGGCGCCGGGCAATAGCTATGGCGAGAGCGTGTTCGAGCTGTCACTGGGCTTGTTGTGCGAACTGCAGGCCCACCCTGGCCACTGGCACGCGTTCGCCGCTGCCGTCGCCAGCGAGCAGGCGCGCGCCGGCCCGTTCTGGCACGGCGCCACTGGTGAGGCGGTTTTGCGCAAAAAAGTCAACGACATGTTCGCCGTCCTGCGCGACAAGGTCGATGCCGACAACTACCAGGTCGCCTGCGGGCGCCCGTGCAGCCCAAACAAAATGTACGCCTACCGCATGCTCGACACCGCGTATGCGGAGGTGGCGCGCATCTTCGGCGCCTGGCAGGAAAACCCGTCCCAGGTCGCCGCCATCCTGGAGCACCCGGTGGCCGGCATCCCGATCGAGGTGCGGCAGATGAAATCGATCGCGCACTGCCGCCCCCAATGGATCATGCGCTGGAGCGAAACACGCGAGCAGTTCGGTGGCGGCCCCGGCCCTTTGCACACGCGCTCGAAGCGCTTTGCCAGCCTCAAGACCAGTCCCGAGAAGATCGCGGCGATGCTGCGCGAGATCGGCGACTACGAAGAGCTCTCGTCGAACCGCGACAGCGACTGGCTGGGCGACGCCAGCACGGCCGCGGGCTGGCTCGACGATGTGTGGCGCGTGCTGGCCGAGGGCGGCGGCGATGATGACGGCGCGGGCGCGGGCCGGATCCTGGCGCCGTGCATCGACGGCTTCGAGGGCGCGCACGCTGGCGCCGAATCCGGGGACGACGCAGAAAGCGGGGCAGGGGCGCAAAGCGAGGATGACGGCGATGGCGCGCTGGCACCGCCGCTGCCGCCAGCGCCCCCAGTGCCGCCCAGCGATGCGCGCGACATGCAGATCGCCGCCAGTGTTTCGCTTCCCCCCCGCTATATCGAATTGGCCAGCCTGGCGCAGGACCGGGCCAGCTGGGCGGCGCGCAGCATGGCCGAATCGACCCTGCCGGTGCGCCTGGCGGTGTTCTTGAAGATGCTGGGCGCCTTCGACGACAGTTATCCGTCCGAGTGGCTCGATCCGGCCACGGGCGAATTGCCGACAATGGAACAACTGGCGGCCTTGGATCGCGTTTCGCTGCCGACGCTGCGCAAACGGCGCAACGCCGCCATCGCCCTGTTGCAGGCGGCGCTGCCGCCATGAAGGAGAGAATATTGAGCCAGAAATCCGACCTCGATCGCAAGCTGCAGGAGCAGCTGCTGTTGGCGCCGCGCGTCGATGGCGACCGCCTGATGCTGGCCGACGCCGTCCTGGCCGCTGCCCTCGACGGCAGCCGTCCACTTGGCGCCGGCGAGCGCGCCGCGCTCAGTGCTTCGCCACTGACGCTGCGCCGCCTGCGTCAACTGGTGATCGAGCGCCGTGGCGGCGCCATTGCGGCGCGCTGGGCAGGCAGCGCCGGCATGCTGCGCGCGGCCGCCGGCGGCGCTGCACTCGACACGCTCACGACGGACGACGGCTTTTGGACGCTGCACTTCCTGCCGGACGGGGAGGCGTGGATCGTCATCCTCAAGCTCGACGCCGGTGCGCCGTTCGCGGCCGCGCTGCTGCGCGATCGCGCGCCGTTACACGTGCTCGATGGCGTCGGTGCCACCGTCATGCAAGGTGCGCTCGACGCCGACGGCGAGTGCGAGCGCGCCTGGCCGTTCGCGCTCGCCCCCGGCCCTCATTTTCAGCACTTCGCCGCCGGCTTCGCGGTGCGGCCTCTCGCCCCTTGAGGACGCGATGCTCGCCTTTTTCAAATGGCTCGGACAGGCCGGCAGCGCAGCCGAAGGCGCGGCGCTGGGCGTGGCCGCCGTGGCTTGCCGGGTCGATGCGCGCTGCACGGTGCCGCCCGCCTGCATCGGCGTGCTGGCCGACGCGGGCGGACGCACGCGCCGGGTCGCCGCGGGCGCGCGAATGGAGGCAAGCGCGGACGAATTGGCGTTTTGTTTTCATCCCGGTCCCTACGTGATCGATGTGCAGCCGTACGCGCTGGCGCCGGAACTTGGCTTGCGCCTGCATGTCGCGGTCGACGCGCCCGATCCGCGCGTGCCGCAGCAGCGCTTTGACCTGTTCCTGTGCAGCGAGGGTGGCGCGAGCCTGTCCCATGAGCGTCTGCGCGGCTTGGCCGAGGAGGCGCTGCGCGGCGAGCTCGAGCAAGGCAATCTGGAACTGCCTCCTTGCACCACGCTGGCCGAATGGCATGCGTTTCGCGCGCGCTTGAACCAGCTTCTCTACACCCGCTTTGGCTTGAGCGTTGACGACTGCGTGCCCACCGATCTGGGGGCGCAGGTCGACTATGCGGATCTGCTGCGCTCACGCGCGCACGGCGCGGTGCTCGCGCCGCCAAAGCCGCAGGCGCCGGCCGTGCCTTCGCAAGAAGAGCTTGCCGCCACCGACGCGGACGCGCTGCGCCGCCTGTTCCTGGAACTGCCGCGCATCACGCACGGCTTGCGCCAGGCATCGATGGCGGGCGATGCGGCCCAGTTTCGCCATCATCAAAGCCTGTTGCAGCGGCTTGATCGGCTGGGCCTGGAAGCCGGTACCATGCCTTCGCTGGCCTGGGCGACGCCGGACCGCGCGCTCGAGCCGGCGCAGCAGTGGCGGCGCGCGCGCCACAGCAAGCGGGCCGCGCGCGCGCTGGACGAAGCGTGGGCTCTGCTGGCGCGCTTGAACCTGGCCGATGGCGCGGCCCGGCCGACGCTGCTGGACGACGCCGACCGCATTGTCGCCAATCTGGAGCACGACGTCGTCGCGCGGCGCGCCGTGCGGGCCGGGGAGGTGAGCTCATGAACCCCTTGCCTGCCAGCGCCCAATGCCGCACCATCGGCGCCGATGGTGGCATCGTCACCGTGACGGCCACGCGCAGGGAGCGCGGCGCGCGCGCCGACATCAAGTGCATGGCGGGGGGCGCGCCGGCGCTGGGCGAGCGCATGCTGACGGTGGCGCGGCTGGCGCGCCACACCGAGGCGCGCTTCGACAGCCGCGAGCAGGTCGTCATCAGCATGGACCGCGCGCCAGGCGCACATGAGCGCGATTGGGAGTTCGCCGTGGTGCTGGCCGACCGCATGGTGCGCGGCGTGTACCAGTCGATTGAGGCCGTATGCGCGAACGGTTGGTCCGACCATTGGGAGCTTGGCCGCATCGACGGTCACCAGCTCGAATATCCGCCGGCGCACCTGTCGCTTTTTCTTGGCGGAGCCTCAAGCATCGCCGGCCATGCCGGCCCGCATGTGCATATCGGCCATCTGGGCGCGCTGACCGGGCATCCTGATCCGGCGGCGGGGGTATCGACGGCGCGCGCCTGGTTTCCGCTCCATAGCGGCGGTGGCGCCGACGCGCTGTGCGCGGTAGCGGTGAGCGTGCATCCGTTTGATCACAGCGGCGAGGAGGAGGACAGCATCGCCGTCACGGGAGTGGACATGACGCTGCAGCTGGCGGTGCGGCGCGCATTGACGGGAGCGCGCCACTTCGATCAGCGTGGCCTGGGCCGTTGGCGCACTGTGGTGCAATTCGAGCAGGCGCGATTTAATGGAAACTCCTTCGAGCTGGCCCTGGTCATGGCTGACCGGATGGCGCGCGGGCGCGAGTTCCCGCCGCGCGGGCGCTTGATCGCCACCGGTTGCTCGCACGATTGGCAGCTTGGACGGGTCGACGCGGTGGACGGGCGCGCATCCAAGTGCGCCTTGATTCTGCGTGAAGTGGTCGGCGGCGACCGCGTCCTGGTGCCGCGCTCTTGGGAAGGCGAGTCGGGGGAGTTTGGCGCGCGCCTGCGCCAGCAGGGCGCAACGCTCGCCTGCGTCGAACGCATTGGCCTGATCTAGTGTTGCGTGCCAGCGCCGCGCGCATGGATGGCAGTGAAACGAATTGATGGAACGGGGGTGTCATATGTTTACGATGTTTGGGTTTGGCGGCGTGGCCTGTCCGCGCTGCGAGCACAACAATGCTAGTGATTCTGGCTACTGCGGCCACTGCGGCATGACGTTGGGCGCGCCACGCAATCCGGTGGTGCTGCGCGAAAACCGCTGGGTCGCGGGCCCGAACGAACTGGCGGTGTTTTTCGGCGTGCGCGAACTGAGAGGCTTGTTCGTCAAGACGCTGCGCGTGCCGGCGAGCACGCGTGCTTATATTCTGCAAGGCGACAAGGCGACCGAGGTGCCGCAGGGTGAATACGAGATCGAGGGTTTTTTCGAGCGCCTCAACAACCTGCTGCGCGACCAGCATGCCGAAATCCTGATCACCCGCACCAACGCCTTGCCGGTGCTGTTCGACTTCGACCAATTGCAGACGGCTGAATTGCTGAAGGTGTCGGCCAGCTTCACCGTGAGCGTCAAGGTCGATCACGTGGCCGCCTTCGGCCAGCACTTCATGACCTTGCCGGGGGCCGTCAGCACCGATAATTTGCGCGAGCTGCTGGCGCCGTCGGTGCGCCAGCTGGCGGCCGAGTTCGTGGCCGGTCAATCGATCCGCGACATGGCGGCGAACCGCGACCTGCGCCCGCAGCTCGACGAGCGCCTGCAAGGCGCGCTCAAGCAGCGCCTGGCCGAATATGGCCTGGCGGTGGTGCAGGTCGACACGCTGGCCCTGCGGCACGACAAGTTCGACGCCAACCGCGAGCGCATCGGCACCCTGTGGCTGGTTGCGGACGAGCGCCACGTGCGCCTCGAGCACGTCAAGCAGCTCGACCAGATTTACAGCGACGAAGAGTGGCAAGGCATCTACCGCGCAGAGCAAGACGCGCGCTTGCGCCACCGGCGCGCCGAGCTGCGCCAGGATGAATCGGTGGAACGGGCTGAGCTCCATGTGCAGGAAGCCGAGCGCGTGCAGGCGATCCGCGCGCGCCAGGTCGATCTGTACGGGCGCATCGTGGAGTCGCGCTCGCGCAAACAGGCCATCGATTGCGGTGCGGGCGACGCGCTGGCCGAACTCGAACACGCGATGGCGGCCAAGGGCAGCGCGCGCGCCAACGACGAACTGCACTGGGCGCACGTGCGTCAGCTCGCCCAGTTCCGGATGCAGGCCGAACTGGAGGCGGCACGCCAGGACGCCATGCAGGCGCATCAGCTGGCGCGCCAGCGCTTTTCGCACCAGCTGGTGCAGCAGCAGATCCAAAACAAGATATCGCAGGCCTTGCTGATCGAGGACGAAGGGCGCAAGCGCGCCCAATTGCTGCACCTGCACCGCAGCGAAGTGCTGGCGCAAGAGCGCGACGCGGAACTGGCGGCCGAGCGCCACGCCGCCGCCCGCCAATCGCTGGTGCTGGCCCATGCCGCGCATGCGCGCGCCGCCGAACGCGTCAAGGAGTGGGAAGACCAGCTCGCCCTTGATCGCCAGCGCGAGTTGCTGCGCGCCGACATGCTCAAGGACGCCAGCGCCAAGGCGCAGGCCGAGGAGGTGAGCCAGAAGATCGAGGCGATGCGCCGCAGCGGCGCCCAGGCCGACGCGCTCGCCCAGTACGAAAAGCTGCTGCGCACCATCGACGCCGAGGGCGTGCATGCGCGCCAGGGGCAGCAGGCGCAGCGCCAGGCCTTGCTCGACCAGCTCGAAGTCGATCAGCAGCGCCATGGCATGAAGGAGCGCGAGCAGAAAGCGCAGTGGGAACAAGAGCTGCGCCGCCTCGAGCACGCGCGCGAGGAGAAATTCGCGCTATGGAAAAGCGAATACGCGACCCTGGTGGCGCGCCAGGGGCATGAGATCGCACACGCGCAGACCATCGGGGCGCTCGGCGACAGCGCCAAGCTCGCTTTGGCTGCGGCCCCGAATGCGGCGGCGCTGGCCGATGTGATGAAGACGGTCCAGCACGCCGGCATGCGGGCCGACCAGCTTGGCGCGCTGGCCGGCGTGGTCGCCGCCGGGGGCGGGGTGACGCCGCTTGAGGCGGCGCGCCAGGCGCAGGACCAGGTGCAGCAGGCGCGCGCGCAGCGCGAAGAGCAGTTGGAGCGCGAACGGCGCCACCAGCTTGACCTGCTGGCCATGCAAAACCAGGTGAACCAGGCGGCGCTGGCGGCGCAGTCGCAATTGGGGATCGGGATTGCGCAAGGCGCTCTGGCAGGGCATCATTCAGGTGTGCAGGGAAGTTGCGTCAATGGCCATGTGGTGCGTTCGGGCGACCGGTTTTGCCCCGAGTGCGGCGCATTGATGCCGCTTGGCGCGGCCGTGACCATGCCGCCTTGACCGACCATGTGTTCGAGAGATGCAAACAGCGCGAGAAAAAATCCGTGAACTGCGGGCGTTGCACGAGGACGGGCTACTAAGCCTGCAGGAGTTCGACCGCCGCAAAAATGCCATCCTGGACGCGGAATACGCGCCGGGCGCTGCCCTCACGCCTGGCGCCCAGAGTGTGCTCCCGCACGAGGCGCCATCAACGCCGGCGCGGCGCGGCACCGAAATCGGTTTGATGGCCGGCCAGGAGATCGGCCCGCAAAACCGGCGCTACCGGCTCGAGCGCTTGATGGCGCAGGGCGGCATGGGCCAGGTCTGGCAGGCCACCGACCTTGCCACCCACGCCGAACTGGGACACAGCGCCGTCGTCGCGCTCAAGATCCTGCCGCCCCAGCTGACCCAAAGCGCCAGCCACGCCAAGCTGTTGATCGAGGAGGCGACGCAGGCGCGCCGCCTCGCGCATGAACACATCGTGCGGGTTTATGAATGGGCCCAGGACCCGGCCACCGCCAGCTATTTCATCATCATGGAATACCTCGAAGGCGAGGATCTCGATCACATGCTCGCGCGCGAAGGCAGGTGCACGCTCGAGCGCGCGCAGCAGTTGCTGGCGCCCGTGGCGAGCGCCTTGGAATACGCCTGGGACAAGCACAAGCTGGTCCATCGCGACCTCAAACCGGGCAATGTGTTCGTGACCCGCAAAGGCGAGGTCAAGCTGCTCGACTTCGGCATCGCCGCGCGCGCGCGCTCGAGCGCGAGCAGCTTTGGCTTGGAGGCGCCGGCCGACTCGGGCACCAGCGGCTACCGCGCGCCCGAGGCCGGCACGCATCAGCGCGCACCGAGCCGCGCGCTCGACGTGTACGCGCTCGCCGTGATGATCTACCAGATGGTCGAAGGGGCGCTGCCTTTCGACGGCGCGCGCAGCGCGGCCCATGAACCGTGTGCGCCCGAGGCCTTGACGGCGCTTCAATGGGAGGTGCTCAAGACAGGATTGGCGCAGCAGCCGCAGGCGCGCCCGGCCAGCGTGCCCGAATTGCTCGACGCCTTGCGGCGCGCGGTCGGCCCCACGGCGCAGGAACTGGAAATCGAGCAGGCCGCGCGCCAGGCCGAAGCGCGCGCACAGGAGGCGCAGCGCAAGCTGGCGTTGGCCGAGCAGCGCAAGCGCGAAGCGGCGGCAGCGGCGGCGGCCAAGGTGATCCTGGACAAGCAGCGCAAGGAGCAGGAGCTGCTCGAGCGCGCGCAGGCCGAGCAAGCGGCGCGCGAGCGCAAGGAACAACTGCGCCAGCAATTGCTGGAGCGGCGCAGCGCCGACGCCGAGGCGGCGCGCCTGGAACGCGAAGAGCAGCAGCGCAAGAGCATGCAAGCGAAGGCGGCGGCGGCCTACCGCGCCGAGCAGCAGCGTACACGGGCCGACCAGGCCGCGCGCAGCATGGCCGAATTGGCCGACTTGCTACCGACGCCGTCGAGCCCGACCGCCGACCCCGAGGGCGTGCTGCGCGACCGCTTCATCGATGGCAGCGGCAAGGGCCCGGACCTGGTCTTGATTCCCACCGGGCGCTTCCAGATGGGCTCTCCGGAGCACGAGCGTAAAAAGGCGATGGAAGCGGGCTCGCAGCCATCATGGGTCGAGCGCGAAACGCCGCAGCGATGGGTCGGTATCGAAAAGTCGTTCGCGCTGGCGCGCTACCCTGTGACGGTGGGCCAGTGGCGCCAGTTCGTGAAGGCGACCGGCTGGCAGCAGCATGGCGAAGTCGATTGGCGCGCGCCCGGCTTCGCGCAGGCCGACGATCATCCGGTGGTGGGGGTGAGCTGGACCGACGTCCAAGGTTTTATCGCCTGGCTGTGCGCCCAGACCGGGCACGCCTACCGCTTGCCCAGCGAGGCCGAATGGGAGTACGCCTGCCGCGCCGGCACCAGGACCGCCTTCAGCTTTGGCGAGAACATCAGCACCGAGCTGGCCAATTACGATGGCAACTACACCTACAACGGCAGCGCGCGCGGCCGCTTCCTCGAAGGCACCAGCAAGGTCGGTAGCTACGCGCCCAATCCCTGGGGCTTGTACGACATGCACGGCAATGTGTGGGAATGGGTGCAGGACGTGGTGCACGATAATTACGTGGGCGCGCCGCTTGACGCGCGCGCCTGGGAAGACGGTGGCGACCAGGGCCGGCGCGTGCTGCGCGGCGGCTCCTGGCTGTACAACCCGCGCTACCTGCGCTCGGCCCTGCGCAACGGTTTTTCCGCCGTTCTTTGCAACGACATCGTGGGCTTCCGGGTGGCCCGCGAGCTCGCTTGAGCAAGGCGGCACGTTTCGGTGTAGATTGCACCTTTGTGCCAATCTGAAGCGAGGACAGCATGACCATCACCGCCGTACGCGATCTTGCGCAGCCCATGCGCCATGTCATCCACGTGCGCGAGCACGAACTTGTCGCCGATGGCTCGCTCGACGAGGGCGGGCAGGACGCCGGCCCCTCGCCGCACGACTTGTACGACGCCGCGCTGGCCGCCTGCAAGGCGCTCACCGTGCAGTGGTATGCCAAGCGCAAAGGCATTCCTATCGCTTCGGTGGAAGTGTCGGTCGAGCGCGATGCGAGCGAGGAGCGCCATGGCGTGTACCGCCTGGCCACGGTGCTGCACCTGGGTGGGAGCTTGAGCGAGGCGCAGCGCCAGGATTTGCTGGCCGTGGCCGCCAAGTGCCCGGTGCATAAGCTCATGACGAGCGTGCGGACGGAAATTTCCACCGTGCTGGCGGCGTGAGCATGGCGATCGCGACGCTACTCAAGGCGCACGACAAGGACCTCGGCGGTGCTCTGGTGGTGCGCAGGCTGCTGCCGGCGGCGGCCCGGCAAGCCGTGGGGCCCTTCATTTTTTTCGACCACTTCGGTCCGCTCGAGGTGCCGGCCGAGGCCAACCACGATGTGCGGGCGCACCCGCACATTGGGCTGGCGACGGTGAGCTACTTGTTCGAAGGGGCGCTTGAACACCGCGACAGCGTCGGCTCGGTGCAGCGCATCGAACCGGGCGCGATCAATTGGATGACCGCCGGGCGCGGTATCGTTCATTCCGAGCGCACGCCGCTTGATTTGCGCGGCCAGGCGCGCCGCAGCCACGGCTTGCAGCTGTGGGCGGCGCTGCCGCAGGCGAACGAACACGACGCGCCCTCGTTTTCGCACACGCCGGCCGCTGCGATTCCCTGCGTGGCCGTCGCCGGCGGCACCGTGCGCGTGCTCGTCGGTAGTGCCTTCGGGGTCCGCTCGCCCGTCGCCACGCCCAGCGAAACGCTGTACCTGGACGTGCAGCTGGGCGCCGGCGCGCTGCTGGCGTTTGAGGATTTGCCGGCCGAGGCGGCGCTCTACGCCGTGTCCGGAGGCGAGGGCGCGCTGCTGCTCGATGGCGCGGCGCTGCCAGCGCACACGATGGCGCTGCTTGAGCCGGGGCGCGTCTTGAGCGTGCGGGCGGTGCGCGATGTGCGTTTCGTGCTGATCGGCGGCGCGCCGCTCGATGGACGGCGCTTCATCTGGTGGAATTTCGTCGCCTCCGACAAACAGCGCCTGCTGCAAGCGGCCGACGATTGGGAGCAGCAGCGCTTCGAGGCGGTGCCCGGCGAGACCGAATACATCCCCTTGCCGGAGCGCCCGCGCAGCGCTTGACTTCATCGCACTCATATACCCCCTCTCCTGTGATGGACAAACAACAAAATCATGCCTCCAAGGCAAAAATGTCACACAAGTCCAATTCCTAGGTACAAACTTGACTTTGGGTAGCAAGGACCGGGATCGCCGCGGCACGTCACCTGTAGTTCGTTTGAACCGATGCGTTTGCTACGGCATTAACCTAGAGGGGAGACAATGAACACACCGAAATACACCGCATTATGCGCCGCCATCCTGGCCGTATTCGCCGGGCAGGCTAGAGCTGACGACTGGCCGCCGGTCACCATCAGCGGCTTTGGCACCGCGGCCTTGACGGCCAGCGACACCGACGACGCCGAATTCATCCGGCCCAACCAGAAGGCCGGCGTCAGGACGTCGCCGCGTACCGGTGTCGACTCGAATTTCGGCATCCAGGGTTCGGCCAAGCTCAGCGACATGATCAGCGTTACCGTTCAGGGGCTGGTGCGCAAGAACGTCACCGACAATTACGGCGCCGATATGCCGTGGGCCTTCGTCAAGTTCAAATTGTCGGACGACTGGAATGTGCGCGTCGGACGCACCACCTTGCCGATCTACTTCATCTCCGACTACCGCAACGTCGGCTACGCCAATACCATGCTGCGTCCGCCGGCCGAAGTGTACCGGCAAGTCAATGGCGGGGCGACCGACGGCATCGACGTGCAGTGGCAGCACAGCTATGGTGACAGCACGGTGACGGCGATGGGCTCCATCGGCCGATCGCGCGGCCCGTCGCGCGACGGTACGGCGGTGACCTTCCATCCCGTGGGCGATGTTCTGGTCCAGCTTGAAAACGGTCCATTTACCGTCCGTCTCGGGCGCGCGCAGGCGACCTTCGACATCGTCGATCTTCCCGGTACACCGCTTGCGACCCTGTTGCCGCAGATGCGCAGCGTGCCAGCTTATGCCGCAGCCTTGGCGCAGGTGCCAACGGAAAATATCTCTGGCTCGTTTTCCTCGGCGGGCATGAGCATGGATTGGAATAACATCGTCGTCCTGTCTGAATATGCGATGCGCAGGACCGATACCCGCCTCGTTGCCGATACCAATTCCTGGTATGCGATGATTGGCTATCGCATCGGCAAGTTCACACCCTATTACTACCATGGCGAAGCGAGCCAGCAAAGCATACGCAGCTTTACCGGCTTGCCCACCAGCGGGCCGCTGGCGGCGCTGACAGCCGGCGCGAACGCCGCCATCAAGGTCGCCGAACAATCGGGCGACGCCTTCGGCCTGCGCTGGGACTTTAGCAAGTCGGCCGCTCTCAAGGTGCAGGTGGATCGGGTCAAACCGAAGGGAAGTGCGCCGTTCAGCTTTGTGAACATTACCAATCCAGCATATTCCGGTCCGATCAAGGTATATGCTGCGGCCATCGACTTTGTGTTCTGATGAGGAGAGCGCCATGAAAAAACACATCGGAACGATGCTGCTCATGCTGGCCACTGGCGCGTTCGCGGCGCCCGTCTTTGCCAGCGAGATTGTCGTCATTGTCAATCCAAAGAACCCGGCCACCAAGATGTTCAGCGAGCAGGCCGCCCAGTTCTTCATTGGCAAATCGACGATGTTCACGCCGGTCGAGCATCCGGAAAGCGCCGCCATTCGCGGCGAATTCGATCAAAAAGTGCTGGGCAAGGATCCTTCGCAAGTGAAGGCGATCTGGTCCAAGCTGGTGTTTACCGGCAAGGGCACGGCGCCCAAGGAGTACCCGTCGAGCGCGGAAGTGAAGAAGGCGGTGGCGGCGGACGTGGCGGCCATTGGGTATATCGAAAAGTCGGCCGTGGATGACACGGTCAAGGTGATTTTGACGGTGCAGTAGCGCTGGGCATCGTGGGCGCGATCAGGCGGTGGCGCAATGGACGCGCTGCCGATCGCGCTCGATCATCGTTTCCGGATAGGGATCGGGCGAGAAGCGGTTGTGCCTGGCGATATGGCAAAGCTTTTCGAGCGCACCTGGCAGCAGCGGCGTTTCGCGGCCGGTGGCCGGGTCCAGGTGCCAAAAGCCGCCGCCGCGGTGAAATAGCAGCGGCAGCATCGCCGCGACCGGCGCGGCGCCAAACGCGCGCACCGGAAAACCCGGATGGCGCTCCGGCTCCAGGAAGTAAAAACATTCGGCATGCGCGCCCTGGTCGATGCGATGCAAGATCACCCCATTGGGCAGCAAAGCCGTCACGCTCAGCACCACGATGCCCTTGATGCTGGCCGAGAGCTCGATGCGCATGCCAAGGCGTAGCGGCACCGGCTTGTTCTTGCCCGGCCAGGCGCCGTCGAGCAGCAAACCGTAGCGCGACACATCCTCGATCTCGAAGCCCTGCAAGCCGCGCCGCAGCAGGGCATGGCGGCCCGACAGGCGGCGCGTCAAGCCTTCGCGGTCCTGGCCGTCGTCGCCGAAGTGGGTCAATAGCACATCGGCTTGCGGCTCCTGCGCTTCAAAACGTCCCAGCACGCACTCGGCTAGCGCGAACAAGCGGGTTTGCCGCTGCGCTCCCGCTTCCGGCGCCGCGTTGACCAGGCAGGCCGCGCAGCTCGGGTGCGGATGCCTGTCCTCGCTGGCGGACACATCGAGCTCGATCAAATCCTCGTCCCACGCGATGGTGGAAAAGCCCATGTCGACCTTGCCCGGCTGCGCATCGAGGTTCAGCTGCGCGATCGAGGCGTTGCGCGCCGTGACGTCGATGTCGAGCCGCCCACCGCCCGTGTTCGCTTGCACCTTGGCGATGGCGGCGTCGTCGGCCACCACGCGCACGTTCTTGTGATGGGCCAGGAAGGTTTGATGGATCTCGCCCAAGCTCGCGTCCGCGCGCGGCACCAGGATCACCAGCGTACACACCCATTTACGCGCGGTGCGTCCTTCGTGCTCGCCATGCAGCTCCACCTCGATCTGGTACTGGCCATGCTCTTGATTGCGCGACGAGAATTCGATGAACACGGGCCGCCATTGGCCGTGCAGGCTACGTACGAAGGTGTGGCGCATGGCGCCGTTCGGTATCAAGGCCGATTGCAGGTGCAGCGACAGCTGGGTCAACGCGCGCGCATCGGCGCGTTCGTCCAATTCGGGGGGCAGCCCGCGCAACTCGAGTTTGATGGCTTGGCGACCGCCGGCCGCGCGCGGATCGAAGCCGCTGATATGCAGGTGTGGTTGCGGCGCCGCCGCTATCGCCAAGGTGTGCGCGCCGGCGTCCTGCGCCGCGTTTTTGGCGCGCGCCCACGCGCCGAGCAAGTCAAAGCTTGTCGGAGCCGATAGCTGTGCATGGCCGCCGGGGCAGGCCGTTTCCCCTGGCATCACCCACAAGGTGCAATGCGGATGATCGGGGTTGCTGCATCTTTTCATGGCGTTTTTAGCCGGTTTTTGTTACCACGAGCTTACGCGCATTTTCGTGTTCCGTGGTAACGACTGTGGTAAATAGCGCAAGGATTTAAAGATTTTTTACGATGCCTTATGATGCCGGCTGCCAAGTTCGCAAGGCGATCGCCGTAATGTTGTCGATGTGTAAATTGTGGGGTGGGTAGTCGATCAGTTCCTCGAACAGGATATCGATCACCTCTTGCGCGCCGCGCCCGTCGAACATCCCCGGCCAGCTGCCCACCCACTCGTAGGGCTTGGCGCAAGCCCAGAAGCCATCGGTGGCCAGCAAGTACAGGGTGTGCGGGCGCAACTCGATGGCGCGGCGGTCGGCCAGGTGGTACAGGAATGGGGGCAGGTTGACGGGGCTGAGCTCGAACAAGGGGTCGCTCAAGAGCATCGGGTTGACGAAGGCGTTGCCAAGGATGAAGGCTTGCGAAATCTGCGAGCGGTTTTCACCGTGCACATGCTGCCACCATTGCGCTTCGTCGAGCAAGCCGGCCATCGCGAAAGCGGTCGCCGGCACATGGTCGACCGTCATCGGCGCGAGCTGGTCGGGATCGATTTCGTACAGGCGCGAGTCGCCCACGTGGTAAAGCAGCGCCGGCAGGCCGGGGCGCAACTCGAGCATGGTCAAGGTGGTGCCGGGGCGGCGGGCCGGATCGTCGCTGTCGCCCTCGCGGCAAAAATGTAGTTGCAAGCTCGTGTGCAAGGCGTCCAGGCGGGTGGACAGTTCGCCCAGGGTGGCGCAGGCGGGTATCGCCAGCAAGCCCGCCACCACCGCCTCCGCCGCCTGGCGGCCGTGGCCGTGGCCGCCCATGCCGTCGAGGACGGCGATGCGCGCGTGCCCTTGGGGCCAGCCTTCGACCTGGTGCACTTGTTCGAGCTCGTCGCGCAGGAAGACGGCGCGTCCGCGCGCGTCGATCAACAGGTAGTTGTCCTGGTTTTCGCGCCGGGCCGCGCTGGCGCCGGCGCAGCTGCGCGCGGCGATATCGAGGCCGGGGCCAAAGTGCAGGCTGTCGAGGGCGGAAGTCATGGTAGGCGCGGTCGGGTCGGGCGTTATAAGGTCGGCAATTCTGCGATCCGGCCAGCTTAGCGTAAATTCGGCGCCGCCGAAACCCTGAACAGGCGGACAATCCCGCCTGTGGTCAAGCGAACGATCGCGCCGGGCGTCGGGGCGCGCAGGCTGCTAGGCGCGCAAGCGCGGCAGCGCGACCGCCAGCAAGTACAGGCCGGCGGCCAGCAGCGCGCCGGCCACGCCCACGCCATCGGCCAGGTTGCCCCAGGCCGCGCTGCCGGCGGTGTAGGCGCCCGCCATCGCGAGCAGGTAGATCGACAGGGTGCGGGCCCGGATCTCGGGCGGAAAACTGGACTGGGCCGCCGCGTTGAGCGTCGAGATGATGGTCGACCATGCGGTGCCACCAGCGACCACCAGGGCGACCAGCACGGCAACGGGCGCGCGCGCGCTCAGCAACGCCATGGCGATCAGCATGGCGCCATACACCAGCAAGGCGGCGCGCAGCAACTGCGCTCTGTCGAAACGGGCGCGCAGGTGCGACACGCTCAAGGCCCCGACCACGGCGCCGGCGCCCAGGCTGCCCATCAAGGTACCGAACATGCCAGAGTCGCGCTGCAGCACGTCGCGCACATAGGCCGGCAGCAGCGAGGGAAAGGCGATGGTGGCGAAGAACACGGTGCCCGCCTTGAGCAGGATGCGGCGATAGCCGCGCGAGCCGAAGGCGGCGTCGATCCCCAATTTGAGGGTGCGCCAATACGGCGTTTGCGGGCGCGCCGGCTGCGCGCCGCTGCGCCACCACGACCAATACGCGCCCAGCAGCGCCAGGAAGGACAGGGCATTGGCCATGAACAGCGCGCCCGGCCCGATCCAGTGGAACAGGAAGCCGCCCAGCGCCGGTCCGATGACGGCGGCCACGTTGTAGCTGAGGTTATTGAGCGTGGCGGCCGCCTCCACCTCGTCTTCGCGCACCAGCGCCGACATCGACGCTTGCCAGGCCGGCCACATGAAGGCTGAGCCGCTGCCCATGCAAAAGGTCAGGAACAATACCGGCGCGGCGCTCGCGTGCCCGCTCATGACCAGGATCGCCATCGCGCTCGCGCATAGCGCCAGAAACAGATTGCACAGGAAGAGGAATTTAGGCCGCTCGACGCTGTCGGCGGCGGCGCCGGCGATCAGGGCGAACAGAAAGATCGGCAGGTAGGTCGCCGTTTGCACCAGCGTGATGGTCGAGGGCGAGTGCGACAGCGAGGCGATCAGCCAGGCAGAGGCGAACGCCTGGGTCCAGGTGCCGACGTTCGAGAGCAGGTTGGCGCCCCACAGCAGGCGAAAGCGCGGATGGGACAGCGGCTTCGATAAAGGGATGCGCGCGCGCGGGGCGGGTTCGGGCAGGGAGTCGGACGTAATATCTTTGGGCATGGTGCGCAGGGTCGGGGTCCGCGCCCGGGCCAGGTGCGGCGGGGCAGGGTCTAGTGGCGAACCCGATTATGGTGCCACAAATGCCGATCGCGCGTGCGGCGCTGCCCAAAGCGCGCGTGCCGTTTATGCTAAGGTTGAGGCATTGATATCGCAAAGGCCCAGTCCCATGTAGATCCGCCCGCTCGAAACGCGCGACGTCGCCGCCGTCGCCACCTTGCTGCGCACGCTGGCTGTGCGCTATATCACGCACGAGTGCACGGAGCAGGCCCAGGAGGCATTCTTGAAAGACCAGGACGAGCAAAAGCTGGCCGCGCGGATCGCCGCCGGCTTCGTGTACCACGTGGCCGAGGACGCCGGCCAGATTGTCGGCTTCGTCGGCATGCGCGAGCGCAGCCACTTGTACCACCTGTTCGTGGCCAGCCATTGGCATGGACGTGGCCTGGCGCGCCATCTGTGGGAGACGGCGCGCGATGAAGCGCTGCGCGGCGGCGCGCCCGCCGCCTTCACCGTCAACGCGTCGAACTACGCGGTGGCGGCGTACCAGGCGCTTGGCTTCGTGCGTAGCGCGCCCCCCCAGTGCAGCGCGGGCTTGCCGTTCAACCCGATGCGCCTGGCGCTGCCGGACGTGGAGCGAGCAGCGGACGCATGCCACGGGTGGGGCTGACGGGCGCCACGCTCAGGTGCTCTTCGCCCGCGATCACCTGGGCTTGCCGTTGCAAGTCTGGATACTTGCGCGCCTTGAGCGCGCGCGCGAGCGCGAGCGTATTGCGCAGCATGTCGTCGTGGTGTTTGTCGTCCTCCAGCGCGCCGGCGGCCAGATACACCTTCGCCGGCAGCGACTTGTGGGTCGTCGCATAGGCGCGCTCGCGCTTGAACATGGGCTTGTGGCCGTACCATATGTGCGTTCGCCGCCTCAGGGCGAGGTGTCCATTTCCTCGGCGCGGCGCAGCCACAGACTGCTGGCCCAGCCAGTTTGCGTGCGCGCGCCAAGCTGCACTGTCACTTGCCACCAGTCGCCCTCGCGCGCGCCCGTCGCGACCACGGCGCCGCCTTGCGCGACGCGCGCCAGGCGTGCAGCCCCGATGCTGGCGGCGCCGCGCAGGTTCAGCTCCTGGTAGGCGCGGTAGCTGCGTCCTGCGACTGGCGCGCCGCGCTCCGTTGCGCCCGCCCGCGCCGCCAGCGCGGTAGCGGCGGCCGGTGGCTGCGCGAGCGCGACGATCAAGCTGCCGATGCCGCCGGTGCCAATCAGGACGATGGCAAGGGCGCGCGCGTTCGGGCGCGTCCACCACTGCGCCGGGGTGAAGGCGGCGGCCAGCGTTAGCGTGGCCACCAGGGCGGCGCCATAGGCGCCGAACATCAAGGGGGATAATGTGGGCATGCTGCCTCCGGAGACGATTGGACGTCAGGCGTCAAAGCGCAGCACGTAATGGCCGGCCACCAGGTGGTGCCCGGACGGCAGCAGGTAGGGCTGCTCGCTCGCGATCGCGCCGATGGTGGCCACGAAGCGCAGTTGCGGGTCCAGGTGATAGAGCGCCTGGGTGGCGCTGAGCCGGCCGATCTTGAAGCCATCGGTGGCCGCTTCGACGCTAAAGGCGTTGCGCGATAGGCCGATGCGGTCGGCGCTGCAGGGCTTGGCGCCTTGCGCACGCAGCAGGTGGCGCGCCGAGTCGAGCACGCGCAGCTTGGCCAGCATCGGCGCGCCGCGTCCGAATACGAAGCGCGCGCCGCTGGGCAGCGCGGCGCACACGGGGTGCGGCAGGCACAGCGTGGCACAGTAGCGCTCGGCCATGTCGGGGGCGATGGCGAGCAGCTTGACCGCTTGCCCTTCGAGGGGCGCGAAATTGGCGGGTGCGGCGATACGCTCGCGCCCGGCGCCGGTGCAGGCGTACAGTTCATCGCTGTTATCGACGGCGAAGCTGATCAATGCATCCTGTGCATTGCGCACGATGTTCAACTGCTGGTCCATGCATATCTCGATGGCGCGCGCGCCGGTGTCGCGGTAGCGGCTAAGGCGCGGCAGGGCCAGCGCGACCACGCTCACGCGCTGCTGCGATAGCGGGGCGTAGGTGGCGTCGCTTTCGGCGCCGGCGGGGCCGGTGCGCACCGCTTGCGGCGCCGCCGTCGCATCGCCCTCGGTGCCGGGCACGCCCTGGCGCGCCTTCCACACAGCGCCGGTCGCCGCTGGTGCCGCAGGCATGGCAGCGGGCGCCGGCACGGCGCTGCGCACGGGCGCCTCGCGCTGGGGACTCGATACGCGCGTGACTTTCATCAGCAGGCGCGGGCCGGCGCCGCCGTCGATGCCGGCGCGCGCGGCCTTGATGACGTAGTAGCCGTTGAGCGCGTCATAGGAACAGCAAAGCGCCTCCTTCGGGCGCATCTGTACTTCGAGCGGCGCGTCGCCACCGTCGTTGATCAGCAAAATCGCGCACTCGGGACCGAACGGCCAGGCCGGAGCGACATAGCTGGCCGAGTCTGCGTCAGCGCCGATGAGGGCCAGGCGCTGGTTCGGGTAGATCGGACCGACCGCTTGCCACACGGCCGAATCGCGTGAGAGCGTGACGTGGTACTGGATTTTTTCATCGGGGCCGGCCAGGTAGACGGCATGTCCGAACTTCACTTCGATCTGTCCGGGCGCCACCGCCGGCGTGCCGACGACATCGTAGCGCACCTCGTCGCCGCCGAGCAGGTCGCCGAAATCCTTCTGGTGAAGGCGGGCCAGCGATTGCGCGAGGTCGCGCGCACGGGCGCCGCGTGAGAGGTGGCGGTCGTCGTCCACCTCTTCCTGGGGTAGCATCAGCGTCACATGCGCGAAGCAGCGGGTGGCAGCGCGCCCACGGTGTTCGCGTGGGCTGCGCTCGAGCAGGTCGCGCAAGAGTGGCTTGCGCGCGAACAGCGCCAGTCCCGGCGCCTGCCAGATGGCATCGGCATTGAATACATCGTTGACCTTGCCTAGGACTTCGTGTTGTACGTAGATCGGCATGATTGGTTCTCCTCGGATGATGGTGCGCTGATCGCACAGAGCGCTAGCAGGGGGCAGATGAAAAACATCAGGTGGCTGCCGCCGGCCGACAGAAAGCTCATCGGCTGGCCCATGATCGGGAAGATCGCCAGATTGGTGCCCCAGGAGAGCAGGAAGTGGCCGGCCACGAAGGCGGCGCCGCCGCACAGGGCGAAAGCGCGCAGGCGCGCCAACCAAGCCTGGCGAAAGTCGCGCGCGCGCGCGCTGACGGCGAACTGTTGGATCGCCAGTTGCAGCACGCCGAACAGAAAAAGCGCTTGCAGCAGCCACAGCGCCAGTGCGGCGAGCAAGCCGTGCCGGTTGAGCAGGAAGGCGGGCGCGAAGTCGTCTTGCAGCGCGGGCACGCGCAGCACCGCGCCGGCGGCGCGGCCCAGCGTGGACCAACCTAGCTGCCCGTCCGCGCCCCACCAGGCACCGTCGGCGATGGCGCGTGCGGCCAGCAGTAGTTGGGCACCCGTGTGCGGATGGCTGGCCGGCGCCAGCCACACCAGGAAGCGGTCGGCGTAAAAACCCCATTGCGCCACCGCCAGCGCGCCGGCCATGTGCAGGTAGGCCACGCCGGCGCCGGCGCAGCAGGCCAGCGCGGCGAGTCCGCCGGCGAGGCGGTGCTTGCCGCTGGCGATAGCGTAGGCGAGCACCATCGCCGCGCTCCATACCAGCAGCAATACCAGAGGCGAGTAGTCGTCGACCTGGATCAAGGCCAGGCCGAGCAGTGCGGCGAACAGCAAGGCCGGCGCGCCCAGGCGAAACCAGCGCAGCATGCGCGCGCCGGCGGCGGCGCGTTCTTGCGCGCGCCATCCCAGGCCGATCGCGAGGCAGTGCGCGGTGAGCGCCGTCAAGGCCAGCTTGGCGAATTCGACCGGCTGCAAATCGAATACGCCGGCTTCGTCGCCAAACGTCACTTGAACAGCCAGGGTGGCAAGAGCGGCCGCGGCCAGCGCGGCCAGCATCCACTCGAGCCGGCGCTGCGGCAGCACGATGGTGTGCTGGCGCAGGCGCAGGTGGGCGGCGCCACCGAGGCCAATGGCGAGCAGCGCCACCGATTTTTGGAATGGACGCAGCCATGCCGACTCCTGTGCGCCCAGTCCCAGTTCGAGCTGCATCACCAGGCCGGCGCCCAGCAACAGCAGCGCCGCGTTGAACGCCAGGCTGGTGCGCCCCGGCAGTAACAGGCAGCACCACAGCGTGCACGCCGCCAGCACGACCGACACGGCCTCGCCCGGCGGCGTGCCGGCGCGCTGCATCAACAGGGAGGTGACGCCGGCTATGGTCAACAGCGCGGTGGCGGCGCTGGTCACGCACGCGGACGCGCCGCCGGCGCGCCCGAACGGCCAGCGGCCGCGCTGCCAGGCGAGCGCGTAGGCGCACAGCAGGGCGATGCAC
This sequence comes from Pseudomonadota bacterium, assembly GCA_040388555.1. Lineage (GTDB taxonomy): Bacteria > Pseudomonadota > Gammaproteobacteria > Burkholderiales > Burkholderiaceae_D > Telluria_A. Next base: position 68,576 of record JAZKBP010000026.1, read on the forward strand.
AGCGCCAGCGCGCCGTTCCAGTGCGCGCCATGCGGCAGCACCCACAGTGCGCGCGGCGCCCACTGCCATGCCACTTGCGGCGGCAGCGTTTGCGCGGTGTCGGCGAATAGCGCGACGTGCCTGGTGGGACGCAGGACGGCGCGCGCACCGTCAATGGCCAGCGTCAGGCGCGTGTGGCCGACAGTGAACGCGGTGACGGCATCGAGGGCTTCCTCGGCGCGCGCAAGTTCAATGGCACCATCGCTCAAGATCAAGGGAGAGCGTTCGCCGTCGGCGCTGCCGCCTTCGAGCAGCAGCTTGCCATCGACGCGCGCAAGCGTGGCGCTGCCGTGGGCCACCAGGTCGAGGCCCAGGCGGTTCGCGCAGCGCAGATTGCCGCCGAATGTGAGGGCGCGCGCCAGCGTCCAGGCCGCGGGCGCGGCCGCGTTCCAGCGCGCCACGGCGCGGCCGGCCAGGCGCGCGTCCGGGCAGCTTGCCTGGACCTGGCCGTCGCGGTACAAGGTGGCGCCGTCATAGCGCCAGCGGGCGCCGGCGCCGGAAAAGGTGATATCGCCATCGCTGGCCGATTCGACCGTGAAGCGGTGCGCGCCAAGACTAAATGCCAAGCCGGCGCGCGGCGCCAGGCTGCCGATGCGGCGTTCGCTCGATCCGCGCTGCAGGACGACGCGCTTGGTGGCGCTCGCGTTGGCGGCCCACCAGCGGCCATCGATGGCGCGCCGCAGGACCAGATGCTGGTGGTCGGCTTGGGGCGCCGCCAGCTCGGCCTGTCCGAGCACCACCGACTGGCCCGGCTGCAATGTGACGGTGATGAACACGGGCGACCATCGCCGCGGCGCGCGCGCCAGGCTGATGACCAGCAGGGCGCACAGGAGGGCGAGCGCGGTGGCGGTGGCGGCGAACAGGCCGGCGCGCGCTTTCATGCGGCGCTGCGCGGCAAACGGCGCGCCTCGCTGAAGATGCCCCGCGCGCCGACGCCTACTGACGCGCCGCTGCGCGCGACTAAATTGCTGGCACCACCGGCCGCGCCGCCACCGAGGCTTGAAGCACGCGCGGGGAGGGCGCGCACGCTGGCGGCGTGCGCCGGTTCGTCTGCCATGCTGGCGCGTACCGCGCCGATCAGGCGGCTGATCTCGAGCGCGTGGCGCGGGCGCGCGGCGCGCTCGCCGGCAATGAGCGCGCACAGCAGGGTGAGCGCGGCGCTGGCGCCTGACGCAGCCGCGCCGCCGCCATGCCAGCGCTGGTCGCCGGCTTGCCGGAATTGCTGTTCGACGCGGTGCACGAACAGGGCCGCTTCGTCGGCGCGCAGGGTGGGCGGGATGGCCCCATTGTGCTGCGCGCGCAGCGCCGGCGCGGCGTCGGCGCGATGGGCGCGATAGGCTTGGCCGCAGTCGCTGCAAAACCGCAGCGGCAAACCGCCCGTGACCAGGTAATAGAACATGGCGCCGAGGGCGAAGTAGTCGGTGCGCGCGTCCGTGCGATAGCCCAGCTCGCCGTCCGGGAAGAACTGTTCGGGCGCTTGCCAATTGGCCGTTCCCGCGTACGGGTGCGGCCCACCCTCGGCGAGCAGGCGGCTGGTGCCGAAGTCGGCCAGCTTGACCGTGCGCAGCTGCAGGTCGAGCAGCACGTTGGCCGGCTTGAGGTCGAGGTAGCGCCAGCCATACTGGTGCACCTTGGCCAGCGCCTGGTTGATCTGCCCGATCCAGGCCAGGCTTTGCGCGAAATCGATCGCGTGGCCGCCGCTACGGGCCGAGGCGACATGGCGCGCCAGATCCACGTTCATCAGTTCGAGCGCCATCACCGGCAAGCCTTGATGCTCGCCGCTGTCGAGCAGGCGCACGATGTGGCGCTCATCCCATGCTTCGAGCGCCTCAAGGAAGGCGATCTCGGTGCGGGCGCAATCGATCCAGCGCGCGCGCTGGCGCTCGGGCGCGCGTGCCATCTGCTCCTCATTGATCAATTTGATGGCGACGTCCGGTCCGCCGTGCGGTGCCTCGGCGCGCCAGACCAGGCCGTAGCTCGAGCCGGCCAACGGCGCGCGCAAACGGTACTGGCCCAGCTCCAGGGTGATGATGGTGTCGGCTGCGGGCATGCTCTCCTCCATGGTGGCGCGGCATCGACTGCCGTCAGTGCAGCGATGCGGAGGGGAGGGGAAAGGCGGTCGTGCGCAGATGGTGCGCGGCACAAAAAAAGCACCAGGCGGTGCTGGCGCCTGGTGCTTCAGGTGTCCGCCGCGCAGGGCGGCGGTGCGCACCGTGTCAACGGTGGTGATCGTGGCGATCGCCGTCGTGATGATCGCCGTCGTGGCGGTCGCCGTCGTGGCGTTCGTGGCGCTCGTGCTCGTAGCGTTCGCGCTCCCAGTGGCGCCCGTAACCGTCACCGCGTCCGCCATATACGACCACGGGCGCGCTGTAGTAGCGGGGCGCCGGGGCGTAATAGACCGGGGCTGGCTCGTAATAGACGCGCGGTGCGTAGTAGCTTGGCGCGTAAGCGCGCGTTTCGACATAGGTACCGGAGCGGTAGGCGCGGCCTTCGACATAGGCAGGGCCGGCATCGCCGCGCGTCGAGGCGCTGTTGCCCACCGCCGCGCCAAGCACGCCGCCGACAATGGCGCCATCACGTCCGCCGGCATTGTGGCCGATCGCCGCGCCGATCACGGCGCCAACGGCCGTATTAAAACCGCGTTCGTCCGCCTGCGCGCTGCTTGATACCGCGAAGCTGGCAAGCACCAGAGCACCTATGCATTTTGTGTTCAACATGGTATCGATCCTTCGACATCGGCCGCGACCGGAATGGTCGTCGTGCCGCATCCATGAGCTTTACTATAGGTGCGCGCTGTCGTGCGCGCCACGCCTAATACAGATACTTACAAATGTGCCAGGTCGGTAACAACGGCCGTCTTCAGGCTGGGCGCCGCGCCGCCCATTCGCAGCGCAAGCGGCTATACACTTTCGAGTCGCGCAGGCGGCCGTTGACGAGAAAGGCGCCGCGCATCGTTCCTTCGTAGCTGAAGCCGCATTTTTGCGCGATGCGCTCGGAGGCGATGTTCTCGACGTCCATGTAGATGTCGAGCCGGTTGTATTGATAGGCCAGGAACAGGTGCTCGCACAGCATTGCGACCGCGTGCGACATGTAGCCGCGCCCACCGAGCTCCGGGCGCAATATACGATAGCCGATTTCGCGGCAAATCGCGGTGCGCCCCTTGAAATGAAAGATCATCCCCACCATCTGGTCCTGCAAGTCCACGATGAGCAGCGTCTCGCGCTCCTCGGTGGCAAAGCCGGTCTGCGCGAACTCCTTGCTGATCATGTCGGGCGACTGGAATTGCGCGCCCCAATAGTCGCCGCGCGTGGACGGCTCGTTCAACAGCGCGATATACGTGTCGAGGTCGGCGGCAGTGATATGCCTGAGCGTGCAAAGCGGGCCTTTGAGCATATGGCGGCGTCTCGTCGTGGATAGTGCGCACATCATAATCGATGCGCGCGCAAGCCGATACCGGTTCTGATACCATCGCCCATCACCGCAAGGAATCGCATGCCTGCACGCGCCATCGCCACCATCCTCACCCTGCTAGCGCTGCTGCATCTGTATATCGGCATGCGCCTGCTGCCAGCGCTGGCGCTGGGCTGGGTTGGCGGCAGCGCCGCTGTGGTCCTGCTGGTGGCGAGCACGCTGCTGCTGCCGGCCGGCTTGGTCGCGCCGCGCCTGCGGCGCCGCCGATGGTCCGCGGCGCTGGCATGGTCCGCCTTGCTGGCGATGGGGCTGTTTTCGTCGGTGCTGGTTCTCACCGTGCTGCGCGACTTACTGTTGTTGGCGCTGGCACTGGCTGGCGCGGGTGGTATTCGCTTCGCGCACGCGAGCGCGCAGGCCGTCCCCTTGCTGGCATTGGGCGCGAGCGCCATTGGACTGATCAACGCGCGGCGCGTGGCGAGCGTGGTCGAGGTGGAGGTGCCGATCGCGCACCTGCCGGCGGCGCTGGAAGGCTATGCGATCGTGCAGATCTCCGATATCCATGTCGGCCCCACCATCAGGCGTGCCTACCTGGAAGCGATCGTGGCGAAGGTCAACGCGCTCGATGCGGACGCGATCGCCATCACCGGCGACGTCGTCGACGGCAGCGTGCGCCAACTGTCGGCGCACACGGCGCCGCTGGCGCGCCTACGCGCGCGCGACGGCGCATTTTTCGTCACCGGCAACCATGAGTACTATTCGAACGCCGAGCAGTGGATCGAGGAGATGCGCCGCCTGGGCCTGACGGTGCTGATGAACCAGCACGTGCTGCGCGAACGCGCCGGTTCGCAGCTGATGATCGCCGGCGTGTCCGATTTTTCGGCCCACCACTTCCACGAGTCGCACCGCAGCGATCCGCAGGCCGCCGCCGCCGGCGCGCCCGAACACGTCGCGGTGCGCGTCTTGCTGGCGCATCAGCCGCGCAGCGCGCCGGCGGCGCTGGCGGCCGGCTTCGACCTGCAGTTGTCGGGCCATACCCACGGCGGCCAGTTCTTCCCATGGAATCTGTTCGTGCCGCTGCAGCAGCCATTCACCGCAGGCTTGCATCGCCTGCAGGGACTGTGGGTCTATACCAGCCGCGGCACCGGCTACTGGGGACCGCCCAAGCGCTTTGGCGCGCCGTCCGAAATCACGCGTTTGCGCCTGGTGCGCGCGCGCTGAGCGGCTGGCGCGCGCGGCGTGGGACTGGCGCGCGTAGCCCGGTAGCTGCAGAAAATAGTCAAATGCGTTATTGTGAGCATCCTGCGGTTGATGACGCGGCCTTTTGCCGCGCCCGCGGATGAAGGATTTCGCATGAAATTTGCTGTCAACACCGCCTTGCTCGGTCTCGCCGCTGTACTCACCAGCGTGGGCGCGCACGCGGCCAGTCCCGGTAACGACGCGGCCACGCTGGGCGCCATCCGCGACAGCGCCATGGGCAGCGATTGGGCCTTCGAGCGCCTGGCCGACATGACCGACTTGATCGGTCCGCGCCTGTCCGGTTCGCCCGGTGCGGCCGCCGCCGTGACCCAGGTGGCCGAAGCGATGCGCAAGCTTGGCGCGACCGTCAGGCTCGAACCGGTCAAGGTGCCCCACTGGGTGCGCGGCGCCGAAACGGCCGAATTGGTCGACTACGCCGGGCGTCCGGCCGGCTTGTCGCAGCGCGTGACCTTGACCGCCTTGGGCGGTTCGGGCGCGACACCGGCGGCCGGCGTGACGGCGCCGCTTCTGGTGCTGCACAGCTGGGACGAATTGAAGGCGCAGGCAGCCCAAGTCAAGGGACGCATCGTGCTGTTCGACGTGCCCTTCGATCAGGCCTTGGCCGATCGCGGCCTGGCCGGCACGGCGTACGGACAGGCGGTGCAGTACCGCGGCTCCGGCCCCCTCAAGGCGGGCGAACTGGGCGCGGCGGCGGTACTCGTGCGCGCCGTCGGCGGCGCCAATTTCCGTCTCGTGCACACCGGTTCGACCTACTTTGGCCAAGCCAAGCCGATTCCGGCGGCCGCCGTCTCGACCGAGGACGCGCTCTTGATCGAGCGCCTGGCCGCGCGCGGGCCGGTGAGCATGCACTTGACGCTCACGCCCCAGATTCTGCCCGAGGTCGACAGTTTCAACGTGATCGCCGACTGGCCCGGCACCGACAAGGCCGATGAAGTGGTGCTCGTGTCGGGTCACCTAGACTCCTGGGACCTGGCCACCGGCGCGAACGACGACGGCGCCGGTGTGGCCGGCGCGATGGGCGTGCTGGCCACGCTCAAGCGCCTTGACCTGCACGCGCATCGCACCATCCGCATGGTCGCCTGGATGAACGAGGAAAACGGCACGCGCGGCGCGCAGGCGTATCGCGACGCGCACCTGGCGCAGCTCGACAAGCACGTGGCGGCCATTGAAAGCGATGGCGGCTCCGGCCGTCCCTTCGGCGTGCTCGCTGGCGTGAAGCCGTCGGTTGTCAAGCTGTTCGCGCCCTTGCAGGCGGCCCTGCTGCCGATCGGCGCGGGCGCGCTGCGCCGCGAAAACGTGCTCGGTACGGGCGACTTGAGCGGGCTCGAAGCCGATGGCGTGCCCAGTTTCGAGCCGCTCGTCGACACCTCCTCGTACTTCCACTATCACCATTCGCCGGCGGACACGCTCGACAAGGTCGAACCCGATCACCTGCGCCGCCACGTGGCGGTGATGAGCGCGCTGGCCTGGTACTTGGCCAACCTCGAGCAGCCAATCGGACGCGCGCCCGGCAACGCCAACTAGGGGCGCAAGCGCTCCTTACAGCGCGTTAAGGGGAATCTTCAGATAGCGCACGCCGTTTTCCTCGGGCGCGGGCAGGCGCCCGGCGTTCACGTTGACCTGGATCGCGGGCAGGATCAGGGTTGGCATGGAGAGCGTGGCGTCGCGCCCGGTGCGCATGGCCACGAAGTCTTGTTCCGACACGCCGTCGTGGATATGGATATTGGCCGCGCGCTGCTCGGCCACCGTGCACACCGACTGCGGTGCGCGCCCGGCGGGCGGGTAATCGTGGCATACGAACAGGCGCGTGGCCGGCGGCAGGCTCAGGATGCGCTGTACCGACTGGTAAAGCAATTGGGCGCAACCGCCCGGAAAATCGCAGCGCGCCGTGCCCACATCGGGCATGAACATCGTGTCGCCAATGAAGACGGCGTCGCCCACCTGATAGGCGATGTCGGCCGGGGTGTGCCCTGGCACGTGCAGCGCGCGCGCCGCCAGCTCGCCGATGCTGAACGCTTCGTCCGGCTCGAACAAATGGTCGAACTGCGAACCGTCCGTCGCCGGCGCCGGATGCTGGTTGAAGGTCTTGGAAAACGCCACCTGCACGGTGCGGATAGCCGCGCCGATTCCGATTCGTCCACCTAACTGTTCCATCAAGTATGGCGCGCCCGACAGATGATCCGCATGCGCGTGCGTCTCGAGCAGCCACTCGGTGTGCAGCCCCTGCTCACGCACATAGGCGACGATCTGGTCGGCCGACGCGCTCGAGGTGCGTCCCGCCTTCGGATCGTAGTCGAGCACAGAATCGATGATCGCGCAGGCGCTACCCGGCCCGGCGTGCACCACGTAGCTGAAGGTGCCGGTGACGGCGTCGAAGAAGGCTTGGATGTGTGGCTGCATGGGAGCTGGGCTTGGAGTCGATTCGTCGGGCGTCGCGCTGTGCGGGCGCTGCGATTATAGCGCACCGGCAAGTATGCAAAAACGGCGGCGCGGGGAGGCGAAATTGCAACATTGGAAAAATAAGTCGCCATAAAAGTTAAAAGTGGCGAAACGTCATGTAAGATAATTCAAAGCAATATTGCCAATTTTCGAAGAAAGAAATATGCGCGCTTCGCATTGCGGAAAACCGGATATGTCGTCCTTTCCGCGCCTCAAGGCGGAATGCCCGCACATTTTGGATACCCTCGACGTCTTGTGGGGATATAAAGAGTTTTACATTTACCTGGCGTCGCTGACCTTGCATTCGCGCGAACGTCCAAGCCTAGGGTTTTCGGCGGCGATTTTGCAGGAATTGGCCGAAGCCGAACGCGCGCACGAGCGCTGCCTGCCGCGCGCGCAGCACAGCGGCGCGGCGGTGGCCATGTTCGCGACCGCGGCCTAGTACGCGCCAAATTGCGTCGAGTTAGGCGTTGAACTGATGCCCATCAAGGTCATCGAAGTTACCTCCTAGCCCACCTCGGCGCTCCAGTAATATTGCCCACGCAGCCGCCATGCCCGGCCGTGAGGGGAAGCCATGAAATACGCACGATTGACGCCAGGGGCCGGGTTTTTGCCTGTGCACAGCCTGTTGTATTACGGCCAGCGCGTGTTGGTAGCGCCTGCCTTGCGCGGCCCCGTGGTGCGCCTGTTGGCGGCGGCCGTGCGCCTGCGCCGCGGACTTGGCGCATACCGCTGCGACGCCCCCGCGTGCGAGCGCCGCGTCCAGCGCTTGCGGCAAGACGGCTATGTGGCCTTGGGCCAGCTGCTCGATGCGCGTCAAATCGCCGATATTCGCGCCTACCTTCGCCCGCGGCCGATGATCGAGCGCGCCGGCCAGGCGCGCAGCTTTACCGAGTCGGCGGTGCCGGCGGGCGCGCGCATGGCCGAGTACAGCATGGACGACGTGCTGGCCTGCCCGCATGTGCTCGCGCTGGCCAACAGCGCGCCCCTGCTGGCATGCGCGCAGCGCTACATCGGTTGCAAGCCGACCATCTCCTCACTGTGGGTGCGCTGGTCCTTCCCGTCGACGAGTGACAGCGCCGGCCTGCAGGGCTATCACCGCGATTCCGAGGATTGGCGCTACTTGAAGGTACTCGTGTATCTGAGCGAGGTCGGCCTCGATGATGGGCCGCACGCGTACGTGCTGGGGACGCATCGCGACCGCGCGCCGCTGCGCCTGCGCCAGTACGACGATGCGCAAATCGGCCATCTCTACGGCACGCGCGTGGTGAACGCCACCGGAGCGGCGGGATCCGGGTTCGCGGTCGATACGGCGGGCATCCACAAAGGCACCGTGCCTGCCGCGCGTGCGCGCCTGCTGCTGCAGATTCAATATTCGCTATTGCCCGCTTATGCCTACCGCTATGCGCCGCAAGCGCATCCGCACGCGCGCGCCTTTGACCCCTACATCAATCGTCTATTGATCCGCTGATGGATCGCCTGCGCACGCCAGCGCCGCTGCGGCGCGTCGCGCTGGTGGGACCATTGCCGCCGCCGGCGGGCGGCATGGCCAACCAAACCGCGCAACTGGCGCAGCTGCTGCGCGCCGAAGGCATCGACGTCGACGTGGTCCAGGTCAATGCGCCATACCGCCCCGCGTGGGTGGGGCGCGTGCGCGGCGTGCGCGCCTTGCTGCGTCTGGTGCCCTATCTTATTTCGCTGTGGCGCGCGGCGCGGCGCGCGCAACTGCTGCATGTGATGGCCAATTCCGGCTGGTCATGGCATTTGTTCGCCGCCCCGGCGATCTGGATCGGGCGCCTGTCCGGCTGTCCGGTGCTGGTCAATTACCGCGGCGGCGACGCCGATTCCTTCCTGCGCCGGACGCGGCGCTGGGTCACCCCCAGCCTGCTGCGCGCCGACGTCTTGGTGGTGCCATCCGGTTTCCTGCTAGAGGTGTTCGCCCGTCACGGCTTTGGCGCACGCATCGTGCCCAACGTGGTCAGTCTGGAGCGTTTCGCGCCATGCCTGCAGGCGCGCGCGCTTGGCCCGACCATCCTGGTGGCTCGCCATCTTGAAGCGATCTACGACAATGCGACGGCGCTGCGCGCCTTTGCCCTGGTGGCGGCGGTCATGCCGGCGGCGCGCATGGTCATCGCCGGCATGGGCCCGCAGCGTGCTGCCCTTGAGCGCCTCGCCACCGAACTTGGCATCGCGGCGTCGGTGCGCTTTGCCGGCAACGTCGAGCGGCAGGCCATGCCCGCCTTGTACCAGGCGGCCGACGTGGTGCTCAATCCCAGCACGGTGGACAACACGCCCAATTCGGTGCTCGAAGCGCTGGCCAGCGGGGTGCCGGTGGTGAGCACCGATGTTGGTGGCATCCCCTACCTGGTGGCGCACGAATGCACGGCGCTGTTGGTGCCGCCGCGCGCGCCGCAAGCGATGGCCGATGCGCTGTTGCGCCTCTTGCGCGAGCCGCGCTTGGCGCAGGCCCTGCGCGCGGCCGGCATCGACCATGTGCGCCAGTTCGGCTGGGCGGCCGTCAAACCGCTGCTGCTGCGCAGCTATGGCGCGCTCGCGCGGCCCGCGCCCTAGGACGGCGCGGCGAGGCGCTCGATCATGCGCTTCACGGCCAGCATTTGCGGCCCGTCCTTTTGATAGTAATGCTCGCTGTCGTAGCCCCACCAGTCCCAGCACCCCTGAGGATTGAAGACAAAGGGCCAGTCCCAGAAACGCCAACCGATGCCGTTGCGCGCGATCGTTTGCGGATACAGGATGATCAAGGCGTTGGCGTCGGCCCATTCGTTGTAGCCGGCATGGCGCAGGAAGGCGTCGCCGACGGCATCGACGTTTTGGGCGCAGCCGTGAAAGGCCACGTGTACGCGGCAGCTAGCCTGCGCGCAGGCAGGCGGGATGTAGGCGAAGCCGCTGTCGCGCATGCTGTGGGCATAGGCGTCGCCGCCGAGGAACTCGCGCTGGTCGAATTCGATCAGCTTGCCCTGCGCGGCCTCGGCGCGCGCGGCCAGAGTGCCGTAGATCTGTTGCAAAATGGCGCCGGCGGCGTCCAGGCCGCAGTTGTCGATGTAAGGCGGGCCGGTGAAGGAGCAGGCGCCGCCGTAATCGCGGGTGGGAAAGGCATGGCCGGCGTCGAGCGAGTTTTCGTAGACGATGTGCGAGGCGGGCATGAAGTGCAGGTAGTAGCTGCGCAGCGCGTCCATGACGCTTTGATCGACCGTGCGATCGCGCCGGCCGGAAAACAGCCACACCCGTTCGCCGCGCAGGTGCATGGTGGGGTCGATGCTGCCGGCATGTTCGAGCGACTCCGTATACGACACCAGCTTGTCGACCGGCGGCACCGGATCGGTGCGGCCGGGATGCATGCAGTTGTTGACCGCCATGGCAGCGCTGTCCTTGGCGCAGTAAAAAGGGCCGCCCGCCACCACGCCGGCGCCGCGCAGTTGCGCCGAATACGCGACATGAAATTGCACGGCCATGTAGCCGCCCGAGGAAATGCCCGATACCGAGCTTTGGGTAGCATCGGCATGCAGGGCCGGCAAGCGCTCGGCCGCGCTGCTGGCGCCGGCGGCGCACACCAGCAGTGCGGCGGCGCGCTGGAATCTTGCGCAGTGTATCCTGGCCTTCATCTATGTCTCCCCGCCTTGGGCTCTACCGAGCCTACACGGATTAGTCAACGCGGCGCGGCGCGAGGTTCCCGCGCCAGGCTCAAAAAATGGCGTGTCGCCGCGGCGCGTGGTCGATCGCGCGCTTGACGAAATGGCATTCCGGTGCGTACCATGAGCAAGTCTATTCGGGCATATCATGAAACTGTCGCGCCTCCACCGCTGCCTTGTCGCCATCGTCACCCTGTTTAGCATGCTATACATGCAGCTGGCCGTGGCGGCGTATCGCTGTCCGATGCAGACGATGGATGCGCCGCAGATGATGGCCATGTCGATGGCCGGCTGCACCGGCATGGACATGGAGCAGCCAACCCTGTGCGCGATGCACGGCGGTGCCGATAGCGCCGCGCTGGAGCGCCCCGACGCGCCCCAGATTTCACCCTTTGTGCCCTCTAGCCTGGTTTTGACCGTGGCGCCGCCGCCGCCGGTGCCACTGGCGCTGGCGCTGCCGCCCCAGACTGAACTTCTTATGCGATCAACGGCGCCGCCGCTGTCGATCCGCCACTGCTGCCTGCGCTTTTAAGCTCCGACCGCCATGCCGTTCGCCGCGCCTCATGCGCCGGCGTTGTCGTTCATTGCATTCCGGAGGCATCATGCTGTCCCAATTTTTTCGCCTGCGCGCATGCGCGGGTTTGGCGCGCCCATCGACGCACACGATCAAGGCCTGCGCGCTCATGCTGGCCGTGCTGGCGCCGCCGGCGCTCGCGCAAGAGGTGCTCACGCTCGAGCGTGCGCAGCGCCTGGCCCTGGCCCGCTCTGGCCAATTGGCCGCGCAGGACCACGCCATCGACGCGGCGCGCGAAATGGCCGTGGCGGCCGCCCAATTACCCGACCCGGTGCTCAAGCTTGGGGTGGACAATCTGCCCATCAGCGGCGCCGATCGCTTAAGCACCAGCGCCGATTTCATGACCATGCGCCGTGTCGGCCTGATGCAGGAAGTCACGCGCGCCGACAAGCGCCAATTGCGCGCCCAGCGCTTCGATCGCGAGGCGGCCAAGGCGCAGGCCGACAAGGACAGCGGCGCCGCCGCGATTGCGCGCGATAGTGCGCTCGCCTGGTTCGAGCGCTTTTATGCCGAGGCAAGCGCCGAGCTGTTCGCGCAGCAAATCGCGCAGGCCGCACTGGCGCTGCAGGCGGCGCAAGCTGCCTATCGCGCCGGCCAGGGGACGCAGGCCGATCTGCTGGGCGCGCGCGCCGCCCTGGCCGCGCTCGAGGAGCGCGCCAGCGACGCGCAACGGCGGATGCGCAGCGCACGCCTGATGCTGGCGCGCTGGATCGGCGAGGCGGGCGAGCAGGCGCTGGGCGGGCCGCCGGCGATGGACAGCGTGGGCGGTGCCAGCGGTGCCGAGCTGGCGCATCACCCGGCCATGCTGGCCATGAGGCGCCAGCAGGAGATGCTCGAGACCGACGTGGCGCTGGCGCGCGCGAATCGGCGCGCCGACTGGAGCTTGGAGCTGTCGTTCCAGCAGCGCGGTCCAGCCTACGGCAATATGGTGTCGGCCGGCGTGAGCATTCCCTTGCAGTGGGACCGCGGGCAGCGCCAGGACCGCGAGCTGGCGGCGCGCCTGGCGCTGGCTGCGCAAGCTGGCGCCGAACGGGACGAAGCGCTGCGCGCCCACGTCGCCGAAACCCAGGCGCTGCTGGGCGACTGGGAAAACAGCCGCGAGCGGCGTGGCCGCTATGAGCGCGAACTGATTCCCTTGGCGCTGCAGCGCAGCGAAGCGCTGCTGGCCGCGTACCGCGGCGGGAAGGCCTCATTGAGCGAGGTGCTGGCCGCGCGCCGGGCCGAGTTGGAGCTGCGCCTGCAAGCGCTGCAGCTCGATGCCGAGACGGCGCGGCTGTGGACGCAGCTGAGCTTCCTGGCCGCGCCCAGCATGAACGGCGCGTCGAACAAGGAGATCAAATGATGAACAGGAAAGCACTTCTGGCCTGTGTGGCGCTCGCCTGCGCCGGCGCGGGCTACGCCTTGTACGCGGCCGGCCTGCAGCAGGGTATGCGGCAAGGTGCGCCGCAAGTGGCGAAGGCGGCACCGGCGATCGAAAGAAAGCCGCTGTACTGGCACGACCCGATGGTGCCGGGCCAGCGTTTCGACAAGCCCGGCAAGTCCCCCTTCATGGACATGCAACTGGTGCCCGTGTACGCCGACGAGCCGGCGCAGGGGGGCGCCAGCGGCGCGCTGAGCGTGAGCGCGCAGGCGCAGCAGAACCTGGGCATGCGCATCGCCCCGGTGGTGGCGGGCCGGCTTGGCGGCTCGCTCGAGGCGCCCGGCAGCATCGCCTACAACGAGCGTGAACTGGTGCTGGTGCAGGCGCGCGCGGCTGCTTTCGTCGAAAAACTATATGTGCGCTCGGCCTTCGAGCCGGTGCGCAAGGGGCAGCCCTTGGTCGAGCTGTTCGTGCCCGACTGGCTGGCGGCGCAAGAGGAATTTCTGGCCGTGCGGCGCATGGGGAACGGCGCGCCCGCGGCCGGCTTGCTCGACGCGGCGCGCCAGCGCATGCGCATAGCCGGCATGGACGAGGCGCAAATGCGCCAGGTCGAGGCCAGTGGCAAGGTGGCCGCGCGCATGACCATCACGGCGCCGGTGGGTGGCGTGATCGGTGAATTGGGCGCGCGCGAAGGCATGGCGGTGGCGAGCGGCGCGCTGCTGTTTCGCATCAACGGTCTCGACACCGTCTGGCTCAACGCCGACCTGCCCGAAGCGCTGGGGTCTCGCTTCCAAGCCGGTAGCGCGGTCCAGGCGCGCGTGAATGCGCTGGCCGGCAAGGTGTTCAAGGGCAGCGTGGCGGCGGTGCTGCCGGAAGTGAACGCGGCCACACGCACGCTCAAGCTGCGCATCGAATTGGCCAATCCCACGCACGCGCTGGTGCCGGGCATGTTCGCCAGCGTGAGTCTGCAGGCCGAAGGGGGCGAGCCGGCGCTGCTGGTGCCAAGCGAAGCGCTGATTCAGACCGGCACCCGCAGCGTCGTCATGCGCGCGCTCGGCGCCGGGCGTTTCGAGCCGGTCGAGGTGGAAGCGGGCCGGGAAGCGAATGGCCAGACCGAAATCCTCAAAGGCTTGGGCGCTGGCGACAAGGTGGTGGTGTCGGGCCAGTTCCTGCTCGACTCCGAGGCCAGCCTGAAGGGTTTTGCGGCGCGCACGGAGCATGCCAAATGATCGCGCGCCTGATCCGTTGGTCGATCGCGAACCGCGTTGCGGTGCTGGTGGCGACGGCGTTTGTCGCGTTGGCCGGCGCCTGGTCGCTCGCGCGCACGCCGGTCGACGCGATTCCCGACCTGTCGGACGTGCAGGTGATCATCCGCACCAGTCTTCCCGGACAGGCGCCGCAGATCGTCGAGAACCAGGTCACGTATCCCTTGACGACGACGATGCTGTCGGTACCCGGTGCCAAGACGGTGCGCGGCTACTCGTTTTTTGGCGACTCCTTCGTCTACATCCTGTTCGACGATGGTACCGATCCCTACTGGGCGCGCTCGCGCGTGCTCGAGTACCTGAACCAGGTGCAGGCGCGTTTGCCGGCTCAGGCCAAGACCGCGCTCGGCCCGGACGCCACCGGTGTGGGCTGGATCTACGAATACGCACTGGTCGACCGCAGCGGCAAGATGGACCTGTCGCAGTTGCGCGCGCTGCAGGATTGGTACCTCAAGTACGAATTGAAGGCCGTGCCCAACGTGGCCGAGGTGGCCAGCGTGGGCGGCATGGTACGCCAGTACCAGATCGTGCTCGATCCGCTGCGCCTGCGCGCCTATAACATCACCCATGCGCGCGTGGTCGATGCGGTGCAGAAGGCGAACCAGGAAAGTGGCGGTTCGGTGCTCGAACTGGGTGAAGCCGAATACATGGTGCGCGCCTCGGGCTACCTGCAATCTCTGGACGACTTTCGCAACATCCCCTTGAGCACCAGCGAGGCCGGCGTGGCGGTGCGCCTTGGCGACGTGGCGCGCATCGGGCTTGGCCCGGAGATGCGGCGCGGGATCGCTGAGCTTGACGGCGAAGGCGAGGTCGCCGGCGGCATTATCGTCATGCGCTCGGGGAAGAACGCGCTCGAGACCATCGCAGCGGTCAAGGCGCGCATCGAAAAACTCAAGCCGGGCTTGCCGCCTGGGGTGGAGATCGTTCCGACCTACGACCGCTCGAACCTGATCAAGCGCGCCATCGGCAATCTCGAACATACCCTGATCGAGGAATTCATCGTTGTAGCCCTGGTATGCGCGCTGTTCCTGTTTCATGTGCGCTCGGCGCTGGTGGCGATCGTGTCGCTGCCGCTGGGGATTCTGGCCGCTTATATCGTGATGGCGCAGCAGGGCGTGAACGCCAACATCATGTCGCTGGGCGGGCTGGCGATCGCGATCGGCGCGATGGTCGATGCGGCCGTGGTGATGATCGAGAACGCCCACAAGCACCTGGAAGCCTGGCAGCAGGCGCACCCGCAGGCGCGCCTCGAGGGGGAGGCGCGTTGGGAGGTGATCGCGACGGCCGCGGCCGAAGTGGGGCCGGCACTGTTCTTCTCGCTGCTCATCATCGTGCTGTCCTTTATTCCGGTGTTCGCGCTCGAGGCGCAGGAAGGGCGCTTGTTCGCGCCGTTGGCCTTCACCAAGAGCTATTCGATGGCCGCCGCCGCCGCGCTGGCCGTCACGCTGATCCCGGTGCTGATGGGTTACCTGATACGCGGGCCCATCCCGTCCGAGCACGCCAATCCGCTTAACCGCGCCCTCATCGCGCTGTACCGGCCCTTGCTGGCGCGGGCGCTACACTGGCCCAAGGCGACCCTGTGCGGCGCGGCCTTGCTGGCATTGGCAAGCGTATGGCCGGCCACCCGCCTCGGTGGCGAATTCATGCCCGCGCTCGACGAAGGCGACTTGCTGTATATGCCGTCGGCGCTGCCGGGCATCGGCGCGGGCAAGGTGGCGCAATTACTGCAGCAGACCGACCGCCTGATCAAGACCGTACCGGAGGTGCACAGTGTGTTCGGCAAGGCGGGCCGGGCCGAGACGGCGACCGACCCGGCGCCGCTCGAGATGTTCGAGACCACGATTCAATTCAAGCCGCGCGCGCAGTGGCGCGCTGGAATGACACCGGAAAAGCTGGTGGCCGAGCTTGACCGCATCGTCCAGGTGCCGGGGCTGTCGAACCTGTGGGTACCGCCGATCCGCAACCGTATCGACATGCTCGCCACCGGCATCAAGAGCCCGGTCGGGGTGAAGGTGGCCGGCACCAGCATCGAACAGATCGACCGGGTCAGCGCCACCATCGAGCGCGTGCTGCGCACGGTGCCGGGGGTGAAGTCGGCGCTGGCCGAGCGCCTCACCGGCGGGCGCTATGTCGATATCCGGATCGACCGGGTGGCGGCCGCACGCTATGGCATGAACATCGCGGACGTACAAAGCATCGTCTCGGCCGCCATCGGCGGTGAGAACATCGGCGAGACCGTGGAGGGCTTGCAGCGCTTTCCGATCAGCGTGCGCTACCCGCGCGAGCTGCGCGATTCGCTCGACAAGCTGCGCCAGCTGCCGGTGCTGACCGAGCGCGGCGCGCAGATCCGCCTAGGCGACGTGGCCAGCGTGGGCATCAGCGACGGCCCGCCCATGCTCAAGAGCGAAAACGCGCGCCTGTCCGGCTGGGTCTATGTGGACATCGAGGGACGCGACCTGGGCTCGGCGGTGCGCGCGATGCAAGGCGCGCTGGCGCAGCAGTTCACGCCGCCGGCCGGGGTCGCGCTGTCGTGGTCGGGGCAGTACGAATACCTCGAGCGCGCCGCCGCCCGGCTCATGCTGGTGGTGCCGGTGACGCTGGTGATCATCTTCGCGCTGCTGTATTTTTGCTTCAAGCGGCTCGACGAGGCGGCCCTGATCGTGGCCACTTTGCCGTTCGCGCTGGCCGGTGGCGTATGGCTGCTGTGGCTGCTCGGGCACAAGGTGTCGGTGGCCAGCGCGGTCGGCTTCATCGCGCTGGCCGGGGTGGCGGCCGAATTCGGCGTGATCATGCTGCTGTACCTGAAGCACGCCTGGGAGGTGCGCGTGGCGGCCGGCCGCGCCAGCGAGGCCGAGCTGGTGGCGGCGATCGAGGAAGGCGCGGTGCTGCGGGTGCGACCGAAGGCGATGACGGTCGCCGTGATTGTCGCCGGCCTGGTGCCCATCATGGCTGGCAGCGGCACCGGCTCGGAAGTGATGCAAAGGATAGCCGCGCCCATGGTCGGGGGCATGTTGACGGCGCCGCTGCTATCGATGTTCGTGGTGCCGGTGGCCTACCTGCTGTTGCGGCGCGCCAAAGCGGGGAGCACGGCTATAATCGAGCCTTGATTCACACCCATGGGACTATGAATGCTGATCACGCCAGAACAGTTCGCCGGCTTCCTGACGGCCGCCATCGCCATCACCGCTTCGCCGGGACCGGATAATTTGATGGTGCTAAGCGTGGGCATGGCGCGCGGGCGCAAGCAGGGCATGGCCTTCGGGCTCGGTTGCGCGCTCGGCTGTATCAGCCACACCGTGCTGGCCGCGCTTGGCGTGAGCGCCCTGATCGCCGCCTCGCCGCTGGCGTTCACGGCCCTCAAGATATGCGGTGGCCTGTACCTGATCTGGCTCGGGATCGGCGCGCTGCGCAGCCGCGGCGGCACCACCGTCGGCGCCCCCAGCATGGCCGACGAACCGTTGCTGAAATTGTTCGCCAAGGGTTTGTTCGCCAACAGCGTCAATCCCAAGGTGGTGCTGTTCTTCCTGTCCTTCTTGCCGCAATTCGTGGTTCCCGAACACGGCTCGGTGAGCCTGCAGACGGCCTTGCTCGGTTTGACCTTTACCGCGCAAGCGTGCGTGTTGTTTTCGCTGTTGGGTTTTTTCTCCGGCGCGGTCGGCCAATGGATCAATGTCCATCCGCGCGCGGGCTTGTGGCTCGATCGTGTGGCCGGCGCGATTTTCGTCGGGCTGGGGCTGCGCCTGATCGTCGCGCGCTAGGCGCACCACCGGCGCTTGAGCTTACCGGACGCGGCGCGCGCTGATCTGGTAGTTTAGTTCGAGCTGGTCGCGCACCGCGATGGCGCCCCCGAGCACCGACATCGGGACGATGCCGAAGTCGCTTTGCAGCAGCGCGATGGCGCCGCTGGCGCGCAAGGTACCGGCCGGTTCGGTGTCGATCCGCGCCACGCTTTGGTAGAGGCGCGTCACGCCATGCAGCGTCACCGCCAGACGCAGCGTTTGCGCACCCCCGCGCTGCGCGTCGAGCCGTTGCGCATTGATTGACACCAGCGGAAAACGCTCCGCCTCGAGCACCGGGCCGAGCATATTGCGGCGGGTGGCGGCGATGGCCTCGTCCGATGGATGGGTGTCGAAATGGGCGTCGCGCCGCAAGGCCATCTCGTCGACGCTGAGCTGGTCGAGCCGGAACTGGAAATCGGCGCGGCCAGCGTCTGGCGCGACGAAGCCCTCGAGCGTGCGGCACGCCACGATATGCTCATGCCCCAGGCGTGCCAGGGCGCCGGCGCGGCGCACCGTGATCGTGATCAGGGAAGCGCCGGCGTCGACCCGTAAGATATTCTGGCCGGCCGCCTGGGCCTGCCGGTACCAGTCCAGCGGCGCGCTTGCCCCGGCGGGCGGCGCGCTGGGCGCCGGCGGCGGACCGCTCGCGCAGCCCGCTAGCAGCAACAGCAACAACAGGGTGCGCAAGCGTTTCATGGAGGTCTCGGGCGCGTCTGGAATGGCCGCTCAGAGGTCGACGGGAACGGGCGCGCCGATGCGGCCGGCGCCGAGCAAGCTCGACGCCATCCAGGCCGCGACGCAGGCATAGAGGATGCGCGGCAGCCAGTCGGCCAGCTGCCTTTGGAACAAATCGATGGCCTCGGTTTCCATATCCACGTGGCGCAATATCATCTCGGGCAGCGTCCCGCTCGATTCGCCCGCCTGCACGAAGGCGAGCAGGCGCTGCGGGTCGCTAAGCGTCAGGCAGTCGAGCGCCTGCGCCAGCGGCGCGCCGCCGCGCAGTGCTGGCAGGATGCGCGCGAACTGGGCGCGCAGTACGCTGTTGTTGACCGTGTCCGTGGCAGTTGGCAGCGCCTCGAACATCGGCACGCCCGCTTCGAGCAGCAAGGCCAGGCTTTCGAAAAAGTCGCGCGCATTGCGCCGTATGTGCATGGGACCGAACAAGGGAAGGGCGAGCACGATGCGTTCGACGCTGCTGCGTGCCGCTCCGGCGCCGCCGGACAGGAACCATGCCGAGCCGTGCACACACAATAGCGCGAGCAGGCTAAGCAGCAGCAGCGGACGCAGCGCGTGCCACACGGCGCCGGAAAGGCTCAGCGCGCCTGAGAACAATTGCGGCAGCGGCTGCACGAACAAGGCCAGCACCAGCGTCGCCACCGGCAGCGTCATGCGCGCCTTGATCAAGCCTAGCTGTTGCGCCTTGCGCGCATAGTGCGCCGACAGGCGCTTGTAGGTGGGGGCGGGACTGCCGGCGCACAGGGCGGCGCGCAGCAGGGATGCCTCGAACACGGTGAACAAGCCGCTTTTCAAGCCGGCGAGGGCGGGATTGTCGCCGCGCGCGAGCAATGCGCGCGCTTTGACCAGCCGCGGCTGGCTCTGGCCGGGGAGGCGCAGCAGCGCGAACGCTTGCTGCGGCGCCAGGCCGGCGTGCTCCATTGCGCCCAGGTGGGCGAACAGGTCGGCGCGGATCCGGTACGGCAAGGGCGCGAAGGTAAGGTTCATGCGCAGATTGTGGCACAAGACGCCCGCCCCGTCGCGCCGCGCCGGCGCGCCAAGCGCTGGCATGGGAACGGGGGGGCGCGGCCAAGGCGCGCTAGCGCACCGAGCTGCCGCTGGCGGCGGCGCCGGCTTGACCCTGGCGCGCGAGCCAGATGTCGATCGCCGGCAAGCGCTCGGCTCGCACCTTGATGCGACTGGTGATGTTGGCGATGGCGGCGTCGGCGTCGCGGCGCGATCCTTGTGCCAACTGGGCATTGGCATACGCGGTGAGCTTGCCGATCGTGGCCGGGTCGGCCGAAAATTCGGCCAGGCGCGGATAGTAGCGGCTGCGCGAGGTGGAATCGACCAGTTCGTTAACCTTCTCCAGATTGGCTAGCGCGAACGTGAAGGCCAAGTCCGGGCTGTGGCTGGCGACGGTGCTGATCATGCCCGCGCCAATGGTGGCGCCCGCCTCGCCCGTGAGGGCGAGTGAAAGCGCGCGTTCGGCCAGCGCCGGCTGTTCGCTCTGGGCCAGCAATTCGTAGAGCTGGTCTTTGATCATGGGCGACGTTTCGGCGCGCGCGGCGCGCCGCATGGCATCCCAGGTGGCGGCGTCGGCGTGCTGGGCCACCACACCCATGATGGTCTTGCGCAGCGCGGCGGGCATGGCGCTGGCGTCGGCGCTGGCGTAGCGGCGGCGCGCTTCGGCGATGGTGGGCGCGTCGCCCAGGCCCGCCAGCGTGCCAATCAGGTCGGCGCGCAGGGTGGCCACCGGGTCCGGTTCGCCGGCGCGCTCGTTCCAGCCCAGCTGCGCCATCAAGGGCGCCAGGCGCGCGATGGCGAAGGCGGCAAAGTCGGTGCGCCGCTTCGGGTCATCCCGGTAGTGTTTGTTGATGGTGCCGAAGGCGGCCGCGATATTGCCCCACACCTGGGGATCGGCCGACAGCGGCGTCGCTTGCGCCAGTTCGAGGAAGTCCGACATCGGCTGGTAGCCGGCCAGGCCGAGCGACCAGCTGTCTGACAGCAGGCCAAGCTGGTCGATTGGTGCGAGGGTGCCGAATTGGCGCGTCAAGGCCGCGAAATGATGCGGCGCGTACATGGTGCGATAGTAGCCGCTCTGGCCGGCGTTGAGCACCAGCGCGCCGCAGCCCTCGAGCGTGAGGGTGGCGGCGCCGCCACCGACCAGTACGCGCGCGCTGCTGGCGCTGCCAGCCACTTGGGCGATGACGGGCACGCGCCAGCGCAGCGGCTTCTTGTTCGGCTGGTCGGCGCTAAACTCTCCCTGCACCAGCGACACGCTGGTTTTGCCATCCTTGCACAGCGGCTCGCTGGCGCGGATCATCGGTATGCCAGGCTGCAGCGTGAAATCGTGGGCGATCGCGGTGACCGGCTTGCCGGCGGCCTTTTCGATCTGGCGCCACAGGTCGTCCGACACCGTGCTGCCATAGGCGTGCGCCTGCATATAGGCGCGCACACCATTGCGCCAGGCGTCGGCGCCGACGTAGGTTTCGAGCATGCGGATGACCGATTCACCCTTCTGGTAGGTAATGGTGTCGAAGGCCTGCGAAGCTTGATCGACGGTGCTCACATGCTGCACCACCGGGTGCGTGGTGGCCAGGGCGTCGCGTTCCATGGCCAACTGGCGCGCGTCCACCGCGTGCAGCGCGGTGTTCCATTCCGGATGCAAGCGCTCCATCATGCGGCTCTCCATCCAGGAGGCGAAGCCCTCGTTGAGCCACAGGTCATCCCACCACTGCATCGTGACCAGGTCGCCGAACCATTGATGCGCCATCTCGTGCGCGGCCGTGGCGAACACGTTCTGCTTGTCGGCCTGGGTGGAGATGGCCGGGTCGAGCAGCATATCGTATTCGAACGTGAAGATGCCGCCCCAGTTTTCCATCGCGCCGAAGAACTGGCTGCGTCCCGGCGCGGCCACGTTGTCGAGTTTGGGAAGCGGATAGCGCACGCCGAAGTAGTCGTTGTATTCACGCAGGATAGGGCCCGATTCTGCCAGCACGAAGGCGGCCTGCGCGCTGCCGCCTTTTTTGGTGATGACGCCGATTTCGGTGCCATCGACCATGCGCGAAGCGCGTTCGAATTCGCCGCTGCCGAAGAACAGCAGGTAGGTCGACATCTTCGGCGTTTGCGCGAACTTGACCAGGCTGCGTCCGTCAGGCAGCGCGCTGCTGCTTTCGATCGGCATATTGCTCACCGCCAGCTGGCCCGCCGGCACCACCGCTTCGAGCTTGAAGGTGGCCTTGTAGGCCGGTTCGTCCCACGACGGGATCATGCGGCGCGCGTCCGAATTCTCGAACTGGGTGTAGAGGGCGCGCTTGCGCCCGTTGGCGCTGTCGTAGTCGAGCGCGAACAGGCCGACAGCCTGGCTGCCGATGATGCCGCTGTAGTCGAGCGCAAGCTGGTATCTGCCCTTGGCCAGCACTTGGGTGAAGCTGAAGGTGGCGCTTTGCTCGGCCGGGTTGACGGCGATGGTGGCCACTTGGGCGGCGCCGAGCGCGCCCACGGGCTTTAGCTGCGCGCTGCGAAAGACAAGGTCGGTCGCGTTGAGGGTAATCGAGATGCAGGGCTCGAGCACCTCGAGCGTGATCGTGGCCTTGGCCTCGAAGCGTCCCGCCGGCGCGTCCGGCTCCAGCGTGACTTCGTAGTGGCTGGGGCGCACAGTGCGCGGCAACTGGGTGGTTGGCGCGGCGGGGTTGGGACCAGGCGCGGGGGCCGCGCACAGGGGGGCGGCGGGCATTGCCGCCGATAGCACGATGGCTGCGCAAATCAGGCTGCGGCGCATAGGGGGCCTCTTTAACATGTCGGTAGGCCGCAACGTGGGATGTGGGGCCATGCTTTAATCTAGAACGAAAGTATAACCCTGTCAACGAATTGCGACTGGGCGGGCGGCGGTTTTGGGCAAATCCGGCTATGATCTGGCAAACACGCCGACTGACACGATGGAGGGGATGGGGATGATCGATTTTTACACCGCGGCCACGCCGAATGGCTACAAGGTGTCCATTGCGCTCGAGGAGATGGCGCTGCCGTACACGTTGCACGCGCTCGAGCTGTCGCAGAACCAGCAAAAGCAGCCGTGGTTCCTGGCGATTAACCCGAACGGGCGTATCCCGGCCATCATCGACCGCGACGAGGGCGACTTCGCCGTGTTCGAGTCCGGCGCCATCTTGATTTACCTGGCCGAAAAGACGGGCATGCTGATGCCGGCCGATGCCAAGGGGCGTTCGCTGGTGATCCAGTGGCTGATGTTCCAGATGGGGGGCATCGGGCCCATGATGGGGCAGGCGAATGTGTTTTACCGCTATTTCCCGGAAAAGATACAGCCGGCCATCGACCGCTACCAGGGCGAGAGCCGGCGCCTGTTCCGCGTGCTCGACGCCAGGCTCAAGGAGCACGAATACCTGGCCGGCGACTACTCGATCGCCGATATCGCGAACTGGGCCTGGGTGCGCACCCATAAATGGTCGGGTGTGGAGATCGACGACCTGCCGCACCTGCGGCGCTGGGTCGACGCCATCTACGCGCGCGCGGCGGTGCAGGTGGGTATTACGAAACCGCCCTCGAAGCGCGACATCATCAACGTCACGCCCGAAGGCGAGCGTGCGTTCGCCGAACACGCGCGCAAGATGCTCGAAACGGGTCAATCGCGCGACGCCTAGAGGAGGACTGACCATGAAACTCTACACCAGCGCCGTCGCGCCCAATCCGCGCCGCGTGAGCATGTTCATCCTTGAAAAAGGCATCAGCGGGATCGACAGTGTGCTGCTCGACCTGAACGCCAATGAACACAAGAGCGACGCCTTCCGTGCCAAGAATCCGATGGCGCGGGTGCCGGCGCTCGAATTGGACGACGGGCGCGTGCTGACGGAAACGCGCGCCATCTGCACTTACCTTGAAGGCTTGTACCCATCCCCGAACCTGATGGGGGAGGGCTTTGAAGAGCGCGCCTTCATCGAAATGGCGGACCGACGCGTGGAAATGCACCTGTTCGCAGGCGTGGCCAACTGGGTGCGCCATACCCATGCCGGCCTGGCCGGGCTCGAGCAGCCGCAGTTTCCGGACTTCGGCGCCTCCGAGGGACGCAAAATGCGCGACATCGCGCGCTGGCTCGACGCCGAACTGGCCAGCCGCCCTTTCGTGGCGGGCGCGCGCTTCACGGTGGCCGACATCACCGCCTTTTGCGCCCTCGAATTCGCGCGCGGCTTGATGAAGTTCCGGCCCGGCGAGGAAGGCATGGCGCATCTGCAGGCCTGGCGCGAGCGCGTCGCCCAGCGGCCCAGCGCGGTGCGGCCCGGCTAAGGGCGCGCGCGGCCACGCGTCCGCGCGCCGCTCACCCTGCGGTGTTGAGCAAGAGCTGGCGGTAAAAGCGGATCATTTCGCCATAGTTTTTGAGCGAGAGGCGCTCGTTGGTGCCGTGGAAGCGCTCCAGGTCGGCCGGGGTGGCGCGCACCGGCGTAAAGCGCAGCACATGATCGCTGAGCGCGGCGAAGTGGCGCGAATCGCTCGCGCCGATCATCAGGCCGGGCGCCACGATGGCGTCCGAAAACACTTCGCGGATGGTGCGGTTCAAGGCCAGGTAGGGCGCGCCAGCGGTGGGCGAGATGGCGCTCGCCTCCACATTGCTGGGCCCGGGCGTGATCTTGATGGCGTCATTGTCGAGCGCCTGGCGCACATGCGCGATCGCGCTCTCCTGGGTGTCGCCTGGCAGCAGGCGCAGGTTGATGGTGGCCTCGGCCAGGCCCGGCAGCACGTTGTCGCGCTCGCCCGCATGGACCATCGTCAGCGCCGTGGTGGTGCGCAGCATCGCATTGGTGGCGGGGCCGGCGGCCAGTTCACGCTCGACCAGCGGCTTGAACAGCCACAGGTTCGTCAGCACCAGGCGATTGAGGCCGTGCATATCGGGTGCGACCGTCTCGAGCATGGTGCGCGCGACCCCGTGCAAGTCGGCCGGCATCGGGTGTTTTTCCAGACGCGCCAGCGCCGCGCTCATCTGGCCGATGGCGCTGCGCGGCTGCGGCATCGAGGAGTGGCCCGGAGTGGCGGCCACCTCGAGCTTGAGCGTGAGGTAGCCTTTTTCGGCCACGCCGATCAGGGCGGCGGGGCGGTCGAGCCCCTTGAGCATGCCATCGGTGACGAGCAAGCCTTCGTCGAGCACGTAGTCAAGGCGCACGCCGCGCTGGCGCAGCAGGGCGGCGATGGCGGCGGCCCCGCGCGTGCCGCCCACTTCCTCGTCGTCGCCGAAAGCGAGGTACAGGGTGCGGCGCGGCCGGAACCCGCTGGCCACGAGCATTTCGAGCGCTTCGAGCTGGGCGCACAAATTTCCCTTGTCGTCCCAGGCGCCGCGACCCCAGATGTAGCCATCCTTGATGACGCCATTGAAGGGCGGCGCGCTCCAGTTTTGCTCGGTGCCGGCGGCGACCGGCACCACGTCCTGGTGCGCCATCCACAGCAGCGGCAGCGCTTGTGCCTCGCTGCCTTCCCAGCGATAGAGCAGGGCGCCGTTGCCGACCACCTCGCGTTGAAGCTGCGCGTGCAGGCGCGGATAGGCCGCTTGCAGATAGGCGCGCAATTGCGCGAATTGGCCGGCGTTGAGCGACGGCGCCGTTTCGCTGGCGATGGTGGTGAACTTGAGAGCGCCGGCCAGGCGCGCGCTAGCGCCAGCGAGGTCGATCGCCACCGCAGCGGGCGGCGCCACCTGCAGCTGGCGCGAGCGTTGCGATGCCGTGTTGGCCAGCAGCGCGGCGAGCAGCACGAGCAGCGCGCCAAGGGCGAACTGGAACAAACGTTTAAGCATATTTTCTCCGCACGGTCAGGCGATGCGCTTGTACCAGGGCTCACTGGCGAACACCGGCTGGTAACAGTGGCCGAGCGTTTCGCCAGCGCCGAACAGGCGGTCGATGGCGAGCACGCCGAACAGGGACAAGCTGTCGTGGAACAGTTGAAGCACACGGCGGCGCAGCAGGGGACCGAAGTCCGGCAGCGCGCGCCGGCACATAATAAGCTGAAATTCGTTGAACGAGGCGTCGGTGCTCAAATTATATTGGGCCCACACGATCTTGCTGCGTAGCGCCGGCAGCAGGCTGGCCCGGTCATCCTCGACGCAGAAGTAATCGAGCAGCTCGCCGGCGCCGCCGCTGTCGCGGTAGTTTTGCTGGCAGGCGTCCAGCGCGGCCATGGACATGGTTGCAGCGCTCGCCTCGCACAACAGCTCCGGGTTGGCGACGGTGGCGAAGATCTCGGTGTGCGGATGGAGCTTCTCCTCGGCCAAGAGGATCGCCAGCGACCAGGCTTCTTGCGCGCCGGCGCACTCGGCCAGCCACACCCGCGGCAGCGGCGAGGCGCGCAGGCAGGAGCCAAGCACGATGCGCTGCAGGCGCGCCTGTTCGGGTTCGTCGAACAGGCGCGCCGGCGCCACGCTCAGCGTGCGCAGCAGGGCCGCGCAGCTGCGCGCGTCGTGCAGCACCCGGTCCTGCAGGGCCGATATGGTTGTCAAGCCGGCCTGGCGCAGTACGCCGTGCAACCTGCGCACCAGCGGTGCGCGTTCGAAGTTGCGAAAATCGAAGCCGTGGCACTGGTACAAGGCCTCGAGCAGCAGGTCGATTTCGAGCGCCTCGATGGCGCTTGCCGTTTCCATAGGCGCCACCGGCCTTAGTGCAGCCACACCCGCATCAGCGAGAGCAACTGCGCCACGTCCACCGGCTTGGTGATGTAGTCGGAGGCACCGGCGGCGATGCATTTGTCGCGGTCGCCCTTCATCGCCTTGGCGGTGAGGGTGATGATCGGCAGCGACTTGAACTTGGGGATGCGGCGGATCGCGCGCATGGTGTCGTAACCGTCCATCTCGGGCATCATGATGTCCATCAGGACGATCTCGATGCCAGGGTCGCGCTCGAGCACCTCGATGCCGTCGCGCCCGTTTTCGGCGAACGACACCTGCATCTGCTGGCGCTCGAGCAGGGAACTGAGGGCGAAGATATTGCGCAGGTCGTCGTCCACGATGAGCACCTTGCGCCCGCCCAGGCCGCCGTCGGCCGCGTGGATTTCCTCGAGCATGCGGCGCTGCAGTTCCGGCAGGCTGGCGTGCGAGCGGTGCAGGAACAGGGCCGTCTCGTCGAGCAAGCGCTCGGGTGAGCGCGCATCCTTGATGACGATGGTCTTGGCGTAGCGCTTGAGCTTGGCCACCTCCTTGCGATTGAGGTCGCGCGCCGTGTAGATCACGATCGGCAGGTCGCGCAGCGCCGGGTTCTTGCCGATCGTGTCGAGCAGGTCGAAGCCGCTGATGTCGGGCAGGGTCAGGTCCAGCACCATGCAGTCGAAGTGGGCGCCTTGCAATGCCTCGAGCGCGGCCTGGCCGCTGTCGACGGCCAGGATGTGCAGGTCGGCGTCGCCGATCAGGGCCACGATGGCGTCGCGCTGCATTTTTTCATCGTCCACCACCAAGAGGCTGCGCTTGCCGCCCAGGAGGAATTTCTGGATGCGGCCAAATTCCTCCTGCAGCTGCTCGCGGCTGACCGGCTTGTTGATGTACGAGATCGCGCCCTGGCGCAGGGCGCGCTCGCGCTCGCGCAGGGACGACATCACGTGCACCGGGATGTGGCGCGTGCTGGGGTCGCGCTTCAAGCGGTCGAGCACCGTGAAGCCGTCGATGTCGGGCAGGTCGATGTCGAGCAAGATGGCCGAGGGCAGATAGTCGCGCGCCAGGCTCAAGGCCGAATCGCCCTGGTGGGTGACGATGCCCTTGAAGTTTTTCTCGCGCGCGAAGTCCAGCACCACTTTGGTGAAGCGTTCGTCATCCTCGATGATCAAGACCGAGGGATCGCCCGGCGCGATCAAGCCGCGGTCGTCTTGCGCGGTGCCGTACTCGATCACGCAGGCGAGCGCGTTCTGGGCCTCGGCCTCGGCCACGCTCGCTTGCTGCGGCGCCTGGCTGGCGGCGGCCATCTGCGGCGGCGCCGGCAAGATGCGCGCCGGCGCCTGGCGCGCCTGGTCGTAGTTGATGAAGCCGGCCCGGTTGTAGGGCAGGAACAGGGTGAAGGTGCTACCGACGTTGACGCTGCTCTCGACCCGGATCTCGCCGCCCAACAGGCGCGCCAGCTCGCGCGAGATCGACAGGCCAAGGCCGGTGCCGCCGTACTTGCGGGCGGTGCTGCCGTCGGCTTGCTGGAACGCCTCGAAGATCAGCTGCAGCTTGTCGGCGGCGATGCCCACGCCGGTGTCGCGCACCGAGAACGCCAGCACCGCGTCCGCGTGCACCAGGTTGGGATGGTCGCTGGTCCAGCCGCTCGTGACCAGGCTGATGTCGAGCGCCACGTAGCCGTGGGTGGTGAACTTGAACGCATTCGAGAGCAGGTTCTTGAGCACTTGCTGCAAGCGCGTGGTGTCCGTCATCAAGGCCGTCGGCAAGGCGTCGGCCAGGCCGACCGTGAAGTCCAGGTGCTTGGCCTCGGCCATGTGGCGGAAGGTGCGGTCGACGTAGTTGCGCAAATTGGAGAAGCGGTATTCGGACACGTCCAGCGTGACGGTGCCGGACTCGATCTTTGACAGGTCCAGGATGTCGTTGATCAGGGTGAGCAGGTCCGAGCCGGAGCCGTGGATGGTCTTGGCGAACTCCACCTGCTTGCCCGACAGGTTGCCCTCCGGGTTGTCGCCCAGTTGCTGCGCCAGGATCAAGAGCGAATTGAGCGGGGTGCGCAGCTCATGCGACATATTGGCCAGGAATTCGGACTTGTATTTCGACGACAGCGCCAGCTGGGTGGCTTTTTCCTCGAGCGCCAGCTTGGCTTGTTCGACTTCGCGGTTTTTGCGTTCGACCTCGATGTTTTGCTCGGATAGCAGGCGCGCTTTCTCCGCCAGCTCCTGGTTCGTTTGCTGCAGTTCCTGCGCCAGCGACTGCGACTGGGTCAGCAGCGACTCGGTGCGGCTGTTCGCTTCGATGGTGTTGAGGACCACGCCGATCGACTCCATCAACTGGTCGAGGAAGGACAGGTGGGTCTCGGTGAAACGGTCGAGCGAGGCGATCTCGATCACCGCCTTGACCTGCTGCTCGAACAGGATAGGCAGCACCACGATATTGGTCGGCGGCGCCGCGCCCAGGCCGCTTGACACGACGATGTAATCGCGCGGCACGTCGGTGAGCCAGATGCGGTTCTTCTCGAGCGCGCACTGGCCCACCAGCCCCTCGCCGGGCAGGAAGGAAGTGGGCAGCTTGCGGCTCGAGCGGTAGCCATAGCTGGCGATCATGCGCAAGCGCGCGTCGAGCTCTTGCGAGTCCATCATGTAGAACACGCCGTGGTGGGCCGACACCAGCGGCGCCAGCTCGGACAGGATCAGCTTCGTCACCGCCTGCAGGTCGCGCTGGCCCTGCAGCAGGCGGGTGAAGCGCGCCAGGTTGGTCTTGAGCCAGTCCTGTTGGGCGTTTTTCTGGGTGGTCTCCTTGAGGTTGCGGATCATCTCGTTGATGTTGTCCTTCAGGTAGGACACCTCACCGCGCGCCTCCACCTGGATCGAGCGCGACAGGTCGCCGCGGGTGACGGCGGTGGCCACCTCGGCGATCGCGCGCACCTGGTTGGTCAGGTTGGCCGCCAGCTGGTTGACGTTTTCGGTCAAGTCCTTCCAGGTGCCGGCCACGCCCGACACATTGGCTTGGCCACCCAGTTTGCCCTCGGTGCCGACCTCGCGCGCCACCCGCGTCACTTCGGACGCGAATGAGGACAGCTGGTCGACCATCACGTTGATGGTGTCCTTCAGTTCCAGGATCTCGCCCTTGACGTCGACCGTGATCTTCTTGGACAGGTCGCCGCGCGCCACCGCGGTGGTGACGGCGGCGATGTTGCGCACTTGCCCGGTCAGGTTGGAGGCCATGAAGTTGACGTTGTCAGTCAAGTCCTTCCAGGTGCCGCCCACGCCGGGCACGTAGGCCTGGCCGCCCAGCTTGCCCTCGGTGCCGACTTCGCGCGCCACCCTTGTCACCTCCGAGGCGAAGGACGAGAGCTGGTCGACCATCACGTTGATGGTGTTCTTGAGCTCGAGGATCTCGCCCTTGACGTCCACCGTGATTTTCTTGGACAGGTCGCCATTGGCCACGGCGGTGGTGACGTCGGCGATATTGCGCACCTGGCCGGTCAGGTTGCCGGCCATGGAGTTCACGCCATCGGTCAAGTCTTTCCAGGTGCCGGCCACGCCGGGCACATTGGCCTGGCCGCCCAGCTTGCCTTCGGTGCCGACCTCGCGCGCCACCCTTGTTACTTCCGAGGCGAAGGAGTTGAGCTGGTCGACCATCACGTTGATGGTGTTTTTCAGCTCCAGGATCTCGCCCTTGACGTCCACCGTGATCTTCTTGGACAGGTCGCCATTGGCCACGGCGGTGGTGACGTCGGCGATGTTACGCACCTGGCCGGTCAGGTTGCCGGCCATCGAGTTGACCGAGTCGGTCAGGTCCTTCCAGGTGCCGGCCACGCCCTTGACCTGCGCCTGGCCACCCAGCTTGCCCTCGGTGCCGACCTCGCGCGCCACGCGCGTGACTTCCGAGGCGAAGGACGACAGCTGGTCCACCATCACGTTGATGGTGTTTTTAAGTTCAAGGATCTCGCCCTTGACGTCCACCGTGATCTTCTTGGACAGGTCGCCGTTGGCCACGGCGGTGGTGACGGCGGCGATGTTCCTCACCTGGCCGGTCAGGTTCGAGGCCATGAAGTTGACGTTGTCGGTCAAGTCCTTCCAGGTGCCGCCCACGCCCGGCACGTAAGCCTGGCCGCCCAGCTTGCCCTCGGTGCCGACCTCGCGCGCCACGCGCGTGACCTCGGAGGCGAAGGAGCGCAGCTGGTCGACCATCACGTTGATGGTGTCCTTGAGCTGCAAGATCTCGCCGCGCACGTCGACCGTGATCTTCTTGGACAGGTCGCCATTGGCCACGGCCGTGGTCACCTCGGCGATATTGCGCACCTGCGAGGTCAGGTTGCCGGCCATCGAGTTGACCGAGTCGGTCAGGTCCTTCCAGGTGCCGGCCACGCCCTTCACTTGCGCCTGGCCGCCCAGCTTGCCCTCGGTGCCGACCTCGCGCGCCACCCGGGTCACTTCCGACGAAAACGAGGATAGCTGCTCGACCATGGTGTTGGCGGTGGTGGCCGCGCGCAGGTATTGGCCCTTGAGCGGATGGCCATCGACTTCCAGCGCCATGGTCTGTGACAGGTCGCCCTTGGCGACGGCGCCGATCACGCGCGCCATCTCGGTGGTCGGGCGCACCAGGTCGTCGATCAGGGTGTTGACCGAGCTGATAATGGTGGCCCAGCCGCCCGCCACGTTGGGCACCGAGGCGCGCTGGGTCAAGCGCCCCTCGCGCCCCACCACGCGCGAGACGTCGGTGACGGCCTTGACCATCTTTTCCTTGGTCTCGATGATGTCGTTGAGGGTGTCGGCGATCTTGCCGGACACCCCAGTCCAGTCGGACGGCATGCGGGCGGTGAAGTCGCCTTTTTTGAGCGCCATCAGGGTCGCCAGCAGCAGGCGCAGGTCGAGCTCGTCGTCAATCTCGGTCATATTGTTCATCGTCGCTATCCTTGTCGATGGGAGCAGGCGCGCACGGGGGGCGTGCGTTCGGGTGAAGCGGGGAAGTTTGCGCTGCGCGGGCGCGAGCGGGCCGATCGCGCAGCGGGGACGGCTGCGTCGTGGCAGGGGAAATGGGCGTTCGGAGTCTGCACGTTAGGGCACACCATGGGAGGGACCCGCACCAAATTGATCGAGGGAAAGGCTACCGCAAATTTGGGGAGGGTGCCGCACGATAGGGCGACGCGCGCGGGAAGGGAAAACGCTGGCGCCGCCTGGCCATGGCCGGGGCGCCAGCGTTGGTCTCGCTGGAATGTTAAATGGGTAGGCGCTGAGGCTGAGCTCAGCGGCTTATTTCAGCGGCTTATTTCAGTTGCTTATTTCAGCTGATTGAGCAGGTAGGTATACGTCATCGCCCACATCTGCGCCTGCTGGTCGTTGTTGGCCGCGCCAGCATGGCCGCCTTCCGTGTTTTCCCAGTACAGCACGTCATGTCCCTGCGACTGCATCAGCGCCACCATCTTGCGCGCGTGGCCGGGATGGACGCGGTCGTCGCGGGTCGAGGTGGTAAACAGCACGCGCGGATAGTGCTTATCCTTGGACACGTTCTGGTACGGCGAATACTTGGAGATGAATTCCCACTCCTTCGGCTCGTCCGGATTGCCGTATTCGCCCATCCAGGAGGCGCCCGCCAGCAGCTGGTTGTAGCGGCGCATATCGAGCAGCGGCACCTGGCAAACGACGGCGTTGAACAGATCCGGGCGCTGCACCATCACCGCTCCCACCAGCAAGCCGCCGTTACTGCCGCCCATGATGCCCAGGTGGCGCGCGCTGCTGATCTTGCGGGCCGTGAGGTCTTCGGCCACGGCGATAAAATCATCATAGGCGTGCTGGCGCTTCTCTTTCAAGGCCGCCTGGTGCCAGCGCGGGCCGAACTCGCCGCCGCCGCGGATATTGGCCAGCACGTAGACGCCGCCGTTCTTGAGCCAGGATTCGCCCATCACGCCGCTGTACGAGGGCTTCATCGACACTTCGAAGCCGCCGTAGCCATACAGGACGGTAGGGTTATTGCCGTCGAGCTTGGTGTCCTTGGCCATCACCACGAAGTAGGGCACGCGCGTGCCGTCCTTGGACGTCGCCTCGTGCTGCGTCACCGTGTAGGGCGCGGCGTCGAAGTAGGCGGGCAGGGATTTGAGGATGCGGCGCTCGTCGCTGCCTATGCTGCCCAGGTAGAGCGTGGTCGGGGTGAGGAAGTCGGTGACAGTGAGGAAGTACTGGTCCGAGCGCGCCGGATCGAGCGCCGTCACGCCCAGCGTGCCGAAAGCGGGCGCGGCGACCGCGCGGCGCTGCCATTTGCCGTCGACGTGTTTGAGTTCGACGATACGGTTCTTGACGCTGGCCAGTTCGTTGAGCAGCAGGCCGCTCTTGGTGACAGCCACGCCTTCGAGCGAGGTCGTCGGGGTGGGCGTAAACAGCAGCTCGAAGTCGCGCGCGCCCTGCATGAAGCGCTTGAAGTCGATCGCCAGCAGCGCCCCTTGCGGATAGGTCTTGTCCTGTGGCTTCCAGTCCGAGCGCAGGTCGATCATCAACTGGTCGCGCACGGTGTAGGCGTTGGCGTCGTCAGGCTTGGCGATCTTGACCAGGCGCTCACCTTCACGCACATACAGCTCGTTGGTGTAAAAGGTGATGCCGCGTTCGACGAACTGGTGCTCGAAGCCGGGCGTAAAGTCCTTGTAAGCCGAAATGGAAAGGTCGTCGTTCTTGCCCTCGTAGACCACGCGCGCCTGCGCCAGCGCTGTGCCGCGTTTCCATTCCTTGACAATGCGCGGGTAGCCCGAAGTGGTCATGCTGCCGGCGCCGAAGTCGGTCTCGACGAACACGGTGTCCTGGTCGATGAAGCTGGCGCTGCCTTTGGCCTCGGGCAGCGCGAAGCCATCTTTGACGAAGGCGCGCGCGGCGGTGTCGAATTCGCGCACCACGTGGGCGTCGCCGCCGCCGCGCGAGAGCGAGACCATGCAACGTTCACCTTTGGGCTCGAGGCAGGACACGCCGCTCCAGACCCAGTTTTCCTTTTCGTCGCGCGCCAGTTGGTCGACGTCGATCACCGTTTCCCAGGCCGGCTCGGGCAGCTGGTACTGTGCCAGGGTGGTGCGGCGCCAGATGCCGCGCACGTGCTGGGCGTCGCGCCAGAAGTTGTACAAATGCTCGCCTTCGCGCGCGACGTAGGGGATGCGCTCGCGCGAATTGAGGATCGTCTTCAGGCGCGCGTGGATGGCGCCAAATTGGGCGCGTCCTTCGATTTCCTTCTGCGACACGGCATTGTGTTCTTTGACCCAGGCCAGCGATTTGTCGGCCGTGACTTCCTCGAGCCAGCGATACGGGTCGGCCGGCGCTACGCTCTTTTGCGCATGCGCGCTGGCGCAGGCGGCCAGGGCCAGCAGCAAGGCGCCGGCGCGTTGTGGTGTTGATTGCATGTAATTCACTCCAAGGTTAGGCGCCCCGCTGTGCGCGCGGATCGCGCCGGTATCTTAGCAAGGAATTGGCAAAATTTTAATGGGTTTTGCGGGTTTTTTCATACGTGCAAGACACAAAAATGTATCAAATGCAGCTTCGCGCCACGATTTTGGTGTATCGTGAAATCGCGTCCAGGCATGCGCGTCGATGCGCGCCGTTTTGCTAGTATGCGGGACGGCTTATGAAAGGCGCGTCCATTCGATATCCAGATGCAGATCTCGTTTTTTCGCCTTGATTCATCCGCCAGCGGAGACGACCAAGACCATGACGCAAGCGATGATGCGCAAGTTCGGTAGCGTGGGCAAGGGCGCCAGCCTGACGCGCGTGCTGCTGTGGGGCGCCGGCGTGGCGCTCGCGCTGGTGGTCGGGGTGAGCGCCTACCTGGCCGCCCGCAAGACGGTCGACGATGACGCGGTCCAGCGCTTTGACAACGTCACCCGCAGCGCGCAGTACAGCATCTACCTGCGCGTGAAATCCTATACCGACGTGGTGCGCGGTCTGGTGGCGCTATTCCAGACGGTCGACGCGCCGCCCACGCGCGATCAATTTCACCGCTATGTTGAAGGGCTCGACATCGACCAGCATTTCCCCGCCATCGAGGCCCTCACGTTCGCGCGCAGCGTCGGCGACGCCGAGCGCGACGCTTTCGTGGCCAAGGTGCGCGCCGAGCACAGCGCATCGCATACTGGCTTTCCCGCCTTCGCGATCCGCCCTGGCGGGCGGCGCGCCAGCTACGAGGTGCTGACCTATCTCGAGCCGATGGAAAAGCTGGGCGAAAAATTCGGCGTCGACATCGCCGCCAATCCGGCCATCGCGCACGCGCTCGAACTGGCGCGCGACACCGGCCAGCTGAGCGCGTCGGGTCAGCCGATCCTGGTCAACACGGTGCCGCGCCATATCGCGCTGGGCATGCGCTTGCCGGTCTATAGCACCGGCAAGGCCCCGGCCACGCTCGACGCGCGCCGCGCGGCTTACCTGGGCTCGGTCGGCATCGGCTTTTCCGTGCCCAAGCTGGTGCAGGGGGCGCTTGACGAAATGCCGGTCAGCCAGGTCCACATGACGCTCTACAGCGACAGCGCGGGCGACCCGGAAAAGCGCAGCATGCGCATCGAGCCGTCCGACCGGGTGCTCTTTAGCGACGACGGCTCGCTCGAGGCGAAGGCCTTGACGGCGCAGCAGGCCGGCAAATACTTCGAGTCGGTGCTGCCGATCGACTTCAACGGCAGCCTGTGGAAGGCGCAGTTCCGCGTCAAGCGGGTCGACCTGTACACGGAATTCGACCAATACTTCCCATGGTTGGCCTTGGCGACCGGCTTTGCGGGCAGCTTGATCGTGTATGCATTTTTCATCACGCTGTATGGCTCGCGCCGCGGCGCCATCGAGCAGCGCGTGCTGCTCGACACGGTCTTGAACAGCATCGACGCCCATGTGTACATGAAAGACCGCGAGCGGCGCTACATCTACGTCAACACCCGTACCGCCGAGGCCATGGGTTTGCCGGTCGAGCGCATCGTCGGGCGGCTCGACCACGAAGTGCTGGCGCCGGCGCTGGCCGACGCCTATTGGGAGCAAGACCAGCAAGTGTTCGCCGATGGCCAGCGCCAGGCGCTCCAGACCGAGTTCATCGAAAGCGACGGGCGCTTGCTGCACCTGTGGAGCGTGAAGGTGCCGGTGCTGCTCGATGGCGAGATCACGGCCGTGATCGGCCTGTCGACGGACGTCACCGAGTTGCACGAATTGAAGGCGCAGGCCGACGCCGCCAATCAGGCCAAGAGTAACTTCCTGTCGAATATGAGCCACGAGATCCGTACACCGATGAACAGCATCATCGGCATGTCGCACCTGGCGCTCAAGTCGGTGGTCAACCCCAAGCAGCGCGACTACCTCGAGAAAATCTACCATTCGAGCCAGCACCTGCTGGGCATCATCAACGACATCCTCGATTTTTCCAAGATCGAGGCCGGCAAGCTCGAACTTGAAGTGCTCGACTTCGCGCTCGACGCGCTGCTGCAGAATATCTCGAGCCAGCTGGGGGAACTGGCGGCTGCCAAGAACTTGAAACTGGTGTTCGAGATCTGGCCCGGCTTGTCGGAGCAGTTGCGCGGCGACCCGCTGCGCCTTGAACAAGTGCTGCTCAACTTCACCAGCAACGCCATCAAGTTTTCCGACCGCGGCAATATCATGATCCGGGTGCGCCTGATTGAACAACTGGCCGAGAGCGCCCTGGTGCGCTTCGAAGTGCAGGACACGGGCATCGGCATGACGCCGGCCGAGGTGGGCGAATTGTTCCAGTCCTTCCACCAGGCCGATCCATCGACAACACGGCGTTATGGCGGCACCGGCTTGGGCCTGGTGATCAGCAAGCAGCTCGCCGAGCTGATGGGCGGGCGCGTCGGGGTCGACAGTGCGCCCGGGCGCGGCAGCACCTTCTGGTTCACGGCGCGCCTGGGCAAGGGCGAGCGCTACATGCCGGCCGCTGGCGACGCGCTGCAGGCGCACTTGCTCGACGAATTGGCTGGCGCCGCCATCTTGCTGGTCGAGGATAACCTGTTTAGCCAGCAGGTCGGGCGCGAGCTGCTCGAGGACGCCGGCGCGACGGTCGTGATCGCCAATAACGGCAAGGAGGCGATCGATCTGATGCTCAAGGAGGCTTTCGATTGCGTCTTGATGGATGTGCAGATGCCGGTGATGGATGGCTTCGAGGCCACCCGTATGATCCGCGCCCATCCCAAGCTGCGCGAGGCGCTGGTGATCGCGATGACGGCCAACGCGGGTAAGGAAGACCAGCTGCGCTGCCTGGAGGCGGGCATGGACGATTTCGTCACCAAGCCGATCGCGCCGCATTTACTGTTCGCGCTGCTGGCGCGCTCGCTGGCGCGCCGGCCGCAGCGCGTGCATGCGCGTCGCGGTATGGACGAGGGCTTGGCGGCGCAGGCGAGCAGCGCCGCCGCGGCGGCAGCGACAGCGGCCGACCCTGGCTTGTTCGACACGGCGGCGCTGTCCGTCACCTTTGGCGGCAATCCGGAAAAAATGCGCAAATACGCGCTCATGTTTCTGCAATCGGCGCGCGATGGCATCACCGAGCTGGGCGACGCCTTGGAGCAGGGCGACTTGCGCCGCGTGACCGAACTGGGACACCGCATCAAATCGTCGGCGCGCGCGGTCGGTGCGATGAGTTTCGCGGCCTTGTGCGGCCAGCTCGAGCACCTGGAGCCGCAAGCGACGGTGGACGATGCGCGCGCCGTGCTGGCCAATATGGTGGCGCTGCTGGCGGTGCTGAGCGAACATATCCCGCACGAGATGGCGGCCAGCGCGCCCGGCTAGCGCGGATATTTCACCGGCATCGAACACCGCGCCAACTACCCGGACCCCGACCTTCCCCAGCTGGATCGGTTCATTGGTGTGGCGCCAGGACGGGGTAGCACTACCCCGCGCCGCACCTTACGCTCGAACGTGCTCGTTTTTCAAGTTGGAATGATTTCTTCCCTCCATCATGCGCCAAGTGATCGAACTGTGCCGCATCTGCGCTGTCTAACAGTCAGGCTTCCCCACAGCGATCAGTGTGTCTTCAGGGAGAAACGAGCATGAACGAGCATAAGGTCATCGAACTGAGAACCCACACCTACCGGCAGCTGCTCAATCTATTGCGCAGCAACGGCGATACGCGTAGCGCTGAACAGGTCGTCGAACAAGCGTTGCAGGCGTGGATGGCCAGCGCGTCCGGAACGGCATCGGGTACGCTGCGCGGCTATCAATGGAAAAGCCTGTTCCTTCCCGACGGCACCCAGATCCGCATGAAACACGGGCACGAATACGTGTACGCGAACGTGCGCGGGGATCACATCGACTACCAAGGCATGCGCATGTCGCCGCGCCATTTCGTCATATTCATAGCTGGCAGCGTGCGCAACGCCTGGCGCGAATTGTGGCTGCTGTGCCCTGGGGACCATATGTGGCATCTTGCCGATGTGCGCCGCCGCATCCTGCGCCGCGTGCATTCGCCCTTGCCCGCCATTCCGGCGCCGCCCACGCCGCCAGCCAATGCGCCGTGCGCCGAGGCCGCATCTGCGACCGAGGATGCGCACGTCTCCAAGGCCGAGCGCGTGCAGCTCAGAGCCCTGGACGACGCCTTGCATGCACTGCATCGCCGCAGCTTCCTGCACCGCGACGATATCGTCCGCGACGACCAGCCGGACCTGTCGCGCCAGCCCCTTGGAACGCGCTTGCGCTCCTATTGCCCCGGCCGCCCCGGCCCGCGCGACCGGCGTGACCCGCAAACCGAATTGCGCCGGCAACTGTGGGCGATCCGTTCGCGCATCCTGGGCGCTTCACTCGCGCCCGTCCCCAATTCTCTACCCATGCAATTTCCGGGCTAGTGCGCCGTCCCCTTTGCCGGACGCGGCAAAAGCGGTATGCTGTGGCGCTGCGCCCGCGTGCGCCATTTTGCCGC
Organism: Pseudomonadota bacterium; assembly: GCA_040388555.1. Classification (GTDB taxonomy): domain Bacteria; phylum Pseudomonadota; class Gammaproteobacteria; order Burkholderiales; family Burkholderiaceae_D; genus Telluria_A. The sequence continues at coordinate 106,568 of JAZKBP010000026.1, forward strand.
CACCCCATGCCAACCGCCCTCACGCCCGGCCTGCTAATCCTGCACGGAAACCAGATGGAACAATTGCGCGCCGCCGTGTTCGGGTGGCTGCGCCAGCATCCGCTCGGCCCGCTCGAGACGGAGACCATCCTGGTGCAGTCGAACGGCGTGGCCGAATGGCTGAAGGTGGCGCTGGCCGAAGACGCCGGCGTGTGCGCGGCCACCCGGGTGGCGCTGCCGGCGCGCTTTTTGTGGGAAGCCTATCGCGCCATGCTGGGGCGCGAATGCGTGCCGCCCATCTCGGCCTTTGACAAAGGTCCGCTCACCTGGCGCCTGATGCGCCTGCTGCCACAGCTGCTGGCCGATCCCCTGTTCGCGCCGCTGCGCCATTTTCTGAAAGATGGCGACCCGGAGCGGCGCCTGCAGCTGGCCGAGCGCCTGGCCGATCTGTTCGACCAATACCAGGTGTACCGCGCCGATTGGCTGGGCGACTGGGCGGCGGGACGCGACCTGCTGCGCGGCGCGCGCGGCGAGGCGGCGGCCATGCCAGCCGGGCAGCGCTGGCAGGCGCAGCTGTGGCGCGCCGTCATCGCCAGCCTGGCGCCGGCCCAGCGCGAGCAGGGCCGCGCCGGCATCCATCAACGCTATCTGGCCGCGGCCGCCGCTGGCGCGGCGCCGGCCGCGCCGCTGCCGCGCCGGGTGGTGCTGTTCGGGGTGTCGGCCTTGCCCTACCAGAGTTTGCAGGCGCTGGCGGCGCTGGCGCGCCACACCCAAGTGCTGCTGGCCGTGCCCAATCCCTGCCGCTATTATTGGGGCGACATCATCGAAGGGCGCGAGCTGCTCGCTGCCACGCGCAAGCGCCAGCAAAGTCGCGGCATCGACCTGGCGGCGGTGCCGCTGGAAGAACTGCACGCGCACAGCCATCCGCTGCTGGCCAGTTGGGGCCGCCAAGGGCGCGACTTCGTGCGCATGCTCGACGAATTCGACAGCGACACGGCGGGGCGGTTTGACAACCTGCGGGTCGACTTGTTCGGCGACGAAGCGGGGCACTCCTTGCTGGCGCAGGTGCAGGCGGCGGTGCGCGACTTGCTGCCGCTGGCCGAGCACGCACGCGCAGCGCCTCCCGAGGGCGATCGCTCGATCGCCTTCCATGTCGCACACAGCGTGCAGCGCGAAGTCGAAGTGCTGCACGACCAATTGCTTTCAATGTTCGCGCCCGGCGGCGTGGACGGCTTGCGCCCGCGCGAGGTGGTGGTGATGGTGCCGGACATCGACACGTTTTCGGCCGCCATCCACGCCGTGTTCGACCAGCACAAGCGCAGCGACGCGCGCTTCATCCCCTTCGAGATCGGCGATGTGCGCGACCGCAGCGTCAACCCTCTGCTGGTCGCGCTCGAGTGGTTGCTGCGTCTGCCGCAGCAGCGCTGCCGCCAGAGCGAAATCCGCGACCTGCTCGAGGTGCCCGCGCTGGCAGCGCGCTTTGGCCTGGAGGAGCAAGACCTTCCCACGCTGGGGCGCTGGATCGAAGGCGCGGGCGTGCGCTGGGGCCTGGACGCCGAGCATCGGCGCGCTTTGGGTCTGGGCGCGGCGGGCGAACAAAATGCCTGGCTGTTCGGGGTGCGCCGCATGCTGCTCGGCTATGCCAGCGGGGCCGGCGAACATTTCGAGCAGATCGAGCCGTATTTTGAAGTGGGCGGGCTCGACGCCGCGCTGGCCGGATCGCTGGCCCAGCTGGTCGAAACCCTGCTGGCCTGGCGCACCACGCTGGGCCAGGCCCACACGCCAGCGGCTTGGGGCGAGCAGGCGCGCGCGCTGCTGGCGGCCTTTTTTTGCGTCGGCGATGAAGCGGACCGCCTGACCATGGCCCAGCTCGACCAGGCGCTGCAGGGCTGGCTCGAGACATGCGAAAACGCCCAGTTCGACGAAGCGGTGCCGCTGGCGGTGCTGCGCGAGGCCTGGCTGGGCGCGCTCAGCGAGCCAACGCTGAACCATCAGTTCGTCTCTGGCGGCGTCACCTTTTGCACCCTCATGCCGATGCGGGCGGTGCCGTTCCGGGTCGTTTGCCTGCTCGGCATGAACGATGGCGACTTCCCGCGCCGGGCGCGCCAGGCCGACTTCGACCTGCTGGCCTTGCCCGGCATGGCGCGTCCGGGCGACCGCTCACGCCGCGACGACGACCGCTACCTGATGCTCGAGGCGCTGCTGGCGGCGCGTGACAAGCTTTATATCAGCTGGGTCGGGCGCAATGTGCGCGACAACAGCGAACAGCCTGCGTCCGTGCTGGTGGCCCAGCTGCGCGACTACCTGGCCGCCGGCTGGGATCTCGAGCTGGCAGCCATGACGACCGAACATGCGCTGCAACCGTTCAGCCGGCGCTATTTCGAGCAAGGCGGTTTGCTCACCCATGCCTTCGAGTGGCGCGCCGCGCACCGCGCCGACCAGGCCGGCGTGGCCGCCGAAGACGCGCTCGCGCCCTACGAACTCGATCCCGATCACCGCCTCAAGCTGGCCGAGCTGGCGCGCTTCCTCAAGCAGCCGGCGCGCTACTTTTTCCAGCGCCGCCTTGGCGTGTTTTTCGGCGACAGCGCCGCCCTGGGCGAGGACGAAGAACCGTTCGCCCTGGACGGCCTGGAGCGCTACGCGCTCGAAGACAGCCTGTTGGGCGACGATGGCGTGCCCGAGCCGCAAGCCGATGTGCGCGCGCGCCTGGCCGTGCGCGCGCAAAAGATGGGGCGCGAGGGCGTGCTGCCGATCGGCTTGATGGGGCAGCAGTGGCAGCGCCAGCTGGTCGAGGCCTTGGTGCCAGTGCGCAGCGCCTGGCTGGCCCTGGGCCAGCGCTACGCCACGGCGGCGCCCAAGCTGGCGCTCGATATCGCGCTCGGCGAGGTGCGCCTGGATGACTGGATCGACCGCTTGCGCAGCGACGGCGAGCAAACCGCGTGGCTGCTGCAAACCTCGTCCAAGGTGCTGGACGCGGCGCAGCGCCCGCGCGCCGATCGTTTGATCGTACCGTGGCTGCGGCAACTGGCGGCGGCCGCGGCCGGCGTGCCGCTGGCCGGCCACCTGGTCGCGCGCGATGCCCGGCTCAGCTTCGCGCCGCTCGATCCGGCCAGCGCGCACGCCGATTTGGCGCAACTGGCGTCCCTGTGGCGCCGCAACCTGGACCAGCCGCTGCCGGTGGCCTGCAAGAGCGCGCTCGCGCTGCTCGCTGGCGCCGACGCGCGCGCCGCCTACGAGGGCGGTTTCGAGACCTCCGGCGAAGTCGATGACCTGTGCCTGGCGCGCCTGTGGCCAAACTACGCGGCGCTTGAAGGCGAATCGGCCTGGTTCGACACGGCAGGGGCGCTGTACGGGCCGCTGGCGCGCTGGGCCGACCAATGCGTGAGCGTCGCGCCGCTGGCCGGGAGCGACGCGTGAGCGGCGCGCGCACCAGCATGCTGCTCGAGGCGGCCAGCTTCCCGCTACACGGCTCGCGCCTGATCGAGGCGAGCGCCGGCACCGGCAAGACCTGGACCATCGCCGCCCTGTACGTGCGCCTGGTGCTGGGACACGGCGGCGACGCCGCCTTCGCGCGCGCGCTGGTACCCAAGGAAATCCTGGTCATGACGTTCACGCGCGCGGCCACGCGCGAGCTGGCGAACCGCGTGCGCGAGCGCTTGCTGCAGGCGGCTGCCTACTTCCGCGGCGAGCTCGTCGAGCCGGAACCGTATCTGGAAAGCCTGGTGGCGGCTTATCCGGATCCGCGCGAGCGCCAACTGGCCGCGCGCCGCCTGATGCTGGCGGCCGAGACCATGGACGAGGCGGCGATCTTCACCATCGACGCGTGGTGCCAGCGCATGCTGCGCGAACACGCCTTCGACAGCGCCAGCCTGTTCGACGAGGAGTTGGTGAGCGACGAGCGCGCGCTGTTCGACGACGCCGCGCACGACTACTGGCGCCAGCATGTCTACCCGCTCAACGCCGCCGCCCTCGCTGCCTTGCTCGACTGCTGGGCCAACGTGGACGCCTTGCGCCAGGGCGCGCGCGAACTGGTCGCGCGCGCCGCGCTGCTCGAAGGCGGGCCGGCGTCGGAGCCACTGGCGGCCTTGATCGCACGGGTGCAGCGCACGCGCCACGAGGAACTGCTGCGCCTGAAAACGGGTTGGAGCGAACGCGCCGACCAGATGGAGGCGTGGATCGCCGCCCAGCGCGCGCTCGCGCCCAAGTGCTTCAATGGTACCAAGCTGCCGGCCACGCTGCCCGAATGGTTCGAGCAACTGCGTAGCTGGGCCAATGATGCGGCCGCCGAACAGCCGGCACTCAAGCGCAGCGCGTGGTTCCGGCTGCGCCGCGACGGCATCGCCGACGCTTTTAGCAAGGGGTATTTCGCCGAGGTGCCGGAATGCTTCGACGCCACCGAAGCGTTGCAAGATGCGCTGGCGGCGCTGCCGCAGCTGTCGCATTTCGTGGCGCGCCACGCCGCGCTGCGCATCGCCGCGCGCATGGCCGAGCTCAAGTCGCGCGCGCGCCAGTTTGGCTTCGCCGACATGCTCGAGCGCCTCAAGGGTGCGCTCGAGGGGGACAATGGCGATGCGCTGCGCGAGCGCATCGTGGCGCAATACCCGGTCGCGCTGGTCGACGAATTCCAGGACACGTCGCGCGACCAGTACGCGATTTTCAACCGGCTATACCGCGTCGCGCAAAACGAGCGCGCACTGGGCCTGTTCCTGATTGGCGACCCGAAGCAGTCGATCTATGGTTTCCGCGGCGCCGACATCCAAAGCTACCTGGCGGCGCGCGTCGCCACCGCCGGGCGTCACTACCAGTTGGGCGTCAATTACCGCTCCACCGGCGCCCTGGTGGGCGCCGTCAACAGCCTGTTCCTGCACGCCGAAGGACATGCTGGTGGACCCGGCTTTGCCGGCGGCGCTTTCCGCTTCCGCAAGGGTGGCGTCAATGCGCTGCCGTTCGAGCCCGTGGGTGCGGCCGGGCGCGCCCAGCGCTTCGTCAGTGGCGCGGGCACGGCGGCGTTGTCGATTTGCTGCAGCGAGCGCGACGACATGAGCGGCCAACAATACCGCGAGTTCTTCGCCCACCACTGCGCCGAGCATATCGTCGCGCTGCTTGACGAGCCCGCCTGCGGCTTCGACTCGGCGCAAGGTTTCACGCGCTTGCAACCGGCCGATATCGCCATCCTGGTGCGCGATCGCAAAGAAGCGGCGGCCATCCGCGCCGCGTTGGCGCGTCGCCAGGTGCCCAGCGTGTACCTGTCGGACAAGGATGCCGTCACCGACAGCTTGGAGGCGGGCGACGTGCTGCGCTGGTTGCAGGCGGTGGCCAATCCGCTCGATGGCATGCTCGCGCGCGCCGCGTTCGCCACCAGCACGGCTGGCTTGCCGCTGTCCGAATTGGCGCAGCTGCTGCAGGACGAACTGGCGTGGGAGGCGCGCGTCGAGCAACTCAAGGCCTTGCACCTGGTATGGCAGCGCCAGGGCGTGCTGGCGATGCTGCGCCGCTTCATCCATGACTTGATGCTGCCGGCCCGGCTGCTGGCGCAAGCCGGTGGTGAGCGCCGCCTGACCAATCTGCTGCACCTGGCCGAATTGCTGCAAGCGGCCAGCGCCAAGCTCGATGGCGAGCAAGCCCTGATCCGCTGGCTCGCCGAGCAGGTGGCGGGCGAAGGCGAGGGCGGCGAGGAGCGTGTGCTTCGATTGGAGAGCGACGCTGAACTGGTCAAGGTGGTGACGGTGCATAAATCGAAGGGCCTTGAATACGCCTTGGTGTACCTGCCGTTCGCGGTCACGGCGCGCAAGACGGACCGGCGCAAGCGCAGCTTCTTCGATTATGTCGACCAGGCCGGCGATCGCCAGATCGACTTGAGCCTGTCGGACGAAGCCTTGGCAAGTGTCGACCGGGCGCGCCTGGAGGAAGACCTGCGCCTGCTGTACGTGGCGCTCACGCGCGCGCGCCACACGCTGTGGCTGGGCGTGGCCGCGCTGGCGGCGCGCAAAAAAGGCGAGAACACGCTGCACGAATCGGCCCTTGGCTACCTGCTCACCGGCGGCGCGCCGCTGGCCGCCTGCGACATGGTGGCGGCGTGGAACGCGCTGGCGGGCGAGGACTTCGCCGTCGTCACACTCGAGGCGCCGCAGGTATTCACGCCGCTGCTACGCACCGAGCAGCGCGCCGCGCTGGTCGAGACGCCTGCGTATGGCGCCGTGTTCGAGCGCAACTGGAGCGTTGGCAGCTTCACCTCGCTCACGCGCCAGAGCGGCGCCGTGCCTAGCCACGCGCTGCAAGAGACGCTGTTCGAGGACGACGAGGGGACGGCGAAATCGGCCGCAAGCGCCACGCAGGACACGCCGTGGCACCGCTTTCCACGCGGCGCCGTGCCCGGCAATTTCCTGCACGAGCAGCTCGAATGGATGGGGCATGAGGGATTCGCGCAAGCGGGGGAGCCGCATTTCGAGGCGCGCATGGGCGCGCGCTGCGAGCGCGCCGGCTGGGGACACCGCCAGCAAGACGTCATCATCTGGTTGCGCCAAGTGGCGGCCACGCCCCTGCCGCCGCTTGGCGCGCCTTTGGCCGCGCTCGGCACGCTGCTGCCGGAGATGGAGTTCTGGTTTCCTAGCTTTCAGTTGCGCAGCAGCGCGCTCGACCGGCTGTGCGCGCGCCAGCTGCTCGACGGTGCGGCGCGCCCGTCGCTGCCGGAGCGCCAGCTGCACGGCATGCTCAAGGGTTTCGCCGACCTCGTGTTCGAGCACGAGGGGCGATATTGGGTGCTCGACTACAAATCGAATTACCTGGGCGCGAGCGACAGCGCCTACCACGGCGCGGCGCTACGCGCGGCGATGGCGGCGCACCGCTACGACATCCAGGGCGCGCTCTACATGCTCGCCTTGCAGCGCCTGCTCCAAAGCCGCCTGGGGCCGCACTACGATCCGGCGCGCCAGCTTGGCGGCGCCATCTTCCTGTTCCTGCGCGGGATCGGTAACGCGCAAACGCGCGGTTGCCACCTGCTCGCGCCCAAGCCAGCGCTGCTCGACGGCCTCGACGCCTTGGTCAAAGGCGCCACCACGGGAGGCGAGCGTGAAAGCTGATCCACCGATGGCGCCACTGTGGCAGGAAGTGGCGGCGCTGACCGAGGCGGGGCAGCTGCGCCGCTTGAGCGGCACCTTCGCCCGCTTCGTCGCATCGATCGGCGGCACCTCACCCGCCTTGGCGCTGGCCGTGCTGGTGCTGTGCGAACTGGAGGGGCGCGGTCACAGCTGCCTGCCGCTGCGCGAGCTGGCCGCTGACGGCGCCGCCTTGCTGGGATGGAGCGAGCAGCAGTGGCAGGCGCTCACGCAAGCGTGCGGCGCGCTGCCCAAAAACGCGAAGGCCTGGAGCGAGCAGCTGGGCGCGCGCGAGCAGGTGTGGTGTAAGGACGCCTTCGATTTCGGCCAACCACTGGTGCTCGATGGCGAACGCCTGTACCTGCGCCGCTATTGGCGTGACGAGACGGCGGTGGCGCGCATTATCGGCGAGCGCGCGGCGCAGCCGCTCGATGCGGCGCGCCAGGGTGACCCGCAGCACACGCGCCTCTGGCTCGAGCGCCTGTTCGCCTCGCAGCGGCGTGATCCGGCGCCGGACTGGCAAAAGCTCGCTTGCGCGATCGCGCTGCGCGCGCGCCTTGCCATCATCACGGGCGGGCCCGGCACCGGCAAGACCTATACCGTGGCGCGCCTGCTCGCGCTGCTGTTCGCGCTCTCGCCCGACGCCACGCGCTTGCGCATCGCCCTGGCCGCGCCGACCGGCAAGGCGGCGGCGCGCCTGAAGCAATCGATCGACAAGGCCTTGACCGAATTGGCCGACAAGGTGGGCGACGCGCTGGCGCTGCGCGAACTGACCGCGCGCATGGGGGCGGCGCGCACCTTGCACAGCCTGTTGGGTGCGCGTCCGGACACGCGCGCCTTCGCGCACAAGCAGGGCAACCCGCTCGACATCGACGTGCTCATCGTCGACGAAGCGTCGATGGTGCATCTGGAGATGATGGCCGCGCTGCTCGACGCGCTGCCGCCGCACGCCACCCTGGTGCTGTTGGGCGACAAGGACCAGTTGGCCTCGGTCGAGGCGGGCGCCGTGCTGGGCGACCTGTGCCACGACGCCCAGGCCGGCGGCTACACGCCAGCAACGCGCCTGTACGCGCGCGCCGCCAGCGGTGAGGACATACCGGACCAATACATCGGCGCCGCCGGCGCGCTGGCGCAGCAGACGGTGATGTTGCGCCATAGTCGCCGCTTTGGCGGTCCGATCGGCCAGTTGGCGCAGGCGGTCAACGCCGGCGCGGTCGAGGACGCGTGCGCCTGCCTGCGCGGCGGCGGGCCGGTGCACTGGATCGAACATGCGCATGTGGGCGATGCGCTGCAGCTGGCATTGAATGGACGCGCCGGCGCAGTCGGGGGCTATCGCCCCTATCTGGAATTGCTCAAGCACGGCGCGGGGGCAGGCGCGCACGACGATTGGGTGCGCGCGGTGCTGCACAGCTTCGAGTCCTTCCGCATCCTGTGCGCGGTGCGCGAGGGCGAGTGGGGCGTGACGGGCATGAACGGCGCCATCGAGCAGCATCTGGAGGCGGCCGGCTTGCTGGCGCGCCGCAGCGAATGGTATGCCGGGCGCCCCGTCATGGTTACCCGCAACGACTATGCCACCGGCGTGTTCAATGGTGATATCGGCTTGACCTTGCCGGATCCGGCACGCCCCGCTTCGCCGCGCGTCTACTTCCTCGAAGGCGATAGCGTGCGCAGCGTGCTGGCGACGCGCCTGCGCCACGCGGAGACGGCGTTCGCGATGACGGTGCATAAATCGCAGGGTTCGGAATTTAGCCACACCGTGCTGGCGCTGCCCAAGGAGGGTGGCGCGATGCTGGCGCGCGAGTTGATCTACACGGGCATCACGCGCGCCAGTGCCGCGTTCACCCTGCTCACGCCGGGCGGCGCCGTGCTGGAAGAGGCGATCCGCAGCCGCACCGAGCGTGCCAGCGGCTTGCGCGACCGGATCGCCTGAGGCGTCATCGCATCGCCCCACCAAAAAAAACGGAGCCGCGCGGGCTCCGTTCTTTTTGCGCGCGGCGCCTGTCCGGCGCAGCTCAGGCGCGGCGGTGCCGGCCTTTCGAGCGCTTGTGCGGATGCAGCGAGGCCGAGCGCACCGCGACCGGTGTTTCGTCGCCCGCGATATAACGGCGGATATTGAGCGCGTCGAGCATGCGCACCGAACTGGCGCGCGCGTTCAGCAGCACCAGGGTCGCATTCTTGCCGGCCGACTTGATGCGCATGATCAGGCAGCGACCCGCCTCGGTGGTATAACCGGTCTTGGACAAGCCGATGTCCCAGCCCTTGGCGCCCACCAGACGGTTGGTGTTGTGGTATTCGACGCGCCGGCCATTGACCGTCACCACGTCCTTGCTGTCGGTGGTGATGCGCGCGATCTCCGGATAATCAGCCGCGGCCGCCGCCATCTTGGCCAGGTCGGCCGCCGTCGATTTATTTTGCGGCGATAAGCCGGTCGGCTCTTCGATCACGGTCTGGCTCATGCCCAGTGCCTTGATCTTGGCATTGACGGCCGCGCCAAAGGCTGCCGCGCCGCCCTCGTAGGTGCGCGCCAGCGAGGCGGCCGCGCGGTTATCGGACGACATCAGCGCCAATTGCAGCACGTCGCGCCGGCTCAGCGTGGCGCCCACGGGCACGCGCGAAGTGCTGTGCTTGAGCGTGTCGACATCGAGCTTGTCGATGCTGATCGATTCATCCATATTCGGCTTGGCGTCGAGTACGACCATGGCGGTCATCAGCTTGGTCAGCGAGGCGATCGGCACGACCGTGTTGGGATTTTTTTCCAGCAAAATTTTGCCGGTCTGGTCTTCGATGACGATCACCGACTGCGAGCCGAAGGGCACGGCCAGCGCCGACGCGGTGCAAGCGCAGAGCAGGGTGGCGGCGATGAGTTGTTTGATCATGGGGTGGCTTGTTCGCTTGTTCAATATGTTCCTTTGCCTGGGCGCGGACCGCCTGCCAATTTATCTGGCTACAGAGCAATTATGAAGGTGCGACGATATCACCTAGGCCCGCCTGTGTCTATGGGCACAGCAATAATAAACACGGGCCCGCCTTCGGCTTTCGAAGGCGCGCAAGCGCGCGCACGCTTGCAGTTGTGGGAAGCGCGGCCGATGGTCTACAATCCGCAGCCACGCGGCCAGGCTTGGGCGCGCCGTCCCCGCGCCTGCATGCGGCGGGCCGTGGGTGTATAGTTGGAAATGCGCGCCGGCGGCGCGCGCTTGCTTATCTGTTGTGAGTGCACATGGGAATTGACATTCGACCTGCCCGACCGGAAGACGCCGCCGCCGCGTGCGCGGTGCTGCGCCGTTCGATCACCGAATGCTGCGTGCAAGACCATCAACACCGTCCCGAGATTCTGGACGCATGGCTGGGCAACAAGACGCCGGAAAACGTGGCGCTCTGGTTCGCGGCGGCGGCCAATTTTTCCCTGGTGGCCGAGCGCGATGGCGCGCTCGTCGGGGTGGCCTTGTTGACGCAGGCGGGCAAGCTCTCGCTATGCTACGTGCTGCCCGAGGTCTTGCATGGCGGCGTGGGCAAGGCCATGCTGGCCGGCGTCGAGGAACAGGCGCGGCGCTGGGGTGTGAGTGTGGTGCGCCTGCATAGCACGGCCAGCGCGCGCGAGTTTTACGCGCGCCACGGCTACATCCACGCCGGCAAGGAAAAATCCTGTTACGGCCTCGAGTGCGATTTCTTTTGGAAGAAAATGCAAGCCGGCGATGCCGACGACGCCGCCTCCGGCCAGCGCTTTTGCAATTGCAGCTGAGCCACCCTCGGCGCGCGCTTTCCCCATCCCTCCGCATCATCAAGCTGACAGCGCGCAAGCCGTGCACAGCGTCCGCGCTTGCGCTATAGTGGGCGGCGAAACGGCAAGGCGCCGGCAGCGGCCGCGCGCAGGGTATATGGACGGGTGGAAGATGGCTTCACGCAGACAATTTTTGGAGCGTAGTTTGTCCTGGTCGGCGCTGGGCGCGGCAAGCTTGCAGCTAGCCGGCTGCGCCAGCGGCGGCGCCCGTGGCCCGGGCGAGCGCGTGGTGAAGGCGAGCGCGCCCAAGGCCGCGCCCGCCATGCCCGCCACAGCGGGCGCCGCCAAGCCGGCCTTGCCAGGCGCGGGCGAACCGGCGCCACCGCCCGATATCTTCGACGCCCAAGCGCTCGACATGGATTTCTGGATCAAGCCGCGCGTGCTGGAAGTGACGCGCCCGGCCAGCGGCGAGCGCGCCAAGCTGCTCTACTGGAAGGATGGCGAACTGCTCGATTCGGCCTATCAAGAGCTCTGTCACATGCTGCGCGACGTCACTGGCAAGGAAACGGCGCCTATCGATCCCAAGTTGCTGGAAACCTTATGGGGCACGCAAGCGTTCCTGGGGCGCTATGGCATCGACGAGCCGCTTGAAATCCTGTCGGGATATCGCACCCGCAGCTCCAACAATAAATTGATCGAGTCCGGCGTGCCGGCGGCGCGCCAGTCCCTGCATTTGGAAGGCAAGGCCGCCGATATCCGGGTGGCGAATTTGAACGCCGAAGTGCTGGGCGGCTTGGTGCGCAGTTTCCGCCAAGGCGGCGTGGGGTTTTATTACCGCGCCAGCGCGCGCGGCGGCTGGATCCACGCCGACACGGGCTTGCAAAGAACGTGGAAGGGATAGGCGGCGCGCGCCCAAGCCCGCTGCGTCCTTAGACTTTTTCGCGCGTCAATTGATAGGCGCAGCTGCGCCCGCATGGGCGGCTGGGCTGAAAACGCGGAGCGCGCTCGTGCACTGGGTGCACGGCAACTGGAAAGGCCGTGCTTGCCGCGCCGCTGCCATCGGCCGCCCTGGGCAGGCACGCCGCCACCAGGCGCTTCTTGTCCTGCTCGGGCGTGCGCTTGAGCATGATGCTGCCAAGCCGGGCACCCTCGAAGCCATGCGAGACCAGCACCACAGGCTGGGAATCTTGCGTGCATTGCATGCCGACGTGGATGTCTTCGCTCAAGTGCCCGCTGGCCACTTGGGGCGCGCCCGCCTTCTCGCGCGCCGTCAAGGCCTCGCGCGCCGGGGCCACTTTGCCATTCTTGGTTTCGAACGCAGCGCGCGGCATGCAGGCGACGATGAATTGTTCGCCGCCGCTTGTGACGCGCTTGAGCGTCATCGTCGTCGATTGCGGCGCCATCAAGGCGCTGCTGAGCACGAAGGCGAGCGTGTCATCAGGGCAGCTGATCAAGAGGCGGCCGTTGAGGGTGGCCGAACTGGGCGCCGAGGCTTGCGCGCAAACCATGGCGAGGCCAAGCAAGCCAAATGCCAAATATTTCTTAAACATCATAGTGGATAAGTATGCAATAAGCTTGGCATTATAATCATTTTCGGCGCCGGCGGCGCGGGTTTTTTAAAATATATCGTTGCATGATGCACAGTACCCACACTGCGGGCAGGCCTGTGCAAGACGGAATAGTGTAGTGGGCAACACTACCGTCTCGGGCCTCTCCGCCAGAGGAAGTCACTGGCGGAGACGGTCCAAGACGGGGCGCCTGGTTGGTGCGCAGGCCGGGAATCGAACCCAGTTATCAGCCACGGCATGCTTGCCGCTTTCGGCTGGGCTTTACCATTAAGCGAACCGCGCAATTTCATCTTAGTAGCTTCTTGTTATTGCGCAATGTCACTTTGCTATTGGCAATTGTAAGTTTTGTTTCAGATGTTCATGGGTAGGCGTAGGGCGGCAGGGGCACGGTGTCGCTGCGCGCGAGCTCCAGTTCGTGAAAATCGACCTTGCGGTCCCACCAGATATCCCAAGCTTTGCGCTGATCATCGACAATGGCCGGGTGCTGCGCCAAATAGGCGTCGAGGAAGGCCGAAAATTCGGACACATAGGCGCTGCGCCTGGCTTGCTTGCTCGGTTTGGCGATGGGCATGGTGGCTTCTCGGCGGGACTTGTCTGCTTGGACCGGGACGGGTGCCGATGGTTCGCCCGCCGGCCCGGTGGCGGGGCCGGTCGATTTGGCGTAGCATACCGGCGCGGGCGCAATCTGTTCGGCCGCAAGCCAAGTCAGGAAACAATGAACGAAGAGCCATCAAACGCGGCGCCGCGCTTTCGCCCCTGCCCATGGGAGGCTTTGCTCACGGCGCAAGACGTGGAAGCCTGGATCGAGGCGCACAACCGCAGCTTGCAAGAGCATGTTCGCCCGCACGAGAGCGGCTACGGCGTGTGTTTCACGCTGGGCGAGGGTGGCAACATCTATCTGCAGACCAGCGCGGACGGCGCCGTCGTGCTCGACGTGGACGCCGACGCGCAATGGGTCGCGCCCCTGATCGTGGCCGCCACCGGCGCGCCAACGCCAACGGGATCGCTGTGGCTGCTGCCGGACGACCGCCTGATCCAATTGATTATCGGCTTGAGCAGCCTGATCGCCACCTCCACCCTGGTGGTGGGCCATGCCTTCGGCTTGCGCCAGCGCAAGCTGCCCTTGCCGCGGCGCTAAGGCGGGGCGGCGGCCCGCGCCCATCGGGCCTCTTGTTGCGCGAGTGAAACAGGATTTCGCCCCCAACTTATCCGGGATCGTGTTTTGCTACCGCAAGTGGCGCGCGCGGGCGTAGACTCAAATCATCGGAATGCGCGCTAGCAGCGCGTCGGAGTTTTCCGAAGGAGGCGCCCGCAAGGGGCGGCCGAACTTGTCATGGTTGTCCACGACTGACAGGAACACCGATGAAACGAAAACTGTTCATGAGCGCCCAGGCGCTGCTCTTGCTGGCGGTGGCCGCGCCGGCCAGCGCGGAGCTGGTCATCATCGTCAATCCCCAAAATCCGGCCACCCGCATGTTTCCCTCGCAGGCGGCCCAATTCTTCCTGGGCGGCTCGGTCTTGTTCACACCGGTCGAACAGGCCGAAGGCGCGCCCATTCGCGCCGAGTTCTACAAAAAGGTCTTGGAAAAGGAACCGGGGCAGGTGCAGGCGATCTGGTCCAAGATCGTCTTCACCGGCAAGGGCAAGGCCCCCAAGGAATTCAAGTCTAGCGCCGACGTGAAAAAAGCCGTCAGCGACAATGTCAATGCAATCGGGTACATAGAAAAAGGGGCGGTGGATGACAGCGTCAAGGTGATCGCGACGATACCTTGATCACGGCCATTTTTCTACCATTCCAGGAGACGACTCGATGAAGAAGACATTACAAACGCTTGCATTGTCCATGCTGGTGGCCACGAGCGCGGCGGCCACCGATTTTCTCGATGATGGTTCGCTCAAGGTGACCGGCTTTTACAGCCTGACCGGCGCCAAGGTCTTGAGCGGCTCGGTCAAGGGCAGTAGCGAGCCGTGGACTTATATGAACTGGAAGTGCCCTTGCACCATCCAGACCTGGGAATACGCGGCCGCTTACGAGCGCGAAAAAGGCTGGCAGTTCGATCAAGAGTCGCTCGTTGGGGTGCAGATCCGCAAGGAGTTCTCGCCCACCCTGTCAGCCACCGCCCAGCTGGTGAGCCGCAGCAACAATCCCACCTACGGCAGCCGCCCGACGCTCGACTGGGCTTACATGACGTGGCAGCCCTCGGCCGATTCGGCGTGGACGGTGCAGGCCGGGCGTTTTCGCATCCCGCTCTATTATTACAGCGACTACCTGTACATCGGCTACGCCTATCCCTGGGTGCGTCCAATGCCCGACGTGTATGGCTGGCCGATCTACGCCTACAACGGCGCCAACCTGACTTATCGCACCCAGCTCGGCAGCACTGACTGGGCCGCCACCTTCCACGGCTGGACCGGCGGCTACACCCAAAAGAACGACGCCTACGACACCATCATCTATTGGGGCGACTCCACCCACGAATCGTGGAAGGATATCCTGGGCGGCTATGTGGCGGCCAATAATGGCGTGATCGACGTGCGCGCCATGATGATGACGTACAAGGACTCGACCTGGCAGGAAGACGCGCAGGGCAATCGCAGCTATCTATTGCAGGTGCAAGACCAGAAAACCCGCATCATGGGTTTGTCGGTGAATATGGATTACAAAAATTGGCTGGTCAAGACGGAGGTGGACCGCTATTTGCAGACCGACGATGTCAAAGGCTTGAACAACATCTACAAATACGCGCTCTTTAGCGTCGGCTACCAGTTCGGCAATTGGACGCCGATGTATTCGCAATCGCGCTACCGCACGGTGGCTTCGCCGATCGAAGGGCGCGACACGCGCTATGTGTCGCTGCGCTGGGACTTCGCCAAGAATACGGCGCTCAAGGTCCAGTATGACATCTCGAACGACAAGACCGAATACGACTATCCTTTCTTCGGCAATTCGAAGCTGGTGTCGGTGTCCTTGCAGGGGGTTTTCTAGCGCACGGTTTTAGTATATAAACGAGCATTCGCCCAGTGGGCGGGAACGAAAGCGAGCATGCACGAGCTCTCAATGAACGCCACCCGCCGGCGCCGCCTATCCCTGCTGCTGGGCCTGGGCTTGTGGTCGTGCACCTGGTGCGCGTGCGCGGCCGACGTGCTGGCCGCGGCCAAGGCGCGCGGCAGCCTGACCGTGGCCATGGAGGGCACTTACCCGCCCTTTAATTTCAAGGACCCCAAGACGGGCGAGCTGTTCGGCTACGACGTCGATGTGGCCAAGCTGGTGGCCGCGCGCCTGGGCTTGAAGGCGCAGTTTGTCACCACCGAATGGAGTGCCATCCTGGCCGGCTTGGCGGCCAACAAATACGACGTCATCATCAGCCAGGTGGGCATCACGCCCAAGCGCCTGGAAGCTTTCGACTTTTCCGAACCCTACACCTACTCGTGTCCGCAACTGATACTGCGGGCGGACGACCGCGCCAGCTACCCCAGTTTGAACGCGCTCAAGGGCAAGACGGTGGGCGTGGGGCAGGGCACGGTGTTTGAGCAGCAAGCCAAGGCGGTGCCGGGCATCACGGTGCGCAGCTACCCGGCCACGCCCGAGAATTTGCAAGACCTGGCCAACGGGCGTATCGACGCCGCCCTCAACGATAGCCTGATGGTGGCTTACTTACTCAGCCATTCGCCCTTGCCGCTCAAGGCCGGCCCGCGTGTGGGCAGCATCGAGCGCATGGGCATCGCCCTGGCCAAGGGCAATCCAGCCCTGCGCGACGCGCTCAATAGCGCGCTGGCCGGTGCCGCGCGCGATGGCAGCTTGCGCAAGCTGGCCCTGAAATGGTTCGGCAGCGACATCAGCCGGCCGGCCCCGTGAAGCGCCCCGGCCAGCGGGCGACGCGGTGACGGACATCCTGTCGCTGCTGCGCCAGTGCGCGCCGGCGCTGCTGACGGGCGCCCTCTACACGCTCGCTTTCGCGCTCGCATCCATGCTCGGAGGACTGCTGCTGGGCTTTCCGACGGCCTTGCTGCGTATGTCGGCGCGGCGCGCTCTGCGCTGGCCGGCCACCGTGTACGTGAGCTTGATGCGCGGCACGCCTTTGCTAGTGCAAATCTTCGTCATCTACTACGGCTTGCCCGTGGTCGGTATTGCCTTCACCCCCGTCACGGCCGGGGTGCTGGCCTTGAGCTTGAACGCGGGCGCGTATTTGTCCGAAAGCTTGCGCGGCGCCATCGCCAGCGTGGGGCAGGGCCAATGGCGGGCCAGCTTCAGCCTGGGCCTGGGCTATTGGCAGAGCTTGCAATATGTGGTGTTGCCGCAGGCGCTCAAGGTGGCGGTGCCGTCGATGAGCAATACCTTGATCAGCCTGATCAAGGATACCTCGCTGGTGTCGGTGATCGCCATGACGGAATTGATGTTGACAACGCGCGAACTGATCGCCAGCACCTTCCGCCCCTTGCCGCTCTACCTGGCCGCCGCCGCCATTTACTGGATCTTGAGCTTGGCGTTCGAGGCCTTGCAGCGGCGTACCGAAAAACACTTCCAAGGCGCCCAGCACTGAAACGCCGGGCCGCAATGCGCGCTCGACAGGCGCGCGCTGGCCATGCTAGTCTCGGTGCAGGAATTCTTCTTTTTGTTGCCGTGCGTGCCAAGGGTGGGCGCGGCCCGCTTGTACGAGGCGTCATGGAAAAAGAGGTCGGTCAGCGCTTTGCGAGCGGTCCGGGGCTGGATGCGCTGTCAAGTGCGGATTCGGAAGCGGCGCCCAGCGTCATGCCGGCGGCGGGCCAGGCGCGCGCTGGCGTGCGCATGCCCGCGCAAGCGCCGCTGGAGCCGCGTCCGGACCAGCCTCTTGCGCCCGCTCCCGACCAGACCGAGGAACAGGCCTACTTCAACGATCTCTACCTGCTCGCGCCGATCGGCTACTTTGTCGTCGGCGCCGACGCGGCCATCATCCAGGCCAATCTGATCGGCGCCGCGCTGCTTGGCATCGCGCGCGCCGACGCCCGCGCCCACAGTTTGCGTGCCTTCATCAGCGCGCCCTTCCTGGCCGACTTCGACCGCTTCCTGGCGCGCGCCTTGGCCAGCGCCGACGCCGTGCGATGCCAGCTCCAGATGCTCGACGGCGAGCGCGCTGGCGTACCCGTCACGCTGATCGCCAGCGCCGAGGGCGGCGGCCAGCGTTGCCGCCTGGTGGTGGAAAAAGCGGAGGGGCGCCTGGCCGCGCTTGAACGCAGCGAAGAGCGCTTCCGGCGCATCGTCCACAATGCCGAAGAAGGCATCTGGGAAATCGATGCGCTGGCCAACACCAGCTTCGTCAATCCCAAGATGGCGGCCATGCTCGGCTACACGATCGAGGAGATGCTCGAGCGTCCCCTGCAAGGCTTCATGGATGACGAGGGGCGCGCCATCATGGAGCGCAATGTGCGGCGCCGCAAGGATGGCATCGCCGAGCGCCACGAGTTCAAGTTCTTGCGCAAGGATGGGTGCGAGTTGTGGGCCACCCTGGCCACCAATCCCATCTTCGACGCCGCCGGCAGCTATATGGGCGCGCTCGCGCTGGTGACGGACATCACCGAAAAGCGCCAGTCGGCCGAACTGGTATGGCATCAAGCCAATTTTGACGATTTGACCCAATTGCCCAACCGGCACATGTTCCTCGACCGCCTGGGCCAGGAAAAACGCAAGGCTGACCGCAGCGGCATGCTGCTGGCCTTGCTGTTCATCGACCTCGACCACTTCAAGGAAGTCAACGATCGGCTCGGCCATGCGGTGGGCGACACCCTGCTGGTGGAGGCGGCGCGCCGCATCGCCGCCTGCGTGCGCGCCACCGACACCCTGGCGCGCCTGGGTGGCGACGAATTCACCGTGATCCTCTCGGGCATCGACAATGTCGGCGTCGTCGAGCGTGTGGTGCAAGGGGTGATCGGCGCTCTCGCCTTGCCGTTCGCGCTGGGCGAAGAACAGGCGCTGGTGTCGGCCAGCGTGGGCATCGCGCTGTATCCGCCGGACGCGCACGGGGTCGACGAATTGCTGGCGCACGCGGACCAAGCCATGTACGCGGCCAAACATGGCGGACGCAACCGCTACAGCTATTACACCGAGGGCTTGCAGGAAGCGGCGCACGCGCGCATGCACATCGCGCGTGACTTGCGCGAGGCCATCGCGCGCGAGCAATTCGAGATCCACTACCAGCCGGTGGTGTCGCTGCGCACGGGGCGCATCGAGAAGGCCGAGGCACTGCTGCGCTGGCGCCATCCCACCCGCGGTTTGTTGCAGCCCCTGGAATTTCTGCCGTTCGCCGAATCGAATGGCATCATCGTCGAGATCGGCGACTGGGTGTTTCGCCAGGTGGCGCTGCAAGTGCATCAATGGCAAGCGCGCCTGCACCCGGCTTTTCAGATCAGCATCAACCAGTCGCCCGTGCAGTTCCGGCGCGACACCGAATTACACCAGGCGCGCAGCGACTTGCTGGCGCGCTTGCAACTGCCGGCCGCCAGCATCGTCGTCGAAATGCCCGAGAGCGTGTTGCTCGAAGGCGCGGACGATGTGATCAAGCGCTTGCGCCAATACCGCAGCATGGGCTTGCGCCTCGCGCTCGACGACTTCGGCACCGGCCACTCCTCGCTGGCGCAGTTGCAGCAATTTCAGATCGACTTCCTCAAGATTGATCGCTCCTTCGTCGCCCGGCTCGACGCCGACGGCGGCGATCTGGCCCTGTGCGAAGGCATCATCTTGCTGGCGCACAAGCTCGGTATCGAAGTGGTGGCCGAGGGGGTGGAGACCCAGATGCAGCGCGCCTTGCTGAGCGACGCCGGCTGCGATTACGCGCAAGGCTTCGCTTTCGCGCCGGCCTTGCTGGCCGACGCCTTCGAGCAGATGGCGCACACGGTCATCGCGCGCTTGCCGCATGGCGGCGTGAGCTGAAAAAAATGGCGGCCAAGGTGGCCGCCATCGTGGCATGCGCTGCGCCTGTCGGCGCGCCTGGCTTACATATTCGGATAGTTCGGCCCGCCGCCGCCCTCCGGCGTGACCCACACGATGTTTTGGGTTGGATCCTTGATATCACAGGTCTTGCAATGGACGCAGTTTTGCGCGTTGATTTGCAAGCGGTCGGCGCCTTCGTCCGTCTTGACGAATTCGTACACGCCGGCCGGGCAGTAGCGCGCCTCCGGGCCCGCGTATTGGGCCAGGTTCACCGATACGGGCACGCTGGCGTTCTTCAGCGTCAGGTGGATGGGCTGGTCTTCCGCGTGGTTGGTGTTGGAAATGAAGACCGAGGACAGGCGGTCGAAGGTGATCTTGCCATCGGGCTTGGGATAGACGATGGGCGCGTAGTTGGCGGCCGGCTTCAGGCATTCATGGTCGGCATGGTCATGGTGCAAGGTCCAAGGCGCTTTGCCGCGCAACACGATCTGGTCGATACCCGTCATCACCGAGCCCAGCAGCAAACCCTTGGACAGCCAAGGTTTGACGTTGCGCGCCACATGCAATTCCTCGTGCAGCCAGGACGCTTCAAAGGCGGCGGGGAAGGCGGCGAGCTCGTCGTGCTGACGGCCCGCTCCCAGCGCTTCGAACGCCGCTTCGGCGGCCAGCATGCCACTCTTGATGGCGGCATGGCTACCCTTGATGCGGCTCATGTTGAGAAAGCCGGCGTCGCAGCCGATCAGGGCGCCGCCCGGGAACACCAGCTTGGGCAGCGATTGCAAGCCGCCGGCCGTGATCGCGCGCGCGCCGTAGGAGATGCGCTTTGCCCCTTCGAAGAAAGGCTTGATGTCCGGGTGCGTCTTGTAGCGTTGGAATTCCTCGTACGGCGACAGATAGGGATTGGCGTAATTGAGGCCCACCACATAACCGACCACGACCTGGTTGTTTTCCATGTGATACAGGAACGAGCCGCCATAGGTCTTGGTGTCGAGCGGCCAGCCGGTGGTGTGCACGACCAGGCCAGGCTGATGCTTGGCGGGATCGATTTCCCACAATTCCTTGATCCCGATGCCGTAGGATTGCGGGTCCTTGCCCTTGTTGAGCTCGAACTTGCTCATCAACTGCTTGCCCAGGTGGCCGCGCGCGCCTTCGGCGAACATCGTGTATTTGGCGTGCAATTCCATACCGAGCTGGAAAGCGTCGGTGGGCACGCCTTCGCGGTTCACGCCCATATTGCCCGTCGCCACGCCCTTGACGGCGCCCGCGTCCGTGTACAGCACTTCGGCGGCGGCGAAACCGGGGAAGATTTCCACGCCCAGGCTTTCGGCTTGCTGGCCCAGCCAGCGCACCAGATTGCCCAGGGAAATGACGTAATTGCCGTGGTTTTCAAAGCAGGCCGGCACCATGAAGGCGGGCGTGCGGTAGGACTTATTCTCGGTCAAGAACAAGATGCGGTCTTCGCTGACAGCCGTGTTCAAGGGCGCTCCCAATTCTTTCCAGTTCGGGAACAATTCGCTCAAGGCTTTTGGGTCCATCACGGCGCCCGACAGGATGTGCGCGCCCAGCTCGCCGCCTTTTTCCAGCACGCAGACCGACACTTCCTGACCCTTGGCCGCGGCCATTTGCTTGAGCTTGATCGCCGCCGACAGGCCGGCCGGGCCGCCGCCGACGATGAGCACGTCATATTCCATCGCCTCGCGCGGGCCGTATTGTTCGAGGATATTGATTTGCTCTGTCATGGTCTTGTCGTCGATAGGTAAAATGGAAGCGAAAATTTAAGCACGAGTGTGCTGCTTTTTGGCGCAGAATGCAATGGTGCGCCATTTTGAGGGACATTATTAGATGCTGCAATCTAATACTGATTTTTGTGACATCATGTTGGCTTGATCCGCGCCTTTGATCCGCGCCTGCCGCAACCGAATACGAGGAGTCCATTGTGGGCATTGAAGTTAATTTTGAAGGAAAAATCGCGCTCATCACGGGCGCCTCGAGCGGCCTCGGGGCCCGTTTCGCCAAGGCGCTGGCCGGCGCCGGCGCCCAGGTGGTGCTCGCCTCGCGCCGCACCGACCGCCTCAAGGAATTGCGCGCCGAAATCGAGGCCGATGGCGGCGCCGCCCACGTGGTGTCGCTCGATGTGACCGACCTGGCGAGCATCAAATCGGCGATCGCGCACGCCGAGACGGAAGCGGGACCGATCGACATCCTGGTCAATAATTCGGGGGTCTCGACCACCCAGCGCCTGGTCGACGTCACGCCGGAAGACTACGCCTACATGATGGACACCAATTTGCGCGGCGCCTTCTTCGTGGCCCAGCAGGCGGCCAAGCGCATGATCGCGCGCGCCAAGGGCGACCCGAAAAAACAGCACCGCATCATCAATATCGCCTCGGTGGCGGGCTTGCGGGTATTGCCGCAGATCGGCGTCTATTGCATGAGCAAGGCTGGCGTGATCCAGATGACCAAGGCGATGGCGGTCGAGTGGGGCAAGTACGGCATCAACGTCAATGCCATTTGCCCGGGTTACATCACGACCGAAATCAATGAAGACTATTTCGCCAGCGAGCAGGGCAAGAAGCTGATCGACATGCTGCCGCGCAAGCGGCCAGGCAAGCCGGAAGACCTCGATGGCCTGCTGCTGTTGTTGGCGGCCGAAGAGACCCACTTCATCAACGGCGCCATCATCACGGCCGATGATGGCATGACGGCGCAATGAGTGCGGGCGCGCGCGGCGCGCCTGCAGCGCCTGCCGCGGCGGACGGCGCAGAAGCAGCGAGCGCCGGCCAATTCAAGCTGGTGCACGCCGCCCGCATGCCGATCCGCTGGGGCGACATGGATGCGATGGGGCACGTCAACAACACCGTGTACTTCCGCTATCTCGAGACGGCGCGCATCGCCTGGTTCGACCACATCGCCTGCGCGCCCGACCCCAGCGGGCAAGGTCCCGTGATCGTCAACGCCCATTGCAGCTTTCTCAAGCAACTCAAGTATCCGGGGGAGATCGAGGTGAGCACCCTGGTCGGCCCTCCCGGGCGTTCGAGCTTCGAGATGCTGCACGAGATACGCTTGATCGGCGCCGACGCTCAGCCCGGCGCGCTGCACGCGCGCGGTGGCGCCAAGGTCGTATGGGTTGATTTCCCCATCGAAAGGTCGGCGCCCTTGCCCGAGGCCTTGCGCCAATTGCTGGCCTAGCGCCGGTCGCGATGGGGCGCCTTGGCATGCTGCCAGAGCTTGTCGCCTTGCCTTATTCTTAGCGCGACAGTCCGATCAGCTTATGCACCAGTTCCGACGAAGTCGATGCGGAAAACTTGCGCATCAGCTTGGCCCGGTGCATTTCCACGGTGCGCGGCGACAAGTCGGTCTCGCGCGCGATCACCTTGCTGGTCTTGCCCTCGACCAAAAGGGCCGCGATTTCCCGCTCGCGCGGGGTCAATTCGGCCGTCACCGGCCGCTTTTCGCTCACATCCTCGAACGTCCACACGCCCGCGCCCAGCGGCGCGCCGGCCTTCAAGGCGCGCCCGCTCACGTGGCACCAGAACAGCTCGCCATTGGCGCGGCGCATGATACGCTCGTCCGAATAGCGGCCCTTGGCGTTCATGATGGGAATGATGCGGTCGCCCGTGCGCAAGAATTCGTCTTGCGTCGGATACAGGATCTGGAAGGAAGAACCGTCGAGCTGCGCGCGCGCGTAGCCGAACATGGCGGCCAAGGCGTCGTTGCAGCTCTGGATGACGCGGTCGACGGAAATGCACATGCCGACGGGCGCGTTGAGGAAGATGGTTTCGTAATCGATGGCGACGGTGGCGGTCATTTGATGCAGCACAAGGTTCAAAGTAAAGGGTTTGGCCGGTATTTCTACGGTATTGTGCTTTTTGCTCGCCTATTCTATGCTGGGAATCCACTTCGCAGCGGGACAGGGGCGAATTTTGGCATAGATAACAATAGGGACAACCATGAACAAAGTGTATCCTGACGCGCAATCGGCGTTAGCCGGCCTGGTCAAAGATGGGCAAACCATCGCCGTCGGCGGCTTCGGCCTGTGCGGCATTCCCGAAGCGCTCATCCTGGCTTTGCGCGACAGCGGCGCCAAGGGCTTGACCGCCATCTCCAATAACGCCGGGGTCGACGATTTCGGCCTGGGCCAATTGCTCGCCACGCGCCAGATCAAGAAAATGATCTCGTCCTATGTGGGCGAAAACAAGGAATTCGCGCGCCAATACCTGGCCGGCGAACTGGAACTGGAATTCACCCCGCAAGGCACGCTGGCAGAAAAGCTGCGCGCCGGCGGCGCCGGCATTCCCGCCTTCTTCACCAAGACCGGCGTGGGCACCATCGTCGCCGACGGCAAGGAAGTGCGCGAATTCGATGGCGAACAATATGTGATGGAGCGCTCCCTGGTGGCCGACGTGTCGCTGGTCAAAGCCTATATGGCCGACCGCGCCGGTAATCTGGTGTTTCGCAAGACGGCGCGCAATTTCAATCCCAACGTGGCGATGGCCGGCAAAATCACCATCGTGGAAGTGGAAAAACTGGTCGAAGTGGGCGAGATCGATCCCGACAGCGTGCATACGCCGGGCATCTTCGTGCACCGCATCGTCGTCAATCCGTCGCCGGAAAAGCGCATCGAGCAGCGCACCGTGCGCGCCAACTAACACCAGAACGGAGAAACGACATGGCATGGACTCGTGATCAAATGGCCGCACGCGCGGCGCAGGAACTGCAAGACGGCTTTTACGTCAACCTGGGCATCGGCTTGCCGACCCTGGTGGCCAACTACGTACCGACCGATATCGAAGTGTCGCTGCAGTCGGAAAACGGCTTGCTCGGCATCGGGCCTTTCCCGCTCGATAGTGAAGTCGACGCCGACCTCATCAACGCGGGCAAGCAAACCGTCACCGCCTTGGCTGGCGCCTCGTATTTCAGCTCGGCCGATTCCTTCGGCATGATCCGCGGCGGCAAGATCAACCTGGCCATCCTGGGCGCGATGCAAGTGTCCGAGCAGGGCGACCTGGCCAACTGGATGATTCCAGGCAAAATGGTCAAGGGCATGGGCGGCGCGATGGACTTGGTGGCCGGCGTCAAGCGCGTGGTCGTGCTGATGGAACACGTGGCCACGGCCAAGGATGGCTCGACTTCGCACAAATTGCTCAAGAAGTGCGATCTGCCCCTGACCGGCGTGGGCGTGGTCGACCGCATCATCACCGATTTGTGCGTGATCGACGTGACGGCGCAGGGCTTGAAGCTGGTCGAGCTGGCGCCCGGGGTGAGCAAGCAAGAGGTCGTCGCCGCCACCGGCGCCGAACTGGACGTCTCGGCCGTCTGAAGCGTTTTACTTGAGCTTGAAGACGGCGTTGACCGTCTGTATGAACGGTATGGCCACCGGCACCGCGTAGTTGGCGGGGTCGGTCGGCGCACCGCCGCTGCGCGCTGGCGCTTTGCTGGCAAAACCAAAGGGCAGGCCCACGTGCTCGAATTGTCCCGTCGAAATCGCCATCACCGGTCCAAGGCGGCGCCCGAAGGCGTCGGCCAAGCCGCTGCCGAAGGCGCGCGCCTTGTTGGCCGCTTCGCCTGCCAGGCGCTGGTCGATGGCGGCGCGGTCGATGCGGTCGAAGGCCACCGAAATACTATCGATGTTGTTGCGCGCGAGCAGGGCGGCTATCAAGGCTGGCCATTGCGCCAGATCGCGCACGCGCAACTGGAAGTGGCGCCCGATCACGTAGCTAAGCGGTGAGCCGTCTCGCGCCGGGTGGCTCAATTCCAGCGACTTCTTCTTGACGTCGAAGGCCGCGATGTCCTCGGGCGCGATGCCCAGTTGTGTGAATACGGCGATCAATTCGTCTGACATGCGCGCTGCCACGCCGGCGGCCTGTTCCGAACTCACGTCCTGAACGTTGACCTCGAACTGGATTTCGCCAACGTCCGGCGCGAGCCACAGGTCGGCCTTGCCACTGGCAGTGACAAAGGGGTAGGCGGGCAAGGGGGAGGCCTGGGCGAGCGCGCAGCACAGCGCCAGCGCGCAAGCGCTGATGATTTTTTTCTGCATGGGATTGTAAGATGAGTGGGGGAAGCCCGCCGGCGAGTCACGCCGGCGGGCAGTAAGGATTAGTTCAAGGTCCAGACGTATTGAATCTCCACCCAGTCCGTGGTGGCCTTGTTGTCCTTGACGGCAGGCTTGAAATGGCAAAGCTTGATGCCATCGCGCGCCGCCAGGTCGAGCGCCTCGTGGCCGCTGCTCTTGATTACTTTCGCCTCTTGCACGCTGCCGCTCTCGTCGACCAGGAAGGATAGCGCAACCTTGCCTTCGTGCTTGGCGGCGATGGCGCCGTCCGGCCATACGGGCTTGGCGCAGGTTTTGAAGTCGATCTGCGCGCGATGGTTGGCGCTGTCGAACTGGGTCTGCTTTTCGGCGCCATTGGCGTGGGCATACACCGTGACGCAGGCCGCAGCCAAAGTCAGGATCGGCAGCGCGGCTTTCCAGTTCAGGGTTTGTGCGCGTGGGCGCAGCAATCGGGTGATACGTGACATTAAAACTCCTCCGTTGGCCGCTTGGGCCAGTTGGTGGTGGGAGAACTGGAAACGCTCCAGTTCCGAAAGAGCAAGAGCCAGACGCCGCGGTTCGCCTAGTTCTCTTGCAGCGAAATCATCTGCAATGTGTTCGCGCTCGATGCGGATCTGGCGCGAAATCCACCAGACCGCCGGATGGTAAAACATCAGCACTTCGATCACGTTCTGCAGCAGGTTGGACAGGTAGTCGAGGTGGCGGATGTGCGCCAGTTCGTGCGCCAGCAAGGCTTCGAGCAAATGCGCTGGCATGCCGCTGATCAAGGCGGCCGGCACCAAGACGATGGGGCGCCACCAGCCGGCCGTGATGGGGCTGTCGAGCCGCTCGACAATGCGCAGGCGCACTGGCCGCGTGATGCCGCATTGGGCGGCCAGGCGGTCCAGCCGTGCTTGCCAGTGGGCATCGCTACCGTGCTTTCTGTCGCGGCCGAGCTGGCACACGCCAACCAGGCCAAACGCCAGGCGCAAGGCCAGCGCGGCGGCGCAAGCAGCCCAGGCGCTCACGATCCAGGGTAAATGCCACTGCATCTGCAACAGCCAACTGCGGCTGGCCCGGACCGGGATGGCGGCGATGAAGGCGTCCACTCTGAGCGTGCCAAGCATGGCGCCGTCGCCGCCGGCCAAGCGGGCGAACAAGCCGGCCAGCGGCCAGCCTATGCACATGAGCAAGGCGGCGCAGGCGAGGCGGTAGCGTAGTTCAGCGCGCGCGTTGCGCAGCAGGGCCAGGGCGGCGGCGCACACGCAGCCGATCAGCAAGCCTTGCCAGAGCGAATGGAGAAGGGCCCAGCCGATGCTGCTGACCATGGGCGACATGAAGGGGCTCATGCTTGCTCGTCCTTGAGCAGTTCTTCGATTTCCGCCCGTTCCTTGCGTGACAGGCCGGTGCGCAGCGCCGCCAGCACCAGGGCCTTGGCCGATCCGGCGAAGGCTTTTTGCATCAAGTCCTTGAGCAGGTTCGACTGCAGCGAATCTTGCGCCTGCGCCGGCGCGTACACATGCGAGCGTGCGCTTTCATCACGTATCAGCAAGCCTTTGCCGTGCATGATTTGCAGCAGGCGCAGCACATTGGCGTAGCTGATGTCGGGGCGCTCGGCTTGCATGGCTTGGTGGACTTGCTTGGCGGTGGCGGCGCCAAGCGGCCATAACACTTGCAACAGGTCCAGTTCGGCTGCGGTGGGTTTGGGGGTATCTTGAAGCTTGCTCATGCTGTTTCCTGACGGGTCGATGGATGTAGAATAAAGTGTCTAGAAACTTTTGTCTACAATAATTTGTCGTCAGCAGTGGGCGAGGCGACGGACGGCCCCGCGCACTAGATGGTTTTGTCTACATCAGGAACAGGGGCCGGCCAGCGGCAGCTGCTGCTGTCGCTGGTCCGGCTGGAAAAGAGGGCGCTGGGGCGCGCTGCCCTTACACGAAAGCGAGGTCGTGCTGGCGTATCAAGTCGTCGATCCACTCGTCGCTATGGCCGAAGTGGTAGCCCAGCGCTTGCGCACGTGTGCCATCCATCATGTAGGGACTGGCGTAGTCGAAGGGGCTCAAGTGGCAGGCCGGCACCACGCTCGAGGAGGGCAGGGCGCTGAGCGGCGCGTCGAGCACCTCGCCCACGCGGTGATACAGATCGAAGGCGGACAGGCCGCCGTCGCAGGCCGCGTTGACGGGCCCGGTAAATTGCTGGTTGCCGCACCACAGCAGGAAGTCGCTGATGGCTTGGGCGCTCAGGAAGGATGTGGGGGCGGCTGCATTGCTATAGCGCAGCGGCGCCGGCTGGCGCACCAGGTCCACGTAATGGGCCAGGCGGCCGGTGTAGTCTTCCGGTCCGCCCAGCACGTGGCCCGAGCGCACCGTCACCACCGGCAAGCTGGCGTCGCGATAAAAATACGCTTCGGCCTGGCGCTTGCCCAAGGCATAGCTGCGCGCCGCCAGCGCCGGGTCGCCCCAGGCGTAGCCGGTGTCGATGGCTTCGGCCAACACGTTCAAATCGTCTTCCGCGAACGGGCTGTCGTGGCTGCCCAGCAGCGAACGATAGACTTCGATGGTCGAGCTCATGATGTAGCGCTTGCACTTGCCGCGGAACACGGCGGTGGCGATGGCCGCGTCCAGCGGCGTGTAGCAAACCTGGTCGTAGATGATGTCGTAGATTGCGCAATCGGCAAAGGCGGCGCGCATGGCCGCGGCGTCGCGCCGGTCAACCCGGATGCGCGCGACGCGTTGCCCAAACGGATCGGCGGCGCGCCCGCGCGTGGCCAGCGTGACTTGATGGCCAGCCTGCAGCAGACGCTGCACCAGCAATTTCCCGAAATAGCGGGTGCCGCCGATCACCAATATATTCTTGCGCATGGAATTTCTCCGTGGAATGAAGTATATTTTGTCCTCTATGACGAGATTGTTCAAACGATAAAATTTTATGCGATGACTAAGATAAACTTATGCATGGGGCCGCGATGAGCCGGCCACTGCGTTCCCTGTCCGGGCTGATCGACTTCGATTGCGCGGCGCGCTGGGGCAGTTTCAAGCTGGCCGCGCAAGAGTTGCACAAGACGCCGGCGGCGATCAGCCAGCAAGTCAAGCACCTGGAAGAGGCGGTCGGCTTCGCGCTGTTCCTGCGCCATGCGCGCCACATCACGCTCACCGAGAAAGGGCAGGAGCTGGCGGTGTCGGTGGCGGGCATGCTGGCCGAGCTGCGCGCCAAGGTCGAGGCCTTGCAAGGCGGGGGCGAGGAAAAAATCCTGCGCATCTCGACCACCCATTCGCTGGCCATCAAGTGGCTGGTGCCGCGCATCGATCGCTTCACCAAGCTCTATCCGGAACTCGATATCCGTATCGATTCGAACGACATGCCGGTTGACCTGGACGACGATAGCAACGACGTGGCCATCCGCTATGGCTTGATCGGACCGGGCGACCCGGCCGCCATGTTCCACGAACGTCTGGTGGCCGTCTACAGTCCGGATTTGCTGGCGCCGGGCCAGCCGGACCTGGCGCTGCCGGATTTGCCGAACTATCCGCTGCTCTACGAGAGCACGACCGAAACCTGGCTGCAACTGCTCAAGGAAAACAAGGCATTGAAGGGGAAGTACGATTTTTCGCGCAGCTATAGCCACTGGGGTGTGTTGGTGCAGGCGGCGGTGGCGGGGCAGGGCGTGGCCCTGGTGGCCTACGGCATCGCGTATGAGGATATCTTGAAAGGCAAGCTCAAGGTGCTGCCTTGCCGCAGCGCCCCGTTTTCCAAGGGCTACCGCTTCCTGGTGAACCGGCGCAAGGAAGCGATGCCGAAGATCCAGCGCTTTCGCGCCTGGGTGTTTGGCGAGATGCAAGAGATGCAGCGCTCGCTGGGCGCTTGATATAAATGAAAACGGCGGCCCGCAGGCCGCCGTTCATTGATGCCGCGTTCGCGTTACTTCACGCCGTGCATCAGCTTCTGGATCAGCGGCGCGATGATGAACATGCCCACGCCGGCGGCCACGAGCACATAGAAGGCCGAGGTGTAGCCCGACAGCGCGGACTGCACGGACTGCCCGGTTTCGCCGCTGACATACTTGGCGAAGATACCCGACAAGTTGTTGCCCATGCCGGTAGACAGGAACCAGCCGCCCATGCCCAGACCCACCAGGCGCGTAGGCGCCAGCTTGGTTGTCATCGACAAGCCGATCGGGGACAGGCACAGTTCGCCAATCGATTGAATCCAGTACACGGCGAACAAGGTCCAGAACGGAATCTTGTTGTGGGCGTCGACCAGATGTGACAGGGCGAACATCAGCAGGCCGAAGGCCAGGCCGTTGAAGATCATGCCCAAGCCGAACTTGCGCGGAATCGATGGGTTGCGCTTGCCCATGGCAACCCAGATCCAGGCGATGAGCGGTGCGCACACGATGATGGCCACCGAGTTCACGCTTTGGAACCACGCGTTCTTGAAGACGACGAAGCCAAGGTCGCGATCGACGATTTTATCGGCCAGGAAGGTAAACGAGCTGCCCGCCTGTTCAAAGAACATCCAGAACAGGATATTGAAGATGAAAATCAAGAGCATCGCGATCACTTTGTCGCGCGCCACCGGACCAGTGCGCACACCTTCGACCAACAGCAGGATCGAGAGCACCACGAACAGCGAGGACAATACCCATTGCAAGGAGTCCGCGCCGATCGCCAGCAAGAAGTAAAAGACGGGAATGGCGCACACGCCGCCAATGGCCACGTAGACCATGCGCATGCGGCTTTGCGCGTCTTCCTGCGGGCGGCCGATGCCTTGCAAGATGCGCCGGCCAAAATAGAACCAGACCAGGCTGATCAACATGCCGATGCCGGCCGTGATGAAGACGACTTTGTAGGCCGGGGTGTCGCCGATGCCGAACACTTTACGCGCCAGGTATTCGGTGACGATGGGCGAGATCATCGCGCCGGCATTGATGCCCATGTAGAAAATCGTGAAGCCTGAATCGCGCCGGGTGTCGTTGGCGGAATACAGCTTGCCCACCATGGTCGAGATATTCGGTTTGAACAAGCCGTTGCCGACGATGATGGTGGCCAGGCCGAATTTAAATAGCATGGGATCGGGCATCGAGATCATGAACAAGCCCGAACCCATGAAGATGGCGCCAATCAGGATAGAACGCTGGTAACCGATCACGCGGTCGGCGACGTAGCCGCCAAACAGGGCCGCCGCATACACCAGGGCCAGGTAGGCGCCATAGGTGTCGCTGGCAGGGGCCTCGCCGGTCGGGCTGCCGCCATAAAATTGCGCGACGATATACAGGACGAAGGCCCAGCGGATGCCGTAGAAAGCGAAGCGCTCCCAAAATTCCGACATGAACAACATCCACAGCGGGGCCGGATGGCCCATCACCTGTTTAAACTCCGGAATGGCAACTTCCTGGTTTGGCGTATTAACGGCTCCGCTCATGCGGGGTCTCCTGTCTCTATGATCTGAATGGTTATATTCTGCGAACCAGCTGACGATCCCTGGTCCGGGCTGCATTTTAATCCACAAACGGCGCGCCACGCCAAAAAGTCGCTGCGGCTTTGCCGCTTTCGTATTCAGCGCCCCACAAAGTTGCCAGTTGTCGTATATTGGCATTGAACACAAGAGATACCGGTTTTTGAATTGATTAAGGAACGCGCACCATGAATCATGACGTTGTCGATACCCTGATTGCACCGGAAGGCCGACTGGAAGTATTGTCCAAGGCGGAAGTGGCGAAATTGCTAGATACCAGCCAGGGCGGCCTGTATAAGATTTTCCGCAATTGCTCGCTGGCCGTGCTCAATTGCGGCAGCACCACTGACGATGGCAAGGAACTGCTCGAACGCTACCAGTCCTTCGAGATCAGCATCATCCAGCGCGAGCGCGGCATCAAGCTCGATATCCGCGGCGCGCCGGCCAGCGCCTTCGTCGACAACAAGATGATCAAGGGCATACACGAGCACCTGTTCGCCGTCTTGCGCGACATCATCTTCGTCAACGATGAAGTGACGGACAATCCCAAATTCGACCTCAACACCACCGAAGGCATCACCGATTCGGTGTTCCATATTCTGCGCAATGCCGACGTGCTGCAGCCGCAGCGCAATCCGAACCTGGTGGTGTGCTGGGGCGGGCATTCGATCAGCCGCGGCGAGTATATGTACTCCAAGCACGTGGGCTACGAGATGGGCTTGCGCGAACTCGATATTTGCACGGGCTGCGGGCCGGGTGCGATGAAGGGGCCCATGAAGGGCGCCACCATTGGCCACGCCAAGCAGCGCATGACGGGCGGGCGTTATCTGGGCTTGTCCGAGCCGGGCATTATCGCGGCCGAGTCGCCCAATCCGATCGTCAATAACCTGGTGATCATGCCCGATATCGAAAAGCGGCTCGAAGCCTTCGTGCGCACCGGCCACGGCATTATCGTGTTCCCGGGCGGGGCCGGCACCGCCGAGGAAATCCTGTATATCCTGGGTATTTTGCTCCATCCAGACAATGCCGATCTGCCTTTCCCCTTGATCTTCACGGGGCCGGAAACGGCGCGCGCGTATTTCGAGCAAATCAACCAGTTCATCGCCGATACCTTGGGGCCGGAAGCGCAGCAGCGCTACAAGATCATCATCGACGATCCCGAACTGGTGGCGCAGGAAATGCAAACGGCCATCAAGCACGTGCGCGAATTTCGCAAGGCGCGCAGCGATGCGTATTACTTCAATTGGTTGCTGAAAATCGATCACGAATTCCAGAAGCCTTTCAGCCCGACGCATGAAAACATGCGCAATCTGAGCCTGCACAAGAACCAGGAAGTGCATCTGTTGGCGGCCAATTTACGGCGCGCGTTTTCCGGGGTGGTGGCGGGCAATGTGAAGGACGAGGGAATCCGCGCGATCGAAAAATACGGCCACTTTGAAATCCATGGCGACCCCGCCATCATGGGGCCGATGGATGCCTTGCTCGCTTCGTTCGTGGCGCAAAGCCGCATGAAGCTAGCTGGCAAGGCATACACGCCTTGCTATCGCATCATTCAATAAACCATCCCTTGCCGGCGGCCCCATGCGGCTGCCGGCATTGAGCTTGCTCAACAAAGTCCCGCACGATGCGCCGCGCCGCTTGACAGGGCGGGGCGTGTTATCGATGATGGTGCATGGACGTCGGAAGCCGAATCTCCACGCTCGAACACGACATTGGGTCGATCAAAGCCGATCTGGCGGTGATACGTTCGAACTACGTTACGAAGGCTGAGCTGGAAACGGCGGTCCAAAGTCTGCGTATCGATGTCCAGAACGTGCGCACTGAACTCCAAAAAGAATTCAATGCATTGACTTGGAAGATGTATGGATTCGGGTCTGCGCTCGTCGCGCTCGTCTATTTCATTGCCCGCAATGTGCACTAGCCCACGCTGAGGGGAAAAAATCCCCCCCCCTCAGATATGCCGCATCATCCGCAATGAGTCGCTTCGTCGTGGTCTATTGGCGCAACACGCCGTTGTGGGCGATGACGGCGATGTCGACGAATTTCCCGCCATGGTGGAAACCCGGCTTGAATTGCACGACAAAATCACCCACGTCGACCTTGGTCAAGGCGGCCAGCGATTCCTGCAGCGATTCGCGCGTCACCTCGCGCCCGGCGTGGCGTATGCCTTCAACCAATACCTTGGCGGCGATATACGCTTCGAGTGCGGTTGGCGACACCGGCCCGGCTTGGCCCGCTTCGCGCCAAGCGTCCTGGCATTCGGCCACGACCGCTACCGTGCGATCGGTCGGCAAAGGCACCGTCAAGGCGACCGTGATGCCGCCGGCAGCTTCCCCCAACGACTTGGCGATTTGCGAAGCGCCCGCGAACGACAGCGAGGTCACCAGCGAATAGTTATCGAGCTTTGTCAGCTTTCTGCGCATTTGCGCCAGCGGCGCGTAGGAGGTGGTGACGAGGATGATCTGGGTATCGGCCTTGATGATATTGGCCACGTCCGCATCGGTCAGCTCGGCATTGCGCTTGATCGCCACCGACACCGGCACTTTATTGAACTTCTCTAGCGCCTTGGCCGCGGTCTGGAAATTCTGCTTGCCCACCGCATCGTCGTAATGCAGGACCGCCACCCGCGAGATACCCAATGGCGCCCAGAATCCCAACAGTTTGGAGATTTCGTCGGCATAGGTGGCGCGGATTGTATAGACGTAGCTGTTTTGCTTGCGGATCGTGTCGGCGCCGGTGAATGGCGCAAAAAACGGCACCTTCGCGCTTTCCACGGTTGGCATCGCGGGAATGCTTAGCGTGGACGAGGCGAATCCGAATAGCGCGACCGCGCCATCCTTTTCCACCAGCGTTTTGGCGTTGGCGCCGGATACCTTCGCATCGTTATGGTCGTCGAGCGTCACCAGGGAAATCTTATGCCCGTGAATGCCGCCATGCGCATTGACCTTCCGAAAATACGCGAGCGCCCCGTTGCGAATATCGAGTCCCAAATCGGCATTCGAGCCGGTAATGGGCGCCGACTGTCCGATGACGATGTCGTCGTTGTTGCTGGTCGCGGCGCTGGCCGAAAAGACCATGAAAGCGGCGCAGCAGAAAATGGTTTGCAATGTGGATCGGATCGTACCGCCTGTTTGTATCGCTGCCATATCGTCCTTCGATAGATGAGAGTTGATCGGTTCTTGGAGCGCGCGGTCGACATCCGGCGCCATGCCCCTTATTGCTAGGGCGGACTGTTTAACTTAGTTATAATTATGATATTTACTCAATATTGTATTATATTCTTTATTGTGAAATTTTCGGTTAGAATTGCGTCGCCCGCCTGGGCTGGGCACGGATTCAAACAACACGAAGAACATGGAATGCGTATGAGCACAGGGGTGTGTAATTGAAAATCGCAATCGTGGGCGCGGGCGCCATCGGTGGCTTGCTGGGCGTAAAGTTGGCCTTGGCCGGCGTGGACGTGAGCCTGATCGCGCGCGGCGCCAATCTCGAAGCGATCCGCACAGAGGGCATGCGCCTTCTACTCGCCGACGGGCAGCAATTGCACGTCGCGCCGGATCACCCGCGCATGCGGGCAGCGACCATCGCGGACGCGGGCAAGCACGATGTGGTCATCCTCACGATGAAGTCGCACCAGGTCGAGCCGATCGCTGCCGACATCGACGCGCTGTGCCACGACGAGACCGCCATCGTCACCATGCAAAACGGACTGCCCTGGTGGTATTTTCATCGCACTGGTGGTCAATTCGAGGGCGCACAATTGCAGTCACTCGATCCGCATGGCGCCTTGTGGCGCGGTATTCGGCCTGAACGGGTGATTGGCAGCGTCGTCTACCCGGCCGCCGAGCTGATCGCGCCGGGCGTGGTCCAGCATATCGAGGGCAATCGCTTTTCCCTGGGCGAGCCGAGCGGCGAAAAGACCGAGCGGGTGCTGGCCTTGGCCAAGTTGATGATACAAGCCGGTTTCAAAACGCCGGTGTCAACCGATATCCGCAACGAGATCTGGGTCAAGCTGTGGGGAAACGTCGTTTTCAATCCGGTGTCGGCCCTGACCCACGCCACGCTCGAGGATATTTGCAGCGACCCGCTCACGCATGCGCTGGCGCTGCGCATGATGGAGGAAGCGCAAACCATAGGCGAGAAAATCGGCGTGCGCTTCAAGGTCACAAGCGAGCAGCGCATTGCGGGAGCGGGCGCGGTCGGCGCACACAAGACATCGATGCTGCAAGACGTGGAGCAGGGCCGCCAGCTCGAGCTCGATGCGCTCGTGGCCAGCGTGCTGGAATTGGCGCGCATGACGGCCACGCCAGCGCCCACCATCGAATCCGTTTATTCGCTCATCCGATTACTGTCGCGCACGCTCGAGCGTAGCGGCGCTCGCCTCAAATTTCAAACACGCGGCTAAACGCAGCGGCGCGCATCGGATTTTCACAGGTTTTTTAACCAGCATGGCTAATTGGGAGACGTTTGTCCATGAATAACAGCAGCGGAGCAGGCGGCGTATTCGCGCCGAATAGTGGCGTCGACATCGACGGGTTGATCGAATCGGGCAAGAGCGCCTCATACCGGTGGATCCAGTTGATCATGGGGATCGTGTGCATGGCGATGGTCGCCAATTTGCAGTACGGATGGACCTTGTTCGTCGGCCCGATGCATGACAAATTCGGTTGGGGCAAGGCCGCCATTCAAGTCGCGTTCACCATTTTCGTGGTGGCCGAAACCTGGCTGGTGCCGCTCGAGGGTTATCTGGTCGACCGTTTCGGTCCGCGCCGCATCGTATTGGTGGGTGGCGTCATGGTTGGCATCGGCTGGTTCATGAATTCCTTCGTCAGCAGCCTGCCGATGCTGTATTTTGCGCAGGCGATTGGCGGCATCGGCGCCGGCGCCGTGTATGGCACTTGCGTCGGTAATGCCTTGAAATGGTTCCCGGATCGCCGCGGCTTGGCCGCTGGTTTGACGGCCGCAGGCTTCGGCATGGGCTCGGCGCTGACGGTCTTGCCGATTTCGGCGATGATCAAGGCCGATGGCTATCAGCATGCCTTCGCTTATTTTGGCATCGGACAGGGCATCATCGTCGTGTTGCTTGCCATGTTCCTGGCAGCCCCCAAAGGCGATGAGGTGGCGAAAGTGCTGCGCAAGCCCGAGCTGGAAGAAAAGAATAATTCGACCCCTGCGCAGACGCTCAAGTCGCCGATTTTCTGGGTGATGTATGTGATGTTCGTGATGATGGCCGTTGGCGGTGTGGTGGCGGTGGCGCAGTTGGCAACGATCGCGAGCGACTTCAAGGTCGATAAAATGCCGGTCAGTATGCTTGGCCTGACCATGCCGGCCCTGGTATTCGCGCTCTCGCTCGATCGCATTTTGAATGGCGTCACGCGACCATTCTTCGGCTGGGTGTCGGACCATATCGGCCGCGAAAATACGATGGGCATCGCCTTTGCGCTTGAGGGCCTGGGCATTTACCTGCTGAGCCAATTCGGCCAGGACCCGCTGCTGTTCGTTCTGCTGTCCGGCCTGGTGTTCTTCGCATGGGGTGAAATTTACAGCTTGTTCCCATCGACCTGCACCGATACCTTTGGTCCGAAATTCGCGGCGGCCAATGCCGGTATGCTGTACACGGCCAAAGGTACGGCAGCTTTGCTGGTTCCGGTTGCGGCGTTGCTGTCGCAATCGACCGGCGGATGGCACGCGGTGTTTTTCGTATGTGCGACGATGAATATCATCGCCGCAGCGATGGCGATGTTTGTGCTCAAACCAATGCGTCGCCGCGCTGGCTTCGTGAAGTAATTCGTCATTATCCAAGTCGCGCCCATTGCTTGGGCGCGCGTTGCAAGGACTTAAGATGCAGACCCTAAGCGAGTTGATTGAAGTTGGATCGGACCAAGCGCACGCAATTGGCAGCCCTGGTGGCCACCCATTGACGTTCGCGGGTTTGCGCGCGCTGGTACGGGCAACAGCTGTGGCCTTGAATGGCGCCGGTATTGGCCGCAATGACCGGGTCGCGATCGTTTTGCCGAACGGGCCGGAAATGGCGGCCAGCTTCATCGCCGTCGGCTGCGCGGCAAGCTGCGCGCCGCTCAATCCGGCATATCGGGCCGATGAATTCGAATTCTACTTGACGGACTTGAACGCCAAAGCCTTGCTCGTCGAGCGCGGTTCGGCCAGCCCCGCCATCGCGGTGGCGCAAAAACTTGGCGTGGCCATCATCGAGATAATTCCGGCGCCGCAGCTGGGGGCTGGTGCATTCACGCTCGACACCGGCGCGCTGCGTGGCGTGGCCGCTCAGGCCGGCGTTGCGCAGGCTGGCGATATCGCGCTCGTGCTGCATACGTCCGGCACGACCTCGCGTCCGAAAATCGTGCCGCTCACGCAAGCGAATGTGTGCCAATCGGCGCGCAATATCGCCAGCACGACGCAGTTCAGCGCCAGCGACAAGGGTTTGAACATCATGCCCTTGTTCCATATCCACGGCTTGATCGCCGGCGTGCTCGCACCTTTGTCGCGCGGCGGTTCGGTCAGCTGCAGCCCGGGTTTCAATGCCTTGAAGTTTTTCGCATGGGTCGATGAAGTCAAACCCACGTGGTACACGGCGGTGCCGACCATGCACCAGGCGATCTTGACGCGTGCCGGGCACAACGCCGATATCATCGCGCGCAATCGCTTGCGCTTTATCCGGTCCTCGTCGGCTTCGCTGCCCACGCAAGTCTTGGCGCAATTGGAGGATGTGTTTGGCGCGCCCGTGATCGAGGCTTACGGCATGACCGAGGCGGCGCATCAAATGGCGTGCAATCCCTTGCCGCCGGCGCAGCGCAAGCCAGGCACGGTCGGTATCGCCGCCGGCCCGGACGTGGCCATCATGGATAGCGAAGGCGTATTGCTGCCTGCTGGCTCGATTGGGGAGATCGTGGTGCGCGGCGCCAATATCACGGCCGGGTATGAAAATAATCCGGGCGCCAATGAGCAAGCGTTTAGCCATGGCTGGTTCCGCACGGGCGATCAGGGCGTCCTCGACGAGCAAGGTTATGTCTCCATCACGGGACGGCTCAAGGAAATCATCAATCGCGGCGGCGAGAAAATCAGCCCGCGCGAGGTCGATGAAGTATTGATGGATCATCCGGCCGTGGCCCAGGTGGTGACGTTCGCTATTCCCGATGAGCGCTTGGGCGAGGACGTGGGCGCGGTGGTGGTGTTGCGTGAATCGATGGTGGCCACCGAGCGCGAAATTCGCGACTTCGCCGGCACCAAGCTGGCGAGCTACAAAGTCCCGAAGAAGATCATGTTCATGGATGAATTGCCGAAAGGCGCGACGGGCAAGTTGCAGCGAATCGGCTTGGCGCAAAAGCTGGGATTGGCCTGAGCCATGCACGCGAGCTGATCGGGGTGAGGCTGTTCTAGTCGGCTCGCGCCAGAAATGAAAATGCCCGCAAATTCTGCGGGCATTTTTTTCGGCGATGGCGCGCTTAGTCTTCGCGGCGCAGGTGCGGGAACAGGATCACGTCGCGGATGTTGGGCGAATCGGTGATCAGCATCATCAAGCGGTCAATGCCGATGCCGCAACCGCCAGCTGGCGGCATGCCGTATTCGAGTGCTCGGATGTAGTCGGCGTCGTAATACATTGCCTCTTCGTCGCCCGCGTCCTTGGCCGCCACTTGCGACAGGAAACGCGCCGACTGGTCTTCGGCGTCGTTCAACTCGGAGAAGCCGTTGGCGATCTCGCGTCCGACGATGAACAACTCGAAGCGCTCGGTGATGCCCGCCACCGTGTCGGAGGCGCGCGCGAGCGGCGAAACTTCAACCGGATAGTCGACGATATACGTTGGCTCCCACAGCTGGGACTCGGCGGTTTCCTCGAACAGGGCCAATTGCAGCGCGCCCAGGCCGGACGTGGAGAATGGCTTGACGCCGAATTTGAGCAATTCAGCCTTCAGGAAGGCCATGTCGTGCAGTTGTTCGTTCGTGTAATGGGGCGCGTATTTATTGATGGCGCCGACGATGGTGAGCCGGTGGAAGGGCTTGGACAAATCGAGTTCGCGCCCGCCGTAGCTCAGCACCGCGGTGCCGTGCGCGTCAACGGCGGCTTGGCGAATCACGGCCTCGGTGAAATCCATCAGCCATTGGTAATCGACATAGGCCGCGTAGAATTCCATCATCGTGAATTCCGGATTGTGGCGCGGCGATACGCCCTCGTTACGGAAATTGCGATTGACTTCGAACACGCGCTCAAAGCCGCCCACCACCAGGCGCTTCAAGTACAGTTCGGGTGCGATGCGCAGGAACATCTGCATATCGAGCGCATTATGGTGCGTGATGAAAGGCTTGGCCGCCGCGCCACCCGGAATGGTGTGCAGCATTGGCGTTTCCACTTCCATGAAGTCGTGTTTTTCCATGAAGCGGCGGATCGACGACATGGCAGCGGTGCGCGCCTTGAAGGTGCGGCGCGTGTCTTCGCTCATGATCAAGTCGACATAGCGCTGGCGGTACTTGGTTTCCTGGTCGGCCAAGCCGTGGAATTTGTCCGGCAGCGGACGCAGCGACTTGGTGATCAGGCGCAGTGCGCTGACCTTGATGGTCAATTCGTCGGTCTTGGTCTTGAACAGAGTGCCTTGCACGCCCAGGATGTCGCCCAGGTCGTAGTGATGCAGCGCTTCCATCGCCGCTTCGCCGGTGTTGTCGAGCGTGACGTAGATCTGGATGCGGCCATCGGCGCGTGCGCCCGAGGAATCCATCAATTCGGCGAAGGCGGCTTTCTTGCCCGCCTCGCGCTTGAACATCATGCGCCCGGCCAGCACCACTTCAACCGACGCCGCTTCCAATTCCTCGCGCGTCTTGCTGCCAAACTGCTCGCGCAGCGCTGCCGCTTTGTGTTGCGGACGGAAATCGTTGGGGAAGGCGATCCCTTTTTCGCGGATCGCTGCCAGCTTGGCGCGGCGCTCCGCGATTAATTTATTGTCGTCCGCCGGCGCTGCGGCTTGTTCCTGGATATCGGTGCTCATAATGGCCTGCCTGGTTGAGTTTTATTTGGTGGTATTCGTGGTGTCGGGATCAGTTGCGAAACAGCGCCTCGACCGGCAGCTCGCTGAAATCCTTGACGATATGGATGACGTTGTCGAAGTGGGCGAAGGCGTCGGCCGGCAGCGTGGTCGTCAATGCAACCGCGCGCATGCCCGCGCGCAACGCCGCTTCCACGCCCAGCGGCGCGTCTTCGAACACGATGCAATCCTTGGGCTCTACGCCGCAGCGTTTGGCCGCCATCAGGAACGCATCCGGCTCGGGCTTGCCGCGCGCGACATCGGCCGCGCCCACGATGGCGTGGAAATGCTGGCGCAAGTTCAAGCCGTCGAGCGTGAAGCCGATGTTGGCGTCCGGCGCGGCCGTGGCCACGGCCAGGGCCACATCGCGCAACTGCGCATTGGCCACCAGATTGTCGAATCCCTTGACGGCCTTGCGGTAAGGCTCGTACAGCTCGCGGTACACCGCTTCTTTTTCCTCGTTGAGCACGGCGTTGTCATGGTCCGACAAGTCATCGCCCAGGTAGGCGCGCATGATTTCCTTGCCCTGGCGCCCGGCGGTGGCGCGGAAGAACTTGTCGGCGTCGATGGTGCGTCCGCGCCGCTCGAAGAACGCGATCCACGAGCGCGTGTGATACGCCATATTGTCGACAATGGTGCCATCCATGTCGAAAATAAAGGCGCGCCGTGGCTTCGTCATTGGCTTGTGCATCCTTACACGCCTTGCTTGAGGGAGGCGGAAATGAAGTCGTCCAAGTCACCGTCGAGCACACCCTTGGTATTGCCCGTCTCGAAGTTGGTGCGCAAATCCTTGATGCGCGACTGGTCCAGCACGTAGGAGCGGATCTGGTGGCCCCAGCCGACGTCGGTCTTGGAGTCTTCCAGCTTTTGCTGCTCGCTCATGCGCTTGCGCAGTTCGTGCTCGTACAGCTTGGCCTTGAGCATTTCCATCGCCTCGGCGCGGTTGCGGTGCTGGCTGCGGTCGTTCTGGCATTGCACCACGATACCGGTGGGCGCGTGCGTCATGCGCACCGCGGAGTCGGTCTTGTTGATGTGCTGGCCGCCGGCGCCGGAGGCGCGGTAGGTGTCGACCCGGATATCGGCCGGATTGACGTCGATCTCGATCGAGTCGTCCACTTCCGGATACACGAACAAGCTGGTGAAGGAAGTGTGGCGGCCATTGGCCGAGTCGAACGGCGACTTGCGCACCAGGCGGTGCACGCCCGTTTCGGTGCGCAAATGGCCATAGGCGTACTCGCCCTCGACCTTGAGGGTGGCGGTCTTGATGCCGGCCACCTCGCCGTCGGACTGTTCCAGGATTTCCACCTTGAAGCCCTTGCGCTCGCAATAACGCAAGTATTGGCGCAGCAGCATCGATGCCCAGTCTTGCGCCTCGGTACCGCCCGCGCCAGCCTGGATATCGATGAAGCAATTGTTCGCGTCCATCGGGTTGCCGAACATGCGGCGAAATTCCATCGCCTCGACCACGGCCTTGATGGCGTCGGCGTCGACAATGACCGCTTCGAGCGTGTCGTCGTCGTTTTCCTCGCGCGCCATCGCGAACAGGTCGTTGGCGTCCTTGAGGTCGGCGTCAGCCTTGATCAGGGTGTGCACGACCGCTTCGAGCGCTTTCTTTTCCTTGCCCAAGTCTTGGGCGCGCTTCGGATCGTTCCAGACCGTAGGGTCTTCTAGTTCTTCGTTGACTTGCTCGAGTTTCTCTGACTTCTTATCGAAGTCAAAGATACCTCCGCAGTTCGGCTTCGCGACTGGTCAAGTCGTTGAGCAGGGCGGAGAGGGCGTTGATGCGTTCGGCTTCCATGATGTTCCGGTCGTTTAAATTGTTTAATCGAACCTTGGATTATACCTCAGGGTACTGCAACATTGTTTTGGTGTCGTCGGACGACCGACTGACCATTGCTGCGACCGTGACGCCCTAGCCCTGCGCCAGCTTCAA
The DNA here is from genome assembly GCA_040388555.1 of Pseudomonadota bacterium. GTDB lineage: Bacteria > Pseudomonadota > Gammaproteobacteria > Burkholderiales > Burkholderiaceae_D > Telluria_A. The sequence continues at coordinate 148,281 of JAZKBP010000026.1, forward strand.
GGCCTAGCGGGTGAGCGAGTTTTGTGGTCCATGTCGATGGTAGCGTGCCCTGCCGCAGCGCTATTCGAACATGCCGAGCGTCGCCGCCAATGGATCGACGAGCCTGGGACGTGGGGCCGCGTCGACAGGCTCCGCCTTGAGCGCATCCGCACGGGCTTGCAAGGAGGCGGCTTCGTTGAATTGCCCCATGCGCCGTCCGATGTTTGCCAGTTGGATTAGATCGCGCTTGCGCGTTGGCGAAAGTTCCTGCTCCCGTATTTCTATTGCGCGGCGCAGCGAGGCGTCCGCTTGCATATCGCTTCCCTGTGATACAAAGACGGCCGCTTCATCTTCCAACAAGTCCGCCGCACTTAGCTCTGTCGCCCAAAGCCTGTCCGGACGATCCTTGGCCATGACTGAAATGGCCGATTGACGCTTCCCCGCTAACAGGTGCAGCAAATCGAATGCCTGTTCTGCCTTGCCCTGACGCGCATAGTACGCTGCAATACGGCGGCCGATCTGGTAGGGATTCGTAGGAGCCGGGCCCAGCAGGAAGGGGAGTCCGCAAGAAGGACTCGCCCCAGAAAAATCCAGGCCAGCAAGTAGCGCTTGAAGGCAGGTGTTGGCAAGCCCGTCGCGCTTTAATCCTATCAGCGCCGCGCAGCGCAACAGTTGAATGGGGGGCGTCGCCATTGTTTCGGGCGAGGCGCTGGCGATCCGGTCAAGGTATGCCAACGCCTGCGCATGATTGCCCGCGCTGATAGCAAGTTCGGCCATATCGGCCTCGAGGATCAGTGCGGCATAATCATGTGCGTCGTCCCGGATGCCAAAGGTGTCCGTTTTTTGGGTCAGTGCGCGCGTCGCTTCGAACAGGCTTTGGGCGTCGGCGAACTCGCCAAGCGCGTGGGCCAGCTTTGCGAGCATCCAGTATGCTAGGACTTGATCATCGAATTCCTGCTTGGTTTTCGGTGGCCCGAGCTGCGCCAGCCGGGTTTTCAAGCTGCTCCAGCATGCTGACTGCGGTTTTCCATTGCAAGCGGTGAAAATCTCGCTTGTGATGCGCTCGTAATCGTTTGCGCTCGGAGCGGCATATGCCCCGGTGGCGACGCAAAAGACGAGTATCAACGCAGCCAATTTATTCATGTCACCACCTTGTAAGAAGCGCATTGGTCTTGCATTGCGTGCGCGCGCAGTGGCGTACTCTAGCATTGTCATGGTGGAATGAGCCGCACGTTCCGCGCCGCACCTTCTTTTTACTGCGACCCGCTGTCAAGGCTGAACAATTCCTCGACCTTTACGCCCAGCGCACGGGAGAGCTTGAGCGCGAGTATCGTCGAGGGCACCATATTGCCCGTCTCGATGGCATTGATCGATTTTCGTGTAATGCCGCTCAATTCGGCCAAATCGGCCTGGGTCAGCTCGCGCATCGCCCGTTGTACCTTCATGGTCGTCTTCAGTTGTTCACTCATGGCCGGCTCAGCGGTCGTAGTAGAGCATGCTGGCGAGCAGGGTGACGCTGGGAATAACGACGCTAAGCGAGGCCATCAGCGCAACCGGTTGCGCGATTGGCCACAGCGTCAGCGCCGCGCCCAGAACCGGCTGCACGATGACGATGGCGACGACGGCGTTGCGCAGGCCAAGATTGACGCTCGCTTGACGCAACTCGTCCGAAAGGATCGCTTGCATGGCGGCACTGGAGGGATCGATCCGGACATGGCCCATGCCGCGGCGCTGCAGGGCCACGGCCACGGCAACGGCGATGGGGTACATGGGGAACAGCGCGCGCAGGCCCGTAAACCAGGAACTATTGGGGTAGGCTGTCAGGCCAATCACCATTATCCCCATAAACAGAAAAATGGCGAGGACCAGCCATTGGCCGCGGCGCGAAAAACGAATCAGCAGTTCGGTATTGGATTTCATGTGGTGGGCTCCAGTGATTGGGATGACGGGCAGTGTAATAGATGCAACTCAAAAAGCAACCGATAGGTTACATCATCTTGTATTGTTGTTTTTAAGGCGCATTGCCGTATCATTTCAAGGTCATTCCCAAGGAGACTCATGTTGCGCATTTTTCTTGTCGCCATACTGGCCTTGTCCGTTTCATGCGCATGCGCCGCCGATCCGCCCCAGGGCGGTGCGCGCGCGACACTGGCCTTGCTCGAGACGACAGACTTGCATGCCAATATCGTCGGCTATGACTATTACAAACTCGCTCCCGATGCCTCGCTTGGCCTGGAGCGCACCGCAAGCCTGATCCGGGCGGCCCGTACCGAATTTGCCAATAGCTTGCTGTTCGATGACGGCGATGCCATACAGGGCACGGCGCTGGCCGATTATCAAGCCAGTATCGGGGCTGTGCCGTGCGAGCAGACGCTGGCTATTTACAAAGCCATGAATCTGCTGGCCTACGATGGCGCCACCATCGGCAATCACGAATTTAACTTCGGTTTGCCGTTCCTAAATCAGGTCACGGGTAGCCATTTCGACGTCGACGGTGTCGCGCCCGATGCGCCGCGCTGCGCCGGCCCGACTTTTCCGCTGGTGTTGGCGAACGTCTACAGTACGCGCACTCGCCAGCCCTTGTTCGCGCCCTTCCATATCATTGAAAAACAGATCGCGGCGCTCGATGCCGCCGGCAAGCCGATGCGCACGATACTACGCGTGGGTATTATTGGGGTGGCGCCGCCGAATATCGTGATGTCGGATCGCCGTTGGCTTGACGGCAAGGTCTACACCGAGGGCATGCGCGAAAGCGTGCAGAAATACTTGCCGCAGATGCGAGCCCAGGGCGCCGATCTGATCGTGGTGCTATGCCACGGCGGCATCGAGCGCGCGCCGTATTCGCCCATGATGGCCGACGCCGCGCTTTACCTCGCCCAGCTCGATGGCATCGATGCGCTTTTGATCGGCCACGCACATCAGCTGTTCCCCAGCACACACAGAAATTCGGCTGCGGACAATGCCGACGGCATCGACCATGCGAAGGGCACGATTCACGGCGTGCCCACTGTCATGGCCGGTTTGTGGGGCAAACAGCTTGGCGTGATCGCGCTGGACCTGGTGCACGACGGTCGCGGCTGGCATGTTGACAAGGGTCGCACGACGGTTGAGGTGCGCGGCACGCAATTGCCTGACAAGTCCTTCGTGGCGCCGGAAGCGGCCATCGGCGCGCTCGTCGCGCCCGAGCACGCGGGCGCCATCGCCTATGTCAAGTCGCCCGTGGGCAGCACGCAGTTTCGCATGGCGAGCTATTTCGCCGACCTTGGCGATGTCAGCGCGCTGGCCGTTGTAAATCTGGCGCAGGTCCACTACGTCGCCGAGTATGTGCGCGCGAATTTGCCGCAGTACGCCAGCTTGCCGATCTTGTCGGCCCACGCGGCGCAGAAGACGGGGGCGGCCGGCGTGCGCGATTACACCGACGTGGCGGCCGGTAGCCTGGCCTTGAATAACGCCGCCGATCTCTATTTGTATCCGAATATCCTGTACGTGGTGAAGATCAATGGTGCGCAATTAAAAGCCTGGCTAGAGCGTTCGGCAAAACGCTTCAATACCATCGACCCGGCGCGCACGACGGCGCAAGAATTGATCGATCCGGCATCCTTTGGTTTCAATTACGACGTGTTCACGTCCAAGGAGCTGCGCTACGACATCGACTTGAGCCAGGCTGCGGGGGCGCGCATCAAAAGCTTGCGTTTCAAGGACGAGGACGTGAGGCCCGATCAAGAATTCCTCGTCGCGACGAATAACTATCGGGCCAGCGGCGGCGGCGCCTTTCCGGGGCTCGATGGCAGCAAGACCGTGTATGCCTCGCCTGATACCTGCCGCGACGTGCTCATCGACTTCATCCGTGCAAACAAGACGCTCACGCGCGCCGAGCACGGTTCCGGGCGCAGCGCACAGTTCCGCAAGCTCAAGACCAGCGGCCCGATCGTATTCCATTCGGCGCCGGGCGTGCTGGACGTGGCGCACCAGGCTGGCTTGGCCAATGTGTCCTTGCTGGCCAGCGATGATGGGGGCGGCAAGGGCTACGCCTTGTATGGGATCGACTTGAGTCGATAGCGGGCCGCTCAGTGCAAGGGCGACTTTTCCGGCTGCACCAGCACGAACGGGCTCACCACCGAGGTCCACAGCGAGGCGCCAGCGACGGTCCAGGCTTGCGCCTGCGCGTCCGACACCTTGGCGATCTTGCCCTCGGCCATCCAGCGCGCGATGTTTTCCTTGTCGTCATGTGAAATGCGCAGCGCCACCTCGACCAGGTCGAGTTCTTCGCTGACGTAGATGACATTACCTTGCGCGAAATGGCGCTCCAGCTCGGCCCAGGGCAGGCGCGCCGTCTCGCGGTTGATCTTGTGACGAAGCTCGGTGTCTTTTTCGGGATTGGTTTTCATGCGTGAAGATCTTATTCAAATGCTTTTCAAATACGTTCGACGATCGGTGTCGGCGAACCCGCCCATGTTAAACGATAGACCTGGCCTTTGCGAACATTGCCCACCAGCGCGGGGCGGAAGCACGCCAGGTTGACGCCGCCCGCATGGCGCACGCTCGGATAAATCAGGCCCATCGAATCGGCATCCTGCAGGCGCGCCGCCAATTGTTGCGAATGCAGGTAGCTGCCCGGCGCCAGGCAGCGCGTAAAACCGTGGGCGCCCCGTAAATCGTGGAAAACGCTGTTGAAGTCGGCGAGCATGGTGCGATAGGTGACGCTATCGTCGAAGCGATCGATTTCCTGGTATTCCACCGTCTTGTGAAAGGCGATTTCGGCCAGCGCGGTGGCGGCGTCGAAGGCGCAATACCAGGCGCCGCGCTCGCCGTCGTTGAAGCGGCTGCCTTCCGGGCGCGCATAGGTGTAGGCGGCGTTGATGATGCGGAAATTGGGCACGCCAAACACCAGTTCGTCGACGCCGATGCCGGGCAGGCCGCCGTATTCGCCGCGCAGGCGTTCATTGGTGGCGTTGTCGAGCTCAAATAGATCGCGCAGGTGGTCGGTGTTTTCGGACAGCGGGGCGAGCACGGAATCCTCGACCTCGGCGAAGCGCGATGGAATCAGGCGGCAAGTGTCGAACTGGCGCAAGGCCGTTTGTTTGGGAAGGGCTGCCAAATTCAAAGCCCCCCGCGGCGTGCGTCGAGCAGCTTGCGCACCGTTTGCATGGCCAGCAAGCCGCCCGCGAGCATTTGCGATAGCGGCGTGCGCCCGCCGAACACGGCGTTCTTGTTCGGCAGAGCCACCCATTCGTCGGCCAGCTTGTCGCCATACAGAATGTGCAATGCCTTGTAGATGCCCAGCAGGTAGGAGATGCGCGTGATGCGGTCGACCTCGAGCACCCGGTCTGGATTTTTTTTCCATTCATAAAACGTGCTCGACGACAGGCCACCGAGCAGTTCGCGCGCGTCCTCGTCGCGCAATTGCCAGGCCGCGGCGAGCCGGAAGAAACCCTTGAGCGCGGATTGGGACAGGCGTTCGCGCTCGGCGCGCGCGTTCAGGTCCACCAGTTCGGCAGGTTCGAAGCGGCTTTTTGGATAGAGGTAAGCGACATTCATGATAACTCCCGTAATGGATCATTTATACTCCGATTTCGCTTAATTGGCAAGATGTGGGCGCGCCATTCCTATCGTGCGGGTGTTTCCTTTCGGATATGCGCATGGCAGAATGAGGCCGCGCGCTGGCCAAGGCACAGGCGCATCCCGTTTTTCCAACCTGAAAGGAATGCAATGCGTCTGATGAAAATGCTGGTCGGCCTGGGTGCCGGCGTGTCCCTGCTGGCGTCGAGCCTGGCGACGGCGGCCGACATGGCCGAATTGAAGAAACAGGTGGCCGACACCGAGCGCGCCTTCGCGGCGACCATGAAGCAGCGTGATTTTGCCGGCTTCACCAGTTTTGTGTCGGAAGAGGCTGTTTTCTTCTCCGGCCCGACTCCACTGCATGGCAAGGAAGCAGTGGCGAAATTTTGGAAGAAGTTCTACGACAAGCCGGAAGCGCCATTCTCCTGGGTGCCGGATGATAAGGAAGTGGAAGTGTTGGCCTCAGGCACCTTGGCCATCTCGAGCGGTCCCGTGTTCGATGCGAGCGGCAAGAAGGTGTCGATGTTCAGCTCGGTCTGGCGCCAGGAAGCGCCGGGCAAATGGCGCATCGTTCTCGACCATGGTTGGCCGCTGCCGGAAGAGCGCAAGCAGTAACGCTGCTTTATGAGGGCGGCATGGCGCGCGCGCGCTGTGCCGCTATCGGCCCATCGCTTTTGCCAGCGCCATTGTCATGAACTGTGAGCGGGTCAGTTTCTCTGCGCTGGCGGACCGGTCTATGTCGCGTAGAAATTCCTCCGTGACATACATCGATATTTGAGTGTCTCGCTTTGTCGACACGCTGTCGTCTACCTCGACGACTCCCCAAATGCAGTTAGCGTATCGTGCATTGGCGCGGTGTTCTGAAAGGGGCCGCCCGGTGGGAACGGGTGTGCCGTCTTCGATAAGGACGGCAAGATGACCTTCGATTGCTTCGCGCGCTTGATGAAGCGCTTGGTCCAAGGTGTCGCCGGCAGAAAAACATCCAGGTAGGTCCGGAACCGTGACGCCAAAGGCGTGCATATCATCGCCCGGTTCGATCGCGATGGGAAAAATCAGGGTGCTCATCGAAGTCCCGTCTGTCTCAGAATGTTGCTACATATGCCCTTGGGTAAATCCTTTTTCGGATGCGGCACCGTCACCAATCCCGGCTTCCACGGATGCTTAAAATGGTGATGACTTCCAGTAGTTCTGGCGCGATACCAGCCGTCGATTTCGAGCAAGTGAATGAGGCGCAGGCTATTCATCTACGCATCATGCCGGTCCTGATATTAGTGCCAATTGTCGTGCTTCAAGGTCTGCGCACCTTCTTTGGACATCAAGCTGGTTCGGCGTGTTCCACCATCAGCTGCACTTTCGTGACGCCATTGTATTCGTTCGCGTCCAGGCGGAACGCCACGCGCGCCCGCTCGCCCATCGCGTCGGTGTGGCCGAACCAGATGGCGTCGTAGCGGCAGCCGTTGCGCTCGAGGAGTAGCTTGAGGTGGCGCTCCTTGAGCACGCGCTGGCTGATGACCCGGAATTCGTCGCAAAACACGGGCGGCGCGAAGCCCTGGCCCCACACTTGGCCATCCATCAGTTCGATGAACTCGGTGGTGAAGTAGGCGTCTTCAAGCGGGCCATCTGTTTCGATCACGCGCTCCAATTGCTGCGTGCTGAGCCAGGCGCGTCCCACTTGCTCGAAAGCGGCCGCGAAGGCCTCGAAGGCCTCGGCGCGGATGGTCAAGCCCGCCGCCATGGCATGGCCGCCGAATTTATCGATCAAGCCGGGCGCGCGCTTGGACACCAAGTCGAGCGCGTCGCGCAGGTGGAAGCCGGGAATCGAGCGCCCCGACCCTTTGAGCCAGCCTTCGCCGCCGGGCGCGAAGGTGATCGTCGGGCGGAAGAATTTCTCCTTCAAGCGCGAGGCGACGATGCCGATCACGCCCTGATGCCAGCTGGCGTCGAACACGCTGATGGTGCTGCTGCTGGCCGGCTGGAAGTCGTCCAGGTGCAGCAGGGCGGCATCCTGCATTTGCGCTTCGATCTCGCGCCGCTTGAGGTTGATCTCGTTGAGCTGCTGGGCGATGCTCCAGGCGCGTCCTTCGTCGTCGGTGATCAGGCACTCGATGCCAAGCGACATATCGTCGAGGCGGCCGGCCGCGTTCAAGCGCGGACCGAGCGCGAAGCCCAGGTCGAAGGGGCTGGCACTTCGGGCCTCGCGCGCGGCCACTCGGAACAGCGCGGCCACCCCCGCATGCATGCGCCCGGCGCGCATGCGCTTCAAGCCTTGCGCGACCAGGATGCGGTTGTTCGCGTCCAGCCGTACCACGTCGGCCACCGTGCCCAGCGCCACCAGGTCGAGCAGGCTGTCGAGCTTGGGTTGGGTGTGGGCGTCGAACACGCCGCGCCGGCGCAGCTCGGCGCGCAAGGCCAGCAGCACGTAAAACACCACGCCCACGCCGGCCAAGTGCTTGCTCGGAAAGCCGCAGGCGGGCTGGTTCGGGTTGACGATCACGCGCGCCGGCGGCAGCGACTCGCCCGGCAGATGGTGGTCGGTGACGACCACTTCGATGCCCAGGCGCGTGGCCTCAAGCACGCCGTCAATGCTGGCGATGCCATTGTCGACGGTGATGATGATGTCGGGCGCCTTTTCGCGCGCCGTCAGCTGCACGATCTCCGGCGTCAAGCCATAGCCGTACTCGAAGCGGTTGGGGACGATGAAGTCGATCTGCGCGCCCATCGCGCGCAAGCCGCGCAGCGCCACCGCGCAGGCGGTGGCGCCGTCGCAGTCGTAGTCGGCCACGATGGTCATGCGCTTGGCGGCGGCGATGGCGTCGGCCAGGAACACGGCGGCCGCGTCGATGTGCAGCAAGCCGCCCGGTGGCATAAGGGCCCCCAGCTCGCTCGACAGTTCGCTTTGGTCGACCAGGCCGCGCGCGGCGTACAGGCGCGCCAGCACGGGATGCACGCCGCCCTGGCGCAGCATTTCCGAGGTGCGGAAGGGGTAGGGGCGGGTGGCGATGCGGGTGGTCATGGCAGCAATCGATTCAGGCTGGGGCGGCGCCAGAATTGGCGCAGCGCCAGCCGGGTGGTGGAAAATTCGACGATGGCGTCGCGGTGGCTGAGCACCAGGCGCACATCACGTAGGCGTGCCTCGCCCAGGGCGGCGAGCATGGGCGCGAACCATTCCTGCTCGAGGCACTGCATCTTGAGCAGCCAGGCCGACCAGTCGGCTGCCAGGGCGGGGCTCGACAGGCTGTCGCAATAGTGGACGGTGCTGGCCTTGTCGGCCAGCAGGGTGTGCATGCCGGCGCTGCCCTGGCCGCAGATCGCTTGCAGCCAGGCCGGCGCGTCGAGCGCCGTCAGCGGCGCCAATGCCGGCGCGGGCGTGGTGGCGGCGCTGCCGGCCCAGGGCCAGAGCGCGTTGACGGCGGCCAGCGCATCGGCTTCGCGCGCCTGGTTGACGGGATGCTCGTGCCACAGCATCTGCACCTCGTTTTGCAGCTTGCGGCATGCCTTGGCGATGGCGCCGGCGGGCATCCAGTCGCTCAAGTCCTGTCCGGTGGCCGCGTCGGGCGAGGCCGTGTCGAGCTCGCGCCAAGCGTCGGCGCGCATGAACCAGGTGTGGGCATCGCCATACAACACGGTGGTGCCGGCTTCCTCGAAGGCGGGCTTGGCCACCTCGAACAGGGCGCGCGCGTGCGCGTCCGACAGGTGCAGGTCGCGCAGTTGGCTCAGCAGCAGATGATTGCGCGCGATCTGGACGTGGGCGGGATGGACGATGAACCAGTGGCCTTGGCCCGGGTCGAGATGAAAGCCGCGCATCGCAGCGGCGGCGAAGGGCGGACTGCTGGGCGCGGCGGCGGACAGGTCGGCCAGCCCGAGCGTGCGTGCCAGCCACAGCTCGTGCGGCAAGATGCGCGCGCCTTCTGGCGGCGCCGATGCGCGCGATCGCGCCGCGCGCGCGATCAAGGCCGCCAGCGCGGGCGTGTTCATGGCGCGGATCAGGTCGGCGGCGAGCTCCGGCGGGGGCAAGCCAAACGGCAGGGCAAACGTAATTTGAGTCATGCCCGGCATTGTAGGCCATGTCGCCTGTCGCGCAGAAATTCCAGAGCGCGGCGCGCAGTGGCGGCGCCACGATGGCGGGCCGGCAAGACGTGTCAAATTGTTGCAAATACTGTCAGGCCGGGCGCTTGTGTGGCAAACTGCGGGCTCGAACCCCAATTCCCACGCCCGCGTGGCCTCGCAATCGATGAGTATCGTGAACAAATTGCCGTATGAATGGCTGGTCGGCTTGCGCTACACGCGCGCCGGACGGCGCAGCGGCCGTAACAGTTTTATCTCCTTTATTTCCGCCATTTCAGTGGCCGGTATCGCGCTCGGCGTGGCCGCCCTGATCATCGTGCTGTCGGTGATGAACGGCTTTCAGAAGGAAGTGACGGACCGCATGCTGTCGGTGCTGGCCCATATCGAAGTGTTCGACGCGCGCGGCAGCATGCCGAACTGGCGGGAAGCGGCGCAGCAGGCGCTGCAAAACCCGCAAGTGAAGGGCGCCGCTCCTTTCGTCGAGGCGCAAGGCATGCTCATGCACGATGACGTGCTGCGCCCAGTCGTCATTCACGGCGTGCTGCCGCTGGACGAGCGCAAGGTGTCGGACGTGGCCAAGCAAGTCAAGCAGGGCAGCCTGGACGAGCTTAAACCCGGCGCCTTCAACATCGTGCTCGGCTACGCGCTGGCCCGTGCGCTGGGCGTGGGCATGGGCGACAAGGTGGCGCTGGTGACGGCCCAGCCGCAGGTGACGCCGGCCGGCGTGCTGCCGCGCCTGCGCAATTTCACGGTGGTGGGCATTTTCGAGGCCGGGCATTATGAATTCGATTCCGCCTTCGCCTTCGTCCACCTGGAAGACGCCGAAAAGATCGAACGCCTGGACGCGCCCTCGGGCGTGCGCCTGCGGCTGGCGGACATGCAGCGCGCGCCGCTGGTGGCGCGCGAACTGAAGGCCTCGATGGCGGGCGACCTGATGGTGCGCGACTGGTCCAAGCTCAATGCCACCTGGTTCGCCGCCGTCGAGACGGAAAAGAATATGATGTCGATTATCCTGGCCTTGATCATCGCGGTGGCCGCCTTCAACCTGGTCTCGACGCTGGTGATGAGCGTGACGGACAAGCAGGCCGACATCGCCATTCTGCGCACGCTGGGCTCGTCGCCGCAATCGATCATGAAGATCTTCATGATCCAGGGCGCGCTGGTGGGCTTGCTGGGCACGGCCATCGGCGTCGGTGGCGGCGCGCTCATCGCTGTCAATATCGACGTGATCGTCCCCTTTATCGAACATCTGCTGGGCGTGCAGTTCCTGTCGAAAGATATCTATTTCATCAGCACCGTGCCGTCCGACCTGCGCTGGCTGGACGTGACGAAAATCGGCGTGGTGTCCTTCGTGCTCGCCTTCCTCGCCACCATCTACCCAAGCTGGTCGGCCGCGCGTGTTAAACCGGCGGAGGCGCTACGCTATGAATGACACGACACGCTTGCAAACAACGCTGTCCTTGCCGGTCCTCGCTTGCAGCGGCCTGGGCAAGACCTTCGTCCAGGGCGACTATTCGGTCCAAGTGTTCAAGGACATTGATTTCCACGTCATGCGCGGCGAGCGCGTGGCCATCGTGGGGGCCTCCGGTTCGGGCAAGTCGACCTTGCTGCACCTGCTGGGCGGGCTAGACACGCCCAGCGATGGCACCGTCACGCTCGACGGCGAGGACTTCGCCACGCTGGGCGAAAAGCGGCGCGGCGAAGTGCGCAACCGCGCGCTCGGCTTCGTCTACCAGTTTCATCATCTGCTGCCGGAATTCTCCGCGCTCGACAACGTGGCCATGCCGCTGTTGATCCGGCGCGAGCGGCGCGCCGACGCGGTGGCGCGCGCGCAAGGCATCCTGGCGCGGGTGGGATTGGCCAAGCGGGTCATCCACGTGCCGGGCGAATTGTCCGGCGGCGAGCGCCAGCGGGTGGCGCTGGCGCGCGCGCTGGTGACGCAGCCGAGCTGCGTGCTGGCCGATGAACCGACCGGCAACCTGGACCACGCCACCGCGCACCAGATCTTCGACCTGATGCTCGAGCTGTCGCACACGCTCGGCACCGCGTTCGTGATCGTCACCCACGACATCGCGCTGGCGCGCCGCTGCGACCGCGTCCTGCACCTGACGCAGGACGGTTTGCGGCCCTACGGGGACTGACATGTGGATCGACACCCACTGCCACCTCGACGCGCATGAATTTGGCGGCGAGTCGCTGGCGGTGGCGCGGCGCGCCGGCGCGGCGGGCGTGGCGGCGATTGTGATACCGGCGGTCGAGTGCGCCAATTTCCAGAGCGTGGCGGCATTGGCGGCGCAGGCGCCGAACGCGTGCTACACCTTGGGCATCCACCCGATCTACGTGCCGCGGGCGGACCAGGCCGATCTGCAAGTGCTGCGGGCGGCGGTGCGGGTGGCGATGGACGATCCGCGCTTTGTCGGCATTGGCGAGATCGGCCTTGATTTTTTCATCCCCATGCTGGCCGAGCCGGCCATGCGCGCGCGCCAGGAACACTTCTTTCGCGAGCAATTGCGCATCGCGCGCGAATTCGCGCTGCCGGTGCTGATGCATGTGCGCCGTTCGCAAGACATGGTGCTCAAACACGTGCGCCAGATCGCGCCCGCTGGCGGCATCGCGCATGCCTTCAATGGCAGCCTGCAGCAGGCGCAGGGCTATATTGACCTTGGTTTCAAACTTGGCTTTGGCGGGGCGATGACGTTCACGCGCGCGCTGCAAATTAGGCGCCTGGCCGCGAGCTTGCCGATCGAGGCGATCGTGCTGGAGACGGACGCGCCCGACATCGCGCCGGCCTGGCTGCAAGGTACGGCGAACAGCCCGGAGCAATTGCCGGCCATTGGCGCCGTGCTCGCTGAACTGCGCGCCATGGCGCCGCTGGAGGCGGCGCAGGCCACGGCGGCCAACGCGCGCGCGGCGCTGCCGCGCCTTTCCGGCGTACCGGGCATCCCGGCTAATTGATGGCATTGTGCCCGGATTGGGCGTTTCGCGCGCGGCGAATGCCCGTATAATTTCACATTCGCGTCAGCTTCGTCCCGCCTATGCTTTCATTCCGATGGCCGCGTTCAATCGTTCAGGCGCCTCAATGGTGGCGGGCCTTGGTGTGCCTGGTCCTGTGCGTTTGTACCTTGCAGGCGTTCGGCCAGAGCCGGCCCGGCCTGGTGACGTTCCGGCGTGTGGCCTTGCCGGAGGATGTGCCGGCCCATCTGAGCGCCGCGCTGGCGCAGGACGCACGCGGCTTCCTGTGGATCGGCACCCAGGACGGCTTGGTGCGTTACGACGGTTACTCCTTCAAGGTGTTCCGGCCCAAGGCGGGCGACCCCACGTCGTTGGGAGGCAGCTATGTGCGCAGCCTGTTGGTGGCGCGCGATGGGCGCCTGTGGATTGGCACCGTCAGCGGCGGGGTGGCGGTGTTCGACCCGCGCACCGACCGTTTCACGCAATACCGGCACGCACCGGCCAAGCCGGCCAGCCTGGCGCACGACCGCGTCGAAGCGCTGGCCGAAGACCGCGGGGGCGGCATCTGGATCGGCACCGACGACGGCCTTGACCGCCTCGATCCGGTCAGTGGCGCCATCCGCCACTACCGTCACGGCGCGAACGACCCATCGAGCCTGGCCAACGACCAAGTGCGCAGCCTGTTGTTCGACCGCGAGGGACGGCTGTGGGTGGGGACGCGCGCGGCATTGCAGATGTGGCAGCGCGGTGGCGGCTTCGTGCGCGTGGCCTCCGATGCAGCCGATCCGCAATCGCTCAATGGCGAACAAATCAGCAAGCTGTTCCAGGATTCGCGCGGCAGGATCTGGATCGGCACCGTGACGCATGGCGCGGCGGTGTACGATCCCAAGGACGGCCAATTGCGCCGCCTGCGCCCGGCGCAAGGTGGCGGCGAAGGCTTGAGTCACTATTGGATTTACGGTTTCGCCGAAGCGGTGCCGGGCGAGGTGTGGATAGCGACCTTTGGCGGCGGTGTCGACGTGGTCGATTCGCGCTCGCTCGCGGTGATCGACCGCCTGCGTTACGACAGCGCGTCCGACAGCAGCATCGGGGCCGACCGTGTCGGCGCCATCCTGGTCGACCGCGCTGGCCTGGTGTGGGTTGGTTCCTGGGGCGGTGGACTGGCGCGCCACGACCCCTCAACGCGCGCCTTCCGCAAGCTGCACCACCTGGCGGCCAATCCGGATAGCCCAAGCCATCCGTCCGTGGTGCGGACCTTGGAGACGGCCGACGGCATGCTGTGGCTCGGCACCAACGGCAATGGCATCGACATCTTGAACGGCGAGGGCCATGTGCGCACGAGCTATCGCCCCAATCCGGCCCAAGCCGGTGCGCTGGCGGACGGCTCCATCAGTTGCATGGCACAGGCGGAAAACGGGACGATCTGGGTGGCGACGCTCGACGGTACGCTGCACCGCATGCGCCCGGGGCAGAAAGGCTTCGAGCGTTTCGACCGCAAACGCGGCTTGCCTGGTGGGCCGATCCGCACCATGGTGTTTGGCGCCGATGGCGCGCTGTGGGCAGGTTCACTCAACGGCCTGGCCCGCATCGACGCAGCGAGCGACCAAATCACCGTGTTCGCGCATCGCGACGATGACGTCAGCAGTCTGTCGGGACGCGAAGTCGAATCGCTCGCCTTCACCGCCGACGGCACCCTGTGGGCCGGCACCGAAAATGGCTTGAACGCCTTCGACACCAAGAGCGGGAAGGCGGTGCGCATCATGCGCGATCCCGCGCGCAGCGACAGCCTGCCCGACATCTGGGTGCCGGACTTGATGGTCGCGCGCGACGGCAAGCTATGGGTGGCAACCCAGTCCGGCGTGGCCATTTTGCGCAAGTGGGATGGGCGCGTCGCGCATTTCGACGTGCTCAACACGCGCCTGAATCTGCCCTCGCGTCCGGCCGAATCGCTGATCGAGGATGCACAAGGCAAGGTATGGCTGGGCAGCGCCATTCGCATCGATCCACTCACCTGGCACTACCGCAGTTTCGGTCCGGCCGACGGCAATGAGTTTCGCACGCTGTATATCGCCAGCCGGGTGCGCACGCGCCGCGGCGAGCTTGTCTTTGGTTCGCCCGAGGGCTTGCTGATCGTGCGGCCCGATCAATTGGAGCATTGGACATATCGGCCGCCCTTGGCGGTGAGCGCCATCACGGTCGATGGCGAGGAGCAGGCCGGCGCGGCCGGCATGAGTGAACTGGCCTTGCAGCCGAACCAGCGCAATCTGCGGCTCGAATTCGCGGCTCTCGACTTGAGCGCGCCTGCCAAGCTGAACTACCGCTATCGGCTCGAGGGCTATGACGCCGACTGGGTCAGCGTCGACGCCAATCAGCGTGTGGCCGCCTACACCGGCCTGCCACCGGGACAATACCGCTTGCGCATCCAGGGCAGTAACCGTGAAGGCATATGGAGCCCGCAGGAGTGGCATATGGCGCTCACGGTGGTGCCGGCACTGCACCAGCGCTGGTGGTTTCGCGCCGCCATTTGGCTGTTTGGCGCGGCCCTGGTGATCGCCGTATTCCGGCTGCGCTTGCGTCAACTGCGTCGGCGCGCGGCCCAGCTCGAACGTACAGTGTCCGAACGCACGGCCGCGCTGGCGAGCGCTTACCGCCGCATCGAGGAGGGCAATCTGAGCGATCCGCTGACGGGCTTGCACAACCGGCGCTATCTGGAGCAGGCGCTGGCGGCCGACCTGGCGCAGGTTGACTTGCGCCACAGCCAGAGCGCGGTGCCGCCGGCCAGCTCCGACCTGGTCGTGTTGCTGGTCGACCTGGACCACTTCAAGCAGGTGAAAGAGCAGTATGGTCAGGCGGGCGGCGACGCGGTGCTGGCCCAGACGGCGCAATTGCTCAAACAATGCATGCGCGAGTCGGACCATGTCGTGTGCGCCGGCGAAGGCGAATTCCTGCTGGTGGCACGCTTTGTCGACCGCGAGCAGGGGCCGCTGCTGGCCGAGAAGATCAGGTCGGCGGTGGCGGCGCAAGGATTCGCGCTGCCCGACGGCAGCCTGGTGCGCAAGACCGTCTCGATCGGCTTTACCGCGTATCCGTTCGCGCGCGGCCTGCCCACGCCAATGGAGCTCGACACGTTGCAGCATGTGGCCGAGTGCGCGCTCGGCGCGGCCAAGCGCAGTTGGCGCGACGGCTGGCTGGGGGTGGAGTCGCGAGGCTGCAGCGGCGCGGCTGTCGAACAGTCGCTGCGCGACTTTCTTGGCGACCCGGGCGCCGCCGTGGCCGCCGGCGCGGTCGAGCCGATCGTCGATTCGGCACACGCCGGCACGGTGCGCTGGCAAACCTGACCCGCGCGCAGGCTCCTGGCCGCAAATTTGCAAATTCGTCGATTCGCTTAGATTTTTTTCAATGTGGAAGATCTGCGCTCGGGCACAGTGGGGAATTCTCCGCCGGGCCTAATTCGACATGCGATGCGCGATCCTGGGATTTGTCGCTGGCGCGGCGCTGCTGCAGACGCGCGCGTCCCTGCCGATGCAGGCGGCGTTGCTGGCCTGCGCGCTTGGCGCCGTGGCCGCCTTGGTGGCAGCGCGGGCGCTCGCGCAAGTGCGCTCGCGCGCTTGGCCGGCGGCGCGCCTGGCTCTGCACATCGGCGCCGGCGCGGTGTTGGGCTTTTGCTGGGCCGCGCTGCTTGCCAAGCTGGCGATGGCGCCGCAACTGGCGCGCACCGACGAAGGACGCGACCTGACCGTGATAGGCGTCGTCGACAGCCTGCCATATCGTTTCGGGCAAGGCGTGCGCTTTAATTTTGTGGTTGAACGCGTGCTGGACCCGGCAGCCCGAGTGCCGCCGCATATCGCGCTGGGTTGGTACAACGGCGATGCCGGCGCGGCCGCAGACGTGCAGCCCGGCGAGCGCTGGCAGTTGCGGGTTCGCCTTCAGCGCCCGCACGGCGTGGCCAACCCGGACGGATTCGACTATGAAGTCTGGCTGCTCGAGCAGGGCTTGCGCGCCACCGGCTACGTGCGCGGCGCTGGCCTGGCGAATCGGCGGATCGACGCTTTCGTGCCAAGCGTGGGCAACCTGATCGAGTCCTGGCGCGCCACGCTGCGCGCGCGCATCGAGCGTGCGCTCGCGGGAAAGCCTTACGCCGGCGTGATCGTCGCCTTGGTCGTGGGCGACCAGCGCGCCATCGAACAGTCCGATTGGACCGTGTTCAACCGCACCGGTATCGGGCATCTGGTATCGATCTCCGGCCTGCACATCACAATGATCGCCGGAATGTTCGCCATGCTCGCGTCGACGCTGTGGCGGCGCTCCTTCTTCACGGGCGCGCAACTGCCGCTCGTACTGCCTGCGCAAAAGGTCGCGGCGCTGGCCGGGGCGGGCGTGGCGCTGCTCTATGTACTATTGGCCGGCTTCGGCGTACCGGCGCAGCGCACCTTGTACATGCTGTCGGTGGTGGCCGCCGCCCTTTGGTTTGGAAGGCTCACCAGTGTGTCGCATGTGCTGTGCGCGGCACTTGGCATCGTGGTGCTGCTCGATCCGTGGGCACCGCTGTGGCCGGGGTTTTGGCTCTCGTTCGGCGCCGTCGGCATGATCCTGTACGCGAGCGTGGGCCGCACCGGCATCCGTAACGCCGGACTATGGCAGGCCATCAAGCAAGGCGCCCATACCCAGTATGTGGTCACGCTCGGCTTGGTGCCGCTGACGATGCTGCTGTTTGCCCAGGTATCGCTGGTGAGCCCGGTGGCCAACGCGATCGCCATTCCGCTGGTCAGCTTCATCGTCACGCCGCTGGCCCTCGCTGGCAGCGTGCTGCCGGCGCCCTTGTCAGACTGGGCGCTCGGGCTGGCGCACTTGATGGTCGAGGCGCTTGTCGTGTTCCTCAAGTGGATAGGCAATCAGCGCTTCGCGCTTTGGAGCGCGCCATTGCCTGCACCCTGGATGTTTTGCTGGGCACTGTTCGGGACGCTGTGGACGCTGGCGCCGCGCGGCTGGCCACTGCGCCCGCTTGGCATGGTGGCGTGGCTGCCTTTGCTCGTCCAAACGCCGAGCCATCCCGAAGACGGACAATTTCGCGTCACCGCCTTCGATGTCGGGCAGGGCATGGCACTGTTGATCGAAACGAGCGGGCACCGCCTGCTGTACGACACCGGGCCCATGTACTCGCCGCAATCGAATGCCGGTGAGCGCGTGATTGTCCCTTACCTCAAGGCGCGCGGCATCGCCGTCCTCGATGGCGTGATCGTCACCCACAGCGACGCCGACCATTCCGGCGGGGCGCTGGCCGTGTTTGACGCGGTGCGGGTGGGATGGACGGCCAGCTCGCTCGCGCAGGGCAGTGCCATCGTGCGCGCCGCGCCCATGCATCGGCGTTGCACAGCCGGGCAGGATTGGCGCTGGGATGGAGTGCATTTCGAGATGCTCCATCCAGACCTTGCGAGCTACGCCGACGGCGCGCTCAAATCGAACGCGCGCGGTTGCACCTTGCGCATCAGCGCTGGCGGGCGCGCCATGCTGCTGGCCGCGGATATCGAAGCGGAGCAGGAGGCGCAACTGGTGGCGCGTTCGCGCGAGAAGTTGCGTGCGGACGTGCTGCTCGCGCCCCATCACGGCAGTGGCACCTCGTCGACGCCGGCGTTCCTGCGCGCGGTGCAAGCAGATGTGGCGATCTTTCAGGTCGGTTACCGCAACCGCTATCATCACCCAAAGGCGCAGGTGTTTGCGCGCTATGGCGAGCTGGGAGTGCGGCGCTTGCGCACGGACGAATCGGGGGCGCTCACGCTTGACTTTGGGCCGCGGCTCGAGGTGCGCGAATATCGCAGCGACCATGCCCGCTATTGGTATGATCGCTAGGCTGCGTTACGGTGCCCGCGGCAGCGAGATGTCCATGCATAGGCCGCCGCCGCAACGCTTGCGCGCCACCAGCGTGCCCCCATGGGCCTGCACCACCCGCAGCGCGATGGCCAAGCCCAAGCCGTGTCCGTCGACGTCGCCAGCGCTGACCTGTCCGCGATAGAAGGGCTGGAACACTGCCGCCAGCTCGCTCTCGGGAATGCCGGGGCCGCGATCGAGCACGCTGATCCGGACTACGCCGTCTTCGCCGCTCAGCTTGACGTCGACGGCGCCGCCAGCTGCGCCGTATTTGAGGGCGTTGCGCACCAGGTTTTCGATTGCGCGCCACAGCAGGTCGGGCGCGCCCAGCACGGCGAGGTCGGTGCCGTCATCGTCGATCGCCATGACACTGTCGGGCGATTCGAACTGGGCATCGTGAACGATGTCGGACACCAGTTCGGTGAGGTCGACGCGTTCGTGGATTGGCAGAGCTGGCGCGGCGTCGAGCCGGGCCAAGGTCAACAGTTCGCCAACGAGCCTGTCCATGCGCACGCTCTCGCGCTCGATGCGTTCGAGCGATGAGGCCACCTTCTCCGGCTGCTGATGGGCCAAGCCAATTGCGGCTTGCATGCGCGCCAAGGGCGAGCGTAACTCGTGCGACACATCGTGCAGCAGGCGCCGCTGGTTGTCCATCGCCGCGCGCAATTGCCTGCTCATGCGGTCGAAGTCGTGCCCCAGTTCGCTCAACTCGTCGCCGCGCGCGGCGCTCGCGAAGCGCGGCGACAGGTCGCCCGCCGCCGCCGCCTCGAAGGCGCCGCGCAGCGCCCGGATTGGACGCGCGAAGTACCACGCCAGCAGGACCGCCACCAGCAGGCTGGCGATGGTGGCCGCCGCCAAAGGCACAAAATGAAGATGGGAGTCCGGTGGCGGAGGCGGAGGGCGTCGCTGCGGTGAGCCGGCGTCGCCAGTGTGCGCTGAGGAAGCCAACGGTTGCGTGGATTTGGCAGAACCATCCTGTGGAGGCGCGCGCCAGCCCGGCGGTGGGCCGCCTGGGCCACCCGGTCCATGCGGCTCCCATGGCGCGAACAGGACATAGCGATGGCCATCGGCCGCATCGACCTGGCGCACCACGCGCGGCGCGCCGTCCGTATTGAGCATATTGCGCGCCTGGGCCAGCATGGCGGCATCGACGCCGCGTCCGAGCAGATCTTGATTGTTTTCGGTGATGGCCAGCACCGTGCGCTGGTGCGGCTGTGCCAGCAGGTCGGCCAGTGCCGCGCTGCCGCCGTGCTTGAGTGTGGCGGCCGCCGCGTCGACCAGGAATTCGGCGGGCGGGCCGGTGTCGATCACGGGCGCGTTGCCGCGTGCGCGCGACTGGTCCAGCAGCCAGAACGCGCCGCCGATGCCAAGCGTGGCGGCGACCTGCGCGAGCAGGATCGAGATAAAGAATTTCCAGAACAGGCGTCCCATGGGCTACTCGCGGATCAGCTGGTAGCCGAGGCGGTACACCGTTTGCAGGCACGAGCGCCCGTCCGACAAAGTGCCAAGCTTGTGGCGCATGCTGCTCAAGTGGACATCGATGTTGCGGTCAAAGCGCGCCAGTGGCCGCCCCAGCCCCTGTTCCGACAGCACGCTCTTGCTGACCGGGCGTCCGGCGTTGCGGGCCAGGACTTCAAGTAGATTGAATTCGGTGCTGGTGAGCTCAAGCGGCACGCCGTCCCAACTGGCGCGGCGCTGCTCGGGCCACATCGACAGCTTGCCGACACTAAGCGTGATGCCACCTGCCTCGTCGTGGGGCAGGCCGTTTGTGCGCCGCAGGATGGCCCGAATGCGCGCGGTCAGCTCGCGTGGGGTGCATGGCTTGGCGACATAGTCGTCGGCGCCTAGCTCAAGGCCAAGAATGCGGTCGGTGTCGTCGCCGCGCGCGGTGAGCATCAGCAGGGGAATGCGGCTCTTGGCGCGTACCCGGCGCAGCGTTTCCAGGCCATTCATTCGCGGCATCATCACGTCGAGGATGGCGATCGCATACTGGCCCGATAAGGCTTCGCGCGCGCCTGACTCACCGTCATGCGCGCAAGCGACACAAAAGCCTTCCTGTTCAAGGTAGTCCTTAAACAGTGAGACGAGCTCGATATCGTCATCGATCAACAGGACGTGATGCATGGCGCGTATGCCGGGTTGGAATGGGCCCATCATAGCAAATCGGCCGAGCGCGCCAGCATCGTCAGCATGCCTCTTTACCTGCTTTTACATCCGCCTTACAGCGCTTTACCTGGCCGCGTATCAGAATAGGGGCTCCCATACCCGTCAAAGGAAACGCCATGAACATCAGCCACTTCGCGGCGCGGCCACTGCTTGCCGCTGCCTTCGTCCTTCTGTGCGCCGGAGCGCGCGCCCAGCCGATGCTTGGCCACGACATGCCGCCGCAGGGGCCGCCGCCCATGGATCATTCCGGGCCGGGCGGGCATGGTCCCGGCATGCCGTCATTGCACGGACTCGATCTGAGCGAAGCCCAGCAAGACAAGGTGTTCGCGATCATGCACGCGCAGCAGCCGCAACGGCGCGAGCTGGAAAAGAGCGCGCACAAGGCGCACGAAGCGCTGCACGCACTGGCCGGCAGCGGCCAGTTCGATGAAGCCAAGGCGGCGGCGCTGGCCCAGGCGGCAGGGCAGGCGATGGCGGCGCTGGCGCTGCAGCAGGCGCGCATGGAAGCGCAGATCGCGGCGCTGCTCACGCCCGAGCAACGCAAGAAGGCGGAGGCGGCTCATCCGCCCCAGCGCGCGCACGAGGGGCAGCGCTGAGCGGGCGCCACATCGCACGGCTAGGCATTTCCCTCTAAATCGGCGCGCCGCAATCGCATTACAATTCATCCCACCTGATGAATGGCGTGCGCGCCGCGACCGACATGACAAGACCGCTGCTCCACTTCGCCCACGCCAATAGCTATCCGGCCGGGACCTACCGCCAGTTTTTCGAGCTGCTCGGCGCCGATTTCGACGTGCGCGCGCTCGACATGCACGGACACGACCCGGCCTATCCGGTCGACGATAACTGGCAGTCGCTGGTGGACGAACTGATCGCGCAGCTGCAAGCGTATCCCCAGCCGGCGATCCTGGTCGGGCACTCCCTGGGTGGTCTGCTCAGTCTGATGGCCGCGCACAAGCGTCCGGAATTGGTGCGCTGCGTGGTGATGCTCGACTCGCCCGTGGTGGCGGGATGGCGCGCCGTGTTCTGGGGACTGGTGAAGAACCAGCGCTGGTCCGACCGCTATTCACCGGCCAAATTTTCCGCGCGCCGCCGCAATGTGTGGCCCGATGTGGAGGCCGCGCACGCGCACTTCAGCGCCAAGGAGATGTTCGCCGCATGGGCGCCGGGTGTGCTATCGGATTACCTGGCCAGTGGCCTCAAGCCGCATGCCCAAGGCGCCCAGCTGCGCTTTACGCGCGAAGTGGAGACGGCGATCTACCGTTCGCTGCCCGATCACCTGGGGCAGGTGGTGCGGGGGCGCTTTCCAGTGCCGGTCGGTTTCATCGGCGGCACCACTTCGCAGGAGTGCCGTCAGGCCGGGCAGGCGGCCACGCGGCGTCTGGTGGGCCGCCATTTCAAGCTGATCGAGGGCGGGCACCTGTTCCCGATGGAGTCGCCCGAGGCGGCCGCGCTGGCCACGCGGGCGATGATTGCCAGCCTGATGGGCGCCTAGCGCCACCAGAGTGTCATCGATGCATTGCAATCGAGGCAATGTTTCGACCCGACGCGGGCATTTTGGCGTAAAATCGCACGGTCCCCGAGCAGCCCCTTTTTTTGAAAAGCCCCAGCGATGACTATCAAAAGCGATAAATGGATCCGCCGCACGGCCCAAGCGACCGGCATGATCGAACCGTTTGAACCGGGCCAAGTGCGCGAAGTCGACGGCAAACGCATCATCTCCTACGGCACCTCCTCGTATGGCTACGATATTCGCTGCGCCGACGAATTCAAGGTCTTCACCAACATTAACAGCACCATCGTCGACCCGAAGAACTTCGACTCGAACTCCTTCGTCGACGTCAAGAGCGATGTGTGCATCATCCCGCCCAATTCCTTCGCGCTGGCGCGCACCATCGAGTACTTCCGCATCCCGCGCAACGTGCTCACCGTCTGCCTGGGCAAATCGACCTACGCGCGCTGCGGCATCATCGTCAACGTCACCCCTTTCGAGCCGGAGTGGGAGGGTTACGTGACGCTCGAGTTCTCCAACACCACGCCGCTGCCGGCCAAGATCTACGCCGGCGAGGGCTGCGCCCAGGTGCTGTTCTTCGAGAGCGACGAAGTGTGCGAGACGTCGTACAAGGACCGCGGCGGCAAATACCAGGGCCAGCACGGCGTCACCCTGCCCAAGACCTGAGCGTTTGCACCCGCAAGCGTTGCGCCGGTGGCGTGCGCGGCTAAAAAAATGACTGCGCTCCCGAGCGATGGGCTAAGATTGGGTGAGTGACGAAGCCGGAGAAACCCATGCGCCGTCGGACCTGTGCCGCCATCCTTGCCGCTTGTAGTTACCTCTTGTTGGTACCTGCCGACGTCAGGGCGGGTATCGCCAGCATGTCCGAACCCGCCCCCGGTCGCATCCTGATTGTTGGTTCAAGCACGATGGCGCCGCTGGTGTCGGCCATCGCCCTGCGCTACCGCGCGCGCCACCCCCAGGTAGCGGTCGAGGTGGTGGGCACCGGATCGGCGCGCGGGCTGGCAGACACGCGCGCCGGCAAGACCGACATCGGCATGGTCTCGCGCGCCTTGAGCGACGCCGACCGCGACCTGTATGCGCTGCCGATCGGGCGCGATGGCGTGGCCGTGGTCCTGCACAAGGATAACCCGGTCCACACCCTCAGCGCGCGCCAACTGGTCGACATCTACACCGGCAAAGTCGTCAACTGGAAGCAGGTGGGTGGGCGCGACCGCCCCATCTTCACCGCCACCGCCGAGCCGGGGCGCAGCTCGTCGGAGCTGTTTGTGCACTTCCTGGGGATCCGCTACGAACAGATGCTTAGCCAGCGCGTCGTCGGCGACAACAAGGCGCGCATCAAGCTCATGCTCGAGCATCCCGACGCGATCATCTACATGTCCATCGGCGAGAGCGAGCGCAGCGCGCTGGCCGGCGTGCCCATCAAGCCCTTGCCGATCGAGGGCATCGAGGCGAGCAGCAAGAACATCCGCAACGGCCAGTTTCCAATCGCGCGCCCGCTCACCCTCGTCACACGGGGCGCACCGGGTGGCTTGGCCAAGTCCTTCATCGAGTTCGCCACGTCCTCGGAAGCGACGGAGCTGATCATCGCGCATGATTTCGTGCCCTACCTGGATTGAAGGATAGTGACCCGATGGCGCCCGCAAACGACAGCGGCAACTGGCTAGAGCGGCGCAGCTTGCGCGCCAAGATGATCATCGCCTTCGGCGCCTTGATCGCGCTGATGTTGGCCATGGGCGCGGCCTCCCTGCTGAGCCACCGGCGCGCGCTGGCGACGGTCGAGGTGTTCCTGGCGCGCGACAACCGGATCGCGGAGCTGAGCTTGACGAGCAGCGTGGCCCTGATGCGGGCCCGCCGCAACGAGAAAGACTTCCTGCTCAAGGTGGGCGAGTACGGCTACGACGAGGCGCGTTCGCGCTACCTGACCTTGGTGCAGTCGGCACTGGCGACGGTGCGCCAGGACGTGCACGCCATCGCCTACCTCGCAACCGAGGCCGAAGTGCAGGAGCAGACCGATGCCATTGTGCGCGTGTGCGACCAGTACGAAGCCGAGTTCGTGCGCGTGGCCGCCCTTTACGGCCGTCTGGGCCACCACAATAGCGGCCTGGAAGGCGCGTTCCGGGTCCAGGCCCACCAGATCGAGGAGCTGCTCGACACCCATGGCGCCGCCCCGCAGTTGAAGCTGGCCCTGCTCAATGAACGCCGGCACGAGAAGGACTTCATCATGCGCGGTTCGACCACCTATGCCGCCCAGTTCGATGCGGCCAGCGCTGAATTCGACGCCGCCGTGAGGCGCGCCAGCTTGGCCGCGCCCGTTCGCCAACAGCTGCTCAGCTTGAACAGCGTCTACCGTACCGTGTTCCACCAATATGTCGACACCGCGGCGGCGATCGAGACGGTGTCGCAATCGTATTTGATGGCGCTGCACCGGCTCGAGCCGATGCTCGAGCAGCTGCACGCGCACGCCGGCAACGCGGCCGCCGTCACGCTCGCCGAGTTGTACCGGCAGAGCAAGGAGACGGCGTGGACGCTCACCATCGTCACCGCCGGCGCCATCCTCGCTGGCGCCGCCATCGCGATGGTCATCGGGCGCGGCATCGACCGCACCTTGCGCGAATGCGTCGACTTTGCCGGGCGCATCGCCGGCGGCAATCTGTCGGCGCGCCTGCGCGCGGGGCGCCACGAGTTGGGTGTGCTGAGCGATTCGATGAATCGCATGGCCGATTCGCTGCAGCAGGCGTCGAACCGCCAATTGGCGCAGGAGCTTGAATTGCGGCGCCTGAACCGGGCCCTGCTGGTGCTATCCCAATGCAATGAAACGCTGGTGCGCGCCACCGACGAGGGCGAACTGTTGAACGAAATTTGCCAGCACATGGTCGATGTGGGCGGCTACCGCCTGGCCTGGGTTGGCTTGGCGGCGAACGACGAAGACAAGCGCATTGTCATGGCGGCGCACGCCGGCAGCGACCGCGACTACATCGAGGCGCTGCAGCTTAGCTGGGGCGAGGACAGCCGGCGCAACGGCATCAGCGGCGCGGCCATCCGCCGCAACGAAGCGGTGGTGGCGCGCCATATCGCGCTTGACCCCGCGTTCGCGCTGTGGCGCGCCGACGCCATCAAGCGAGGCTTTGCCGCCTGCACCGGCCTGCCCCTGTGCGCCAGGGGCGTGGTGCTTGGCTCGCTGTGCATCTATTCGGAGCGCGGTGACACTTTCGACCTCGATGAACTGAAGGTCTTGCGCGAACTGGCCGACGACCTGGCCTTTGGCATCGTGACGCTGCGCGCGGCGGCCGAGCGAGCGCGCTTCGAACAGGAGCTCGAGCGCCATGCCACCTACGACACCCTGACCGGGCTGGCCAACCGCTTCACGCTGGAGGCGCGCCTGGTGCAGTCGATCGCGGACGCGCGCCGCAGCGGCGGCAAGGTGGTCACGATGTTTATTGACCTGGACCGCTTCAAGGTCATCAACGACACTCTGGGCCACGCCGTAGGCGACAACGTGCTGGTGGAGGTGGCGCGCCGCCTCGAGAGCACGGTGCGCGAATCGGACACGGTGGCGCGCCTGGGCGGCGACGAATTCGTGGTGTTCCTGACGAACGTGGAAACGGCCGCCGACGCGGCCGGGGTGGCCGCCAAAATCGTGGCGCAGATGGATACGCCGATGTGGTCGGGCGGGCAGGACATCCGGCCGGCCGCCTCGATTGGCATCAGCATCTTCCCGGACGATGGGGCCGACGCCAGCGCCGTGATCCGCAGCGCCGACCTGGCCATGTACGACGCCAAGTCCCTGGGCGGCAATACCTATCGCTTCTACGCGCCGGAGATGAACGCGCGTATGGCCGCGCGCTTTGCGATGGATGCCGAATTGCGCGGCGCGCTCGAGCGGGGCGAGCTGATGATGTACTACCAGCCGCAGCTGAGCCTAGGCGATGGCAGGGTGACGGGCGCGGAGGCGCTGATCCGCTGGAGCCATCCGCAAAAGGGCATGGTGGCGCCCGCGCATTTCATCCCGCTGGCCGAGGAAACCGGTTTGATCGTGCCGATCGGCGAATGGGTGATCGACACCGTGTGCGCGCAAATCCGCGCCTGGATCGACGCTGGCCTGACGGTCATTCCGGTGGCGGTGAATTTGTCGGCCCACCAGTTCCGGCAAGAGAGCCTGGTGCCGCTGGTGCAGCGCGCACTGGCGCGCAACAGCTTGCCGCCGCAGCTTTTGGAATTGGAGATCACCGAGAGCGCCGTGATGCACAACGTCGACACGGCGGTGGCGACCTTGTCGCAACTGCGTGCGCTGGGCGTGGGGCTCTCGCTCGACGACTTCGGGACCGGCTATTCGAGCCTGGCTTACCTCAAGCGCTTCCCGATCGACCAATTGAAGATTGACCAGTCCTTCGTGCGCGATATCACGAGCGATCCGGACGATGCGGCCATCTGCAACGCGGTGATCGGACTGGCGCACAATCTGCGCATGACGGTGATCGCGGAAGGGGTGGAGACGGAGGCGCAGATGCATTATCTGCGCCGCCACAACTGCGATGAAATGCAGGGATACTTCTTCAGCCGCCCCTTGCCGGTCGTCGAGTTCGGCGAGCTGCTCGCGAGCGGGCGGCGCCTGGTGCTGCCCTTGACGTCGGTGGCCTTGGCTTGATACGGCGCCAGGCGAGCGCTGACGTTGTTGCGCCGGCCTGCTTTCGCGCTTACTTGCGCTTATTCGCGCTTACTTGGTCATGCAGAAGGCATTGAGCTTGTTACCGTCCAGGTCGCGGAAGTAGCCAGCGTAAAAGCCGCTGTCGCCGCGCGGGCCTGGCGCGCCTTCGTCGGTGCCGCCCAGTTCCAGGGCCAGCTTGTAGAAGGCATCGACCTTTTCCGGCTTGTCCATCACGAAGGCGTTCATGCAGCCATTGCCGATGCAGGCGGGCTTGCCGTCGAATGGTTTGGCGATCGAAAAACCAGCCTGGGTGGGCGAGCACGACCAGGCGATGAAGCTGTCGAACTCCATGAAGCGCTTGGCGCCGATGGTGCCCAACAGGGTGTCGTAGAACTTGGCGGCGCGCGCCATGTCGTTGGTACCTACCGTAACATATCCGATCATTGCAATCTCCTTGACGTGGTGGGAAAAATCAGTGGATCAACTCAGTTCTTGACGCAATCGACGAAGTAGCCGCGCTTGCCGTTCACTTCGCGCTTGACCAGGCCGTGCACGTCCGTCTCGAAGCCGGGGAAGCGCTCGTTGAAGTCGCGCGCGAAGCGCAGGTAGTCGACGATGGTCTTGTTGAAGCGCTCGCCCGGGATCAGCAATGGAATGCCGGGCGGGTAGGGCGTGAGCAGGATCGAGGTGATGCGTCCTTCGAGGTCGTCGATGGCCACGCGCTCGATCTCGCGGTGCGCCATCTTGGCGAAGGCGTCGGACGGCTTCATGGCCGGGATCATGTCCGACAAGTACATCTCGGTGGTCAGGCGCGCCACGTCGTAGGCCTTGTAGAAGTCGTGGATTTGCTGGCACAGGTCGCGCAAGCCCATGTTTTCGTACGTCGGGTTGGCGGCCGCGAACTCGGGCAGAATGCGCCACATCGGCTGGTTCTTGTCGTAGTCGTCCTTGAACTGCTGCAGGGCCGTCACCAGCGTGTTCCAACGGCCCTTGGTGATCCCGATGGTGAACATGATGAAGAACGAGTACAGGCCGCACTTCTCGATGATGACGCCGTGCTCGGCCAGGTATTTGGTGACGATCGAGGCCGGAATGCCGCTGTCGCTGAATTTACCTTCGAGCGAGAGACCCGGGTTGATGATGGTCGCCTTGATCGGGTCGAGCATGTTAAAGCCCGGCGCGAGCTTGCCGAAGCCGTGCCAGTCGTCCTCGGCGCGGATGATCCAGTCGTTCTGGGTGCCGATGCCTTCTTCGGCGAAGGTGTCCGGCCCCCACACCTGGAACCACCAGTCCTTGCCCCATTCCTCGTCGACCTTGCGCATGGCGCGGCGAAAGTCGAGCGCTTCGAGAATTGATTCCTCCACCAGCGCGGTGCCGCCGGGCGCTTCCATCATGGCCGCGGCCACATCGCAGGAGGCGATGATCGAATACTGCGGCGAGGTCGAGGTGTGCATCAGGTAGGCTTCGTTGAAGGCGTCGCGGTCGAGCTTGACGGACTCCGACTCGCGCACCAGCACCTGCGAGGCCTGCGACAGGCCGGCCAGCAGCTTGTGGGTGGACTGGGTCGAAAAGATCATCGACTGCTTGGCGCGCGGGCGGTCGCGCCCGATCGCGTGCATGTTCTTGTAGAAGTCGTGGAAGGTGGCGTGCGGCAGCCAGGCTTCGTCGAAGTGCAGGGTGTCGATTTCGCCGTCCAGCATTTCGCGCAGGGTCTCGACATTGTAGACCACGCCGTCGTAGGTGGACTGGGTGATGGTGAGGATGCGCGGCTTCTTGTTCACCGCTTCGCGCGCGAAGGGGTTCGCTTCGATCTTGCGGGCGATCGACTCGGGCGTGAATTCCTCGAGCGGGATCGGGCCGATGATGCCCAGGTGGTTACGGGTGGGCATCAGGAACACGGGAATGGCGCCGCACATGATGATCGAGTGCAGGACCGATTTGTGGCAGTTACGATCGACGACAACGATGTCGCCAGGTGCCACCGTCGAGTGCCACACCATCTTGTTGGAGGTGGAGGTGCCGTTGGTGACGAAGTAGCAGTGGTCGGCGTTGAAGATGCGCGCGGCGTTGCGCTCGGATTTGGCGACCGGGCCGGTGTGGTCCAAGAGCTGGCCGAGTTCCTCGACGGCGTTGCAAACGTCGGCGCGCAGCATGTTCTCGCCGAAGAATTGGTGGAACATCTGGCCGATGGGCGACTTCAGGAAAGCCACGCCGCCCGAGTGGCCGGGGCAGTGCCAGGAGTAGGAGCCGTCGTTGGCGTAGTGGACCAGGGCGCGGAAGAAGGGCGGCGCCAGGCCATCGAGGTAGGACTTGGCTTCGCGGATGATGTGGCGCGCCACGAATTCGGGCGTGTCCTCGAACATGTGGATGAAGCCGTGCAGCTCGCGCAGGATGTCGTTCGGGATGTGGCGGCTGGTGCGCGTCTCGCCATACATATAGATCGGGATGTCCGAGTTCTTGTAGCGGATTTCCTCCACAAAGGCGCGCAGGGCCGACAGCGCGAAGTTGGTTTCTTCGAGCGAGCCTTCGCCGAATTCCTCGTCGTCGATCGAGAGCACGAAGGCCGAGGCGCGCGACTGCTGCTGCGCGAACTGGGACAGGTCGCCGTAGCTGGTCAAGCCCAGCACTTCCATGCCTTCCTTTTCCATCGCGTCGGCCAGCGCGCGGATGCCCAGGCCGGAGGTATTTTCAGAACGAAAATCCTCGTCGATGATCACGATAGGAAAACGAAATTTCATTGCAGGCTCCAAAGCAAAGAGCCGTGAGGGCGGTCCGCGGCAGCAAAGGCAGAACGTCGATCACGGCGTCAAAAAAATGAGAAGCGGATTTTCGCAGAAATGCCGCTTCCGTGGTGAAAAAAATTGCAATGGCTTGATGCCCGCAAGAGCCAAGCCCGGCTTGGCGCGCCTACTTGTGCGGCGCTTCCGCCACCGGCGCCTCGTGGCCCCCACCATGGCCCGTCATGGCGCCGATCGGATCGACGCCGGTCCAGGCGAAAATGCCCAGCGCCAAGCCTATGGTGGCCACGCCGTAAGCCAGGCCCATCATCCATTTCTTGCGTGTGAGCAAGGTAATGGCGGCCAGCGAGATGGCGATTTGTTCGGCCGTCGTCGACAGTGCCCATTGGTGGTGTTTGTGCATGGCTTTGTCCGACTTCTTGTTCCAGTCGTCGGAGGATTTCTCCCACTTTTCGGCGTCTTTTTTGATGCCTTCTTTTTCCGACTTGTAGCGTGCCACTTCGGCCTTGTACTTGTCCGGATCGACGCCGGGCAAAGTCATGGCCAGCTCGGCCAGGTTTTGCTTGTTCGATTTGGCTTGGTAGTAATTCCAGGCATTGGCGGCGACGGTCTTGTCGATCGCGGCGTTGTTCTTGAACAGGGCCGCGTCGTTCTGGGTGGCGCCGCCCTGGTAGCCGAACATGGCGCCGACTGTGGCCAGGATGGCCGTCATCACCGCAATATTGTTGGAAAAGCCATCGCTGCCGTGGGCTGCGTGCTCAACTGCATGGTCGTGCGGGCCGTGGACGTGGAAACCGTGTTCGGACATGGTGGTTTACTCGCTTTCTAAGGTGGAAGGACTTGCCTTGCGGCGGTAGCTGACGAATGCGTAATCGAAACCGTTCGACTCGGAATGGTGAAGCTCGCGGCTTTCCTCGCGCCAGTGGGCGCGCTCGATGACAGGGAAAAAGGTGTCGCAATTAAAGCTGGCGTCGATCTCGGTGACCACCAGGCGCTCGACCAGGTCCATGGACTCGGCGAAGATCTGGGCGCCGCCGATGATGAAGGCGGGCACAGCGCCCACCAGGGCCAAGGCCGCCGCTAAGGAACTGGCGGTCTCGACGCCTGCATGCTGCCAGCTGGCGTTGCGCGTGATGACGATATTGCGCCGTTTGGGCAAGGCGCGCCCGATCGAGTCGAAGGTCTTGCGGCCCATGATGATCGGATGGTCCGAGGTGGTGCGCTTGAAATGGGCCAGGTCTTCCGGCAGGCGCCAGGGCAGGGTGTTATCGATGCCGATGCCGCGCTGGGCGTCGATGGCCACGACGATGGTTAAATGCTGTGTGCTCATGTTTCAGACGGCGACCGGCGCCTTGATGTGCGGGTGCGATTCGTAGCCGGCGATTTCGAAGTCCTCGAACTTGTAGTCGAACAGGCTGTCGGGCTTGCGTGCGATGTTTAGCTTGGGCAAGGCCAGCGGGGCGCGCGCCAGTTGCAAGTCCACTTGTTCGAGGTGGTTCGAGTACAGGTGGCAGTCGCCGCCGGTCCAGATGAAGTCGCCCACTTCCAGTCCCGCTTGCTGGGCCATCATATGGGTGAGCAGGGCGTAGGAGGCGATGTTGAAGGGCACGCCCAGGAAAATGTCGGCGCTGCGCTGGTAGAGCTGGCAGGAAAGCTTGCCGTCGGCCACGTAGAATTGGAACAGGGCGTGGCAGGGCGGCAGCTTCATGTTCGGCACGTCGGCCACGTTCCAGGCCGACACCATCATGCGGCGCGAATCGGGGGTGTGCTTGATTTGCTCGAGCACCTGGGCAATCTGGTCGACGTGGCCGCCGTCGGGCAGCGGCCAATTGCGCCATTGGTAACCGTAGATGGGGCCCAGGTTGCCATCGGCGTCGGCCCAGTCGTCCCAGATCGAGACGCCGTTTTCCTTCAGATAGGCGATGTTGGTCGAGCCGGCCAGGAACCAGATCAATTCGTGGATGATGGACTTCAGGTGCAGCTTCTTGGTTGTTACCAGCGGAAAGCCTTGCTGCAAGTCGAAACGCATCTGGTAGCCGAACACGGACAGCGTGCCGGTGCCGGTGCGGTCGGTCTTGGTGGCGCCATGGTCTTTGACATGGCGCATGAATTCGAGATATTGGCGCATCGTTTTTCAATACCGGGTGGTCCTTGCGGACGGACACGTGATTGTAACGCATGACGCCCTACACGGACGTGGCGGGCGCGAGGGCTTGCCCGCAAGGAATCGTTTCAAAAGTTGCTTGAACTGCGCGTACGTGCTTTGTTCGAAGGTATCGTACTTTTACGATAACAACCCGGTCTTGCTGCCTCGGCACGCCAGGGAGCTGCCCAGCTTCAGGTTTTGGCTGCATGGCGCCCGGCTAGGTGGCGGCTGCCAATAGTCGAAGCGAAGGACCGATCCTGTCGATCAGATATGATGACGGTATTGATATTTTCATAGTGGTGGTCGAAATGTTCGAAATCCGACGCAGTCTCGTTATCGGGACTACCTTGGCGAGCTTACTGTTTTCCTTGAATTCCTGGTCGGCGACGGCGGGCTGCGCCAAACCGGAGTGGCCCGTCGGTTCGAACCCCAAAGTGGAATACGGAACGGTAACAATAAAGTTTCGCATTGCTATTGATGGCAGCGTGCCGGACTCGTATGTAGTCAAGTCGAGCGGGCATTCACGCCTCGACGCGGCTGCGCAAGCCATCGTCGCGGCATGTAAATTCAAGCCCCATCCTCCAAACTCGAGGGTCGAATTGGATTGGGCGCAAGCACAATACGTATGGGAAAGGGAGTTCGACGCTGAAGCGTCATCGTTCTCTCTTACGGGAGAGTATCGCGAACGTGCCAAGCGGGGCGAGGCACTGGCGCAGTATCAACTTGGCGTGCGCTACCGTCGGGGTGAGGGCGTGCTCCAAAGCGAGACGGATGCACTCGAATGGTATCGGGCAAGCGCAGAACAGGGATATGCCGCCGCTGAACACGAAATTGGTCGCCATTACGCCTCGACGGCAGATAGGACGCGCAGTATTAGCGAGGCTGCGAAATGGTATCGCCGAGCGGCGGAGCAGGGGTATGCCGAAGCGCAATTGAGTCTAGGGCGCTTGTACAAAGATGGTAAAGGCGTCGCGCAAGGCGATGCCGAGGCGTTTTTCTGGATTCGGAAAGCTGCCGAAAGCGGCAATGCGGAGGCGCAATTCCTGCTCGGCAGTTTTTACGCAACAGGGAGTGGCGTGCAGCGCAGCGACGCTGATGCCCTCCAATGGTATTACAAGGCCGCTGTTCAGGGTAACGGGAATGCGCAGAACATCGCGGGAGAGATGTATGAGCAAGGCCTCGGCGTTGCCAAAGATGCTGTTTTGGCCGCAGCGTGGTACCGTCGGGCGGCCGATAGCGGAGATGCGCGCGGTCGGTGCAATTTTGCCCAAGCGCTGAGTAATGGAACCGGCGTAGCGAAGAACTTAAATGAAGCCTTAGTCCGTTATCACCAGGCCGCCATGCAGGGATATGCCCGTGCGCAGCTTGCCTTGGGTGACATGTTATCAAGCGGCATCGGCGGCCCGGTCGATCAGGACGGCGCAACACAATGGTATCGACGCGCGGCAGATCTGGGAGACGCGGCAGGGCAATATGCGTTAGCCTATCGTCACGAAGTTGGCCAGGGTGTATATCAGGACAATGCGGCTGCACTGGCCTTGTATCAACTGGCGGCTGCCCAAGGAAATGCCAATGCACAGGAAGCGTTGGGAAGCTTCTATGAAAGTGGAAAGGGAATTGCTGCCGATTTGGGTAAGGCTGCGGAACTTTACCGCAAGGCGGCAGACCAAGAGAATCGTGCAGGTTTGCGTAAGCTGGCCTTGCTGCATGAATACGGTCGTGGCGTAAGGCAGGACGCGGCCGCCGCGTTGGGCTTGTTCGAGCGTGCGGCCGCCAAAGGAGACGTACCAGCAATGCGGCGTTTGGGTGTTGCATATACAAAAGGAGAGCTTGGAGTCTCGCCCAATCCGACACTTGCAGCGCGCTGGACTGCGCTAGGAGCGGAAGCCGTGCCGTCGGGCCGGGAGTGATTGGGTACGTGATCTTTGCTTGAGACTGGGTCGTGGTTCTAGTATGTCTCATGCATGAACAAATGGGAACTGGAATACCTTGGGAATCCAGATCAGTGGCCTATCGAAACCACGCCTGTCTTCAGGCCAGAACGCGATTCGATGCGAATTTCCCCGATGCGAAAGCGTGGCGAAGCGCCGGGATGGCTTTATAGGCACCCAGCTGCACTTGCCGACCACGGTCAATCCTTGCTTGTCACTGCTGGCATGGACGCCTTTGGCGAAGGAGGCGGCGACATTGAAAACGTTGACGCATGGTCGCTTAATACGAAAACGGGGGGCGCCGCGTAGTTCGATCAGCCAAATCGATATAGCCGATGACGTGTCTTTAAGGATTGACGCCCATCGCGGAAAATCGTTTGACCAGTGTGCTATCGCGCGCGCTGGCCGTTGCGATGTCAGCATCGCCGCCACGCATATCGCCTAGCCGGCGCTTGACGATGCCGCGACAGTATTGGGAGTCGGCTTGACCGGGACGCTGCTTGAGCGAGGCATTGTAGGCTTTAAGCGCTTCCGCATAGCGCGCCATGCGTAGCAGCACGAAGCCTTTGCTATCGAGGGTCGCGGCGTTGGCAGGAGCTTGGTCGAGCGACGCGTTGCAGCTGTTAAGCGCGTGGGACAAGGCGACATTTTTGACGGCAAGGGTCCAGCAAATATTGTTAAGCTCTGATGCGGTGCGGCTGATTCGTATCGCCGTCATGAAGTCGTCGTCCGCCGCCGCCTTCTCACCGAGCTGCGTGCGCGCGACCCCGCGATTGGCCACCAAGGCGGAGCGCCCGTAGTCGGACGTGGCCATTGCGCTCAAGGCGGCGTCGTACGCGGCGATGGCATCGGCGTAGCGATGACTTTCCATGTCGAGAGCGGCTAGCGTGCCCAGTGCTTCCACCGAAGTCGGCTCGAGCTTGAGAGTGGCCTCGATATCGGACCGGCGGCCTTCAACGTCGGAGGCCGGACGGCGGGCGGCGCGCGCCAAATAAGCCGATGCGGAGTTCTGATCTTTCACTGCGCGATCGAGCAGCGCCATCGCTTCCGTGGCGTTGCCCAATGTTCGATGGATATCGGCTGCGATCGTATATGCCGCCGCGTCGTCGGCTTTGTGTTCGAGTACCAGTTCAAGCTGTGCCTTGGCCTTTTCCCGATCGCCCTTATCCATGAAAATTCGCGCGCGCAGTTTGTAGGCCTCAAGGTAGGACGGACGAAGCCGAATGACCTCATCGGCGTCGGCCAGCGCTTTGTCCAATTGTTTGTCGCTCTGATAGGCGTGGGCGCGCAGTTTGCGCGCATAGGCGTCGGCCGGATTTAATTCAAGCGACTTTGAATACGCCTGAATCGCGTCCGTAATGCGCCCGGCGCGCATGGCCAATATGCCGCGGCAGCGCAATAGGATAGCGTTGCGCGGGTCGAATGCTTCGGCGTCGTCGAAGTCCTTGGCGGCGCGCTCATTATCGTATCGCAACATATAAACCATGCCGCGTCCGAGATGGGCCGTCGGGTTTTTCGGTTCGAGCTGAATGGCACGGTCGAAGCCTCCCCATGCACCGTCGAGATCGTCTTGCTTGAGGTATTCGTCGCCGCGACGGACAAAATCATTGGCGCTGTTCGGTGTTTCACTTTGGGCTTGCGATTCAATGTGCGCCGGCCATTGTGCTTGGTCGACGCCGTGCGATCCATGGCCGCTGCCAAAGAATGCTCGGCCAATCATGATCAAACCCACCATGAAGATCCAAGCCCAATTGAAGCCGCCGGGCTTCGCTTGCTTTTCGAATGGCGCTTCGGGACGGCTACGCGCAAACGTGAGCTTGCGGCGCCACGTCGGCACCGCTTCGTCCAATTCGCGCCAACGCCGGATGTTCTCGACGCTGGTGATTAAGGCTAGCCATGTCGGGAATCTGGCGATGAGCATCTCAAGCGTGGACATGTCGCGTATTAATTCGCTGGTGCTTGGCGCTTTTGGATCGCGCAAGCGCCGGATCATGGCGCCTTGCAGCTCCTTGATGCCGGGGTCTTGCGTGTCGTACATGGCGCGCTCGTTGATGGCGCGATCCAATTCCAGTCCGGCCTCGCCCAGGCTCAATATGCGTCGGCGGTCGTGCGTCCAATTGAACACGCCGGTGGCGGCCACCAGCAAGGCTTCATGACCGGGTTGCCAGCCGCTGGCGAGTAATTCAGCGATCCGGCGTTCAAACGATTCGCGCGCCAAGATATTGACCAGACGCGGATCGGCCAGGCTAGCCTTTAATGCCCGCTGCCAGGGGGCCTCGTCGGTGATGGAGCGTTCGCCTGCGATCTGCGCGCTATGCTTTTCAAATTCCTCGAACACGGCATCGGCCAGTCCGGTCGCATCGATTTCCGGCTGCTCCGGTAGTGGTTCTGGCTGTGCTGCTTGCGTATCGGCGGTCCGCGCTTGCGGCGTGTCCGGGATCCACGGTTCGGGCAAAGTGTGCGCGGCGCTCCGGTGGGTTGATCCGATATCGGCGTCGGGTGCGGCGCACTCCTCGTCCTCGAGCTCGCGATGGCGTAGCCAAAACAGGGCCGCATCATACGACTCGCGCAAGGACTGAAAGCCGGCCGCGTCCGTTTCCTGATCGATGAGCTTTAATTCGCGCGCATAGGCACGCCGGATCGCGCGTTCATCGCAATCTTCAGTGAGCCTCAGACGTTCCAGGAAATCGATATACCCTCTCATATTGCAAGTTCCGCCTTAATTCGAAGGAGGGAGCGGCGGTGCGGTGAAGCTGTGATGTTCGATTTCGTTGAGCATGGTTTCGAACTGCTTGCGCTGCGGGTCGATTAAGCGCTTGTCTTGCGATTCCAATACCTGTTCGAAGGCCCTGATCTGGGCGCCCAGCCAATCGCGCTGCCCGCCGCGAAACTGTTGATAGACGCGTTCGGCGCGCGCGAGCAAGGTGCGGTGCTCGATCCGGTCGCGCGGATGTATTTTCAGTTCCGACAAAGCGATGAAGCGCTCGGCGATTTGCGCTTCCGACAGCAGGCCTGGATTGCCTTCGATAAGCAAGGCATGCGTCTCCTGGGTCTTGACGACGGTCGCTTCGATTTGCAGCAAGCCGTTGATGTCGTAGGTGAAGCGGATGTCGATGCCGCTGTCGTCGCGCGCAAGGCGCGGCAGCGGAATATTCAATTCGCCGAGTTGAATATTGTCCTTCGCCAGGCGCGCCTCGCCCTGGTACACCTTCATCGCGAGCACCGCTTGCTTGTCGCTCACGGGAAAATAGCGTTGTACGCGACTCACCGGTACTGGCGTGTTGCGCTCGACGATGGGATCGAAGTGGCCGGATGAATAGCTGCCGTCGCCCAGTTGCATCGACACCTCGATCCCCAGTGAATAGGGCGACACGTCCGTCATCACCACTTCGTCGAGGGCCGCGTCGCGCATCTTCAAGCCCGCCTGAACCGCCGCGCCCAGGGCCACGACTTCGTCGGGATTGATATCGCATGAGGGAAAACGTCCGAACATGCGCGCCACCAGGCGGCGCACGATGGGCATGCGGGTGGCGCCACCGGCCAGCACGATGCTATCCAATTCGGCGGTGCGCAAATTGGCGTCGCGCAGCGCCCGTTCCACCGGGTCGCGCAGACGGCTGAGCAAGCCGGCGCAGATGCGTTCCAATAGAGCTTCATCGAGCTCCATCGCATACTCGGTGTCGTTGTGGACGATCCGCAGTTGCGCGCAAGGCGCGTCCGTCAAGGCCCGCTTGGCCGCTTCGGCCTGCGCGATCAGGCCTTGCATGAATTGCGCGTCGGACTTGAGGCCAAGTGGAATTTTGTTGTGGCTGAAAAAGTGGTCGACCAGGCACAGCACGAAGTCTTCGCCGCCCAGCACATTGTCGCCAGCTGATGCGCGCACTTCCATCACACCCTCGAACAGGTCGAGCACCGACACGTCGAAGGTGCCGCCGCCCAGGTCGAACACCAGGAAGCGCGACTCGGCGCCGCGCAAATGCATGCCGTGGGCCAGCGCCGCCGCCGTTGGCTCGTTGAGCAGGCGGTCCACCCGCAAACCGGCCAGCTGGCCGGCGGCGCGGGTTGCCTTGCGCTGCGCATCGGAAAAGTAGGCGGGAACGGTGATGATCGCTTCGGTGATGGCTTGTCCAAGCGCCGCTTCCGCGTCTTCCTTCAAGGAACGCAGGATCAGGGCGGACAATTCTTCAGGCCGGAATTCGCGTTTTCCCAGACGGATGACCCGGTCGCTGCCCATGTAGCGCTTGAAGACGGCGGCCGTTTGCTCAGGGTGGGTTTGCAGGCGTTCGCGCGCGGCGCGTCCGACCAGGATGGTGCCGTCGGCGTCGAGGCTCACGCACGATGGCGTCAACACTTCGCCCAGGCTGTTGGGAATCAAGCGCGCCTTGCCGTCGCTCCATACAGCCACCAAGCTGTTCGTCGTACCTAGGTCTATCCCGATAATCATGTCAATTCCGGACGAAAAGTGGTAATTTTATCATGTCTGATTGGCCCCTCCCGCGTTTGCCAGCGTGCGCGCAGGGCGCCGCTGCCGCGCCGCCATCGGCCACGCGCGCGAGGCCATGTGGGCATGGACGCCAAAGATCCACCACGGCGGCCGCTTCTCTTCGTACAATGTGTCCAATCGCCCAACAGGAGACGCACAGTGCAGAGTCCAGAATTCTTAACGCCCATCCGATTTGACGATCCTGTTGCCGCTTTCGAGCACGTGCGCCTGTTGTACGGACGCAGCATCGATTACCTGCGCGCCGAGTTGCAGCGCTTCGTGGCCGGCGAACCCTTGAATGAACACGTGCGCGCTTGCTACCCCTACGTGCGCGTGCACACCGATACGGTGGCGCGCGCCGATTCTCGCCTGTCCTACGGCTTCGTGTCCGGCCCGGGCACCTTCGAGACCACGCTCACGCGCCCGGACCTGTTCGAGCGCTACTACCAAGAGCAATTTCGCCTGCTGTTGAAGAACCACAGCCAGAACCAGCACGTGCAGCTGGAAGTGGGGGTGAGCGCCCAGCCGATCCCGATTCATTTTTCCTTCGCCGAGCACGGGCATATCGAAGGCAGCTTGAGCGCCGAGCGGCGCCTGTTGATGCGCGACCTGTTCGACTTGCCGAACCTGGCGGCGATGGACGACGGCATCGCCAACGGCACCCACGAGTCGCCGCCCGGCGAGCCGCAACCGCTGGCATTGTTCACCGGGCCGCGCGTCGACTATTCGCTGCAGCGCCTGCGCCACTACACGGGCACGGCGCCCGAGCATTTCCAGAACTTTGTGCTGTTCACCAACTACCAGTTTTATATCGACGAATTCGTGCGCCTGGGCCACGAGTTAATGCAGCAGGCGCCACTGCCTGGCGTGGAAGACAATGGCTACATCGCCTTCATCGAGCCGGGCAATATCGTCACGCGCCGCGCTGGCAGTGCCGCCGAGCCGGACGACGCA
Organism: Pseudomonadota bacterium; assembly: GCA_040388555.1. Lineage (GTDB taxonomy): Bacteria > Pseudomonadota > Gammaproteobacteria > Burkholderiales > Burkholderiaceae_D > Telluria_A. The sequence continues at coordinate 187,280 of JAZKBP010000026.1, forward strand.
CTCGGGGCACACTTGCCGCGCCTGCCGCAAATGCCCGGTTACCACCTGGTGCGCGCCGACGGCAATGGCATCACCATGGTCAATATCGGGGTGGGGCCTGCCAACGCGAAGACCATCACCGACCACGTGGCAGTGCTGCGCCCGCATGCCTGGCTGATGTTAGGCCACTGTGCCGGCTTGCGCACCACGCAGCAGCTGGGTGATTATGTGCTTGCGCACGGCTATGTGCGCGAAGACCATGTGCTTGACGAGGACTTGCCGGCATGGGTGCCGATTCCACCGCTGGCCGAGGTGCAAGTGGCGATCGAGGCGGCGGTGGCCGAAGTGACCAAGCTGACCGGCCACGACCTCAAGCGCATCATGCGTACCGGTACCGTGGCCAGTACCGACAACCGCAACTGGGAATTGCTGCCGCAGCGCACGCCAGAACGGCGCTTCAGTCAAAGCCGTGCCATCGCGCTCGATATGGAAAGCGCCACTATCGCGGCCAACGGCTTTCGCTTTCGCGTCCCTTACGGCACTTTGCTGTGCGTGAGCGACAAGCCCCTGCATGGTGAAATCAAGCTGCCCGGCATGGCCAACCAGTTTTACCGCGAGCGTGTTGACCAGCATTTACGGATCGGCATCCGTGCGCTCGAACTGCTGCGGGCCCTGGGCGTGGACACCCTGCACAGCCGAAAACTGCGCAGTTTCGCCGAAGTTGCGTTCCAATAGACGCACAAGTTAAGGAAATACATTAATATTCGGCCGTAAACTCTTGCATTCAAGAATGACGTGTGCATAATGGGAGGCATACCGGGAGGGGTGCCTCATGCTGAAATTTGATTTCTCAGTGCAAACGCGCGACGGACAGAAAATTGAGAGCATTCTCATCGCTGGCAAGGATCAGTCCGACGCGGAGCGCAAGCTGCTGCAGATGTACCGGATGTGCACGATCCTGCGCTGCCAGACCAAAAACACCGACGAAAAGCTGTGGCAGGCCACCTCGGTGGAAGACATCCTGACCATGATTTCCAAGGAATAGCTTCGGGAGGCATTCCGCCATGACTCGCCGGGTTTGAAAACAGTCTCAAGCCTGGATCGATGAAACGAAATATGGTTGTCAGGCGGTCTTAGCCGATGAAACCATCGGCCGTCAATTCGGCCGCCAGCGCGTCGTAGTCCTGGGCGCCGCGGCTGCTGGGCGCATGTTCAAACACTGTCATATTGTGCGCCGGGCTCTCGGCCAGGCTGACGTTTTCCGCGATCTTGGTCTGGCACACCTCGGTCCCGAATTTTTCGACCAGCATCGCGTGCACTTCCGTGCCCATCTTGCGGCGCGCGTCGAAGCGCGTGATCAGATAGCGCCGCGGCACCCGGTGCTTGAGCACCGTCTCGAGCGCCCTCAAGGTCTTTTCCACTTTCAAGGCCGCGTTGGCCGAAAGGTGGTCGGCCGAGACGGGAATGATCAAACCCTGGCAGGCGAAGATGGCGTTGAGCGAGAGCACGCCCACGAGCGGACTGCAATCGATCAGCACCGGCCGCCCGTCGTCGGTGAAACGCTCGAGCTTCAAGGCCGTGTTGAGGCGGTTGACGATGTTGTAGCCCTTGCCGAACAGGGTGTCGACTTTCGACAGCTCAAGGTGGCCGGGAATGACGCCGCAACCGTCGGCGCGCGTGACAACCAATTCGCGCAAGGGGCGGTTGCGTTGGAATAGGGACAGCACGCTGTCGTCGCCGCTATGGGCATGCACGCCGGAGATGTCGGAAAATTGGGCTTGCGGATCGAGGTCGATGCAGTAAGGCGTGCGCCCGCGCCGCTTGAGGGCGGCAGCGAGGTTGACGGCGGTGGTGGTTTTGCCGACGCCGCCTTTCTGGTTGAAGATCGTGACAACGCTCAAACATGCCTCCCCTCGTGTCAGCGCCCCGGCGCGCCGCTTGCTTCTTTAGCGGCTGGCCCGGTGCTTTTCCTTAGGGTACACGGAATCGATCAGTGTGTAACGTGGACGTTGTGAAATTGCAGCGCCGCCAAGTTGGCGTACACGCCGCCATGCGCCACCAGATCCGCATGGGTGCCGGTCTCGACGATTTTGCCATCTTCCATGACGACGATGCGGTCGGCCCGCTGCACGGTGGCCAGGCGGTGCGCGATGATGATGGTGGTGCGCCCGACCATGGCCGCTTCGAGCGCCCTTTGCACCAGGCGTTCGGACTCGGCGTCGAGTGCGCTGGTCGCTTCGTCCAGCAGCAGCAAGGGCGGGTTCTTGAGCAGTGCGCGCGCGATGGCGATGCGCTGGCGCTGTCCGCCCGACAGGCGCACGCCGCGCTCGCCAAGGAAGGATTGGTAGCCGAGCGGCAGGCGCTCGATGAATTCGTGGGCCGCCGCCATCTTGGCCGCGGCGACCACTTCGGCGTCGGTGGCGTCGGGGCGGCCGTAGCGGATGTTTTCCATCGCGTCATTGGAAAAGATCACGGTGTCTTGCGGGACGATGCCAATGGCGCCGCGCAGCGTGTGCAGCGGCAGGCGCGTGATATCGATGCCGTCGAGGGTGATCATGCCCGTCTGCGGGTCGTAAAAGCGCAGCAGCATCTGGAACAAGGTGGTCTTGCCGGCGCCGGAGGGGCCGACCACGGCGATCGTCTCGCCTGGCGTGATGTCCAGGGTCAGATGGGCCAGGGCCGCCGCATCCGGGCGCGAGGGATAATGGAAGTTCACCTTGGTCAGCGCCAGGGCGGCGCCGTTGGCCGCGCGCGGCGGCAGCGCCAGCGGCACGGCGGGGTCTTGGATGTGCGAGCGCACCGCCAGCAATTCGAGCAGACGCTCAGTGGCGCCGGCGGCGCGCTGGGCTTCGCCCATCACCTCGGACAGTGCGCCGATGGCGCCGGCCACTAGCGAGGCGTACAGGATGAACTGACCCAGGTCGCCGCCCGTCATGGTCCCTTCGAGCACGGCGTGCGCGCCCAGCCACAGCACGAACACAATGGCGCCGAACACCAGCACGATGGCGATCACGGTCAGCAGGGCGCGCGCGCGGATGCGCCGCATCGCCGTCTGGAAGGCGCTTTCGACCGAGCCGCCAAAGCGCGCGGACTCGATGTGCTCGTGCGTGTAGGCTTGCACCGTCGGCATGGCGTTGAGGATTTCGCCGGCCATGGCGGAGGCGTCGGCGATGCGGTCTTGCGAATCGCGCGAGAGCTTGCGCACGCGCCGCCCGAACAGCACGATCGGCAGCACCACCGCCACCAGCAAGCCCAGAATGATGGAGGAGAGCTTGGGGCTGGTGACGAACAGCATGATCAGGCCGCCGAAGAACAGCAGGATGTTTCGCAGGGCCATAGAGATGCTGGTGCCGACGACCGATTGGATCAAGGTGGTGTCGGTGGTGATGCGCGATAGGACTTCGCCAGTCTGGGTGGTTTCGAAAAACTCCGGGCTCTGCGTGACGACATGGCTGTAGACGGCGCTGCGGATATCGGCGGTGACGCGCTCGCCCAGCCACGACACCATGTAAAAGCGCGCGGCCGTGGCCACCGCCAGCACCAAGGCCACGCCGAACAAGGCCAGGAAGGTGGCGTCGACATGCTTGATGCTCTTGGCCCCAGCCGCCGCGCCAAAGCCCAGGTCGATCATTTGCTTGAAGGCGGCCGGCACGGCCAGGGTGGCGCCGGCGGCGACCAGCAGCGCGATACCGGCGAAGGCGAACTGGCGCCGGTAAGGCAGCAGGAAGGGCAGCAAGCCGCGCAGGGCGGCCAGGCTGCCTTTGCGGCTGGCGCTCGCTGGTGCTGCGGCTTCGACCGGGGCGGTAGAGTGAATTGGCTTACTTGTCGCGTTACTTGTCATTGGGTGCTTCGTTCAAAGTTTCATCGGCCGGTCGTAACCGGTCATTTCGAGGTAGCCGCGTCCGTGCGGGGCCGGCTGCGTTGGTCCAAGGCCCTCGAGCGTCACCGCGCCTTCCCAGTACAGGGCGCCCGTGCTGCGGCGCGCGTCCAGTTCCTGGTCTTGCTGCAGGGGCGCAATGCGCCAGCCGGTCGAGCCCGTGGTCAACAGCGTCGCCACCGGATAGCTGACGCCGGTGCGCGGCGAGCGCCAACTGGCCTGCGGGGCAAAAGCGACTTGCTGCTCGCCGTACTGGATGATCTGGCCGGCGGGCGTGCGAACGGTCGCGTGCGCCCAGAGTTTAGCACCTCGGCGGTCGCGGATCTGGAAAGCCATCAGGGCCGAGCCATCGTCCAGGTTGGCGCCCACCCAGTCCCAGCCCGCGGCGTCAGGGTCCAGCGCGGCGCTTGACCACTCGTGATCGAACCATGCGCTGCCGCTCACCTGGCGCGGGGCGGCGCCGGCCTGGACCACGCTGCCGCGCACGGCCAGCTGCGGCTCGCTGTAGTAGTAGCTGGCGTTTTCAGGCTTGGGACCTTTGCGCGAATAGCCGCCCTGGCCTTGCGGCAGCGGCGGCTGGCGTGTTTGCAGCTGCAGCTGCAAGCTCAGCTGCGCCGACTTCACGCTGATGGTGTAGCCGTCGGCGCCGCGCACCATGCGCCAGTCATCGAGCTTGATGTCGGTGGCGCCGGCCTTGGCGTAGGCCAGGCCGAAGCCTTCGCGCGCGCTTTGCTGGGCGTGGACCAGCTTGCCGATGGCTGGATCGGACAAGGCGGCGTGGCCGATGATCAGCTGGCGCGGGGCGAACGCGCTCGGGTTGGCCGCATCGACCCCGGTGGCGCTGCGAAAGAAAGTGAGCTGGAAGCCCAGCGGCTTGCCCTTGGCGTCGACCAGCCATCCAGTGACGTACCACCACTCGGTGCGAAAATCCGGATGGGCGCCAAAGTCCAAGGGGAACACCAGCGCGCGGCCCGGCGTGACGGGCGCGAACGCGGGTGGCGCTGCCAGGCAGGGTGCCAGGGCGGTCATTGCGGCCAGCGCGGCCAGCGCGGCCAGTAGCAGCGCGCGAACAAACGCGGCTAAGGCGGCAATGGCGGAGAAGGTGGCGCGCATCACCAATCCTCCCGCACGGCGCGGATCGGGCCGCTCGACAAGGCTTGGCGCCCCGAGGCCAGCGCGGTCAGGGTGGACGCGACCAGCAGCGCGCCAGCCACGTTCGCCAGCAAGGTCCAGGGCAGGTGCAGATGCATGGTCCAATGGAAGGATTGCGGATTGACGATAAAGACCAGAATCAGGCTGATCAACCAGCCGAGCACGAAGCCGCAGGCGATGCCCAGCGCGGTCAGGGCGCTGCCCTCGATGGCCAGGATCGCCAGGATCTGGCCGCGCGTGACGCCCACGTGACGCAGCATGCCGAATTCGCGCGAGCGCGCCAGCGTTTGCGCGGAAAAGGTGGCGGCCACGCCGGCCAGGCCGATGCCGATGGCAATCGCTTCGAGCAAGTAGGTGACGGCGAAGCTGCGGTCGAACACCTTCATGCTCATGGCGCGGATGTCGCCCGGCTGCGCGAAATCGAGGGACGCGCCAAACGGCAGCTGGCGTATGCGCGCCGCCAGCTGCTGCGCGCTGGTGCCGCGCGCGAGCCAGAAGCCGGCGCTGTTGGCGTCAAGGTCGCCGCTGATGGCGCGATAATCCGGCAGGCGCATCACGATGGCGCCGTTTTGGCGCGCGTAGTCGCGCCATACGCCGGCCACAAAGAAGGTGTGCATGCTGCCGCGCAGGGGCAGCGACAAGGTGGCGCCAGGGCGCACGCCGTACAGGTCGAGCATGGCCTCCGACACCCACACCGGCACCGCGCCGGGCGGGATCGCCAGCGTATCGCCAACCAGGGTGAGGGACGCGCCGGGGTCGTGGGTGTCGACCTCGCGCGCGACCAGGGCGACCGGCGGGCGGTCGGGCGCCAGCGTCAGTTCGGTGCTGCGCAGCGATTCGTAACGCGCCACGCCAGGCAGCGCCGCCAGCGCGGCTTGCTCGCGCGGGCCGAGCGCGGCACTATCGCCGCTGGAGGCGCTGCGCGTGTACAGGTCCGCCGGCAGCAGGCGCACCAGCCAGTCGTCGACCGACACGCGAAAGCTCGACACCATGATCGCCATCGCCACCATCAGGGCAAAGCTCGCCAGTACGCCGCCGAGCGCGATGGCCGCCTGGCCGGCCGCGTTGGCCAGGCGCGCCAGCGTCAAGGCCAGCACCGGCCCGGGCCTGGCGCGGCGCATGGCGCGCGCGTTGATCAGGCCAAAAAACTCGGCCGCCAGGCGCGGCATCAGGCCGATGCCGCCGATGAGCAGCAAGCCGATGGCGGCATAGCCCATCAGCGGCAGCTCGAAGATGGGCGGCGCGCGCGTCAGGATGGCGGCGAGAGCCAGGCAGGCCAGCGCTGGCCAGACGCGCGCCAGGCGCGCCAGCGCGGTCTCGTCATTACCCGATTTGAGCGCCACCGCCGGCGTGGCGGCGGAGGCCTCAAGGGCCGGCACCAGGCAGCCGAGCAGCGCCACGCCCAGGCCCAGGCCAAAGAATACGGCCGCCGCCAGGGGCGCGAAATGCACGCTTGGCTGCACCCCCGCGAAAAAGCCGGCCCCCAGGTCGCCACCCAGGAAGTGCAGGGCGGCGGCGGCAAGCAGGTAGCCGGCCGCGATGCCCAGGCCAGCGCCGAGCACGCCCAGGCAGGCGCCTTCGAGCAGGATTTGGCGCAGCAGGGTGCGCCGCTCCATGCCCAGCACGCGCAGCAAGGCGAACTGGCTGCGGCGCCGGATCACCGACAGCGCCTGGGTCGAGAAGACCAGGAAGGCGCCGGTGAACAAGGCCACCAGCGCCAGCACCGTCAAGTTGACGCGGTAGGCGCGGCTGAGGTTGTTGTTGCGGCTGTTCTGGTCGGCGTCGTTCGGCTGGCTGACGATGAAGCGGCCGGGATGGCGCGCTTCCAGTTCGTTCGCCAGCGCATGCTGGAAGCGGTTGCGGTCAACGCCTTCACGCAGCTTCAAGTCCACGCGCGAGAGCTGGCCGAGGTGGTGGAAGCGCCACTGCGCGGCGCCGATATCCATCACGCCCAGGCGTTGGCCGGCGGGCGCGCGCATGATGCCGCCGGCCACGCGCAGCTGCAGCTCGGCGCTACCGGCGCGCAGCGTCAAGGTGGAACCGGGCGCGCGCTTGAGCCATGCTTGCGCCGCCGGCGACAGAAAAATGGCGTCGTCGGCCAGCACCGCGTTGGGCTGCTCCGTTGCCGGCATGCCGATCAAGTCGGGCGAGATGAAGCCGGCGCGCAGCGGGTCGAGGCCGATGATATCGAGCGAGCCGCGCCGCTGCGGCATGGCCGCGTCGATCAGCAACACCGGTGAAGCCAGTTCGACCCCATCGTGGCTGGCCAGGGCCGGATAGATCGCCTCGTCGAACCAGCTCTCGCGTCCCTGCACCTGGATGTCGGCCTGACCGGACAGCGTCTTGACGGCGGCGGTGAATTCGTTGAGCGCCGCCGCGTTGACCAGATGGACCGCGTAGCCGAGCGCGACGCCCACCGCGATGGCGCCAATGGCCAGCAGCGCGCGCACGGGGTGGGCGCGCCATTCGCCCAGCAGCAGCCAGCGTGCCAGCTGCGTCACGCGCGCCACCGCATCAAGATACGCCCTGTGCTTGCTGGATCACTTGGACACGGGCGCATTTGGCGCAAGCTTCGCAGTTTGGGTGGCACTGCGCGCGCTGCCTTGGCGCGCGCCGCTGCGTGCGCGCGCCGGTGGGCGCGGCGCCCGTTGTGCCGCCTTCGCTTGCGCCTTGGCGTCCAGTTTTTCTTGCGCGCGCTCGCGCGCGTGCCGCGCGGCGGTAAGCTGGTCCGCGAGGCGGCGTTCCTGGGCGAGCGCGCCGCCTGCCGCCGGGTCCGGCGCCGGCAGTGGCGCCATCGTCAATGTGGTGCTGCTGCCGTTCACGCAAGGCTTATCCTGATAGCTGGTCTTGCCTTGGTACTGGCATTTGTAGAGCGATTGCGCGGATGTGGCGTGCACGGCCGGCAAGGCCAGCAGGCATACAAAGGCTATGGTACGAAGCATGAAGGTCTCCCGTGGCTCATAAGACTTTACCCGGGTTCATGATGCCGTTGGGGTCGAGCGCCGCTTTGATCGCTCGCATCATGCCGAGTTCGACCTCGGACTTGTAGCGCTTGAGCTCGTCACGCTTGAGGGCGCCGATGCCATGCTCGGCCGAGATCGAGCCGCCGTAGGCGTCGACGCTGTCGTACACGATGCGGCTGATCGCCTCTTGATTGCCGAGAAAGGCTTCGTGGCTGCTGCCTTCGGGCGGGGCCACGTTGTAGTGCAAGTTGCCATCGCCCAGGTGGCCGAAGCACACCAGCTGGCAACCGGGGAAGGCGCGCACCAGGCGCGCGTCCGTCGCCTCGATAAATTCGACCACGCGCGAGACCGGTAGCGACACGTCGTGCTTGATGTTCTTGCCGGCCCTCGCCTGCGCCAGCGGAATGTGCTCGCGCACCTTCCACAAGCCCTGCGACTGCGCCAGCGAGGTGGCGACGACGGCGTCGTCGGCCGTGCCCGCCGCCAGCGCGGCGCCGATGGCGCGCTCAAGCAAGTCGATGGCGTGCGCTTCCGATTCGCTGCTCGACAATTCCAGCAGCACGTATTGCGCGTGCGGATCGGTGAAGGGTTCGGGCAGGTCGGGGAAGTGGGCGGCCACCAGGCGCAAGCAAAACGCTGACATCAATTCGAAGCCGGTGAGGCTGGCACCGCAATACTGCTGCATCTGCATCAGCAACTCGAGCGCGTGGCGCGGCGTGGGCAGGCCGACCAGGGCCGTGATGGCGGCCTTCGGTTGCGGGAATAGCTTGAGCACGGCGCCGGTGATGATGCCTAGCGTGCCTTCGGCGCCAATGAACAGGTCGCGCAAGTCGTAGCCGGTGTTGTCCTTGCGCAGGCCGCGCAAGCCGCTCCACACCTGGCCGTGCGGGGTGACCACTTCCAGACCAAGGCATAGCTCGCGCATATTCCCGTAGCGCAGCACCGCGGTGCCGCCGGCGTTGGTCGAGAGGTTGCCGCCGATGGTGCAACTGCCTTCGGCCGCCAGCGACAGCGGGAACAGGCAGCCTTGCGCGCAGGCCGCTTCCTGCACCTGTTGCAAGATGCAGCCGGCATCGACGGTGATGGTGCGGTTGAGCGTGTCGAGGGCGCGCACCCGGTTCATGCGCGCCAGCGAGAGCACGATGGCATCGCCGCTGGCGTCGGGCACGCTGCCCAGCACCAGGCCGGTGCGTCCGCCTTGCGGCACGATGGGTACGCGCCAGCGCTCGCACGCTTGCACCACGGCCGCCACCTGCTCGGTGTTGGCCGGACGCAGCACCGCGAGCGCCGCGCCGGTGAAGCGATCGCGCCAGTCGGTGAGGAAGGGCGCCATCTCGGGCGCGCTGGTGAGCACGTAATCGTGCCCGAGCAAGGCGCGGCAATGGGCCAGGAAGGCTTGCATGGCGTCCCCGTGCGAAGGCGATGGCGTGCCGCTGTTCATTGCGCCGTCTTGACCTTGTCGAGCAATTCCTTGGCCAGCTTCTTGGCGGCCCGCTTGTAGGGGCGCAGGTACAGCACGGTGCACAGGAAGTAGACGCACACGAACGCCGCTTCGCCCCAGCCCATGATGTTCGAGGCGAGCAGTTTGTCGCTGTAGCCGCGCACCACGCCTTCGGTGAAGTACAGCAGGATCACCATCGACGACCATTGCATGGTGTAGATGTCGCGCTTGATCAAGCCGCCCAGAGGAATGAGCAAGGGCACGGCCTTGAGCGCGAGCAGCGAGCCGCCCGGATGGAGCGGCGCGACCAGAGTTTCCCACGCCAGCAGCCAGGCGATCAGGCACAGCAAGCTGGCGATGGCGCCGATGTGGAAGTATTTTTGCGATTGTTCCATCATGCCGTCCTGTGTAGCTGGCTGGCCACGTGCGCCAGGCGTTGGCCGAGCGCGATGGCCAGGCGTTTTTCGTCGTCCGTGAGCGGCTTGTCGCCTTCGATGCCGGACCAGTGGGTGGCGCCGTAAGGGCTGCCGCCGCTGCTGGTGCCCATCAGCTCAGGGTGGGTGTAGGGCAGGCCGAGCACCATCATGCCGTGGTGCAGCAGCGGGATCATCATCGACAGCAAGGTCGATTCCTGGCCGCCGTGCAGGCTGCCGGTGGAGGTGAAGACGGCCGCAGGCTTGCCTGCCAGGGTGCCGGAAATCCATTCGGCGGCGGTGCCGTCCCAAAAATATTTCATGCTCGCGGCCATATTGCCAAAGCGCGTGGGCGAGCCCAGCGCCAGCGCGGCGCAGTCGGCCAAGTCCTGGCGCTCGACGTAGGGTGCGCCGTCGGATGGTACGTCCGCCTCGAGCGCTTCGCACACGGCCGAGACAGCCGGCACCGTGCGCAGGCGCGCGTCGCAGCCGGGCACGCTCTCGACGCCCTGGGCGATCAGATGGGCCAGCTTGCGGGTGGCGCCATGGCGCGAGTAGTACAAAACAAGAATTATCGGATTGGTTGGCTTCATGCGAGGTATTATAGGGCGCTTTACACAATGTCATGGCAGGCGCGCGCCAGTGCGCGCATGCTTGTGCGCTCTTCCGTCCATTCGATACATGCTTTCAAGAACTGTCAGTGCGATTTCCCGCTTCATCATGAAACTACTCGGCACGCGCGTCGATTTCGCGCACGCGCTTTCCTGGCGCGAGGTGCGCGACCTGTTCCGCTTCGCGCACCGGCGCCTGAGCGAGGAAAAGCTGCCGCAAGTGGCGGGCAGCCTGACCTTCACCACGGTGCTGGCCCTGGTGCCCCTGTTGACGATCGCGCTGGCGATCTTCACCACCTTCCCCCTGTTCGGCAATGTGCGCACGGCGCTTGAGGCTTACTTTGCGCAAAGCCTGATGCCCAAGGGGATCTCCAACACCATCCTCGGTTACCTGACCCAATTTACCAGCAAGGCTACGCGCTTGTCGGCGGTGGGCGCAATCGCGCTCTTGTTCACGTCGTCGGCGATGATGAATATGATCGAGCGCGCCTTCAACCAGATCTGGCATGTGCGCCAGACCCGGCCGCTGGCGCAACGCATCGTCGTCTACTGGGCGCTGGTCACGCTGGGGCCGCTGTTGATTGGTTTGTCGTTGACCATCACTTCGCAGATATTCATGGCCACCAGCAGCGTGGTCAACGCGGTGCCGCTGATTGGCGCCTTGTTCTACACGACGGTGTCGGTGGCTTTGACGACGGGCGCGTTCACGCTCTTGTACATCGCGGTGCCGAACCGTTACGTCGATTGGCGCGACGCCATGTGGGGCGGGATGGTGGCGGCGCTCGCGTTCGAGGTGGCCAAACGCCTGTTCGCGGTGTTCATCCAGCAGTTTCCTTCGTACGCGATCATTTATGGCGCGCTGGCTGCGCTGCCCTTGTTCCTGCTATGGGTGTACACCTCGTGGATGATCACGCTGGTGGGCGCGCTGCTGGTGGCGGCGCTGCCGGTGGTGAAATACGAGCGCTGGTGGTACGAGCCGGTGCCGGGCGGCGCCTTCGTCGACGCGATGGCCATCCTCAAGGTCTTGCACGCGAGCGCGCAGAGTGCGCCCACCAGTCTGGTGAGCAGCGCGGCGATCCGTACCCACACCCGGATCGGCTACGACGAGATGACCAACCTGCTTGAGCAGATGGTGACCATCGGCTGGGTCGGACGGGTGAAGATCGAGGCGCCGAGCCGGGTCCAGTGGGGCAAGCGGGTGCGCGACGACCGCGACCACTGGGTCCTGTTGATCAATCCGGAAATGGTCAAGGTGGCCGACGTGTACCGTTTGCTGGTGTTCGGCGGCGCGGCCGTCAACGCGGGCGCGGCGCTCGATCTGGATCCGGCGTCGCCGATGACGCTCGACACGGCGACCTTGGCGCGCCAAGTCGAAGTGGCAGTCGAGCGTGGGCTGGATCAAACGCTGGCCGAGCATTTTTCCCGAGGCGAATTGCCGGAGTCTTGAGGCACGTCTCAACGCGGGAATGGCTAGGTACGGCCCGATTGAAGGCCTGAATTGGCGTCGTAGGCACACGCTACCAACAGCACAGAGCGCAAAAGCAAGAGCGCGCCAGCGATGTTGCGTGTGCGATGCTAGCGATCTCGCATCGCGTCGAGCAAATCATGCCAGAATCGGTCGCCACCAGCGAGCGCCAGCAAACCGAAGGCGAGCGCCGCGGCGACGATGATGGCGAGGCTCGTTCCAAACGAGGCGGCCGCAACGGTCACTGCGACCCCGATGCCAACCAGCACGCCAAGCAGGGCGCCGCAGCCAAAACGGCTCGCCACTTCCTGCTCGGACAGGTTGTTGTCCTGCTCGAGCGGCCCCGGTTCCAGATCGTGCTTGTCAGTCATGTCCGCGTGCGTGTCGCTGCGCGTCAAGCCGCGCGCGCACTGGCGAAGCCGAACAGCGTGTCAAGCACGGCGTCGGGTTGCTCGGACATCAGTGAATGGCCGGCGTCGACCATGATGGTCTTGCCGTGCGCAATGGCTGCCGTGAGCAGCTTGGTCGAGCGCGGCGGCGTCATCATGTCGCGGCTGCCGAACAGGAACAGGGTAGGGCAGCGCACCGATGCGGCGGCCGCTTCGCCGTTTGCATAGGCGTTGCAGGCGGTGAAGTCGGTGTGGAAGAGCTGGTGCGGATTGATTTGCGACAGGCGCAGCATAAGGCGGCGCGCGCCACCCATCACGGAAGCACCCGGTCCTGGGAACGAGGGTTTTTGCGCCATCGATGAATGCGAGAAGATATTGACCATGTCGATCGCGGCCGGCTCGTTGTTCTTGGCCGTGTCGAGCAAGGCGTCGGATACCTTCATCGGGTAGGTCGAGCCGACCATCGCCAAATGCGTGACGCGTTCGGGCGCCTTGAATGCCGCTTCGAGCGCGATCAAGGAACCCATGCTGTGGCCGATCAGTACCGCACGGGCGGCGCCGGCAGCGTCCAGCACGGCCAGTGTCCAGTCGGCCAGCGCTTCCACGCTCGCCAGCGCCTCGCCCTTGCTGCGGCCATGCCCAGGCAGGTCGACAGCGAGCACGTTAAAGCCGTGGTGCGCAAAATAGCGCGTTTGCAGCGCCCACACGGAATGGTCGTTCTGGGCGCCGTGGATGAAGACGGCGGTGGGGCGGGTGGCGTCGAAAGCCTTGCCGCCGGTGTAGCAATAGGCCGCGAAGCCGTTCACGTTCAAGATCATGATCAAGCTCCTTTCTGCGACAGTTTCAAGCCGCGCGCCAAGTCTTCGATCAAATCGTCGACGTCTTCCAGGCCGATCGACAAGCGCATCGTGCCCTCGGTGATGCCGGACGCGGCCAGTTGCTCGGTCGGCACGCGGAAATGCGTGGTCGAGGCTGGATGGATCACCAGCGACTTGGCGTCGCCCACATTGGCCAGGTGCGAGAAGATCTTGAGCGCGTCGACAAAGCGCCGCCCGGCCGCGCGGTCGCCCTTGAGGCTGAAGGTGAACACGGCGCCGCAACCCTTGGGCAGCAAGGTCTTGGCCAGTTCGTAGTCCGGATGGGTGTCGAGCTCGGGGTATGACACGGATTCGACGGCGGGATTTTTCAGCAGGAACTCGACCACCTTGCGCGTGTTGGCCACGTGCCGGTCCATGCGCAAGCCCAGCGTCTCCACGCCTTGCAAGATGGCGAAGGCGTTATGCGGGCTCATCACGGCGCCAAAGTCGCGCAAGCCTTCGCGGCGCGCGCGCAGCGCGAACGGCGCCACCGTCGACTCTTCCGCGAACACCATGTCGTGAAAGCCGTCGTAGGGTTCGCACAATTCGCCAAAGCGCCCGCTCTTGTCGTACGCCGCTTGCCAGTCGAAGGTGCCGCCGTCGACCAGCAAGCCGCCAATGGCGGTGCCATGCCCGCACAGGAACTTGGTGGCCGAGTGGAACACCAGGTCGGCGCCATGGTCGAAGGGGCGCAGCAAGTAGGGCGTGGTGAACGTCGAGTCCAGCATCAAGGGCAGGTGCTGTTCATGCGCCAGCGCCGCCACCGCGGGAATATTGAGCACGTCGAGCCCCGGATTGCCCAGCGTCTCGGCGAACAGCAGTTTGGTGTTGGGGCGGATCGCCGCGCGCCAGGCGTCCAGGTCGCGCGGATCGACGAAGGTGGTCTCGATGCCAAAGCGCTTCATGGTGTAGGCGAGCAGGTTTTGCGAGCCGCCGTACAGCGCGCGCGAGGCCACAATGTGCGAGCCGGCCGCGGCGATCGTCACCAGCCCCAGGTGCATGGCGGCCTGGCCGCTGGCGGTGGCGATGCCCGCCACGCCACCCTCGAGCGCGGCGATGCGCTCCTCGAGCACCGCGTTGGTGGGATTGGAAATGCGCGAATACACATGCCCGGCGCGCTCCATATTGAACAGGGCGGCGGCGTGGTCCGAATCCTTGAACGCGAACGAGGACGTGAAATAGACCGGGGTGGCGCGCGCGCCAGTGGCTGGGTCGGGCGTGGCGCCGGCGTGCAGCGCGAGGGTGTCGAAACCGGGATAGGCAGGGCCGCTCATGGGAATACTCGTCAAATGGAAAAAGAGAGGCCGAATCGTAGCATTGATTCCCGCCTTTGCGCGTGCGCCGCCCCCAGTTTTCCCGGCTAAAATGAAGCAATCGGATTTTCTCTGATTTGATTATTCGCAATGCTGGATTTATTGCCACGCATAGGCTACATTCGCAGGTAAGACTTGCATAATGACAAGCGAAATCAGAACCTTTATTGGATAGGTGCCCATCATGAAAGTGTCAGAAATTCTCCAGGTAAAAGGTAACATTCTTTACACCGTCACGCCCGATCTGCCTTTGCTCGACGCGGCCAACACGATGGCGGAAAAGGATATCGGTTCGCTGGTGGTCATGGAGTTTGGCGACCTGGTGGGCATGCTCACGTTCCGCGAGGTGCTCAAGGCGCTGCACGCGAACGGCGGCGCGATCGGCAGCGGCACCGTGCGCAAGCATATGGACGACCATCCGATCACCGTCACGCCGGACACGGAAGTGAACGAAGTGCGCCGCATGATGCTGGAAAAGCATGCGCGTTACCTGCCGGTGATGAACGCCAAGACTTTGCTGGGCGTGATTTCCTTCTACGACGTGGCCAAGGCAATGCTCGAGGCGCAGAACTTCGAGAACCGCATGCTCAAGGCGTATATCCGCGATTGGCCGGCCGAGGCCGCGCAAGAAGACTGACGTGCGTTTCAGCGGTGGCCGGGTGGCCACTGCCGCCCGGTGTGAAGTACCCGGCGGAGTTCACGAAAAGCGAATCTAACTCATTGGCGGCGCGCGGGTTGTCGTTTCCAATAAATTCGGAAATTTCCTACCTGTCTGTCATCGCCCGGTTGGACCAGCGCGCCTTCATGAGTTGGAGGCGGCGATTTTTCGCCGCATTTTTCCCCTCCAGACTTCTGCCTGCGCTTCGGCTTCCTCAGATGAAATGGTTTTGCCCTCATTCGCCTCATCCAAGCCGATTTGGACCTGTTCCCGGAACCATGCCTTGTACCCATTGAATTCTTGCCGGTGCGCCACGTAATCGCGCATGAAGTCGCGCAATAGCTGCTTGACGTCGTGGCCTTGCTTGCCGGCGTAGGCGGCGAATTCGTCGCTCAAATCCGAATCGACTTGGAAGGAGATGGTGGTTTCGTTCATGGCGGCGCTCTCATTGAAGCAAACATAAGGTTCAATGCAGCACACGCGCCGAAAAGTGCTTTGATGCCGATTCGGTGGTGCCGATCAAGGGCAATTGCGGGCAAAACCAGTGTGAACAGCTTCAGGCAGCGCGCGTCAAGGCGTCCTTTTCCAGCCACTCGTTGAGCGCCGGCGAGGCCATCGGGCGCGCAAACAGGAAGCCCTGCGCCAACGGGCATCCCAGCGCCTGCAGGATTTGCGCCTGGCGTTCGTCCTCCACACCCTCGGCGATCACCGACAAGCCCAGGTTGCGCCCGAGCTGGATCACCATTTCGGCGATGCTGCTGCCGCGCGCCGATCCCGTGATCTCGGTGACGAAGGCGCGGTCGATCTTCAAGCGGTCGACCTTCAGGCGCTGGAGGTAGGACAGGGACGAAAAACCGGTGCCGAAGTCGTCGATCGCGATCGATACCCCGGTCTGCTTGATCTGGGCCAGCATCTTGATGAGCAGGTCGGGCTCTTCCATCGCCATCGATTCGGTGATTTCGAGCTCGACGAATTCAGGCGGCGCCTTCGTTTGTTCCAGCGCGATGCGCAGCATCTCCAGGAAGTAGGGGTGGCGGAACTGCACCTGCGAGACGTTGATCGACATCGTGAAGTCGAGGTAGCCCAGCGCGCGCAGGCGCACCAGCTCCAGGCAGGCCGCGCGCAGCACCATCTCGCCAATGTCGATGATCATGCCCGAATACTCGGCGATCGGAATGAAGCGGTCCGGCGTGATGAATTTGCCGTCGGCCGTCTGCCAGCGCAGCAGCGCCTCCGCGCCCACCGGGCGGCGCGTGTGCAGGTCGATCTGCGGCTGGTACACCACGAACAGCTCGTTGTTGGCAAAGCCCGTGCGCATCGCGTGCATCAGGCGCACCCGCTCGCGGATCTCCACCCCCATGCTGCGCGAGAAATAGAAGTGGCCGGCGCGCTGCTGGGTCTTGGCGCGCTTGAGGGCGATGTCGGCGTCCTTGAGCGCGTCCGCGCCGCTGCCGTCGTGCTCGGACAGGCGCACCAGGCCCAGCGTGGCCGACAGCTGCACGTCCTGGTCGTCGATCGAAAAGGGCGTCGCGAACAAGGTCAGGATGTTGTCGGGATTGACGGCCGCGGCGTCGCCCAGCACGCAGAAAATGTCGCCGCCGATGCGCGCCACCGTCAACTGCTGGCCCAATTGCGACTGCAGGCGCTCGGCCACGGCCAACAGCAGCAAGTCGCCAAACTGATGGCCCAGCGCGTCGTTCGTTTCGGCGAAGTGGTCCAAGTCCACCAGCGACAGGATGGCGTCCTCGCGCGCCGGGCCGGCCAGGGTGGCGTCGAGGATCTCGACCAAGCGCGTGCGGTTGGGCAGCTTCGAGAGGTGGTCGTAAAACGCGGCGTTGTGCAGGTGGCTCACCAGCTCGACGTTGTCGAGGCCGACCGCCACGTTGCTGCAAAATACCTCGAGCAAGCGCTCGTCGATCTCGCCGACGGCGCGCTCGAGCGCGATGAAGGCCACGAAATCGCGCCCGGCCTTGCCGGCGAAATGCATGGTGACGTAGCTCTCGTCGTAGATGTTGCGGCGCTGCCCGAAGGTGTGCTCGATCGCCTTGTACACCTTGTCGTCGCTGGCCGCGCCCAGCTTGCCCGTGCCCAGGCGCCGGTAGTTGCCGGCGGTGGCCATGATGAACATTTCGGCGCAGCCGCCTTCCGGGCATTCTTGGACGCACAGCACGCCATCGGCCTTGATTGCAAGCAGGTCGGCGATTTGGGTCAGCACGCCGGCGGCGAAATTTTGCACCCCGTGCAGCGTCATCAGCTCGGTGCTGGCGCGCACGATCTGGTCCAGGCCGCGCCGGCTGGCGCTGATGGCGCGGATTTGCTCGTAGGAGCGGATCGCCGCCGTCACCGTCGTGTACAGCTTGATGCGGGTGAGCTCGGACTTGGTCTTGTAGTCGTTGATGTCGAAATCGCGGATCGCGTCGATCTCCGGCGCGTAGCCGGGTTGGCCGGTGCGCAGGATGATGCGCACGTCGGCCATGTGCAGCGTTTCGCGGATGAATCGCACCAGGTGCAGGCCGGCGTCGTCTTGCTCCATCACCACGTCTAGCAAGATGACGGCGATTTCTTGTTCTTGTTTGAGCAGTTCGCGGGCCTGGCCGGCCGAGTAGGCGTGCACGAATTCGAGCGGACGGTGTTGCATGTCCAAATTGCCGAGAGCAAAGGTCGTCGTCGAGTGCACATCCTCGTCGTCGTCGATGATCATCACGCGCCATACGCTGCGCGTATCGCTGGCCGCGGGTTGGGCCGGATGCTCATCCAAAAAAACCAGATCGTCGTGTGCGTCCTTGGAATCCTCTAAGGGCGTGCTCGATGGGGGCATAAGTCGCGTCTCCAGGATTTCTCAGTTCTCTCGCTCGTGCTCTAGCACTTGCTCCTTACTTTGCTCGTTACTTTGCTCGTTAAGTATATAGGGAAATGTTAAGGAAATGGACCAAATTAGCCCGTCGGCAAGGGCTATCGCCCATTACGCTTCCCATTTTTCGCTCGGCTGGCCTTCAATTGCAACAATTTGACGTAAAAAACGATAATTGATCGATAAGACTCGCGCGCGAACGGTGCCGCGGGCAGGCCCGGCAAGAGCCGGCGCCGGCTGGTAGAATGAACTTCCCCCACCAATCCCACTGTCACCATGTCCGGCAATTCCTTTGGCAAGCTGTTTTGCGTCACCACCTTCGGCGAATCGCACGGGCCGGCCATCGGCTGCGTGGTCGACGGTTGTCCGCCCGGTATGGACCTGTGCGAAGCCGATATCCAGCTTGAGCTCGACCGCCGCAAACCCGGCACCTCGCGCCACGTCACCCAGCGCCAGGAAGGGGACAAGGTGCAGATCTTGTCGGGTGTGTACGAGGGCAAGACAACGGGCACGCCAATCGCGCTCCTGATTCCAAACGAAGACCAGCGCAGCAAGGATTACGGCAATATCGCCGACAGTTTCAGGCCTGGTCATGCAGATTACACCTATTGGCACAAATACGGCGTGCGCGATCCGCGCGGGGGCGGGCGCTCGTCGGCGCGCCTGACCGCGCCGGTGGTGGGGGCCGGCGCGATCGCCCGCAAATGGCTGAGCCAACAGTACGGCACCGTGTTCATGGGCTGCATGAGTGCGCTGGGCGAAATCGCCATTCCCTTCCAGGGATGGGAGCACACGGCCAACAATCCTTTTTTCGCCGCCAGCGCCGACGCGGCCCTGCTGGCGCAGATGGAAGCGGCGATGGACCAATTGCGCCGCGATGGCGACTCGATCGGCGCGCGCATCGACGTGGTGGCGCGCAACGTGCCCGTCGGCCTGGGCCAGCCCATCTACGACAAGCTCGACGCCGACATCGCCTACGCCATGATGGGCATTAACGCCGTCAAGGGAGTCGAGATCGGCGCCGGCTTTGGCGCCGTGTCCCAAAAGGGTTCCGAGCATGGCGACGAGCTCACCCCGGATGGCTTTGTCGGCAATAACGCGGGCGGGGTGCTAGGCGGGATCTCGAGCGGGCAAGACATCAGCGTCTCGATCGCCATCAAGCCGACTTCCTCGATCCGCACGCCGCGCCGCTCCATCGACAAGGACGGCAAGCCGGTGATGGTGGAAACCTTCGGCCGCCACGATCCCTGCGTTGGCATCCGCGCCACTCCAATCGCCGAAGCCATGCTGGCCCTGGTGCTGATGGACCACGCGCTGATGCGGCGCGCCCAGTGCGGCGACGTGCGCGTGCATACGCCTGACATCGGACGGGGCGCTTGACCATCAAAGCACGGCAACCGTTCAATTTCGCGCTGTTCCTGTTCCTGTACTACGCCCACGCGGGTGCTTTCGCCAGCTATGTCAGCTTGTACTTCGCGGCCAAGGGCATGAGCGCGCCGCAAGTGGGCGTGCTGATGTCCTGCATTCCCGTGATGCGCATGATCGGCCCGAACTTGTGGGGGGCGGTGGCGGACCACTCGCGCCAAAGCGTGCTGGTGCTGCGCTGGACGGCCGGCGCCGCCTGCCTGGCCTTCATCGGCATCCTGCTTGGCCAGGGCTTCGCCCAATTCATGGCGGCGATGCTGTTGCTGAACCTGTTCACCAGCGCGCAAAGCCCGCTGTCCGAAGCGCTGATGCTGTCCGAGATGCAGGGCGACCTGTCCAGCTATGGGCGCTTGCGCTTGTGGGGCTCGCTCGGTTTCGTGGTGGCCGTGATGGGCACGGCAGCCCTGCTGGACGCGGCCGGCGTGCAAACCCTGCCCATGATCGCCGGCGTGCTGCTGCTGGGCGTGCTGGGCGCGAGCTTGCGCATCCGGCCGGTGCCACCTTTGATGAGCGCAGCGCCGGCCCCGCCCTTGATGAGCGTGCTGCGCCAGCCGGCCGTGATCGCCTTCTTCGCCTCCACCGCCCTGATGGTTGCGGCCCACATGGCCTTGTACGTCTACTATTCGCTGTACCTGGAGACGCATGGCTACAGCAAGACCGTGATCGGCGCCATGTGGTCGCTCGGCGTGCTGGCCGAGATCGCGTTCTTCTATTTCCAGACGCCGGTGCTGCGCCGCTTTGGGGCGCGCCGCCTGATGCTGTTCGCGTGCGCGGTGGGCGCGCTGCGCTTCGTGCTGATCGGCGCGGCGGCGCAGTGGCTGGCGGTGCTGGTGTGCGCGCAACTGCTGCATGCGGCCACCTTCGCGGCCCACCATTCGGCCTGCGTGCTGACGATGCAGCGCTGGTTTTCCGGCGCCTTGCAGGCGCGCGGCCAAGCGCTCTACATGAGCCTGGCGTACGGTATCGGCGGCACGCTGGGCGGTTTGTTGATGTCGCTGTGCTGGAGGCAGTTCGGGCCGCAGGCCGTGTATTTTGCGGCCGCCTTGCTCGCCGGCGCGGCCGCCTTGATGGCGGCGCATTCCTTCCGCGTGGCAGCGCGCGCGCCAGCGCCGGCTTGACTGCGTTCGCGCCGGGGCCGCGCGTGGCGGCGCCGCTCACGCGCCTTTGCTGGCCGCCGTCTCCACTTCCAGGCGCCGCACCACCACTTGCACGATCAAGGCGCGCAAATCGTTAAGCAGCGCGAACTCGTTCTGGTTGAGCTGGATGGAGGGGAAGCTCTGGTCCCAGTCGCCGTAGATGAAGCCGGCCGGCTGGCCGTGGGTCGACAGCGGCAGGATCACGAAGCTGCGCGCGTCCGACAGCGAATCCTTCCACCAGGCCGGCAGCTTGGCTTCGAATTTCGGGTCCTTGGCGTTCTCGATGAAGATCACGCGGTCGCTGTTGAGCGCGGCGTGGAATACGTTGGGCTCGTAGGCGTCGGAAAACGCCATCGAGGCGAGCATCTGGCGCACCCCGTCGCCAAAGCCCATCTTGGCCAAATACTTGTTTTCGCGCCGGTTGCGCAAGAAGGCCACGGCGCGCGAAAAATCGAGGCCCTTGTAGACCGTCTCCAGGCCCATCGACATCATCTGGCCCGGGCTGGCGCTGGCCAAGGCGCCGCGCATGTCTTCGATGCCGCTCGCCAGGATCTTATTGCCCTCGGCGCGCATGCGCGTCGTCGCCTGCGCCTTGGCGCGCTTTTCGGCCGGCTTGGCCAGCGGCGCGATCGTCAAATCGTTGGCCGCCACTTCCTTGGCCTTGTCGATCGCCACCAGGATGTGATCGGTCTCGACGCCCAGCATTTTCGAAAAGCTGCCGGCCAGGCGCGCCACTTCGGCCATGCCCGCCTCGTCGTCGTCCCACAGCGAATCGGCGCACTGCGCGGACATGGTCGAGACGGCGGCGATCCAGTCGGCGTGGGTCAGCTCGGCCGGCGCGGCGTCGGGGTCCATGCGGCGCATGCCGGAAAGCAGATTCTTGGGCAAGCCCCAGCGCTCGGCGGCTGCGCGTCCGATCGCCTCCATCGACAGGCCCAGCACGGCCGGTGCCGACTCGTCCTCCGCGCCGGCGCCGCCGTGCTGCTGCAGCTCGGCCCAGCGGTCGGGCATGTAGAAGGTGACCATCATGCGTCCCAGCGTATGCAGCATCGAGCACACCACCGCTTCTTCCGGGTCGCGGCTGTGGGCGCTGGCGGCGACCTGCTGCGCCACCATCCCGGCCAGCACCGCCTTTTCCATCTCCACGTGCGCGATGCTCGAATCGGTCGAGGTGTTCGACAATTCCTCGATCAGCTTCAAGCCCAGCGCCAGGTGGCCGATAGCCTCGGTGCCCAGCACCAGCACCGCTTTCGAGACCGTATTGATGCTTTGCCCGAAGGCCGAGTACATGCCGCTATTGGCCAGGCGTAGCACCTTATTGGTCAAGACCGGGTCTGACAGCACCGTCTGCGTCATGTTAAATTCTTGCTCGTCCTCGCCGCGCATGGCGCCCAGGATCGAACTGATCGCCTTGGTAAAGCCCGGCATGTCGCCGCGCTGGCGCATGCGCTCCCACAAGAGGGACAAGGTGTCGGCGGCCGTCGCTGTCGTCGTCTGTGTCATTGAATCCCCGCCCGCAGTTCCGATGGCAGAAGCGCCACGTACAGGTTTTCCTTCAAGGCCGCCATCGCCACATGGGCCGGCATCGGCTTGCCGGTCAAGTAGCCTTGCACGTATTGGCAGCCGCGCTGGTCCAGGTAGTGGAGCTGGGCCTCGGTCTCGACGCCCTCGGCCACCACCGACAGGCCCAGGTGGCGCGCCAGGTCGAACACGGCGTTGCAGATGGCGCCGTCCTTTTGTGATTCTGGCAGGTCCTTGATGAAGGCGCGGTCGACCTTGAGCACGGAAATCGGAAAACGCTTCAGGTAGGCCAGCGAAGAGTAGCCGGTGCCGAAGTCGTCGATCGCGATGCGCGCCTTGCGCTCGGACATTTTGGTGAGGATGGTCTCGGCGTGGGCCGGGTCGATCATCAAAGTGCCTTCCGTGATCTCGAGGACCAGCTGTTCGCCGCGCAGGCCGGAGAAGGCGATGGCGTCGTCGAGCACGTCGAGGAATTTATCGTTGCGGAACTGGCGCGGGCTGATGTTGACGGAGATGTAGAGCGGTCGTTTGGCGATTTCCTCGAACTGTTTGATTTGCACGCAGGCCGCCTTCAAGGCCCAACTGCCGAGCAGGTTGATCAAGCCGTTGGTCTCGGCGATCGGAATGAAGCGCACCGGCGGCACCATGCCCAGACCCGGATGCTTCCAGCGCATCAGGGTCTCGAAGCCCTGGATCTGGCGCGTCTGCGCGTCCACGATGGGCTGGAAGTAGAGCAGGAATTCGCCTTCGCGCACGGCCTGGAACATGGCCGCCTCGAGCGAGATGTCGTGCTCCGGCGGGCCGCCGTGGCTGCCGCTGTAGACGACGCAGCGCGCGCGCCCGGTTTCCTTGGCGCGCGACATGGCCGCGTCGGCCAGCGCGATCAGGCGCACCTCGTCCTCGGCGTGCTGCGGATACACCGACACGCCGACCGAGGCGCCCACGTAGATGGTGTGGCTGTCGATTTCAAAGGGCGATTGCAAGGTCGCCAGCAGGCGCCCGGTGATGAGTTTGATCTGGGCGTCGGTGACGGTGCCGGGCAAGACGGCGATGAACTCGTCGCCGCCCACGCGCGCCAGGGTGTCGCTGTCGCGCAGCGTCTTGCGCAAGCGCGCCGCGGCCATGCGCAGCACTGCGTCGCCCACCGGGTGGCCCAGGCCATCGTTGACTTTCTTGAAGCCGTCCAGGCCGATCGAGGCGACCGAGAAGCCCTGGCCGGAGCGGCGCGCGTTGGAGATCACCATGCGCATACGGTCCGACAGCAGCAGGCGGTTGGGCAGCTCGGTGAGGCTGTCGTGGGTGGCCATGTGGCGCAGGCGGTCCTCGGTGGCGTGCTGGGCCGACATGTCGCGCCCCACCACCAGCAGCTCGGTGTGCTCGCTGGGGTTGAGGAAGGCCGATACGCGCAACTCGAACCAGAGTTCCTTCTCCGGCGTCTTGAGGCGGATTTCAATGCGGTGGGCCGGCAGTAGCTGGACGGCGTCGGCGATGGCGTGCTGCAGCACCGGCTGGTCGACGTCCGCCGCCAACATGGTCAGGGCGGTGCCATTGGTCTCGCGTGCCAAGCCGAACAGCAGCATGGCGCGGTGGCTCGCGAACAGGATCGTGCCTTTCTGGTCGAGCCTGAAAACGATATCGCCGGCCGCTTCCATGAGGCTGTCGAGCTCATGGCGCATGTCCTGATGGGCTTCGGGTGCTGAACTTGGAGGCATCGTCAGAATCAATTCTTTCGCATCCACGTACGTGAAGTTCGGGGCATCTATCCTGAATCGCGCTTGTCGCTGCAAACTGTCCACGCTAAGAAAGAATGTATCACTGACCGATTCCAAAAAGAATCAAAAAGTGAAATCCCTGCTCACGAATCCGTTTCCGGCGTTGCAACGTCGGTGCTTT
This sequence comes from Pseudomonadota bacterium, assembly GCA_040388555.1. GTDB lineage: Bacteria > Pseudomonadota > Gammaproteobacteria > Burkholderiales > Burkholderiaceae_D > Telluria_A. The sequence continues at coordinate 211,224 of JAZKBP010000026.1, forward strand.
TGCCAATTTGCACCAATTTGGTGCGATTTTGTGAGGTCTCAACAGTTGCCAAGCAAGTGCTTGCTTTGCTGCTGGCTTTGGGCTAATGTGGTCAAACTGATACGGCGGCGCGCGCGCCGCGCACCTTCCATGAGGAGAGCAATGGCTTTCATTGTCACGCAGGCACAGACGGCGGGCGAGCAGTTTCTGCGCAATCGCGCCGCGCTGTTGCAGCAAATCGGGCATTGGCGCTCGCTCGAGGCGCGCAGCCGCGCCGCGTCGGAGTCGGCGCGCGCGCAATTCGAGCGGCGCGGCCAGTTGCTGCCGCGCGCGCGGCTGGCGCTTTTGCTCGATAGCGGCGCACCCTGGCTCGAGCTGTCCACCCTTGCAGGATTGGGCGAGGCACCCGACAGCGTGCCCGGCGGCGGGCTGATCGCCGGCATCGGTTATGTCGAGGGTGTGCGCGCGATGGTGCTGGCCTCCGATTCGGGCATCCAGGCCGGCGCGCTGACCATGGCCGGGCTCGACAAAATGCTGCGCGCGCAAGCGATCGCGCTGGCGCAAAAGCTGCCCTTCATTCACCTGGTCGAGAGCGCCGGCGCCAACTTGCTCGAATACCGGGTCGAACACTTCGTGCGCGGCGGGGCCTTGTTCTGCAACCTGGCGCGCCTGTCGGGCGCCGGCATCCCCGTCATCACAGTCGTGCATGGCTCGTCCACCGCCGGCGGGGCCTATATGCCTGGGCTGTCCGATTACGTGGTGATGGTGCGCCAGCGTGCGCGCGCCTTCCTGGCCGGCCCGCCCTTGCTCAAGGCCGCCACTGGTGAAGTGGCCAGCGAAGAGGAATTGGGCGGCGCTGCCATGCACGCGAGCGTCTCCGGCCTGGCCGAATACCTGGCCGAGGACGACGCCGACGCCGTGCGCATCGCGCGCGAAATCGTCGCCGCATTGGGCTGGAACCGCGCGCCGGCGCCGGCGCCAGTGGGCTACGCCGAACCGCGCTACGCCAGCGAAGAGCTGCTTGGTCTGATGGCCAGCGACGCGCGCCAGCCGGTCGACATGCGCGAGGTCATCGCGCGCATCGTTGACGATTCGGACTTCCTTGAATTTAAAGCCGGCTATGGCGCGGCCACCGTCACCGGCCACGCCGCCCTGTGCGGCATGCGGGTGGGGATCGTCAGCAATAACGGCCCCCTCGATCCGGACGGCGCCAGCAAGGCCGCGCACTTCATCCAGGCCTGCAGCCAAAGCGGCACGGCCCTGTTGTTCCTGCAAAATACCACTGGCTTCATGGTCGGGCGCGACGCCGAGCAGGGCGGCATGATCAAGCATGGCTCGCGCATGCTGCAGGCGGTGGCCAACGCGCCGGTGCCGCGCATAACGCTCATGTGCGCAGCGAGCTTCGGGGCCGGCAATTACGGCATGTGCGGCAGCGGCTTCGCGCCGGACTTTTGCTTTAGCTGGCCCAACGCGCGCACCGCCGTGATGGGCGCGCAGCAGGCCGCCGACACCATGGCCAGCGTGATGGAAGCGGGCGCCGCGCGCAAAGGCTTGCCAGCCGAGCCGGCGCGGGTGGCGCAAATGAAGGAGCGCATCATCGAAACCTTCGAGCGCCAAAGCAGCGCCTTGGCCACGTCGGCGCTGCTGCTCGACGATGGCGTGATTGATCCGCGCGAGAGCCGCCAGGTGCTCGCTTGCGCGCTGTCCATTTGTGAGCAGGCGCGCCGGCGCCAGCTCAACCCGATGCAGTTCGGCGTCGGCCGTTCGTAACGCACATCCACGGAGAGAACCATGTTCGACACCCACGAACACCAGCAGCTGCAAGACAATTTGAAGCGCTTCATCGACAAGGAGATCAATCCCTACGTCGATGAATGGGAGGAAGCGGAGATTTTCCCGGCTCACCAGGTTTTCAAGAAGATGGGCGAGCTCGGCTTGCTGGGCTTGACCAAGCCGGCCCAATTCGGCGGACTTGGGCTCGATTATTCGTACGCGATGGCCATGGCCGAGACGCTCGGCCACATCAACTGCGGCGCCATTCCGATGGCGATCGGCGTGCAAACCGATATGTGCACGCCGGCGCTGGCGCGCTTTGGCTCGGACGCGCTGCGCGCCGAGTTTCTGGCGCCCGCCATCGCCGGCGATATGGTGGGCTGCGTTGGCGTGTCCGAAGCGGGCGGCGGTTCGGATGTCGCCTCGATCAAGACCACGGCGCGCAAGGATGGCGGCGACTACATCATCAACGGCAGCAAGATGTGGATCACGAACAGCTTGCAGGCGGACTGGATCTGCCTGCTGGTGAACACCTCCGATGGCGCGCCGCACCGCAACAAGACCTTGATCGTGGTGCCGATGGATACGCCCGGCGTTTTGGTGGCGCGCAAGATCCGCAAGCTGGGCATGAATTCGTCCGACACCGGCTTGATCCATTTCGACGATGTGCGTGTGCCGCAGCGCTACGCCATTGGCGCCGAGGGCATGGGCTTCACTTACCAGATGCTGCAGTTCCAGGAAGAGCGCCTGTGGGTGGCGGCTAACGCCGTGCAAAGCCTCAGCAATTGCATCGACTGGACCATCGAGTGGGCGCGCGAACGCCAGATGTTCGGCGCCAGCCTGCTGGAAAACCAGCATGTGTACTTCAAGCTTGCCGAATTGAAGTCGGAGCTTGAAGCGCTGCGCGCGCTCACCTACCGCGCCGGCCAGCTTTACGTGAGCGGCAAGGATGTCACCGAATTGGCGTCGATGGCCAAGCTCAAGGCGGGGCGCTTGCTGCGCCTGGTGCCGGACCAGTGCCTGCAGTTTTGGGGCGGCATGGGCTACACGCGCGAGAACCTGGTGGGGCGCCTGTACCGTGACGGCCGCCTGGGGTCGATCGGCGGTGGCGCCGACGAAGTCATGCTGGGCATTATCGCCAAGCACATGGGTATTTTTCCGGGGCGCCGATGAACCAGAGTTGGCCATTTGCTGCGCTGTTGGTCGCCAATCGCGGCGAAGTCGTGATGCGCGTGCTGCGCACAGCGCAGGCGCTGGGGCTGCGCACGGTGGTCGTGTTCACCGATGCCGATGCCGCCATGCCCTACCTGCGCCTGGCCGACGCCGCCGTGCGGGTCGAGTCTTATCTCGACGGCGCGGCCATGGTCGCGGCCGCGCGCACGCATGGTGCGGCGGTCCATCCGGGATATGGTTTTCTGGCCGAGAGCGACGCGTTCGCGCAGCAGGTGATCGACGCCGGCTTGACCTGGGTGGGGCCGACGCCGGCGTCGATGCGCGCGGTGGGCAATAAATCAGCCGCCAAGCGCCTGCTGCATGACTCGACCGTGCCGCTACTGCCCGGCTACGAGGGGACGGAGCAGGACGACGCGGCCTTGATGGCGGCGGCGCGCGAAATTGGCATGCCATTGATGGTCAAGGCCAGTGCGGGCGGCGGCGGACGCGGCATGCGCCTGGTGCATGATACGGCGGACCTGGCGGGCGCCTTGGCGCGCGCGCGCTCGGAGGCGCAGCAGGCCTTTGGTTGTGGCGATTTGCTGCTTGAGCGCGCCGTGGTGGCGGCGCGCCATATCGAGGTACAGGTGTTTGGCGACACCGCGGGCGTCATTGTGCATATGGGCGAGCGCGATTGCTCGGTCCAGCGGCGCCATCAAAAACTGATCGAGGAGTCACCATCGCCCGCGGTGGACGCTGCGCTGCGCGCGCGCATCACGGGCGCCGCGCTGCAGGTGGCGCGCGCATGCAATTATGTCGGCGCCGGCACGGTCGAATTCCTGCTCGAGGCGGGCGGCGCGTTTTGGTTCATCGAAATGAACACCCGGCTGCAGGTTGAACATACGGTGACGGAAGCGCTCGCCGCGCTCGACCTGGTGGAATGGCAGCTGCGCGTGGCGGCGGGCCAGAGCTTGCCGATGACGCAGCAACAGATTGACGCGCGCATGGCCGTCGGCGGCCACGCGATTGAGGTGCGTCTGTGCGCGGAAGACCCCGCGCGCGCCTTCCTGCCGCAAAGTGGACGCATCGCGCTGTGGCGGCGCGGCGGCACGCTGCGTTGCGAGGACGCGCTGGCCGACGGCCAGGAGGTCTCGCCCCTGTACGATTCGATGCTCGCCAAATTGATCGCGCACGACGGCACGCGCGAGCAGGCGCGCCTGAAGCTGGCGGCCGGCTTGCGCGCCACCGTTCTTTTGGGCGTCGCCAGCAACCAGGACTACCTCTGCGCCGCCATCGACCATCCCGACTTCGTCAATGGTGCCGCAACGACGGCGTTTGTCGACAGCGCGGGCGTCGCCGCCAGCGGCACCGCGCTCGATCCGGTCGTGGCGGCGGCCTTGGTACTGGCGCGGCGCCGCATGGACGCGCGCTATCCCGAACTCGCTAGCGGCTGGAGTAACAGCTTGCCGTTGACGCTGCCGCTGCGCATCGAGGTCGACGGGGTCTTGTGCGCCTTGGGTGCGCAGATGAACGGCTCTGCTTGCTGGCGTGTCGTCGATGGCGAGCGCAATGTCAGCGTGCGCATCGAAGCTGGCATCCACGATCTAAGCGTATGGCTTGGCGAAACGCCGGTGCGCGCCAGCTGGGCGGTGCAAGGGGATCGTTTGTTTGTACGCTGCGCTGGCCAAAACCACGTGCTAATCGATCGCAGCTACGCCAGCGCGCAAGTGCAGCCGCGCGAGCTTGACGGGCGCATGCGCGCGCCCATGAATGGACGAATCGTCGCCGTGCATGCCGAGGCGGGCCAAACGGTGCAGGCCGGGCAAGCGGTGCTGGTGATCGACGCCATGAAGATGGAACACTGCGTGGCCGCGCCGTTTGGCGGCCTGCTGTGCGAAATGCATGTCACCCCAGGGCAGCAGGTTGCGCCTGGACTGCTGATGTTTGAAGTCGCTCCCACGGAGAAGAAGGCATGAACCAGTTCGACACCCATGAAGTCCTCAACCAGGTGGCGCCGTTCGAAAACACCAACCTGTACAGCTGCGACCTGGCCTTGCAGGAAGCGCTGGAACGCGAGGGCGGCGCCGCCTTCCACACCGGCCTGCGCGAGCTGGGCGCCACGCTGGGCAAGGCCGAGACGCTCGACCTTGGGCGCCAGGCCAATGTAAACACGCCGCGTTTGGTCAGTTTCGACCGCACCGGAACGCGGATCGACGAGCTCGAGTTCCATCCATCGTGGCACACGCTGATGGCGATGATGATCGGCGCGGGGGCGCACGCCTCGCCGTGGGATTTGGGCGCGGCCGGCGCGCAGGTTGGGCGGGCGGCGCAATACATGCTGTTCGGGCAGGTGGAAAATGGCGCGCAGTGTCCGGTGACGATGACTTACGCTTGCGTGCCCGCGCTGCGCCAGGCGCCGGCCATTGCCGCCAAATGGCTGCCGAAAATCCTGTCGCGCCAGTACGATCCGCGCTCGCTGCCGATCGAGCAAAAACATGGCGCGCTGATCGGCATGGGCATGACCGAGAAGCAGGGTGGCACCGATGTGCGCAGCAACAGCACGCGCGCGCGGCCGATGGATGCGGCCGAGGCGCGGCGCCGTTTTGGCGAGGAGGGCGAGCAGGCGCACGAGGTGGTCGGCCACAAGTGGTTCTTTTCTGCGCCACAAAGCGACGCGCACCTGGTCCTGGCCCAGACCGATGACGCGGGCAGCGCCGGTTTGTCGTGTTTTTTCATGCCGCGCTACCTGCCCGATGGCAGCCGCAACGCCATCCGCGTGCAGCGCCTCAAGGACAAGCTGGGCAACCGCTCGAACGCTTCGTCGGAAGTGGAGTTTTGCGGCGCCGTCGCCTGGCCGGTGGGGCCAATCGGGCGCGGCGTGGCCACCATCCTCGAGATGGGTAGCCATACGCGACTCGATTGCGTGGTCGGCACCGCGGGCGGCATGCGCGCCGGGCTCACGCACGCGCTGCACCACGCGCGCGGGCGCTCCGCCTTCGGGCGCAAGCTGGCCGAACAGCCCCTGATGCAAAACGTGCTGGCCGATCTGGCGCTTGAGTCGGAGGCGGCCACCGCCTTCGCCCTGCGTCTGGCGCGCTGCTATGACGAGCTTGCCGATCCGGCGCAAGCGGCGCTGGCGCGCGTGCTCACCCCGGCCGGCAAGTACTGGCTGTGCAAACGTGGCCCCGCCTTTGGCGCCGAAGCGATGGAGGTTTTGGGCGGCAATGGTTACGTCGAGGATGGTCCGCTGGCGCGCTTGTACCGCGAATTCCCGGTCAATTCGATTTGGGAAGGATCGGGCAATGTGATGTGCCTGGACCTGCTGCGCGCGTTCGGCAAATCGGCGGCGGCGCGCGATGCCTTGGCGGGCGAGCTGGGACTGGCGGCGGGCCTGAACGCGCACTTTGACGGTTGCGCAGAGCGCTTGCTGGCGCAGCTGGCGCAGCCGCAGACGGATGAATTCGGCGCCCGCCGCCTGGCCGAGCGCATCGTCGTCGCGGTGCAGGCGGCGCTCCTGCTGCGCCATGCGCCGGACTTCGTGTCCGACGCCTTCGTGCGCTCGCGCATCGAGCGCGATGTGGGCGGCGCGTTTGGACGCCTGCCCGATGGCGTCGATTGCGCGGCCATCCTGGCGCGCGCGCTGGTCGAATGAAGACCATACGGATCGGGGCGGGGCTGGGCTTTTACGGCGATAGCTGGGAGCCGGTGCTGGCCACCATCGAGCGCGGCGACGTCCAGTACATCGCGTCAGACCATCTGGCCGAGCTGACGCTGGCGATCCTGCAAAAGGACCGCGCCAGCGATCCGGCTGCAGGCTACACGCGCGACCTGGTGCCCATGTTCGCCGCGCTGTGGCCGCAGGCGAGCGCGCGCGGCATCAAGTTCCTGCTCAACGCGGGGGGACTCAATGCGCACGGCGCGCGCGATGCGCTGACCGCCTTGTTCCGCAAGAAGGGATGGAAGGCGCGTATCGCGGTCGTCACCGGCGACGATGTGCTCGACCAGCTCGATGTTATCGATGGCAGCAATATGGACAGCGGCGCGCCCTTGTCCACGGTACGCGAGCGCATGGTCTTCGCCAATGCCTATGTGGGCGCCGCGCCCTTGGTTGCCGCGTTGGCGCAGGGCGCCGACATTGTGTTGACTGGCCGTGTGGCGGACGCCGCCTTGTTCCTCGCGCCCTTGATTCACGAATTTGGCTGGCGGCTCGACGCAAACAGCGAGCGCGATTGGGATCTGCTGGCCCAAGGCACCGCGCTTGGCCATCTGCTCGAATGTTCGGGGCAGGGCAGCGGCGGCAATTTCGGCGGGCTGGACTGGCAAACCATTCCCGACCTGGCCCACATCGGCTATCCGATCGCGCAAGCGGGCAGCGATGGCAGCGTGATCATCACCAAGGCGCCTGGCACCGGCGGGCGCGTGTCCTTCGACACGGTGCGCGAGCAGCTGCTCTACGAGGTGCACGATCCGGCCAATTACATCACACCCGATGTGGTGCTGGACATGAGCGCGATCCGTCTCGAGGACCTGGGCGGGGACCGCGTACAGCTAAGCGGCGCGCGCGGCAAGCCGCGGCCACAGCAGTTGAAAGTGGTGGGCGGCTACACGGACGGCTGGATGGGACAGGCGAGCTTTGGCTATTGCTGGCCGCAAGCCTACGCCAAGGCTAGCCACGCCGCCCGCATGGTCGAGCAGCTTTTGCGCGAGCGCGGCGTGGCCTTCGACGAACTCAAGGTCGAATATCTTGGCTACGATTCGATCCTGGGTCCGCTGGCCGACAGCGCCGGGCGCGACGACTTGAACGAGGTGTACCTGCGCATGGCGCTGCGCACGGGCGACCAGCGCGCGGCCGAAGGCTTTGGGCGCATGTTCCCGTCGCTTGCGCTGTCCGGCCCACCCTTCGTGGGCGGGCGCTTTGCGCCGCAAGCGGCCACGCAGTTGCTGGGCATCTGGCCAATGCTGGTCGAGCGCGCGATGGTGGAGGCGCGCATCGACGTGCATGTGACTGATGTCTGATACCGAGGCCTGATATGCAAAACAAATTCGTCCAATTGGTTCAACTGGCGCACGCGCGCGGCGGCGACAAGGGCGACAAGGCCGATCTGAGCCTGTTCGCCTACGACGCCCCGACTTACGCGCTGCTCAAGCGCGAGGTGAGCGCGGCGCGGGTGGCCGCGCATTTTGCCGGTCTGTGCCACGGCCGGGTCGAACGATTTGAGCTCGACGGACTGTGGGCGTTAAAATTCGTGCTCGAGCGCGCGCTCGACGGCGGCGCCGCGCGTTCGCTACGCAGCGATAATCTGGGCAAGTCGCTGGCCGCTGGCCTGCTGCGCATGCAAATCGAAGTCGCGCACGATACGCCGATTCACCACCAACAAGTACAACGATGAACAAAGCTCTTTCCCCCAAGCTGGCCGCCAATTTGAGCGACCTGGAGGCGCGCAACCGGCGCGCCGAACTGATACGCGCCTCGGCCCGCCTGTTCCGCGAGCGCGGCTTCGACGGCACCACCGTGCGCGACATCGCCGACGCCGTCGGCATGCGCTCGGGCAGCCCGTTCTACCACTTCAAGAGCAAGCAAGACATCCTGGCCGCCGTGATGGAGGAGGGCTTGGTGGCCGGCCTGGCCGTGACGGAGCAAATCGCCAGCAGCGCGCTCGGTCCGCGCGAGAAGTTCCGCGCCCTGGTGCGTGCCCACCTGGAGACGGTGCTGGCCGAGGGCCACGACTTCATTCCCGTGCTGCTGTACGACTGGCGCGCGCTGAGCGAGGAACTGAAGGAGAAGATCATCGCCCTCAAGGACCGCTACGACTTGCAATGGCAGCGCGCGGTGACGGATTTGAAGGACGCCGGCTTGATCAACACCGACACCAAGGTCGCGCGCCTGTTGATCCTGGGCGCGATCAACTACACGGTCCAGTGGTACAAGCCGGGCAAGGGCGTGAGTCTGGACCAGCTCGCCGACGAGGCGGTCGCAATGTTCCTCCACGGGAAGAGTTGAGAAAGCTTATCCGAACGTAAATAAATGGCCGTCGTATGTGTGTCACAATGTTGACCTTGCACAGGCCCAAGCAGGGGATAATGTGCGCCGCCCCCACAAAATCATAAAGACTGAACCATGAAACAAGACCCGCGCTTCCCGAATCTGTTCATCCTGAACCACCCCTTGATCCAGCATAAGCTCACGCACATGCGCGCGCGCGACACTTCCACGCGCACCTTCCGCGAGTTGCTCAAGGAAATCACGCTATTGATGGGTTATGAAATCACGCGCGACCTGCCATTGACCACGCGCCGCACCGAAACCCCGCTCGAAACCATCGACGCGCCCATCATCGCGGGCAAGAAGTTGGCCATCGTGCCGATTCTGCGCGCCGGTATCGGCATGAGCGATGGATTGCTCGAACTGGTGCCGTCGGCGCGCGTGGGCCATATTGGCGTGTTCCGCGACCCGGAAACGCACCGCCCGGTGGAATACCTGGTGCGCTTGCCGGACGTGGTCGAGCGCACTTTCATTCTGTGCGACCCGATGGTGGCGACTGGCAACTCGGCGGTGCACGCCGTCGACGTGCTCAAAAAACGCGGCGTGTCGGACGACCAGATCCTGTTCCTGGCCCTGGTGGCAGCGCCTGAAGGCGTGGAGGTGTTCCAGAAGTCGCACCCGGGCGTGAAGCTGTATGTCGCTTCGCTCGACTCGCACTTGAACGACCATGACTACATCGTGCCGGGCCTGGGCGACGCGGGCGACCGTATTTTCGGCACCAAGTAAGCGGGGAGGGCGTGTCCGGGCCGCCGCGCGCGGCGCCGGCGCGCCGTTTGAGGCAGCGCAAACATCGCCGGTATCGATGCCCTATATTCGATCCTATGCCGAGTGAGGCACGCAAATGGACGCAAACGACCGAAAGGGCCGTCAAAGGGCCACGGAACGGGCGTTTCCACTGTGGTGAAGTTTATTTTGCACCAGGCGTGTTTTTTGTGGTTTCTTCGGTATAATGCGGGATCGTTGGATTCGAGGTAGTAGTGCAGTCTGTCTGTCATTTCTTTCTTGCTTCTTTAAACGATCTAAAACGGGCGCAAGCCCAACTTAACTGAAATAGGAAATTTGTAATGGCAACTGGCATCGTAAAATGGTTCAATGATTCGAAGGGTTTCGGCTTTATCACTCCTGATGAAGGCGGCGAAGATCTGTTCGCTCACTTCTCGGCGATTCAGTCGAACGGCTTCAAATCGTTGCAAGAGAACCAACGCGTCTCTTTCGAAGTAACCGCTGGCCCTAAAGGCAAGCAAGCTTCGAACATTCAGCCACTGTAATCGCTGAGTCAAACGAATGAAAAATCCTCGGTATCCGGGGATTTTTTTTCGTCTAATGCTTTTGTAGCTTTCGCCCGGACGCGCGACCAGGGCCTCAAGCGCGCCGCCAATAGTCGGGTAGCGCATAGCTGCGCCGTAAAAAATCGACAAACGCGCGTATGCGCAGCGGCAAATGGCGACGCTGGCCGAACACGGCATAGATGTCGTTGCCGGGCGCCGCGAATTGGTCGAGCACGGTCGCCAAGCGGCCCGCCTCGATTTCCGCCCCCACTTCCCACATCGAACGCCACGCCAAGCCCTTGCCTGCCAAGGCCCAGTCGTGCAGCACTTCGCCGTCGTTGCACACCATATTGCCCGACACTTTCAGCGTCACTTGCTTGCCGTTTTCGCGGAAGGTCCAGCCGCGCTGGCTGCCTTCGCTGCTGATTGCCAGGCAATTGTGGCGCGCCAGCTCGGCCAGGGTGAGGGGGCCGCCGTGCCGTTTCAGATAGGCGGGCGCGGCCACGACCACGCGGTGGTTGTCGGCCAGTTTGACTCCCACCAGGCTCGAGTCGCTCAAGCTGGCGATGCGGATTGCCACGTCCACTCCCTCGCCGATGACGTCGACGACCCGGTCGTTCAAGTTCAAGTTGGCCGTCACTTCGCGGTGCTCGGCCAGGAAGGATGGCAGCAGCGGCGCCACGTGCTGGCGCCCGAATCCGGCCGGAGCGGAAATGAGCAAATGTCCGGTGGCCTTGGCGCTGCGCTCGGCGACGGCCGATTCGGCGTCCTCCAGCTCGGCCAGGATGCGCTGGCAATCCTCGAGAAAGGCCGCTCCTTCGTTGGTCAGGGCCAGTTTGCGCGTGGTGCGTTGCAAGAGTTTGACGCCCAGGCGCTGTTCCAGGGCATCGAGACGGCGTCCGATCATGGCCGGCGCGATGCCTTCGGCGCGGGCGGCGGCGGACAGGCTGCCGCGCGCGACAACCTCGACAAAGGTGGAAATCTGGCGGAATTGGCCCATCTGAAGGTCCTTCGTGGGATTTCATCTGTGACAAAAACGCATAGATGAAGTGATTATTTGTCTCGTTTAGCTACTTCATAGTGAATATACTGGAAGTCATATGAATCACCAAGGTGGCGCCCACGGCCTATACTGAGTGTTGGCGGCGGCGCGCGCATCAGATCAGCTTATCGAATGCGGTTTTTATTATTTTTACTTATACAGGAGTAGGTATGACCATCGTCACCCCGGCTGGAATGGACATTTTGGGCGTCATCGCGCCTGGTTACGAGCGCGTGTTGACGCCCGAGGCCTTGGGCCTGGTGGCCAAGCTGACGCGCGAATTCGAGCCACGCCGCCAGCAATTGCTGGCCAAGCGGGTCGAGCGCGCGGCCCGGTTGGACGCGGGCGAGCGTCCGGACTTCCTGCCCGAGACAGCGCACATCCGCGCCGGCGACTGGTCCATCGCGCCGATTCCCCCCGCGCTGGCTTGCCGGCGCGTGGAAATCACCGGTCCGGTCGAGCGCAAGATGGTGATCAACGCCTTCAATTCGGGCGCCGACAGCTA
>JAZKBP010000027.1:0-112180 GCA_040388555.1 Pseudomonadota bacterium
AGATCGGCTTCACCATCATCTCGCTGACGGTGTCGCTGATCGCGGTGCTGATCCCCTTGCTGTTCATGGGCGACGTCATCGGCCGCCTGTTCCGCGAGTTCGCCGTCACGCTGGCCATCACGATCCTGATCTCGGCGGTGGTGTCGTTGACCTTGGTGCCGATGATGTCGGCGCGCTGGCTGCGCAGCCACAAGAACGAGCGCCCGAATGCGCTGGCGCGCCGCACCCAGCAAGGGTTCGACTATGTGGTGGGGCGCTACGACCTGGCCTTGAACTGGGTGCTCGAGCGCCAGGGCATGACACTGCTGGTCGCGCTGGGCACCATGGTGCTGACGGTGCTGCTGTATGTTTTCATTCCCAAGGGCCTGTTCCCGACCCAGGACACGGGGCAGCTGCAGGCGCGCATCGAGGCGCGCCAGGCCATCTCGTACGACCAGATGGCGCAGCTCCAGCAAGCGACGGCCGCCGCCATCCTGGACGATCCGGACGTGGCCTCGCTCAGCTCCATCGTGGGCGTGGACGCGGCCAACAACACCATGCTCCACACCGGGCGTATGCTGATCAATCTGAAGGAAGGCCACCGCGACCAGGCCGCCATCATGGAGCGCTTGCGGCGCGCGGCGGCGCGCGTGCCCGGCGCCACCATCTACCTCCAGCCCACCCAGGACTTGACGATCGACGCCGAGACCGGCCCGACCCAGTTCCGGGTGTCGCTCGAAGGGGCCGACACCTCCACCGTAACGCAGTGGGCCGGCAAGCTGGTGCAGCGCATGCAGGCGCAAAAGCAGCTGCGCAATGTCGTTTCCGACGCCGGCGCCAGCGGCGCGGCCGCCATGGTCACCATCGACCGTGACAGCGCCTCGCGCATGTCCATCACGGCCGCCAATGTCGATGACGCGCTCTACAGCGCTTACGGTCAGCGCATCGTCTCGACCATTTTCACCGAAACCAACCAGTACCGCGTGATTCTCGAGGCGCAGCGCGGCAACGCCATGTCGACCGAGGCGCTCGCGCAGCTGCAGCTGCGTGGCGGTGCGGGCAAGGCCACGCCGCTGTCGAGCATCGCCAGCGTCACCGAGCAAAGCGCGCCGCTTCAGATCACGCACGTGGCGCAGTACCCGGCCACCACCATCGGCTTCGACACCGCGCCCGGCGCTTCGCTCGGCGCCGCCGTCGATGCGGTGCGCGCCGCCGCCGCCGACATCGGCTTGCCGCCCGCCGTCAGCTTGACCTTCCTGGGCGCGGCCAGCGCCTACCAGGCTTCGCTGTCGAACCAGCTGTGGCTGATCCTGGCGGCGGTCATCTGCGTCTACATCGTGTTGGGCGTGCTCTACGAGAGCTACATCCACCCGTTGACGATCCTCTCGACCTTGCCATCGGCTGGCGTGGGGGCGCTGCTGGCCCTGCTGGTGACGGGCCAGGACTTGGGCGTGATCGGCATCATCGGCATCATCCTCTTGATCGGCATCGTGAAAAAGAACGCCATCATGATGATCGACTTCGCCATCGAGGCTGAACGCGAGCAGGGCAAGAGCGCGCGCGAGGCCATCCACCAGGCGGCCATGCTGCGCCTGCGTCCGATCCTGATGACCACGCTCGCGGCCTTGTTCGCGGCGGTGCCGCTGATGCTGGGCTGGGGCGAGGGCGCGGAGCTGCGCCGGCCATTGGGCCTGGCGATCTTCGGCGGCTTGATCGTCAGCCAGATGCTCACGCTGTTCACCACGCCGGTCATTTACCTCGGCTTCGATCGCCTTGGTCAGCGCTGGGGCGGCGCGCGCGCCGACGTTGCCTTCGCATCCGCCGCCACGTCCGCAAACGGCGAGGCCGCATCGTGAACCTGTCGGCGCCCTTCGTCCACCGTCCCATCGCCACAGTGCTGCTGACGATAGGTATCGCGCTGGCCGGCGTGGGCGCCTTTTTCATCTTGCCAGTGTCGCCGCTGCCGCAGGTGGACTTCCCGACCATTTCGGTGAGCGCCTCGCTGCCCGGCGGCAGCCCGGACACGATGGCCACCAGTGTGACGACGCCGCTCGAGCGGCGCCTGGGCGTTATCTCCGGCGTGACCGAGATGACGTCTTCGAGCGGCACTGGCTCGAGCCGGATCAGCCTGCAGTTTGACCTCAATCGCAAAATCGACTCGGCCGCGCGCGAAGTGCAGGCGGCCATCAGCGCCGCGCGCGTGGACTTGCCGGCCACCTTGCGCAGCAACCCGACCTACCGCAAGGCCAATCCGTCGGATGCGCCCGTGATCATCCTGGCGCTCACCTCGCACACGCGCACGCCGGGCCAGATCTACGACGCGGTGTCGAACCTGGTGCAGCAAAAGCTGGCGCAGGTGCAGGGCGTGGGCGACGTGGAGATTGGCGGCGGCTCGCTGCCGGCGGTGCGCGTCGAGCTCAATCCTTATGCGTTGAATCGCTACGGCGTTTCGACCGAGGACGTGCGCGCCGCCATCCAGGCCACCAACGCCAACCGCCCCAAGGGCGCGATTGAAGGCGACGGCAAGCGCTTGCAGATCTACTCGCAGGCCAACACCAGCGTTGCCGGCGGCGGGCGCAGCGCGGCTGACTACCGCACGCTGGTGGTGGCGTGGCGTGGCAACGCGGCGATCCGCCTGGGCGACGTGGCCGAGGTCAAGGACGGCGTCGAGAACACCAATACGCTGGGCCTGTTCAACGGCGAGCCGGCCGTGATCGTCCTGCTCACGCGCCAGCCCGGCGCCAACGTCATCGAGACGGTCGACGGCGTGCGCGCCTTGCTGCCTATTTTGCAGGCGCAGCTGCCGCCGGACGTCAAGCTGGAGGTGGCCTCCGATAGCACCAACTCGATCCGCAGCTCGTTGCACGAGATCGAACTAACTCTGATGATCTCGATCCTGCTCGTGGTGGTCGTGGTGAGCGTGTTTCTGCGCAGCGTGCGCGCCACCATCGTGCCGGCCGTGGCCACCGTGGTGTCCCTGCTCGGCACCTTCGGCGTGATGTATCTGCTGGGCTTTAGCCTCAACAATCTGTCGCTGATGGCGCTCACGGTGGCGACCGGCTTCGTGGTCGACGACGCCATCGTGGTGCTTGAAAACATCAGCCGCCACATCGAGGCGGGCATGGACCGCTTCGAGGCGGCGCTGCTGGGCGCGCGCGAAGTCGGTTTCACGGTGCTGTCGATCAGCCTGTCGCTGGTGGCCGTGTTCATTCCGCTGCTGTTCATGGCGGGGCAGGTGGGGCGCCTGTTCCGCGAATTCGCCGTTACGCTGTCGGTGGCGGTGATGATTTCGCTGGTCATTTCGCTTACCACCACGCCCATGATGTGCGCCTGGCTGCTCAAGGCCGAACGTCCGCAGCGGGTGCCGGGGCGCTTCGCGCGCTGGGCCGAGGCGGGTTTCGCGCGCGTTCTCAAGACCTATGAATACGCGCTTGACTGGGCGCTCGACAGCGCGGCCCTGGTCATGCTGATCCTGGTGTTTGTGATTGGCTTGAACGTCTACCTGTACGCGGCCGCCCCCAAGGGTTTCTTTCCGCAGCAAGACACCGGCCAGATCAACGGCGGCATCCGCGCCGACCAGAGCATCTCCTTCCAGGCCATGCAGGGCAAGCTGCGCGAACTGGTCAACATCATCAAGGACGATCCGGCCGTGGCGACGGTGGTCGGGTTCACGGGTGGCCAGCGCGCCGGCGGCGGCTTCATGTTCGTGAACCTGAAGCCGGCCTCGCAGCGCACCGAGCGCGGCCAGGCCGTGATCGCGCGCCTGCGCCCGCAGCTGGCCATGGTGACAGGCGTGTCGCTGTTCCTGAACCCGGTGCAGGATGTGCGCATGGGTGGGCGCCAAGCCAACTCCACCTACCAGTACACGCTCAAGAGCGACAACCGCGCCGACCTCAAGCTGTGGGCCAGCCGCCTGGCCGACGCCATGAAGCGCCAGGAAGGGCTCACCGACGTCGACACCGACCAGGCCGAGAATGGCGTGGAAACCTTCGTCAACGTCGACAAGGACAGCGCCGCGCGGCTCGGCCTGTCTTCGCGCGATGTCGACAATGCGCTCTACAACGGCTTCGGGCAGCGCCAGGTGGCCACGCTGTACGACGAATTGAATCAATACCACGTGATCATGGAAGTGGCGCCAGCTTACGCCAAGAGCCCGGAAGCGCTGCGCGACGTGTATGTGCCGTCCAAGGCAGGCACGGCCGCCGCCGCTGCCGCCAACCTGACGGCTGCGCGCGATCCATCGAGCGGGCAGTCGCTGGCGCAGACACCGACGACAATGGTGCCCTTGTCGGCCATCGCCTCGTTCGCCGAGCGCGCCACGCCGACTTCGGTCAACCACCAGGACGGCGAGCTGGCCACCACGGTCTCGTTCAACCTGGCCGAAGGCGTGAGCCTGTCGAACGGGCAGGCCGCCGTCCGGCAGGCCGAGGCCGACATTGGCATGCCCAATAATGTGCGCGGCAGCTTCCAGGGCACGGCGCGCGCGGCCGAGGAGACCAACAGCCAGCAGCCGCTCTTGATCGCGGCGGCGCTGGTCGTGATCTACATCGTGCTCGGCATCCTGTACGAAAGCCTGATCCACCCGATCACCGTGCTGTCGACCCTGCCGTCGGCCGGCGTGGGCGCGGTGCTCGCGCTGTTGATGTTCAATATGGAGTTTTCCATCATCGCCTTGATTGGCGTGTTCCTCTTGATTGGCATCGTCAAGAAAAACGCGATCCTCATCATCGACTTCGCGCTCGAGGCCGAGCGCGCGCGCGGCTTGTCGGCGCTCGCCGCCGTGCGCGAGGCTTGCCTGCTGCGTTTTCGCCCGATCTTGATGACGACGCTGGCCGCCGCCTTGGGCGCGCTGCCGCTGGCGATTGGTTTCGGCGAAGGCTCGGAGCTGCGCCGCCCGCTTGGCGTGGCCGTCATCGGCGGGCTGATCGCCAGCCAATTGCTCACACTCTTGACCACGCCGGTCGTCTACATCCTGCTCGACAAGCTGCGCCGCCGCGGCCCGCTTGAGCAGACCCTGAGCCGCCACGCGGCGACACCAACTTCACCATGAGTGCCACCATGCGTTCTTTTTCCCTACTGGCCCTAAGCTTGTCCCTGGCTGGCTGCGCCGTCGGCCCCGCTTACGAGCGTCCGGCCATGCCCACGCCGCAGGCTTACAAGGAGGGCGGCGACTGGCTCGTCGCGGCCCCGGCCGATGCGCTCGAGCGCGGACCGTGGTGGACCCTGTTCAAGGACCCGGTGCTGAACGAGTTGATCACCGGCGTGGAGGTGTCGAACCAAAACTTGGCCGCGGCGGTGGCCGCCTACGCGCAGGCGCGCGCCCTGGTCGCGCAGCAGCGCGCCACGCTTTTTCCCACCGTGTCGCTGGGCTTGAATGCCGAGCGCGCCAAGGACGCCGACACGCGCTACCGCTTTAACATCGGTTCGAGCTGGGAGCCCGACATCTGGGGAGGCTTGCGCGCCGGGGCTAGCAGCGCGCAAGCGAGCGCCCAGGCCAGCGCCGCCGATCTTGCGTCGGCGCGCCTGTCCGCGCGGGGCGAACTGGCGGCCAATTATTTTTCGCTACGCGCGCTCGACGCGCAAAAAGCGCTGCTCGCCACCACCGTCGAGGGTTACCGGCGGGTGCAAGAGATTACGCGGAACCGCTTCAACGCGGGCATCGCCGCCAAGTCCGACGTGCTGCAATCGCAAACCCAGTTGGCCAATGCGCAGATCGACGCGCTGAACCTGGAGCGCCAGCGCGCCCAGCTTGAGCACGCCATCGCCGTCCTGCTCGGCAAGACGCCGGCCGACTTCACACTGGCGCCGGCGCCGTGGACAGTCACCGTTCCCCTGATACCTGCCGGCTTGCCGTCCACACTGCTGCAGCGGCGGCCCGACATCGCCGCAGCCGAGCGGCGCGTGGCGGCGGCCAACGCGCAGATCGGCGTGGCGCGCGCCGCTTATTTCCCAAGCCTGACATTATCGGCGTCCGACGTGAGCGCGGCCAGCCGCATCGGCGACCTGTTCAAGGCCTCGAACGCAGTCTGGTCGCTCGGCGCCAGCCTGGCCGAAAACGTGTTCAACGCCGGCGCCACCGGCGCGCGCGTGGACGCGGCCCACGCCGCGCACCAAGCGGCGGTGGCGCGCTACCGCCAGAGCGTGTTGTCCGCTTTCGCCGACGTCGAGAACCAGCTGGCCGGCGCGCGCGCCCTGGGGGCCCAGCAAGAGCTGCGCCGCAGCGCCTCCGAGGCGGCCGACCAGGTCGAAGCGCAAATGCTCAACCGCTACCGCGCCGGGCAGGTCAGCTACACCGAAGTGGTCACGGCCCAGGCCACTGCCCTGTCGGCGCGGCGCGCGCTGGTGCAGGCGCAGGTGGACCACCAGAACACGGCGGTGGCGATGATTCAGGCGCTGGGCGGCGGTTGGCACGAGTGAATTCGGGAGTACGGCACAAGCGCTTAATTAGGCTTGGCGCCCCTCGCGCGCATGCCAGAGCCGCATGATGAAAATGGTCGAATCCTTGATTTCGTAGCGAACTTCATAGGGGCCCACAAGAATACGTCGCATCTCACGAGGCTCGAACTCGTCGAGGCGCTCTCCAATGCGTGGATGCACCGCCAAGCCAGCGCACGCCGCTGTGAGAGAGCGTACAGCGCGCGCCGCGGCTGCTTTATTCACGGCCGCCAGGAACGCGTGCAGGCGCCCCAAATCGGACAGCGCTTTTCCCGTCCACGTGGTTCATCAACGCGGTGTTGGTAGGGGGCGCGGATTTTCAGTGTCAAGGCTGTCCGCCCATGCTTGCACGGATTGATGGTCGATCACGCGGCCAGCGTCCACGTCGTCCATTGCCTCGCGCGTAAGGCGGCTGCGTTCCTCTTCCATGTCCACCCAGGCGCTGAGCGCCTGCTTGACGACCCAGCCGCGCGAACGCTCGAGCCTGGCCGCAAGTTGATCGACCTTGTCGGCTAGCTGCTCTGGCACATGCGCTGTGAGTACTTTGGTTTTGATGGGTTCCATCGCTATTTCCATTCTTGCTTACTGAGCTAATCGTCGCACTTCGCAAAGACGGGGTAAATTGTTTTGAGCCAAGCGAGTGGCGAATGCCGCCTGGTCACGCTGTCGCGTGTAATGCGACCGTTGAGAGCGCGGGTTTGGATTCGGATATACTGCCCGCTGGTTTTTCAACGGGGTCCACCATGTTCAAACGTCTCGCCTTGCCCATCGCGCTGATGGGTGTGTTTTCGATCGCCAGCGCCGATGAGGGCCAATGGCTGCCGCACCAGCTGCCGCAACTGAAGTCCGAACTCAAGCGCATCGGCGTGTCGATCCCGGCCGAAAAGCTGGCCGACCTGTCCAAGCACCCGATGAGCGCGATGGTCTCGCTCGGCTTTTGCTCGGCCTCCTTCGTGTCGACGGAAGGCTTGATCGTGACGAACCACCACTGCGGCTACGACGCCATCCAGCGCAACACCACGACCGAACACAATTACATCGCCAACGGCTTCCTGGCCAAGACGCGCGCCGAGGAACTGGCCGGCGGCCCGAACCTGCGCGTGTACGTGACCGAAAAGGTGGAGAACGTGACGGCGCGGGTTACGCGCGAGCTCAAGCCGGAAATGACGGGGCGCCAGCGCACCGAGGCCGTCAAGAACAGCATCAAGGCCTTGATCGCCGAGTGCGAGAGCGACAAGGCTTACCGCTGCTCGGTGCCGAGTTTCCACCGCGGCCTCGAGTACTACCGCATCCGCCAGATGATGATCCGCGACGTGCGCCTGGTGTACGCGCCGGCCAACTCGGTGGGCGACTATGGCGGCGACACCGACAACTTCGAGTGGCCGCGCCACACGGGCGACTTTTCCTTCCTGCGCGCCTACGTCGGCAAGGATGGCCGCCCGGCCGATCCCTCGCCCAACAACGTGCCTTACAAGTCGAAGGACTTCCTGGTCGTGTCGGCCGAGGGCTTGAAGAACGGCGATCCGATCCTGCTGGCCGGCTACCCTGGGCGCACCAGCCGCTACAAGCTGCCCAGCGAAATTCGCTTCGCGCGCGACGCCGCCTATCCGGTGCGCGTGGCCGAGATCCAGGCCGACCTGGGCGTGATCGCCGCCGCCACCAAAGCCCGCGAGGCTGACGTGCTGCGCTACGCCAGCGTGGTCAAGAGCAGTAACAACGTGCTCAAGAAAACCCAGGGCTTGCTCGAAGGTTTCGCGCGCAAGGATATCGCCGCCATCAAGGACGTGCAGGACGCGCAGTTCCGCGCCTGGTTCAAGCAGAGCGCCAACCAGGGCGTCGCCTCCAAGACCCTGCTGGCTGACATGGATGGCGTGATCGCGGCCGACATGACCCTGTCGGACGAGGAGTTCGGCTGGTCCGTCGCCACCAATAGCGACTTGCTCAAGAGCGCGCGCACCATGTACCGCCTGGCCATCGAACGCGCCAAGGCCGATCCGCAGCGCGAGTCCGGCTACCAGGAACGCGACGTGTCGTTCATCAAGGCGCGCATGACGCGCCTGGAGCAGTCCTTTGTCGGCAGCGTCGACCAGGCCCGCTTCGCCGCCGCGCTGCAGCGCTACGCCAAGTTGGGCGCGGCCATGCACGGTAAGGACGCGGACGCGCTGCTGCCCGCCGCCGATGCCGTCCCCGCCCTGTACCAGCAGTCCACGCTGGGCGACACCGCCCACCGCCTGGCCTGGATGGACAAGGACGCCGCCGCTTTCACCCAGTCCGACGACGCCTTCATCAAGCTCGCTGTCAAGCTGCACGAGATCGACATGTCGCTCGAAAACCGGCGCAAGGAAATCGACGGCCAGCTCGACCGCGTGATCCCGCAGTACATGGCGGCCGTGATCGCGTGGAAGAAGTCGCAGGGCAAACCGGTGTACCCGGACGCCAACTCGACGCTGCGCGTGACCTTCGGCACCGTCGCGCCGTACTCGCCGCGCGACGGCGTCAGCAAAGGCCCGTTCACCACGGTCGAAGGCATCGTCGAAAAGTACACGGGCAAGGAGCCGTTCACGGCGCCCAAGGGCTTGCTCGAGGCGATCAAGGAAAAGCGCTATGGCGCCTTCAAGGACCCGGTGCTGGGCACGGTGCCGGTGGACTTCCTCTCCAGCGCCGACACCACGGGCGGCAATTCGGGCTCGGCCGTGATGAACAAGAACGGCGAATTGATCGGCTTGAACTTCGATTCGACCTATGAATCGGTGACCAAGGACTGGTACTTCGATAGCGCCATCACGCGCGCCATCCACGTCGACATCCGCTACATGCTGTGGGTGATGCAGGAAGTGGACCACGCCGACAACGTGCTCAAGGAAATGACGATCAAGTATCCGCACAAGTGATCGGGGCGCCCGCGGGCGCTGCGCAGTATCGAACCACGGCGGCGCGCCTTTGCGTGCCCCTGTGGTTTTTTTTACGCCGACGGTTGCTGGTAAGTGCGCAGCAATTCCTGCGCGTGCCCCTTGGCC
Organism: Pseudomonadota bacterium; assembly: GCA_040388555.1. Lineage (GTDB taxonomy): Bacteria > Pseudomonadota > Gammaproteobacteria > Burkholderiales > Burkholderiaceae_D > Telluria_A. The sequence goes on from JAZKBP010000027.1 coordinate 9,432, forward strand.
TCGTCGAGCGTGCGGCAGTACCAGTGCGGCGTGTGCCCGGCGTACAGGCGCGCGAAGGTCGATTGCAGGATGTTGCGCCCATCGACGCTGTCGTCGGCGACGATGATCTGGCCGATCGAACTGAGGTGCTTGACGCCATAAATGACGGCGCGCTGCAAGGCGTCGAAGGCGTCCGGCGGACAGAGGATGGATTTATGGATGATCGCGATGCCCACGTGGGGTCCATCGGTGGCCAATTCCTTGGCCAGCGGGTAGATGTGCGCGGCCCAGCTCTCGACGAGCTCCTTGTTCCAGGGGCCGGTCACTTCGGTGATCAGGAAGCGCCCCTCGATATACGAGTGGAAGTGGCCGTGCTGGCGGAATGGCATGTTCATGATGATTCCAGTGTGCAACATTTTGGGTGAAAAGGCAATCCCTCTGAGCAACAAATCAGGCGATTTTAAGCTCGCGGATGCCTTTGCCCAGGCGCCGGCGCAACAAGGTGCGCAGGGTCACGCCATCCGCGTAGCCTACCAGCTGGGCGATCTTTTCGATATTCCCGGCGCCGGTGTCGGATTTTGGCAAATCCACCGATACACTGAACCAGCTATTCATTGCCGACTCAAGTAGCCAAGGCTTTCAGGACGTTCTTGCGGGCCAGGTCTGGCGCTTATTGACGCCAATTTTCATTCACTTCGGCGTACTCCATATCTTGTTCAATATGATGTGGTTGTGGGACCTTGGATCGATCATCGAGCGTAAAAGAGGGCACGCATTCCTGGTCGGATTTGTACTTCTGGCCGGGGTCGTATCGAACGTCGCACAGTACACCATAGTAGGCTCGCCATTTTTTGGTGGAATGTCCGGCGTGGTCTACGGCTTGCTCGGTTATATGTGGATGAGCGGGAGGCGCAATCCGGAAAGCGGCCTCGTACTGAACCAGCAAACGGTAGTTATGATGTTCGCTTGGTTTGTGTTGTGTTGGACCGGTCTGCTCGGGCCCATCGCCAATTGGGGGCATACTGTCGGCCTCGTAATTGGCATTGCATGGGGTTACCGAAAAGTCGCAGACGATGCCTGACAATTCCTACCTATAGACTCAGCTCCAGCACCTTGCGCGCCACCTCCGGCGTCACGTCGCGCTGCTCGCCCAGCTTGACCATGCGGTGCGCTTCGAGCGCGCCGATCACCGCGTCGATGTGCTGCGCGCCCAGGCCATAGTCGCCCAGGCGCGTCTTCACGCCCATTTGCTCGAAGAACGCTTCGGTGCGCGTGATGGCCGCTTCGATGCGCGTGTCCTCGTCGCCTTGGCGCAGACTCCACACGCGCTCGGCGAACTGCAGCAGCTTGGCGCGCTTGCCCTCGCGTCGCACCCTCAGCATCGACGGCAGAATAATGGCCAGCGTTTGCGCGTGGTCCAGCTCATACAGCGCCGTCAATTCGTGCCCCACCATATGGGTGGCCCAGTCGTGCGGCACGCCCGCGCCGATCAAGCCGTTCAGCGCCAGCGTGGCGCACCACATCACGTTGGCGCGCACGTCGTAGTCCTGCGGCTCGGCCAGCGCCTTCGGCCCTTCCTCGATCAAGGTCAGCAGCAAGCCTTCGGCGAAGCGGTCTTGCACGCTCGCGCCCACCGGGTAGGTCATGTACTGCTCCATCACATGCGCGAACGCGTCCACCACGCCATTGCCCACCTGGCGCGCCGGCAGGCTGAAGGTCTTGCCTGGATCGAGGATGGAGAACTGCGGATACACATGGCGGCTCATGAAGGAGCGCTTTTCCTGCGTGGCGCGGCGCGTGACGACGCTCGCGCTATTCATCTCCGAACCCGTCGCCGGCAAGGTCAGCACGCTGCCAAAGGGTAGGGCGCTCGCGACATTGCCACCCCATTTCTCCAGGATGGCCCATGGATCGCCCTCGAACATGGCGGCCGCCGCCACGAACTTGGTGCCATCGATGACGGACCCGCCGCCCACCGCCAGCAGAAAGTCGATGCTCTTGCTGCGCACCAGTTCGACCGCCTGCATCAGCGTCTCGTAGCTCGGGTTCGGCTCGATGCCGCCAAATTCGCTCACCGCGTGGCCCGTCAGCGCCGCCATCACCTCGTCGAACACGCCGTTTTGCTTGATGCTGCCGCCGCCGTACAGCACCAGCACCTTGGCCGTGGCCGGAATCAGTTGCCCCAGCGCGCCGATCTGCCCCTTGCCAAACAGGATGCGGGTGGGGTTGTAAAAGTCAAAGTTCAGCAAGATCGGCTCCTTGGTGCGGGGTAAGCGTCGATTATCCTCCAAGCCGGTATTTTCTGCGGGAAACGCCCCGCTGCGAGGCTATCGCAGCGATTATCAAATCCAACTTGTGAATTCGAAAGCAGGCTGGGACAATGGCCGTGAGATTGCCGCAGCCTGCGCCGATTCTTACCCACCGCCCTGGCGGACGAGGGCGGTATCCGTGTTTTCCTGATGAACCATCACAAAGGAGAGACGCATGACAAACCTTAAGGGCTCCAAAACGGAAGCCAATCTAAAAGCGGCCTTCGCGGGCGAATCGCAAGCGAACCGCCGTTACCTGTACTTTGCGAACAAGGCCGACATCGAAGGCCAGAACGATATCGCCGCCCTGTTCCGCTCGACGGCCGAAGGCGAAACGGGCCACGCGCACGGCCATCTGGAATACCTGGAGAAAGTGGGCGATCCGGCCACCGGCTTGCCGCTCGGCAGCAGCCGCCTGAACCTGCAGGCGGCAGTGGCGGGCGAAACCCACGAATACACCGACATGTATCCCGGCATGGCCAGGGAAGCGCGCGACGAGGGTTTCGACGAAATCGCCGACTGGTTCGAAACGCTGGCCAAAGCCGAGCGCTCGCACGCGAACCGCTATCAAAAAGCCTTGAACGAGCTGGTGGACTGAACATCAGCCATCCTCCCGGCGGGCGGCCCACCCTGGGGCCGCCCGTCTTTCCTCCCCTCATTGAGAGACGCATATGGCCACCGAAGGCAATTTGCAGGCGCCCACCCGGCATCCGCTCGACTGGAAGAACGAGGATTTCTACAATCAGGCTTCGCTCGACAAGGAACTCGAGCGCGTGTTCGATATTTGCCACGGCTGCCGGCGTTGCGTGTCCTTGTGCGGCGCCTTTCCCACCTTGTTCGACCTGGTGGACAATTCCAAGACCCTGGAAGTCGATGGCGTGGACAAAAAGGATTTCTGGAAGGTCGTCGACCAGTGCTATCTGTGCGACATCTGCTACATGAGCAAGTGCCCGTACACGCCGCCCCATCCGTGGAATCTGGACTTTCCGCATCTGATGCTGCGCGCCAAAGCCATCAAATTTCGCAATGGCGAGGTGCCGCTGCGCGACAAGTTCCTCTCGAACACGGATGGCTTGGGCAAGCTGGCCGGCATTCCCGTGGTAACAAAGACGGTCAACGCCGTCAACCATACCGGCTTCGCGCGCAAGATGATGGAAAAAACGCTGGGCGTGGACAAGGATGCGTGGCTGCCTTCGATGGCCGCCAAGAAGTTCCGCCCCGGCGCGGCCCTCTCGAAAGCCTACCCGGTGATGCACGGCGCCACCACGCCGGGCAAGGTGGCCGTGTATTCGACTTGCTACGTCAATTACAACGAGCCGGGCATTGGCCACGACTTGCTCGCCGTGCTAGACCATAACGAAATTCCCTACGTGCTGGTGGAAAAGGAAGCCTGCTGCGGCATGCCCAAGCTCGAGCAGGGCGACCTGGCCGGCGTGGAGGAAAAAAAGAACATCAATATTCCGCAACTGGCCAAGCTGGCGCGCGAAGGTTATGCGATCGTCACGCCGGTGCCATCGTGCACCTTGATGTTCAAGCAGGAGTTGCCGCTGATGTTCCCCGATTGCGCGGACACCCAACTGGTGAAGAAAGCCATGTGGGATCCGTTCGAGTATTTGGTGGCGCGCAGGCGCGACGGTTTGCTCAAGCTCGACTTCAAGCAGCCGCTCGGGCATGTGTCCTACCATGTGCCTTGCCATTCGCGCGTGCAAAACGTGGGCAAGAAAACGGCCGAGATGCTGCAAATGGTGCCCAACACCACGCTCAATATCGTCGAGCGCTGTTCGGGCCATGCCGGCACCTTCGGCGTGAAAAAGGAACACCATGCCACCGCGATGAAGATCGGCAAGCCGGTGTTCAAGGCGATGGCGGCCGAGGAACCCAATTACATATCATCGGACTGCCAATTGGCGGGCCACCATATTGAACAGGGGATGGAGCAGGCGGGGCTCAAGAAAGCCACGCTCGCCCATCCGATGAGCTTGCTGCGCAAGGCTTACGACGTTTAAGGAGGAAATACCATGGCCAACGAAGGCTTTCACGAACCGATTGAAAAATTGTCCGCGCAAACGATGGACATGCACCGGGCCATCCAATCCTTGATGGAGGAACTGGAGGCGGTCGATTGGTATAACCAGCGTCACGACGCTTGCACGGACCCGGAGCTGCGCTTGCTGCTGGCGCACAACCGCGACGAGGAAAAGGAGCACGCGTCCATGCTGCTCGAATGGATACGGCGGCGCGATACGCGCTTTAACAAGGAATTGAAAGAAGCGCTGTTCAAGGCGGGGCCAATCACGGGCCAGCATCAGTTCGATGAGGACGAGGGGGCGGGCGCATGATCGTGCGGGAGAGCTTATTGACGCTCGAAGCCTATGCGAAGGCGCGCCCGGCAATGCGGGCTGAGGTCATCGCGCACAAGAAGCGCCGCACGGTGGCGCTTGGCAACCATGTGAGCTTGCTGTTTGAGGACGAGACGACGCTCCGTTACCAGGTGCAGGAAATGCTGCGCATCGAAAAAATCTTCGAGGAAGAGGGTATCCAGGCCGAGATCGACGTCTACAACGCCTTGGTGCCCGACGGCAGCAACTTCAAGGCGACCATGCTGATCGAGTACAAGAACGAGGCGGAGCGGCGCCTGGCCTTGGCCAAACTGATCGGCATCGAGGACCGCGTTTTCATCGAGATCGAAGGGCAGGCGCGCGTGTATGCCATCGCCGACGAAGACATGGAGCGCGAAAACGCGGAAAAGACTTCGGCCGTGCATTTTCTGCGCTTCGAGTTGAGCGCGCCGATGAAATCGGCCTTGCAAGGTGGCGCGCAAATGATGGTCGGCTGCGACCATTCGAACTATCCAGCGCATGTTGATGAGCTGGCACCCGAGGCGCTGGCGGCTTTACTCAAGGACTTGGCTTGAGATCAGCACCCACTCCGTATGGAAAATGCAACAATTGGTGAGAATTGAGGCATTTTGTGTGATAAAGTGCAATATTGAAGAACGGACCATGGTGGCAAGTTTCGTGTTGGACTGGACTTCAATCACATCAACCATTCTTGGAGAACGCAATGCTGGAGCTATCGCAAGTGGAAGCGGAAACGATTTCAGGCGGGGTGCTGGTCATGTCGACCCTGCCGCTGATTGGAAAACCTCAGCCGGATCCCTGGCGCAAGCCAGAGCCTGATCCATGGCGCTACATCAATCCGATTGACTTGACGTCGATCGCGACAACGCCGATAGCAGTTCAATTCGGATAATTCCCGGGCGGCGCCGATACGTGCGCACGTGCAAAAGCGGCACGAAATCGTGAGAAATCGTGCCGCTTTCGGCCATTTGCGCACGCTGATCGCGTGATTTCGTTTGCAAATCGCGCGCTTTCGTCACGCTATCGTGCGAAATCGGCTGGTATCGATTGAAATCGGGATGTCCCTGAAAACGCGATACCCAGGGCCAGCCAAGCGGCCGACTGAAACATCCTTGTGGAGGCCGGACTGAACGCGCGTCAGTGCCAATGCAAGGGCGCCTCTGGTGGCAGCGAACTGGTCACCTGCACCCGGCCCTCGGCCACCAATTCGCCCAGCTCGCTGGCCAGGCGCGGTCCCGCGTCGCTCGCTTCGGCCGGCACCACCACGCCCACCCAGGCGTCGCGCCCGGAATGCTTGGCCGCGTACAGGCATTGGTCGGCCATCTTCACCGCGTCTTCCCAGGGATGGGCGTCGGGCGCCGATTCGATCACCGGGTAGGCGGCAAAGCCCAGCGAGGTCGTCACTTGCAAAACCACGTCCTTGCTCACGCGCACGCGCAAATCCGTCACCGCCTTGCGCAGATTGGCTGCCATGGTGGCGGCCGAATTGCGGTCCGAATTGCGCGCCACGATCAGGAATTCCTCACCGCCCCAGCGCACCACGAAGTCGGCGTCGCGGCAAGCCTTGCGCAGCGCTTCGCTCGCTTGCTGCAACACCAGGTCGCCCGCCGCGTGCCCGTAGGTGTCGTTGATTAACTTGAAGCGGTCCAGGTCCACCATGAAAAACAGCAAGGTCTTGTTGAGGTTGGCGCGTCCCGGGTCGATGGCGCGGTATTGCCGGCTGACCCGCGCCAGCTCGTCGGGCATCGACAAGCCCAGGAAGCGCCGGTTCTTCAAACCTGTGAGCGGATCGACCATGCTCGCCTCTTGCAGCAAGGCGTTGGCCTTTTCCAATTCCTCGGTGCGCGCGCGCACCAGCGCCGCCAGTTCCGCGTTGTGGCGGCTGAGCCAACCGAGGCGCCAGCGCACGAACAGGAACAGCAAACCGCCGGCCAGCAGGATCGCCGCCATGATGGCCCACGGCGTGCGCCACCACGGCGCCAGGATCACCACTTCGCGTACGCTGACCGGCCCGTATTCGTCCGAGCCCATCGAGGCGCGCACCTCGAAGCGGTAGCGTCCCGGCGGCAAGCCGGTGTAGCGTGCCTCGCGGATCTCGGTGTCGCGCCAGGCATCCTCGAAGCCCACCAGACGCACTTGCGGACGGATCCGCGATTCGTTGGTGTAACTAAGCACGGCGAAGCGGAAGGTCACCGTGCGGTTCTTCCACTCCACCTGCGGCAAGGCATCGTTCAGCACGGTGCCGGCGCCGTCCTGGATGCGCAGCACCCAGGTCGACGGGCGCGGCGGCTCGAGCTTCCCCGCGTCGGCGTGGTAGTGGGCCAGACCACTGGCCATGCCGATCCAGACGTCGCCGTTGGCGTCGGCCATGAAGCCGTTCGAGGCGGCGTCTTCGCTGGGCAAGCCTTCGCCGCGCCCGTACTGGTCCAGGTGTCCATCCTTGAAGCGCTTCACCCCTTGCGCCGTGCCCAGCCACAGCGCGCCATGCACGTCAAAGCCCATCGAGTAGATATTGTCGGCCGTCAGTGAGGCCGGCATGTCCGTCTTCACTGGCTTGCCCAAGCCTTCGGCCGTGGTGGCGAAGCGCGTCAAGCCGTGCAAGTTCCAATAGCTCACCAGGATGTCGCCATTCGGCGCGGCCGCGATCGATTCCACGTTCGCCTCGAGCAAGCCATCGGCCGGCGTGTAGCGGCGCCACGTCTTGCCGTCGAAGAAGGCCAGGCCGCCCATGCCCGCCACCCACAGGCGGCCCTTGGCGTCGCGCACCACCTGGTTGATCTGCTCCTTCGCTTCGCCCTTGGGCAAGTCGACCTGTTGTTCGGTGTAGCCCTCGCCATTGGGCACCACGCGGTGCATGCCATTGGTCTGGGTGCCGATGTAGAGGGCGTTGTCGAGCCCGAATTCCATTGAATTGACGATGCTCGGCCCGGCCAGGTGGTCCAGCGGAATCGAGCGGAAGGTGTCGGTGCCGGCCATGCGCAGCAGCAGCGCGTTGCCTTCCTCCTTGGCGTTGTTCCCGCCCACCCACAAGTTGCCGGCCGCATCTTCCACGAAGGCGTAGATGGAGCGCTCCTCGGTGCCGTCGACGACCTCCCATTGTTTGGCCGTGGACTTGGCCAAGCCGCGGTTGGTGCCGGCCCACAGTACGCCATCGCGCGACCGGTACACGCCCCACACGGTGTCGGACGGCAGCTTTTGCAAGCGCGTTTGCGCCGTCCAGGCCAGCCGCCCTTGCAGGCGCTGCACGCCCTCGGAGGCGATCCACAGATTGCCCTCGCGGTCGATCAGCATATTCGTCGCCCATTGGCTGGGCAAGCCCTGGCGCTCGGTCAGCTGCCAGGTGCCGTTGTCATCGAAGCGCACCAAGCCCAGATTGGTGGGCGCCCACACGCGCCCGAGCGGGTCCGTCACCAGCACCCCGCGCGTGACGGCGCCGCCCGGCAACTTGCTGCTGAGGTCTTCGATCTCGCCTTGCAGGGAGGATAGGCGCAGCAGGGCGCGGCGCCCGCGTATCCAGATGCGCCCGCGCGCGTCGCGCATGACGCTGTGCACCAGTTCGTTCTTGAACACGGAAGGCAGGGGCCGGCTTTCCCAGGCACCGCCACCGCTGCGCTGGTAGAGCATGCCGTGCGCCGTGGCCAGCATATCCTTGCCGTCGCCCGAGATCCAGACGGCGCCCGCGTCCGTTTTGGGTATTTCTTGCACCTGGACCAGCTTGTCCGGCGGGCCGGCGTAGATGCCGTTGGTGGCGGCGATGAGCAAGTTGCCCGCTTCGCTGGCGCCGATCGATTCGATGCGCTGGTCCGGCAGAATCGCGGCCTTGACGCTGGGATCGGGGTGGGTGCCGGACCAGGCCAGCGCGCCCTTGGCGTTCATGATCCACAGGCGCCCGCCCGGCTCGCGGTACAGGGAAACGATGCTGTCGCTGCGCAAACCGTTGTCGGTGCCAAAGCGTTCGAAGCGGCTGCCGTCGTAGCGGAACAAGCCATCCTCGGTGCTGACGAAAATAAATCCGTCCTTATCCTGGGTCAAGCCGGTAACGGCTTGATTGCGCAGGCCCTGGTCCGGACCGTAGTTGCGGAAGGTATAGGCACCCGGCGTGTCGCTGGCCTGGGTGGGCGGCGCGCCCAGCGCCGCCAGGGCGACGCCAATCAGCAAAATGCGCTTAAACAGGGGCTGAGGCAAGATGTGCTGGTCCTTCTTCGGGCGTACCCGTGGAACTTGAGGTTTGACAATAGGATTAGTATCAATGGGTGGCATTGCCGAGTCAACGGAAAACGGGGGCCGCGGCGCGGTTTGGGGGCTAACGCCACACTCGGGAGCGCTTTTCTCGATGAGGCCGGATCGATGGCCCCAATTTCCACGCAAATCGGCGTGTCCGCCGTGGCGCGGCGCGCACGTGACTATTTGAGAGATTTGGCGTCGCGCGTTATGGGCACGCTGGCGCGGCGCCACCCGGGCACGGGCCTGGGCTTGGCCCTGGTCAAGCGCCAGGCCGAGTTGCACGGTGGGGCGGTGGATTTGCACAGTGAACTGGGCAAGGGCTCGACATTTACCGTGTGGTTGTTGTGGCGCACGTGCGCCGACCGCAGCGTGGCCTTGACGGCCCTGGCCATGAGCGGCGACCGCGCGCGGGTCGATGCGGCCGGCTGCGACGGCTATGTCTCCAAGCCGCCTCAATATCAGGAATTGTTGCGCGTTGTGCGCGAGCTGTTGGCGCCACGGACGGGCTAGGCCGTCATGGCGGCGCGGCTCTTAATGGGTGCCCTCGCGCAGGATGGCTTTGACGGCGGCGTCGCCCGGCTTGGTCAGCCACGGTGCCAGGGCGCCGTAGGGCACGACGAAGGTTGCTTCGCACACGCGCCGGCCTTCGGTGAGTGCGGTGGAAAACACCATGCCTTTTTTTCCCAGGCGTAGCTTGTAATCGCGGTTGGCTGCGATCGGGGCGACGCAATTGGCATCGTCGGTCTTGCGCAAGTTGCGCGCTGGATTAGCCAGGATCAGTGCGTTGAGCTTGTCCGATGCCGCGTAATTGAAATGGTAATCGTCGTTCTTGGTTTGGGCGGTGGGCTTGCGGCTGTCTCGGAACCAGGTCCACAAATTGACCTCCTTGCCGGTGGCCAAATCCCAATTGCGGTAATAGCTGTACGACACGGGACGCGCGCCGCAGCCTTCGTTGTTGACCGTGTTCACGCTCAAGTAGCGCCGGCTCCAGTACACCAGTTCCACGCCCAGGAATTCGCTGCCGTCCTCGGCGCTGCGCCCAAGCGTGGTGCGGCGGCACAGGTAGAGCGAGCGTTGCAGGTCGGCCTTGCTGCGTGGCAGGGGGCGCAGCAATTCGCGATTGATGGCCGCGATGTGCGGGCCCGCTTCCTGCAATTCGACGCCCTCGATGCGCAAGGCGTCGCCATTGGCGCCGGGTACGGTCACGCTTTGGGTGCGGTAGCGCTTGGCGTCGAGGGTGCGCGTCTTGCCTAGCACCAGTTGCGGCGCCGTTTCCAGCGCATTGTTGTAGGCGTCGCTCGCGCATTCGCGCGGGCCCTTGCCGCCGACCGCCTTCGCTTCGATGGGAACGCGCGTCAAGCGCAGCGGCAAGCCTTCCTTTTGGCCGGGCTTGCTCCACACGCCGGCAACGCTGGCGCCGCTGGGTTTGTCGAGCGACCAGACGCCGGTGTCGCCCAGGCGCGCGGCCAGCTCGCGCCAATTGGTCTGGCGCGCTTCGCGCTTGAGCGCGATTGGCTTGCCCTGGCCCTCGTAGTAATAATTGCCGTCGTAGTCGCCGTATTCGTTTTGATTGAAGCACACCGTGATCTTGTGCTCGCCCAGGTTGCCGCGCCACACGCCGGCCCATGGGTTGCTTGCCAACGCCGCCGTGCATGGCAAGGCCGCTAACAGCATAGCAAGCCAGGCGCGGCGCCAGGGAGGCGAGGGCGGCGAGTTAGCTGGGCGAAACGGTGTCGGCGTCACGGCGTCTCCAAAAATGCCAGCATACAGGCATGTGGGCCCGGCTTTCAATGACATTTTCCAGTGATGGCGGCGTGGGCGAGAAAGGGCAGGGCCGCCAAGCCGGTGAAGTCGACCTGGCCGATGCGCGGCGCGTCGTGCCGCAGGGCGTCTGGGCCGATGCAGTTGGGTATTTGCGCATACGTGAAATCGCGCGCGAACTGCTCGCTTTTATTGGTCTCGCGCTTATTCGAGTAGAACTTGGCTTGGGTGTGGGCCGCATCGGCCAGGCTGGCGCGCGCGGCGGCGCGCACGGTGGCGCCATCGATGGCGGCGCGCAAGGGCGCTTCTGAGCCCGCCGCTGAGCCCGCTCCCTGTTGGGGCGGCGCCGCGGCGGCGAAGGTGATGGCTTCGGGGGCTGACGGCGGCGCCTGGTTCGCCAATGCAGGACCAGGCGCGGCGGGCACGGGCGCAGGTCGGCTCGCCAGGCGCAGCTGTGTCGCCCGCGCCACCGGCGTGGCGATCCACACGATGCGCATGCGCGTGCCATCGGCACTGCGCGCATGCTTGAAGGTGGAATGGGTGATGAAGGCGCTCAGCGCCAACAGGTTGACGGCAAGGGCGAGAGCGAACGCCAGCGCGCGCGGCGTTCGGTTCGGGGGCGACGTGAAGCTCATCAAGGGCGGGACGCCGCTGTTTTCGCTTAGGCCTTTTCGGCCTGGGCCTTCATGGCGGCCAAACCTTTTTCAAAGTCCTTGCCGATCATCTTGTCCATGCTATAGAACACGCACATCACTTTCGACACGAAAGGCATCGGGCCAGACATCTTCCAGGTGACGGTGGTGCTGTCACCCTTGCCGTCGAGCACGAATTCGTTGACGTCATGGCCTTCGAAGGGGCGGATGAAGTCGAGCTGGATCAGCACCTTCGAAGGCAGCGTCTGATCCGTGATTTCCATGCGTCCAGCGCCCACGTCCTTGTTGCCGTCCCAGCCGTACACGGCGCCTTTGCCGCTGGCCGCGCCGCTGAAGCTGCGCTTCATGCCTGGGTCGAGATGCTCCCATGGCGACCAACTGGACCAGTTGTGGAAGTCGTTGATCATGGCCACGATTTTTTCCGGCGGTGCCTTGATCGTGATTTGCCTTTGCACGGCGAAGGTATCGGGTTGCAGGACGGCCATGCCTACGATGATGGCGATGATGGCGGTGATGGCGATGACGATTTTCTTGATCATTTTTTTCCTCTGCTGTTGATCGCATTGGCTGGCCCCATGCCGGCCCCGCAAGACTACCATGATTTATTTAGCGGAGTACCATGGCTTTTCACCTGAAAGGATGGCGCGATGGATAGCTATGCACTGTATTACTGGCCAAACATCCAAGGCCGCGGCGAATTCGTGCGCCTGGCCCTGGAAGAGGCGGGCGCGCCCTATGTGGATGTGGCACGCGGCAAGCAGGGCATCGCGCGCCTGTTGGCGGTGCTGGGCCAGGAGGGGCCCGGCCATGCGCCGTTCGCGCCGCCCGTGCTCAAGGCTGGCGACATGTGGATCGCGCAGACGGCCAATATCCTGCTCTACCTCGGCGCCCATCATGGCTTGGCGCCGCGGCGCGAGGGCGGGCGCCTGTGGGCGCATCAGCTGCAATTGACGGTGGCGGACTGCGTGGGGGAGGTGCACGACACCCACCATCCGGTCTCGAGCGCGCTGTATTACGAAGACCAGAAAAGTGCGGCCAAGCGCGCCGCCCTGGAGTTCACCACCAAGCGCTTGCCCAAATACTTCGATTATTTCGAGGCGGTGCTGGCCGAGCACGGACGGCGCCGCCCCTTCATGCTGGGCGCGCGCCTGTCCTACGTGGACCTGTCGATGTTCCAGCTGCTCGAGGGCATGCGCTACGCTTTCCCGAACGCGATGGCGCGCCAGGCGCCGCGCTGGCCAGGCTTGATCGATTTGCATGAGCGGGTGGCGGCGCGCCCGAACATTGCGCGCTACCTCGCGTCCAAGCGGCGCCTGCCGTTCTGCGAGGAAGGCATTTTCCGCCACTACCCGGAACTCGATCCCTGAGCCGGCCCTCGCGCTGATTAGAGTCCATCCTCCAAATGTGGCCGCTACCATGGGCGGCGCGCGGGTGTAAATGATAATATCTGGAGGGGACATTGAGTATGACGACGTACGATTACATTATTGTCGGCGGCGGTTCGGCCGGTTGCGTGCTGGCCAAGCGGCTGTCGGAAGATCCGGCAGCGACCGTTTGCCTGCTCGAAGCGGGGCCGGCCGACAGCAGTCCCTTCATCCGCATGCCGATCGGGATCATCTACATGATGATGAGCCGGGTGCTCAATTGGCGCTATTACACCGAGGCGCAGACGCATCTGGACGGGCGCCGCATGTACTGGCCGCGCGGCAAAACGCTGGGCGGCAGCAGCTCGAGCAATGCCATGGTCTACACGCGCGGCCATGCGCGCGACTACGACCACTGGGCCGAACTGGGCAACCACGGCTGGAGTTACGCCGACATGCTGCCGCTGTTCAAGCGCGCGGAAAACCATGAGCGCGGCGCCACCGACTTTCACGGCGTGGGCGGACCGCTCAATGTGGCGGACTTGCGCTCGCCCAACCTGCTGACGGGCGTGTACCTGCAGGCCGGGGTGGAGGCGGGCTACGCCATCAACAACGATTTCAGCGGCGCCAGCCAGGAAGGCGTGGGCCAGTATCAATTGACGCAAAAGAATGGCGAGCGCTGGAGCATCGCGCGCGCCTACCTGCATCCGGTGCGCGCGCGCGCCAACCTGACGGTGATCACGGGCGCGCGTGCCAACCGCGTGCTGCTCGACGGCAAGCGCGCCTGCGGCGTTGCGTATCTGAAGGACGGCAAGACCGTGAGCGCGCAGGCGCGGCGCGAAGTGATCCTGTCGGGCGGCGCCATCAATTCGCCGCAGTTGCTGATGTTGTCGGGCATCGGGCCGAAGGCCCAGCTGCAAGCGCACGGCATCGCCACCGTGCACGACTTGCCGGGCGTGGGCCAGAATCTGCAAGACCACCTCGACGTGCTGGTGGTGCACAAATGCGTCAAGCCCGTGTCGCTGGGCATTTCGTGGAGCAATTTGCTAGCGCAAGGCAAGCACCTGTTCGACTACCTGCGCCACCGCACGGGGCCGCTCACGACCAACGCGGCCGAGGGCGGCGGCTTCGTCAAGAGCTCGCCCGAGCAGGCGATTCCGGACCTGCAATTTCACTTCACGCCGGCGCACCTGGACGACCATGGGCGCAACCTCTCGCGCGCGGCCTACACCATGCTGGGGCACGGCTATTCGCTGCATGTGTGCGACTTGCGGCCCAAAAGCCGCGGCTATATCGGCTTGAAAAGCGCCGACCCCGCCGACAAGGCCTTGATCGAACCGAATTACCTGTCCCACCCGGACGATATGGAAACGCTGCTGCGCGGGGTGAAGGCGGCGCGCCGGGTGCTGGCCGCGCGCGCTTTCGACCCTTACCGGGGCGAGGAATTGTTCCCGGGCGCGCAAGTGCAAAGCGACGAGGAGATCCGCGCCTTCATCCGGCGCAAGGCCGGCACCATCTACCATCCGGTGGGCACCTGCAAGATGGGGAGCGATGCGATGGCGGTGGTGGATGCCACGCTCAAGGTGCATGGCATTGAGGCGCTGCGCGTGGTCGACGCTTCCATCATGCCCACTCTCATCGGCGGCAACACCAATGCGCCGACGGTGGCGATCGCGGAAAAAGCGGCCGACATGATTTTGCAGCAGGCGCTGGCGCCGCAGGAAGCGCTGGCCGCGTAGGTGGCGCAAGAACGGAGCGCTCGTCATGAGCGCCCGCCGGCTCGATACGACGTTGCGACGGGCGATTGCGCGCTATAATCGGCGCACCTCGTAGCGCCGGATCAGCATGCCTATCATCGTCTGCCCCAAATGCGCCTACGCGCGCCAGCCCGAACGGGATAGCCATATCCATGAAGGGGTGTGCCCGTCCTGCGGCATCGCCTATCAAAAATTCCTCGACGCCCAAGGCGGGGCGGCGCCGCCAGAGGAAGTGCTCGCCATCGAGGAAGTGCTCGTCATCGAGGAAGTGCTTGGCTGGCGCGAGCGCCTGCTGCAAGTGCCGGCGCAGGTGGCGCCGGCCGAATTCTGGGGGCGCGCCATCGTGTGGATGGGCGTGCTGTTGTGGAGCTGGCGCATCGCCGGCTCGGGCATCGATCCCGCATCCGTCGGCGGCTTCATCCATAACATCAATCTGCCCTTCCATGAATTCGGCCACGTCCTGTTCCGTCCTTTCGGGCGCTTCATGACCATCCTGGGCGGCAGCCTGTTCGAGATCGTGATGCCGCTTGGCCTGCTTTGGGTGTTCCTGGTGCGGCAAAAAGACAGCTTCGCCGCCGGCTTGATGCTGTGGTGGAGCGGCGAGAACCTGGTCGACGTATCGGTGTATATCGCCGACGCCGTGCTGCGCGCCTTGCCGATGGTCGGCGGCGGCGGCGAGGACGGACACGACTGGGGCAATCTGCTGACGATGACGCATCAGCTGCACCACACCCAAGCCATCGCCCGCACCAGCTTCGCGCTGGGCGTGCTGCTGATGCTGGCGGGTCTGGCCTGGGCGGCGCTGGTGCTGCGGCGCCAGCACCGGCACCTGGCCTGACGCGCGCGCCTCACATGCCGTGCAGGCGCTTGATAAAGCCAATCAGGTCGAAGTAACGGGCCGCGCTGACGATGGCGATCAAGCCGGTGGCGAGGACGGCGCTGACGATCAAAGATTTTTTCATGGGTGTTCCTTTTCAGAGGTGGGAGAGCGTTTGGTGGATGGACAAGCGCGCCGCGCGCCAAGCCGGGTAAATTGATGCGGCCATCGCGCCGCCCAGCACCAGGATTGACCACAACAGCACAGCCTTTTGCGATAGTACGAAGGGGAAGGGCAGGCCGAACAGCAGATTGCCGAGGAAGGCGCCGATGGCCGCCGATAGCGGCAGTGTCAGCGCGATGGCCAGCGGCAGGCTCAAGAACCCGACGAACACGCCCTCGGACAGCACATTGCGTAGCACCACGCCGGTGCTCGCGCCGATCGAGCGCATGATGCCAAACTCGCGGCTGCGCTCGGCCACGCTGCTGCCCATGGCCGAGGCCAGGCCGAAAGCGCCGGCCACGCCCATCACGCCGGAGATGAACAGCAGGGCGGCGATCATCAGGTCGAAGTGGCCGTCCACATCCTTGCGCATCATGGTCTCGGTGATCGTCATGCGCACCGGCAGGCCCGCGCTGGACATGGCCGTCTCGATCGCGGCGGCCGCCGCGTCCAGCGCACCCGCGTCGTGGGCGCGGGTGATGATGCGGTAGGCGCTCGATTGGCCGGACTGGCCGGTGAGCGCGCTCAAGGCCGCGTCGTTCACGAACAGAGTCGCCGGCGACATGTACTGGCGCGCGATGCCCACCACCCGCAGACGCGCCGTATGGCCGTGGCTGGAGACGTCGATGTCGGCGCCGACCTTCGCGCCCGGGAAAAAGTTGAGCGCCGCCGTGTTGTTCAATACGACCGCCAGCGTTTCGTCCGAGCGCAGCCAGCGGCCCTCGAGCAGGGGCAGCGCGAGCATGCGGGTATCGGGCGGCACCGCCAGCACGCCCAGGGTGCCATGGTCGCCATCCGGATAGACGCGTTCGATCTCCAGGCCGTCGCTGCGCGCCTTCGCCGCCAGCGTGCGCGGCCAGGCCTCGACCCGCGCCACCGCTGGCAGCGCCTGCAGGATGTAAGCCACCTGCTCGGGCGAGGCGGGCTTGGCGAGGATGGTTTCGAGGTCGTAGTGGCGCTCTAGCGCCGCTTCCAGCAAGTGCTGCTGGGCCGCCTTGCGCACGTTCAGGCTGCTGATGGTCATGGCGCCGGCCAGCGACAGCAGCGCCAGCGTGAGCGCCAGGCGGGCGCGCCGGCGCAGGCTGTTACGCAAGGCCATGAGCAGACTACGGCTGACGAAGGGCAGCGCTTCGAGCCAGCGACCGGAGGCGCTGTAATACTGGCGCGCGCTGCCAAAGTCGCCCATGGCCGCTTGCACCGTGGCGCGCGTGGCTTGCCGGATCGGGATGGCGGCCAGCGCCAGCGGCAGCAGGATGCCGGCGCAGGCCAGCGCCAGGTAGACCAGGTGCGAAATGGCGTCGCTGGCCATGCCGAAGTTCAGGATCTGCATCAGCACCACGGCGGCGAAGGCGCGCCCGGCGGCGATCCCGCCAGCCATGCCGAGCACGGTGGCCGCGATGGCGATGGCCGCCACCAGTCCAAGGTAGAGCCGCGCCAGCTGCGCGCCGCTCGCGCCGATCGCCTTCATCACGCCGATCTGGCGCCGTTGCTGCGCCAGCATCGCGCCCAGCACGGTGGCGCCGAGCACGGCGCTCAGCAGCAGGGCGATGGCGCTGAAGGCCAGCAGCATCAGCAGAATCGAATTCATGATGCGCGCATGCGGGTGCTCGCCCGGCGGCGGCACGCTGATGCGCTCGGCCCGCGTGCCTTGCTCGCGCAGCCATGTCGCCAGGCGCGCCACGGTGGCCTCCACCGCCTGCGCGTCGAGCGCGCGCTCGCGCACCGTCACCTTCAAGGTGCGCAGCTTGCCGTTCAAGCCCATCTGCATTACCGTCGCCGGCGAGGCGTAGGCGTACACGGTCGATCCGCGCGTGGCCGGCGGCAGGGCCGGGTCGTGCACGGTGCCGGCGATGCTCAAAATGTGCAGGCTGCCGTCGGCGCTGCGCGTGCTCACGCTGTCGCCGATGCTTGCTGCGATCAGCTTAAGCGCGTCGCGCTCGAGCAGCAGCGCGCCGTCCGGCGGCACGCGCGCGCCCGCTTCGGGGAACACGGTGTTGATGCTCATGGCGCGAAAGTCATCGACCACGAAGATCGTCAGCGCCATGGTCTGGCCGGCGCTGGTGCGCAGCGTGGCGCCGACGGTGGTGCCGGCCTGGGCTTCGCGGATGCCGGGAAAGCGGCGCACCCGCGCCACCAGCTCCGGCGTGATGGCGTCAAAGCGCAGCATGGCCGAGGGCGGATTGGTGGCCAGGTAGTTGCGCGGCACTTCGCGCGCCAGGATCGTGTAACTGCTGAGCATGGTGGCGAGCGCGCACACCCCGGCCGCCATCGCCAGCACCATCAATGCAATGCGTCCGGGCGTGGCCCCGACGTCGCGCACCATCTTGATCCAGCGCGGGCTAAGCATGCTGCACCAAGGCGTGGACGTGCGCGTGCGCCGCCGCCGTGCGCGCGCACAGGGCGCCGTCGGCCAGGGCCACGGTGCGCGTGAAGTAAGGCGCCAGTTCGCGCTCATGCGTCACCATCAACACCGTCTTGCCCTCGGCGACCAGGCCGGCGAACAGCCGCATGATCTGCTGCGTGGTTTCCGAATCGAGGTTGCCGGTCGGTTCGTCCGCCACCAAGAGCGGTGGGTCGTTGGCCAGCGCGCGCGCGATGGCGGCGCGTTGCTGCTGGCCGCCCGACAGGGCTGATGGCAGCTTGTCGGCCTGCTCGGCGATGCCAAGGCGCGAGAGCAGGGCCAGCGCGCGCGCACGGCGCTCGGCGCGTGGCCAGGTGTGGCAAAAGTCCATTGGCAGCATCACGTTTTCCGCCACCGTCAGGGTCGGCAGCAATTGAAAGAACTGGAACACGATGCCCACGTGCTTGCCGCGCCAGCGCGCCAGCTCCGATTCGCCCATCGCGTGCACCGCCTGGCCGTCGATCCAGGCCTGGCCGGAAGTGACGCTGTCGATGCCGGTGATGAGGTTGAGCAGGGTGGACTTGCCGCTGCCGGACTTGCCGACCACGGCGACGAATTCGCCGCCGCGCACCTCCATATCGATGCTGTCGAGGGCCGTGAAGGGGCCCGATGGGCTGTCGTAACGCTTGCTCAAGGCCTTTAAGACCACCAGCGCGGGGGGCAGGTTTTGTACGTGCATGCTGTGCTTTCTGGATGTGGGCGACATTGCCATGTCCATCATTAGAGCCGTGCCGCGTTGCTTGGGTGTGTCGGCGGCGGGCAGATTGTTGGCGCGCGCGTTTCGCGCGGGTGCGGGAAACAAAGCAGAAACAAAAACCGGGTGAAGACGGGCCCGAAATAGGCTATAAAGCCGGTATGGAAAAAACCGAGAAGTTAGATCACATCCTGGTCGTCGATGACGACGAGGACATCCGCGACCTGGTGCGCCAGTATCTGGAAAAAAATGGCTTCAAGGTCAGCACCGCTGCCAACGGGCGCCAAATGCGCGAAGTGCTGGGGGCGCGCGGCGTCGACATGGTGGTGCTCGACCTGATGATGCCGGGCGAGGACGGCTTGGCGCTATGCCGCGGCCTGCGCGCCGTCGAGGCCGACGCCGTGCCGATCCTGATGCTGACGGCGAAAAACGAGGAGGCCGACCGCATCCTGGGACTGGAAATGGGCGCCGACGATTACCTGACCAAGCCCTTCGCCACGCGCGAGCTGCTGGCGCGCATCCGCGCCATCTTGCGCCGTGCGCGCATGATTCCGGCGCATTTGCAGGTGAGCGAATCGCACCATGTGCTCGCCTTTGGTCCCTGGAAGCTCGACACCCACGCGCGCCACCTGCTCGACGCGGGCGGCGCGATGGTGTTCCTGAGCGGGGCCGAGTACCGTTTGCTGCAGGTGTTCCTGGAGCACCCGAACCGCGTGCTCACGCGCGACCAGCTGCTGGGATTGACGCAGGGACGCGAGGCCGATGTGTTCGACCGTTCGATCGATATCCTGGTGAGCCGCCTGCGCAAGCGCCTGCGCGATGACGCCAGCGAGGCGCAGTACATCAAGACGGTGCGCAGCGGCGGCTATATATTCTCGGCCAGCGTGCAGGTGCGCGCGTGAACCCGATGCGCTGGCGCGGCAGCTTGTTCCTGCGCCTGATGCTGGCCTGGTGCTGCGCGCTGCTGGTGGGGCACTTGATCAACGCCGGCGTCTCCTACCTGCATGTGCTCGATTACCAGGTCACGCGCACCAGCTATTACCTGGCCAAGGACTTGGCGGTGCTGGTGCCGATGGTGGAGGCGGCGGCGCCGCCCGAGCGCGCCGCCTGGCTTGGCCGAATGGAGCGCAGCGCCTACAGCTTCACGCTGGACCAGGGCGCGCCGGCGCTGGCACCGCGCACGGCCGACGCGTCGCGCTACCTGAAGGCGCTTGGCGACGAGCTTGGGCCGAAGCATCCGGTCACGCTGGTGCGCTCCGAGAGTGGCGACTATCTGCGCTTGCAAGTGGCGCTGGCCGATGGCGCGCGGCTGACGGCGCGCGTGCGCGACTTGCCGCCGCAGGTGTCGATGGCTGGCGGTTTTGTCTTTCTGGCGCAGATGCTGGCCGTGATCGGCATCAGCTGGTTCGCCGTGCGCCAGGCCACGCGCCCCTTGCAGCGCCTGGCCGAGCAGGCCGAGGTGCTGGGCGTGTCGATGCAATGCGAGCCGATCGCCGAGGACGGGCCGGCCGAGGTGGCACGCGCGGCGGCGGCGTTCAATGCGATGGGGCGGCGCATCAAGGAGCATCTGGCCGAGCGGGTGCGCATCCTGGCGGCCATCTCGCATGATTTGCAAACGCCGATCACGCGCATGCGCTTGCGCGCCGAGCTGATGGACGACGCGCAGTTGCGGGCCAAGTTCGAGAGCGACTTGGGGGCGATGCAGGCGCTGGTGGAGGAGGGGATCGCGTATGCGCGCAGTGTCGACCGTACGGCCGAGGCGGCGTGCGCGGTCGACGTGAGCGCCCTGTTCGATAGCGTGGTGGGTGATTACGCCGATGGTGGCTACCAGGTGGACCTCGTATGCCCGCCGGAGCTGGTGTTGCACACGCGCCCGCATACGCTGCGCCGGGTGGTGGTCAACCTGGCCGACAACGCGCTCAAGTTCGCGCAGGAGGTGCAGATCGAGGTGAGCCGGCCGGCGCCGGATCGCGTGGCCGTTTGCGTGCGCGACCGCGGGCCGGGGATCGATCCGGCCCAGCTGGAAGCGGTGTGCCAGCCGTTTTATCGGATCGATTCGTCGCGCAATCGCAGTACCGGCGGCACTGGGCTGGGCTTGGCGATCGCGCAGCAGTTGAGCCTGGCGTTGGGCGGTACGCTGATGCTGGCCAATCGGGAGGGCGGCGGACTCGAAGCGCGCGTCGAATTTGCCTGCTGAAGGCCAAAAGGGGACAGACCCCTGTTTTAAGGAAAAAGGGCAATCGCCCTTTTTCCTTAAAACAGGGGTCTGTCCCCTTTTGGTTCTTTTGGTTCAGGCGGGCGCGATCCAGCGCGCGAAGGCGGCCAGGTCGACGTTGCCGCCGCTGACGAGCACGCCCACCCGCTTGCCCTCGAGCGGCAGCACCCGCGCCAGCGCCGCCGCCGCCGCCAGACAACCGGTCGGCTCGACCACCATCTTCATGCGCTCGGCGAAAAAGCGCATGGTGTCGATGAGCTGGGCGTCCGACACCGTGACGATGTCGGCCACGTAGCTTTGCATCACGGCGAAATTGTGGGCGCCCACATGCGTGACCTTGGCCCCGTCGGCGATCGTGTCGGGCACGGCGATGCGCACCACTTCGCCCTTGCGCAGCGATTGCTGGCCATCGTTGCCCAATTCCGGCTCCACCCCGATCACCTGGCATTGCGGGCTCAAGCCTGAGGCGGCCAGGGCGCTGCCGGCCAGCAGGCCGCCGCCACCCAGGCACACCAGCAGCACGTCGAGCTGGCCGACGTCGTTGAACAATTCGCGCGCCGCCGTGCCCTGGCCGCAGATCACGTCCGGATGGTCGTAGGGCGGAATGAGGGTCATGCCGCGCTCCTGCGCCAGGCGCTGGCCGATCTGCTCGCGGTCTTCCTTGTAGCGGTCGTACAGCACGACCTCGCCGCCGTACTCGCGCGTGGCCTGCACTTTTTGCGGCGGCGCGTCGTGCGGCATGATGATGGTCGAGCGCATGCCCATCAGGGACGCCGAGAGCGCGATCGCCTGCGCGTGGTTGCCCGAGGAGTAGGTGAGCACGCCGGCGCGGCGCTGTCCCTCGTCAAAGCGCGCCAGCGCGTTGTAGGCGCCGCGGAACTTGAAGGCGCCCATGCGCTGGAAATTCTCGCACTTGAAGAACAGCTGGGCGCCGCTCATCGCATTCGCAGTGCGCGAGGTGAGCACCGGTGTGCGGTGGGCCGCGCCCTCGATGCGGGCGGCGGCTTGTTCGATGTCGCGGTAATGCAGTGGCGTCTGGCCCATGGTGTGCCTCGTGTGTGCAAGGTGTCGAGCCCACAGTATAGCCCGCTACGCCGCCCTCTACGCGGGAGGCAGCGCGATCAGGATCTGCAAGCCGCCGCCGACCCGGTTTTTCACCAAGAGCTCGCCCTGGTGGCGCGCCACTACGCGCTCGACGATGGCCAGTCCCAGGCCGGCCCCGTTGGCCTGCCCGCGCGCGCTGTCGAGACGGGTGAAGGGTTTGAGCAAGCCGGCGATCTGCGCGTCCGGCACGCCCGCGCCGTGGTCTTGCAGTTCGATCACTACGCGCGCGCCGCCCGCGCCATGGCGCAACTGGCAGCGCAGGTCGATTTCGCTCACCTCCTGGCCGGGCGTCTTGCCGTAGCGGCGCGCGTTCTCGACCAGGTTGGCCAGCACGCGGCGCAATTCGGTGGCGTTGCCCAGCACATGCAGGGCGGGCGCGATGTCGCTCGTCACCCGCAGGCTAGGCACGCGCGCCGCCTCGTGCGCCGCCTCGCCCACCAGGGCGCTCAGGTCAAGCGGGAGGAAATTGGCCGCGTCGCTCGGCTTGGCGAAGTCGAGGAACTGGCCGATGATGGCGTCCATCTGCGCGATATCGGATTGCATGCCTTCGCGCGCCTCCTGCGCCAGGTTGGCCATTTCGATTTCCAGCTGCATGCGCGCGAGCGGCGTGCGCAAGTCGTGCGAGATGCCGGCCAGGACCAGGGCGCGGTCGGACTCGACGCGCTGCAAATCGTCCACCATCTGGTTGAAGCTGCGGTTGGCCTCGATGATTTCGGTCGAGCCTTTTTCGGGCAGGGCTTGCGGGCGCCGGCCTTGGGCGATCTCGCGCGCGGCCGCCGTCAGGCGCGCCAGCGGCAGGTTGACCAGGCTCGAGATGAGCACCGCGCCCAGCAGCGAAAACATGCCCGCCAGGCTGGCCCAGCCGAGCCACTGGGCGCCGCTCAAGCCTTCAATGCGCTCGCGTTCCAACATCAGCCAGTACTGGTCGTCGTCGATGGTGAAGCTGACCCAGAATCCTGCTTGGCCATTCACGCGCCCGGAAAAGCGGGTGTCCGCGCCCAGCCGGTCTTTGACGATGCGCTCGATGTCGGGCATCAAGGGGTAGTCCGGCGCCGGGTCGACCGTGTCGGTGCTCTCGAGCAGGAATACGCGGATGCCTTCGCGGCTGACCAGGTCGAACAGCAGCTCCTTGGCCAGCTCCGGGCGCATATGGCGTAGCGCTGCCTTGGTGATGGTCACCACCGACACCACCAGCTCGGCCGTCTGCTGGGCTTGCGGACCGCGCTGGGCGGCGCTGATCATGCCGACCCAGGACGCCGTCGATAGCGCCGTCAGGATGGCCAGTAGCACGAAGGTGCGCCAAAACAGGCCGCCCTTGAGCCGGCCCAGGCGGGTCGCGATCGACGTCATCGCGTCAGCGCGGCTGGCCTTCGGGGATGAACACGTAGCCCAGGCCCCACACGGTCTGGATGTACAGCGGCGAGGAAGGGTCCGGTTCGATCAGCTTGCGCAGGCGCGAAATCTGCACGTCCAGGCTGCGGTCGAACACCTCGTATTCGCGTCCGCGCGCCAATTCCATCAGTTTTTCGCGCGACAAGGGCTGGCGCGCGTGGCGCGCGAACACCTTGAGGACGGAGAATTCGCCCGTTGTCAGCGGCACCGTCTCGCCGTTTTTCTTGAGCGTGCGGGTGGCCAGGTCGAGCACGAACTGGCCGAACTCGAAGCTTTGCGGGGTTTCGGACGGCGCGCCCGGGATTTCGTCGGGGCCGCGCCGGCGCAGCACGGCGCCGATGCGCGCGACCAGCTCGCGCGGGTTGAAGGGCTTGGGCAGGTAGTCGTCGGCGCCCATTTCCAGGCCCACGATGCGGTCCACGTCCTCGCCCTTGGCCGTCAACATGATGATCGGGGTCTGGTCGCCGGCCCCGCGCAGGCGCCGGCAAATCGACAAGCCGTCCTCGCCCGGCAGCATCAGGTCAAGGACCAGCAGGTCGTAGCGCTCGCGCAGCCACAGCTTGTTCATGGCCGGCGCGCTGTCGGCGGTGACGACGGTGAAGCCTTGTTCGGCCAGATAGCGGCGCAACAGGTCGCGCAGGCGCACGTCGTCGTCGACGACCATGATGCGCGCGCCGTGGCCGCCGCCTGGGGCGCTTGCGGAATGGTTGGAATTGGTGGACGATGGCATGGTCATAGGCTTATCGGGTTTGTCAGCACGGGTTTGTCAGCAATTGCTCGCTATGGTAGCGTCATAACGCGCGCACATGCCCCCTGTTGGCAAGGCATTACATACTGTTACAATCTTTACCCATTTCCCCTTATCGCCAGGGGGGATTGGACATACACTTGGGGCAAGCGGAATAAAGCTTATCTGTTTACCAGGCATCGCGAAAGAGGAACACAATGAAAATCGGGCTCACCAGGATGGACGCGAAGGCCGGCATGCCGCGCAGCGCCGCTCATGCGCTGGTGCGTCCGCTGTTCGTGTCCGTGCTGCTCGCCTGCGCCGGGATGTCCGGCGCGCTGGCCGGCGAGGGCAAGGACAAGCCGCACGCGCAGCAGCGCGAGCAGCGCGCCGAAATGCGCGTCGAGCGGCAGGCCGAGGCGCGCGCCGAGCGTCAGGCTGAACGTCAAGCCCAACAGCAACAACAGCGGGGCGCCGAAGGCCGCCCGGCGGACGGGCGGGGTCTGCCCATGCAGGGCGAACGCGGCCACAACCGCCTGACCCCGGACGAGCGGCGCGACTTGCGCCGCCAAATCAACGAAGCGGGCCAGGATATCTACAACCGCTCGCCGCGCCGCTAGGCGCGCTGGCCGGCCCCGGCTTCACTTTCCCCACCATTTGCCGCTAATACCCTTAGGCAGGCGTGCGCCCGCGAGGCGTCAATGTCACACTAATTGACGGGAACAGTGTAATTGTCCAGCGCGTCATGTTACGCTACGTTAATTAATGACAGATGGTGTACTTTGTTTATCAAAACTACAAATCTGATGCCAAACTCCGGAGCCGCGCGTGGCCACTGAAACCGCTGCCAGTGCCCCCAGCGCGCCGCAAACCTTTGGCGCGACTGCCTGCATCATCCGGCGCGATGATGGGGTGTTTGTCGATCCAATGGCATTGGGCCAAGTGTTCCAGGCCGCGGTCAACGATGTATTTTTCAGCAATCAATATTTCTCCAAGCTCGATTACGCCGTCTTCGTCAAGATCCTCTACGATTGCGGTCCCAGCCTGCCGCGCTCGACGACCGGCGAAGCCTTGATCCGGCTGGCCGCCGACGTGCTGCCCTTCAAGCCCGAGCGGCGCGCCCTGTACAAGGCGGTCAAGCTCAATCATGGCGAAGCCGAGTATTACTTCGAGCAAGTCTACCTGGCCGACCCGGACAATCCGGACGGCAGCGGCACCCCGACGGTGCTCAAGTTCGATGAATTCGTGGCCGACATGTGGATGAAGGGGGTGCGCTTCGGGATCGACGCGGTCGGGGTGCGCAACGCCATCTCCTCGGGGCGGACCGAGCGCGTGCTGGTGGCGCGCCGGCTCGACGCGGCGCCGGGCGTGAACGCCTCCATCATCGAAGTGTCGGACCATCTGCACCGCAGCGACGCGCCGCGCATGCTGGCCAACGGCAAGCTCGACCTGATGGCTTACCAGAACCGCTTTCCACAGATCGACAAGGGCGAGCGCCTGCTCAAGAAGGTGCCGCGTTCGGCCGGCACGCTCGGCTTCGAGCTGGCCGGCACCCCGATCGAGCCGCCCATTCCCAGCGACATCGAACTGGGGCCCATGGCCGGGGCCGGCACGGTGATCGACATCACGGGCGAAGGCGAATTCCTGGTGTCGCAAAAGGCGGGTTTTTTGAGCATCGACGCGGGCAGCGGCCAGCTGTCGGTGGAAGACAAGATCATCAGCCGCGAGGGCGTCAGTTCGCGCACCACCGGCAATTTGCAGCTCACTGGCGACTACGAGGAATATGGCGAGGTGCAGGAGAAGCGGGTGCTCGAGGGCGAGAACATCACCATCCATGCCGACGTGTTTGGCAACATCATCTCGCGCGGCGGCACCATTTTGCTCAACCATAACCTGGTGGGCGGCACCGCGCACAACGCCAAGGGCGACATCACGGTCAAGGGCATCGCCTCGAGCGCGGTGCTGCAGACCAGCGAGGGCACCATCACGCTCGAGCGCGCCGAGAGCTGCACCATCTCGGCCACGCGCGTGAAGATCGACCACGCCACCAATTGCGAGATCATCGCCGACGAAGTGACGATCACCGTGGCCGAGGGCTGCGCGGTGGCCGCGCGCAAGGTGTCGATCGAGGCGGCCGGCCCGCGCAAGCAAAGTGAGATGCTGGTCTATGTGCTGCTGCCCGACAGCAGCAAGATCGACGAGGTGATGGACCAGGTGTCGGCCCGGGTGGACGAGTTCGGCGGCCTGGTCGAAAAGCGCAAGCTGGAAATGGACACCCTGACCAATATGCCGGACGTGCGCAAGTACATCATGCTCGCCTCCAAGGTGCGCAAGAAGGAATTGGTGCTCACGCCCGAACAGCTGCCCCAGTTCCAGAAGATGGCGCTGGCGGTGGGGCCGGCGCTCAAGGCCATCACCAAGGTCTCGCTCGACCTGAAGGCGGCCGAGACCGAGCAGCAGGCGGGCAAGGCCATGCTGGCGCAGTTGGCGCAGCAAAAGAAGGACAGCGGCGGCGGTGGCCAGGTCGAATTGCGCGCGGTGTCGGGCGACACCCTGGTGCGCACCATGAAGTTCCACGCCGACGGCAAGAGCGTGTACGACATGCAGTCCAAGGACATCAAGGCTTACCTGCGCGGCAGTTCGGTGGGCGGCGACATCATCTTTTCCGGCAGCGGCGGCAAGGTCGAGTGGAGCTTCGACGCCTAGCTTCATGCGACGAAACTTCTCAGATGTAGCGCCTTGATTGATTCGGAAAGGCCTATGACGAAGTGCGCGGAAGAATCAGGCTAGTTGCACAAAGTGGTCCCTCGGCCCACGCAACCAAGACGAGATTCAAAGGGGCGCGGGCGGCACGGCTATCGCGGCCATGAGTCCATCGCCGTGCATTGTAATGCAAACGCAATTTCGCCGACCCAGCAAGTCCCAGGATAACTGTTGTCTATTTGAATTTAGTAAACTCTGTATCAATAGCACGTCCCGCCAGAAACTGCATGAATGTGTCTAAGTTGGCAACAATGCATCCAAAGGCAAGAAAAATAAAGGAACATACAATTAGCTCTTCTTTGTCAATTTTCCCAATGGAAAAAAGAAGAGCGGAAACTGCTACGGACATGCAAAAAATTATGATATATAGCGCAAACGCCTTGTTCATAGCAGTTCTCGAAGGTTTTAATATTTGATATGGGAACGCGAAGTAGCTAAAATTGCGCCCGGCAAACCGGACGCTATCGGACTCTTAGTCGGTACCCACCGCGATTGCGACGCCAGACGCGGCAATTGAAGCACCAAGAGCAACGGCGCCGACGACAGCAGTAGGAATTACCAGGCAGACTGCAACACCAACACCCAACAGTGTGCACGCAACGGCAAGTGCGCCACCATAGATGGCGTCTTTACTAATGCCGCCACTGACACTGTCGATTTCCATCAAGTCCATTTCTTGCATTAATAACTCCAAACGTTTCTAGTTGTTGTACTGTGAATTACAGTAAGAACAGTATCGCATAGAAAAATAATCAATGCAAATATATCTACTTTAAATAATAATTAGTATGATAATTATGGCAGCTATCATGGCGTGCTCGTGCCAACGAATGCGCCACGTATGAACGCAATTAGGAATTGGTGCTCGCGCCCGAACAGCTGCCCGAGTTCCAGAAGATGGCGCTGGCGGTGGGGCCGGCGCTCAAGGCCATCACCAAGGTCTCGCTCGACCTGAAGGCGGCCGAGACCGAGCAGCAGGCGGGCAAGGCCATGCTGGCGCAGTTGGCGCAGCAAAAGAAGGACAGCGGCGGCGGTGGCCAGGTCGAATTGCGCGCGGTGTCGGGCGACACCCTGGTGCGCACCATGAAGTTCCACGCCGACGGCAAGAGCGTGTACGACATGCAGTCCAAGGACATCAAGGCTTACCTGCGCGGCAGTTCGGTGGGCGGCGACATCATCTTTTCCGGCAGCGGCGGCAAGGTCGAGTGGAGCTTCGACGCCTGATCCAGCCGGCTCGGCCGTTCTGGCCGCTTGGACCACGCTAGCGTCGCCGGCGTCGTCCGCCTCTCACCTCAGTCATGCACTTTCGCGCGGTTGGCCTTGAGCTGACCGTGCGCGTTCTTGCCGTCGAGGCGTTTGCGCTGCGAACTGCGGGTGGGGCGGGTGGCGCGGCGGGTGGCGGGCAGCACGGCGGCGCGTTCGATGAT
Organism: Pseudomonadota bacterium; assembly: GCA_040388555.1. Taxonomy (GTDB): domain Bacteria; phylum Pseudomonadota; class Gammaproteobacteria; order Burkholderiales; family Burkholderiaceae_D; genus Telluria_A. The sequence continues at coordinate 37,601 of JAZKBP010000027.1, forward strand.
CTCTTGCAGGCGCTGCAAGGCGTCGGCCTTGTTTTGCTCGAGGCTGCGCGACTGCTGGGCCTTGAGCACCACCACGCCCTCGCGCGTGATGCGGGTGTCGCGCAGGGCCAGCAGGCGCCCTTTGACTTCGTCCGGCAGCGAAGAAGCGGGAATGTCAAAGCGCAGATGCACCGCGCACGAGACCTTGTTGACGTTTTGCCCGCCCGGCCCCTGGGCCCGGATGGCGATGAATTGGACTTCCTGCGCCAGTGCCTCGGGCGTCACGAGAGGGCGGCCGACCCGGCTTGCGGATGCTCGGCGTCGGCGTCGTGCAGCTCGGCCCCCTCGACGGCGTCGAGCCCGTGGTAGCAATCCAGCGCCGACTTCGACAAACCCTTGAACAGGCGGGTGTCGCCCTCGGCCAGGCGCGCCTGCTCGACCAGGATGCGCGTCTTGCTCAGATAGTCCGACAGCGACAGCAGGGTGCCCAGCGGCGACATGGTCACGCCCTTGCGCATGCTGCCCTGTTCGCCGATGGCGACGGTGACCGCTGGCGAGAAATTCCATTCGCGCCCGATATTGCAGGTCAGGGTGCGCGCGTCGCGCAGCAGGCTGGCGCAAAACATGGCCGAGCCGAGCTGCTTGCCATCCTTGGCCACCTGGTCCATCGTGCGCAGCGTGACGATCAAGCCCACATGCTGGACCAGACCGGCCAGGAAGGCTTCGAAGGGATCGATCCCCATTTCCTCGGCCAGGGTGCGCATGGCCACGGCGCAGCGCTCGGACTGGTCCCAGATGCGCGGCGCCAGGGTGCGTGTGAAGACGCCGGAATTCATATCGATGATGGGGCGGAAAGCGACGCCCGTGATCAGCTGGCGCAAGCCTTCCTGGCCGATCACCATCACCGCGTGCTCGACGCTGGTGATGGTCACGCCGGTGCCCAGCAGGGAGCTGTTGGCCAGGCGGATCACGGCCGCCACCAGCACCACGTCGTGCGAGATGGTGCGCGAGAGCTGGGCCGAGGAGAAGTTATCGCTGCGCAGGCTTTGCAGCAGCTGGGGAATCAGGCCGGGCAGGCGCCGCACCATGGTTGACGATTGCTGCGACTTGACGGCCGCGGCCAGGGTATCGAGGACCTGGGTTTCGAGCGGGTTGGTGTCGAGATCCGATTCGTCCTGGGCGTCGAACAGCCAGTTGTAGTAGTTCGAGTTGACGTTGTCTTTTTGCTCGAAGGAGACGCCGCGCGGGGCGCTTGCAGGCTCGCTAGCGGCGGGCGTGGCCGGCGTCATCGCGGGCGCGGCTGGCGGCTGGGGAGCTGGCGTGGACGGGGAACCGGAAAACAGACGCTGCAGCCATTGATACATCGTAAATCTCCAGGTGGAAGTACGTGGTAGGCGGTGCTGCACCATGAGCAATCCATTGTATCGCCTTCTCGCTTGTTTGCAAGTGAAGGCAAAGCTTGATGGCACGCAATGGGGTGGGCGGGCGCGCGACTTAGGATGGGATTTCGGGTTTTCGCGACGAAAGGAACAGCATGCATTCCGACGAACTGCAGGCCGCCCCTCCCGGCACCATGGAATTTCTGCGCTTTCGGCTCGGCGGCCTCGATTACGGGCTCGATGCCGGCAAGGTGCAGGAGCTGCGGATCTTGAAGTCGCTCGAACGCTTCGCCGCGGACGGTGAAATCATCAGCGGCGTGGCCGTCTCGCGCGGCGTGATCATGCCCATCGTCGACATGCGGGCCGGCGCCGGCGCCGGCGCCGACGCACCCGTGGCGCCGCCCGCGCCGCACACCGATGTCATCATCCTCAAACTATCGAGCTGTGTGATGGGCATGGTGGTTGACGGCGTCACCGACGTGGTGCGGGTGCGCCTGGACCAGATCGCGCCGATCCCGGGCGCCCAGGGCGGTTTGCCCGGACCGGACGCGCTCGACTACCTGATCGGCCTGGCCGAGGCGGACGGACGGCGCCTGATCCTGGTCGACATCGACAAATTGATGTCGATCCGGCGCGCCGCGCCGCTGGGGGCGCACCAAGCGGCCTAGGCTAGGCCGCCAAGCCCTCGAGCTGCTCTTGCAAATCGAGCCATTCGGCTTCGAGCTGGGCCAGGTCCTTGGTGAAGAAGGATTGGTCGGCCAGCAGCGTCTTGAGCTTGGCCTTGTTGGGCGCCTCGTAGATGCTCGGTTCGGCCAGCTGCGCGTCCACTTCGGCTTTTTGTCCGTTGCGTTTGGCGATCTGCTCCTCGAGGCGGCGGATCTTGCCCTCGATGGGTTTTTTCAAGGCGGCCACGCGCTGGCGCTGCTCGGCTTCGGCCCGTTTCTGGTCGCGCTTGTCGGCCACCGGGGCCGACGGCGCCACCGGCGAGGCCACCGGGAAGGCGGTCGCGTTGGCCTTGCCGGCCGCTGGCAGCACCGTGGTGCCTTTGCCCAGCTTGGTCTGGAACAGCCAATCCTTGTAGTCGTCCAGGTCGCCGTCGAAAGGCTGCAGCTTGCCGTCGGCGACGATGATGAACTGGTCGGTGGTGGCGCGCAGCAGGTGGCGATCATGCGACACCACCACCAGCGTGCCCTCGAACTGCGCCAGCGCCATCGTCAGCGCCTCGCGCGTTTCCAGGTCCAGGTGGTTGGTCGGCTCGTCCAGCAGCAGCAGGTTGGGGCGCTGCCAGACGATCAAGGCCAGCGCCAGGCGCGCCTTTTCGCCGCCCGAAAACGGCCGGATCGAGCTCGTCACCATGGTGCCGGGGAAGTTGAAGCCGCCCAGGAAGTTGCGCAGTTCTTGCTCGCGCACGGTCGGGGCGATCTTCGCCAAGTGCCACAGGGGCGATTCGTCGTGGCGCAGCATCTCCACCTGGTGCTGGGCGAAGTAGCCGATCGACAGGCCCTTGCCAAGCGTCGCTTCGCCCGTCAAGGGGCCCAGTTCGCCGGCGATGGTCTTGATCAGGGTCGATTTGCCAGCCCCGTTCACGCCCAACAGGCCGATGCGCTGGCCGATCTGCAGCGAAAAATTAATGCCGCGCACGATGGTCTTTTCGCCCGTCTTGTCGCCATGTTCGTCCAGCAGTGGGTAGCCGGCGTTGACCTCTTCCATCACCAAGAGGGGATTGGGGGCGGCCAGCGGTTCGCGGAACTCGAACGAGAATTCGGCGGCCGCGCGCAGCGGCGCCAGCTCTTCCATCTTGGCCAGGGCCTTCATCCGGCTTTGCGCCTGGCGTGCTTTCGAGGCCTGGGCCTTGAAGCGGTTGACGAAGGATTCGAGATGGGCGCGCTGGCGCATCTGCTTTTCGAGCGCGCCGGCGGCCAGTACCATCTGGGCCGCGCGTTGGCGCTCGAAGCCCGAGTAGTTGCCCGAGTAGCGTTTGAGCTTGCGCTCGTCGATGTGCACGACGACGTTGACGATCTCGTCGAGGAAGTCGCGATCATGCGAAATGATGATCAGGGTGCCGGCGTAGCGCTTGAGCCAATCCTCGAGCCAGATGATGGCGTCCAGGTCCAGGTGGTTGGTGGGCTCGTCGAGCAGCAGCAGTTCGGACGGGCACATCAGCGCCTGCGCCAGGTTCAATCGCATGCGCCAGCCGCCCGAGAAGCTCGCCACCGGCTGGGCCATCTGGTCGAGCGTGAAGCCCAGGCCCAGCAACAGTTGCTCGCCGCGCGACTGCACCGTGTAGGCGTCGGCATCGGCCAGCGCGCTATAGATTTCGCCGATGGCGATGCCGTTGTCATGCGACTCGGGCATGCCTTCCAGGCGCGCCAGTTCGGCTTCAAGTTTGCGCAAGGTGGTGTCGCCGTCGATCGCGTAATCGAGGGCGGCGCGTTCGAGCGGCGGCGTCTCTTGCGCCACATAGGCCATGCGCCACTTGGCGGGGAAGTCGATCTCGCCCTGGTCGGCGTGCAGTTCGCCGCGCAGCAGGCCGAACAGGCTTGATTTGCCGGCGCCGTTGGCGCCGATCAGGCCGATCTTGTCGCCCGGGTTGAGGGTCAGGTCGCAGGACTCGAGCAGCGGCTTGGTACCGCGCATGAGGCTGACGTTAATAAAGCGAATCATAATGTCTTCTTTTTATTTGGAAATATTGGTAGCAGCTGATTTGAGGGCGCTCAGAATTAATTAGGGTCAGGATTAATTAATCCTGACCCTAATTAATTCTGAGCGCTTTCAATTCAGTTCCGGCCGCCGCATCGTTACTGGAGCTGGTCGGCCGTGATCAGGAATACCATGTCGTCGCCGGCGCTGGTGGACAGCCAAGTCAAGCCCAGCGCGCCGAAAGCCGCTTCGGCGAAGTCGCGCTCGTTGCCCACCTCGACCACCAGCACGCCTTCGGGCGTGAGGCGCTCGGCGGCGCCGGCCACGATCTGGCGCACCAAGTCCATGCCGTCGCCGCCGCCGTCAAGCGCCAGGCGCGGCTCGTGCAGGTATTCGGCCGGCAGGCGCATCATCGAGCTTGAATTGACGTAAGGCGGGTTGGTGACGATCAGGTCGTACTTCTTGAACGGGACGTTCTGGTACAGGTCGGACGCGAGCAGGTTCACGCGGCCCTCGAGCTTGTAGTCGCGCACATTGCGCTCGGCCACGTCGAGCGCGTCCTTCGAAATGTCGACCGCGTCGACGACGCTGTTGGGGAAGGCGTCGGCCAGCATGATCGCCAGGCAGCCCGAACCTGTACACAGCTCGAGGATGTTTTCGACCGCGTCGGGGTCTTCGATCCACGGGTTGAAGCGCTCCGGAATGAGTTCGGCGATGAAGGAGCGCGGCACGATCACGCGCTCGTCGACGTAGAAGGCGTAGGTGCCGAGCCAGCCCTCGTTGGTGATGTAGGCTGCCGGCACCCGGTCGGTGGCGCGCCGCTCGATCACGGCCAGCACATGCGCCACTTCCTCGGGCATCAAGCGCGCGTCGAGGAAGGGCTCGAGCTTGTCGAGCGGCAGGCGCAGCGTGTGCAGGATCAGGTAGGCCGCCTCGTCGAAGGCTTCGGCGCTGCCGTGACCGAAGAACAGCTTGGCCGCGTTGAAGCGGGTGACGGCGTAGCGCAGCAGGTCACGCGGCGTGGTGAAGATCGATGGGCTCATGGCATTTCTCAGTCGGGCAATGGTAACAAAGGTCGGTCAGGCTTGGGTTGCGCTTTGGTCGGGCTTCGGTCAATCGGACGCTCGGCGTGGCGGGCAAATGCATGCACATGCCGCGCGCTCAGGCCAGCAGGTTTTCCAGGGTGCGGCGGTAGATATTCTTGAGCGGGTCGATGAAACGCAGCTCGATATGCTCGTCGATCTTGTGGATGCTGGCGTTCGGAGGGCCGAATTCTATCACTTGCGGACAGATGCGGGCGATAAAGCGTCCGTCCGAGGTGCCGCCGGTAGTCGATAATTCGGTGTGAACGCCCGTTTCAGCGACGATGGCGCCGGCCAGCGCGTCCGACAACGTACCGCGCGGGGTCAGGAAGGGCAGGCCGCCCAAGCTCCACTTGAGATCGTAGTCGAGGGTGTGCTTGTCGAGGATGGCGTGCACGCGCGCCTCCAGGCCGTCGGCCGTGCTGGCGGTGGAAAAGCGGAAGTTGAAGTCGATCGTCAATTCGCCCGGAATGACGTTGTTCGCGCCCGTGCCGGCATGGATGTTCGACATTTGCCAGGAGGTGGGCAGGTAGTACTCGTTGCCCTCGTCCCAGCGCTCCGCGGCCAGCTCGGCCAGCGCCGGCGCGGCCTGGTGGATCGGGTTGCGCGCCAGCTGCGGATAGGCGATGTGTCCCTGCACGCCCTTGATCGTGAGTTTGCCCGAGAGCGAACCGCGCCGCCCGTTCTTGATCACGTCGCCCAGGATGTGGGCCGAGGTCGGCTCGCCCACCAAGCAGTAATCGATGGTTTCGCCGCGCTCGGAGAGCTTGTTACACACGACGACGGTGCCGTCGACGGCCACGCCTTCCTCGTCGCTGGTGATGAGGAAGGCGATCGAGCCCTTGTGCGCTGGGTGCGCGTGCGTGAATTCCTCGACCGCCACCACCATCGCCGCGATCGAGGTCTTCATGTCGGCGGCGCCGCGGCCGAACAGCATGCCGTCGCGTTGGGTCGGCACGAAGGGTTGCGAGGTCCATTGTTCGAGCGGGCCGGTCGGCACCACGTCGGTGTGGCCGGCGAACACGAACACGGGCGAGACCGTGCCCTTGCGCGCCCACAGATTGGTCACACCGTTCGATTCGATGGTTTCGCACACGAAGCCGAGCGGCTCGAGCAGCGCGATCAGGCGGCGCTGGCAACCCTTGTCGTCGGGGGTGATCGAGGACAGCGCGATCAATTCTTCGGTCAGCGCCAGGGTGCGGGATGGTGTCATGGTGATTCTTGGATTATTGATGAGGAATTAGGGGACAGACCCCTGTTTTGGAGGAATTAGGGGACAGACCCCTGTTTTGAGGCAAGAAGGGGACAGCCCCCTTCTTGCCTCAAAACAGGGGTCTGTCCCCTAATTCCGAAGGAAAAGTTTGCCATATTGGGCTTCGGAAAAGCCCACGTGCGGTTGCGCCAAGCCTTGCAGCACCGGGCGCTTGATCACGGAGGGCTGCTCGAGCATCAGCTCGAGCGCGCTGGCCGCGTCGACGATGGCGGCCTTGCGCGCGTCGGGCAGATTGCGCCAGGTCGTGCCCTTGCGGTTGACCAGGGTTTGCCAATCAAGCTGTTCGAGCCAGGCCACCACGGTCGCGCGCGCCAAGCCCTGCTTTTTGAAGTCAATGAACTCGAAGGCCAGCGCCTGGCTGGAGAGCCAGGTGCGCGCCTTCTTGACGGTGTCGCAGTTGGGAATGCCGTAGACGGTCAGCGCCATCATGTGTTGAGCGTGAATTCGGTGAACGAGGCGCCCGAATCGTCGGGTGGCGCGCTGGGGGCGGCCGCTTCGGCCGGCTGCTGCTGCTTGCTGTCCGGGCCGTTGTTGAGCAGCCAAAGCAGGTTGGTGGCCGAATCGGCGTTGGCCAGCGCTTCCTCCTGCGTGATCATCTCGTCGCGCACCAACTGCAGCAAGGCCGCCTCGAACGATTGCGATCCCGGCGAGAGGCTCTTTTCCATCGCTTCCTTGATCTGGCCGATCTCGCCTTTTTCGATCAGGTCCGACACGTAGCGCGTGTTGACCATGATCTCGACGGCGGCCTGGCGCGCGCCGCCATCCTTCGAGCGCACCAGGCGCTGCGAGACGATGGCCTTGACCGCCGAGGACAAGTCCTGCAGCAGGGCCGGGCGGTTTTCGATCGGGTAGAAGCTGATGATGCGGTTAAGCGCGTTGTAGCTATTATTGGCGTGCAGGGTGGCCAAGACCAGGTGGCCCGACTGCGCGTAGGCCAGCGCGGCGGCCATGGTTTCGCGGTCGCGGATCTCGCCGATCAGGATGCAGTCCGGCGCCTGGCGCATCGCATTGCGCAGCGCCGTGTAGAAGTTGATGGCGTCGCTGCCGATCTCGCGCTGGTTGACGATCGATTTTTTGTTCTTGAACAGGTACTCGATCGGGTCTTCCAGCGTCAGGATGTGGCCCGAGCGCAGTTCGTTGCGATGGTCGAGCATCGAGGCGATCGTGGTCGACTTGCCCGAACCGGTGGCGCCGACGAGCAGCAGCAGGCCGCGCTTTTCCATGATCAGTTCATTCAGAATCGGCGGCAGGCGCAGGTCCTCGAGCGCGGGGATCTGCACCGGCACGAAGCGGAACACGGCCGAGATGGTGCCGCGCTGGCGGAACGCCGACAGACGGAAGCGCCCCAGCTTGGGCACCGACACCGCCATATTGAGTTCGTTCTCGCGCTCGAGTTCCTCGAGCTGGGCCGGACTGGCGATCTCGGTGAGCAGCGAATAGATGTTCTCGGGTTCGAGCTTTTGCTGGTTGATCGGGATTAGATTGCCGTTGATTTTCAAGTGCACCGGCGAATTCACCGCGAAGAACATATCCGAGGCGTTTTTTTCCTTCATCAGCTGGAACAAGCGGTCCATTGCCATCGTGCTCTCCTCAATCTTTATAGTCTGGTTATTCGTTGTGGGTCGGCGCGGTGTCAGATCCCGCGCAGCAGTTCGTTGATGCCGGTCTTGGCGCGCGTCTTGGCGTCGACGCGCTTGACGATCACGGCGCAGTACAGGCTGTGGCTGCCATCAAAGGCGGGCAAGCTGCCCGAGACCACGACCGAGCCGGCCGGTACGCGCCCATACGACACCTCGCCCGTTTCGCGGTCCAGGATCTTGGTCGACTGGCCGATGTACACGCCCATCGAGATCACCGAGTTCTCCTCGACGATCACGCCTTCGACGATCTCCGAGCGCGCGCCGATGAAGCAGTTGTCTTCGATGATGGTGGGGTTGGCTTGCATCGGCTCGAGCACGCCGCCGATGCCCACGCCGCCCGACAGATGCACGTTTTTGCCGATCTGCGCGCACGAGCCGACGGTGGCCCAGGTGTCGATCATGGCGCCTTCGTCCACATAGGCGCCGATGTTCACGTAGGAGGGCATCAAGACCACGTTCTTGCCGATGAAGCTGCCGCGGCGAGCGACCGCCGGCGGCACCACGCGAAAGCCGCCGCGCGCGAAGTCTTCGCTGCTGTAGTCGGCGAACTTGGTGGGCACTTTGTCGTAGAACTGCATGCCGGGGCCACCGACGACGACGTTGTTCTCGAGCCGGAACGACAGCAGCACCGCCTTCTTGATCCACTGGTTCACCACCCATGCGCCGTCGGCCTTGTGCGCCACGCGCAGGCTTCCCTCGTCCAGGCCGGCCAGCACGTGGGCCACGGCCTGGCGCAGGTCAAGCGAGCCGTTCGCTGGATTGATGTCGGCGCGCTGTTCCCAGGCTTGGTCGATGATGTGCTCGAGTTGTGCTGTCATGTTGTGTCGTTGTGGTTAATGGAGTGAGCGTTTGGCCTTTTGGCCGTCGCAGAACTGGACGATGCGGGTGGCCGCCTCCAGGCATTCGTCAACTTCGGCCACCAGCGCCATGCGGATGCGGTTGCGGCCCGGGTTGACCCCGTGCGCCTCGCGCGCCAGGAAGGTCCCCGGCAGGACGGTGACATTATATTCGGCGTACAGCGCGCGTGCGAATTCGGTGTCCGACAGCCCGCTCTGGCGCACGTCGGCCCACAGGTAGAAGCCGGCGTCGGGCAGCTCGACCTGCATCACGGGCTTGAGGATCGGCGTGATGAGATGGAATTTCTCGCGGTACTTGGCGCGGTTCTCCTGCACGTGGGCCTCGTCGTTCCAGGCCGCGATCGAGGCCGCCTGCACCGGCGGCGACATGGCGCCGCCGCTGTAGGTGCGGTACAGCAGGAACTGCTTGAGGATGGCGGCGTCGCCGGCCACGAAGCCCGAGCGCATGCCCGGCACGTTCGAGCGCTTGGACAGGCTGGAAAAGGCCACCAGGGAGCGATACGGATGCTCGCCGCCGCTGCGCCCCAACTGGTGCGCCGCTTCGAGCGCGCCCAGCGGCGCCGTGCTGCCGTGATAGATCTCGGAATAGCATTCGTCGGCCGCGATCACGAAGCCGTGGCGGTCGGCCAGCGCGAACAGGTGCTCCCAGTCGGCCAACTCGAGCGTGGCGCCGGTCGGGTTGCCCGGCGAGCAAAGGTAGAGCAGCTGCACGCGCGCCCACACCGAATCGGGCACGCTGGCGTAGTCGCAGCCGAAATTGCGGGCCGCTTCCGAGTTGACGAAGTAGGGCTCGGCCCCGGCCAGGTAGGCCGCGCCTTCGTAGATCTGGTAGAACGGGTTCGGGCACATCACCAGGGCCGGACGGGCCGGGTCCACCACCGTGTGGGCGATCCCGAACAGCGCTTCGCGCGAGCCGTTCACCGGCAGCACCTGGGTGGCCGCATCGAGCGCGGGTACGCCATAGCGGCGCTCGATCCAGGCGGCGATGGCCGCGCGCAGCTCGGGGCCGCCGTGGGTGGTCGGGTAGACCGCCAAGCCTTGCAGGGCGTGGCTGAGCGCTTTGTGGATGAAGGGCGGGGTTGGATGCTTGGGCTCGCCCATGCCCAGGCTGATCGGCGACCAGGCGGCGTCGGGCGTGACGCCCTGGAACAGCTGGCGCAGTCGTTCGAACGGGTAGGGATGCAGTTTGTCGAGGTGTGGATTCACGGCGCGGACCCGGGTTGGCGTAGTGCGGCTTAGCCTCGGTATTATAGCGCCGATAGGGGCTTGCCGCCGCGCTCGCGACGGCTCATCCGAAAGGCTCAGGCGGCCGCCCGCTCGCGCCACGCGCCCGGGTTCATGCCGGACCACTCCTTGAAGGCGTGATTGAAGGCGCTTTGCTCCTGATAGCCAAGCAGGAAGGAGATGTCGACCAGGGACAAGCCGCCCTGACGCAGATAATCTTTTGCTAACGCATAGCGGGCCTGGTCGAGCACGTGCTGGAAGCTCGCGCCGGCCTCGGAGAGCTTGCGCTGCAGGGTGCGCGGCGACAGTTTGAGCTCGTCGGCGATCGAGGCTAAGCGCACCCGGTCGTGCGCCAGGTTGCGGATAATGGCCGCGTGCACCTGGGCCACCACGCCGGCGGCTTCGTCGGATTCCTCTTTCGCGCGCTGCGCCAGCAGGGTCTCGGCGTGCTGCTGCAGCACCGGATATAGGCCGACGTCGGCGTTCGGCACGGGCCAGCCCAGCAGTTGGGCGTCGAAGCTGGCCGCGTGGGTGGGCGCGCCGAACACGGGGGCGGCGCCGAACACGCGCTCATACTCTTTCAAGTCGGCCTCGCGCGCGTGGGCGAAGGCCAGCTGGGCCGGCGGCAGGGTGGCGCCGGCCAGCCAATTGCCGAACACGCGGATGCCGGCGAAGACGCTTTCGGCCAGGTGCCGGTTCGCCTGCGGGTAATTGCTGATCCATTCGTAGCGCGCCAGCGGGCCATCGAGGTGCAGCTGCGAGCGCCCCAGGTCGTGCGCCAGCTGCTCGTAGCGCATGGTCTGCTCGAAGGCTTGGCCGAAATGGCTGCAGCTAAGCAGGATCAGGCCGTACACGCTGTAGGTGCCAAGCTTGACGCGCTCGCCCACGTGCAGGCCAAAGTGCGGGTCTTGCGCCATCTGGGCGCCGGCGGCCAGCAGGGTGATGTAGTCGTCGGTGGCGAGCGACTCCGGCAGCGGCCACAGGGCGCGGTCGGGCAGGCCGGCCGCGCGCGCCAAGGCCAGCGGCTCGATGCCGCGCGCCTGCGCCGCTTCGAGCAGGGGCTGCAGGTAGGAGCCGGTGACGCGGCGACCGTGGTGGTGCTCAGATGGCATAACTGGCATGATCGAACAATGCGGTTGTCATAAAAGAGCAATACCGGAGCTGAGGTCTCGCTTATTCTTTGTGCATCATGGCTTGAACAGCCTTCGCGCCCAAGTATAGCGGCAAACGAGCGCGAATATCACGGAAAAAATGACGGGAAAACCACATGAGACGATGGAACGGATGGGGCGACGACGCCATTGAATTTGCGCTCAACGACGATGCGCTGGCCTTTTTGCGCGAACGCGTAGGGTCCGGCAACACGATTGTCGATGCCAGCTTGGCGCAGGCTTGCGCCCACATCGGGCCAAGCCGGCTCGAGGCGCACCGCCTGGTCGATACCACGGCGGCCACACGCATGGCCAACGCGCTGGGCCAAAGCCTGCCCGACTGGCTCAAGCTGCGTTACGGTAAAGTGGGTAATGTGCCCGATGGCGTGGCCTATCCGGAGAGTTCGGAACAGGTGCGCGAACTGCTCGACTATGCCGCGCGCATCAACGCCATCGTCATTCCCTACGGCGGCGGCACCAGCGTGGCCGGGCACCTGACGGTGTTCGATGGCGAACAGCCAGTGCTGTCGATGAACTTGACGCGCCTGCGCGCCTTGACCAACCTCGACACGGCGGCGCAGCTGGCCACCTTCGGCGCCGGCGTGTTCGGGCCGGACATGGAAGCGCAGCTGCGCGCACACGGCTTCACGCTCGGCCACTTCCCGCAATCGTTCGAGTATTCGACCCTGGGCGGCTGGATCGTGACGCGTTCGTCCGGCCAGCAATCGCTGCGCTACGGGCGCATCGAACAGATGTTCGCGGGCGGGCGCCTGGAGGCGCCCGTTGGCACGCTCGAGATTCCGACCTTCCCGGCGTCCGCCGCCGGCACCGACCTGCGCGAGATGGTGCTTGGTTCGGAAGGGCGAATGGGCATCCTGACCGAGGCGACCGTGCGCGTGACACGCTTGCCTGAGCACGAAGCCTTCCACGCGGTGTTCTTCCCCAACTGGCAAGCGGCGGCCGACGCGGTGCGCGCGATCGCGCAAGCCAAGCTGCCGCTGTCGATGCTGCGCTTGTCGAACCCGCTCGAGACGCTCACCATGCTCACCCTGGCCGGCCACAAGAAGCTGATCGGCGCGATGGAAACCTACCTCGGCTGGCGCGGCTGCGGTGAAGGCAAGTGCATGCTGATGATCGGCGTGAGCGGCCAAAAGGCCACCACCGCCACCGGCCTGTCCGGCGCGTTGTCGATCGCGCGCGCCTACGGGGGCGTGCACGTGGGCCGCAAGATGGGCGACAAGTGGAAGGAAAACCGCTTCCGTAATGTCTATCTGCGCAACGCGGCGTGGCAGCATGGCTTCGTGATCGACACGGTCGAGACGGCCGTCGACTGGTCGCGCGTGACGCCGATGATGCACGCGGTGGAAAAGGCCGGCACCGACGCGCTGGCCGGCCACGGCGAGCGCGTGCACGCCTACACCCACTTGTCGCATTTGTATGCGCAAGGCGCGAGCGTGTATTCGACCTTCGTGTACCGCCTCTCGGGCGACTACGAAAACGATCTGCAGCGCTGGCACTCGCTCAAGAGCGGCATTTGCGAGGCGATCGTGGCCAATGGCGGCACCATCAGCCACCAGCACGGCGTGGGGAGCGACCATGCGCCCTACCTGGAAGCGGAAAAGGGCGCACTCGGCATGAGCGCGATGCGCTCGATGTTCCATCACTTCGATCCCGATGGCCGCATGAATCCCGGGAAGCTGGTGACGCCGTGAACACGATGGAGCGTACAAGCATTGGCGCGAACTGGCGCATGGGTTGGCGCGAGGGTCTGCCAGAACTGCTGGCCCGCGAATGGGACTTGTTGATCATTGGCGGTGGTATCACGGGCGCCGGCATTTTGCTCGAAGCGTCGCGCCGCGGCTTGAAGGCGCTGCTGGTCGAGCAGCGCGACTTCGCCTGGGGCACGTCGAGCCGCTCGTCCAAGCTGGTGCACGGGGGCTTGCGCTACCTGAAGGAAGCGCGCTTTGGATTGACGCGCGAATCGGTGCACGAGCGCGAAAACCTGATGCGTGAGGCGCCCGGCCTGGTGGCGCCGCAGAGCTTTGCTTTCGGCGACTACAAAGGGCGCAAGCCGGGACGCAATGTGTTCCTGATTGGCTTGGCGATTTACGACTTCATGGCCGGCATGCGCGAGCGCCACTACTTCGGGCGTGAAGAATTCCTGATGATGGCGCCCAATATCGGGCGCGAGGGTCTGCATGGCGGCATGCGCTACACCGACGCCAAGACCGATGACGCGCGCATGGTCATGCGCGTGCTGCAGGAGGCACAGTCGCACGGCGGCGTGGCCATCAACTACCTGGCCGCCAAGTCGCTGCTGCGCGAGGGCGGGGGTGACACCGGCAAAGTATGCGGCGCTCTGCTGCATGACATCGGCGACGACGCCACCCACCAGGTGCGTGCGCGCCTGGTCATCAACGCCACCGGCGCCTGGGCCGACGGCCTGCGCGGGCAAACGGGCGCTGTGCGCAAGCTGCGTCCGCTGCGCGGCAGCCACCTGGTGCTGCCGGCCTGGCGCTTGCCGCTGGCGCAGGCGATCAGTCTGATGCATCCGCGCGACGGGCGCCCCGTGTTCGCCTATCCGTGGGAAGGCGTGACCCTGGTCGGCACCACCGATGTCGACCATAGCGAAGACATGAAACTCGAGGCGGCCATCACGCGCGCCGAGCTTGAATACCTGCTCGAAGCCTTGAACGCGCAGTTCCCGCAGATGGGCTTGAACGAAGAAGACGTGCTGGCCACCTACGCCGGCGTGCGCCCCGTCATCGACACCGGCCAGAGCGATCCGTCCAAGGAAGGGCGCGAGCACGCGGTGTGGGTCGACGATGGTTTGTTGACCGTCACCGGCGGCAAGCTCACCACCTTCCGCGTGATCGCGCTCGATGCCCTCAAGCACGCCATGCCGCTGCTGCCGGGCTGGCGCGACAATCTCAAGCCCTTGCCGATTTTCGGCAGCGGCACCCCGGTCGCATTGGCCAGCGCGCGGCAGCGCTTGCCAAGCGCGCACGCCGAACGCCTGCGCGGACGCTTCGGCGCGCAAGCGCAAGCGGTGGTGGACGCCGCGCGCGCGGGCGAACTCGACGCCATCCCCGGCACCGAAACGCTGTGGGCCGAGCTGCGCTGGGCCGCGCGCGCCGAGGGCGTGCTGCGCCTGGAAGACCTGATGCTGCGCCGTACCCGTCTTGGCCTGCTGCTGCGTAACGGCGGGCAGGAGCACATCGATCGCATCCGCGCCATCTGCCAGGACGAACTGGCTTGGGACGACACGCGCTGGGACGCCGAGCACGCCGCCTACCGCGCGCTCTGGAACGCCAACTACAGCCTGCCGCGCGCAGCGTAATCCACTCCAACAGGAACAGAACGACCATGCCAGATTCACATATCCTCGCCATCGACAATGGCACCCAGAGCGTGCGCGCGATTCTGTTCGACCTCAAGGGCAATATCGTGGCCAAGTCCCAGGTGCACCTGGAGGCGTATTTTTCCGACCATCCGGGCTGGGCCGAGCACGACGCCGACGGCTATTGGGACGCGGTGTGCACGGCATGCCAGCGCCTGTGGAGCGAGCCGGGCGCGGACAAGACGCGCGTGGCCGGCGTGGCCATCACCACCCAGCGCGGCACGGTGGTTAACCTGGACCGCCACGGCAAGCCGCTGCGTCCGGCCATCACCTGGCTCGACCAGCGCCGCACCGACGAGGTGCCGCCGATGGGCATGCTGTGGAGCGCGGCGTTCAAGCTGGCGCGCGTCGACAGCACCATCAATTTTTTTCGCGGCGAGGCCGAGATCAACTGGATCAAGGCGCACCAGCCGGACGTCTGGAAAAAGACCGACAAGTTCCTGCTGCTGTCGGGTTACCTGAACTACCGTATGTCGGGCCGCTTCGTCGATTCGATCGGCTCGCAAGTGGCCTACATCCCCTTCGACTACAAGAAGCAGCAGTGGGCCGGACCGCTCGACTGGAAGTGGCAGGCGCTGGCCGTCACGCCCGAGATGCTGCCCGAGCTGGTCGAGCCGGGCACGGTGATCGGCGCCATCGATGCCGATGTCGAACGCGCAACCGGCATCCCGGTCGGCACGCCGATCATCGCCGCGGCCGCCGACAAGGCGTGCGAAGTGATCGGCGCCGGCTGCCAGGCTCCGCACATCGGCTGCATCAGCTACGGCACCACCGCCACCATCAACACCACCACCAAGAAGTACGTGGAGGTGACGCCTTTCATACCGCCATATCCCTCTGCGATTCCCGACACCTATAGCACCGAGGTGCAGATCTTCCGCGGCTACTGGATGGTCAACTGGTTCAAGGAGCAGTTCGGCCATCACGAGCAGGCGCAGGCCGCCACCCGCGGCGTGGCGCCGGAGTCGCTATTCGACGATCTGGTCAACACGGTGCCGCCCGGCTCGATGGGCTTGATGCTGCAGCCTTACTGGACGCCGGGGATCCGGGTGCCGGGGCCGGAAGCGAAGGGCGCGATCATCGGCTTTGGCGACGTCCACACGCGCGCCCACGTGTACCGCGCCATCCTCGAGGGCCTCGCATATGCGCTACGCGAGGGCAAGGAGCGCACCGAAAAGCGCAGCGGCGTGAAGATCACCGAACTGCGCGTCTCGGGCGGCGGCTCGCAAAGCGACGCGGCCATGCAGCTGACGGCCGATATCTTCGGACTGCCGACGGCGCGCCCGCACATCTACGAGACGTCCGGCCTGGGCGCGGCGATTGACGCGGCCGTTGGCCTGGGCCTGTACCCGGACTTCGAGCATGCGATCGGCAAGATGACGCGCATCGGCCGCGTGTTCAAGCCAATCGCGAAGAACCAGGAAATGTACGATCGCCTGTACCGGCGCGTGTACCAGAAGATGTATGCGCGGCTGCAGCCGATGTATCAGGAAATCGCCGACATCACCGGCTATCCGCGCAAGGTGTAAGGCGGCCGCTCAGGCCACTTTGGCGCTGTCGATGGCGGCGCAGGGCGCTTCGATCGCGCGCGCCGCCTGCACCCGGTTGCGCCCGCATTCCTTGGCCAGGTACATGGCGCGGTCGGCCGCGATCAACAGCTTGCTCATCTCGTCGCGCCGGCCAGGACGGATCGTGGCCACGCCCACGCTCACCGTGATCCATTGGCTGGCGGAGGAACGCGGATGCGGCATGTGCAGCTCTTCCACATGGGTGCGGATCGCCTCGGCCAGGCGCAGTGCATCCTTGGCCTGGGTCTCGGCGAACAGCAGCACGAATTCCTCGCCGCCGTAGCGCGCGGCCATGTCGGTCGGGCGCAGCGCGTGCGCGGCGATCGCCTGCGCCACTTGCAGCAGGCAGGCGTCGCCGGCCGGGTGGCCGAGCGTGTCGTTGTACTGCTTGAAGTGGTCGACGTCAATCACCACCAGCGACAGCGGCTGCTTGCTACGTATGGCGCGCTGCCATTCCTTTTCCATGAAGGTGTCGAAGTGGCGCCGGTTCGCGATTTTCGTCAGCGGGTCGAACAGGGCGGCGCGCTGCAGCTGCGTCTCCGAGTGCTTGTGGTGGGTGATGTCGTGCAAAAGGCCGATGAACAGCGGCTCGCGCACGAACATGGGCGTGAGCGTCAGGTCCATCGCGCGCGGCTCGCCGTCGCTGTGGCGGATCAGCACTTCGCGCGCGCCGTGCTGCGGCGGATTGGCCGGGTTGTCGGCGCAGGCCTGGAAGAAGTCCAGGCATTGCTCGGTTACGGCTGGCGGCAGCAGCTCGGCGATGGTGTGGCCGGCCAGCGCGTTGCCGGGGTAGCCCAGGTATTGGCCGCAGGCCGGGTTGGTGTACTGGATGCGCCCGCACGCTTCGATGATCATCAAGCCCTCGGCCATGCCGTCGACGATGCAGCGCAGGTGGTCTGCCTGTTCGCGTGTGCTCTCGTTGTGGCTGTGCAGCTGCAGCTGGGTGCGCACGCGCGCGCACACCTCGGTCATGCGCAAGGGTTTGCTGATGTAGTCGACCGCGCCGCTATCAAGGCCGGCGGCGACATCGTCGGCCTCCGTATTGGCGCTCATGAAGATGACGGGGATGCGTTCGGTGCCGGCATGCGCCTTCAGACGCCGGCAAGTCTCGAAGCCGTCCATGCCGGGCATGACGACGTCGAGCAAAATCAAATCTGGGTGCACGCGCTGGGCGATCTTGAGTGCGCGTTCGCCCGAGGTGGCGACAAAAGTCTGGTAGCCCTGGGAGATCATGGTCTTGCGCAGCGCGCCCAGGTTGGCCGGGACGTCGTCGACAATCAGGATGGCTGCATCGCGGCGCGCTTGGATGCTGCTGCTGGCGCCGCTGCTATTCATTGTTGGCAGACCGTGGTGGTGGCGTCGCCGGCGCGGCGTGGCTCGGCCAGGTGGCGTGGAACGGTGATGTCTGCGCGTGCAATCAATGGAAGCCTTCTGGAGTGAAGTGATTGTCTGCGCCGATCATACTGCGGCTTCAATGTGATGGGTGAAAAATTATTGCCCAACGCCACTTTCAAGTTCCATTTGTGCCAGCGCCGGGGCCCACGCTTTTGGCGGTGCTACAGAATGAAAACGCGGCGAATTGGAGGGGCTCCGTGGCCTGGAGGCGAGGGCTGGGATGGGGAAATGTTGTTGCGATATTACAACTCGCGGAGGACTGGACTTGGGCTCGCTGGTAAGCCTGCGCAAGGCTCTGCGAATTGATGTCGGCGGCACCATCACGCCCATTGGGTGACGGTGCCGCCGAGCTTTGAAAGCCTTACACCTGTGCGGCGATCAGCTTGCCCAGGATGGCGATGCCTTCGCGGATACGCTCGGGCGAGACCGTCACGAAAGACAGGCGCAGCGTGTTCGTTTCCGGCTCGTTGGCGTAGAACGGCGCGCCCGGCACGAAAGCGACCTTGTTGGCGATGGCGATGTCGAGCAGCTTCATCGCGTCGATATGCTTGGGCAGGGTCACCCAGATGAACATGCCGCCTTCCGGCTTGGTCCAGGAGACCGAGGCCGGGAAGTGCTCGGCCATCGCGTCGAGCATCACCTGGCACTGGTTGCCGTACAGGGTGCGGATACTCGGGATATGGCGATCGAGGAAGCCGTCCTTGACCACTTCATGCACCACCATCTGGGTCAGCTGCGCGGTGTGCAGGTCGGCCGCCTGCTTGGCCAGCTCGAGGCGGCGCACCAGCGGGGTTGGCGCCACCACGTAACCGAGGCGGATGCCCGGCGTGAGCACTTTCGAGAACGAACCCATGTAGATGACGCCATCGGGGTTCATGTTCAGCATTTTAGGGAAGGGCTCGCCGTTGTAGCACAGCGCGCCATAAGGATCGTCCTCGATCAGCGGCAGGCCGTGCGCGGCGCAGGTCTTGACCAGCTCGAGGCGGCGCTCGACGGACAGGCTGCGCCCGGTCGGGTTCTGGAAGTTCGGCAGCGCGTACAGCAGGCGCGCGCCATCGGCCACCGCTTCGATCGAGGCTGGCACCAAGCCATGGTCGTCGGTTGCGACGGAGGCGAATTCGGGACGATACACCGAGAACGCTTGCAGCGCGCCCAGGTAGCTCGGGGTTTCAACGAGCACGCGGCTGCCTTCGTCGATCAAGACCTTGCCCAAGAGGTCGAGCGCTTGCTGCGAGCCCGACGTCATCAACACTTGTTCGGCGGAGATCTTGACGCCGTCCGTGGAGAGGGAATTGGCAATCCATTCGCGCAGCGGCGGGAAACCGTCGGTCGGGCCGTATTGCAGGGCCACTTTACCGTTGTCGGTCAAGACCTTGTCGAACGCTTCCTTCATTTCGCCAACCGGGAAGGTGGCGGGCGAGGGCAGGCCGCCAGCGAAGGAGATGATCTCCGGGCGCTGGGTGATTTTCAGGATTTCGCGGATGAACGAGCTTTGCAGCTGGCTGGCGCGGTCCGAAAAACGCCACTGTATCGGGTTTGGATTTTCAATTTTCATACGGGTCTCACAGGGAAGGGGCCAAATTGCGGCTCGGCCATTATAAAGCACGCTGGGTAAGCGGGCTTCGAAAGGCGGCACTGGGTAAGTGCCGCCGGCATGCGGTGTTGGACGGCGCGCGCGGGCGCCGCCCGTTTATGCGATTTCGACGATCATTTCGATTTCGACGCAGGCGCCCAGCGGAATCTGCGCCACGCCGAAGGCCGAACGGGCGTGCTTGCCCTGCTCGCCGAACACGTCGCCGAGCAATTCGGAGGCGCCATTCGTGACCAGGTGGTGCTCGGTGAAGTCGGGCGCGGAATTAACCAGGCTCATCAGCTTGACGATGCGCTTGGCGCGGCTCAGGTCGCCGCCGCAGGCTTGCTGCAAGGTGCCGATGAGGGCGACGGCGATGCCGCGCGCGGCCTGCTTGCCTTGTTCGGTCGTGACGGTCTTGCCCAGCTGGCCGGCCCAGATGCTGCCGTCGGCGTGGCGCGCCAGGTGGCCGGAAATGAAGACCAGATTGCCGGTCTGGACGTACATCACGTAAGCGGCCGCCGGCGCGGCCGGTTCGCTCAGGGTGATGTCGAGGGCTTTGAGTTTTTCGTAGACTGACATGGGCTATCCGTAGGTGGGAGGGGCGGTAAGGCGATATTGTACGTCCATTCGAGCTCGGCCACCCGCGTCGAAACGCGCTTCATGTCATATCCCCCATTGCACTAGTGCGGCGCGCGCACTTGATGCGCGATCGGCTCGCCGTTCAGCACGCCCCAGACGGTAACTGCCATCACTTGCGCTCCTTGCAGCAAATCGGCGATCACGACATGGTCGAGCGTGTCCGCTTGGCTGTGCTGGGTGTGGCTACGGTAATCAAGGGGTTCTTGCATCGGCGTGAAGGCGGGAATGCCGCGATCGAAAAATACATCGTGGTCCGAACCGGCGCCGATCGCGTAAGGCACATCGAGCGCTCCCAATTGCTTGGCCGGCGCGAGCGCGGCCGACAGCGCCGTGTACCAGGCCTCGACCTTCATGTCCGGGAAGCCGAGGATGCGTCCGGATCCCGCGTCCATCACGAAGACGGCTTGAATCTTTTCCAGTTCCGCATGGTGCTGCGCGAGGTAGGCTTTACTGCCAAGCAATCCTTGCTCCTCCCCCGAGAACAGTACGACGCGCAGGCTGCGGCGCGGCTTCAAGCCCAGCGCATGCATGGTCCGCATCATTTCCATTGCCACGACCGTGCCGGTGCCATTGTCGGTGGCACCGGTGCCCAGGTCCCATGAATCCTGATGCGCACCAACGATCACCATCTCGTCGGCTAACTCACTGCCCTTGAAGTCGGCGACGACGTTGTAAGCCTGGACCGGCTGCGCGCCGAAGCCGCCGCCCAATTCCAGTTCCAGGCGCGGGTGCAAGCCCCTGGCGAGCAAGCGCCGCAGCAGCTTGGCGCTTTCCTTTGTGATGATGCCGGCATTGCGGTCAAAGCGCGAGTTGGGCCCGCCGAGCATATCTTGCAGCTTGCCTTCCTTGCGTGAAATGATGAGGATGGCCGCGAATTGGGCGTCCTTGATCACTTGATTGACTTCGTTGGCGAACTGACGCATGTTCTTGCCTTGCTCGCTTGATGCTGTCGGGCTCGAAACGAGCAACACGATCTTTCCCTTGAGCTTGGGCGCCGCCACCTTGAGCTCGTCCAAGGTATTGACATCAAGCACGGCCACATCGGCCTGAATGGGACCATCGGTGCCGGTTGTCCACGCCTTTTGCACGATGTCCACGCTTTGACCGTTGGCATTGAGCAGGCGGGCGCGCGCGCTTCCGCGCTGCCACGGTTTGCCCAGCTCGTAAGCTTCCTCATGCACATTGGTGGCGCCATATTCCTTCAGTTTTTCCATGGCCCATGCTTGCGCCGTGCGCAATTGCGCGGAACCCGTCATGCGCGGGCCGATGCCGTCGCACATTTCCTCGAGGTTTTGCATCAAGGACGAGTGTCGCGCGATGTCTTCGATGAGGCGTTCTGGCGCCGCTTGGAACGCGCTGCTGCCCTGATTGGGGTGATGGGCGGGCGCGTTCCCGTTGGCGTTGGCAACCTGGGAATAGGCTACATCCGCCCATATAAATAGCGCGGTGATAACTGCCGCCGCAAAAAGCTTGTTTGGCATGACGCGCATGGTGTCTTTCTTTGCTAGTTGATCGCGGCTTTTGAGGCAAGCGCCAGCGGCTTGCCTTGCCCTGGTTTTGGATTATTGATTCGGCATTGGGGGCAGTGCGGCCACGAACGCGGCCAAGCCGCCCTTGTCGCGAATGGCGATCGCTTCATCCAATTGCGCAGAGCGATTTTCAGGACGCTTGGCGAGCAGGCTTTCATAGGCGCGCAGCAAGCCTTCAACGCCGGCCAGGGTTTTCGCAGCGAGGTCGCTCGGTTTGGCGCGCGCGTCGGCGATATGGTGTTGAACTTGGTACGCCGCCGTGCTTACGGTGTGATGAAAGCGCATCACACGTTTGAGATCGCCCTTGGCCGCGCCATTCATGAACCAGAATGCGCCGTCATCCGGGCCCAGCATGTAGTCGGGCGTGTCATCGGCCCATTTTTCGAACCAGCGTCCATCGGCGGACGTCATCGTGCCGATCGGATCTTTATCCGATGCCAAGGCGATTTTCACGACACGGGCTTCTTCGTCAGCCGTGCCGGCGGCGAGGGCCGGCGCGTTGAAGCTGGCGATGATGGCGAGGACGGCGCAAGCGCGTTGAACGAGGTGTTGAAATTTCATGCTAGGACTCCAAGAGTGTGTGAAGGTTGAATGCGTCGGGCTATAACGACATGAGTAGATGTCGTCGCAGCTCTGCGTATCCAACCTTGAGCAAGTCTTGTGCCAGCACTGAATTTAGCTTGTCTGAGTATGCAAATGGCGCGATATCGCGAAAATGCGCATCCAAAGGTGCCCGCATTCGGGCAGTCGATGTTCGAGTCCGGACAAACCTTGGGCGCTAAGCTGGCTGGATCGCAAGCGCCGATCGCGCGTCCGCTTTCAGGGCGAAGTGGGTCCATATGCCGCCAAGGAGGTCGACGGCACCGAAGAGAATAATCATGGGACTGGCCAGGCCAAGTAAAGCGAAGGTGGTGAAGGTTGCGAAAACAATGGCGCGGGTGTACACCGACGCTTCGAGGAAAGGCTTGTTTTCATGCTTGGCCGCGATCCAGCTATAAACGCCGATCATGAACGCGGTGACGCCGACGACGCGTATCCACACCTCGGAGGTCGCGGCGATGCCGAAAATCGACAGCAAGACATTTGGCGCGACGATCAATACGGCGCCAATGGCGAACAGGTAAATGGCGAACACCTTGGCGCTAAAAGCTGACTTGGACATGTTTTCCTTCATAGTGGGTGGCTGGCTTAGCGCGCTTCTACCGCGGCTTTGATATCGTTAATGTCTTGCAGGATGGCCTTGCGCATCACGCCCTTGAAGAACAATGACATCGGGATGAGCATCAAGCTAGCGAGGAAACCTTGCGGCTTGGATTCGTGAGACTCGGTCAAAACCATCGCGCCGGCGCTCGCGGAAATGCGTTTGGTGCAAACGAACGCAAAGCCGCCATCTTCTGCCTTGGTTTTGTAGAACTCGTTTTCAAGCGCATCCGTGATCGATTTTTCCACGCTCGCCGGTTTGCCAAAGAGCATGCGTGTTTCGCGCCATTTCAGGCCGACCAGTCCGCTCGCGGGTTTTTCCAGGATCTCGATCGCGTCGATACCATTGATGAATGAAGCGGCGTTCTCGATATCCGTGATCGCTGCCCAGATCGCTGGCTTGGATCCATTGATGCTCATCTGGACTTCAACGATCATGGCGATACTCCTGGGTTTAGGATATCCGGACAGCGCGGGGCCGGGCGTCAAGGCACCGCGCCGCTGGATTGTACTAGCCAATCATTCAATGCGTCGACTTCGGTTGACGCTAGAAGGCTTGCATACGCATGCATCGATTCATGGTCCGCTGTCCGAACACGTTTTCCGCTTCTTCGCCCAGATCGCAACGAGTGCCAAGCCTGATAGCTGGAAGGGTAGGCGCCACCAATCATCGAGCGGGTTCGAAACGAGCGGTCCGAACGACCAGGCCGCGTCATACCCAGCATGCATGGCGATCGGCACGAGCAGGGATCCGGTCCGAATATAAACGAGCCCAAGTACGTATGAAAGCGAGAAGATCCCGACAGCGCCAACGATGGTGAGCGGTTGTGCGCCGTAATGGTAAACAGTGAAAATTGCGCTGGAAAGCAGGAGTGCGGAAATCCGTCCGAAGTGGTCTTCGAGCAGCGTCTGCACTACGCCTCGATAGAGAAGCTCTTCTCTCACTGCGACGATGATGCTGGTGAACCCAAAGATGATACGCACAGTCATGTCAGTCGGCATGCCACCGTCAAAGAGAAAGGGAACGAGCAGCAATGGCAGCATTCCAGCGAAATACAAGGGCGTAAACTGCGCCGCCACGTGCGGCCGCGGACGTTGTTGAATGATTTCCTTGAACAGGAGCCAATAGGCTGCGATTGTCACCGCGCGGCAGCCCGATAAAAGCAATTCCAATCCGACGCCTTCCGCGTGCGCGCGCAGCCAGGTACGTGTCAAGATCGCATACGCAAGCTCGATTGCGATCGCCAATATGATTCTGTTCGACATCGCAGGTTTTGCGAGATTAACTTCACTCATGGAGGTTTGCGATGCGATGAATATGGCGAGTGCGCGTTAATATTGGACGCTCATTCATAGACGATTTCCACGTCCGGGACCGAACGTTCTTTCGTGAATACACCTGCCGAAAGCACACCTTTAATCGATAAGCGACTTTCGGAAAGCCATGTGAGTTTCAACGGGGCGTTGCCGTCGACGATAAGCACGTTGCCGCCGTCGTCTTGGAGCGAGGACGACGCTGCGATAACAGAGACCTGTGTATTGAACCCCGTCGCGGCACCACAACTTCTGTGGAAGACAACGGCCTTTAGATTTCCGGAGGGCGACACGACGCTGGCTTGCACTTCGTTCTCGCATATCGAATCGCATCCGAGCAGCAACAAAGCGGCGGGGAGGTACGCGAGCCAAGAGTAAATTGATTTCATCGTCCAATGATAGCAAACGAAATTCCGGCAACTGAACCATATTCCACTGTCCGCACCTGAGGTGGCTAAGTCGTCACGTCGATTGTCGAGTTGCCGGCTTCGCCCAGTCACCCGCCGGAACGGACTTAGGCGGTATGCGATGCCAGCAAGAGAGCGCGGACCTGCTCATATTCTTCAAGGCGCGCATAGTCTTTTTCGGTCGGCTTGGCAATCCGGCTTAAATCCATATTCTCCGCGTTATCGGCGAGCTTTACTACAAGTGCTACCGGGTCGGCTGCCGCCCGAGCCGCCGCTTGCAAGCGGGATTCGCCAGGATATTTTGTCAGCGCTTGGATCGCTGATATCACCGCCGGCGGAAAACGTTCATGTTGCAACTGCTCGAGTGTCACCGCAGTATCCTCAACGACATCGTGCAGCACAGCCGCCATGCGCTCATGATCGCTCGACACCCGAAGCATCACGCGCAAGGGATGAAGGATATACGCTTGGCCGGCTTTGTCGACCTGGCCCGCGTGTGCCGCAGCCGCAATTGCAATTGCGCGTTCAAGTGTCGCCATGGGTGCTCCGATATGGATGTCGTACCCCCATAGTAGCAAATGCGTATCTTGTCTTGGCACACCGAATTGCATGAGAAACATGGAGCCCAGTCGCCTCGTACTGTCTCCGTATGTTGCGAGTGCCCGATTTCGCACGATAGCGTACGATTTCGCCCGATTGCGGCGCGAATTCTGCCGATTCGTATCCGAAGGCACGCGCTTTGAATCCGAAAACGCACGATTTCGAGCCGAAATTGAACGAATTTCGTCGCTGTTTCAATTGTCAAAAATTCGCTTAGCGCAATTTTCGCACGTGCATCTTGCGCCCAATCGCGACGATCGCGATAACGGCCAGGGCGAACAGAAAATTCGACGCTTGCAAGGGCTCGCCCAGCAAGACGGCCGCCCCCAGCAAGGTCAAGAACGGTTGCAGCAGCTGCACTTGCCCAACCCGTGCGATGCCGCCGCGCGCCATGCCCCGGTACCACAGGAACATCCCGATGAACATCGAGAACACCGACACGTAGGCGAAGGCGAGCCAGCTGCGCGCGCCAGCATGGGCGATGCTTCCCAATTGCTCCCAGCACAGATACAGCACCAGCGGCAGCAACACGGGCGCCGCCAGCACCAGCGCCCAACTGATCACCTCTTGCCCATCCATCAGTTTCGACAGGCGCCCGCCTTCCGCGTAGCCGATCGACGCCAGCACCACGGCCGCAAGCATCAGCAGGTCGGCTCGATGGAAGCTGCCGCCGCTCTGGCGCAGCGCGAAGCCGACCACGATGGCCGAACCGATGACGGCCATGATCCAGAAGCCGGCGGACGGTTTCTCGTTCCCGCGCAGGGCGGAAAACAGCGCCGTCATCAGCGGCAAGACCCCGGCCAGCACCGCCGCGTGCGAGGCGGGCAGGGTACGCAAGGCGATCGACGTCAACCACGGAAAACCGACCACGCAGCCGGCCGCCACCAGGGCCAGCGGCAGCAAGGCCGCGCGCGGCGGCAATGGCGCGCGTCTGGCCCACAACCACGCGCCGGCGAGCGCGGCCGCAACCAATGCGCGGCCGAGCGCGACGAAGGCGGCCGGCAGTTCGGCCACGGCCATGCGCGTGAAGGGCATGGTCAAGCTGAAGATCGCCACACCGGCCAGGCCCAGCAGCATGCCGGCGCTTTCCTCGCTGAGCACGCGCGTGGTGGGCAGGCGCGGGGCCAGCCCGATGCCGGTTTTTATGACGACGCTGTCGGACATATCAATCTCCCTGCAAAACGTGGCGGAACAGCTCGGAATCGACATTGCCACCACTGATGGGAAGCCCGATCTTGCGCCCGCGAATCAAGCCGCCGTCCTTGATTTGCAGCGCGCCGGCCAGCGCGGCGGCGCCAGCACCCTCGGCCAGGTTATGCGTGCTGCGGTAGTACAGGCGCATCGCGCGCGCGATTTCATCGTCATTCACGGCCAATACATCGTCGACGCATTCGAGCATGGTGGCCAAGCCGTCGCGGTCGGCCACGCGGCAGGCCATGCCGTCGGCCAGCACGGTCGTCACCGGCGCTTCGATGCTGTGGCGCGCGCGGAACGAGAGCTGGTAGGCCGGCGCGTGGCTCGACACAACGCCGATGATGCGGGTCTTGAGGCCCAGCGCGTGGCGCGCCGCCACCGCCCCGCACACCCCGGTGCCCACGCCGATCGGAACGAGCACTAGGTCCAGATCCGGCTGGGCGCGAAACAGCTCGCACCAACTGGTGGCCACCCCGGCCAGCAGGTCCGGATGGAAGGAGGGGATGAAATGCAGGCCTTCGCGCGCGGCCAGCTCTTGCGCGTACTCCTTGCTCTCCTGGACGTCAGCTCCGACTTCGATCAAGCGCGCGCCCAGCGCGCGCATGGCGGCGTTCTTTTCCACGCTGTTCACGCGCGGCACCACGATGGTCGTGTGCAAGCCATGGCGGCGCGCCGCGAATGCGATCGACTGCCCGTGGTTGCCGCGCGTGGCGCATACGACGCCCTCAACTTCCGGGTGGTGGCGCACCAGCGCCTGCATGTACACCAAGCCGCCACGCACCTTGAAGGCGCCGATCGGGCTGTGGTTCTCGTGCTTGATCCAGGCGTGGGCATCGAGCGCGGCATTGATCAAGGGCCAGGAGTATTGCGGCGTCGGCGGCATGGCGCAATACACCGCCCGCGCTGCCGCGTCCAGTTCGGCCGCGCTCGGCAGGAAGAGGGTGGGCGGGGCGGACATGCTGGTGGCTTGCTGCATACGGGTTCTCCGGTTGCGGTGGAAATGGCGATCGGTGTATCCTAGTCCACAAAGCCAATACAGTGCCAATACACATTGGCACATAATTTCTCATACTGTGACGGTAAAATGGCCAATACACCTTCCCATGCCGCCGCGACGCCGTTCGTGACGCTGCTCTCGCGCGAGTCGGGCGAAACCTTGATCGACCAGATCGTGCGATCCGTGGTTGCGCGCATCGACGACAAACTGCTACGCGGCGGCGCGCGCATGCCGTCGATCCGCCAATTCGCCGCCACCCACGGCGTATCGTGCTTCACGGTTGTGGCCAGCTACGACAAGCTGGTGGCCAAAGGCTATCTGGAGTCGCGCCGCGGCGCCGGCTTCTTCGTACGCGAACGTTCACCCATCAATGTCGGCGAGCGTTCGGGCGAAGCGCCCGGCGCGCCGGCCGCGCCGCAACCGCTCGACGTGGTCTG
Organism: Pseudomonadota bacterium; assembly: GCA_040388555.1. Classification (GTDB taxonomy): domain Bacteria; phylum Pseudomonadota; class Gammaproteobacteria; order Burkholderiales; family Burkholderiaceae_D; genus Telluria_A. Next base: position 65,079 of record JAZKBP010000027.1, read on the forward strand.
GCTGATCCGGAATATGTTCCGCCAATCGCCACTGCAAAAGGTGCCTGGCTCCGGCGTGCTGCCGGCCGAATGGCTTGATGGCGCCAGCATCGCCGGCGCGCTGCGCGACATCGGCCGCCAGCACAGCCGCCTGCTGCTGAACTACGGCGCGCCGCAAGGTTTCCTGCCGCTGCGCCAGCAATTGCAATTGAAGCTGGCCGAGCTGGAGATTGAAGCGGCGCCCGAGCAGTTCGTCACCACCGTGGGCGTGACCCAGGCGCTGGACTTGGTGGCGCGCGAATTCACCCGCCCGGGCGACACCATCTTCGTTGACGACCCGGCCTGGTTTCTGATGTTCGGCTCCTTCGCCGCCCTGGGCGCGCGCGTGGTGGGCATCCCGCGCTTGGCCGACGGGCCGGACATCGCCCAGTTGGCGCAGCTGGCGGCCCTGCACAAGCCAAAGCTCTACGTGATCAACTCGGTGCTGCACAACCCCACTTCGACCTCACTGTCGGCGGCCAAGGCCTTCCAGGTGTTGCGTATCGCCGAGGAGCACGGCATCACCATTGTCGAGGACGACATTTACTGCGACCTGCATCCGGGCAGCGCGGTGCAGCCGGCCACCCGCCTGGCGGCGCTGGATCAGCTGCAGCGGGTGATTTACTTGGGCGGCTTTTCGAAGTCGCTGGCGGCGAACTTGCGGGTTGGTTTTATCGCCACCTCGCCCGAGTGGGCGCGTCGCCTGGCCGACCGCAAAATGCTCGCTACCCTGACCACCAGCGACATCACTGAGCGCGTGGTCTACAAGATCCTGTCCGAGGGCTCGTATCGCAAGCAGGTCGACCGTATTCGCGCGCGCCTCGATGCCCTGCGCGCCAAGACGGTGCGCCAGATCGAGCGCGCCGGCCTGCGGGTGGACGTGGCGCCGCCAGCCGGGATGTTCGTGTGGGCCGATGCCGGTTGTGATACCAATGTGCTGACCGAGCGCGCCATGGCCGAGGGCTTGCTGTTCGCGCCCGGTAGCCTGTTTTCGCCTAATCAGTTGCCCTCGACCCGCATGCGTCTGAACGTGGCGACGATGCAGGAGCCGACGGTGTGGAAGTTCTTGCAGCGGGAGATGGAGGCGCGCGATGTGCGCAAGGGCGTGAGCGCGGGTTGACGTCGCAGTGTGCCACTACCCTGCATCGCGCGCAGGCTGGCGTTTCCGATTGGCTAGCGACCTCCAGCTACCCGAGTGTGTGGCACATACGGATTTGCTACCTACATATTCATGGGTACCGAATGGGACTGCAAACTTCAGTCAGTGAAGGCGAACCGTGCAGCTAATGGGCTGGCCGTTTGCCTTAATGGTGATGTCGAAACGTTCCGGAATTTTTGGTACATAACGGAGGTTGCCGCTACTTCCATCAATCTGTAAATCGGCACGCAGAAGATGCGCGCCGCACGCGTCAATTTTGCGCAATTCAAGGAGACGGACACTCGGCGCTCCGGCCTCCTTCAATCGGCGCATGAATTCCGAAATGTCAGAATCGGCTTCTGCCAGGGCGATAACACGAGCGCCTCCGATTCCCGAACTTGCAAATGGAATAAAGACCGATGACGGCGTCGCGGCAGCCAGGGCTGATGAGAGATTGAGTGGATGAGGTTTGCATCAATCCGGACCAATCACACTTTATCGAAGGACACACTGATGCCAAACGTGTTTTCGAGCCAACCCTCTGCGGCCTTGAAGTCTCCGAAGCGGACAACGTGATCGCCGCCAGCAAGGTGCAGCGTGATAACCGGGGTGACCACGACTGGACTTATCTGAGGTTCCCCGTCTCCAGCCAAGCTTGCGACGTTTACACCTCCTCCTGTTCGCACGGTCTTGCAGCTGACAGCTTCCACCTTTTCAAGATCGACGAAGTGGTTGGGGTTGTCCTTTTCCGGCACCTTAAAGTATTTCATGCTGTCCCTCCTGATCATGCCGGCAACCGGCCGGCTCGGATTCTGCATTCTAGCGCCTTCTGGACGGATCATGCTTAGATGACACTTGCTCCTGAGTAAGCGTAAAAACGGTTCTTCCTATAATCGTATTGTCGGCAAAGCGTATTGCCTCCAATCCGTAAATAAGGGAACCAGCATGATCATCGGCTTACTGAACCAGAAGGGCGGGGTGGGGAAGACCACACTCGCCATCGCACTTGCATCGTGCTTCGCCCAGATGGGCTATCGTGTCCTCCTGGTGGACATCGACCCCCAACGCAGCGCCCTGGATTGGGCGGCAGCGCGCCAGGGAGATCCGTTGTTCTCCGTCGTTGGGCTGCCGCGGGCGTCCATCCACAAGGAAATCGCCTCGATCGGCGCCGGCTACGACATTGTGATCCTGGACGGCCCGCCGCGCGTGACCGACCTGGCCCGCAGTGCCATCCTGGCGTCGGACCTAGTGGTGATCCCGGTGCAGCCATCGCCCTATGACATCTGGGCGGCCGAGGAGATCATCAAGCTGGTGGACGAGGCGCGCATCTATAAGGAAAACCTGAAAGCCTGCTTTGCGATTAACCGCAAAATCGCAAATACGGCCATCGGGCGCGACGTGCGCGACGCTTTGGCTGCCTACCCACTGCACGTCCTGGAGTTGACCGTCACGCAGCGCGTGGTGTTTGCCGAGGCAGCTGCATCCGGCCAGGCGGTATGGGAGGTCGACCCGGACAGTCCGGCCAGCGCCGAGACGACCGCACTTGCAACGGAAATTTTGGAGTATCTGGCATGAGCAAGAAGGTGACGTTCGGCACGCGCCCGACTGCGCGCGAGACACCGCCAGCGCCCGCAGGTGACGACTGGGTAACGAACCGCAGCGAAGGCGGTGCTCCAGAACCACTCAAGCGCTTGACGTTCGACGTTCCCGAGAGCTTGCACACCGCAATGAAGATCGACTGCGCGCGGCGCAAGGTGAAGATGGGACACGAAGTGCTGGCCCTGCTTGAAGCGAAATGGCGTCCAAAGCAGGACTGATGCGAATCCCGGTGTCATAGTCGGCGATTTGTTGAGCTGTAACACTATCGCTCGAAGCGGGTTTGCCCTTTACTTTGCCGATACCAATACGAACTCCTTCGGCAGGGCCATCGTTTTTTGCCATTCTGTGGTGATCGTCAGACGAGAAAAATCTATTTCCACTGGGCCTTCGCTAATCCCTTCCGGGATTTCTGGTTCAATGCGAACATTAAATCGTGCAAAATCGACCTTCTTGCCGTCAATAAAATCAAAGGCGGTGAGCTTGAGTATCGGGCCTTCGATTGTGCCCATTATCTGCACCGTCGGATCAGGGAATCCCCATTTCGGGACGGCTCTTGACGTAATCATTCCTACCGCCGTTCCACCTTCCATTGATAGCTCGATTCTTACTGACGGCTCCGCAGGGCCGCTCTTGATTGATTGGGCTTGGCTAGTCCATATTCCCGTCAAATTTCGACTGAGCCGCCACTGATGCCATTCAGCGGCAAGCGTTTGATAGGCAGTCGACGGTATTTTGGGGATGTCCTTCACGTTTGCCACGCCTGCGGCCGACAGCGCAACGCAAATGGCGACAAGCAGCGCCGCGACACGACGCCCCCACACCACGACACTGGACGTTTTAGTAGGGATCGAAGGCGATTGTCGAACGTTCCGACGCAGGTGAGTTCGTTGCGACGGGTGCACAGGTGGCTTACGCATCTTGTTGGCGGACTGTAATGGATTGGACCCTGAATCATATCGCAAAGCGCGATCATCTCCGCTCGCGCAGGAGGCGTCGGTCCTCCCTGAAGCGAAATGGCGCCCCAAGTCAGGTTGATTTGCCATACTGTGTTTTTATCCTGTTGTTTTGGGGGCGCCATGGAAACCTTCGAAGAACGCCTTGTGCCGTTCTACTTGGTTCGCTATTTCAACGAAGTCACCAAAAAATGGGCGACGACTAGGTGGCGCATGTCCGCGGAGGCTGCCGCGAGCCGATACGCGGGCCAGCAGTATGAGATTTTGCGTGGAACCAGGATCTACCAGCGCCTCGGTGGCGACCCGATGCGTAGCCAGGCCGGCCACCTCTACCAGAAGCGTGAATAGCTACCAAAGGCAACTGATGTCGATCGCGTTGCTGTTCTTGTCCTTGGGGTAGGTGACGGTGCATTCAGTGGTCGCGTCATCGAGTTGCCTTGATAGGATTGCGTCGCGCTGGCCGCCGTCGCCGTAGTAACACGCCATCCATTTCTCACCATAGCCATCCCGGCTAAGGCCTTCCCACTTCGAAAATCCTCGGCCGCCGTCCTTGCCCGAGCCCTTAGTCCTACCAACCGTCGTTGGCTTTGACATCGTCATTGTTTCGGGCGCCCCAAGCATGAGGCCAGCCGAATGCAATGGCAGACCGGGCTGAAACTCGAAAGGCACGAACGGCGTCCATCCATCGGGTGCCTCGACGATCTTGATCGACTTCCTCGGTATTTCAGCCGGGCATGCAATGCGATGCTCGACTGGCGCGACATTGTGGAACCCCAATTGGCGTAATAACGAGGAAATAAGCAATATCGAACTATGGAAGGTGAATCGCATATTCCATCATGTTTGGACTAAAATCAAAATATGGCCATGGAGCTGGTTCAGTGAAGCCAAACTTGTCGCGTTCACCATTTATACCTAACTCATGTGGTTTCTTGATTTGTTTGCCAAATGTATTGGTTGGAGCGGCGTCAAGTATGGCAGCAAATTTTGCGTGAATTTTGTCGATATCCGCTATCTGTCGAATATTGGATTTAATGTCTTGCATTCTCTTTAACCATTCTGGGTGGGCGGTGATCGTGTTTAATGTGCATGCCCCCTGATTCCAAAGGCGGACTCCAAGCACGACATGGTCAGAATATAAGTAATTAACGCCGATTACTAGCTTTTGGCGTTGTTCCAAGTAGATATCATAGCTGTCGTATTTAGACATACGTTTCCCATGTCCCAAAGTCCGATCGAGTGCGCTATTTGCAAACCCCGGTTTTTCAGAAATTCTATTCTGATTCTTCAAAAAAAGAAAAGGCGCAAGACTTGATTATTCCTCGACGTGTTTTATAACAAATAATATGTCCATCAGAATTGGCCAAGTTCCCCATTTCGTCTTGGTCATAGACTACATCGTAATCTCCTACGAATTCAGCGCCATATTCATCAGCGACTCTCTTTATTTTTACAAAAGTAACGTCCCCAACTCCATCAAATAGACCAGAACTTCTTGCCTTGGCGTTCCACGTTAGTCTTTGGCCGCTACGCAATGCCAATGACCTGCGCCAGCTATCTCGCTCTTTGTCGTCATAAATTCGCATGAAATTTTCATTCCTGGATATTGGTAATATATTTAGTTCTGTCTCGCTATATTTGGGAAGACGTTGACATCAAAGCTTGGAAAGATCCGGGAGTGCGCGCAATTTCTTTATGGCTGACATGATGAACTGATTCCATGAAACGAACAACCTTTGCCCTGCAGCGCTCAGGCTAAACAGTCACGATCCATCTACCATAATCCTCGCGGATTATTTCCAATAATTCAATATCTTCCTCATCTTCATATCAATTTGGTATGCGCGTTCAGTTTCTAGTTTACGTTCTGGGGTGGTGCGTTTCATTCTTTCTTCTTCTAGTCTCTTTACTTCAGCCTGATATCCTGGTGTATTTTGAGCGATACGTAATAGTTCATTCGGATCAGTGATGGCTCGCCGCGGCTCGCGCGCACTCTCAGGTTGCGCGTAATATCTATTTTTTAACCTATCGAGTTCGCTATTAGCATTGCGAATAATATTGGACCAGCGCTCCTTGGTTTGCTGTTCATATTCGACCGACGTATAGTTGAGCTCGCTGCGTCGAGCAACTTGAAGGCGGCTAATTTCTTGTTCGAGGGCGGCCTCCGCCCTTTCAAATTCTTGTCTGTTCATCATGGTCGTCCTTGTGGAGCGGTAGGGTATGAACCGTATGAACCATGTCCTGTCCCTACCGGAAAATTATATTTATTAATCTAACAACTATCAAGAACGCAAATTTCTAAGCTTTTGTTCCTGTCGCCGAAGTTCTTCCTCCATGGAGCGTCGATAATCTGGCTCGTCTTTTGCTCGTTGCGAGTCAAGGTTATCTTCAAGGCCATTTATAATATCCTGAACTACACGTTCTTCATCTTTTGTCGCCAAAGTTTATCTCCAATTGAGTGAGTAGTTAAAAATAGCTAAATTTATCTCTTCCATAGCAACTCTATTTTGCCATGAAATTATCAGCATCTTAGTGAATTTTAATTACCGGTCGGCGACTCATATTTTCCGTTACACTTGGAACAGTTCCACACATCCCAGTCCATAACCGAGCCGTCAGCGCTGCATTTCCAAAGGCGGCGATCATTTTGGCTATTGTAGGAGCCATGCTTTGGGCATGGTTTTCCCCAAGCGTAATTATTGCCACAATCGCTGCACTGCCAAATGTCTATATCCGCTGGCATGATGTTAAAACTCCTTGGTTAAAGTGGTTCAATTGTTTCGTTGAAAGACAACTTCCAAAAATTGGAATATCCGACGAATCAACGTTTTTTCAATGAAACTGCCATCGGACCTTTTTGTCCTGCTTGGACATTAAATAAAATCTTATTACCTTCAGAGAGAGAGTTAAAGCCTTCTACTTTATCAACACATCCAGAAAAATGGAAAAAAATCTCGGCAGGATATTTTTTATTTTCCAAATCAAAAGAAATAAAACCAAAACCTTGATCTTTCTTGATAATCTTGATGCTACCTAAATAGGTCTCATCGTCGCAAACGTCAACAGGTATTGAAAATTGGTTGCCTCGCTGCGGCACATCGTGTTCTATGTTGCCGTATCCCCCATCATATAGTCGCTTGTAAAGCGGCTGCGATTCATTACCGAGGCGATTGTATAGCGCTTTGAGTCGTTGCATTTCAGATTCATCGCATCTGTCTTGCCATTGACTACGTAGACTATTCCGGCGTTTTTCAATATCCTGTATGCAACTTCTTATTGTATATAACTCATCCGCGTCTAAAGGCATATTTCGATTCTCCCTTTTCTATATTGACCAAATATAAATATTGCGGCTGTAGGTAAACTCTTGGCACACTTGGAGTGTAAGGTAGGGTGATGCGTAAGTAAATGACTTTTGGTTTGAATCGATCAGTGGTTGGACAAGGCCAAGAGCTGCGGGGTGTATTCGAATGAGCTACGGCAAGGAGGCGAAACCGAGAAGACCCCGCAGATTTGCGCACTCGCTCTCGTCTAGGGAAGCGCTGATCAATTGACGATTTCAGCGGTTTTCCAAGTTTTAGAGGAAACGGCTTCGCCGAAAAAACGAAACGCGCTTTTTCGGGGCCGTTACATCCATTTTTTTAGCAAAATTGCAGTATTTCTTGCGCCTTTCGGCGTGTTGTTCAAAGTCAGTAAACGCGGGCCGTCTAGCGCAATGTCCAGCATTTGGTCCATTTGAAATAGCTGGCCGACTCGAATCCTTGTATGAGTGTTGAGCTCATTTCCGGTGATGCGATCGAACAATACTGCCGGTTCGAATTTTACGCGGTCAAGTTCCAGAGTGCGAAGAAAGGAAGCAAGTGCGTTTTCGACGAGCAATGATTGGTACCCGGCCATGAATGGGCCGCTTTCACCCTTTTCAATGAACTGAAATCTTCCATCGTCGAGTTCGTACACCCGCGCAAAAGGCAAGTCACAATAGATGTAGAAAGGTAATGGCATTCGATGGTGGCCCAACTAAAATTAAGCCGTCGTACCTTGATGTTCTAGAAAGTCGCGTACCGCTTCACAAGTCGATTCCGGCGCATTCGGGTGTTCAAGAACTAACCGCAATTCTGTAAGCCACATACTCCGTTGCTCATTCGAAACCACGGAATTGAGAATGCGATTTACCATCCACACCGTCAAGTCCGTAGGCTGGCGATGCAGCGACTCCGGCAGGAGTAATTCGTTTCCAGGAATAGCTTCAAGTTCGTGAACCAACGGACCAGGTGAGCCAAACTCGGCTTCAGGAAAGCGTTCGAGAAGATCAAGAATGGCGGGTGCCGCCTGTTCTCGACCGGCCAACGTACGGAATTCCGAAAAAATTTCGTAGAGCCGCTCGACGTTCTCCGCATCGTCATCAGATGGCACCAGCGATTGGAGCGCGCGTATGGTCGAGTCAATAGTCGTTGTCATGTATTAAGCGGCTTAAAAGTAGGCGCCCCAATAGGCGCCTTTGTTTTGGACACCAGGTCGGAAAAGGACGCCTCTTCAGGTCACTCCACCTATGGTGTCAAATAGTCATCTCACTTTAGCACACCCGAAGTCGAAGGCGCAAACCGACAATTCCCATGGTGAAACTTTTGAATTGGACACGTCTCCCTCAGCTTGCGCGCAAAACGAGCACAATCGAGCATAAGGCATCACGCGCGTGGCACCATGCCTAGACGAGCATGAATTTCGGCAACGAACTCCGCCGGAAAGGCGCGTTCCGCATGTTCAACCCAGTATCCGCGTTGCCACCAGTGCCAAGGCGCCACCCGAACCCAGCTCCGCCTGCTGCGCAATATGCCTTGAAATCGCCGCCCGCACCCCCATGTTGGTACGGCTCGATTGATTTTATTGCTTAGTTTTCAATCTCTTAACCTGCAAACCGTATTAACGAGGACATAAAATGGCTGTTGCCGAAAAAGAAACCCTTGGCTTTCAAGCGGAAGTAAAACAACTGCTTCAACTGATGATTCACTCCTTGTACTCGAACAAGGAGATCTTCCTGCGCGAGCTGATCTCGAACGCCTCCGACGCGTCCGACAAGCTGCGCTTCGAGGCGATCAATAACGACGCCCTGTACGGCAACGACCATGAATTGAAGATCAAGGTCGGTTTCGACAAGGCCGCGCGCACCATCACCATTTCGGATAATGGCATCGGCATGAGCCGCGAGGAAGCCATCTCGCACCTGGGCACGATCGCCAAGTCCGGCACCAAGGAATTTTTCGGCAAGCTCTCGGGCGACCAGCAGGCCGACGCCGCGCTGATCGGTCAATTCGGGGTGGGCTTTTACTCCGGCTTCATCGTGGCCGACAAGATCACGGTCGAAACGCGCCGCGCCGGCGCCGAGGCAAACCAGGGCGTGCGCTGGGAATCGAACGGCGAGGGTGATTACAGCATCGAGATGATCGAGAAAACCGGCCGCGGTACCGACGTCATCCTGCATTTGCGCGAAGGCGAAGACGAATTGCTGTCGGGTTGGAAAATCAAATCCATCATCCGCAAATATTCGGACCACATCTCGCTGCCCATCCTGATGCAGAAAGAGGAATGGGATGCCGAAAAGAGCGAGCAGGTCCTGAAAGACGAGTTTGAAACCGTCAACCAGGCCAGCGCCCTGTGGGCTCGCAACAAGAGCGAGATCACGCCCGAGCAGTACGACGAATTCTACAAACACGTTTCGCACGATTTCCAGGCGCCGCTCACGCACACGCACAACCGCGTCGAAGGCCGCAGCGAATACACGCAACTGCTGTACGTGCCAAGCCACGCACCATTCGATCTGTGGGACCGCAACAAGCGCGGCGGCATCAAGCTGTACGTCAAACGCGTCTTTATCATGGACGATGCCGAACAGCTGATGCCAACCTACCTGCGCTTCATCAAAGGCGTGATCGATTCGAACGACCTGCCGCTGAACGTCTCGCGCGAGATCTTGCAGGAATCGCGCGACGTCAAGGTCATCCGCGATGGTTCCACCAAGCGTGTTCTGGGCATGCTGGAAGAATTGGCAAACGCGGACGAGCAAGAGCAAAAGGATAAATTCACCACCTTCTGGAAAGAGTTTGGCCAGGTGCTCAAGGAAGGCATCGGCGAGGATTCCACCAACAAGGACCGCATCGCCAAGCTGCTGCGTTTCGCCTCGACCGCCAACGACAGCGCCGACCAAAACACGGCGCTGGCCGATTATGTGGCGCGCATGAAGGAAGGCCAAGAGAAGATTTTCTACGTCACGGGCGACAACTTCACGGCCGCCAAGAACAGCCCGCATCTGGAAATTTTTCGCAAAAAAGGCGTCGAAGTGCTCTTGATGACGGACCGCGTGGACGAATGGATGCTGTCCTTCCTGACCGAATTCGAAGGCAAGGAACTGGTGTCCGTGGCCAAGGGCGGCCTGGACCTGGGCAAGCTCGAAGACGAAGCGGAAAAGAAGGAGCACGAGGAAACCGAAACCTCTTACAAGGAATTGGTTGAAAATATGAAGACGGCGCTGTCCGACAAGGCCAAGGAAGTGCGCGTAACGTTCCGCCTGACCGATTCGCCAGCCTGCTTGGTGGCCGACGAGCACGAGTTGTCGGGCAACCTGATGCGTATGCTCAAGGCGGCCGGTCAAAGTGCGCCCGAGTCCAAGCCCATCCTCGAGATCAACCCGAACCACCCCTTGGTGACGCGCCTGAAATACGAAGACGCAGCCGGCAAGCAGTTCGGCGACTGGTCGCATATCCTGTTCGATCAGGCCATGCTGGCCGAAGGCGGATCGCTGGCCGATCCAGCCACCTTCGTCAAGCGCATGAATGAGATGTTGCTGGCCTCGACCTCGAAGTAATTCGGGGCGACGTGGCGAAAAAGCGGGGAGGCGTCGAGCTTCTCCGCTTTTTTTTCGCGCTCAGATCTTGCGCGCCAAATCCCAAGCTTTGCGCATATTAATAATTTGCTACAATTATCGATCCATTCTACGCGCGCGAACATCACTGATGAATATTCCAGATAAATTGCGGGCGATTAAAGACGCCCTGTCCGGCAGAAGGCAGGAGCGCAAGCGCTTGCGCGGGCCGGCACCGCTGAACTACGCGATTGCCGATGCAATCGGCATGCTCGACGCGGCGTCATGGAAGGCGATGAGCGCCGACGCCGGGTTTTTCATGTCCATCGAATACCTGGCCGCGCTCGAACAGGTCTTGCCGTCCAATCTGTCGGCGCGCTATGCCTTGATTTACAGCGGCGAGGGGAGCGAGCGCAAACCGGTGGCGGCTGTGTATATGCAAATCGCGGATATCAGCCTGGCGCAGGCGCGCCCGGAAAAGGGCGCCGACGAAGTCAAACGCCTCGATCTGCTGGCCGCTAACGCACGCCAGCGCGTCCTGAGCTGCGGCAATCTGCTCACCTACGGCCAGCATGGCATCGCCTTCGCGCAAGGCGTCGATGAAAAGCTGGCATGGCATGGCGTGGCCGAAGTGTTGTACCGGGTGCGCCGCGCCGAAAAATTGGCCGGCAAGACGCACTTCATCATGATCAAGGATCTGCACGCGCCCTACACGGAGCAAGCCGTCCATTTGCAGAGCCTCAGCTACCGCTACGTGGAAACGGAGCCGAACATGCTGCTGACCTTGCAGGACGATTGGAAAAGCTACGACGATTATCTGGCCAGCCTGGCTTCCAAATATCGCGGCAAGGTGCGCAGCGGCATATTCAAGCCGATGGACGAGGCGGCCTGCACGATCGAGCAAGTGGCCGATTTGTCCGCGGTCCAGGACCGGGTTCACGCCCTGTACAAGGCGGTGCAATCGAACGCCAGCTTCCGCCCCTTCGAGCTGCGCCCCGAATACTTCGCCACACTACAACAGGTCGCTGGCGCGCGCATGCGCTGCAGCGCCGTCATGCGCGACAACACCATGCTTGGTTTCCTGATCACGGTGGCCGATGGTCCCACCGCTATCGCCTATCACATCGGCTTCGACCGCGATGCGGCCGAGGATTTGCCGATTTACCTGCGCCTGTTGCACGCGGGCGTCGCCGATGCCATCGCGCTCGGATGCAAGCAAGTGTCGTACGGACGCACCGCCCTCGAACCGAAGGCGGCATTGGGCGCGAAGCCGCAGACCTTCGGCATCCTGGTGCGGCACCGCCAGCCCGTGCTCAACAAGATCATCAAGCGCATTTTGCTCGGCGTCGAACACGAAGATGCGCCCGAGCGCAGCCCATTCAAGAACGCGCCCGCGCCAAAACAAGACAAGCAGCTTGAAACCACATGACAATTTTGCATACCGCGCGCCTGCGCCTGGAACCATTTGACATGAGCCATCTCGATGGCTTGGCACGTATGAACAGCGATCCGGACGTGATGCGCTACTTGACCGGCAAGCCGGAATCGCGCGAGGAAACCGAGGCCGCGATCGTGCGCATCCAGGGCCGCTGGATCGAATGGGGCTATTCGTGGTGGAGCTTCATCGAACTGGAATCGAAAGAAGTGATCGGGGCCGGCACCATTCAACGCCTTGGACACGATCGCGCCAATCCGCTCGAAATCGGATGGCGCCTGCGCAAGGATAAATGGGGGCAGGGTTACGCGTCCGAGGCGGCGCGCACGATGGCGGCGTTCGCCTTCGACAGCATAGGCGACGACCTTTTGAGCGCCGTCTGCCATCCCGAAAATCTCGATTCGGCGCGCGTGATGCAGCGCTTGGGGATGACATACCACGGTGTGGAAACCTGGTACGACATGGATACCTCGGTGTATCGCATGACGCGCGCCGACTGGGAGCGTGTCACGAGCGGCTGAGGGTATATCGCATGTCGGCGTTCGTAGATGTTGAACACTCAGCCTCGGCGGCAGGAAGAAAACGAATCAGCGCTCGTTTCAAAGGTCAGTCATCCCGCCATCGAGCGCGAGGTTCGCCCCAACCATATATGCCGACGCGTCGCTGGCCAGGAAGAGGGCGGCATTGGCCACTTCATCGGCCAGGGCAAAGATTGGACCGCGCCGTTGAAGTGTTTTGGCGCCACGGCTTCCAGGACGCGTCGATGCACGAGCTGACCGAGGCCATGCGCTTGAGCAAACCGAGCCTGTACGCGGCCTTTGGCGACAAGGAGGCGCTGTACTTGAAGGCGCTCGAGCGCTATAGCGCCTTGCTGATAGCGGGTCAGGCGGCGCTCTGTCCGCGCGCGCCCCGCTGCACGCATTGATTTCTGCGCACAGATTTTTGGGTCCCGTCGCGAAATTGCGGGCTCCTGTCGGAGAGGCGCCACGCCCGCTCCAGGTTTTACCTACAATGCCCCGACTGAACAAAACGGGGAACCGATCGCATGGAATCAGCACTCATACGCCGCCAAGCGCCACAGCTAGGCCTGGCGCGACTGGCCCTGCTGGCCGGCGCGCTGCTGCTGGGCGCCAGCGCGCGCGCGGTGGCCGCGCAGCCGCCACTGCCGAATAATCTCGACGGTCTCGATCGCCAACTGGCCGCGCTGTTCAAGGCCGGTGCGGTACCCGGCGCGTCGGTGGTATTGATCGAAAACGGGCAGATTGTTTTTGAAAAAGGCTATGGCTACGCCGACCTCGCCAAGCAAATTCCTGCCACCGCCCACACCCCGTTCCGCGCCGGTTCGATCTCCAAGGGGCTCACGGCCATCGGCGTCATGGCCTTGGTCGAGCAGGGCCGCTTGAGCCTGGATGCGCCGCTGCACACCCTCGCGCCGGAAATCACCTTCGCCAATCCGTGGGAACGCACCGACCCGGTGCGCCTGGTGCACCTGCTCGAACATACGACCGGCTGGCCCGATATTTCGACCCGCGTCTTGTCGAAGGACGAAGCCAACTGGTCGACCCTGCAGGGCATTAACTTCAGCAGTGCCGAATTCATCAGCCGCTGGAAGCCGGGCACCTTCGCGGTCTATAACAACGCCGGCCCCGCCGTGGCTGCCTATGCCATCGAGAAGCGCAGCGGCCAAAGCTTCGACCAGTACATGAGGGCCAGCGTGCTCGAACCGATGGGGATGCGCGGTGCCGACTTCACGCTCACGCCCGCCCTGGCCAAGAGCGTCGCCAAAAGCTATGGGCCGGACCTGACTCAAACGCCGTACCAGCACATCGTGCTCAAGCCGGCGGGTTCCCTGCTTGTCAGCGCCCACGAACTGGCGCAGTTGGCGCGCTTCTATATTGGGCGCGGCAGTGTCGACGGGCGCCAGATATTAAAGCCGGAATCGGTAGCGCGCATCGAACGCGCGGAATCGAACCTGGGCGCGCGCTCGGGTTTCTACAACGGTTACGGGCTTGGCAATGCGCCGATTCCCGACAGCGGCATCACCTTCCGAGGCCATAACGGCGGCATCGACTCATTTACTTCCGTGCTTGGCTACACCATGCGCAACGGCTCCGGCTACGTGTTGATGGCCAATGGCGGCGATGGGGTCGACTTCGCCAGCCCGGCCGCTCACTTGATCCAGGCGTGGCTCACGCGTGGATTGCCGCTTGAGCCGCAAGCGACGGTGCCACTTAGCGATGATCAATTGCGGGCATATGCGGGCTTTTACCGCACCATCACGCCGTCCAACGACCTGATGCGGCCCTACGCGGAGGTGTTCGGCCTGACGCGGGTGAGCGCCGCCCAAGGTGGGCTGCGCATGGGCGGCAAGGACTTTGTGCCGACGGGGCACCATGGCTTTCGCCGTAGCGACCGCAGCGAAGCGAGCGTGTCGTTTATCGAGCAAGATGGCCAGCTATTCAAGCTCAACCTCACCTCGGCCCAGCAAAAGGTGGGGCTGTGGTACATGATCCCATTGTGGCTGCTTGGCGCGATCCTGGTGCTCGGCCTGGTGGTGGGCATCGTCATGCTGATTCCATGGATAGTCGCACAGCGGCGCGCACGGCTCGCTGGCAAGGGTGGCCTGGTGCTTCGTCTGCTGCCGCTGGCCGCCACCTCCGCCTTGGCGGCAACCCTGGCGCTGCCCTTGGCGGCCTTGGTGAACGGTGCCAGCACGTCGGTTCAGCAATTGGCCAGCATCGGTCCCTATTCCTTGCTGATCATGGCTTGCAGCGTGCTCTACCCCATGCTGGCGGTGGCGGGCTTGCTGTCGGCGCTGCGCCAACGCCGCGCGCCGCGCGCGATTCGTGCCTACGTCGGCGTGACGTCGCTGGGGCTGATCAGCGTTGCCGCCTATGCGGCGACGATCGCTTGGCTGCCGCTGCGCACCTGGCTGATGTAGGCCAGCTTATTTGGGATCGAAGTTCGGGCCGATGAATTCGAGCCCGGACAGCACTTCGGCGCTGCCCTTGAACGCTTCCCATTGCTCTTGCGGCGCGCCGAACATGAACAGGCCGACGATATCGATGTCGTCGCTCCAGAAACCCCAGTACAGCATGTGATAGGCCTTGCTTTCGCCCTTGCGCTCGATGGTTTCGATCACCTCGAGACATTGGCGCTGCAAGCGCCCCTGGACGCTCTGCGGGCACTCGCGCACCAGCTTGGCGCCGGCTTTTTTCTCGGCCAGGACATTTTTGACGTATGCCGCGCGCGTCATTTTGCTGGTCATTTCGATGCCGACGATGGCGTGCAGCTGCAGGCCGGTTTCGTAGTGTCCGTTTTCCGATTCTTCGGGCAGCATGGTCCAAGCCCAGCCGCTACCGGTGCGCCCGTCCTTCACGATCCAGTCCTTGGGCCTGGCGATCTTCCCGCCGGTGGGCGTGAGCGCTTCGAGCACATAGCCGTCGGGAACGGTGAAGGCGCCTTGGGCTTGGCTTGATGCGCTGGCCAACATGAGCACGGCAGACAGGGCTGCGAAACGGGCAGTGAAACGCGTGGTGACGCGGACTGCTTGCAGCACGCGCTGCGCCGTGGCTTGCATTTCAGTTTTCATCGATATAGGTCCAGGTGTCGGCGCCGTCAAAGCGGCGGATGCGCACGTCGCCAATTTGCGCCGGCTCGAAATTGCGGATGTTCACGCCCATGCGCGCGCCATGCTGGGACGGCAAGGGCTCCCAATGGGTGACGCTGCCACAATGGCGGCAGCGTATGGTCTTGAGCATTCGGTCGCCCCAGATGTACTCGCAGGTATGCTCCGGATGCCCCGTCACCTTGACCTCCCCAACCGTGTAATAAGCCCACAGCGCGCCGGTGCGCCGGCACAAGGAGCAATTACAGTTGGTGACGCACTCTGGCGCCGCCGGGATGGTGATGTGAACGGCGCCGCAATGGCAGGTAGCGCTAAGTGTGCTCGTCATGGCGATGGTGTTTGAACGATGGGAGACGGGGAAGGGCTTCATGTTGAGTCAATGCGGCGCCGCCAGCGTGGCGCGAAAACGCAGGTAGTCTTGCGCCGTCAGGGCCGGCTGCTCGACCATCGGCACATGACCGATGCGCGGCATGACGATCACGCTCGAATGGGGTAGCAGCTTGTGCAGGACGTCCGCGCTGCCGACGTGGATGACGCGATCCTGTTCGCCCCAGACGATCAGCGTCGGTGTCGCCAGCCCGGCCACCGCCTGCTCGAGCGAATCGCCGGCGATCTGCGCGAACACATACTGCTCCGTCGCGAAGTTGGCGATGCGCTCTTGCGCCATTTCGTCGAGCATGCCGCGCGGCAGATAGGGCGGATCGCTCATGATGAAGTCGAACACCCGCGCGAATTCCTCCTCGTTGCGCGCCAGCAGAGGGTTGCCGCCTTTGGCTGTCATGATCGCCTTCAGTTCGCTAGCGGGCGCGTTCTGGATGCCGGCAGGGTCGAGCAGCCACAGGCTGCCCACTTCGGCAGGGTAGCGCGCCGCGTAGGCCAGCGCCACGTAGCCGCCCATCGAATTGCCACCCAAGTGAGATGACCGCACGCCCAGCGCCTGCAACAAAGCGCGCACACGTTCAAGCTGGGCGCCGGCCCGGTAGTCGGCGCCCGGCAGGCGCGTCGATTCGCCGAAGCCCACCAGGTCCGGCACAATGACGCGGTAGTGCGGCGTGAGCAGGCGCGCCACCCGCGTGAAGTTGTCCTTGTTTCCGCCCAAGCCGTGCAGCAGCACCAGGGTCTCGCCCGCGCCGCCTTCCAGGTAAACGTAATGCAGCCCACCAGGCAGGTCGATCTCCTTGCGTTCCAGGCCCGAGCGCGCGCGTTCGATCTTGACCGCATACTCGGTCAGCGTATGGTAGCTGCACGCGCCGAGCGCGAGCGGCAGGCACAGGGAAATCAACAACGACAAGCATCGGCGTAGCATGGAGGGAACTCGGCGGGTACGGTTGGGGGAGGGCGGCGCTGCATCCCGATCGGGCCAATCATAACCGAAGCGCGGCGCGCCGTCGTACACAGTGCCGCAGCGCTGATGCATAATGGACCCATCCGCCGTGCACTTCCGATCGAACATCGCCATGCCGCTCGCGCTACGCTACCTGTCGATACTCCTGCTCGCGCTGATGCCCATTTGGGCCGGCGCCGGCCCCGCCATTGTGCTTAGCACCGGCGACTGGCCGCCCTACACGGCGCAGCAGGCGGCCGACGGCGGCGTTGTCGCGCGCATCGTCAGCGCAGCGTTCGCGCTCGAAGGGATCACCGTCACCTATCGCTTCGCGTCCTGGACGCGCGCCATCCACGATGCGCGCGAGGGCGCCGTGGACGGCTCCATCATCTGGCGCCACGATGCCGAGCGGGCCAGTTCCTTCCTTTACAGCGATCCCGTGTTTGAAGGGCGCACGGTGCTGTTCCATCTCGAATCCACACCGTTCGACTGGACCGGCATCGAAGACCTGTACAAGATCAGCGTGGGCGGAACGGTGGGCTACCGTTACCAGTTCGAGCCCAACCCAATCATCCACATCGATCGCGCCGCCACCGACGAAATCGGCTTTCGCAAGCTGCTCGGCGGACGCTTCCCGGTCTTTATATCGGACGTCGCCGCGGGCCGGGCGGTGCTGCGCGAGCATTTCAGCGCGGCCGAGGCGCAGCGCGTGACCAGTCATGCGCGGCCAGTGCAAATAACGGCCTATTTCCTGATCTTGCCACGCAAGCTGGCCGCCAGCGGCGCCTTGATGGCCAGTTTTAACCGCGGTCTGGCGCGTCTGCGCGCCAGTGGCAGGTACGCCGAGCTGTTCGCCCCAGCGGCACCCTGAACGGCGCGGTGCGGGCGTATAATCGGCGCATGGTATCCCCAAGCCCAAGGCCGATATGTCCACCGAGCCGCCCACTGACAGCCCACTAGCGGGCGCGTCGCCGGGCGCGGGCACGATGCCTTGGGTCACGCGCGCGCTCGACCTTATCCTCACCACCGACTTCAAACAGCGCCGCTGCATCCGCATGTTGTTGCTCACCGCCTTGGTGTACGCCGTGTGCATCGGCTTGATGGGCTATGGCGCGCACGTGGGCATTTTCGATCCCGTCCAAATCGGCGTGCTCGCAGTGTTTTGCGTCGCCTTCACGCTGCTGTTCTACGTCATCGTGCGCAGCGGGCGCAACCTGCGCTGGCCCGATCCCACCTTGGCCATGCCGCAGACGCTGGTGGCGCAGACCCTGATCGCCGGCGCCTACGCGGTGGGCGGCGAAATCCATCCGGCCACCATCATCCTGATGGCGTTGGTGATGGTGTTTGGTATGTTTAACATGCGTATTCGCAGCGCGCGCATGGTCAGCGCCTACACCATCGTGCTGCTGGGCGCGGTCATCGCGTGGCGCACCCAGGTCGACCCTGAGGTGTACGTGCCCGCGCACGAATGGATGGTCTTCGTGCTGGTGGCCACGGTGCTGCCGGCCATCGCCCAATTGTCGGCGCAGCTGATGAACATGCGTGCGCGGCTCAAGCAGCAGAAGGTGGCGCTCGAGCAGGCGCTCGCGCACATCAACGACATGGCGATCCAGGACGAGCTGACCGGGCTGGCCAACCGCCGCCACATGATGGCGCAGCTGGCCGAGCACGCGCAGCGGCGCACACGCGGCGGCCCCGCGTTTTTTGTCGCGATGGTCGACCTCGATCATTTCAAGCAGATCAACGACAAATACGGCCATGCCACTGGCGATGAAGCCTTGCGCGTATTCGCGCGCGAAGCCACCAGCGCCTTGCGCGCGACCGACGTGATCGGGCGCTGGGGCGGCGAGGAATTCCTGGTGCTGCTGCCCGAGTCCGCACCGGGCGAACCGGCGGGCGAACCGACGGTCGCGGTCGAGCGCCTTCGCGTGCGCCTGTCGCAGCTGGAGGCTTGCCCCGTCGTGCCGGAACTGCGGATCGCGTTTTCGGCCGGGTTTTCGCGCCATCGCGATGGCGAGGCGGTCGATCACACCATCGAGCGGGCCGACCGCGCCCTGTATGCGGCCAAGCTGGCTGGGCGCAACCGCAGCGTCGTCGACTGAGCCGCGGGCGCGCCACGCGCCGTCCCGCCTTCGGTTTATATTCTACATATTTATAGTTTATTGACTTATATAATATGTGCTGATATGCTGTTCTTTGGATCATTGAAGGAACACGCCATGTCCGATCAACTCGACATCGAGCAAATGCAGCGCGGCGCCGAAGCTGCCACGGCCATGCTGCGCGTGCTGGCCAACCGGGACCGCTTGATGCTGATGTGCCAGCTGAGCCAAGGCGAGCTGTGCGTGAGCGAACTGGAGGAGCAGCTTGCCATTCGCCAGCCGACCTTGTCGCAGCAGCTGGGTATTCTGCGCGAGCAGGGGTTGGTGGCCACCCGGCGCGATGGCAAAAAGATTTATTACAGCGTTGGCGACGAGCGCGCCATCGCGCTGCTGGGCGTACTGTATTCGCTGTATTGTCCGGCGCCGCGCCAAACCGCCGCCAGGGGGGCATGATGAGCAAGCCACGCATTAGCGCTGCAATCGCGCCCGTGTTTGCATCCGTAGTTTCGGCCGCGCTGGCCCCGCTGGCGGTGTTCGCCGCGCCGGTCGCCACCTACACCGTGACGTATCGCGACGCGCCCGAGATGCACAGCGCGCAAGGCGTGGTGGAGGCGGTGCGGCAGACGACTTTGTCGGCACAGGTGACGGGCCAGCTGGTGGCGCTGCCGGTGCAGGCGGGCGAGCATGTCAAGGCTGGCCAGGTGCTGGCGCGCATCGATGCGCGCACGGCCGACCAGGCGCTCGTGGCGAGCCAAAGTCAATTGGCCGAAGCGCAGGCCGCGCTGGCGAACGCGGCGCGCGCGCATCAACGCAACGCGCAGCTCTACACGCAGAAATTCCTGAGCAAGGCCGCGCTCGACCAGTCCGAGCTCGAGCTCAAGGGAACGCAGGCGCGCGCCGCCGCGTTGGCGGCCAATGCGGGCCAGGCGGCCACCGCCAAGACATTCACCGTCCTCACCGCACCCTACGACGGGGTGGTGGCTGCACGCCCGGCGCAAGTGGGCGACACGGCCACCCCCGGGCAAGCCCTGCTCACGATGTTCGATCCGGCCGCCATGCGCGTGATCGCCACGGTGACGCAGTCGGAGCTGGCCCTGTTGGGGCAGAAGGGGCCGCCGAAGTCGCTGGAGCCGCAGGAGCTGCGGGTGGAGGCGAACGGCCTTGTTTTCGCCGTTGCACGCGCCGCGCTGACGCTGCTGCCGGGCCTGGACAGTGCCACGCATACGGCCACCCTCAGGCTGGAGCTGGGCGCTGCCGGCGCCGCTTTGCGACCGGGCCAGTTCGTGCGCGTCTGGTTTGGCGGCGCCAGCGCGCGCAAGCTATTGGTGCCGGCCGGCGCCATCCTGCGTCGCAGTGAGCTCACGGCCGTGTACGTGCAAGTGGAAGGGGCGCGCATGCAACTGCGCCAGGTGCGCGTGGGCGAAGCAGGCCCCGGCGCTACGCTGGAAGTGCTGGCCGGCCTGCGCGAGGGCGAACGCATCGCGCTCGATCCGGTGCGCGCCGGCTTGGCTGCCAACTAAACCACCACCTCACAGGACACCACAAGCATGGGCATCGCCGGCCGCCTCTCCCGCTACTTCCTGCATTCGCGCCTGACGCCGCTGGCGGCGCTGGTGGCGCTGTTGCTCGGCCTGTTCGCCGTACTGGTCACGCCGCGTGAGGAAGAGCCGCAGATCAACGTCACGATGGCCAACGTCTTCATTCCCTTTCCCGGCGCCTCGGCCCACGACGTGGAGACGCTGGTGGCGACGCCGGCCGAACAGGTGCTGGCCCAGATGCAGGGGCTCGACCATGTGTATTCAGTCTCCAAACCGGGCATGGCCATCCTCACCGTGCAGTTCAAGGTGGGCGTGGCGCGCAGCGAGGCTCTGGTGCGCCTGTACGACACCATCCATTCGCACCGCGACTGGCTCGCGCCGCAGCTTGGCGTGGGCGAGCCGCTGATCAAGCCCAAGGGCATCGACGACGTGCCCATGCTGGCGCTGACCCTGTGGAGCGACGCCGCCAGCGGCGGCGCCTACGAGCTTGAACAAGTGGCGCATGCGATGGAGGCTGAGCTCAAGCGCGTGCCCGGCACCGGCGAGGTGGCCACAATCGGCGGACCGGGGCGGGTGTTGCGGGTGCTGCTCGACGTCGACAAACTCAGCGCGCACCACCTGGCCACGGACGACATCCGGCGTGCCCTGCTGGGCGCGAACGTCTCCGCGCCCGCCGGGCTGCTGGCCGGTGCCAACACCACGGTTGAGGTGCAAACGGGCGAGTTCTTGAGCGGCGCGCGCGCGGTGGAGCAATTGGTGGTGGGCGTCGACCATGGCAGGCCGGTCGCGCTGGCCGAGGTGGCGCGCGTTGTCGACGGCCCGGCCCAGCCTGCGCGCTACGTGTGGTTCGCCACCGGCAAGGCCGGCGCCACGGCCGCGTCCCCCGCCGGCAGTGAATATCCGGCGGTGACGATCGCCATCACCAAGAAGGCGGGCGAGAACGCGGTGCAGGTGGCGGCCCAGCTGATGCGGCGCGTGGACGAATTGCGCAATACGGTGGTGCCGGCCTCGGTGCGGGTGAGCGTGTCGCGTAACTACGGCGAGACGGCCAACGACAAGGCCATGAAGCTGATCCAAAAACTGCTCTTCGCCACCGGCGCGGTGGTGCTGCTGGTGCTGCTGGCGCTGGGCCGGCGCGAGGCTGCCATCGTCGGCATCGCCGTCATCCTGACACTGGCGGCGACCCTGTTCGCCTCCTGGGCGTGGGGCTTTACGCTCAACCGCGTGAGCCTGTTCGCGCTGATTTTCTCGATCGGCATCCTGGTCGACGACGCCATCGTGGTGGTCGAAAACATCCATCGGCACCGCCAGCTCGATCCGGCCGGCGCGCTCGCCACGCTCATCCCGCGGGCGGTCGACGAAGTGGGCGGGCCAACCATCCTGGCCACTTTCACGGTGATCGCGGCGCTGTTGCCGATGGCGTTTGTGAGCGGCTTGATGGGGCCGTACATGAGCCCGATTCCGATCAATGCCAGCATGGGCATGCTCATATCCTTGGCGATCGCCTTTACGGTCACGCCGTGGCTGGCGCAGCGCCTGGCGGGTGCGCCGGCAACGGGCGCGCATGGCGCCGCCGAGCCTGCCCTGCAACGCTGGTTCGAGCGCGCGCTGCGTCCCTTCCTGGCCGGCGCGGGGGCGGCGCGCAAGCGGCGCTGGCTGTGGACGGCGATCGCTCTGGCCATCGCGGCCTCGCTCGGCTTGGCCGCCGCGCAGCTGGTGGTGCTCAAGATGCTCCCCTTCGACAACAAGTCCGAATTCCAGGTCGTCGTCGATATGCCGGCCGGCACAGCGGTGGAGAAC
This sequence comes from Pseudomonadota bacterium, assembly GCA_040388555.1. Taxonomy (GTDB): domain Bacteria; phylum Pseudomonadota; class Gammaproteobacteria; order Burkholderiales; family Burkholderiaceae_D; genus Telluria_A. The sequence continues at coordinate 87,470 of JAZKBP010000027.1, forward strand.
ACGGCGGCCGTGCTGCACGACTTGAATGCCTACCTGAGCGGCGTGGACGAGGTGCGCGATGTGCAGGCCTACGCCGGCACCGCCGCGCCGATCAATTTCAACGGCCTGCTGCGCCAATACTATCTGCGCCAGGCGCCGGAGCTGGGCGACCTGCAAGTGAACCTGGTGGACAAGCACCGGCGCAGCCGCAAGAGTCACGAGATCGCCAGCGCGGTGCGCCCGGCGCTCGAACGCATCGCGGCGCGCCATGGCGCCAAGCTCAAGGTGGTGGAGGTGCCACCCGGCCCGCCGGTGCTGGCGCCGCTGGTGGCCGAGGTGTACGGGCCGGACCAGGCGGGGCGCCACGCGCTGGCCGCGCAGCTGCGCCAGCTGCTGGGCAGTACGGCTGACGTCAATGGCATCGACGACAGCGTCGAGGACAACGCGCCCAAGCTGGTGCTGCAGATCGACCAGCGCAAGGCCGCTTTGCTGGGCATCGCCGCGGCCGATGTGGTGCGCGCCGCGCGCGTGGCGCTCGATGGCGAGGACATCACCATGCTGCACGACGGGCAAGCCAAGTACGCGGTGCCGGTGCGCCTGCTTCTGCCGCCGGAAAAGCAGGCACGCCTGGACGCGGTGCTGGCATTGACGGTCAAGTCGGGCGCTGGCGCCAATGTGGCGCTGGCCGAATTGGTGACGGCGCGGCCTGGCCTGCGCGAGAAGACCATCCATCACAAGGATCTGCTGCCGGTGACTTATGTGATCGCCGACATGGCGGGCAAGCTCGATAGTCCGCTATATGGCATGTTCGCCGCGCGCGCCAAGCTTGCCAGCGTGGGCGCGGGGCGCGGCGAACTGGGCGAATATTTCATCGCGCAGCCGTCCGACCCGTATCGCCAGTACGCCATCAAATGGGATGGCGAATGGCAGGTCACCTACGAGACCTTCCGCGACATGGGCCTCGCTTACGCGGTCGGCCTGGTGCTGGTGTACCTGCTGGTGGTGGCGCAGTTCGGCTCCTACCTGACGCCCTTGATCATCATGGCGCCGATTCCCTTGACGATCATCGGCGTGATGCCGGGCCACGCGCTGCTCGGTGCGCAGTACACCGCCACCTCGATGATAGGCATGATCGCGCTGGCCGGCATCATCGTGCGCAATTCGATCCTGCTGGTCGACTTCATCGAACTGCTGGTGGCGCAGGGGATGGCGTTTGCCGACGCCGTCGTGGCTTCGGCGGCGGCGCGCGCCAAGCCGATCGTGCTGACCGGGCTGGCCGCCATGATCGGCGCTTTGTTCATTCTCGACGATCCCATCTTTAATGGACTGGCGATCTCGCTCATCTTCGGGATCTTCGTGTCGACCTTGCTGACGCTGGTGGTCATCCCCGTGTTGTATTACGCGGCGAACCACCGACGCCACACTTAAGCGGCGCGGGCTTGGCTGGCGCCATCGGCCAGCACGCGCGCTCGTTTCGATGAGCGCGCCACAAGCAAGCGCTAGGGCTGGCGCGCGCGCTGCATCAGCAGCACCGGCTTCGGGTAGTGCTCGTTGCACCAGCGGTATTTGTGCGCGACATGGTCGGGCAAGTCCGCGCCGGCCGGCGCGCGTGCGAATCCCATTGACGCGTACAGATCCTCCAATTCGGCGAACGGCAGGCAGTACAGGGTGGCGTAGCGCGTTTGCTGCAGCAGGAAGTCGATGATGCGGCGCGCCAGGCCGCATCCCTGGAACTGCTCGAACACCAGCATGCCGCCCAGCTCGCCCGCGTCGGCGCCAACCGGCACAATGCGACCCAGGCCGGCCGGCACGCCATCGAGCGTCGCCAGTGCGACCAGGTCGGCGTCGCTTGATGGCAGGAAGTCGACCTGCGCATAGCGCGCGTTGATCCATTCGAGTTCGCCGGGTTCGGCGCGGCGCAGCGTGACAGCGGTGGCGGAAGGTGGGCTCATGCGGGCGATTATAGCCAACTGCGGCCAACTGCACGCCATCCTACATGGCGCTGCCGCGCCGCTCGGCGGCCAAAGTGCCGGCGGCCCCCGCATGCGCGGCGAGCGAGCGCTCCTGCGGCCATACCACGTCCTCGTCGATCGAATACAGGCGGCAGGTTTGCCCGGCCTTGCGCTTGCAGGCGTCGAGCGCGCGCCGCTCCGGTTCTTCACCGTCCTCGGCCCAGCTCCAGGCGCCGCTGGGGGCGATGGCGAAGGCGCGCGGGGTGGTCCGGGCCAGGTAGTCGCGATAGCCGTCGCGCCCGCTCCCGCCGAGGAAGGGGACGGCGTCGACATCGTCGAGGGCCGCGTAGTCGGTCTTGGCCAGGCGCGGGGCCGGGATCACGGTGTAGATTTCGCGCGTCGGCATGCCGATGCGCTCGAGGAAGCGGATCAGTTCGGGCAGCCACACCTGCTCGCCGTCGCGGCTGGCCAGCAGCAAATGGGCGTCGCGCTTGAACGGGCCGGCGCGCACCAGCGTAGCGTTGCCGCCGGCGCCGGTGAAGGCCTTGTGCAGGCGCGTCACCAGCGGCGGCGCGAATAACGAATCGTTGGCGCCATAGATCCACAGGCTGTCCAACTTGCTGGCGGCGCCGTATTGTCCGAAGGCCTTGACCAGCGCGGCGCGCCAGTTGCAGCTGCCGCCGTTGTCGCGCAAACCGCCGGCGAAATTGATCAAGCCGCGCACCCCGTCGATGTCCGTCGTGCCCAGCGCCAGCGTGGCCAGGCCGCCGTAGGATTGGCCGGCCACGACGATGCGATCGCTGTCGATGGAGGGTTGGGCGCGCGCGAACTCGATCACGTCGCGCACGTCGGCCGCCTGCGCGTGGCCGTGCGCGGTCATGTCGCAGCCGTAGTCGATGTAGCTGCCGCCCGAATCGGCGAAGCCTTGACGCATCGGCACCATCACCGCGTAACCGCGCTTGACGAAGGCGGTGGCCATAAAGATGAAGCGCTCGCGCGGCTGCTGGCGCGGCAAGCCCGCCTCCTTACCGTGGTTGATGATCAAGAGCGGGAAGGGGCCGGCGCCGTCGGGCTGGAACACCGTCGTCTCGAGCAGGGCTCGTTGGTCGCGTCCGGCCGGGACCATGACGATATGCTCGTTCAAGCTCGCTTCGACGAACACCAGCTGCTCGCTCGCCAGCGACGGCAGCAACAGGGCGCACAGGATGGCAAGCAGCGCGCAGTGGCGCACGGCGCTGCGCGGGCGGAAGGCGGCGAGGTCGATGATGCGCTCCGTGGCAACAAAGTGTCTGCTGGAATGATCCAATTCTATGCATGAGTTTTGCGCGTAGCAATACCCGATTATCAAGTTCGGAAAATGAATTTGGTCCGCAGGGCAAGGCGGCGCTGCGTCGCCGGCGATTGTCTTAATATTTTGAGCATGCCAAGGGGAGGAATATCATGACCAAGATCGCTGTCATTGTGGGAAGTACGCGCCCGGGCCGCAAGGCCGTTGCGGTCGCGCACTGGGTGCTCGACATCGCCAGGGCGCGCAAGGACGCGCAGTTCGAGATCGTCGATGTGGAAGACTTCAAGCTGCCCTTGCTCGACGAGGCGGTGCCGCCCTCGATGGGGCAGTATTCCAAGCCGCACACCAAGGCCTGGGCCGAGCGCATCGCGCCGTTCGACGGCTTCGTGTTTGTGACGCCCGAATACAACCACGGTACTTCCGGTGCACTTAAAAATGCGATCGACTATTTGTACAAGGAGTGGAACAACAAGGCGGCAGGGTTCGTGGCCTATGGCGGCGCGGGCGGAGTGCGGGCGGTCGAGCATTTGCGCCTGGTGATGGGGGAATTGCAAGTGGCGGATGTGCGGGCCCAGGTGATGCTGTCCCTGTTCACGGATTTCGAGAATTTCGCGCTCTTCAAACCGGCCGCGCATCACGAGAAAAATGTGCATACCATGCTCGACCAATTGGTGGCGTGGAGTGGTGCCTTGCGCACCTTGAGGCATTAGCGGCGGCGCGCATGGTCCGGCCGGCGCGCTTCGGTTATGCTGGCGGCCATGAATACCGATCCATCAGCGGGGCCGGCGCGGCGCGCCCAATGCGACGCTTGCCTGCGGCCGCAGCCGACTTGCATTTGCCGCTGGGTGCGTCCGCTCGCGCCGCTTGTCGAAGTGCTCATCTTGCAGCACCCGCTGGAAGTGGGGAATGCGAAGGGTAGCGCGCGCTTGCTGCACTTGTCGCTGGCGGGCAGCGCCTTGCTGGTGGGCGAAACCTTTGACGAGGCCGAGCTGGGCGCGCGCCTGGCCGGGCCGCGCACTTCATGGCTGCTGTACCCAGATACGCCCGACATCGGCGCGCTGGGCATGCTGGCGCCGCCGCCGCGCGATCCGGCCTTGCTGGAGCGGCCGTCCGGGTTGCGCTTGGTGGTGCTCGACGGCACTTGGCGCAAGAGCCGCAAGATGCTCTATCAAAACCGCGTTCTGCAAGCGCTGCCGCGCCTGCCGCTGAGCGCGATGCCGCCGTCGCACTACCGGATCCGCAAGGCGCACGCCCCGGACCAGCTGTCGACGCTGGAGGCCGCTTGCTACGCCTTGATGCAGCTTGAAGGCGAGGCGGCAAATTACCAGGGCTTGCTTGACGCCTTCGATGGCTTTGTTGGGCAGATCGAGGGCTACCGCCAAACTGGTCGGGCGTGAATCGCGCTTGAATTGAACGCGGCGAAGCACTACACTACTGTATATTTATACAGTTATGTGACGCGATCGTGGACAATAAAATTCGGACCGTCGAACCCTGCGAAGAGCGTCCCATGCTGCCGCCGCGTCCGCTGACGGCGCGCAAGGGGCGTGGCGCCATCGCCAACGTGCAGGGCCGCTTCGAGGTGCATGGGCGCGAGCAATTCGACGATGGCTGGCCGGAAGGGGGCGAGGACGGCGAGGGTGGCTCGGACCAGGATGGCGCCGAAGGGGCCGAAGGGGCCGAAGTGGCCGAAGTGGCCGAAGTGGCCGAAGTGGTCCATTCCGCGCCCGCATCCCGGAAAACCGTCGTTACGGACGAGTACGCCAAGACCATCCTCACCCGCAACGCCTCGCCCGACGTGCCTTTTAGTGTCTCGCTCAATCCCTACCGCGGTTGCGAGCATGAAATGTAAACTGCGATTCCGCGTTTGCTCGCACAGGTCGTTGGTGTTGATATTTTTCTGCGAATAGCAATAACGCTGAACTTTTGTATTGTTCAGATGGTCCTACTGACCATTGAAGAATTTGGCTAAGCGTCTCGAAAATGTGTTCACAAAAAAATCGGAGCTGTCGCACGGACGAGAACATGTTTCTTCGATCCGAAATTGTTCTGTTTTTCAATAATACCAATCACCCTGAGTTGAAGCATGGGGCGCCAGCGTTTTTTTGCGAAACCCGGGATAAGCTGAACTTGTTCGAGGAACCCACGCGTTTCCTGGGAGAGCGTTATGTCCGGTCCGGTTCGACGTCGAGTCGACACACATGGGCAAAAGTCGCGTACGGACTCAAAAGCTGGTTCCAGTTTTTACAGGCCATCGACCGTGACTGGCCGAATGCTACTGAACAAGACAGGGTCGATTTTGGGGACGCATATTTGGGATCGATCAGTCCGAAGACCGGGAGGACCTACGGCCCGGCGGGTATTCGTGACGCCATGGTTGTCATTCGGTCCTTCTATCAGCAGTGCTCGTATCGGGGCACCTATTATGGCGACATCGGCATAAGTTCGATTTCGATGGCGGAGGAGCACAATTTTTCGATAGATCGGGACGCTCTGGCACACATCCGGTCCGTAGGCGTCATCAGGAGTAAAGATCGGGCCCTCCCAAAGGTGCGGCCCGGCGTAAAAATTCATCCACTGACGCTACGCGACCTGAAAAACCTGCTCTGTTACGTTGGTCCCCAGGCCGGCGCTCGCGATGGCGACAAACGTTTGGCGCGCGACCGCCTGATCTGTGACTTAGGGTGGGCAGTTGGTCTGCGGGTGAACGAAATCAATAACCTGACCACGCTGCAATTTATGACCCTCAGCCCTGAGCCTTGCGCGCCCTTCGTTGGCATGGCGCTCACCATCCTCAACGGTAAAGGAGGTAAGACGCGGCAGGTAATGATTCCGGCCTGGCTGGTCATGGATGTTCAAGCATATATGGATGACGAGCGGGCCGCTTCGCTGCGGTCATGCAAGACCAAGACCAGACACCCTCAGACGCGCCTGCTACTAGGGCATGAGCACTCACGCAGGGCCGGAAAGCCCATCACGAACGCGGCGTTGCAGAAAATGTTGAGGGAAGCATGCCTGACACTGGGACTGGTGAATATTGTCGAAAAGACCGATCCGGAAACGGGATCGAAATTCACATACAAGATGCCACGACATTCGATACACGACCTACGTCACTCATATGCCGTACTGACCTACCACGCCGAACGGGCCAACGGCAACGCCGAGCCGTGGAAAAAAATACAGGCGCAGCTCGGTCACCGCAATCTCCAAACGACGATCGATACATACTTGTCGCATGTTGAGATATTCACTGATCAGCCAGGTTTGCTCGATGTGAGAAGGATGCTCGGACTATGAAAATTGAATCTCTCGGCCCGCAAACACCAGAACGGGAAACGCGTAAAGCCAAGACGCCGTCGTCAGCTGCCAGTATCGTCGCACAGACCAAGAAGAAAATGGAGCAGGAAGGAAAGGTCGGGTCAATTGCTGGGACCCGCGCCGAGCATAGCATGGACGCTAGAACCGGGGAGCCGGTGCTGGCCGCCGTATTTCCGCGGCAAGGCGGGCGCGAACCACACTATGTGGACCTGAGCTTCCTACTGGCTTTTCCCAACCTTCAACCAATGTTTGTGGATGCCTTCCTGTGTTGGGGGGCGACGGTCTCGCCGCAAACCCGTCTCAATTGCAGAGATTATTTACGGCGTTATTTCTTCGCATACGTGAAATCGAATTGGTCAGATTTTATCCATCCAGTGGATATCGATGACGAGATGCTGGCCGGGTTCCGGGACAAACTTCTGAATGAATCCGGGCAGCGGGTTAAGGCTCTGCACCCACATTCGGTGCGTACTGCGATGGGTGTGTTGCGCTCAACTCTTGGCGCTCTCAATACCGGTCAGTGGGCGAGCGTTGCCAATCGCATCGCTGAGCGGATTCATTCCGGATCTGTCGGAGTGGCTCGAAAAACTGTGCCAACAAGAGTTCTCGGATTGGAGCAGCTTCTGGCGATCCTTGGGGCAGCTGAGCGAGAGGTGCTGGCCATCGAGCAGCGCTTCGCAAATGCGCGAGTGTTGATGGCTGACGGGCGTGCGCGTCTTCATGACACCGCTAGAATCATGAATAATACTCGGTCGGACTATCGCAATTTTTCTGTATGCCTTGCCGCTGTGGATGAAGCCTATCCAGAGCTGGTCCCCGATGTGGCGGTGATAAAACAAAGGAATCCGGCTCTGGGCAGGGCAATAACACATATACACGGACAGGCGGTGGTCACTTCTCATTTTTACCCGTCGGGCCGGGATCTCGTCCCGTTCGTGCTGCTCCTCACAGTCGCTACCGTGTTCAATCCTGACACGATATTGAGCCTCAACTGGCGCGATATCGACTTTAACAAGGATCAAGCTGGCACTCCGGTGATCGAGATTGTTGGAGTGAAGGGCCGGGCCGTCCGGGACTTGGCGCGCGCACTCTATCAGGACGCGACAGTATCGTCACGGCTTAGCCTTAAACAGCTGCTTGTCTGTCTGCGGGAAATTACTACGCGTATTAGGGCACATCTTGCACCGGAACATACAGACCGCCTGTTCGTGTACGTTCAACAATTCGGTGTAAAGCGACCCAAGGGTTTCGGTGAGGATGGCGAAAGACGATGCATGACAGGATCGAACGATAGGGTTTGGGGATTGGGTTTGATGAATTTTATCAAGGACAACAAGCTCCCCCCATTTACGCTCGGTCAGTTGCGTCCGAGCATTCTCGATATGGTCCAGTTCATGGATGGTAGCCTGGAAGCGGCCCGTAAGGTCGGCAATCACGGCAGTCCAGCGACCACCTGGACCCATTACACCAGCGGCGGCGTCAGGGCTCGCTATCGCGAACGAATAGGACAGGTTATCGTGATGCGCGAACGTTGGCTGCAAACAAGCGGCGTGATCGATCCGCGGCGCCTCGCGCCGGGACAGGACAAAGGCGCCGCCACACCAGGGTTCTCCTGCCTAGATCCATTTGACTCGCCACGGCCGAACCAACAGCCGGGCAAGCTGTGCAAGGACTACGGCGGTTGCCCATCTTGCGCGAACGCGGCTGCGCATCCGGGCGATCCGGTGAACGTTGCGTACTATACGGCGCTTGAAGTGGCAATTTACCGAAGTCAGGGTGCGATGAGCGCCAGAACGTGGATCGAACGCTGGACGCCGATCCTGGCTGACCTGGCCGCGCTGCGTGCGTGGATTTCGTCGGATGTACTCGAAGCGTCGCGAGAGATTTCGATTCGGCTTCCAAACGTGGGGTGAAGATATGAAAACTATCCACCAGAGCCAGTACAGCGAACGTGTCGAACGAAAGAAAATTCACGAAATGAACGAGGATGAACTCGGCCAATATCAACTCAGCGAACACAGTCAGCTTCAAGACGGAGTCTGGGTTTTTTCTAATCCGACACCTGGTTCAAAACGGTCAAGGTCAACTCTTAACTGGGGAATGGTCCTGTATGACGGCAGCAGGTTGACTGACATCCAACACGCGGCGCGGCTGCACTGGGCAAAAATACTGGTGCTCACCCTGCTGGTGCTGCCAACGCGGGGGCGTAAGCTTAGCCCAGGATCAATGTGTAATGTCCAAAGTCAACTCAACTGGTTATTGTCCTGGATGAGCGACGCCGGATACCATCAGGCACATCACCTGACTCCCGCCGTGATTCGCCAGTATCTCGACCAGTTGCCTGGATTCATAGCAGCTCGGTCGGAAGATGCAGAAATTAGTGTGCCTACGGCGACTAGGGCAGTGATGACACTCATGCATTTGTGGGATCAGCGGCAAGCGCTAGCCAAGATGGGGGTGGAGTCCTTGGTAAGCCATCCCTTTGAGGGCAGGAGCGTGAATGCCGTCGCCATGGGGCTTGCCACCAAGGCTGCTGGATGGATAAAGCCATTGCCTGACGAGGTGACTATACCTCTGCTGAATAAGGCTGCATGGTTCCTCGGGACGCCAGCCGACGACGTGCTCAGGCTGCTGGACGTGGTGCGCGACCCGCTAGCAGGCGTTGAGATAATTGTGAAAAGATTGAATGGTACCAGAGGCGCTAAATGTAGAGCTGGCGTCAAAAGAAAAGCAAGGCAATTGCGCGCCATAAAACTGCTCGATGCATTTGAGTTCGGCACGCTGCCCGGCGAACGCAAGCCGTGGCATGAGCCACTCGATTTGGCGTATGAGAGATCGTCGGCTCGTCATAAAGCAAGGATGACCCGTGTGAGGGAACTGTGGGAATCGGTGCGAGACGCTGCCGCGATTATCGTCCAGGCAACATCCGGGATGCGGGTGTCAGAACTGATGGGTATCTTGGCGGGTACCGATGAGTCCACTGGCCTTCCCATTGGCGTGCGTTTGGAACTAAGCGCCACAGCACTGTATGAATGGTTCGTCATCCGTTCCCAGCTTTCAAAGACAGAAGAGGGGCTGCCTCGCGAGGTGGAATGGGTACTGGGCATGCGGCCTGTAGGTAGTAAAGAAACGCCGCTGGCAGTGCGGGCGTTGCAAATTCTCGACCAACTACACGAACCCTGGCACGCGTGTGCCAAAACTAGTCGATTAATTCTTGCAGGCCTACCTGGCGAGACGCTGCCTGTTGCCTCTACGCGGCTTGGCGCGATGCCGAGTGATAAGGCAAATACAATGATGCAACACTTCATTGATCGCTGGATCGATCTTTCCGCTCTGCCAAACGAGAGCGCGCGCAAAACCGAGGACAATGACCTTGTGCGCTGGCGTGAGAGCAAGGGGAAAATTTTCAGGACGCACATGCTGCGTAAAGCTTGGGCGCAATTCGCGCTGGCATGCGACGCTAGGCTGCTGCCCGCGATCCAGATGCAGTTCCACCACATGAGCCTAGCGATGACGGAAGGCGGATACATCGGCCGCAACCCGTTGCTGCTGGACGAGCTGGATTCAATGTCCACCCAGAAGACTAATCTTGTAGTGTTCGACATCATCGTCGGAAAGAGCAAGCTGGCCGGACGTATGGGCGAACAGCTAGAGCAGGCGCTTGCGAAATTGTGTGCCGATGCTGGCGAGCTGCCGACATCAGAAAAGTGGCAGCAAGCAGTTGAATGGACTGAACGCAACGACCTCAAGATGTTCTTCACTGCACACGCGACCTGCTGTCCGACGCGTACCAGTGAGATGCGATGCCATGACACCTCGAACACTCCGGTCTGGTTGCGCAAGGCGCCTAATACAGCGACGCGCGAGCCAAGCGTGTGCGCCGGCTGTGCTTGCGCGATCATGGACAAGAGCCACGAACCATTCTGGTCCGATCGCTACGTGGAATGTGAGGTGTCCGTGCACCAGGCCGAAGCGGCGGGTGCGCACTCCGGGCCGTTTCGCGAAATCCGCCTCCGAGCCGATCAGGCGCGGAGCATCCTCAAGAAGTTCGGTGCCGACCTGGACGCGCTGGACGCCCGTGTGGTGTCGATCTTGGAGAACGGACATGCCCAGACTTAAGAAGGAAGTGCCTCCACAAGACTCGATCGAACAGGATTTCATGGCGGCCTACGACCGGCTATGCGACGGCGAGCCGAAGAACAAACAGCTCAAGGCGCGCAAGGCCAAGGGCGCGCTGAAAATCAACGTATCCAACGTGGCGCTGGAAGCGGGTCATTCGCGCACGCTGATTGCCTTGGAAACGGGCTGCCGCTATCCACGCGTACGCGAGTTGATCAAACATGCCAAGACCGGCCGCAATGGATTGCCCACGACGTTGAACGAGATCATAGCGCGGCTCCGTGCCGAGAACGTTGAATTGCGAGCCCAGATAAACACGCATAAGGCGACTGTATTGGCGCATTTCAATGCCCGCGACAAAGCCGAGAACGAAGCGGCGCGCGAGCGCGCGGCCGCATCGCGCATGAGAAAGGAAATCGCGGAGTCGGGCAAGGTAGTGACGATAGTGTCGATGGAGGCACAATGAGCCGCCCCAGCATCGTTCCACAGATCAAGGCCCAGTTGGAAGTTTGGCTTGAACAGCGTATGGCCGAATGGTCTGCCCTGCCGGAACGGGGGCGCCAACCGACTCTGCCAGCGACAGGCGAAGGCAAAATCAATGTGCGCGAACTGACGCTCGCGCTGGGGTTGCGACGCAGCCAGGAACAGCACTTCTTCAATCACGCTGAACTACGCACTTTGGTCAACGCAGCCGCAGAAACGCAGGGATTGGCTGCGATCGGTTCGCGCATCCAGCAGGACACTGACGATGATGCCGTGCGCCGGCGCATCGGACGTATCAATGCGGACCGCAATGACTTGGCAGGCGCGCTCGCCGAGCGCGAGGCCGTGATCGAGCGGCAACGGCGCGAGATTGACGCGCTGCGTGAGCAGTTACGCCTGCGCGACGAGACTGGCATGCAAATGCACACCGGGTTCGACGCTTGCATTGGCGCGCCGGACGGCGGCACCTCGGAGGTGTTCGTGTGATGGATCATCATGTGACGGTCACATCTATTCTCAGCCAGCACGATTTCGGGACGATCTTCGGCGCGCTGCTGAACGAACCGGCGGATACGCGCAACGGACTGGCGCTCAGGGTGCGGACGGCGGCTCGGACCACGCTCGGACGGCCATCTACCGGTGAACAATGGAGGGTGCGCGGCGAGTTGCGGCAGCATCCAAGATGGGGTTGGCAGATTGAGGCTGAAAACGCTGTACGGATCGTGCCGTCCGGGCGGTTAATCATGGCTTTCTTGGCGGCGCACGCGCCGGGTGTGGGACCTGAGCGCGCCGAGCGCTTATGGTTGCGTTTCGGCATGAACCTCGCCAATGTGCTGATGGATGAAGCGAACATACCTGAGATCGCTGCCGTGATCGCGCCGGAGCATCCCAACCTTGCGCCGGGATTGGCGGCGCTTTGCGTGCGAACATGGAAGGATATGCAACAGGAGACCAGCACGTTGGCGTGGCTGGCAAGCCAGGGAATCGATGATATTGCTTTGACGCGACGAATGGGACGGATACTGGGAACGGATGCGGTCGAGCAGTTGCGGCGTAACCCATATTGTCTGGTGCCAGTGCTGGAGTGGCTCAAGCTCGATGCGCTTGGCATAAAACTGCTGGCTGAGGCTGGTGTCGAGGTCCCATCGCGTGATCCGCGCCGTCTGGTTGGTGCGTGCGACGCGGTAGTAAAGCGTCAAATCAAGGACGGGAATACGGCCGGCACGTGGGAAACGATGCGCGCAAGCCTGTCCAGGTTGCTGCACCTGAAGTCCGAATCGCCTATTGTCGCGCAAGCCATAATCCTCGGCGTGCGGCACGGCGCGATCCTTTCGGCCAGGGGCATGTGGCGTGCACCGGGCTGCGCTCAGATGGAAGAATACGTGCTCGAACGGTTGCTCCAGGTTCAGGTGTCGGCCAGCCCGGTACGCGTCCCATCTCACCAGATATTGGAACAGCTGGTGGTGAGCCGCGAGGTCGGAGGCAAGCCACTGCATCCTGAACAAATCGCTGCAGTGCTGGCAGTCCTGCAAAAGTCGCTGGCATGTCTACAGGGTGGGGCTGGCGTTGGCAAGACCACAGTGACCCGAGTGATCTGCGATCTGTGGGAGCAGTGTGGCGGGCAGCTCATGCTGGCAACTGTCAGCGGCAAGGCCGCACTCCAGATCAGCCGTGCCACCGGGCGCTTGTCCATGACGGTGGCTCGCTGGCGCGTGCAGTTGGAACGGCGCCGGCAGGTGGAGCTGCTGCTCGACGATAGCGAGCTGGATCAGACGGCGCGCATCTCCTTGGAACACGAGCTCGAGCGCCTGCCCCGCCTGACGTCTTCCCATCTGGTGCTAATCGACGAAGCGTCGATGCTGGATCTGGTGTCGGCCCGCGCGCTGTTGCGTCTGATGCCATCCGGCGCCCGACTGGTGCTGGTGGGCGACGACGGACAGTTGCCACCGGTGGGCTTCGGTCTGATTTACCATCGGCTGGTTGAGGACCAGCGCATCACGTCGCGCCTGAATGTCATTCACCGTCACAGCGAGGCCGGTGGCATCCCGGCCGTGGCGGCGGCGATTCGCGCAGGAACGATGCCCGTGTTGCGTCACTATGATGGATCAGGCGAAGGCGTTTCGCTGCTTGAATGTTGTGTCGGCGAGCTGCCGGCGATGGTTCGCAAGGTGTGGGCTGCGGTGGGTGCCGGACAGACAGAGCTTCCATTGATCGTCACGGCGCGCAACGATGGCGATGCTGGAATCCATATGCTGAACCGATCGTTCCATGCGCTGCGCGTGGCGAGCCTCGGTGTGGACGAGATCAAGGGCGAGTTCGGGGAGTGGTTCAGTCCAGGCGAACCCTGCGTGTTCAGACGCAATGACTACGGGCGAGGCCTGTTCAACGGACTGATGGGCATGGTGTTGGCGGTTGATTCCGAGGAGCGGGCAGTCACCGCCCTGTTCGACGGGTACGACGAACCTCACAGAATTGAACGGGACGACTTGATCGACCTTCAGCTGGCGTATGCGATAACGTGCCACCGTGGACAAGGGAGCCAGGCTCCTTGCGTGATTATCCCTCTGTATCGAACGCGTCTGCTCGATCCGTGTTGGCTGTATACGGCCGTTACCCGGGCGCAGCGACAGGTTGTTCTGATCGGCTCAGTCCACGTTTTGCGCGAGAGGATTGCCGCCCCGTCGGCGGCAAAGTCTCGATTCGTGGGCTTTGAATGGGACTCCAGACATGAAGCGCGCGACCGGGCACAACACTGATTCTTTGGATGATCGACCACGTCCGGACGATGCTAAGCGGACCGGGGCGATTTGAGCCGAGCGCAGGCGAGGTCGCCCGCGGGGCGTACCCCGGCCGAATCCCGGGGGCATGTAGGAGCGTTTTGCGAGGTTGTCCCCCGCAGCGACGATGCGATCCGGCCTCCGGCAATCGAGTCGACGAAGTCCAACTAGCCCGGTCAGAATGCACGATCATGCGTCTAGTCCCTGACAACTCCGGCAAAGAGCTGGTCGGATTCTGGTTCGTGTGGAACTTGTTTTCGCATTCGTCCGTGAGGCGTGGCCAACCATCCCTCATTCGGCAATCCTTCGAAAACCTTCATGCGCGACGTACTAATGCCACCGACCAGCCGGAGCTGCCGATTCCACTCGAGGGCCCAGAACCATCCTTCGTCGCTACAGCGCAGCGTTGCCCTAAAGTAGCCCTTGGCTGAAACGATGTTTGCAAGGCACTCCCAATCGCGGACTCGATCTGCAATCTCCACAGCATGAGGATTGCCCCAGTCGCCATGCGTATAACAGTCATACCAGATGAACTGCTCTTGCGGAAGCAAGCGCATCTTCGACGCGTCCCGAAAGTCTTCGGTGCTGATAAGTGTGAACAGCCCTTGTATATGGCTAAATGCAATCTCTCCGACCATGTTCCTATTCAACTGCGGTGGAGCAACCATATCGAAGTTGATGGACATTTGACCGAACGAGCCGCGGATGGAAAGATTCTCGTGCCCGTCCTGTACAAGAATGCCCTTTCGATTTGGATGGTAGTCGCCTCTGGCTTTTCGAAGCGCCACCTCGTTCACATGAGCGTCCTCTAGGCGACCAGGGCTATTGAATAACGTGACGCTGGAGACGTGCCGCTCGGCCGCTGCCTTGCGCGCGTTGCAGGGACGGCATGTGCGAAAGATGAAATTGAACGGGTGGCCGTCCATCGTCCCAGTCGGGACGAAGTTCCTTGCAATGAGGTGCTCCTTGTCCGACTCCTGTGCCCTTGAGCCACGCAGCGCCTGCCCGCAATAGAGACAGCACGCGTTCGAGTTCTCCGGTCTACTCGTATACCAGCTGATGGTCTGCCCTGTGTGTCTGCCAAGCCTAACTGCACTCTCGTTCATACATCGATCCATTTTGCGCCATGCACGGCACTATTTTGAAATGTTACCCCGACTGTCTATGCACGTCAGGCCAGAGATTTGCGCGATCATGTTAGCCCGCTCGATAAAACTTTGATGGCGAGATCTTGTAACAATTTATACTTCCCATCCTTGATGCTCAAGTGAATCAATGTTCCCCAATTGGTTCTTTCTTTGACTCCGATTCGACCAAGCGCAGACAAGCCCTTTGATGTAAGAACGCATTCGAAAAAGCCTCTTTGATCTTGGCCGTGGCTTGGTTCAGCCATTCGAATGTATCCCTCGTCGCGCAAGTAGTACATCGTGTTCTTGTAAATTACGATCAGGCGCCTTATAGAATAAGACTGCGAGTTGTCGCCATTCAGAGTCCAAGTTTTCTGTTCGTCATCAAAATTAACCAAGGCCCGTTCGGAAGTGGGGCGCCCCTCTCCTTCGATGTAGAAAGTGTCAATGTCAATAGGGCATGGAAAATTTTCATAAAGCGAGTTGAGCACTACGGCTACGCACTTGTGAAAGTGCTCAATGTTTGAGAGGCCATTTTCCATATCGATTTACCTTGTCAAAAGCATTTTCTGAAATTCTTTAGCAGCCTAGAATCTGTAGTGGCGCTCACGGGGTCAAGCTGGCAATCTGCACCTGCGAAAAATTTCATGAAGTCAATTTTCATCTAGCCTCCGGTCATTTTTCCCGAAAGGTGCAAGCATGGGAAACTCATCAGAAAAGGTCCAGCTGACCCGTTGCGCGGTTGCGATTCGTGTTAGACGGCTGGGCGACAACGGGACGCCTAAAGCACGAGGAATCTAACGATTCGAAGCGGCCATTTTTTAGGTTCATGCCGAGGCGATCAACTGTTTTGCGAAAGCGTTGGCGAACTAGTTCGGCCCAGACGCCATCGCCATGCATGCGTTTTCCGAAGTCGCTATCGTAATCTTTGCCGCCGTGAATCTCGCGCACGCGATTCATTACCCGTTGGGCTCGTTCCGGAAAGTGCGCTTGCAGCCATTGCTGAAACAAGGGATCGACTTCCCACGGCAGACGCAGCATCACGTAGTGAGCACTAAGTGCTCCCGCCTCGCAAACGGCTTCAAGCACGCGCTCAATTTCTGGTTCAGTAATGAAAGGAATGATTGGCGCAATACTTACTCCCACCGGAATACCTGCGTCCACCAGAGTGCGGATTGTACGTAGGCGACGCATGGGCGTGGCGGCACGTGGCTCTAGTGTCCGTGCGATGGCTGAGTCAAGTGTCGTGACTGTAATGGCTACGATGGCCTGTCGTTTTGCCGCCATGTCCGCAATGATGTCAATATCGCGCTCGATTAAGGATGATTTTGTTATCAGAGCTACAGGGTGTTCACACTCTTGCAGCACACCCAGCACGCGTCTGGTCAAGCCAAGATCACGCTCGCACGGTTGGTAGGCATCGGTGTTGACTCCTAACGCTATCGGTTCAGGTATATAGCCACGTTTTGCTAGCTCCTCACGTAACAAGTCCGGCGCGTTTATTTTCGCAAACAATCGGCTTTCGAAATCGAGTCCCGGCGACAGCCCCAAGTAGCTGTGCGTCGGCCGTGCGAAGCAATAAATGCACCCGTGCTCACATCCGCGGTATGGATTTAAAGAAACGTTGAACGGGACATCTGGCGATGAGTTGCGGCTCAAGATCGTTTTTGCGACTTCATTGAATACCTGAGTCTTGTTGGTAGTCCGGTCAGCTGTTGCCTCTGGCACTTGTGACGTAGACCATCCATCATCAATTTGCTCTCGAGTGTGAACTTCATGTCGCCCCTGCAGGTTTGTGAGTGCGCCACGTCCCTTTAGTGGTTGATCTTTTTGTTGGTGTACGTCGGAGAAATTAAGAGACTTCATATACGAATCTCCAAATACAACTGTGATTTTATACAGTATTGTAGGCGGTGTGAGCTACACATTCAAGCATGCTGTGGGTTCCTTCTTCGTACCAAAAGTGTCCGGCGGACTATTATATGCAACATGGATAACTATTTAGACCTAAACCGCCGATTCGGGCTATTGACCGACTACACAGCTGACGAGTTATTTGCGTCTGAGGTGCTGGGCAAGCGTATGAATTGGGACAACGTATTGGCGGGGCGTTTCACCGTTATAGTAGGTCGGGCCAACTTTGGAAAATCAACCGAACTCAAGGCGAAAAGTAACGAGCTTCGCGCGCGGGGGCAATCCGCTATATATGTTGCGCTCCACAAAGTCTTGGGGGAGGACGGCGTTGACGACGCGTTGGAGACTGCAGACTGCGATGCCTTGTCTTCCTGGAAGCAGTCGGGCGGCGAGTTGACAGCTTTCGTTGATTCTTTGGACGAGGCTTCACTTGGCACGGAGGATGGAATTAGAAAGGCCCTGCGTCGACTAGTTCGGGCGCTCGATTGGCCAAATTCAGACGTCAAATGGGTCTTCTCTTCCAGGCCGGCTGTGCTCACTGCGGATATCCTCGTACTGCTTCAAGAGGAGCTCCGCACCACGCTGTACAGCGAAAGCCGCGAAAATTTGTCGGATGACGATACAGTCCTCGCTGACGACGATTCGGTTGTCTATGAATCCGGTGAACGCCGGCACGATGCATCGGAGGATGACTTATCTGGAGCCAAAGACTTAACGATTGGTAACGTTGAATCCACCGACGGTAGCGGTAAGACCGTGCGATTGCCGTATGCACGCGAGCAGCTAAAGATCTATGCTTTGCGTCCACTGGACAAGGCCGCTGCAGTCCACTATCTGGGCACTCACCTTGGCGTGGCTGAGCCGAAGCAGATGCTGAATGCTGCATTTCAATTCGGACTTGCTCGCCTTGCCGAAGGTCCCGGCGGACTGGACATACTTGCTTACGTCGATCCAGTTCGAGATCCGCCGCAGTGCCTCACACATGTCTTTGAGAAGATGACTGACGCGATGCAGCAGCAACAGCGTTCAGACCCCCGTGAGCAACGAGTCGGGAATCCACCTCCTGAAAGCCTTGAAGAAGCCATTGAGCGCCTTGCTAGCGCCTCGGCCGTGTGCCACCTAACGAACATTGAGCTATCGCCTAAGTCGTTGCGTTTTAGGGATGGTGTGCTCTCTGCACGCCCAATTATTGCTTCCCTACTCTCGGAACCCTCACTGGCGTATCTGCTGGGCTCGCGCTTGTTTATTGACTCAGGGCAGTATCAAGTCAAGCTCTATCCAGACGAACTCTTACCGTTTCTCGCAGCAAAACGCCTTGCACGCTTGGTGAAGTCACCAGACCATGCCCGTCGCCTGCTCGCGAATTTCACTTGGCACTCGACCACTGGCGAGTGTGGCGTCTATCGTGTGTTACTTCCTTTGAGCGGCTGGTTGGCGGTCTTTAGCGCACACTGCCGAAAGGAGCTCATTACGGTCGAGCCTCAGGCGGTCGCGTTCTTTGGCGACCTAAGAAATCCTCAAGTTCAACTTGCAGAAGCTTCCACTGCGCTTGAGAACTCACTTGAGCGGCTAGTTTCGAGCGGGGATTCACTAGGGCGTTCGTACTACACTCTCACGGCTGAGAACTTTTGGCAGGCTGCAAAACCTGGTATTGCACCAACACTTGAGCGCCTATTCGAAAAGTATAGTGATAACTCACATGCGAAGGACGTGCTCTTAGATATCGCAGGACACGGGCGCCTCGATATGTTTCGGATGAGGGTACTCGATTCTCATGGCAACGATTACTCTAAGTTGATCGACGATCAGCTTGACTTGGACTACATTTTTTCCCTTGGAAGAGAAGACGACTTCAACGAATTGGGCAGGGCATTAATAGGTAAATCTGACTTAGTCGAATCGCGTGTGGCTCGACTTGTCGCCGAGCTCGCGTGGAAGGTTCTTGATGCAAAGAGGATCGCAACGATTGCGGCCGAACAACTTCGCAAAGGACGGGACGGCTATTCGATTGACTACGTGCTGACGCATGGAGTCGCGGATGAGGCAAGTGACATTGACCTATACAAGCTTGCTCGCTCGTTCTTATTGCGGTTGGTGAACTCAACTTTCGGAAAAGGACGCGATTCTGAGCAGTATTGGGCTGACCAGAGGTTTGTGGAGCTCGCGATGAACTTGATTGCGCTGGTTATCACACGCTCGGCTGCGGCGCCTTTTCGGGTGGCAAAGCTTTGTTTGGTGCTTGGCCGGTTTGTCAATAAACATCACCATGGCACCGCTGATTCAGTCCAGCTGCAAGCTGCACTTCAAGCAAATAAGCCGGTTCGCATGGCGCTCCTCAAGGGACTCGTCTATCCAACTGACAAGACTGCTGATGGCATTTATCGGGGGGTGTTTTGGTATCGCCCCTTGTATCAATACGTCGACGGTGATGAGGCGGAGCTTGGTGAGCCGGGCTTTACCGAGCTAATTAAAAGCCGGAACAATAAGACCGTTGGGCTAACGTTTAAGCAGACGGAAAGACATGACCGGGGACTCGTCGTCGATCGGGAGTCTAAGGACGCACTTTTGAACATGCTCGACGGGCTCCGCGATGCGTCCCAGGAGAACGCGTTGGTCTGGGTGGCACAGTGGCTCAACCGTACACACGAACGGTCGCGCTATAGCGAATGCAATTTCATACTTTTCGAGCAGGCTGCTGGTGATGCGATCGCGCAAGCGGCTCGCGAAGGCCTTAGAACGCTTTGGCGCAAAAAGGACCCGACGTGGAATGAGGCCGAACCCAATTCAATCTACAACATCACTATCGCGGGCTTGCAGGGTTTGCACCTTGACTTAGGCGATGGTACGCAGTTGCCACCTCTTAGCGACGATGAAGTCTTGCGCGCGATCCGTTATGCCCAGTTCGAAATAAACGGATACCCTACGTGGTTTTGGGACTTGGTGGGCGCACACTCTCGGATTGCCATAAAGGAGCTTGAGGAGATTCTGGCAAGGTCGAGCAAGGGGCCGGTGTCCCTAGATAAGGCGATGACGCTTATCCAACGTCTCGATGAGGCACCAATCGATATCCAACATGGCCTTGTTCGCTCAATCTGGAATTTCATACAGAGTAACCTTCAAATTTCAGAATATGCATCAGAGGCCGCCTTAAAGGTTGTCGTGGCGAACAGCACTATTATCAATCAAGTGATTTTTGAGAGTGAAGCGTGGCGTCGGATGAGCGCGGCGTTTGATAATGAGATTCCTTTGCTCGACGATGTTGCGGGTGCATTGGACGTCGAGGAGCAGGACGCGCGAGGGAGGCTGGAAAAGCAGATTCAGGAACTTCGGCTCCAGTGTTCTAACGCCGTCGTATGGGCTTGTTTCTGGTTGCGGATATATCCAGACACCTTTTGCCAACGGTTGGAATCATGGAGAACGGCAATCCCACAAGCGGCGGAACGTCTAATGGAGGCGCTGGCGGCACGCTTGGGCGAAGATCGTGGCGTACTTCTTAAACAGGTGGCCGAGAAGAAGGCGATCGGCCTTAATGCCCTAAAGGTGCTCTACAAGTGGGCACACTTAACAATTAAAGAGGTGAACGATGTTAATCGTGCAGATGGTCGTGTGTTTCGGCCTGGGCGTCGGGACCATGCTCAGCGCTTTCGAGATGCCATAGTCCCTGCAATTTCGCATGCAAAATCTGAACATGCTTATGTTGTCCTTGAGGAGCTTCGGCAGCAAACTATTGGCCCCGGAGCCCAATATCTGCGCCACGTGCAGTTCATGATGCGTGAGGAGCAGTACTCCAAGAAACCAATTGCACAAAAGGACTACCTTGAGTTTGAGCGTACGTTCTCGCCGCCAGTGTCCGACTACTTGGCCTTTGCGATGGCAGTGGAAGCGGACTTGCTTGCAGTGAAATGCCAGATTGAGACAGGAGATTTCAGCCTGCGTCGCTTCTTCAATTTGGTGAACTTCAATCGGATCAAAACCGATAACGATGGACTTGCGTTGGAAGAGGACTTCCAGGCAATACTCGGCAGCGAACTAAACCATGCTGCGGGGGGGCGCTATGTAGTGGCGCTTGAGCCAATCCTCCCGGAGGGAACTCGGCGCGATGTGCTGTGCCAAACCGGCATACTGCGGGCAACTGTCGAGTTAAAGATGTCAGTGCGATGGTCCTTGCGGCAGTATATTGAAGCATTGGAAAAACAGCTTCAAGGGCAATACATGATGGCACCAAATTCAAAGATTGGTTTCTTTGTCGTTGTGCTTCAAAAGCAAAGGACGTGGAACGGTTCGGATGACAAACCCATCGGGTTCGAAGAGGTCCTCGGTATTCTGCGAGATAGGGCCAGAGAAAAAGAGATTTCAGACAGTTCCGTTTATCTGCGTGTGATTGGAATCGATGCCTCGCCCAAAGACGACTTTCGTTCAGCGAAGAAATCAAGCCAGGTCGATGCCAGTTCCCGTGCACCAAAGTATGCTGACGACGCAGGAAATACTTGGGGTGGGCGAGGACGCAGACCTAAGTGGGTACGCGAGATGTTGGCTATCGGCAGACCGCTCGATGATTTTCTAGTTTGACCGCGCGAGATGGCTTCGCTGATTCTCACAGACTGAGAGCGAGAAGGGGAAAGAGGGAAGGATTCATATGGAACTTGATGCCCGTTTATTGGCTGAGCAACGAAACTTAATCAAAGAACGCGACTTACTATTGGCCGAGGCTAAGGTATTTGCAGATCAACGAAAAACAGGCGATACGGAGTCGAGGCGCACTGCCGGAAAGGAGGCGACACGGCTTAGAAGACTAGCCCAGCAGATGTGCGATGAATTGGAGCAAATAACGGTTGCGCTGGATTTACTTGGACACATAATCGCTAGCCTGAATCGACGGCAGGAAATGGCGCACTATCACTACTCCAATTGGCTTGAGGTCGAAGAGAAGGGAGTGTATGCCGCGAAGGCGTTTCAAAAATTAGGTGGCGACGGTTACGTTAACGCAATTAAGTTCAACGCTGAAGTCTTGGCGTTTCTCCAAAATGTTCATGCAATTTGTGATTCGTTTCCGTTCGCATTGAACTTGTATCTCCGATCTTGCGATTTCGGTTCGCGATCCATTGGTTGGAATGAAAAAACGATGGAAGCGTTTAGGCTTTCGACAGCGACCAGTGGAGAAATTGAATTATTCAATCGGGTTGAACGCTTTTTCGCGGACGAAGTTTTTTTGACGCTGCAGGGAATTGTTAATTGCGCCAAGCACAAGCATCTCGTACCAATCTATTTTAATGGAACGAAAACAGTTTTTGGTAAATTGGATGGCAAATCCGGGCATTCAGACTTGGTTGTGAAGGAGGTCATGATCAAGGTCCATGACGTCTTGTTGCCGCTTCTAATCGAAATGCTTCGCCTCGTAAGTGCTGACGATCAGGCTGAATTTTCCGGGTGACAAGCAGAGAGGAATGGTCCGTACCTGCAGCGTTTTGTTCATGAACATAAAAAAGCAGAGAAATCGCAGATTCCCTTAGCTGTAACCGTTTGTACACACACATGAACAAAACGAGTCAACATAAAAAATGGTTGCATCTATTGCTTCGCGCGCCCCACGCACAGCTACCTGGGTTTGTCGCCCGGCCTCGATTTCGAAAGCCGCCTGTTCGCCAAGGTCAACGCGCCGGATTTATTGCGGCGCGAGCTGGCCAGGCGCTCCTACGTGCCCGAGCCAATCGCCATCGGCGTGAACACCGACGCCTACCAGCCCTGCGAGCGCGAGCGCGGCTTGACGCGCCAGGTGCTGCAAGTGCTGCACGACTGCCAGCATCCGGTGGCGCTGATCAGCAAGGCCTCGCTGATCGAGCGCGACATCGACTTGATCGCGCCGATGGCCGCGCGCGGCCAGGCCATCGTCGCCATCACGCTCACCACGCTGGACCCGGCCATCGCGCGCACGCTCGAGCCGCGCGCGGCCGCGCCGGCGCGGCGCCTGCGCACCATCGAGCGCCTCACGCAAGCGGGCATCCCGGTGGGCGTGAGCGTGGCGCCGGTGATCCCCTTCATCACCGAGCCGGAGCTTGAACGCGTGCTGGCGGCGGCGCGCGAGGCCGGCGCCGTCAGCGCCCATTACGTGGTGCTGCGCCTGCCGTGGGAAGTGGGGCCCTTGTTCCTGCAATGGCTGGAAGCGCACTTCCCGGAGCGCGCGCAGCGGGTGATGAACCGCGTGCGCGAGATGCGTGGCGGGAAGGACTACGACAGCGACTTTAGCCAGCGCATGCATGGCGAGGGCGTGTGGGCCGAATTGATACGCCAGCGCTTCGCCAAGACGGTCCAGCGCCTGGGCATGAACGAGCGGGGCGGGCGCTTCGAGCGGCTCGACGCCTCGCAATTCCAAAGGCCGCTGCTGGTGCCGCCGCCGCCAGCCAAGCAATGCGGCAACGCCACGGGCCAGCTCGACTTGTTTTGATGTTGTCTATTCCAGTTTGCTGGATTAATTTTTCCTGTAAAATGGAATAATGGATATCAATAAACGCCTTGCCCTGCGCATTCGCCAGCTGCGCGACGCGCGCGCCGCCTCGCTCGACGACCTGGCCAAACGCAGTGGCGTGAGCCGCTCCGCCATTTCGCTGATCGAGCGTGGCGAGAGCAGCCCCACCGCCACGGTGCTCGACAAGCTCGCCGCCGGCCTGGGCGTGACGCTGGCCACGCTGTTCGCCGACGACGGCGCCGACGCCCCATCGCCGCTGTCGCGCGCGGCCGACCAAAGCGTGTGGACCGATCCTGCCTCGGGCTATGTGCGGCGCAATTTGTCGCCGGCGGCGCGTTCGGCCCTGGAGCTGGTCGAGGTGGTATTCCCGCCGGGACAGCGGGTGGCCTACGACGCGGTGGCGCGCGAGGTCGACATCGACCAGCAGGTCTGGATGCTGGAAGGCGTGATGGAGGTGAGCGTGGGCGCCGTAAACTGGCGCCTCGCGGCCGGTGACTGCCTGGCGATGGGGCTGGACCAGCCCATCGCTTACCACAATCCGGGCGCGCAAGCGGCGCGCTATCTGGTGGCGCTGGCTGCGCGCTCTGCCATGCCGCTCAGGAGGAGCGCGTGAGCGTGGCGGCGGCGAAGGCGCCGCCGGTACGGGTGCGCCGGCTCGACGCCCACGCGGCGCGCGAGGCTGTGGCTGTGCTGGCCGATGTGCTGCGAGACTGCGTGGAAGGTGGCGCGTCGGTCGGCTTCATGCTGCCGCTGGCGCGCGCGCGGGCGCTGGCGTTTTGGGACGGCGTGGCCGACGGCGTGGCCAGGGGCGAGCGCGTGCTGCTGGTGGCCGAGGACGAGGCCGGGGCCATCGTCGGCACGGTCCAGCTGATCACCGCGCAGCCGGAGAACCAGCCGCACCGCGCCGACGTGGCCAAGATGCTGGTGCTGCGCAGGGCGCGCCGGCGCGGCGTTGCGCAGTGCTTGATGGGCGCCGTCGACGAGATCGCGCGCGCGCTGGGCAAGAGCGTGCTGGTGCTCGACACCGTCAGCGGTGGCGACGCCGAGCGCCTGTACGAGCGCGCCGGTTGGCAGCGCGTGGGCAGCGTCCCCAATTACGCCTTGATGCCCGACGGCGCGCCGTGTGCGACGACGTATTTCCACAAGCAGATATAAGCGCGGCGGCAGAAAGCACGACCCGCAGCGATCGAACCGGTCGAACCATCAACCGCGCGACTGCGGGGACAGACCCCTGTTTTGCGACTGCGGGGACAGACCCCTGTTTTGAGGAAATGCGCGCATTTCCTCA
>JAZKBP010000028.1:0-76960 GCA_040388555.1 Pseudomonadota bacterium
CGCTACGCGGCCTACGAGCCGCTGGTAACGATGTCAGTTGTGTATAACCCGATGGTTCAAGCCGCCTCTTTTTTTGCTGGCGAGTTCGAAGCGCCGAGCTCGCAAACCTTGCGCAGCGACCAAATCCAAGGAGCGGACGCCAACATCGATGATCGTGGACGACGCGAAAGAACCGACACATTACTCTCGCCGCCTCGGCGCAGGCGTGACGCGGATCGCCGTAGTGGCCGGGCTCACTTAATGTCGCCATTGCTGCCTGAAGGGCTGCTCCCGTTCCTATATCGAATGTGTGCCGTCGACGAGGAGCTTCGCAAAACCCGCGCCCGGCCATAAGCATTGACAGGCTCGAACTGAACGGCAGCTAATGGTCTGAACGCTTGCGATTGGCCGACCACGGTCGTCGGCGTCGGTCGCACGACCGCGAACTAACGGCCAGACGCGGCATTCCAGAGTGCGCGAGGCGGCGGGCCGTATAGCTTGGCGCGAATCACGCGCGCTAGCAGTAGGGGGCACATACCATGATACGCTCCGTAGGCCCCGCAACTCGATGGCGCCGTCAGCTCGAATATTTTCTAAATTCCTGTAACCATTGCCAGCCTGACCGGTATAAGTCATCAAGCACACCGGACATCATTTGGACATCAAGCACCTACTTCAACGCATCGAGAACGGAGACCGCCAGGCATACGCGCACATCGTCGCGCAATTCCAGCGGCCCCTGTTCGGCTATCTGGGGCGCATGGCGCTTGGGCAGGGCGCAGCCGAGGACATCGCGCAAGAGACGTTCTTGCGGGCTTGGAGCAATCTGGGCGGCTACAAGCCCGAGCTGGCGGCGTTTTCGACCTGGCTGTTTTCAATCGCGCGCCATCTGGCCTTGAACGAGCTGGACAGCGCCGCGCACCGCCACGAGCAAGCCATGCCAGACGATGGCGTCGAGCCCATGTGCGGCGCCGCCCAGCCGCCCGACCAGCTGGCGCAAAAGCAGCAAAGCCAGCGCTTGCAGGCCGCGCTGCACCGCCTGCCCCTGTCGGACCGCAGCGCCTTGGCCCTGGCGTACGTGCAAGACATGGACTTGGCGGCGGTGGCGCGCATCGAAGGATGCAGCACGGCCGCCATCAAGACGCGTTTGCACCGGGCGCGCGAAAAGCTCAAGTCAATACTGGAGGAACAGGATGGATAAGGAATTCGATGAATTGCTCGGCACGCCATTGCTGGAGGTGCCAGAACATTTCACGCGCACGGTGATGGGGCGTGTCGCCGCCATGCCCGCCCCCGCGCGCCCTGCCGGACTGCGCGAGCGGATTCAAGAACTGGCGCTGATCCTGGGCGGCTTGGCCGGTGCCGCGCAGTTGGCGTCGTTCATGTTCGGAATCTGGGCCGTATCGTCCGCGAACTAAATTATTGCATGCAGCAGCAACCATGAAGGAAATACCATGAGTCAGCCCGAACCGAAACCGCGCCGGCCCTTGCGCGCGGCCCTGATGTCGTTCGTCCTGCCCGGCTTTGGGCAGCTTTACAACGGTCAGGCCGAAAAAGCCATTTGGTTCATCCTGGCGTTCGCCTTCCTGATGGCACCTGCCGTCGCGATCGCCAGCCTGTACATGCCCGCCGTCCTGATGGTGCCGGCCTTGGCGCTGTGCCTGTTGGCCACCCTGGCCCTGTGGATCGGCGGCGTCGTCGACGCATGGCGCAGCGCGCGCACGCTGGCCGCCTATGTCAGCAAGCCCTGGCAATCGGGCGCCAGCTACACCTTGGTGCTGGTGCTATGCCATATCGTTGCGCTGCCCGCGCTGACCATGTATGTGCGCGAGCATCAAGTCGAATCGTTCTATGCGCCATCGCGCAGCATGGAGCCGGGCGTGATGCGGGGCGATCTGTTTTTCGCGGACAAACGCTACAACTGTCCGCACTGCAAGCTTGGCGTCACGCGCGGCGATATCGCGCTGTTCGCCGATCCGAGCGACCGCACCCAGGTCTACATCAAGCGCATCATCGGCCTGCCGGGCGACCATGTGCTGATGCGCGGCCACGACCTGCTGCTCAACGGTACACCGGTTGCTGCTGCGGCGGCGCCGCAGCAGGTCGGCCTGATGCAGGAACGGATCGGCGCGCGCAGCTGGCAAGTCGCATGGATGGCGCGCTCCCAGGCGCCGGAGGTGGACTTGACGGTGCCCGTCGGCCAGGTGTTCGTGCTTGGGGACAATCGCGACAATAGCCGCGACTCGCGCTACTTCGGCACTGTGCCCCTGACCGACGTGGTGGGCAAGGCGCGCCAGGTGTGGTTCTCGCGCGGGGATGGCGTGCGCAGCGAGCGCATCGGCAAGGTCCTCGAATGAGGCGCGCCGCCCCATGGCTGGCCCGTCTGGCTGGCGTGACGGCGCTGCTGCTTACCGTGGTGATCGTGATTTGCATTCCGCAGCCGCTGTTCGCGCACACGATGCGCTACCAGAACTTTGACGTCTGGTCGGACCAGGAGATCTCGCCTCAACTGGAAAGCGTGCTCGACGACGCGAATCGGCGCCTGCGCACCTCGACCTTGTACCGGCCCGAGGATCGCTACAAACTGTTCTTATGCAACGCGCCTTGGCGGCTTTGGCTGTACGGAGGACACTTCAGCACCCGGGTCGGGGGTTTTGCCGACACGGTGGCGACGCGCAACATTTACATCCGCGCCGCGGACCTCCCGGCTAATCGCGTGCTAATGGCGCCGGGAATGGCTTTGGCCGACGCCGCGCACCGTCCCTTGTCCTATTTCATCGCTCACGAAGCGGCCCACATCATGGAATCGCGCCGCTTCGGCCGTCTGATGTACTTGCGCAATCCGGTTTGGCTGAGCGAAGGGTATGCCGACCGCGTCGGCAAAGCCGGGGACTTTGATTTCGCCGAGAATTTGCAGCTGTTCAAACTGCGCACCGCACTCCTCGATCCAAAGCGCAGCGGCCTGTACCGGCGTTACCAGCTTGAGGTCGACTATTTGCTGGCGGCGCCAGACGCCCGCGTGGAGCAGCTGTTCGCCCAAGCGCCGCCCGAGGACGCGTTGCTCGAGCAACTGCGCGCCACCCCAGGGCCGCGCTAGCGCTCGCTGCGCACTTTACTGGCGCGGCCGTTCCGGCCGGCCCTCGTCAGCCGCGCGGGTGGGGATCAGCACCAGGCGGCAGGTGCCGCTCATTGTTTCCCCGCGCGGCCCCTTGCCTTGGGCGGCATCGCCATCCTTCTTGCCCTTGCAGGCGTCAAATGCCTCTTGCGGCGGCCTGCGGTGTTCGCGCGCGCGCCCCGATTGCTCGCCTTGTCCTTGCGGCGGCTGGGCCGAGGCGGCGCACGCGGCGCACAGCAAAACGAGTAGTGTTGGCAGTTTCATGGGAAGCCTCCTGGTGGTCGGTGAATGGAACGTGCCGATGGCGCGCATGAACCCATGGTGCGCGCCAATTGTGGAGCAAATTTGAAGCGCAGCCTCGCAAGCGCTTTCTTACAAGGGCTTCAATTCGAACACCCGGCGCCGTCCCGCGCGGATTTCGTCCATGCTGCGCCGGAACGCGGGAATGCTGTTGAACAGCCGGTCGAAGCTGCCATCGCTTTGCGCCATGCGCAAGCCGCGTTCGATGCGCGCGGCCAGCGCCACATTGTCGCGGTTGACGAAGAAGTAAAACGGTACCGGGTAGTGCAGGAAAATGGTGGTCTCGACCTCGATGCCGTCGGCCGCGTGCACCTGCTGCTCGTACCAGGCTTCGTAGATCCCGCGCGGCATGTAGTCGAAGCGCTTCACGCGCAGCATCGGGAACAGGTATTCGTAGGCGATCGACGTCTCCACCGGCAAGCCATTGGCGCGCAGGATGGCGGTCGAGGGCCAGTTCACGCCAGCGCCGGCGCGCAGGTGGCGCAAGGCGTCGAGCGACTCGATGGCGCGGAATTTGTCGCGGTCTTCACGGCGGATCAGGAAGATCCGGTAATCGTTCAGTTCGCGCAGCAGCGAGATGCGCACCGGTAGCAGTTCGGCCTCGCGCTGCGCATTGCTGCCATCCCACATCAGATTGATCACGCCCTTGTTTTTCAGCTCGGTGCTTTGGCGCGGACTGGTCAATTCCTGGTCGTAGTAGCTGATCTCAAACGGGCCGTCGCGCCCGCGTGTTTTTTCCAGTGCGAGCGCCAACAGCTGGGGGAAGTAGGCGGCGTGCTCGCGCGCGCTCGTATGCAAGGGCGGCAAGACGATGCGCAATGGCGTCGCCTCGGCGCCGCGCGCGCCGGCGGCGGCCAGCAGCAGCGCCAAGGCGCTGGCCGCGTTGCGCATGCTGCGAAGGATCGATGAGGCGCTGCTGTGCTTCATGGTGGTGGGAAGGCCCTGCGGGCGATCGATATGCTGCAAGTAGTGTAGCGCATGCGCGCGCCCCCGGCGCGTCGCAGCCCCGCGGCGCTCCGGAATTGACGCTCCCATTGGCTTGCACTACTATCATCCGGTCATGCCGCGCGGCGCCGGACGATATCAAAAGGACAGGATGAGGGCTTGGATTACATGCGTCGTTCTGCTTTGCCTGGGCGGCGCCGTCGCGCCGCCGGCGCGCGCTGCATCGGCCTCCACGCCCGCCGCAGCGAGCGCCATTCCGCACACCTTGCGCGCGTGCGGCGACATCTCCGAATTCCCGCCCTATCTGTACGCGCAGCGCGCCGGCGGCCGAAAGACGGCGGTGGCGGCCGGCCTCGATGTCGACCTGCTCAAGCGCATCATTGGCGACAGCGGGCGCGCGGTGGACATCACCTTGCTGCCATGGGCGCGCTGCCTGGCGATGGGCTCGCGCGGCCAAACCGATATCCTGCTCGACGGTATCAAGTCACCCCTGCGCACTGGCCAGTTCCTGTTCCCCAGTTCCCACTATGCGCTGACCCCGATCTTTTTGTACTTGAAAGGGCGCCCGCGCCCGGCCATGGACTCGGCCGCCCAGCTGGCCCATTCGCGCGTGTGCTCGCAGGCCGACTACAATTACGAATCGTTTGGCATACCCAACGCCATCATCAGCAACCGCGCCCGCACCATCGATGACGCGGCCACCATGCTCAAGGTGGGCCGCTGCGAAATCATGCTGCAGCAAGTGGAAACCTTGCGCGGCCACGCCCAGCTGGGCGGCGTCGACTTGATGAACAGCCCGGAATTCGAGCGCGAAACGCCGGCTTGGCTCAAGCAGATCGATTTCTATTTCATGGTGGGGAAGACGGTGCCATATGGGAAGGAATTGATCGATTTGCTCGACAAAGGGGTGGTGTCGCTGAAAAGAGACGGTGAGATCGAGCGTCTGCGCAGCAAGCACCAGTTGCGCTGAGTTGGCGTCCGAATTTGCTTGGAGATTTTAAGTTTGTGGCTTCCAATAGGGTATTGCCGCAGTGATGTTGTCGGCCCACGTGTTCGGAGGTAACAAGTGGAACAGCAGATCACCCCCATGTCGCGTTTTTCCCTGCGCGCGCTGGCCGCCGCCGTCGCCGCCTTAGTGGCCAGCGCCGCCGCGCAGGCGCAAATGCCAGCGCCAACGTCAGCGCAAACGCCAACGCCAGCGCCAGCGCCAGCGCCAGCGCCAGCGGCGCCCGAGCCATCAAGCGGCCAAGCCGGGCCGGCACCGCAAGCCGACAGTGCCGGCGGGCGCATCGTCATCAGCGCGCGCAAGCGCGATGAAGCCTTGATCGAGGTGCCAGTGGCTGTCACCACCTTCTCCGAGCGCACCCAGAGCGACTACCACATCCAGAACTTCATCGATTACGCCAGCCGCACCCCGAACGTGTCTTTCGCCTACGGCAATGGCGGCACCGCCGGTAACCCCGGCAGCGCCTTTTCCGACGCCCGCACCATCGCCATCCGCGGCATCGCGGGCGCGCGCACCAGCGGCTTTTACATCGACGACACGCCGCTGCCGGGCGCCGTCGACGTGCGCCTGCTCGACGTGGCGAGCGTTGAAATCCTGAAAGGGCCGCAAGGCACCTTGTTTGGCGAAAGTTCGCTCGGCGGCAATGTGCGCCTGATCAGCAAGGCGCCCAATCTGCAAAAGAACGAGGGCCGCTACGCCTTCGAAGGCAGCAGCATGCGCGGCGCCGGCCAGGGCGGTTCGGCCGAGGCCGTGGCCAACCTGGTGCTGTCGGAAAACGCGGCGGCCTTGCGCATGGTGGCCTTCGCCGACGACGCGCCCGGCTACCTCGCGCGCAGCTACCGCGCCGATATCGCCAATGCGCAATCGGCGCGCGTCACGGTCGATGGCCAGGGTGCCATGCGCAGCCTGGGCGGCTCGCTGGGCCTGCTGCTGCGCGCCAGTAGCGCGCTCGACCTGAACTTGCGCCTGGCGTATCAAAACCAGTTCACCTTCGGCTTTCCCGCTTCCTACGCGCCGCTGCCCGCGTTCATGCCGCTCTCGACGGTCGAGCACGACACCAACGTCCAGCCCGAGGCCAGCGATATCTGGACCTTGCCTTCGCTGAGCGTGACGTACCACGGCAGTGGCTGGACGCTCAGTTCCTCCACCAGCCGCTTCGAGCGCCGCACCCACGACCTGGAAGACTCCACCGAGGGCACGGCCGCCTACTGGGGCTCGACCATCGTGCAATCGTATCCGTGGAGCGCCCACCACCACAGCACCCAGCTGGCGCACGAGACGCGCGTCGGCTTCGAGGGCGGCGCGGCCTGGAGCGGCACCTTCGGCCTGTACTACTCGCAGCACCGCGCCGAATTCGGCATCGACGACATCTACGCCCAACTGGGCGC
Source organism: Pseudomonadota bacterium (assembly GCA_040388555.1). GTDB lineage: Bacteria > Pseudomonadota > Gammaproteobacteria > Burkholderiales > Burkholderiaceae_D > Telluria_A. The sequence goes on from JAZKBP010000028.1 coordinate 6,734, forward strand.
CACCGCCGGCGTGCCCAGCCTGATCTGGCGCCAGCGCGACGTCAACATCCAGCGCGACACAGCCCTGTTCGGCGAGCTGTACTATCGCTTCGCCGACAAGTTCACGCTCACGGCGGGCACCCGCAAATACTGGCTCAAGCAAAGCGACGACCTCGGTTTTGCCTACCTCAGCACCGTGTTCCGTTCGGCCAGCGAGAACAGCGCCAGTGGCATGAGTCCGAAGCTGGCCTTGGCTTACCAGCATTCGGCGCAAGCCATGCTGTACGCGTCGGCGGCCAAGGGCTTCCGGCAAGGTAATGCGCAATTCGATGCCAGCGGCTTCGGCTGCGACGCCTCGCTAGCGGCGATCGGGCAAACCCCCAAGTCCATGACGCGCATCGAACCGGACGCCGTATGGAGCTACGAGGCGGGCGCCAAACTCGACTTGCCGCAGCCGGGCCTGCTCCTGACGGCGTCGCTATTTCGCGTCAACTGGGACCATATCCAGCAGCCGATCTTCCTGCCCAGCTGCGCTTTTTACATGCAGGGCAACGCGGGCGCGGCCACCATCGACGGCGTCGAGTTCGAGCTGGCCGGGCGTTTGTCGCCATCGCTCAAGATCCGCGCCGGGGCCGGCTACGAGGATGCGCGCATCACCAAGGGCGGCAACACCGGGCAGCCGGTCGGCTCGCCCGTGTACCAGGTGCCGCGCCTGACGGCCAGCCTGGGCCTGGTGTACGAGGCGGCGCTGGGCGCCGCCTTGAACGGCTATCTGGAGGGCGACCTGAGCCACGCCGGCAGCAGCGTCTCGGCCAATAGCGGGGCCGACTTGCAACTGCTGCGCCCCGCGTATGCGCTGCTGAACCTGCGCGCCGGCTTGCGCTGGGCGCGCTCGGAACTGGCGTTCGGGATCAAGAACGCCGCCAACGCCATGCCCAACCTGGGCGACATCGCCTACATCGGCTACCAGCGCAGCGTGGCCGGCACCAGCACCCCCTTGCCGCAGGTGGTGACGCTGGCGCCGCGCACGTTCTCGCTGCAATACCGGCGCGCCTTCTAGCCTGCATATTGCATAAGCCGCGGCGCGCTTAGCCCTTGATCAGCCGTTGAGCGTCCACACGTAGTCGAGCGAGGTCCAGCCCGACGTCGCCACCCCATTGACCATGGCGGGCCTGAACTTGCACAGGCTCAGGGCCGAGCGCGCCGCCCGGTCCAGGTCGGAAAAGCCGCTCGACTTGGCGATGCGCGCATCGCTCACCCGGCCGTCCGCGCCAACCAGCAGCGACAGGGTGACGGTGCCCGATTCGGCGTTGCGGATGGCCGCCTTCGGGTATTCCGGCGTGGCGCAACCGTCCGACAAGACCGCGTTGTTGGCCGCCGGCGGGCTTACCACGGTGGCGATCGCGGGGCCGGGCGGCGCGTCGACCTGCGGATCGCCGCCGCCGGTGACGCGCGGCTCGTCGTCCGGCTGCTGCTGCACGTCCGGGTGTGCCGGCGTGACTACGGCATCGGTGCGCTGGGTGGGCGTCGTATGCTCGACCTTCTTCGGCGGCTCGACCGGCTTCGGCTTTGGCGGCTCCACGACGGGAGGAGGGAACAGTTCGATGAGGCCGCCGCTGGTGTCGACCGCCTTGTGCCCCATGGCGAAACTCTTGACCAAGCCGAACGCGACGAGCGCGTGGACCAGGACCACGATGGCCAGGCGGGAGGTGGTGCCGGCGCTTTGTTTTCCGTTATGTGTGAAATGCATGCTGGTCTCCTGATTTTTGTCCAGTCTTGCGATGCCTCGCCGCTGGTGGTTGAACGGCCGGTGAAGTATTTATTGCCCGTCGTTGGAATCAATATATGCTATTGCATAGCAATTGAAAAGCTATTTAATGGTAATTTTTATTGCGATGTGTGATTTCGCGCAGTGCGCCGCGCGCAAGACGGCACAGCCGGCCGTCCATCGCCGCGCAAAATGTGGAATAATCGCTGCGGCGCGCGATTGTTCCGTTGACTGGCAACTTTGATGCCAGCGCATGGCAATCGTTTCCGCGCCAGAGCCGATGGAGACCGACCGTGCAAGCTGAGCAAGAACAAGAAGCCCCGATCCGCGTACTGCTCGCCGACGACCACCCGATCGTGATGACAGGCTTTGCCATGTCGCTCGAAGGTTTCGGCATGGACGTGGTTGGCCAGGCCAAGACACCGGAAGAGGCGGCCGCCATGTACGCGGCGCTCGCGCCGGACGTGCTGGTGCTCGATATCCGCTTCGGTACCGAGTTGACCGGCTTGGACGCGGCGCAAGAGGTGCTCAAGACTTTCCCGGACGCCCAGATCGTGTTCCTGAGTCAGTTCGACCAGGATAGCTTGATCAAGGAAACCTACCGCCTGGGCGCGCGCGCCTTCGTCACCAAGGATTGCGACCCGGCCGACCTGGCCTCGGCGGTGCGCCACGCGGCCGAGGGCAAGCGCTACTTCCTGCCGCAGATCGCCGAACGGCTGGCCAACCTGTCGGTGCGCGGCGACGCCTCGCCGCAGTCGCAGCTGGATCAGCGCGGCCTGGAGATCTTCAAGCTCATGGCCGAAGGCTTGACCAATGCGGAGATCGCGGAAAAGCTCAACCTGTCGACCAAGACCATCAGCAATATCAGCCAGTCGGTCAAGGAAAAGCTGGGCGTGCACCGCCAGGCTTACATCACCAAGCTGGCGGTCAAGCACGGCTTGATCGAACCCTGATGCGCGCTTGGGCGCGCCGGCGCGCGGTGCTGCTGGCGGCCGCCGGCGCGGCGATCCTGGCGACCCTGGCGCCGCCGTGGGCGCGCGCCGAAGCGCTGGTCCATCCTTACCAGATCGTCACCACCGACGACGACGACATCACCAAGCGCATCGCCGCCGACCTGCGCAAGCGTCTGCAGACGGTGCTGGTCCTGCCGCCCGAGGCCCTTGAGCCGAATCAGGCGCGCGCGCGCACCATCTACATCGCGATCGGTCCGCTGGCCCTGAGCACCCTGGTCGCGCGCGAGCCCGACGGCGTGGTGATCTCGGCCTACACCTCGAGCCAGGTATGGCACGCCCAGCTCGCGCGCGCCAAGCCGGCCCAGCGTGCCGCCTACACGGCGGTGTACGCCGAGCCCTCGCCGTTCGACCAGATGCGCCTGATCGGGCTGCTATACAAGCGCGCCGTCAGCGTGGCCGCCATCCTCAGCCCGGACACCGCCTTCCTGCATCCGGCCCTGCGCGCGGCCAGCGCCGACATCACCATCGACACCTTCGGCGAGGCCGACGACATCAACCGCGCCATGAACCGGCTGGCCCACAACCAGGTGCTGCTGGCGGTGCCGGACCGCAGCGTCTACAACAACGACAATATGCGCAACATCCTGCTGTCGGCCTACCGCCACAACCAGGCCGTGATCGGCTTTTCGGCCGACATGGTCAAGGCCGGGGCGCTCGCTTCGACCTATTCCGAGATCGACGACATCAACACCCAGGTCGGCGAGATCGCCGCCGCCTACGCCGCCACGGGCGAGCTGACGCCGCCCCAGTTTCCGCGCTATTTCAACACCGTCATCAACGAAGGGGTGGCGCGCTCGCTGCGCGTGCCCGTCGATTCGGCCGCGCGCCACTTCGCGCGCCGTCCGCAGGGGGCAAAATGAGCATCAATTTCTGGAAGGGCTGGAGCATCAGCCGGCGCATGGTGTTCATCACGATGCTGCCGGTGGTGTACCTGTTTTCGTCCTTCGTCTGGTATTCCTACTACGCGCACCGCAACCAGGTGGACGAGGAACTGTCCGAGCGTGGGCGCATCCTGGCCAAGGCGCTGGCCGAGACCAGCGAATACAACGTCATCTCCGGCAACCTGTCGGACCTGCGCCTGACCATCAATGGCCTGGTGCAGTCGGACCGCAGCATCTACAGCATCGAGGTAATCGACGGCAAGCAGGCGAGCGTGGTGGAGGTGACTTCGCAAAGCGCCACCGACGCCGAGAACCGCTACTTCGAGGCGCCCATCAAAAAGCAGGTGGCGTGGTTCAACCTGTTCTCCGACAATGGCACGCCGCACGTGTCGGCCTCGAGCGACACCAAGCCGCCCACCGTCACCACCGAGATAGTGGGCTGGGTGCGGGTGACGATGTCGCCCTCGAACATGCTCGACAAGCAGGGCCAGCGCTTCCAGGTCGAGCTGGCCATCGCGGCGCTGGCCTTGCTGGTGTCTGGCATCCTGGCCTTCATCCTGGCGCGCAGCCTGACCAAGCCGCTGCATTCGTCGATCGGCGCGCTGCGCGCCATCCGCGGCGGCAATTACGTGGTCGAGCTGGCGGTGACGACCGGCGGCGAGGTGGGCGAGCTGCAAGCGTCGATCAAGGAGATGTCGATCAGCCTGAATCAATCGAAGCAAGACCTGGAAAACAAGGTGGCCGAGCGCACCAAGGATTTGCTTGAGTCGCGCAACGAGGCGCTCAAGGCGGACTCGGACAAGCGCAAGCTGATCCAGAAGGTCAATTCCATCGTCGAGGACGAGCGCAAGAGCATCGCCATCGAGATCCATGACGAATTGAACGCCTCCTTGATCGCGGCGCGCCTGGAGTCGCAAAGCATCCTGCAACTGGCCAACCAGGTGACCCCGGCCCCGCAGATCGAAGAGATCAAGCAAAAGTCGCAAGCGATCACCAAGCTCACGCTCGACCTGTACGCAAGCGGGCGGCGCCTGGTGCGGCGCCTGCGCCCGGAAGTGCTGGACATGCTCGGCCTGCACGGCGCGGTCGAGGAAATGATCCGCCACTACGACGCCAGCCATCCCGAATGCCGCTTCGAGTTCCACTCCGAGGGTGACTTCGCCGGCCTGGAAAGCGAACTCGCCATTTCCGCCTACCGCATCGTGCAGGAGGCGCTGTCGAACGTGATCAAGCACGCGGTGGCCACGCGCGTGCAGGTCTCGCTCATCTGCAGCGAGGACGACCAGGAGCTCCATATCGACATCGCCGACGATGGCGCCGGCTTCGACATGGAGGTGGCGCCAGCCGGTATCGGCATCATCGGCATGCGCGAGCGGGTGTACGCCTTCAACGGCAAAATCGAACTGAACTCGGAGCCCGAGCGCGGCACGGTGGTGGCGATCACGCTGCCGCTGGTGCGCCAATCGGCCCTCGACAGTGCGCCCGCGCAGTAAAACGGGTATCGTAGCGCCTTAGGCTTACTTTTCGTCACTATCAGAATGCTCAAGCAATACAAGACGCCTTTCGAACTAGGCAATGGCAATCAAAGCGCCACCTGGGCCCAGTGCATCGCCTTTTACCAGGAACTGGCGCGCGCCTTTCCGCAGGTGCTCAGCTTTGCCGAGATCGGCAGCTCCGACAGCGGCCATCCCATCCACGCCGGCGTGGTCAGCGCGGACGGCGTGTTCGAGCGCGCGCGCATCAAGCAAGATGGGCGCCCCGTCTTCTTCAACAACAACGGCATCCATCCCGGCGAGCCGGAAGGCATCGACGCCTGCATGGCGCTGGTGCGCGATTTTTGCGTCGAGCCGGAGCGCCTCGCCGCGCTGGGACGCGCCGTGTTCCTGTTCATCCCGGTCTACAACGTCGACGGCTGCATCAACCGGGCCGACACCTCGCGCGTGAACCAGGACGGGCCGGAGCAGTTCGGCTTTCGCGGCAATGGCTTGAACCTGGACTTGAACCGCGACTTCGCCAAGTGCGACAGCCAGAACGCGATGCTGTTCAACCAGTTCTTCGCCGCCTGGGACCCGGAGGTGATGGTCGACACCCATACCTCGAACGGCGCCGACTATCCGTACACGATGACGCTCATCCACACCCAGTGCGACAAGCTGGGCGGGGCGCTGGGTGAATTTCTGCGCGCGAGCATGCTGCCGCGGATGTTCGCCGACATGGACACGCGCGGCTGGCCGATGTGCCCGTATGTCAATCCAATCAAGGTCATCCCCGACCATGGCCTGGTGGAGTTCCTGGAGACGCCGCGTTTTTCGACCGGCTACGCGGCGCTGCACCACACCATCGGCTTCATGCCCGAGACGCATATGCTCAAGCCCTTCGCGGACCGCTACGCGGCCATGCGCGCGCTGGTGGAAGTGGCGCTGGCGTTCACGGTCGAACACGCGCAGCAGATCCAGTCCTTGCGCCGCGCCGCGCGCGACGAAGGCAGGCGCGCGCGCGACTGGCCGCTGCACTGGGTGGTCGACGAGACGTGCGCCTCGACGCGCCGTTTCAAGGGCTACGCGGCCAAGCACCGCGCCAGTCAGTTGGGAAGTTACACGCGCCTGTGGTACGACCGCAGCGCGCCGTGGGAGCGCGACATCGCCTACTTCGACCAGTTCGTGGCCGACGTGACGGTGGCCGCGCCGCGCGCCTACGTGGTGCCGCGCGCCTGGCGCGCCGTGCTCGAGCGCCTGCTGTGGAACGGGGTGCGGGTCGAGCGCGTCGAGAGCGAGCGGGTGGAAAAGGCGCGCAGCTATCACGTCAAGTCGGTGCGTTCGCGCCATGGCGCCTACGAGGGGCATATGTTCCACGACGAGGTGCAGCTTGAGACACGCCTTGGCAGTCACGTGCTCAGCGAGGGCGACGTCATCGTGCCGCTCGACCAGGAGCGGGCCCGCTACGCGGTCGAGATGCTCGAGCCGCAGGGGCATGACAGCTTCTTCCGCTGGGGCTTCTTTAACAGCGTGCTGGAGAAGAAGGAAGCGTATTCGGACTATGTGTTCGAGGACCACGCGGCCGAGCTGCTGCGCGAGGAGCCCGAGCTGTACGTCAAGTTCGAGGCCTGGAAGGCGCGCCACCCGGAGCTGTTGTCGGACCAGGCGGCGGTGCTTGACTTCATCTTCGCCAACTGCAAGCGCTATTGCGAGCCGAGCTGGCGGCGTTATCCGGTGCTGGCGCTGCTGTAGCGGGCGAACGGCGATCTGGGCCATGCCATGGGCTACGTGGATCGCCGGTCTGGGCCGCGTAAAAGCGACTGCGGCGGGCGTCTCCATGCGATACTTTCGGTCTGTAATGTACTTTTTGTAAGCAAGCCGATGAAAAATATCTTTAACGTGCCCTTTGCCAGATGGCTGGCCGTGCTCGCCGCAGTGGCATCGCTGTCGCAGGCCCCGGCGCAGGCCGACGAGAGCGCTCTGGCCCAATCCCCGGCGCTCGCGTGCTTGACGCGCGCGGCGAGCGCTCCGACCGCCCCTGCCTACCCGCCAGAGCGCTATGCGCGCAAGGACGGCGCCGAGATTCATGTCTCCTTGAGGTTTTCAGGGGCGGATCGCGAACCCGCGATTAGGGTGGACGACGCCGACGCGTCCACCGACTTCACCGAAGCGATCCGTGAATTTGCCAGGCACTACCGGATACCCTGCATGGCCAGCGGCGATCCTGCCGTGACGCTCCGACAAGCCTACGTATTCATTCCCAACGATGGAAGAAAGGTGGTGCTGCCGTCCGAACTGGTTGACGATGCCGATGTGGCACGGCGCGAGCAGTTGAAATGCGTCACCAACGTCCATGGGATGGATAAGCCTATATGGCCAAGCAAGGCCTTGCGAAGCAACGCCGAGGAGAAGCTTTTTCTGAGCTATAGCTTCAGCGCGCCGGATCGTGCCCCCGAGCTGAAGTGGCTTGTGGAGCCGAAAAACAGGGACTTTCGAAAGGCGCTCGAAAGCTATCTTGACGGCTTGCGCCTTCCCTGCCTGAAGGGTGAACCGATCACCGTGACCATGTTGTACGTTTTTGAAGTGGAAGAAAATGCGCACACGGTGCTCAAGGATACGACGTTGCCCAAGCTGATAGGCGCGAGCAAGGACTACGCCTTGCCAGCCTATTTCGACTTCAACACCATGGGGTGTCCGTTCTCCCTGCGTTTAACTTATCAGCGTCCCTACGCCTTGAACGCGGTGCATGAACTCGAGGCCAGCCTCCCTGCCCGCAAACCCTTACTCGAATGGATGCAAAAATTCACGTTCAAGCTCGAGGATGATGTGAATCGAAAAGTGCTCGGCGACACGATGACAGTTACGATTCCATGCGGCGTCTTGCATCTTTGACCGTGCTCGGACGTGGCACGGCTTGGTCTCCATGGACATGTGGGTGCCCTGCCAGATAGAAGATCGCTGCAAGGCCATCACATGGCTCATGCTGGCGGCCGCCCAAGGTGACTGGCAGTCGCCCTACGACCTTGGCAACGTCCCCGCAGGAATGGGTGCCAAGAAAAGCGTCAGTGACGTACGGATTCCCGGCCCGGATGCGCAAGCGGCCGTGGCGCGCCTGAGCATGCCCGCCAAGCCCTAGCCAACACAAGCCTGTCGTCCAATATGACAGCCCGGCGCGGCGAATATGACAGCTTGATGACATATTTATGACAGTCTAGACAGCATATGACCTGGTGCTTCGATGCTCGCGTTTTGGCGGCGCGAATATGACGGTTTGATGACGTGCATTCGCCCCCAATTGTTTCTGCTTGCCGCTTTGATTTGTCTTGCGAATACCAAGCGGTTTCACTATATTCAAAAGACCAAATACAAGCCTGACGCCACGGCCGCGAAGCGCCAGTGAACGCGTCAGTGCCGCCTCGCGGCGAATTTACCAATGTGGGCCCTGCGCGCTGAAAGCGCCGCCGCATAAATCATTCTCGAACAAGGTGATCCAGTCGCCAAAGTGGTCGCGCTGGTAGCGCCGGCGGCGCCCGGTGGCGCTCTGGATGACCGTGACCTCGCGCGCGAGCGGCGCGGCCGGATCACCGCTGTGGCAGGCATTGTCACCAGAGATACGGAATTGATCGGCCCGAAATCCATGCCGGCGGCAGCAGGCCGCGAACTTGCTGCGCTTACGTTGCGCGGCGCTGGGTGGATCGCTGCTCATCGTCGCCTCCCTCAATGATGCCCCGCATCGGTGAGGGGGCCACCTCAAGTTAGGCGCTCGCGGCAGTGAAGTCAAATGCACGCGGCGCTCGGCCAGACGGCGCACGGCCGCGCCAAGCGATCAACGGGCTCGATAAAAAGGGCCCGGGTAAAGGCGGGACGCCGGCGCACGAACGCGGCCGCATTCCCGGGTAGATGTCGCACACCAAAAAGGAGATCCAGCATGAACCGTCGTCATTACCTCGTGTCCGCCCTTGCGCTTGTTTGCGCCAGCGTCAGCGCCGGCGCCTACGCCGACACGGTCAAACTGTGCGGTTCGAGCACGGTCGTGGCCCAGATTATCAAACCCCATCGCGAAGCGGCCGAGAAAGCCTCCGGCCACACCCTGGAAATCGTGGCCAACGGCACCGGCAAGGGCTTGGCCGACCTGGTCGCCGGCGGCAAGTGCGATGCCGCGATGAGTTCGGACTTCCTGGAAGACGCCGTGGCCGCCGCCACCAAGGCCGGTGCCAAGGTCGATGCCAAGACTTTGGTGTTCCATAACATCAAGACCGATGAAATCGTTTTCATCGTGCATCCCTCGAATACCGTCGGCAGCTTGAGCTGGGAGCAGATCAAGGACATCCACACCGGGAAAATTACTAACTGGAAGGACGTGGGCGGCAAGGACCTGCCGATCACCGTCAATTCCGAAGTGCCCAGCGGCGGCAATGGCGCAATGATCAAGCATGCAATACTTGGCGGCGCCGACTTCGCCGCCACCACCAAATTGCACGACAAGCCGGTGCGGGTGTACGAGATGGTCAAGGGCGATGAGAAGGGCATCGGCGGCTTGGGCAAGGGCTTGATCGGCGACGCGGGCAAGGTCAAGATCATCCAGACCAAGAAGCTCGAGCGGCCGCTGGCCATCATCACCGTCGGTGAGGCGTCGGCCAAGGTCAAGCAAGTGATCGACGCGCTCAAGGCCGCCAGCAAGTAGCGCGCGACATCGCTCGGTCGCCGCGCCCGTGCGCGGCGCCGACTATTCTCAAGGAGGTCGCCATGAAATCGGGAAGCCTAACGATCAGCATGCGCCTGAGCCTGGGATTTGGCTTGGTGATTGTGCTATTGGTTGTCGTCGCGGTGACGGGCATGCTGCGCTTGAAGGAATTTCATCATCGGCTCGATGACTTCGCCTCCCTGCGCGTGCCGCAATTGATCAGCGGCGGCGATTCGGTCGAATCGCTGCTGCAGAGCTCGCGCCAGATGCGCGACATCCTGATCCTCGACGACGAGAAGCAGATCAAGGAGGCGATCGAGGGCATCGTCAAGCGCAGGGCGCAGCGCACCGATTTGCACACGGCGCTGGAAAAGTCAGCCGTCACGGAGCAGGAAAAACCCCTGCTCAAGGCGGTCGCCGAAGCGCGCGCCAAATACCTGCCGCAGGAAGATCAATTCCTGGACATCGCCCGCAAGGGGGACTTTTCCGCCGCCAAGGAAGTGATGCTCGAGCGCGTGCGGCCGGCGCAGCTGGCGTACATCGATGCCATCAACCAGTTCACGGCGTATCAGGTCCATCAGAGCAAGACCGATGCGCAAGAGGCCAACGCCACCTATGCCAGCACGCTGCTGTGGACGATATCGCTCAGCGTTTTCGCCGTCGTGTCCGGCCTGGCCGCGGCTTACCTGATCATCCGCGGCATCGTCGGTCCGCTTGGCAAGGCGGTGAAATTCGCGCAGGCGGTCGCCGACGGCGACTTGAGCAGCGAGGTTGACATCCATAGCGGCGACGAGACCGGCCAGTTGATGGAGGCGCTGCGCCATATGAACGAGAGCCTGTCGAAGATCGTCACCGAAGTGCGCGACGGCACCGAGAACATCAGCAGCGCGTCCAGCCAGATCGCCGCCGGCAATCTCGACCTGTCCACCCGCACCGAGGAACAGGCCACTTCGCTGGCGCAAACGGCGGCCGCGATGGACCAGCTCACCAGCACCGTCAAGCAAAACGCCGACAACGCCGGCCAGGCCAACAAGCTCGCGCATGCCGCCTCCGAGGTGGCAGCGCGCGGCGGCCAAGTGGTGTCGCAAGTGGTGCACACCATGGGCTCGATCAATGAATCGTCCAGGAAGATCGTGGATATCATCGGCGTGATCGACAGCATCGCCTTTCAGACCAATATCCTGGCGCTCAACGCGGCGGTGGAGGCGGCGCGCGCGGGCGACCAGGGCCGCGGCTTCGCGGTCGTGGCGGCGGAGGTGCGCAACCTGGCCCAGCGCAGCGCCGGCGCGGCCAAGGAAATCAAGGCCTTGATCGGCGATTCGGTGGAAAAAGTGGACGCCGGCGGCAAGCTGGTCGACCAGGCCGGCGCAACCATGGACGAGGTGGTGCAAAGCGTCAAGCGGGTGACCGACATCGTGGTGGAAATCGTCACGGCCAGCCAGGAACAAGGCTTGGGCATCGAGCAGATCAACCTGGCGGTCAATCAGATGGACCAGGTCACCCAGCAGAACGCGGCGCTGGTGGAGGAATCGGCGGCGGCGGCCGCGTCCATGCAGCAGCAGGCCGACCAGCTGGCGCAAACGGTCAGCTTGTTCAAGCTCGGCGCGCCCGCGCTGCGTTAGCCGCTGCGACGGCCGTCACGCTTGAAGGATCGTGCCAATATGGACTTCCCCGCTCGCCTCAATCACCAACAGATCCAGCAATTGAGGGACGAGCTGGCCCAATTCAAGCGCGCGACCTCGACGATGATTGAGGAAGGCACGCTGAGCGCCTCGGACGAGCAGGTCAAGGAAGTCAATGCCATGCTCGCGGCCATGTCCGGCATGTTCGAGGAACTCGAACGCATGGCCGAACGCGCCGACGCGCACCCTGAGCGAAGAGGCGTCGACGTCGATGCGGTGAACCAGACCCATTCCGAATGAGGCGGCGACGCGGCGAAACCTTGCCTGCCGCCCGCGCCCAATGGGTGTCGAATTTACGCTTGACTGAATATGCCTGTACAGGTATATTCAATCAATGTCCACCATCGAAAAACCGCTCGAATGGATTGGTAGCAGCCACAAAGACATAATGGCTTTGCCTGCCGATGTGCGGCGGTTTTTCGGATTCGCTTTATCATTGGCGCAGGATGGCGAGCGACACGAGGCAGCGAAGATCCTCAAGGGCTTTGGCGGGGCAGGCGTGCTTGAGGTGGTGGACGATTGCGCTGGCGGCACGTATCGCGCCGTGTACACGGTCAAGTTTGCAGAGGCTGTATTTGTGCTTCACTGCTTCCAGAAAAAAAGCAAACGCGGCATTGCTACGTCGAAGAGCGACCTGGATATCATCCGCGCTAGGCTAAAAATTGCTGAAATATTAGTAGAGGAATTGCGAAAATGAAGAGCCGCTTGGTGGATGGCGTTGAAGTGCGCCAAGGTAGCTCCAACGTGTATGCCGACCTTGGCTTGCCTGATGCCGAGAAACTCAAGATCAAGACGGGTTTGGTGCTTGAGATCAGGAAGGCAATGCGCAACCGTGGCTTGACGCAACAAGAAGCGGCAAAGTTGATGGGCATAACTCAACCCAAAATTTCCGGCATGCTGCGCGGCGACTTCACCAATTTGTCTGAGCGTAAATTGATGGATTGCCTAACCCGGCTAGGCTTCGATATCGAAATTCGGGTTCGTCCGGCCAAGGCGGACGTCGGGCACCTCATGCTCGAGCTTGCCTGATTGCGGCAAACCTCGCCAAACCGACGCCGGGCTGGCAAGGCCTGTCCCGGCAAGTTTCAAGTGTTATTTTGAAACATGCCAGGACCTGTGCTGGCTCGCTTATTTCGTTTCAGCGATCCAGCGATCGACCTTCGCTTCAAGCAGCGCCAGCGGCAAGGTGCCGTCGCCCAGCACCACCTCGTGGAACTTCGGCAGGCTGAATTTCGGCCCCAGCGCGGCGGCCGCGCGCGCGCGCAATTCCGCGATCTTCAGCGAGCCGATCTTGTAGCCCAGCGCCTGCGCCGGCCACGCCATGTAGCGCTCGATCTGGCTGGTCGCTTCGGCCTCGCTGTAGCCGAGCGTGTCGCGGAAATACTGGATCGCCTGCTCGCGCGTCCAACCCTTGGCGTGGATGCCGGTGTCGACCACCAGCCGCGCCGCCCGCAGCAGCTCGTCGTTCAAGTGGCCGAAGTAGTCTTCCGGCTGATCGAACAAGCCCATCTCCTTGCCCAGCGTTTCCGCGTACAGGGCCCAGCCCTCGGTGAAGGCGTTGTTGCCGCCAAACTTACGGAAGTTCGGCAACTGCATCTCTTGCAGCAGCGCGATGTGGAAGTGGTGGCCCGGCTGGCCCTCATGCAGGAACAGCGTGACCATGCCGGTGCTGCCATAGAGCTTGGGATCGTTCACCACCGACCAGAACACGCCCGGACGCGAACCGTCGCCGGCCGGCGCCGTGTAATGGTCCGAGGCCGTCGCGCGGCTCAGTTCCGGCTCCAGGCGCAAGTCCAGCGGCGCCTTTGGCATCAAGGTGAACAGGGCCGGCAGCTTGGTGCGCAAGGTGGCGTCGAGCTTGCGGTAGACGTCGATCACTTCTTGCTCGGTTTTAAAGGGGCGGAATTTGTCTTGCGCCGCCACCCAGGACGGCAAGCCGCTGGCCGGGCCGGTGTAGCCGAGCTTCGGTCCCAGCACGGCGAACTGCTGCTGGATGCGCGCCACTTCCTTCAAGCCGGTGGCGTGGATCTGCTCGGGCTGCAATTCGGTGGTGGTCTGGTCGGCCACGCGCGCGATGTACCAATCGCGCCCGCCCGGCAGCTCGCCCATGCCGCTGCTGCTGCGGCAAGCCGGCAGATACTCGGTTTCCAGGAAGTGCGCCAGGCGCGCCAGCGCCGGATTGAGCTTGGTCGCGATGGTGGCGCGGTAGGCCGCGCTCAGGTTTTTCTTGTCGGCCGCGGCGAAGCTGGCCGGCAGGTTCTTGATGGGCGTGTAGAAGATGCTCGCCTCGGGCGTCGCGCTCACCAGCTGCTTGAACTGCGGCAGGGCCGCCAGCATCATGGCCTTGGGCTGCACCACGCCGGCGCGCATGCCTTCGCGCATATTCGCGATGGCCTGGTCGGCCCATCCGGGCAGCTGGTTCAGGCGGCTAAGGTATGCCTTGTACTGCGCCACGTTGGTGATCGGCTGCGAGGCTTGGCCGCCGGCGTAGTTCGCCACCATGATCGGCACGCTGTCCATCTGGCTGATCGGCAGCAGCTGGATCGGGAATTTTTCAAGGCGCAGCGCCATCGACAGTTCGTAGTCGAGAACGTCGTAGTTCATGCGTGCCTTGGCGTCCAGGCCGTCGCGCGCGATCGCGTGCAACTCGCGCGCGAACTTGTGGAACTGGGCGAAGTGGCGCGCCCGCACCTTCGGCGCGATCGCCATGCCGATCGTATTGTCGAATCGGTTGTCGCCGTTTTCGGTCGCGCCGATCGGCTCGAAGCTGGCCGACTCCGTGTAATAGCGCTCGGCCAGGGCGTCGAGCGCGCTCTTGCCGTGGGTGGTGGCGGCCGCGCCGCTGGCGCTAAAAGCGATGAACATGGCGGCGCCGAGCGCGCGCATCAGGAAGGCTGGTTTCAAGGTCTGGTCCGTTCAGTTGAGGGAGGCGTTTGCAAGGATACGCGATTGGCGGCGCGCCGTGCTTGGCGCGCCGCGGCGTGCAAGTTCAATAGCTGGCCAGCGCCACCGGCAGGCCGGCGCGGAAGGTGTACACCGTCACGCTCGACTGCTTCAGGTTGCCCGCTTCGTCGTAGGCGTAGCTGCCGGCCACGCCCTTGTAGTTCATCGTATGCAGGGCCGTAGCCACCACAATGGGATCGACCGAGTTGGTCTCGCGCATGGCCTGCGCGATGAACATGGTCTGGTCGTAGAAGGAGGCCGCGTACACGTCCGGCTTATGCTTGAAGTGGGCCAGGTAGCTGGCCTGGAAGGCCGCGCCGCCGGCCTGCTTGTCGAGGATGGCGCCGCCCTGCGCGCACAGCACGTTCTCGCCCACGGCATCGCCACCCAGCTTGCCCATCTCCGGGCTGCACAGGGTGTCGCCGCCGAGCAGCTTGGCGTTCATGCCCAGCGCCTTCATCTGCCTGGCCATGGGCGCGCCCTGCGGCGCGTAGCCGCCGAAGAAAATCGCGTCGACCTTCTTCGCCTTCAGGCTGGTGAGGATGGTGTTGAAGTCGCTCGCCTTGTCGGTCGTGAATTCGCGTCCCGCCACGGCCAGACCGCTGCGTTTGGCCTCGCGCATGAATTCGTCGGCGATGCCCTGGCCGAAGGCGGTGCGGTCGTCGATCACGCCCACGTTTTTCAGGCCCAGCTGCTTGAACGCGTACACCGCCATGCTCGAACCCATCTGGGTGTCGCTGGCGACGATGCGGAACACGCCCTTGTAGCCGCCTTGCGTGATCTTGGGATTGGTGCCGACGGTCGACATCACGATGCCGGCGTCGTTGTACACGCGCGCGGCCGGAATGGCCACGCCCGAGTTGTAGGGGCCGAGCACGAACTTGACCTTGGCGTCGGCGAATTTCTGGGCGACGGCGACGCCGGCCTTGGGGTCGCCCTGGTCGTCTTCCGACATCAGTTCGAACTTGACGGCGGTGCCGGCCACGCTGGGATGGCTCGCGTTCAAATCCATGATGGCCAGGCGCACGCCGTTTTCATTGTCCTTGCCGGCGAAGGCGTTCGAGCCCGACAGCGGGCCGCTGTGGCCGATCTTGACCACCAGCGGCGCCGCGGCCAGCGCGGGGATGGCGGCGCCCAGGGTGGCGGCACCCAGCAGGGCGACGCAGCCGACGAGGGCAAGGCGGGGAAGGCGGGCAAAGCGGGCAAGGTGGGCGATGGGGGATGGGCGTGGCATGCGGCGGGTCTCCAGGGGCGCGAACAGGCGGCCATCATCGCACAAATCGGACCATCCTTGCAGGCCCGGAGCTGGCCTTACGCGGGCAGGCCGTGCGAGACCAGTTCGAGCGGCAGCGCCGTGCTGTACTTGATTTGCTCCATCGAGAAGGCGGACGAGACGCCGCTCAGCTGCGCCACCTTGATCAGCTTTTTGTAGAAACGGTCGTAGCCGTCGATGTCGGTGGTGGCGACCTTGAGCAGGTAGTCGATGTCGCCGCTCATGCGGTGGAATTCCTGCACCTCGGGCAGCGCGATCACGGCGGCGGCGAAGCGCGCCAGCCACTTTTCGTCGTGCATGGCGGTGCGGATGCTCACGAACACGGTGACCGGCAAACCGACCTTGCGCCGGTTGACGATGGTGACGCGGCTTTCGATGAAGCCTTCCTCCTCCAGGCGCTTGAGGCGCTTCCAACAGGGCGTGTTGGACAGGCCGATCTTGTCGCTGAGGGCGGCGACGGACAGGGTGGCATCGAGCTGGAGCGCGGCCAGAATCGCGCAATCGAACTTATCTAGATCGTGCATACTATTTTTATATGTTGAATGGAATAAACATACTCCACTATAGCAATATTGAAGGAATTTTAGTATGTATTTACTCGAATTGAACACTAGACTGTTTACATCTATTTGCCCTTCAAAGCCTTCGCCATGGAAATCTACCTCGACGCCAACGCCACCTCGCCCGTTTTGCCCGCCGCCGCCGCCGCGGCCGAGCAAGCGATGCGCGAGCTGTACGCCAACCCCAGCAGCAGCCACGCGGCCGGCTTGAAGGCCAAGGCGCTGCTGTGCGGCGTGCGCGAACTGGCCGCGCGCCTGCTTGGCGTGGGCGAGGGCAGCTTGATGTTCACCAGCGGCGCCACCGAGGGCATCCAGACGGCGGTGCTGTCGGCCCTGTGCGCGATCCGGGCGCGGCGCGCGCGCGGCGAGGCTACCGGCACCTTGCTGCTGTACGGCGCCACCGAACACAAGGCGGTGTCCGAAAGCCTGGCGCACTGGAACGCGCTGCTTGGCACCGGCCTGGAACTGCGCGCGCTGCCGGTCGACCGCAACGGTTTGCACCGGCTCGACATCCTGCGCGAGCTGGCGCCGCAAGCGGCCATGCTGTGCACGATGGCGGCCAATAACGAGACCGGCGTCATATCGGACATCGCGGCGATCGAAGCGGTGCTCACCCAGACCGGCAGCGGCGCGCTGTGGATGGTCGACAGCGTGCAGGCGCTGGGCAAGCTGCACATCGACCTGGCCGCCACCCGCATCGACTACGCGCCTTTTTCCGGCCACAAGCTGTACGCGCCCAAAGGCGTGGGCATGCTGTACGTGCGCGCGGGCAGCCCGTACACGGCCCTGATGGCCGGCGGCGGGCAAGAGGGCGGACTGCGCGCGGGGACGGAAAACATGGCGGGCATCGCCGCGCTGGGCGCCGTGCTTGGCGCGCTGGCGGACGGGCGCACCTTCCGCACGCGCGCCGAGCTCGAAGGTTTTCGCGAGCGCATCGCGCAGGCGCTGCGCATGGCGCTGCCGGGCATCGTGTTCAATCCGCCGTTCGCGCACGCGCTGCCGACCACGCTCAATTTCTCGGTGCCTGGCTTTTCGAGCAAGGAGCTGCTCGACTTGTTCGACGCCAGCGGCGTGCGCGTTTCCGCCGGTTCGGCCTGTTCGGCGGCCAAGGCCGCGCCCAGCTACGTGCTCGAGGCGATGGACTTGCCGCAATGGCGCTGCCAGGCGGCGGTGCGCATGTCTTTCGGTCCGCTGGCCGACAGCGCCTTCATCGACGCCGCCTGCGCGCGCATCGCGCGCTGCGGCGAGGCGCTGCGCAGCACCTGCCTGGTGCCATCGGGCTGCGCGCCGGCCGGGGCCGAGGGCGTGATTCAATTTAACGTCGACGGCGCCTGCACCTGGGTGGTGCTCGACGCGGCCAGCAAGAGCTGCGTGATCATTGATCCGCAAGCGGCGCTGGGCGAACGGATCGGCGCTTATCTGCGCTGCCAGAGCTTCCGCGTGCAAGCGCTCGTGGCAACTAGCGCGAGCCATGAGCGGGCCGCCTTCGAAGCTTTCGTGGCCGGCGAATTGGCGGGCGGCGCCAGTGCCGACCCCTTGGGCTGGCCGGCCGACAGCGAGCGCGTGGTGCTGGGCGACGGCAGTAGCGCCGCCTGCGTGGCCTTGGGCCAGCAAGTGCTGGCGCGCTTGACGCATGCCGACGGCAGCGCCAGCTACCTGCTGGGCGCGCGCAGCGGCGCGGCGCTGCCAGCCGACGCGGTGCGTTTCGCCTTCACCGGCGCGGCCGCGCTGCCCGGCGGACTTGATGCGGCGTTGCCGCTGCCGCAACTGCGGGCGGCGGTGCAGCGCGTGGCCAGCCTGATCGAGCGCGACACCGTGCTGTGTGGCGCGCGCGACGACGATGGCAGCTTTTGCACCACGGCCGGCACCGAGGGTCAGGGCAACAGCCTGCTCGCCGAGCTGCTGGCGCTGCAGCCGCGCCTGGCGCGCGCGGTGCCGCTGCCTTTTGACGGCTCCTTGCTGCTCGAAGCGTCCGGCCTCGACGCCTTCTTCGCCGCGCATCCGAACGCGCTGTTGATCGACGTGCGCGAGCCCTTTGAATTCGCGGCCGACCAAATACCGGCCTGGCGCGGCCATGTGCCGCACAACGTGCCGCTTAGCCGCCTGGCCGGCCAGCTGGGCCATTGGCTGCACGGCGAGCGGGTGCCGCTGGTGTTCTTCTGCCGCACCGGCAACCGCAGCGGCAAGGCCGCCGCCTGCCTGCACCGGCTCGGTTACCCGAACGTGCGCAACGTGGTCGGCGGCTTGGCGCTGGGCGACCATGGCCCGGCCGCGCTGGCCTTGGCCGCCTAAGACGACGCGATGCAACGCATCCAAACTACCTGAAATCACGGGCTTCTTTTCTTCCTGCAACGCAATTTGCATCGCACGAGGAGGCGGGGTCAAACCTGGCAAGTGGACAATTTGAAGGCCGATGTTTGAATTGTCCAGTTGCCGGGTTTGACCCCTACCATTTTTTGAATTGTCCAGTTGCCGGGTTTGACCCCTACCATTTTTTTCTTCTGCCCGGCTGCGCTGGCAAGCGCGATCTTCTCATGGCGGAAGGCGAGACAGCAGCGCGACAAGTTGAGCGAATAGCTCGGTAGTGCCTTTCCTGTAGCAAGTACATTGTTACAGGTATTCATTAGCCACGCTCATGACAGCGGACTTGTCCGCACGCCAGCGCATACACGATTGCCAGCGCCGCCGCTGTCGCCAGTAGATGCTTGATCGTGTGGCCGCTGATGAAGCCCAACGCGGCAAAGAGCGTGTGATCGGCAAGCTCGCAAGCCTTCGCCAGCACATACAGCGCAATGGAGCCAGCGAAGGCCAAGCGTTCGCGCGGCGGGCGCCGGGCCTGCCATTGGAGCAGGGGAATCAGTAGCAGCGTCAAGCCTTGCAGCAACAAGTAGGGTCCGAGGTCGCCGCCGCCTTGCAGGTCGGTGTAGCGCCACCACGCCACGCTGGCGAAGGCCGCGCAGGCCAGCAGCGCGGTTAGCACGCGCTCGGCCCCGATGCCACGGATGATGGTTTGCCCGCACACCGCCGCCACCAAGCCGGCGCACGCCAGCGCGATCGGCATCCTGTCGGCCAGCAGGCGCGCATTGTCGGGCGCGAGGTGATACCAGCTCGACCCGCAAGCGGTGAGCAGCAGGGCGCCGAAAAATATCAGGTAGCCGCTGCGTCCAGCGCGCACCGGCTGCAGCGCCAGCATCAACAAACCGGCCGCGCCAGCGAGCGCAAAGCCGATGTTCGACAGCACGTCGGCCCCGTGCGCAATGCCAAGCAGCGTGCGCTGGTCGGCGAAGGCGTGGTAGTTGTCCAACTGCGCCACCGGACCATGCGCCAGCAGCGCCGCGCAGGCAAGCAGCGCGATGATCGCGGGGGCCCAGGCGCTGGCCTGCGCGGGTCCTGGCGTGCGCACGGCGGATAGGCAAAGTGATGGCGCTGGCATGGCAACTCCTGGTCAAAGACAGGGCTCGACTGTGCCACGGTGGCGCCGTGCGCGGCGGCCCATTCCCATGCCGCGCGCCGTGCGCAACGATCGGTAGCGCGATATGCTACCGCCACGATCCCAATCGACGCCCCCAATCGACGCCCCAACGCGGCCGGCGCGGGCACGCGCCGTGCCGCACCGGCGACGCACGCCCGCCGCCACTTGCCCGGCGCGCTTGCCCGCCCACACATTGCCCCCTTGTCTCTGTACGTTATCGCACAGTCAGCGCGACGGCCGCGTTCTAGTATCGCAACACAGCTCCGCTCCTCCCCTTCCGGCCTTGCGTTGCAGGTCCGGTCGCAGCATTCCGGTGGCATTTCGAACCCGATGAGGCCCGCGTTGAACGAGCAAAAAATCAAACTATCCGACACCCTCCATTCCTGGCAACACACGCTGCGCAAGCTGTTCGAGGGCACGCACGCGCCGGACGGGGACGAATTGCCGCTGCGCTCGGAACTGCTGTCGGCGGTGCAAATGGCGGCGTACGGACGGGCCTTGGCGGCGCGTCACACCATTGCCGCCCGCAGCCGGCGCGATCGCCTGCTGGCGCGCCTGGCCGACAACGCCGAGCTCATCACCGATACCTGCCACCAGGTCACGGCCGCCATCAAGGCGGGGCGCCAGATCACGCCCGCCTCCGAATGGCTGCTCGACAATTACTACCTGATCGAGGAGCAGATCCGCACCGCGCGCCGCCACCTGCCCAAGCACTACAGCCGCGAGTTGCCGCGCCTGGGCAGCGCCGACGGCGGCGATCCGCGCGTCTACCACATCGCGCTGGAAATCATCGCCCACGGCGACGGCCGCGTCGATCCGGAAAGCCTGGCCCGCTTCGTCGCCGCCTACCAGGAAGTGGCCACCCTCAAGCTGGGCGAGCTGTGGGCCATACCTATCATGCTGCGCATCGCGCTGGTGGAAAACCTGCGGCGCGTGGCCGCGCGCGTGGCCGATAACCGCGCCGAGCGCGACCTGGCCAACAGCTGGGCCGACCGGATGCGCGCGACGGCCGAAAAAAGCCCGAGCGACTTGATCTTGCTGGTGGCCGACATGGCGCGCAGCAAGCCGCGCCTGTCGAGCGCCTTCGTCGCCGAGCTGGCGCGCCGCTTGCAAGGACAAAGCCCGGCCCTGGCCCTGCAATGGGTCACCACCCGCCTGGCCGACGCCGGCTCCAGCATCGAGCAACAGATCCAGGCCGAGATCGGACAGCAGGCGGCCGACCAGGTATCGATCAGCAACAGCATCGGCAGCCTGCGTTTTCTGGGCACCATGGATTGGCGCGAATTCGTCGAAAGCATGAGCCCGGTGGAGCAGACCTTGCGCGCCGATCCGTCCGGCACCTACGCCAATATGGATTTCGCCACGCGCGACAATTACCGCCATGCCGTCGAGGCGCTGGCCAAGCGCTGCCAATACAGCGAAGCGGGGGTGGCGCAGCAAGCGATCGCGCTGGCCCAGGTGCAGCGCGAATTTTCCGGCGGCGGCAGCGACGCGCGCCTGCGCCATGTGGGCTATTACCTGGTCGGGCGCGGCTTGCCCCTGCTCGAGCTGCGCCTGGCGCTGCGCCCGCTGCCGCACGAACAGCTGGCGCGCCTGGTACGGCGCCAGCCGCTGGCGAGCTATCTGGGCGCCATCGCCGTGCTGAGCCTGCTGTTCGACGCCAGCCTGCTCATGTACGCGGCCGGCGCCGGCGCCAGCACCGCGTGGCTGCTGCTGGCGGGCGTGCTGGGCGCGCTCGGCGCCAGCCAACTGGCCATCGCGCTGGTCAATTTCCTGGCCACCCAATTCAGTGCGCCGCATCTATTGCCGCGCATGGATTACCAGGGCGGCATTCCGACCGACGCGCCCACCCTGGTGGTGGTGCCCACCCTGATCCACAGCCGCGACAACGTGGCGCGCCTGTGCGAACAGATGGAAGTGCGCTTCCTGGCCAACCGCGACCCGATGTTGCGCTTTGCCCTGTTGAGCGATTTCGTCGACGCCCCCGCCGCCCACATGCCCGATGACGAGGAACTGATCGAGCTGGCGCAGGCTGGCGTGATCGCCTTGAACGACAAATACGGGCACGAGCGCCTGGTCGACGGCTGGAACGAGGCGGGCGAACTGGTCACGCAGCCGCTGCGGGTGGAGCCGTTCCTGCTGCTGCACCGCGCGCGCAGCTGGAACGCGGGCGAGCGCGCCTGGATCGGGCGCGAGCGCAAGCGCGGCAAGCTGGCCGACTTGAACGCCTACCTGCGCGGCGCGCGCGAACGCTTCGCGCTGGTGGTGGGCGAGACGGCCAGCCTGGCCGCCATCCGCTTCGTGATCACGCTCGACACCGACACCGACCTGCCGCGCGACGCCGCGCGCCGCCTGGTCGCCGCCATGACCCATCCGCTCAACGTGGCGCAGGTCGACCCGCAGGGCTGGCGCGTGAACGATGGCTACGGCATCCTGCAGCCGCGCGTGTCGGCCAGCCTGCCCGGCGAGAACGCCTCGCGCTACGCCAAGCTGTGCGGCGGCGAACCGGGCATCGACCCGTACACGCGTACCGTGTCGGACGTCTACCAGGACTTGTTCCAGGAGGGTTCCTTCATCGGCAAGGGCATCTATGACGTCGATGTGTTCGTGCGCGTGCTGGGCGCGCGCCTGCCGGACAACCGCGTGCTCAGCCACGACCTGCTCGAGGGTTGCTACGTGCGCGCCGGCCTGATCAGCGACGCGCAGCTGTACGAACCGTATCCGGCGCGCTACGACGTCGACGTGGCGCGCCGCCACCGCTGGATCCGCGGCGACTGGCAACTGGCCGGCTGGCTGCTGCCGCGGGTGCCGGCGCCGGACGGCGCGCGCGCGCCCAATCCGCTCTCGCCACTGGCGCGCTGGAAGCTGTTCGACAATCTGCGCCGCAGCCTGGTGGCGCCCGCCCTCACCGCCTTGCTGCTGCTGGGCTGGAGCGCGTTGCCGGGGCCATTTTTCTGGAGCGCGGCGGTGTTGGCGGTGCTGTTGTTGCCGCCCTGCGTGGGCGCGCTGGCCGACTTGATCGACAAGCCGCACGACGCGCTGTGGCGCCAGCATCTGGCCGGCTGCGCGCGCCGCGCCGGCGTGTTGTTCGGGCACGCCGCGCTGGGCCTGGTGTTCCTGCCTTTCGAGGCCGCCTTCAGTCTCGACGCCATCGTGCGCGCGCTCTGGCGCATGCTGGTGTCGCACACGCACTTGCTGGCCTGGCGCGCCGCTGGCAGTTGCGAGGCGGGCGGCAGCGTGGGCCAAAACTGGCGCCAGATGGCCGCCTCACCACTGCTGGCGCTGCTGGCTGGCGGCGCGCTGACGGCTTGGCAGCGCGCCGCTTTGCCGGCGGCCGCGCCGTTTCTGCTGCTGTGGTTTGGCGCGCCTTTGATCGCGTGGTGGATCAGCCAGCCGACGGCGCGCCCGCCCACCCATCTGGACGCGGCCCAGCTGGATTTCTTGCGCGCGCTGGCGCGCAAAACCTGGCATTTTTTCGACACCTTTATCGGCCCCGACGACAACTGGCTGCCACCCGATAATATGCAGGAACACCCGACGCGCGCCTTGGCCCACCGCACCTCGCCGACCAATATCGGCATGGCCTTGCTGGCCAACCTGACGGCTTATGATTTCGGTTTCATCACGCTGGCCCAGCTGGTCGCGCGCACCGACAGCACCTTCAAGAGCTTGGCGCGCATGGAGCGCCACCAGGGCCACTTCTATAATTGGTACGATACCCAGACCCTGCAGCCGCTCCATCCCCTGTATGTGTCCTCGGTCGACAGCGGCAACCTGGCCGGGCACTTGCTGACTCTGGCCGCCGGACTCGAGGGCATCGGCGACGCGCCGCTGGCCGGCGCGCGCACACTTGAAGGCATCGGCGGCACGCTCGCCGTGCTGGCCGAAAGCGCCGCCAACGGTCCCGCGCCGGCCCGGCAGGCGATCGCGGCGCTGCAGGCCTTGCTGGCGCCGCCGCCGGCGCCGAGCATGACGCTGCCCGGCCTGCATGCCCAGCTCGAGCGCGTGGGCGCCGCGGTCGACGCCATCGAAGCCGCGCAGGACGCGCAGCAGCCACCCGCGCCGCCCCAGGCGCGGCTGTGGACGGCCAAGCTGCGCGCGCAGTGCGCCGCCGCGCTGGCGGAGTTGCGCGCGCTGGCGCCCTGGCTGGACGCACCGCAGCAGGCGCAAGAGCCGCAGCAGGCGCACGGGCCCGTGCCTGGCTGGCCCAGCGCCGCGCTTGCCGGCCCCGTCGCCAACCCCGTCGCCGGCCTTGCTCCCGTCCCCGGTCCCGCCCCCGGACCAATGCCTAGCCACGCGCCAGGCCATATGCCCAGCCTGCGCGAGCTGGCCGCGGCCGGCCACACCAATCAAGCCGGCCAAGCCAATCCGCAGGCGCTGCGCCGCCTGGCCGACATCGCGCAACTGGCGCTGCACGCGCGCGCCTTTGCCCGCATGGAGTTCGAGTTCCTGTACAACCCCACCACCAAGCTGCTGGCGATCGGCTACAACGTCGGCGACAAGCGCCTCGACGCCAGCTATTACGACTTGCTCGCGTCCGAAATCCGTCTGTGCAGCTTCGTCGCCATCGCTCAGGGGCAATTGCCACAAGAGCATTGGTTCGCGCTCGGGCGCCAGTTGTGCGTGGTCGGCGGCGAGCAAGTGCTGCTGTCCTGGAGCGGCTCGATGTTCGAATACCTGATGCCCTTGTTGGTGATGCCGGTCTACCCCAGCACCTTGCTCGAGCAAACCTGCCGCGCCGTCATCAAGGTGCAGATCGACTATGGCCGCCGGCGCGGCGTCCCCTGGGGCGTGTCCGAATCGGGTTACAACACGGTCGACGCCAGCCTCAACTACCAGTACCGCGCCTTCGGCGTGCCGGGCCTGGGCCTCAAGCGCGGCCTGGGCGACGACCTGGTGGTGGCGCCCTACGCGGCCATGCTGGCGCTGATGGTCGAGCCGCAGGCGGCCTGCCGCAATCTGCAAGACATGGCGCGCCAAGGCTTCATGGGCGAATACGGTTTCTACGAGGCGATCGACTACACCCAGGCGCGCCTGCCGCGTGGCCATGCCTTTGCCGTGGTGCGCTCGTTCATGGCGCACCACCAGGGCATGGGCTTGCTGGCGCTGAGCTACCTGCTGCATGGGCGTCCGATGCAGCGCCGCTTCGAAGCCGATCCCTTGTTCCAGTCGGCCCTCTTGATGCTGCAGGAGCGGGTGCCGAAGGCGGGCGCCTTCCATTCCAACACGGCCGAGCTGGCGGCGCTGCGCGCGCCCGCTTCCGAGGCGGCCATGCCGATGCGGATGCTGGACGAGACCAGCACCGTGCATCCCGAGGTGCAGCTGCTCTCGAACGGGCGCTATCATGTGATGGTCACCAGCGCCGGCGGCAGCTACAGCCGCTGGAAAGACTTGGCGGTGACGCGCTGGCGCGAGGACGCCACCTGCGACAACTGGGGCAGCTTTTGCTATGTGCGCGACGTCGCCAGCGGCGCCTTCTGGTCGACCGCCTTCCAGCCGACCCTGTTCGACACCAAAAAATACGAAGTCATTTTTTCCGAGGGGCGGGCCGAGTTCCGCCGGCACGACCGCGGCATCGAGCTCTACACCGAGATCGTGGTCTCGCCCGAGGATGACATCGAATTGCGCCGCACCCGCTTGTCGAACCAGTCGCCGGTGCGCCGCATCATCGAGGTGACCAGCTACGCCGAGGTGGTGATGACGCCAGCGGCGGCCGACACCGCCCACCCCGCCTTCGGCAAGCTGTTCGTGCAGACCGAGATCCTGCGCGACGAAAACGCGATCCTGTGCACGCGCCGTCCGCGCACCCGCGAGGAACAGCCGCCCTGGCTGCTGCACCTGATGACGGTGCACGACGGTGTGCCTTTCGAAGCGTCCTTCGAGACCAGCCGCGCGCGCTTCATCGGGCGCGCC
This sequence comes from Pseudomonadota bacterium, assembly GCA_040388555.1. Taxonomy (GTDB): domain Bacteria; phylum Pseudomonadota; class Gammaproteobacteria; order Burkholderiales; family Burkholderiaceae_D; genus Telluria_A. Next base: position 32,377 of record JAZKBP010000028.1, read on the forward strand.
AACAGCACCCTGGCGCCGCGCGCGCTGCAGGAGCCGGGGCCGCTGGGCGGGGCCGAGGGCTCGGTGCTCGACCCGATCGTGGCGATCCGCTATCGCCTGGTGCTCGAGCCGGACCAGGTCGTCACGCTCGACGTCATCACCGGCATGGCCGACACGCGCGACGCGGCGCTGCACCTGATCGACAAATACCAGGACCGCCCTCTGGCCGACCGCGTGTTCGAACTGGCCTGGACCCACAGTCAGGTGGTGCTGCGCCAGCTCAACGCCAGCGAATCCGATGGCCAGCTGTATGCGCGCCTGGCCAGCAGCATCATCTATCCGCACGCCGCGCTGCGCGCCGATCCGGCCGCCATCCTGGCGCGCAACCAGCGCGGCCAGTCCGGCTTGTGGGCTTACGCGGTGTCGGGCGACTTGCCGATCGTGCTGCTGCAAATTAGCGACCCGGCCAACATCGAGCTGGCGCGCCAGGTGGTGCAGGCGCACGCCTACTGGCGCCTCAAGGGACTGGTGGTGGACCTGGTGGTCTGGTGCGAAGACCGCTCCGGCTACCGCCAACTCTTGCACGACCAGATCATGGGCTTGATCGCCTCGGGCATCGACGCGCAGTCGATCGACCGCCCGGGCGGCATCTTCGTGCGCCTGTTCGACCAGATCGCGCCGGAAGACCGGCTCTTGATGCAATCGGTGGCGCGCGCCATCATCAGCGACAGCCGCGGCACCCTGGCCGAGCAGTTGAAGCGCGCGCCGGCGCCGCCGCCGCCGCCGCTGCTGGCGGTCGACCCGCGCGCGCTCGGCGTGTACCAGGGGCGGGCCGACGCCGACAGCGCCGCGCGCGCCGCGCCACCGTTGATCCTGCCCAGCGCGCACGGCGGCTTCAGCGAGGACGGGCGCGAATACTTCATCCGCAGCGCGCCCGGCGCGCGCACCCCGGCGCCATGGGTCAACGTGCTGGCCAACCCCAGCTTCGGCAGCGTGGTCTCGGAAAGCGGCTCGGCCTACACCTGGAGCGAGAACGCGCACGAGTTCCGCCTCACGCCGTGGGAGAACGATCCGGTGTGCGACCGTGGTGGCGAAGCGTTCTACCTGCGCGACGAACAGACCGGCAAATTCTGGTCGCCCACCGCGCTGCCGGTGGCGCCCAATGGACACTACACCTGCCGCCACGGCCAGGGTTACAGCGTGTTCGAGCACAGCGAGCAAGACATCAACTGCAGCCTCACCACCTATGTGGCGCTCGACGCGCCCATCAAGTACAACGTGCTCACGGTGCACAACGAGAGCAGCGCCGCGCGCCGCCTATCCGTCACCGGCTATGTCGAATGGGTGCTGGGCGACGCGCGCGCCAAGTCGGCCATGCATGTGGTGAGCGAGGTCGATCCCGCCAGCGGCGCGGTGTTCGCGCGCAATGCCTACAACACCGAGTTCTCCGGCCGCGTCGGCTTCTTCCAGGTCGATGCGCCCGCGCGCACGCTGACGGGCGACCGCACCGAATTCATCGGCCGCAACGGCAGCCTGGCCAATCCGGCCGCGCTGCACCGCATGCGCCTGTCGGGCCGGGTCGGCGCCGGGCTCGACCCGTGCGCCGCGTTCCAGGTGCCGCTCGAGCTGCAGCCGGGCCAAAGCCTCACCCTGGTGTTCATCCTCGGCGTGGGCGGGCGCCGCACCGCCGACGCCTCCGGTCTGGTGCAGCGCTATAGCGGCAGCGAAGCGGCGCAGGCCGCGCTGGCGCAGGTCAAGCGCCATTGGGACGAAGTGCTTGGCGCCGTGCGCATCGAAACGCCCGAGCCGGAGCTCGACGTGCTGGCCAACGGCTGGCTGATGTACCAGACCATCGCGGCGCGCTTCTGGGCCCGCAGCGGCTACTACCAGTCGGGCGGCGCCTACGGCTTTCGCGACCAGCTGCAAGACGCGATGGCGATGGTCCATTGCGCGCCCCAGCTCTTGCGCGAACACTTGCTGTTGTGCGCGGCGCACCAGTTCGTGGAAGGCGACGTGCAGCACTGGTGGCATCCGCCGTCCGAGCGCGGCGTGCGCACGCGCTGCTCGGACGACTACCTGTGGCTGCCGCTGGCGGCGGCGCGCTACGTCGAGGCCACGGGCGACGCCGCCGTGCTGGGCGAGGTGCGCCCCTTCATCGAAGGGCGCGAGCTGATGGCGGACGAGGATTCCTACTACGACCTGCCGCAGCGCTCTAGCGAGAGCGCCGACCTGTACAACCATTGCGTGCGCGCGCTGCGGCGCGCCTTGCGCCTGGGCGCGCACGGCTTGCCCCTGATCGGTTCGTGCGACTGGAACGACGGCATGGACCGGGTCGGCAACCAGGGCCGTGGCGAGAGCGTGTGGCTGGCCTTCTTCCTGATCGACGTGCTGCGCCGTTTCGCGCCGCTCGCCGCCATGCGCGGCGACGCTCCCTTTGCCGCCACCTGCGGTGAGCACGCGCGCCTGCTGGCGGCCAACGTCGAGCGCGAAGCGTGGGACGGGGCCTGGTACCGGCGCGCCTATTTTGATGACGGCAGTCCGCTCGGTTCGCAGCAAAACGACGAATGCCAGATCGACTCGATCTCGCAAAGCTGGGCGGTGCTGTCGGGCGCGGCCGACCCGCAGCGCGCCGCCACCGCCATGGGCGCGCTTGACGCGCGCCTGGTGCGGCGCGACGCGCATCTGGTGCAACTGCTCGACCCGCCCTTCGACAAGGGCGTGCTCGATCCCGGCTACATCCGCGGCTACGTGCCGGGCGTGCGCGAGAACGGCGGCCAGTACACGCATGCGGCCATCTGGAGCGCGATGGCGTTTGCCAAGATGGGCGATGGCGCGCGCGCCTGGGAATTGACGCGCATGATCAATCCGGTCGCGCGCGAGAGTGCCGTCTACAAGGTCGAACCCTATGTGATGGCGGCCGACATCTACGCGGTGGCGCCGCACGTGGGGCGTGGCGGCTGGACCTGGTACACCGGCTCGTCCGGGTGGATGTATCGCTTGCTGATCGAGTCCCTGCTTGGCTTGTCGCGCGCCGGCGCACGCCTGACGCTGGCGCCCTTGTTGCCGCGTGAATGGCCGGGCTTGAGCATCAGCTACCGCTACGGCGCCACCACCTACACGATACGGGTGCGTTTCGGCGCCGCGCCCGCGCTCGCGCTCGATGGTTCCGTGCAGCCTGGCAACTTCATCGACTTGGAAGACGATGGTGCGCCGCACCAAGTCGAGTTGCGCGTTGTGCGCCAGCCACAAGCCTGATTTTTTTTCGTTCCCCGCGCAAATGCCTGGTGGCAACTGATGCCCAGAAGTATTTGCGCCGTCCGCATCGCTGCGTCATCGCCGCGTCATATTCTCACAGCAAAATGTCCTCGTTTCCAAACAAATGTTTTCCGCAGGTCAACTAGGGAAATTTCCCCATGACAAATCCGCAGCCGCTTTCGGCAGATTTAGTCGGCTTTGCTATGAATTCGGAAGCTAAATCGAATTTGTGTTGATATGCGCCCTGATGCATAGTTGCGTGCATTTTAGGCAGCTTTGCTCTTCGAGCCTGCCCGAAATCTCCCAAGTGTTCACGGAGACGGCGCGCAAGCGTTTGGATCGTTTGGGGGGAACCGGCGCGGACGATGCGTCGCGGTAGTGCACCATAAAAACACGTCACTACGGTGGCGCATTTAAAACTATAAGAGAGAAAATCACATGGACGGTACGAAAAAATCAAACGCGGGCATGTTCGCCCACAAGAAGGTGTTGTCGCGTCTGGCAGTGTCGCTGCTGGCCATCGCCGCCACCAATCTCACTTTCGCGACGCCGGTCGATGAAGATCACCGCGAATTCGAAGCGACCTTGCACGCGCCATATGCCGGCAACGATGCCCGCACTTTCACCCTCGATTTTTCTTATCCGTTTGTGCAACAAGCGCAAGACGTGAGCTGGCGCCTGGAGCTGGTCGACGCCGCCGGGCGCGTGCTGCAAAGCTGGAACGGCGCGCAGCGCCTGTTCAAAGACCCGGTCAGCGTCAAGGTCCAGTGGGATGGCAAAGCCAATGGCGTGCGCCTGTCCGATGGCGTCTACACCATGCGCCTGCAAGCGGTGCCGCACGGCGCCAGCCTCGATCGCCACAACCAAGCTGACGCCGCCAGCGTCGACGCCGCGCTCGCCGCCGGCGGCGAACTCGAAGGCCAAAGCTGGGAAATTCTGGTTGGCAGCACGCCAGCGCCCAGCATGCCGCAATTCGCGCCCCTGGCCACCAACGCCAGCCGCCAAGCCGCCCGCCAAGGCCAAAACGTAGGCGGCGGCAGTACCTCGCGCGAATCGTTGGCCGTGTCCGCGACCGCCGCGCTGCCGTACACCATCTACTACGGCAATATGCACAGCCAGACCAACCACAGCGACGGCGGTGGCGCCCTCTCGTCCTGCACCGGCGCGCAAAACCCGCAATCGGGTACCGCCGGCGGCCCTACCGAAGCCTACACCTACGCCATGAACAAGGGCTTGGACTTCTTGCTGGCGTCCGAGCACAACCATATGTTCGATGGCTCCGACAGCACCAACGCGTCCGCCGACGCCACCGTCGCCCACAATCTGTTCCAGTCCGGCCTGTCCGCCGCCGCCACCTTCAATGCCGCGCATTCGAACTTCCTGGGCGTGTACGGCCTGGAGTGGGGCGTGATCAGCAACGGCGGTCACATGAACATTCTCAACACCACCGAACTGCTGGGTTGGGAAAGCAATAGCAGCGGCCAGTTGATCGGCGACACCTTCACCGCCAAGAACGACTACGCCGGCCTGTTCACCCTGATGGCGCAGCGCGGCTGGGTCGGCCAGTTCAACCACCCATCGACCTCCGGCCAGTTCCTGGTCAACGGCGTGCCTTTCGGCTACAGCGCCGCCGGCGACACCGCCATGGCCCTGTGCGAAGTGCTCAACACCTCGGCCTTCTCGACCAACACCACGGAATCGGAAACGAGCCGCAGCACCTACGAAGGCGCTTGCAACAAGGCGCTCGAGTCGGGCTACCACCTGGCTTTCACCACCGACCAGGATAATCACTGCGCCAACTGGGGCGCGTCCTACACCAACCGCACCGGTGTCTTGATCCCGACCGGACAGGCCTTCAACAGCGCCAACTTCATCGCCGCCGTCAAGGCGCGCCGCGTGTTCGCGACCATGGACAAGACCTCGCAAGTGGTGTTCACCGCCAACGGCCACGTGATGGGCGAGCGCTTCAGCAACAGCGGCGCCTTGAACCTGGCGGCCAACTTCGCCAGCACCAGCGGCAAGACGGTGTCGACCGCGAATATCTACGAAGGCGTCCCGGGCCGCAATGGCACCGTGACCGTGCTGGCCAGTGCCGCGACCGCGTCCATCACCCCTTCCGTGGGCGAGCACTTTTACTACGCCAAGCTGACCCAAAACGATGGCAACATCCTGTGGTCGGCCCCGATCTGGGTCACCCAGACCACCGGCGTCGTCGACACCACCGCGCCGACCGTGTCCGCCAGCGAAACGGGCAGCAGCGGCAACATCAGCTTCAACGCCAGCGCCAGCGACAATGTGGGCGTGACCCTGGTCGAGTTCTATGTCGACAACGCGCTCAAGGCCAGCACCAACACCGCGCCTTACACCGCCTCGTTCAACTCGAACAATCTGGTCAACGGTAGCCACAGCCTGGTGGCCAAGGCTTACGACGCGGCCAACAACGTCGGTACTTCCAGCGCCGCCAGCTTCAGCGTCAACAATGTGTTCGTCGACACCGTCGCGCCCACCACCACGGCCAGCGAGTCCGGCAACAGCGGCACCATCACCCTGTCGGCCACCGCCAGCGACAATGTGGGCGTGACCAAGGTGGAGTTCTATATCGATAATGTCTTGCGCGGCTCGAGCACCACGGCGCCGTACTCGATGGCTTTCAATTCGGCCGCCATCACCAACGCCACCCACAGCTTGACCACCAAGGCTTACGACGCTGCCGGCAACGTCGGCACTTCGAGCGGCGTGAGCTTCGCGGTCAACAACGTCATCGTCGACGGCAGCGCCCCGATCGTGTCGGCCAGCGAGTCCGGCGGCAGCGGCACCATCACGCTGTCGGCCACGGCCAGCGATAACGTCGGCGTGACCAAGGTCGAGTTCTACGTCGATAACGTCCTCAAGGGTTCGAGCACGACTTCGCCTTACGCGCTGGCGCTCAATTCGACGACCCTGTCGAACGCCAGCCACAGCTTGACGGCCAAGGCCTACGACGCGGCCGGCAACGTGGGCAGCTCGAGCGCGGTGTCCTTTAGCGTCAACAACGCGGCCCAGCAGTTGATCGTCAACGGCGGCTTCGAGTCCGGCACCAGCTCCTGGACCGCCAGCAGCGGCGTGATCACCAACGACGCCACCGAAGCGGGACACGCCGGTTCTTACAAGGCTTGGCTGGATGGCTATGGCGCCGCCCACACCGACACCATGTACCAGACGGTGACGATCCCGGCCGCGGCCACCAGCGCCAACCTGTCGTTCTGGCTGCGCGTGGAGTCCGACGAGACCACCACCACCACCGCCTACGACACGCTCAAGGTCCAGGTGCGCAACAGCAGCAACGCCGTGCTGGGCACCCTGGCGACTTACTCGAACCTGAACAAGGGCACCACCTTCTCGCAAAAGAGCTTCGACCTGTCGGCCTACAAGGGCCAGACCGTGCGCATCTACTTTGAAGGTGTCGAAGGCGCGTCCGTCATCACCTCCTTCATCATCGATGACGTCAGCTTGACGGTGCAATAAGCTCCATCCGTAGTGCCTTTACGCCCACCCTCGCGGTGGGCGTTTTCATGGCGCGCCCGACCAGCGAGGCGCGCGTAAAACCAGAATTCATCAAACCCAATACCAGGAACATCGATGTCCAAAACTTTCTTTCGTCTCGCGGATGGCAATTTCTCACAAACCTGGACCGACATCACTTTGCTCAACGTCGCCAACGACTGGAGCGCCGTGCCCTCGATCATGGGCTTCCGCGGCGATGGTTTGGCCGCGTCGGGCAAGGACCCGCGCCTGGTAGTGGCCGATAGCACGGTCGTCAACGCGATCGTCAACCAGACCAACCCGAACACCAACAGCACCGGCGGCATCGCCGAATTCCAGATCGCCGACGCCGTCGTGGCCCTGCAAGGCTCGGGCACGGCGCAAGCGCCCGGCCTGGTGCTTTACCTGGACGCGACCGGCCGCCAAGGCTTGCATTTCTCGGTCGACCTGCGCGACATCGACGGCAGCGTCGACAACTCGGTGCAGCAAGTGGTGGTGCAATACCGCCTCGGCGACACCGGCAACTGGACCAATGTGCCCAACGGCTACGTGGCCGACGCTTCCTCCGGTCCCTCGCTGGCGACCCTGGTGAGCCACCTTGAGCTCGATTTGCCGAGCGCGGCCGATAATCAAGCGCAGGTGGAAATTCGCATCATGACGTGCGACGCCGCCGGTAGCGACGAGTGGATCGGCATCGACAATATCGCCGTCACCAGCCAGGCCATGGGCGCCGATACCACGGCCCCGACCCTGGCCAGCTCGACGCCCGCGGATGGCGCGGTGGCGGTGGCCGCCGGCGCCGACATCGTGCTCAACTTCAGTGAGCAAGTGGCGCTCGGCAGCGGCAACATCGTCATCACCGACGGCGCCGGCGACACCCGTACCATCGACGTCACGGACGCGAGCCAGGTGAGCCTGTCCGGACGCAGCGTGACCGTCAATCCCTCGGCCAACCTGCACCAGGGCGCCACCTACCACGTGAGCGTGGACGCGGGCGCCGTGCATGACGTGGCCGGCAACGCCTTCGCCGGCACCGGCGCCAACCCGGTCGACTTCGTCACGGTTCCGGCCCTCACCCCGATCTACACCATCCAGGGCGCCGCCCACGTCTCGCCCCTGCTGGGCCAGTTGGTCCACACCAGCGGCGTGGTGACGGCGATCGACACCACCAGCACCAAGGGCTTCTACATCCAGGATCAAAGCGGCGACGGCAATGACGCCACCTCGGACGCCATTTTTGTCAGCAGCGCCACCACCGGCGCGGTCAAGATCGGCGACCTGGTCGACCTGATGGGCACGGTCGACGAGCCGGCCGGCACCGGCGCGGCCGCCAACAACCTCTCAATCACCCAATTGGTGGGCGTGCAAGGCTTGACGGTGCTTAGCTCCGGCAATAGCGTCGCCCCCACCGTGATCGGCGCGGGCGGGCGCGCCGTGCCTGGCGAATCGATCGACAGCGACCATTTCGCCGTCTTCAATCCTACTGTGGATGCGATCGACTTCTACGAGTCGCTCGAAGGCATGCTGGTCACGGCCAGCAACGTGCAGGCCGTCGCCAACAGCGCCTCGGGCGCCACCTTCGCCATCCTTGACAATGGCGCGGGAGCCAGTGGCGCGAATGACCGTGGCGGCATCACGCGCAGCGCGGGCGACCCGAATCCGGAGCGCTTCGTCGTCTACGGCGACACCGGCGTGAACGCGGGGAACACCGCCGTCTACACGGCCGGCGACAAGATCGGCAACGTCACGGGCGTGCTCAGCTACTTCGGCGGCAACTACGAGTTGCTGCCCACCGTCACGCCAGGCGCGGCCGTGCACAGCGCCTTGGTGCGCGAGAGCAGCACCCTGGCCGGCGACGCCACCCACCTCTCGGTGGCCGCCTACAACCTGGCCAACCTGGGCCCGAACGACGCGCAAAGCAAATTCGACGCGCTCGCGCACGACATCGCCGCCAGCCTCGGTGGCCCCGATCTGCTGGGCGTGCAGGAACTGCTCGACAGCAGCTCGCTGTCGGCCGACGTCACGCTCGGGCGCCTGGTGGCGGCCATCGCCGCCGCCGGCGGTCCCAACTACGCCTACATCGCGGTTGACGCTTCCGACGAAGGCGCCTTGTCGGGCGCCGCCAACGGCAATGTGCGCAGCGGCGTGCTCTATAACGTTGAGCGGGTCAGCTATGTCGAGGAATCGGTGCGCCTGGTGGCGGACGCCAACCTCGCCAATGGCGACGCTTTCCTCAATAGCGCCCATGCGCTGACGGCCGACTTCCTGTTCCGCGGTGAGACCGTCACCTACGTCGGCGTCGACAATATCGCGCGCACCGGCAGCGACGAGCTGTTCGGCCACAACCAGCCTGGCGTGATCGGCAACGAGGCGCGCCGCATCGACCAGAGCGCGGCGGTGGGCGACTTCGTGCACCAGCTGATGCACGACAATCCAGCGGCCAACGTGGTCGTGGCCGGCAACTTCAACGCCTACAACTTCGAGACCGCCGTGACTGCGCTCGAAGCGGGCGGCGAGCTGCACAACCTGGTGTCGCTGCTGGCGGCGAACGACCGCTACAGCAGCGCTTTCGAAGGCAATGACGAGCAGACCGACCAGCTCTTGGTGTCGACCAACCTGGCCGGTGGCGCCCAGTTCGACGCTGTCCACATCAACACCAACGCGGCGCCCGGCGCCGTCGCCTCCGACCACGATCCGCTGCTCGCGCGCGTGTTCCTGAACCACGCGCCCGTCAGTTTCGGCGACGCCTACGCCGCCAGCGAAGACGAGCCGCTGGTGGTCGACAAGGCCATCGGCGTGCTCTCGAACGACCTTGACCAGAACGGCGACGCCTTGAGCGCGACCGTGGTCACGGCGCCCGAGCATGGCCGCCTGACTCTGGGCGCGGACGGCGCCTTCAGCTACAGCGCCGACGCCAACTACAACGGCGAGGATAGCTTCAGCTATAGCAGCAGCGATGGCGCCGGCGGCCTGTCGGCCCCGGTGACGGTGCACCTGACGATAGCGGCCGTCAACGACGCGCCCACGCTGGACGCGGCCGCTCCGAGCGCGCAGCTGGTCGAGGATGGCATGAACGGCGCCGGCGTCGACAGCGCCACCGTACAGCTCACCCGCCTGGACGTCGACAGCCAGACCGACTACGCCAACGATGGCTGGGTCGCCGAGGGCGATGGCTTGTTCAGCCGCGACGGCGTGTACGGCAGCGCGCTGCTCGACACCGTGCACGACACCGTCACCTACACGCTCGACAACACCCGTCCCGCCACCGACGCGCTGGCAGCCGGCGCCGCCGTGCTCGACAGCTTCGACATCGTCGTCACCGATGGCGCCAGCTCCAGCACCCGCAGCGTGAGCTTTTCCGTCAATGGCCAGAACGACGCCCCGCACGGACGGGGCGACCATGCCGGCGCCGTCGAAGGCGCGGCCCTTGACATCAATGTGCTCGCCAATGACGGCGACGTCGATGGCGACGCCCTTACCTTGGTGCTGGCCGACGCCCATTCGGCGCTCGGCGCTTCCGTCTCCATCGTCGACGGCAAGCTGCACTACGTGGCCGACGCCGCCGCTTTCGACTTGCTGGCCAGCGGCCAGGCGGCGCAGGACAGCGTCACCTATTCGCTGCAAGACGCCAGCGGCGCTTCCAGCGGTTTGATCTCGGTGGCCGTGACGGTGGCCGAGGCGGGCGACAACCTCACCAGTGCTGTCACCGACGGCGACGCCACCGTCAACCTGGTGCGCGAAGACGCGCCCATCGGCCTGCCGGTCGGCTTGTCGGGTCACGCCACCGACACCGACAGCGGTGCCACCATTCGCTACAGCTTGCAGGACGACGCCGGCGGGCGCTTCGCGATTGACGCCGTCAGCGGCGTCGTCACGCTCGCCGCCGCCCTCGACTACGAAGGCGCGACCAGCCATCAGGTGACGATCGTGGCCACCAGCGCGAACGGCGCCGAGCCGACCAGCAGCAGCTTCACCATCGCCGTCGCTAATGTCGACGACAACCCGACCAGCCAGGTCTTTGATGCGAACGACGCGTCCGACACGGTGCTGGAAAACGCCGCCATCGGCACCGTGGTGGGCATCACGGCCAGCGCCGCCGACCTCGACGGCGGCGCCAGCGTCAGCTACGCGCTGGCGGACGACGCTTCCGGGCGCTTCGCCATCAACGCCGCCACCGGCGTGGTGACGGTGGCCGCTGCGCTCGACTTTGAAAGCGCGGCCAGCCATAGCATCACGGTCGTGGCCACCAGCTCCGACGGTTCCGCGCCGACCCGCGCCAGCATGACGATCGCCATCGCCAACGTCGACGACAACGCCACCAGCGCCGTCGTCGATAGCGACAGCGGGCCCAACACGGTGTCTGAAGACGCGGCCATCGGCAGCGCGGTCGGCATCGCGGCCCTGGCCAGCGACGCCGACGGCGGCGCCACCATCGCCTATTCGCTGGCCAACGACGCGGGCGGGCGCTTCGCCATCAATCCCGTCACCGGCGTGGTCAGCGTGGCCGGCGCCCTCGACTTCGAGGCCGCCACCAGCCACGCCATCACGGTCGTGGCCACCAGCAGCGACGGCTCGGCGCCCACCAGCGCGGTGATGACGGTCAACCTGTCTAACGTCGATGACAACGCCATCGGCCTTGTTACCGACGCCAACGGCGCGCCCAATGCGGTGCTTGAAAACGCCGCCATCGGCACCCCGGTGGGCTTGACCGTGTCGGGCGTCGATCTCGATCGCGGCGCCGTCGTCAGCTACACGCTGCTCGACAACGCGGGCGGGCGCTTCGCGATTGACGCCGCCACCGGCGTCGTCACGGTGGCCGGCGCCCTCGACTTCGAGAGCGCGAGCAGTCACGACATCATCGTGGTGGCGACCAGCTCGGACGCCGGGATGCCGTCCAGCGCCGTGTTCACCATCGGCGTGCGCAACGTCGACGACAACCCAACGAGCGCCATCAGCGATACCGACAACGCGGCCAACACCGTGGCCGAGGATGCCGGCATCGGCTCCCTGGTGGGCGTCATCGCCAATGCTGTCGACCTCGATAGCGGCGCCACCATCGCCTACAGCCTGCAGGACAGCGCCGGCGGCAAGTTCGCCATCGACGCGCGCAGCGGCGTCGTCAGCGTGGCTGGCGCCCTCGATTTCGAAAGCGCGACCAACCACAACATCACCGTGCTGGCCACCAGCTCGGACGGCTCCGCGCCGACCAGCAAAGTTGTCAACATCGCCGTCACGGACGTCGACGAGCACGCCCCCGTCACCATCAGCGACAGCAATAGCGCCGCCAATATGGTGCTTGAGGACGCCGCCGTTGGCGCTCTGGTGGGCGTGACCGCGCTGGCCGTGGCCGCCGCCCATAACGTGACGATCTCGTACTCGCTGCAAGACAATGCTGGCGGCAAGTTCAAGATCGATGCCCACACCGGCGTGGTCAGCGTGGCCGGCGCCCTCAACTACGAAGCCGCGCCTAGCCATAGCATCACCATCGTCGCCTCCGGCCAGGATGGCGTGGCGCTTGGCAGCAAGGTGATGACGATCGGCGTGGCCAATGTCAACGAGGCCTCCACCGTCACGGCCGGCTTGTCCGCCAGCGGCAATGAGGATGGCGCCATCCACGGCAAACTCGTCGCCACCGATCCGGACGGCATCGTCGCCTACGCCGTCGGCGCCGGCGCCGCCTCCCAGCCCGCCAATGGCAAGGTGGCCGTCAACGCGGATGGCAGTTACACCTACACCCCGAACCCGAACTTCAACGGCACCGACAAGTTCGTGGTGGCGCTGACGGCCGGCGGCTTCACCGAGCTGCGCACCGTCACGCTGACGGTCAACGCCGTCAACGATGCGCCCGTCATCAGCTCCAATCACGGTGGCGACAAGGCCAGTGTCAACGTGGCCGAAAACACGACCGCCGTCACCACCGTGACGGCCAGCGACGTCGACGCGGGCGCCACCCAGACCTACAGCATCGTCGGTGGCGCCGACGCCGCCAGGTTCGTGATCGACGCCGCCAGCGGCGCGCTCGCGTTCAAGCAGGCGCCCAACTTCGAGGCGCCAGGCGACGAAGGCCACCACAACGACTACGCCGTCAAGGTTCAGGTCTCGGACGGCAAGTTGACCGACACCCAGAGCATCACCGTGCATGTGACGGACGTGAACGAAGCGCCGGTGATCACCTCCAACGGCGGCGCCGCCAGCGCGGCGGTGACGATCAATGAAAACAGCGCGGCGGTGACGACCGTGCGCGCGGCCGACGAAGATCTGGTTGCCGGCAAGGTGTTCTCGATCGCGGGCGGCCAGGATGCCGCCAAGTTCGTGATCGACGCCCGCAGCGGCGCGCTCGCCTTCAAGGTCGCGCCGGACTTCGAGGCCAAAGGGTCAAATGCCGGCGGCAATGTGTACGACCTGGTGATCAAAGTGTCGGATGGCGCGCTGTCAGACACCCAGGCCCTCAAGGTCACGGTGGCCGACGTCAACGAAGCGCCGGTGATCGCCGGCGGCGACTATGCGATGGTGTCGTTCGCCGAGAACGGCAGCGGCCTTGTCGCCAAGCTTGGCGCCGTCGATGCCGACGCCGGCACCACCTTGCGCTACACGATCGTCGCCAGCGCCAATGGCGGCGGCGCCGACGGCGCGGCCTTCACGGTCGATGCGGCCGGCAATCTGCGCTTCGCCGGCGCGCCCAATTTCGAAGCGCCGACCGACCACTTCCACAACAACACCTATTTCGTCACCGTCAAGGCGAGCGACGGCAGCCTGTCCGATTACCAGACGGTGCGGGTGGCGGTGAGCGACGTGGCGGCCGAGCAGTTCGTGCTCACCAACGGCAAGGACAACTTCGACCTCGCGCACAGCGGCCACGGCGCGCTGCAAGCCTTGGGCGGTGATGACACCATCAACGCCGGCGCCGCGCTCAAGGCCTCCGACGCGCTCGATGGCGGGGCCGGCTTCGACGTGCTCAAGCTGGCCGGCAATTACGCGGCCGGGCTGGTGTTCGGCGCCGCCACCGTCAGCAATATCGAGCAGATCGTCCTGGCGCGTGGCAACAGCTACACGCTCACCACGGCGGCGGCCACCGTTGCCGCTGGCGCGGCCATGACGATCGATGGCGCCAACCTGTCGGCCTACGAGTCGATGCGGGTGAACGCCGGCGCCGGCGTGGCCGGCTCGGTCTACAAACTGATGGGCGGCGCGGGCAACGACGTGCTCGCTGGCGGCGCGGGCAATGACGTGTTCACCGGTGGCCTGGGTAGCGACATGCTCACCGGTGGCCTCGGTCACGACAGCTTCGGCTACGCATCGCTATACGAGCGCGGCGACCGCATCACCGACTTCACCGTCGGCAGCGGCGCCAACGCCGACCAGCTTGACCTGCACGCGATGTTCGCCGATGTGCGCGGTTTCAGCGCCGCCAACGCCTTCGCCAAGGGGTATCTGCAAGTGGTGACGGTGGGTGCCGACACGCTGGTCCAAGTCGACATGAACGGACTGGCTGGCGGGCATGAGTGGACCACCTTGGTGACCCTGGTGGGCGTATCGACTGCGGACGCGGCCACCCTGGTGGCCAACAACCTGGTGTTGTAAATGGCGTTGTAATGGCGTCATAACAAACGCGAGGCGCTAACAAGGCGGGCGGGGGGCAATCAGGTGAACCCGCCTTCGCTTTCCCCCCCCCAAAAAAAATGCCGGCCTTTGCGCCGGCGTTTTTATTGGCGCGGCGCGCGCCGCCGCGCCTCAAAAACCGAAGCGCGACCCGGCCCCGAGCAGGGTGGCCACGCCGAGCGCGGCGAACAGGGCGGCGGCCACGCCGTGCGCCAATTTCAAAGGCACCTTGTTGGCGATGCGTTCGCCGAACAGCACCGCCGGCACGTCGGCGATGAGCATGCCGCAAGTGGTGCCCGCCACCACCCCGAGCAGCGAAGGATAGTGCGCGGCCAGCGCCACCGTCGCCACTTGCGTCTTGTCGCCCATCTCGGCCAGGAAGAAGGCGATCAGGGTGGTCAGGAACACGCCGTAGCCCGCCAGTTTGGCGTCACCTTCATCGATCTTGTCCGGAATGAGGGTCCAGCCAGCCATGCCCAGGAAGGACGCGCCAAGCACCCAGCGCAGCACGTCCGGCCCCAGCATTTGCCTGACCCAGCCGCCCAGCGCCGCCGCGAACGCGTGGTTGGCGATGGTGGCGACCAGGATCGCCAGCACGATCGGCAGCGGGCGCCGGAAGCGCGCCGCCAGCAGGAAGGCCAGCAATTGAGTCTTGTCGCCGATTTCGGCGAGCGCCACGATGCCGCAAGAGACCAGGAATGCGTCCATGGGAATTGTCAGTGAGGAGAAAGCCCATCATAGCAGAGGGCGGCGCCGCCCTCGGGCGAATGCTACCGCCGCCGGCGCGAAAAATGCTATCCTTCTGGCGCCCGATTCCCCCGCCTGCGAGCCCGAAGCCATGAACCACACCCTCCTGCCGCGCGTCGCCGCCGCCGCCCTCCTGTTGTGCCACGGCGCGCTGGCGCTGGCCGATCCGCTTAGCTACGCGCGCCCCGAGCAAGTGCGGGTGCGCGACCTGCGGCTGGACTTGAAGGCTGACTTCAAGCACCTGACCCTGGCCGGTTACGCCGAACTGGCGCTCGATTGGCGCGACAAGTCGGCGCGCACGCTCGAGCTCGACACCAGCGAATTATCCATCGCGCGCGTGCAGGCGTGGCAGGGCGGCCATTGGCGCGCCGTACCCTTCACGCTGGACCAGAGCGATCCCGAAAAAGGGCGCGCCCTGCACATCGCCCTGCGCGCGCAAAGCACCAAGGTGCGCGTGTATTACCGCACCGCGCCCACCGCCGCCGCCCTGCAGTGGCTCACGCCCGCGCAAACCCTGTCGGGCGCGCGCCCCTTCATGTTCAGCCAGTCCGAATCGATCAACGCGCGCTCCTGGGTGCCCTTGCAGGACACGCCGGCGGTGCGCTTCACCTACAGCGCCCACATCAGCGCGCCCAAGGGTTTGCGCGTGGTGATGAGCGCCGAAAACGATCCGAACGCCGACGGCGCGCACGGCTGGGACTTCAAGATGCCGCAGCCGATTCCATCCTACCTGCTGGCGATCGGCATTGGCGAACTGGCGGTGCGCACGCTCGGCCCGCGCACCGCCGTGTACGCCGAGCCGCGCCGTATCGACGCGGCCGCTTGGGAGCTGGCCGACACCGAAAAGATGGTGGCCGCCGCCGAATCGCTGTACGGCCCATATCGCTGGGGGCGTTACGACATGCTGGTGCTGCCGCCTTCCTTCCCCTTCGGCGGCATGGAAAACCCGCGCCTGACCTTCGTCACGCCCACCATGATCGCGGGCGACCGCAGCCTGGTCGACCTGATCGCGCACGAACTGGCGCACAGCTGGTCGGGCAACCTGGTCACGAATGCCTCGTTCAAGCATATGTGGCTCAACGAAGGCTTCACCACCTACGTCACCACGCGCGTGCTCGAGACCCTGTACGGCCAGGAGGTGGCCACCATGAACCTGCAGCTCGAGCAGGAGGAAGCGCTGGCCTTGCTGGCGACGGTGGCTCCGGCCAAGCAAGCCTTGCTCACGCACGATGCCGACACCTCGTCGGCCAGCTACACCGACGATAACCTGATCTATCCGAAGGGCGCCTGGTTCTTGCGCACACTCGAGCAGCGCGCCGGACGCGCCGTGTTCGATCCCTTCCTGCGCGGCTGGTTCGACCAGCACGCCTTCCAAAGCGTGACGACGGCGCAGTTCGTGGACTACCTGCGCGCGAATTTGCTGACGGCCCATCCGGAGCTGCTCAGCGAGGCCGAGCTCGAGCAGTGGCTGTACGGCCCCGGCATCCCCGCCAGCGCCCAGCGCGCCGTCTCGCCACGCCTGGCCGCGCTCGACGCGGCGCGCACCGCCTGGCTGGCCGGCACCTTGCCCACCGCGCAGCTGGGCAGCGCGCACTGGGCCGCCATCGAATGGATGAAGTTCTTGAACGATATCGACGGCCAGGCCAGCGCCGCCCAGCTCGGCGAGCTGGACCACGCCAGCGCGCTGGCCGGCAGCGCCAACAATGAAGTGGCGTTTCGCTTCTACCGCGCCGCCATCAAGGCCGGCTACGACGTGCGCGCGCCCCTCGGCGCCTTCCTGCTCGACGTGGGACGGCGCCATTTCGTGCAGCCGCTCTACCAGGCCTTGCTCAAGGACCCGCAACAGCGCGCCTGGGCCAGGCAGGTGTACGCCAAGGCGCGTCCCCATTACCATCCCGTGACGCAAAAAAGCGTCGACCAGCTCATGGCCGCGCAATAAGCCCGCGCCCCGTATCGACAGGAGACAGGCATGCATATCCGATTCATTCTCAGCGCTTGCGCCGCCATCGGGCTGGCGTGTTCGCACGGCGCCAGCGCCGCCGGCGCAGCGCAGCCGGCGGCGGCACCAGTGACTGCGCCAGTGACGGCGCCAGCGGCGCCCGCCTACGACCTGGCCGCCGACGTCGAGCGCACCATGCGCACCTTCGACGTGCCCGGCATCGCGATCGCCGTCGTCAAGGATGGCAAGGTGCTCGTCGCGCGCGGCTTCGGTGTGCGCG
The DNA here is from genome assembly GCA_040388555.1 of Pseudomonadota bacterium. Taxonomy (GTDB): domain Bacteria; phylum Pseudomonadota; class Gammaproteobacteria; order Burkholderiales; family Burkholderiaceae_D; genus Telluria_A. Next base: position 49,698 of record JAZKBP010000028.1, read on the forward strand.
AGCGCGGCCAGGCGGGCGCCGTGGACGGCAAGACCGTGTTCGAGATCGCCTCCAATTCCAAGGCCTTCACGGTGGCGGCGCTGGCCACCCTGGTCGACCAGGGCAAGCTGGCCTGGGACGACCCGGTCACCAAGCACGTGCCGGGCTTTCAATTGTTCGACCCCTACAGTACGCACGCGATGACGCTGCGCGATTTGCTCAGCCACCGCAGCGGCCTGGGCCTGGGGGCGGGCGATTTGCTGTGGTGGCCTTCGACCGCTTTCACGACCGACGAGATCATTGAAAAACTGCGCTACCTGCCACCGGCGACGAGCTTGCGCAACAACTACGCCTACAACAACCTCGCATTCATCGTGGCCGGTAAGGTCCTCTCCAACACGGCCGGCAAGCCATGGGGCGCGGCCGTGCGCGAGCGCATCCTGGCGCCGCTCGGCATGGACGGCACCACCACCAGCCTGGACGAGAACGCCGGCAATCCGAACCTGGCCCACCCGCATAGCAAGATCGACGGCACGGCGGTGCCGGTCAAGCCGATGCCGGCGCCGAACGCGGTGGGCGCGGTCGGCATCAACAGCAACGCCGAGGATTTGGCGCGCTGGATGCGCGTGCTGCTCGACCAGGGCGCACTGGCCGGCGACGCGGCCGGCCAGCCGCGCCGCCTGTGGAGCGCGGCCCAGGCGCGCGAGATGTGGATGGCGCAAACGCCGATGCGCATCAGCGAGCCCAAGCCCGCGCTGGCCGAGGCCAAGCCCAATTTCCTCGCCTACGGACTCGGGTTCCAGCTGCGCGACTACCGCGGCGTCAAGCTGGTGCTGCATGGGGGCGCGCTGCAAGGCTTTTATTCGCGCCTGCTGATGGTGCCCGAGGCGCACCTGGGCATCGCCATCTTGACCAACGCCGAGAGTGGCGGCGCGCTCAACGCCTTGCAGTACCGCTTGCTCGACGCCTACCTGGGCGGGGCGCCGGCCAAGGATTGGATCGGCGCGCTGGCCGAGGTCGAGAACGCGGCGCACCAGGAAGAGCGCAAGCGCCAAGCCCAGGCGAGCGCCGCGCGCGCCGCCGGCTCGCGCCCGTCGCTGCCGCTCGAGTCCTACGACGGCCAGTACCGCGATCCTTGGTATGGGCTGGCCACCATCAAGAAGGTCGGCCAGCGTCACGTGCTGAGCTTTGCGAAATCGCCTGACTTGACGGGCGAACTCGAACACTGGCAGCACGACACCTTCATCGTGCGCTGGCGCGAGCGCAATTTCGATGCCGACGCGTTTGTGAGCTTCGCGCTCAAGCCGGACGGCAGTATCGAGCGCATGAAGATGGCGCCGCTGTCGACCGAAACCGATTTCAGCTACGACTTCGAGGATTTACTGTTCACGCCGGTGAAGGACAAGTAGCGGCGCAGCGCAGCGCCACGTCACGGCGCGGGCGGCGCGCCGGCGCCGGGCGAGCGGAAGCGCTGCCAGTCGCGCGTCAAGCGCAGGTACAGGGCCGCGCCCAGCGCGACGGCCACGAAGCCGCCCGCCAGCACCATATTGCGGGCATCGGGGGTGAGATAGCTTTCGGCCGCGTACAAGCCGAGGAAAGCGGGGCAGATCAGCGCCGTCAACAGCATTTCCAGCGGGTGCAGGCGCAGCGCCAGCGCGCGGCCACACACGGGGCAGGCGCGTTCGCGCCCCTCGGCCAGGGCGCCCGCGTTTGCCAGCGGGCCGTCGAGCGCAATGCCGCAGTGTGGACAGTCTTTCCGCATGCATTAACCTTCGGTTTGGTTCATTCCCTGATTGACATTGTAATACTGTCCATGATGCAAATGCGTGATTTCTTGCGCGCCGGTGCCGCCCAATGAAAAGCGCCGGTTCAGCCTGGGCTGAACCGGCGCTGTGGCCGTTTGGGTCGGGGGCGCGCCCCCGCCGCGCTGACTTGCTTGCCTTACTTGGCCGCTTACTTGGTCGCTTACTTCGCCGCTTATTTGGCCGAGGCCGCTGGCGCTGCCGAAGCGGCGGCCGCAGCCGAAGCCGATCCCGCAGCCGCTGCCGAAGCGGCAGGTGCGCCCAGCGCTGGATGCGCGCCGGCAGGCGCGGCAGGGCCGGCGGCGGCCGGTGCCGGCATGACGTCGATCTTGGCCTTGGCTTTCACGTCGTCAAAGAATTTTTTCAAATTCTGTTGCTGCACTTGCTGCTTCAACTGTTCCCGCACCTGGTCCATCGGCGGGAAGGCGATCGGACGCGAATCTTCCAGCAGGATCACGTGGTAGCCGAAGTTCGACTTGACCGGCTCTTCCGTCATCTTGCCTTTTTCCAGCTTGGCAATGGCGCCGCTGAACTCGGGCACCATCGCGTGCGGGTCAAACCAGCCGAGGTCGCCGCCACGCTCTTTCGAGCCCGGATCCATCGATTTTTCCTTGGCCAGGGCGTCGAACAGCTTGGGGTTTTTCTTGAGCTTGGCGATGATGTCCTTGGCGTCCGCTTCCTTGGCCACCAGGATGTGGCGTGCCTTGTATTCGTTGCCGGCGCGCTCGGCCTTGACCTTCTCGTACTCGGCCTTCATGGTCTCTTCAGTGACCGGATTGTTCTTGAAATAGTCTTCCACATAAGCCTTGGCCAGCACGGACTGGCGGATCATGTCGATCTGGTCGGCGTTCTCGGGCACTTTGTCCAGGCCCTTCTTTACCGCTTCCTCGGCCACCAGCATTTGCAGCGCCACGTTGTCGATGATGGATTTGCGCAATTCGGCGCTGTCGGGCTGGCCTTGCATGGCGCGCTGGCGCACCATCTGGTCGATCGTGCGCGTGCGGATCGGCGTGCCATTGACGGTGGCGGCCACCGCTTCGTTGGCGCTCGCCGCGCCTTTGGGCGCGTCCTTGTCTTTCGGCTGGCATCCAGCCAGGGCCAGCAGGGATGCCGCGCTCAGCAGCAAAATACGGGACTTCATCAACATCGCTATTTTTCCTTTGTTTAAAAGAGAGTAGGCAAGACAGGACCGGCGCTGGGCCGGCGCAAACGCGACATATTACCAGTTTGCGCGCCCGTGCAGGTGCGGGCGCAGCCCAGCCTTGAGCGTGCTAGACTGCGCCGCCCGCCACTTGGCTTGGCCGCAAGGAAAAACCGTGAATACTTTGCTCTTCATCGACATGCAAAACGCCTGGCTGAACGCGGGCGCGCCCTGCCTCGACAAGGACGGCGCGGCGCCGGCCTAAGGCTTAGGCGTCGGCCGTCTCGTCGGCCGCCATCACCACCTGATTACGCCCACCGGCCTTGGCGCGGTACATGGCCTGGTCGGCCATGCGCACCAGCGTGTCGGGCGTCATCGACTCGTGCGGCACCACCACCGCCACCCCGATGCTGGCCGTGACGAAGCCCACCAGCGAGCGCGCGTGCGGCAGGCGCAGCACGGCCAGCGAGCGCCGGATGTTCTCGGCCAGCGCCATCGCGGACGGGCCGTCGGTGTCGGCGGCGACCAGCACGAATTCCTCACCGCCGTAGCGCGCCGCCAGGTCGCTGGCGCGGCGCGAATGCGATTGCAGCAGCTGCGCGATGCGCTGCAGGCAGGCGTCGCCTTCCAGATGGCCGTAGTGGTCGTTGAAATTCTTGAAGAAGTCGACATCGAGCATCATCAAGGCCAGCGGCTTCTTGGAGCGGGTGGCGCGCTTGATTTCGCTGAGCAAGGTGTCGTCCAGGCGGCGCCGGTTGGCGATGCCGGTCAAACCGTCCGTCATCGATAGCGCCGCCAGCTTGTTGTTGGCGTCGAACAGATCGCGGGTGCGCTCCTCGACCTTGCTTTCAAGTTCGGCCTGGTTCTGGTCGACCCGGCTCGCCATCTCGTTGAATTTGTGCGCCAGCACGGTCAGCTCGTCGCGTCCCTCGGGCCGCATGCGTTGCGCGTAGTTGCCGCTTTCGGTCTCGCGCATGCTTTGCACCAGCTGGTCGAGCGGATGCGAAATGCTGCGCGCGATCACCAGCGACACCCCGATGGCGAGCAGGAAGCACAGCAAGCCGATCAGCATGATTTTGTCGCGCACCGACTTCGCCTCGGCCGTGAGCTTGTTGAGCGGGATGGTACTCACCACGCACCAACTGGTGCCGGGCACGCGCGAATAGGCGGCCCGGTAGTTGCCGCCGCGGCTGCTGTTGTAGGCGACGAAGCCGGCGCCGCGCTCGTCGTGCAAGCCGGCCGCCACGGCGCCAGCCAAGGCCAGGTCTTCCAGCGGCGCTTCCGGGCTGCCCACGATCGCTTTCGCGTTGTTCACGTCGAGCACCAGGATGTCGGTGCCGTTGCCGAGATTGACGCCGTCGAAAATGTCGGAAAAATGGGTGGGCTGCACGCCCAGGAACAGGTTGCCGACCAGGGCGTTGTTATCCTTGTTATACAGCGCGCGCAACAGCACGATGCTGTTCTGTCCGCCGGAATTGGTGTAAGTGCCCCAATACGGCCGCCCGGCGAGCTTGGGCGCGCGCTCGACGAAGGCCACGATGCCGCGCCCGAGCTGGGCGAACACCTGGCTGTCCATGATCTTGTTGTCTTTGTCGAGGAAGTATTTCTGGTTGACGTATTCCGCCGCGCCGTAATGCTCGAGCAGGGCGCGCGTGAGCGTGGCCTTGGCCGCGCTTTGCGCCGTCTCGCCGCCGCCCGCATATTGGGCCAGCGCGCCTTGCACCTGGTCCGACAGCATCATGCGCTCGGTCTCGTCCTCGAAGCGGCTCATTTGCAGCTGGATATTCTTCGACACCTGTTTGACCACCTCGGTGGAAAACAGGCGCGCCCTCTCTTCGATGGCGCCGCTCGATTCGGTGTACGAGATATAGCCCGACATCACCAGCGGCAGCAAGGACAGCAGCACGAAGGAGCCGATCAGGCGATAGCGGATGCCTATCCTGCGCAGCAGTTGCAGCGGGGCGGCGGGGACGGCAAGCTTCATGCACCGGGTCCGTTCATTTGTAATTGTGCTTTGCTTCGTGCTTGATCGAGGCGTCCAGCGCCTTGGCCGCTTGCTGCGGCGTTACCTTGTCCGCCAACACGCTCTGGATCAGCGGATGCAGCATTTCGATGGTATTGGCCGGCAAGAATGAATAATACAGTGTACCGCTGACGGGGTACTTGCTGATGGTGTTGATGTAGGCGACGATTTGCATATCGCTCATGATCTTGCCCGGCATGTTTTCCAGCGGCGGGATGTTTTGCCGCTTATTATGCTGGATCACGAAACCGCGCCCGAAGATGAAGTCCAGGAAGCGCAGGGCGGCGGCCTTATTGGGCGTCTCGCACACGGCGAAGCCGGTTTCGCTGCCCAGCACGGGAATGACGTCGCGCCCGCGCGCGTTCCAGGGCGGGATGAATACGCCGGTCTGAAAGCCCTTGCCGTGCATCAGGGCGCCGGAGGCCCAGGTGCCGTGGAAAGCCATCGCCGTCTTCCCTTCGGTGAACAAATGCATGCCTTCGTCGTAATTGGTGTTGATGTAGCCCGGCTGGGCGTAGCCGCGCTCGGCGATGAGCTTGATCTTGGCGAAGATGTCGGCCCCCTCGGGCGTGTCGAGGTCGAGCGTGCCCTTGGCCATGCGCTCTTTCCAGTCCGGCGTGTGCGCCACCACATTGTTGGCGAAGCCAAAGCTGAACGGGCCATTGCCCATCATATTGGGAAAGCCGCCATTCCACATGATGGGCGTGAAGCCGGCCTTCTTGAGCTGGGCGCACACGGCCAGGAATTCGTCGAAATTGGTGGGCAGGTTCTTGATGCCGGCCTTCTCGAACATGCTGCGGTTGTAGTAGATCAGCGTCGCCGCCACGCCGCCGGAAATGCCAAAGCGCTTGTTGCTGCGCGTGGTCCAGTCGGCCTTCAAGCTCGGGAGCATATTGGCCCAGGCTTCGGTCTTGCTCACGTCGGCGAAGATGCCTTGCTCGGCCAGTTCGGCGGCGTAGGCGTTCGGGTTGATCGACATCAAGTCCGGCAATTTGCGCGCCGTGACGGTCGGTTTCATGTTTTCTTCGATTGAATTGCCGATCATGAATTGCAAATTGACGCGCACGTCCGGATTGAGGCGCATGAATTCGGCCGCGATCTGCTGCATTTCGTCGGTCCAGTCGGGCGCCCAGACCAGCGCGTTGATGGTGACTTTGGGCGCCGGCGGCCCCACCGCCGCCGCTTGGGCGACCGGCTTGTGGCATGCGCCTAGCGTCAGTAATGCGAGGAGCGCGAGCATCCAGCGCGACCAATATGCCAATTTTCCTGCCGTTCCCACACAACTCCCGCGTATCTAATGATGGACGGGCCCGCGCGCGGGCCGCAAAAATGCTTCAACCCTGAATCATTACACAGATCAAGCGGCAATCGGCGCTTGGCGTGGGCGAAAAAAATGGCGCGCCCTGCGCGCGCCCCCGGCGCGGACCGGCCATTGCGTAAATATTTAATATAATCAATGGCTTATGAATTTTTCGCAAAAAACTTGAGTAATCAACATTTTTTGCTGCTGCGCCACATATATTGTATTTAATGTAATTTATGCGCGTGAGCGCGCGCATCAGGCGCGCTGGTCCGCCATCCACGACTTCAAGCCGGTGACCCAGCCCTTGGCCGGCAGATTCATGCGGCGCTTGATGGCGCCGGCGCGTTCGAACAGCACCGAGAAATCAATCTGGGGCGCGCGCTTGAAGGCGATCACCACAATGTTCGCGTCGTGCACTTCCGGCAGCCAGACGACGGCGTCGAAGACCGCTTCCATCGCCTCCAGGTTCTTGTCGTAGTTGGCATAGTCGCCAAACACATTGGTGGTCATGATGCCGTCCTCGCTCAGACAGTCGAAGCAAGCCTGGTAGAACTCGGGACTGTCGAGCACCGGGCCGCGCGCGTGTTCGTCGTACAGGTCCACCTGCAGGATATCGACCTTGGCGTGGTTGGCACGGTCCATCACGAAATCGAGCGCGTTCATCTCCAGCACCGTCAAGCGCGCGTCGTCCGGCGGCAGCGTGAACAGGGCGCGGCAGATCGCGATCACGTTCGGGTTCAGGTCGACCGCTGTCACGCGCGCCTCCGGATAGCGCGCGTGGCAAAACTTGGTCAGCGCGGCGCTGCCCAGGCCGAGCTGGACGATGTGGCGCGGGTGCTCGCAAAACAGCATCCACATCATCATCATTTGCACGTATTCGAGTTCGATCGCGTCCGGCCTGGCCAGGCGCATCGCGCCCTGGACCCAGGAAGTGCCAAGGTGCAGGAAGCGCACGCCCTTGAATTCGGTGACGGTGGCGGGCGGGTGGCCGGGCTGCTCGAAGCGGCCGTCGGCGGCGGGGTCGGTCTGGTTGCGCATGCGCGCAGTGTAGCAGCGACGGTGCCGCCGCACCAAGCACGGGCAGGAAGCACGGGCTTGAAGCGAAGGCGGGCAGCGCGCGTTCTAGTTTTCGGCCGGCAGGATCAAGGCCACGCTCAAGCCGCCGCCCGCGCGGTTGGCCAGCGTGATGCGCCCGCCGTGCGCCTCGGCGATTTCGCGCGCCAGCGCCAGGCCCAGGCCGGTGCCGCTGCGCTTGGTCGAATAAAACGGCACCAGGGCGTTGGTGAGCACGGCCTCGCTCATGCCCTGGCCACGGTCGCGCACTTCGATGCGCAGCCAGCCCGGCACCCGCAATAGGTGCAGTTCCACCGCCTCGGGCGGGGAGCCCGATTCGTGCGCGTTCTTGAGCAGATTGAGCAGGGCTTGCTCCATCTGGGCCGGGTCGCACTGCACGCTGTCGGGCGCGCTGCCGCCTGGCGTGAAGCCGGCCTGGCTGGCCAGCTGGGCGGAGAACGGCGCCCACGCGCACGCTTGCAGGCGCGGCGCCGGCAGCTTGGCGAAGCGCGCATAACCGAGGATGAATCCTTCCAGGTGGCGGGTGCGCTCGCCGATCGTCGCCAGGATTTGCGGCAAGCGCTCGGTCTGGCCGCGCCGCACCAGCTCGGCGCCGGAATTGGCCAGCGAGGCCAATGGCGCCAGGGAATTGTTCAACTCGTGGCTGATCACCCGGATCACCTTTTTCCAGGTCTGCACCTCCTGGCGCCGCAATTCGAGCGTCAGCTGGCGCAGTAGCAGCAATTCGTGCTTGCGCCCGTTGAGGGTGAAGCTGCGCCGCGCCAGGTGGTAAACCTCTTCGTCCTCGCCGTCGCCGACAGTGAACAAGCCGTCGCCGCCGCGCGCGAGGGCCTCGTTCAGGGCCGGTGCGGCTTGGCGCAGCAGCTCCTCCATCTGATGCCCTTCGAGCTTGCGTCCCTCGCCCAGCAACTGGCGCGCCGCCAGGTTGGCGTACACGATGGCGCCCGCGTCGGCCACCAGCAGCATGGCCACTGGCGTGTTTTGCACCATGGTGTCGAGCAGCAGTTCGCGCTGCACCAGGCCCAGGCGCTGCTCGCGCAGCACGTCGCCCAGCAGGTTGTGGGCCGCGACCAGCTCTTGCAGCTCGTCCTGGCGCGGCCAACTCAGGCTGAATGAAAAATCGCCGTCGCGGTAGCTGGTGGCGGTGCCACCCAAGGCGCGAAACAGCGAGAGCATCGGCTGCAGCTGGGACCGGATCGCGAGCAGGGCCAATGCCAGTGTTCCGGCCAGGCACAGCGCGAACACCAGGAGCGGTTGACCCGGCACGGCGCGCGCCAAGGCCAGCGTCGCGCCGATTCCCAGGGCCAGCAGCGAGCCGGCCAGCAGCGCCGCGCGCGTGAATAGCGACATGCGTCGCGACAGGTGCAGCCAGGACCGCAGCAATGGCCGCAGCGACAGGTGCGCCAGCGATCGCGAGGGCGGGCGCGCTTGCTCCATCATGCGGCGCGCGCGATGCCCAGGCGTTCCATGCGCCGGTATAGTGCCTGGCGCGACAGGCCCAGTTCGGCCGCCGCCTGCGCCACCACGCCATCGGCGCGCGCCAGCGCCGCGCCGATGGCCTCCCGGTCCGGCTCATTGTCGATGGCGGCGCTCGCGGCGGGTAGGCCCAGGTCATGCGCGTCGATACTGGGGCCGGCGGCCAGCAGGGACGCGCGCGCCATCACGTTTTTCAGTTCACGCACATTGCCCGGCCACGGGTGCGCCAGTAGCGCCGCTTGCGCGCGCGCGTGCAAATGCTTGGCGCCGCCCAGGAAAGCGTGCGCCAGCGGCAGGATGTCGCCCGCGCGCGCCGCCAGCGGCGGCAGGCGCAATTCGATCAGGTTCAGGCGGTAGAACAGGTCTTCGCGAAAGCTGCCGGCGCGGATCATGGCGGGCAGGTCGGCGTTGGTGGCGCTGATCACCCGCACCCGCACCTGGCGCTCGCGGTTCGAGCCGAGGCGCTCGAAGCGCCCCGTTTCGAGCACCCGCAACAGCTTCATCTGCCCGGCCAGCGGCAGATTGCCGATCTCGTCGAGGAACAAGGTGCCGCCGTCGGCCGCCTCGAACTTGCCCTCGCGCGCCTTGAGCGCGCCGGTGTAGGCGCCGGCGTCGGCGCCGAACAGCTCGGCCTCGATCAGTTCGGCCGGCAGCGCGCCGCAATTGAGCACCACGAAGGGGCCGGCGCGCACGCTTGAATTGGCTTGGATGATCTGGGCCACGCGCTCCTTGCCAGTGCCGTTGGCGCCGCTGATCAACACGGGCACGTCGGCGCGCGCCACTTGGCAGGCCAGGTGCAGCACGCGAAAGGTGGCGCTGTCTTGCCAGACGACGCCGCACAAGTCGAACTCGCGTTCGAGTTCGCTGCGCGCGCGCAGCTCACCGCGCACGCGCAGCGCCAGCGCCCGGTTAGCCTGGCCCAGTTCGATCAGGTTGCCCACGCTGGCGACCAGGCGCGCGTCGTCCCAAGGCTTGGCCAGGTAGTCGGCCGCGCCGGACTTGATCAGCTCAACTGCCGCGTCCAGGTGGGTCCAGGCGGTCAGCAGGATCACCGGCAAGTCCGGATGGCGCTGGCGGATCGCGCGAAACAGCGCCGTGCCTTCCGCGCCGGAGGTGGTGTCGGCGCTGAAGTTCATGTCCTGGATCACCAGGTCGACGTCGTGGCGCGCCAGCAGGTCCAAGCCTTCCTGCGGCGAGGCCGCGCGCAGGGAGGCGATGTCGTGCAGCGAGAACAGCACTTCGAGCGCGATCGCCACGGCGGCGTTGTCGTCAATGATCAGTACAGTGGGCATGGAGCGTAGGCTGGTGGTTGCGGGGCCGCGCTAGCATAACATCGGAGCCGGCGGCGCGTGCGTGTTGCGTCATGCGCTGCGCGTGGCCAGCGCCGGCGAGATCGCCGCCGCGCGCCAGGCGGGCCCGTACACGGCCGCCGCGCCGAGCGCCCAGAAGATGGTGGCGCCGCTCACGAGGTAGGACAGCGGCAGGCGGCTCATTTCCAGGCGCGTCACCAGCAACTGGTTCAGGCCGATCGCCAGCACAATGCCGGCGCCGACGCCGACGCTGCTGATCATGAAGTTCTCGGTCAGAAAATAGCGCAGGATGTCGATCCGGCGCGCGCCCAAGGCGCGCCGCACCCCGATCTGCTTGCGCCGCTGCGTCACCCACAGGCTGGCCATGCCGACGATGCCGCTGGCGGTGATGAGCAGCAGCAGCACGCAAACGGCGATCAGCATCCAGGCCAGCGACATGTCGGCCCGGTAGCGCTTATTGCGCGTCTGCTCCATGGTGTGCGAGCGCACGATCAGGGGCGAGGCGGCATGCGCGGCAAGCGCCGCCTCGGCGTCCTTGATCACGCGCTGCAGCTGCCCCGGGGTGGCGCGCACGGTGTAAATGGTGCCAAAGGCGTTGGTATAGATGGCCGCGACGATGGTGGAGAACTCCGCTTTCGGATCGAGCGTCGCGCTTTGCGACTGCAGGCGGGCGACGACCCCGACGATGCGCACCGCCTCGGCGCCCGCGCCGGATCCGTAGTAGAGGGTCTTGCCGACAACCCCGCTGTTTCCCGGCCATGCCTTGTCGGCGAGGGCCTTGGTGATGATCACCGAGCGCGGGCTGATGCCGCCGACCGTGTTGTCGATCTCGACGACGTCCTCTGGCAGGAAGTCGCGCCCCTCGAGCAATTGCAAGCCCCAGGTCTTGACGAGCGAATCGGGCGTCGTGTAGTAGGAGGCGTCGGCCGTCATGTCGACTTGCTTGGGATCGACCGCCACCGAATTGTAGCCGCCGGATTGGGACAGCGGAATTTGATTGACGAAGGCGACCGATTGCACGCCAGCGACTGCGCGCAGCGTTTCCATTTCGGACTGTTTGGTGGCCAGCTGATCGATGTGGCCGCCTTCCCTGAGGTGGCGCACCTGCATATAGAACACCGAAGCTTCGTCGGCGATGCCGGACGGGCGGTTCGCCACGCCCAGGCGCAGATTGACGATGTGCAGGGCGTTCGACAGGATCGCCAGACTGATGGCGATCTGCAGGGCGACCAGGATGGCGCCGGTCTTGCTGCGCATGAGGGTGGAGAGGATAGGGCGAATTTCCATGTCTTGTCCTTATTGGGATTTCAATTGCAGCGCGGGCGTGACCTGGCATGCGCGCCAGGTCGGCAGCAAGCCGGCCAGGATGGCCGCCAGCAGCGCCATGACGAAGGTCAGGCCGAGCATCAGCCAATCCATGTGCGCGACGATCGACAGCTGCTCCGACTGGGTTCCGATCAAGGCCAGGGCGGCCAAGGCCAGCAGCAGGCCGAGCACACCGCCGGCCAGGCCGACGACCGCGCTTTCGACCAGAAACTGGTGGAACAGCGCGCGCCGCGACGCGCCGAGCGCGCGCCGGATGCCCACTTCGGCGGCGCGCACGGAGAACTTCGCCAGCAACAGGCCGATCGTGTTGACCAGGCAAAGCAGCAGGAAGGCGAAGGCCAGCCATGTCGCGAGGCGGTTGTCGTTGGCGACGACCTTTCTATATCTGAGCCAATCCATCACGTCGTACACTTCGTTTTTCGCATGGCGCAAGATGCGGCCGAGCTTGCGCTGTTCGGCCGTGTAGTTGTCCAGGTAGTTCTGCACGTCGGCGCGTCCGGCGGCGCTGCTGGTCTCGAAGAAGAACTGGATCCAGGTGCATTCGGAATCGAGCAAGCCTTGAAAGCCGGGCTCGCGGTGGGTGTTGCAGGACATGCTGCCCTCGACACCGGACTTGAGTGCAATGGCGCTGGCGAGGGGAATCACGAACTCTTCCTCCTTGCTAAATGCGCCGGGACCACCGATCAGGCGATAGAATTTCGGCACCGGCGCCCAGGCTTCGAGCACCCCGACGATCTGGAATGGATGGCCGGCCATCGTCAGCCGCTGGCCAACCGGATTGACCGTGCCGTACAGTTTTTCCGACAGACTGTGACTGAGGACGACAACCTTGGCGCCGCGCGCCTCATCGTCCGCGCTCCACGCTTGGCCGTAGCGGAACGGCACGTCGAACATATTGAAAAATTCGCGCGTTGGCGCCAGGCCTTCCGATTCGAGCACGCCCAAATCCTTTTGCGCCGGCTCGATGGTGACGCTGGTCGAGTACATCGCCATGCGGCGCTCGCCCGGGCCGTTCTTGAGCAAAGTGATCGCATCCTTGTAGGTCAGCAGACTGTTGGCGTAATTGCGCTCGGCCGGGTTATAGCCCTCGAGGGGACCGACATCGATCTCCGGCACGAACAGGCGGTCGCTCTTTTGCGGAATCGGGTCGCTCGCCATGACGCGCAGGATCGTCAACGTCGCCACCGATGCCGCCACGCCGACCGCCAGGGTCAGGATCATCAAGGCGGTGAGCGCGCGATTGCGGCGCAGGCTGCGCGCGCCGAGCAGAAAATAATAGGAGAACATGGCGCGTCCTTATGCGGCGTGGGCGGCCGGCTCGACCAGGGTGGGCGACTTGCGCACCAGGTCCGACACCTGCCCGTCGATGATGTGGACGTTGCGCTGGGCGCGCACCGCCAGTTCAGGGTCGTGCGTGACCATCAGGATGGTGGTGCCCTGGGCGTTGATTTGCTCGAGCAGCTCCATCACGCCGCGCGCCATTTGGGTGTCCAGATTGCCGGTCGGCTCGTCCGCCAGCAGCAGCTTGGGCGAGCCGGCCAGGGCGCGCGCAATCGCCACGCGCTGCTGCTGGCCGCCCGACAGCTCGGCCGGATAGTGCTTCATGCGCGAGGCCAGTCCCACCTTGGCCAGGGCGTCTTCGATCCGCTCGCGCCGCTCGGCTGCGTTGAATCCACGGTAGCGCAGTGGCACGTCGACGTTGTCAAACAAATTCAAGTCCGGGATCAGGTTGAAGCCCTGGAAAATGAAGCCGATTTTCTCATTGCGCAGGCGCGAGCGGGCATTGTCGTCCAAGCCCTTGACGTTGACCCCGTCGAGCACGTATTCGCCGCCGCTGAACTCCTCGAGCAGGCCGGCGATGTTCAGGAAGCTGGTTTTGCCCGAGCCGGAGGGACCGGTGACGGTGACGAATTCACCTTTGCGCACGGCGATCTCGAAGCCGCGCAGCGCGTGCGTTTCGATCATGTGGGTGCGGTAGACCTTGCTCAGATTTTTCATGCGTAGCATGCTGACTCCTTGTCGATGGAATGGTTCATTGATTGCGTTATTTGTGGATGGCGACGCGCGCGGCGTTGTCGAAGGTATCGGTGCCGGCGATGACGACCTGGTCGCCGGGCGCGAGACCGGACACGATCTCGACCGAGGTCACGCTGGTGGCGCCGAGCTTGATCGGGGTGCGCACGGCCACACCGTCGCGCACCACGTAGGCGTAACGCCCGCCCTCGCTTTCCACGAAGGGACCGCGCGCGACGATCAGCACGTTCGGCTTTTCCTCGATCAGCAGGCGCGCGCTCACGCGCTGGCTCTGGCGCAGGCCGGGCGGCTGGGCGCCGTCGAAGCGCACCCGCGCCAGCACTTGGCTCTTGACCACTTCGGGCGACAAGGCCGCCAGCTTGCCGGGGGCGTGGACGGCGCCGATCTGGATATCGGCGCTCATCCCCAAGCCCAGGTCGGCGACGTAGGTTTCCGGCACTTCCAGTTCGACCTCGAGTTTGGACAGATCGACCAGTGTCATCAAGGGCGCGTTGGCCTGCACCACGCTGCGGTTGTCTACATTGAGCGTGCCGATGAATCCGCTCACCGGCGCGCGCACCTTGAGCTCGTCGACGCGGCGCTGCGCATTGGCCAGCGCGAGGCGCTGGCGCTGTAATTGGCTAAGCTTGGTTTTCATCTCGAGCGCCACGTCCTCGCCTTCGAGCGCGGCCGCCTGCGCCGCGTGGCGCGCGCGGATCTCGGCGGAGCTGAGCGCGTCCTTGGCTTTTTGGAAGTCGATTTTTGCGATCACGCCCACCTGGCCCACCGACTGGTAGCGCTCGAGCGTGCGCTGGGCCGACAGGCGCTCGATCTCGGCGGTGTCGGCTTCGCGTTGGGCCAGCAGCTTTTGTTTGCGCGCGACGATCTGCTGGCGCGCCACTTCGGCTTCGAGCTGCTGGGTGTTCGATTGCTCGCGCTTGAGCGCGTCGGACAGGTCGGGCGAGTCGAGCACAGCGAGCACCTGGCCCTTCTCGACGGTGTCGCCGGCGGCGACCTTGAGCGTGACGCTGGCCTGCGCGCTGGCGTACAGGGTGGGGCTGACGGCGGCCACCACGCGCCCGTTGACGGCGGCGTCGCGCAGCAGCGTGCCGCGCCCGACCGCGGCGATCGACAAGCGCGCGGCGCTGACGGCATGCTCGCTGGCGCGCCAGGCCGACAGCAGCACGGTCAGGGCGATGGCGGCGGCGGCCACGCCAGCGGCCCACAGCAGGGCGCGCCTGCGGGGCCGGGCCGGCGCGCCACTGAGGACGGCATCTTGGGATGAGGTATCGCGGATCATGGGACTTCCAACAAAGAGATACTCCATCTATGCATGAACCGTGCCAGTTGTTAAGTGTTTGATTTGGAAGGACATCAAGGCATTTGTCCGCGTCCGTGGACAAGGCGGCGGACACTGTCCGGACAGCGCTCCTTGTATTGCGCGCTCCCGCCCGCATATCGTGCTGGTCCCCTTCATCGCATCGCGCGAGAAAGCCCTCCATGTCCGTCATTGCGTCGCCGCTCGCCTACCTCCACCTGGCCGCTGGCCGCGTCAAAACCCTGTTCCAATTTCCCGCCCCGGCCGAGCCGCCGCACTACCCGTTCGCCGACAGCGATATCGCCATGCTCGACACGCTCACCCGCGCGCCCGATGGCGCGACCATTGATGAGCAAAGCTGGGAGCAGTTGATGCTGCCCCAGTATGCGCAGTTGCTGGGGCAGGACGTGAGCATCTTCGGGCGCCAGATGCTGCACCGGCGCCTCAAGGCCGGGCTGGTGGACGCGCCGTGCGTAGCGCAGGTCGAGCGCGTGCGCGCCCTGCTCGCGCAGCCGGCGGTACTCGACGAGCTGCACCTGGCGTGCCGGCCGCTGCGCGGCGCCGATGTCGAGCTGGCGGCGCCGCTGTTCGATACCGGCCCCTGTCCGGCGCGCCCGCGCTGGCTCGACCTGGTGCCGCTGGCCTTCCTGGCCGCCTGCGGCGCGGCCTGGTTTTCCGGCCTGGCCTGGGCCGCCATCGTGATCGGCATGTTGACGCTGATGGGGCTCAATGTTCAGTACCACGCGCTGGTGCTGCGCTGGGCGCGCTTGCTCGGCGCGCTCGAGGCCCTGCTATTGGTGTGCCGCGAACTGGGGCGGCGCGGCGAGCCGGCGCTGGCGCCGTTCGCGCCCATCGGCGCGCGCGCCGGACAACTCAGGGGGGCGATCTCGTTCAATCTTGGCGAATCGATGTCGCCGCTCACGATTTACCGGGAATGGTTTTTCCTGGGGCGGGTCAAGGACTACTTCAGCTTGCGCCGGATCGTCGATGCGCATGCCGATTTTCTGCGCGAATGCTATCTATGCGTCGCCAACTTCGAGGCCGACCTGGCCCTGGCGCGCCACCTGCGCTCGACTGAGCATTGCTGGGCCGAACGGCACGCGGGAGCGGCCATCGCGCTCGACGCCGTCGTGCACCCATTGCTGGCGCAGGCGGCGCCGCTGTCGATCGCGCTGCATGAGCGCGGCGCCTTTGTCTCCGGGCGCAATGGCGTGGGCAAGAGCACACTGCTGCGCACGGTGGGCTTGAACCTGATCGTCGCGCGCGCCTTCGGTTTTTGCTACGCGCGCGCGGCCAGCGTGCCCTTCATGCCGGTGTACGCGAGCATGCAGAGCGAGGATACACTGCTCGGCGGCGAAAGCCTGTACATCGCCGAGCTGCGGCGCGCGCGCCAATTGCTGGCGCTGGCGGACGGTGCGCACCCTGGCGTCTACCTGATCGACGAGATCTTCCGCGGCACCAATCACCTCGAATCGGTGTCGGCCGCCGCCAGCGTGCTCGATCAGCTGGCCGAGCGCGCGATGGTCATCGTCTCGTCGCACAACCTGGTGCTGGCGCCCTTGCTGGCGCACCGCCTGCAGCCCTTGTGCGTGAGCGAAGCGGACGATGGCAGCGGCTTGCAGCTGCGGCCCGGCGTGCTCGCGCATACCAACGGCATCACCTTGCTGGAGACGCAGGGCTTTTCCCCCGCGCTGCGGGCCAATGCCGCCAGGGTGTTCGATTGGCTCAGCGCCTACCTGGCTCAGGGGGCTGACTGCGCCCATGTGCTAGGCGCGGCGCCTGCTCCACAAGAGCGTGAGGCCGTACATTGATGTGAGCACGCCGAACCACGCGGCATACACCACCGGCAGCGAGGCTTCGTAAGCGTCGGGCAGCTTGAAATTGCCGCCGACCAGCTGCGGCTGCGCGCCATAGCGCAGCTGCATGTAGAGGCCGCCGAGGAAATGGGTCAGGGCGATGTGGATCACATAGAAGAACATCGGGTGGCCGCCGAACAGCATCAAGGGCTTGACCTGCTTGACGCGCTCGAACAGCACCAGCAGCAGCAAGCCGATCGGCAGCGTCACGCACAGGTAGAGCAGGGAAGGCGGGTATTTGTGCACGCGCACGAAGGACATCAAGTCGAACATCATCGTGCGCCCTTGCGGCGACCAGGGGTCCGGGTCGCCATACAAATTGGCCGCGCGCAGGCACACGAACACCAGCAACAGCGCCGCGGCCGCCGCCAGCAGGAAGCGCGCGCGCCGCGCGCGCGTCCACAGGAACACGGGGCCGAGCGCGTAGCCGGCCGCGATCAAGCCCAGCCACGGCATCAAGGGATACATGAACACGATGCCGTGCCCTTGGCCGAGCGGATAAAAGCCGCCCTGGTGCCAGGCTTGCCACAGCAGCGAGCTGTCCTTGATGGCGTCGAGCGCGTTGTGCGGCACGATCAGCGCGGCCGCGATCAGTGCGACCAAGGGGCGCGGCAGCCACACCAGCAGCGCCAGCAACAGCATGCCAGCGCCCAGCGCCCATAGCACCTGCATGATGAAGACGTTGAAGGCGAACTGCCAGCTAAAGCTAATCCATGTCATCTCCAGCGCGATCAGGAGCGCGCCGCGCGTGGCCAGGTAGCGCGACAGGGCGGGCACGCCGCTGCCTTGCCCGCGCAGGAAGGCCGAGCTGCCGGCCAGCAGGACGAAGGTGGTCGCGCACAGGTGGGTGATCCAGCGCGTCCAGAACCATGCCGGCGTGGTGCTGGCCAAGTCTTCCGTATTGAAAGGGGTGGGGCCGAAGAAGTCGCGCGCATGGTCGAGCGCCATCAAGGCGATCACGAAACCGCGCAGCATGTCGATGCTCGCTACCCGCGCCACTTTTCCCATGCACGACTCCTCGGTTAGCGCGCCGCTCGCGCGCCTTATTTTTCCTGTTTGAGCGGCTTGCCCTTGTCGATCACTTCGCGGCAATCACCCTTGATGATGGCGTTATCGTAATTGGTCCAGCCGTAGCTGTCGACATATCGCTTATGCAGTTTGAACTGTTTGTTCATGAAGCTCCATTCCAGGCGCTCGCCCTCGTAGCGGATGTCGCCGATGTCGAGCAGCGTGTGGAACATGTTTTCGGTGGCCAGACGCGCCTTGCGGTGGCGCTTGAGCTGGTCCACCTTGTCCGGATAGCGCGCGCGGTACTGGTCCGAATACCAGAACATGGCTGGGACGTGGAATTCGAATTGCGTGTTATGGCCGTGGAAGGCCAGGTTGCAGGTCTTGTCGTACAGGGTCTGGCCGTGGTCGGCCACGTACAGCATCGAACTGAGCTGGCCGGAATCCTTGAGCGTGCCGATCACGTGTGACAGGAACCAGTCCGTGTACAAGATGGTGCTGTCGTAGCTGTTGTTGAGCTGCGGCTTGATCTTCAAGTCCGTGTAAACGGGCTTGTTCACGCCGAACAGGGACGGCTGCCACTTGTCGAATTCCTTCGGATAGCGGTGGCTGTAGTTCCAGTGGCTGCCCAGCGAATGGAGCACGATCAGCTTCTTGGGCGCCGGGTCGGCGATGGCGTTCTTGAGCGGCTCGAACAGGATCTGGTCGAAGTTGGAATTGTCGGTGAAGCCGCCCAGGTTCAGGAACTGGATCACGTCGGCCTCTTTCGCGAACACCGACACGGGCGTGTCGAACTGGCCGAAGGAGATCTGGTTCGACAGCCAGAAGGTCTTGAAACCGGCCTCTTTGTAAGCGGTCAGGAAGGATTTTTCATTGAAGCCATCCTTCAGGCTCTGGGTGGCCGGCTTGCGCGATATGATCACCGGCACCGACAGGCGGGTGGCCGACACTGACGTGATCACGTCCGGCAGCACCACCAGATTGCCCTCCTTCTTGAGCAGGGGATTGGTGTCGCGCTCGTAGCCGTTCAGGCTCCAGCGGTCGTAGCGCGACGATTCGCCGATCACCATCACCACCGTTTCGGGCGTGTCCGCCGCGCTGGCCTGGTGCGCGCCGAACTTGAAGCTGCGGCTGCGTTCGCCCAGCTCGGCCAGGTATTTGCGCTCGTTGTAGAAGTCGACGCCGCGCGCCATCAGGCCAAAGGGCCAGGAGTGCGCGAACGCGTCGAAGTCGACCGGCAGCTTGGTCCAACGCGGCAGCGCGCGCCATTTGAGGCCGGTCTTGTCGGCGCCGGCGACGGCGTCGTTCTCGGGATCGCTCGCCTCTTCGCCTTCCTCCTCCTCTTCGCTGGCGCTGTCGTCGGCGACGGCGATCGAGATGCTATCCAATACCGACTTGCCAGGGATGGCCACGCCCGATGCGGTGGCTGCGCCTGATGCCGAACCGGATGCGGCAGCGGACGCGGACGCCGATGCGGATGCCGAGGCCGATGGCAGCGCGCGTGCCGCGAAACCGAATTCCCAGCCATAGGCGAAGCCCACGCCGCTTAGCGCGAGCACCGCCAGCACTACCCAGCGCGAGACGTCGTTCCAACTGAGCTCGCGCGTCTTGAGCGCGACCATGAAGCTGCTGACCCACCACACGATCATGGCCAGCATGATGGCGCCCATCAGCCACACTTTCTGGCCGAGGAACTCCATCGCTTCCTTCGGGCTGGTCTCGGCGATGATGCCCAGGTGGTGGGTGGAGATGCCCTGGCCGTAAAAGGTGAACAGGTAGACTTCCGTCGGCAGCGCCAAAAAGGCTGGCAGCAGCAGCAGGTGGAACCAGGCGGGGCGCTTGAAGACGGCCCACGCGGCGATCCAGGTGACCACTTCGATCCCCAGCACTTGCCACGGCCGTTCGATGCGCGCGCCCAGCAGGGCCGGCACGAAAGGCACGGCTGAAATGAGCAGATACGTCAGCAGCAGGTAAAGATTGGCGGGGCGTAGCGGAAATCGCATGGAGTGTTGAGGTTCAGCAAAAGTCCTCCATTATCCGGTCTTTGCGCGTGAATGGGTACTTCGATGCAAAGATAGGCGCGCGCCCACGGCGTGGCGTTGATACAAAATATATACAAATGAGTCACATTTTGAGTGGGATTCATCAAGCACGTCCCGCTAGGATGGGTGCATGACAAGCGATTGAACTCAGTGCCAGATGCGGTGGCCCCTTCGCTTGCTGTGTCCAACCTCTTGAAAGTGTGCGATGAGTATCGATAAAGACATCCAGAAACTGTACATCGGCTATTTCGGCCGTCCCGCCGATCCGATCGGCATGGCGTATTGGGAGCGCCAGCTCGGCGCCGGCCAAAGCATGGAGGCGGTGGGCGCCGCTTTCGCCAAATCGGCGGAGTTCGTCACCGCCAGTGCCGGCAAGACGCCGGCCCAAATCATCAATCAAGCCTACCAAAACCTGTTTGGCCATGACGCCGATGCGCAAGGCGCGCGTTTCTGGAGTGCGCGCATGGAGAGCGGCGACGTCAGCGTGTCGACTATGATCGACGCGATCGCCCACGGCGCGCGCGGTAGCGATACCGTGGCCTTGCAGGACAAGGCGATCGCGGCCGCCAGTTTTTCCGCCGCGCTCGACGCCTTGAGTGAATCGCAGACGGTGGGGGCGGACGCGCTGGCGCTCGGGCACGCCATTCTCGCCGGCGTCAAGGACGACGCCACGCTGGCCCACGCGCTCGCCAGCGTGGCCGACGCGTTCGCGCATCTTGCCGCTCCACCGGCGACGCCGCTTCTGGTTGCCCCGTCTTTGAGCGACCCCATCGCCATCGTCGATCCCCTCATCGTTTCCGATCCCATCTTCATTTCCGG
Organism: Pseudomonadota bacterium; assembly: GCA_040388555.1. Taxonomy (GTDB): domain Bacteria; phylum Pseudomonadota; class Gammaproteobacteria; order Burkholderiales; family Burkholderiaceae_D; genus Telluria_A. Next base: position 70,188 of record JAZKBP010000028.1, read on the forward strand.
GCCCATCTTCATTTCCGACCCCATCGTCGGCGTGGGGCCTGGCGCGCCCATCGTTGCGGCGCCGCTGCCACCACTGGGCGGCGTCGTGTTGCACGATCCGATCACCGGCCCGCTTCAGGTGTTGCCTTATTTTAGTGGTGGCGGCGCCTTCGTGGGCGGCACCGACGCGGGCGAGCTGATCGATCTGCCCGTGCTGTTGGCGGGCGTGCCCCAATCGGCCACGTCGAGCAATTACGTCAATCCGGGCGACGGTGACGACCGCGTGATTGGTTCGCCATGGAACGATGGCTTTGCCGCTTCCACCGGCAACGACAGCATCGACGGCGGCGCCGGACGGGACGGTGTCGACTTCACCCTGTTCGGCAACAAGGAGCGCTTGAGCCAAGGCGTGGACGCCGACGGCAACCAGATCATCAAGCTCGGTGCGAGCACCATCTTCACCATCGCCGACCAGCATGACGGGACCTTCCTCGTGACGGGCGCCAATTTCACCCCCGGCGCCTGGTTTGGCACCGAATTGCTGCGCAATATAGAAGAACTCGATTTCATCAATCAAGGCACCGGCCAATACCTGGCAGTCGGCTTGGGGGCGCAAGTGGTGGAAGGCGTGCATGTGTCGCACAGCGGCCTCGCCAATTGGGCCGAGGGCTCGGCCGCAAACGACACGATCGACCTGGCGCGTCTGTTTCCCGAGGTGAAGGCGGGCTTGCCGAACGCGTATGTGGCCGGTGTGCAGCTCGACCCCGGCGCGGGCGACGACCATGTGGCGGGCACGCCCGGCGTCGATCAATTCTTCGCTTCGGCCGGCGCCGACAGCATCGATGGCGCGGCCGGCGTCGACACCCTCAATTTTGTCTTGCCTGGAATGGCAAGTGCCAAGCTGAGCCAGGAAGTGGGCGCGCATGGCGACTTGCTGCTCAAGGCCGATGGCGTGAGCCTGTTCAATATCACGCGCGCGGCCGACGGGTCGTTCTTGATTTCGGGTGTGGCGGGCACGGCGGGCGCGGCCTTTGGCAGCGAACACATCAGCAATATCGAGAATCTGCTCTTTGACCGCGGCGCCGACGATGGCAGCGGCAACTTGAAAATATCCCTCGCCCTGCAGGTTTGGCAAGACGCGGCCACGCCCTTCAATGGCCAGCCTGGACTGGCCTCGGCCCAGATCACCGGTTCGATCTTTGGCGAGCGCATCGATGCGCCGGCGTTATTAACCGGGCATCTGGACATGACGATGATCGATCCGGGCGCTGGCGACGACGTGGTGATCGGCAGCGCGGCCGACGACTGGATCAATGCCTCGGCCGGCGCGGACATGATCGACGGCGGCGCGGGCAGCGACACGCTGAACTTCATCTTCCCGGCAGGCACCGACGGTGCCTTGAGCCAAAGCACGGACGCGAACGGCAATATGGCAATCAAGCTTGGCAGCGTGACCGTGCTCACGGTCGCGCCCGCCGAGGGTGGCTGGTACCGGATCGATGGCGTGGCGGGCACACCGGGCGCCGGGTTCGGCAGCGAATTGGCGCACAATATGGAGTTCCTGCAATTTATCCGCTACACCAATAGCGACGGCAGCTTCAATCTGCCTGGCACGCCGGGCGCCGTGCTGGAGATCGCGCTCGACAGCCACGATGGCGTCCACGCGGCGCTGCCGAACGCGCTGCCGGAGGCGGTTCTGGACGCGCCGGCTGGCCCCGCCGAGCTTCTTGGGCAAGCCTTGCATGCGAGCTTCTCAGGCGTGGCGCACGCGATGTACTGATAGGTCATATGGCGGCGCCGCAATGGCGCCGCCGCGTCCCAGGATGCGGGTCAACGCATGCACGAGTTCCTGCTGCATTCTGGTCGATCACAGCTGCGTCAAGCATGGCGACGGTGTAATGCGCTTGATTTGGCAAGGCTCGATTCTCATACGCCGTATATCGTCGCGCATCAAGTGCATGGTGACCAAGCCCGGTTCTTCACCGTTTTTGATGGAGGCCGCGAGCGGCCGCCACGTTCGCTAGTTTTGCACCCTTCCCACAGTAATTGGAGCATCGAAAAGGTGGATCATAATTTGTTGCCATTCGATTGCGCTCCGACCTTGCGATAGACCAATTTCCTTTCGGATGAATTCCGACACTATTTCAACAAGGCTACGCGTCGTGTGGCCGTCAATTTGAAATTTGGGGAGGAGATATGACGGTAATTTACGGTGGCTATGTCGTGAGCGATCCAGATACCCGCGAAATGTTGGAAAAAATTAGTGATTGCCTTGATCGCTCGGTGCTTGTCACCAGCGGTGATCGATCGAGCGTGCCGAAGGGTGGGGCGCGCGATAGCATGCATTTGACTCACATGGCCGCAGACTTTCACGTCAGCGGCATGACGGATCGCGCAGCATTTCGTGCCATCAAGGACCGCGGCACTGAAATCTTTGGCGACAGTATGGAATTCCAACTCATTTGGCACGGCAGTAGCACGCAGACCGCTGGGCCACATTTGCATCTTGGAAATGCTGCGATGGTCGCGCACAAGCGCGGTTTTTGGCAAGAGGGCGTAACAAGCAAGGGTGTGTACCAGCGTCTACATTAGTCATCTCCGTATTGTTGATGCACCCATAGCCGCACTGTCATCCCTGAATTCGTTTTGAAGGTAGCCAGCGACGCCCGCTGATCCCTTTCGTCAGATTCCTCCATGGTCCACGTGGATGGAATCTGACGACACAGTGCGCGCTTTTGTAAGGAGTGGCGTGTTTTTTTGGGACCTGCTACCCACTGAAGCAAGGTCGCTTTGCTGCGACACCCAACGATGGCTGACATAGTCGATTCGGTCGGTGGTCTTGCGAATGCGGCGCCAGCGATAAGGAGCATTGGCATCACAAAGACGGTTTTCAATTTATTCGCTCCAGTTCTTGTGGCTGACAAACAGACTCCCGCGGGAAGGTCTCAGTTTCCAGTAAACCGGTCCGTGTATATTGCGTTAGTTCAAGACATTGGCCCTTTGAATTGAAGTGTCATCCTGTCAATGCTGCCGGTTTCACTACGACACGGGCGGACGCCGCGCGGGAGGTGATTGTGCCGCGCTGACAACAATGTGCGCTGCCGCCCGGGCTCGCGCACTCCCGCCCCCCCCATTTGTTCCGCCGATCGAGCAAAACGGTTGACCTGCCTCTATAACAAGCTTATACTCGCAGGTTCTCGAATTTATTCTGCACATAGTCTACGCATTTAACGCCGCTCCAGCGAGAGTGGCTTTCGGTGCCTTCCCTGCAGCGCAAACCGGGACTCGGTTTTAGTCCCCGGGCATCCGCCCGGGTTATCAACGTTGTACCTTTGTTGGATTTAGAACGATGCCAACCATCAATCAACTGATTCGCCAGCCGCGTGTTTCTGTACGCGTCAAGAGCAAGTCGCCGGCGCTGGAAAACAGCCCGCAAAAACGTGGTGTTTGCACCCGTGTATATACGACGACCCCAAAGAAGCCAAACTCGGCTCTGCGTAAAGTCGCCAAAGTTCGCCTGACCAACGGTTTCGAAGTCATTTCGTACATCGGCGGTGAAGGCCACAACCTGCAAGAACACAGTGTCGTGCTGCTGCGCGGCGGTCGTGTGAAAGACTTGCCGGGTGTGCGTTACCACATGGTTCGCGGTGCACTGGATACCCAGGGCGTCAAAGACCGTAAGCAAGCTCGTTCCAAGTACGGTACGAAGCGCGCTAAAGCAGGCAAGAAGTAATTTTTGCGCTTTTTAAAAAATAACGAGTTGAACCGATCGTAATGGTCGAGTAAGTGGTTGGCTATGATGGCCACCGCGAGTGCTGCCTTAGCGCGCTCAACTGAAGACAGGAAGGAATTGATATGCCACGTCGTCGTGAAGTACCCAAACGCGAAATTCTGCCAGATCCAAAATTCGGCAACACGGATGTCGCGAAGTTCGTCAACGTTCTGATGCTGTCCGGCAAAAAGTCGGTCGCAGAAAACATCATCTACGGTGCTTTCGAGCACATCAAAACGAAATCCGGCAAAGATCCGCTGGAAGTGTTCGCTACCGCGATCAACAACTGCAAGCCAATGGTCGAGGTGAAATCCCGCCGCGTCGGCGGCGCCAACTACCAGGTGCCAGTTGAAGTGCGTCCAGTGCGTCGTATGGCACTGTCGATGCGCTGGTTGCGCGAAGCTGCCAACAAGCGCAGCGAAAAGTCCATGCCACAACGCCTCGGCGGCGAGCTGATGGAAGCGGCTGAAATGCGCGGCGGCGCAATGAAGAAGCGTGACGAAGTTCACCGCATGGCTGAAGCGAACAAGGCGTTCTCGCACTTCCGCTTCTAATAAAGTGGCCAGCCCCCCGTTGATGTCGACGGGGGCGCGGCAAGTATCTGTTGTTCGAGGCCGGACGCATTTTGTATTCTCAAAATGGCGTTCGGTTTTGTCCATTCAAAGATTTAGGATTAATTATGGCACGCAAGACCCCCATTGAGCGCTATCGCAATATCGGTATCTCCGCTCACATCGATGCTGGTAAGACCACCACCACCGAGCGCGTCCTGTTCTACACGGGCGTGAATCACAAGATCGGCGAAGTGCATGATGGCGCCGCCACCATGGACTGGATGGAGCAGGAACAAGAGCGCGGCATTACCATTACGTCGGCTGCGACGACCTGCTTCTGGAAAGGTATGGCCAACAATTTTGAGCCGCACCACATCAACATCATCGACACCCCGGGCCACGTCGACTTCACCATTGAAGTTGAGCGCTCGATGCGCGTGCTCGACGGTGCATGCATGGTTTATTGCGCAGTGGGCGGTGTGCAGCCCCAGTCGGAAACCGTGTGGCGCCAAGCTAACAAGTACAAAGTGCCACGTCTGGCCTTCGTCAACAAGATGGACCGCACCGGCGCGAACTTCTTCAAGGTCTATGAGCAGATGCGCGCTCGCCTGAAGGCGAACCCGATTCCGCTGCAGATTCCTATCGGCGCCGAAGAGAACTTCCTGGGCGTGATCGACCTGGTCAAGATGAAAGCCATCTACTGGGACGACGCTTCGCAAGGCATGAAATTCGACTACCGCGATATCCCTGCCGAGCTGGCCGACCAGGCCGCCGAATGGCGCGAAAAGATGGTCGAAGCGGCTGCTGAAGCGTCCGAAGAGTTGATGAACAAGTACCTGGAAGAAGGCGACCTGACGGAAACCGAAATCAAGGCTGCTCTGCGTCAGCGCACCATCGCCTCGGAAATCGTGCCGATGATGTGCGGTACCGCGTTCAAAAACAAGGGCGTGCAAGCCATGTTGGACGGCGTGATCGAATACCTGCCTTCGCCAGTGGACATTCCGCCAGTCAAGGGCATGGACGAGTACGACGAGCCAACGACCCGTAAAGCGGAAGACGACGAAAAGTTCGCCGCACTCGCGTTCAAGATCATGACCGACCCGTTCGTGGGCCAGCTGATCTTCTTCCGCGTCTACTCGGGTACGATCAAGTCGGGCGACACCGTGTTCAATCCGATCAAGAACAAAAAGGAGCGTCTTGGCCGTATTTTGCAGATGCACGCCAACCAGCGCGAAGAAATCAAGGAAGTGCACGCCGGCGACATCGCCGCTGCAGTGGGCTTGAAGGACGCGACCACCGGCGAAACCCTGTGCGATCCGCAATCGATCATCACCTTGGAAAAGATGGTGTTCCCTGAGCCGGTGATTTCGCAGGCTGTCGAGCCGAAGACCAAGGCTGACCAGGAAAAAATGGGCTTGGCGCTGAACCGCCTGGCACAGGAAGATCCTTCCTTCCGCGTCAAGACCGATGAGGAATCGGGCCAGACCATCATCGGTGGTATGGGCGAGTTGCACCTGGAAATTATCGTCGACCGCATGAAGCGCGAATTCGGCGTGGACGCGACCGTCGGCAAGCCCCAAGTGGCTTACCGCGAAACGATCCGCAAAACTTGCGAAGAGTCCGAGGGCAAGTTCGTCAAGCAATCCGGTGGTCGTGGTCAGTACGGTCACGTCGTTCTGAAGATCGAGCCGCAAGAACCGGGCAAGGGCTTCGAGTTCGTTGACGCCATCAAGGGCGGCACCGTGCCACGCGAATACATCCCTGCAGTTGAAAAGGGTGTGCGCGGTACGCTCAACACGGGCGTGATGGCTGGCTACCCAGTGGTCGACGTCAAGGTGACGCTGTTCTTCGGTTCGTACCACGATGTGGACTCGAACGAAAACGCGTTCCAGATGGCCGCTTCGATGGCCTTCAAAGACGGTTGCCGTAAAGCTTCCCCGGTCATCCTCGAGCCGATGATGTCGGTCGAAGTGGAAACGCCGGAAGACTACGCCGGTACCGTGATGGGCGACTTGTCGTCGCGTCGCGGCATGGTGCAAGGCATGGACGAAATCCCTGGCGGCGGTGGCAAGATCATCAAAGCCGAAGTGCCACTGTCCGAAATGTTTGGTTACTCGACCTCGCTGCGTTCCGCAACGCAAGGCCGCGCTACCTACACGATGGAATTCAAGCACTACTCGGAAGCGCCTAAGCACGTCACCGACGCGATCGTGACCGCCAAGGCCGCCAAGTAAGCTAACAAATTGCGGGACAGTCCGATTGTCGTCAGACAATCGCCCTGTCCCCAACAAATCAGGATGCGGGACAGTCCGATTGTCGCAAGACAATCGCCCTGTCCCCAACAAACCAAACAGTTGTGGGCAGTGCGGGCGTCGATGACGGCCACACTGCTCCGAAGTAAATATTCAAAATCTTTAAAGGAAGATCAAAATGGCAAAAGGTAAATTCGAACGGACCAAGCCGCACGT
>JAZKBP010000029.1:0-163079 GCA_040388555.1 Pseudomonadota bacterium
CTTTGCGCTGATTTCGCCGGTCGCAGAACGCACTGGCGAAATATCCGGGCTAGGCGTGGCGCGACAAGAAATGGATGGCGTATCCCATGCCGATGCCGGTGCCGATGCCCCCGCAGATCTCGACCAGGGTGTGGCCCATGCGCTCGCGCAAGCCGGCCCCGCCGGCCAGGCGATTGATGGCTGCCGCCTGCCGCCCCACGTGCTGGCGCAAGCTATTGGCGTCGATCATGACGACGAAGGCGAGCGTGACGGCCACGCCAAAGGCCGGGTGGCCGATCCCCTCGCGCAGCGCGATCAAGGTCGCCATGCTGGTGACGACCGAGCTGTGATTGCTGGGAAAGCCGCCATTGCCCACCAGATGGAAGGCCCAGCGTCCGGCGCGCGCGCTATTGATCAAGAACTTGATCGGCCCCACCACCAGCCACGTGAGGAAGGGGGTGACGAGGTAAGCGATGTCGAAAGTGGTGTTCATGATGTCCGTGTCCCAAAATAGGCCGCCCGATGCCAAGCTCGCTCCGGAGTGCGCGATTATCGCAGGAGAACCCACCCCGGCACAATGGCCGCCGGCCGGCTGCCAGAGGCCACAGCTGCCCGCCGCCCCACAATGTGGCCGTCAATACGGTAAGATTCGCAGCCAGAGGCGCGGCGCGTGGGCGCCCCGCCGCCAACACAAGGATCTCGATGGAGCATTTTAGAATTTCGTTCGCCGTCTCGGCCGTGCTGCTCGCGCTGGCCGCATGGTGGGGCTTTGGCCATGGCGGCAGCGCCGGCGCGCTCGAGGCACTGTGGATCGCGGGCGTGCTGGGCGTGATGGAAGTGTCGCTCAGCTTCGACAACGCCGTCGTCAACGCCTCGGTGCTGCGCCACTGGAGCGAGCCGTGGCGCCGCCTGTTCCTGACCGTCGGCATGCTGGTGGCCGTGTTCGGCATGCGCCTGCTGTTTCCGCTCTTGATCGTGGCCGTCGCCACCGGGCTCGGTTTGCTCGATGTGTGGAATATGGCCATCCACACGCCCGCCGAATACGCGCGCCACCTGTCGGACCACCATGCCGAGGTGGCCGCTTTCGGCGGCGCCTTCCTGTTGCTGGTGTTTTTGAACTTCCTGTTCGACGACGACAAGGAACTGCACTGGCTGGGCCGGATCGAGCGCCATGTCGGCTATCACGGCACCGAAAGCCTGGCCACCCTGATCACCCTGTGCGCCAGCTTCGTCTGCATGAGCATGATGCCGGCCGAACGCCAACTGGCGGTGCTGATCGCCGGCGTGGCCGGCGTGGCCGTGTACATCGCCGTCGGCTGGCTGGGCGGCTTGCTCGAAGAGAAGCAGGCGGACGACGGCGCCGCGCACGAAAGTGGCGCGGGTGCGGGCTCGGGCGGCGCGGCCGGCGCCGGCGCGGCGCTCGCGCGCGGCAGCATCGGCGCCTTCCTCTACTTGGAAGTGCTGGACGCCTCGTTCAGCTTCGATGGCGTGATCGGCGCCTTCGCCATCACCAGCGACGTCGTCATCATCATGCTGGGATTGGCCATCGGCGCCATGTTCGTGCGCTCGCTTACGGTGTTTCTGGTGCACAAGGGGACGCTCGATCAATTCGTCTACCTCGAGCATGGCGCCCACTACGCGATCGGCATTCTGGCCTTGATCATGTTCGCCAGCGTCAAATACCATATTCCGGAATGGTTCACCGGCCTGTCCGGGGTCGCCTTCATTGCGGTATCCTTGTGGTCTTCCATTCGCTACCAAAAGAAACACGGACTTCCACACCATGACCATACCTAGACGCCTGACCTTGATCCTGCTGGCCGTGTGCGCCGGCGCCATCGCCCTGTTTTCCATCTACACCTGGATGACCTTGCACTGGTCGTACTCGGACGGCGAGCGCGCCGGCTTCCTGCAAAAATTCTCCCACAAGGGATGGGTCTGCAAGACCTGGGAAGGCGAGATCCTGCTCACCAGCATGCCCGGCGCCATTCCCGAGCGTTTCGCCTTCACCGTGCGCGACGAGGAACTGGCGCGCCAGTTGCTGGCGGCCACCGGCAAGCGCGTCGTGCTCAGCTATGCCCAGCGCAAGGGCGTGCCCAGCGCCTGCTTCGGCGAGACCGAATATTTCGTCGAAAAAGTGAGCGTGACGCCGTAAATACGCTCAATTCGATGGCCGTTCCGAGGGCCAAGACGTGTCAACCGGCATGATGTAACAAGCTGTAAATGTGCAGCGCGAACGGCCGATTTTTTTTATAGTACGAGTATAGAAATGGAGATTTCCATGAAAACATTACTTGTCCTCTTATCGGCCGCCCTGCTTGGCGGCTGCGTGATCGCCCCGCCGGGGCCCGCCAACTACGGCACGCGCGTCGCGCAAGCGCCAGTCGACCCGCATCAATGGCATGTGGTCTCGGTCGAGCCGGTGGCGCCAGGCAGCGCGCGCTCGCCGCAAGTGACGAGCGAAGCCTTGCCAGCGCAAGCGGCGGGCACGCTCGCCTACGCGCCCCAGCCCCAGACCGTGTATGTGCCGCAGCCCGTGTACGTGGAGCCGGCGCCTTACTCGGCACCTTACTATTACGCGCCGCCCTATTACTTCTACCCGTCCCTGGCGATCGGGCTGGACCTGATGTTCGGCGGCTGGTGCTGCCACCACGGCTGGGCCCCCGTCCATCGCGGGCACGCCCGCCACCACTAGCGCGGAACTGGATGCGGGCGCGCGGGTCCAAGCGATAACGCCCGCTCACGCTGGCCCCTCGCCAGGCGCGCTGGCGCGTCCGGCCCAGCGGCTTCGCCTCGCTGGCACTCCAAGCATGTGCATGGGAGCTGACATGATTCCCAAATCCACTCTCTTGAACGCCGCCGGCTTTGCCTGCGGCTTATTTTGCGCTTTATTCGGTGTCGCCGCCCTGGCCCAAAGCGCGCCGGGCGGCGCAGCGGCCAGCGCCGACCTCGCCGCCGCGGTCGCGCCAACGGCCGCCTCCGACAACGGTGTCAGCACCCTGTGCGGCGGCATCGGTGTCGACGAAGCGGCGCACATGCGGCGCAGCGCCCCCGACTATCAATTGATGCTCACGTTCGCCGAAACCGATGGCGCCTACCTGGCCGACGTCGATGTCGAGATCGCCGACGCGGGTGGGCAGGCGCTGCTCCATACCAGTTGTGACGCCCCCATCTTGCTGGTCAATTTCCCCAATAGTGGCAGCTACCGCATCACGGCCAGCGTGGCCGACCATGCCATCACGCGCCTGGTGCGGGTGCCGGCGCGGCGCGCCCACAACGCGCTGGCGCTGGTGTGGCCGCGCCGCGTGGTCGAGATGCAGGCCGGTCAAAGCACCCAGGGTTGAGCTTATGCGAACGGCGCCGCGCGCGCCAGGCTGACGCGAAAGCAGCAGCCACCGCCCTCGCGCGCCAGGCACTGGACGTCGCCGCCGTGGCGCAGCGCGATCTGGCGCACCAGGCTCAAGCCCAGGCCAACGCCGCCGGCCGCCTCGCTCGCTCCCGCCACCCGGTAAAAAGGATTGAAGATGGCGGCGCGCTCGCCTTCGGGCACGCCGGGGCCGCGGTCGCACACTTCCAGGCGCAGGGTATGCGCGTCCTGCGCGTCCAGGCGCACCTCGATGGCGCTGCCGCCGTAGCGCAGCGCGTTCTCGAGCAGGTTGCGCACCATGCGCCGGATCAGCTTGGGATCGCAGTCGCAAGCCAGCGCGCCAGCGTCGAAGGCCGCGCCGGCGCGCGCGCACTCCTCGGCCACCAGCCCCGTCAGGTCGACGCCGGCCTCGATATGGAGCGCGTCGCTGGCGCTATCGAGGCGGCTCGCAAGCAGCAGCTCGTCAATCAATTGATCGAGTTCGCCGATATTGCGGCTCAATTCCTCGCGCAGCGCCGGCGCCGCCTGCCCCTGCATCAGCTCGACCGCCATGCGGATACGCGCCAGCGGCGAGCGCAGCTCGTGCGAGGCGTTCGCCAGCAAGCTCTTCTGGGCTGCGACCAGCGCTTCGATGCGCCCGGCCGCGTGGTTGAAACTGGTCGCCAGGCGCGCCACCTCGTCCTGCCCCTCGACCGCGACGCGCGTCGAGAGCTGCCCCGCGCCCCAGGCTTCGACGCTCGTTTGCAGGCGTTCGAGGCGGCGTGTCAAGCGCCGCACCACCGGGTAGGCGCCGATGGCCACCGCCAGCGCCGCCAGCGCCAGCAGCGCCACCATGCCCATGCGCGCCACGTGCGGCTCGGCGCGCCGCACCAGCAGCCAGCGCTGGTCAGGCAGGTGCAGCGCCAGCACGGGCGGGTGGGCATTCATCCAGGCGCTGCCGGAGAGGGCCGGGCTCAAGGGCGGCAGCGGGTGTCCGACCGCGGCGATGGGACTGCCGTCGGCGCCGTACAGGGCCAGGTCGGCATGCACACGCGCGTGCCAGCGCGACAAGCCCGCTTGCTGGACCGCGGGTGGGGCGCTCGCCGGGGGCAGCACTTCGGCGGCGATCTCGCCAAAGGTGGCCAGGCTTGAATTCAATTGCGCCGGATCGGCTTGCATGTGGGCCACCACGCCGAACAGCAGCGCGGCCAGGGCCAAGCTGGCCAAGAGCGCCAGGTAGATGCGCACGTTCAGCCGCTGCGCCAAACGGTGGAAGCGGCGCGCCCGCGGCGCGGGCGCACGATCGGGCGCGGACGCGGTGGGACCGGCGGCGCCGCGAGCCTTGGAAAGTTCACTCATCTTGCACCTTCGCGAACACATAGCCGGCGCCGCGCACGGTGATGATGCGGCGCGGCTGGCGCACATCGTCTTCGATGGCCGCGCGCAAGCGCCCGATGTGCACATCGATCGAACGGTCGAAGGGCTCGAGCGTCTCGCCCTTGACGGCGTCGATCAGCTGTTCGCGCGAGAGCACGCGCCCAGCGTGCTCGGCCAGCGCCACCAGCAAGTCGAACTGGTAAGACGTGATGGTCTTGTCTTGGCCACGCACGCGCACGCTGCGCGCGGCGGTGTTGATCTCGAGCTGGCCGAAGCGCAAGCTGGGCGCGGGCGCGGCCAGCGCCAGCGGCGGACGGCGCAGCACAGCGCGCAAGCGCGCCAGCAATTCGCGCGGCTCGAAGGGCTTGGCCACGTAGTCGTCGGCGCCCAGTTCAAGGCCGACCACACGGTCGAGGGGGTCGCCCTTCGCGGTGAGCATCACGATCGGGGTCGATTGCAGCGGCGCGCCGCGCGCGCGGATGCGCCGGCAAACATCGAGTCCGTCGGCGTCGGGCAGCATCAAGTCCAGCAGCACCAGCGCGTAGGGCTGATCGCGCGCGGCTTGCTCGAGCAGGGCCAGCCCTTCGCTGGCGCTGGCGGCGTGGCGCACGGCCAGGCCGTTCTGGTCCAGATAGGCTTTGACCATGGCGGCCAGGCGCGCATCGTCCTCGATCATCAATATGGTTGGCTGCATGGCGCGCGCAAAAAGCATGAGCATACCGCGCTTGCGCACGGCATGCCCAGCTCTATGCATCCCCGGTCGATTCAAGCCCCCCTTAATGCATGGCTTGCATGGCTTCGTGCTTTTTCATCATGTGCTCGTACAGCTTGGCGCGCTGCTCCGGCGTGAGCACCTCGGCCGCGTCCGCCACCGCCTGCACGATGCGCTTGGAAGCGCTATCGAACTGGCGCATCTGCTCGGCGCGCAGCTCTTCAAGCGCGGCGCGGTCGACGCTGGGCGCGCCCAGCAGCTTGGCCGCCTTCGCGTGCGCCTCGTGCATCTGCTGGTGCAGCGGGCGCAAGTCGGTGAAGGCACTCTTGACGATGGCCGCCACTTTCGCCTTTTGCTCGGCGCTGCCGTCGGCCAGCACATGGGCAACCATCTTGTCGATATGCTTGTCCATGCTGGCCGCATCGAGCTGCATGTGCATCGATCCGCCATGCATGCCGTGCATGCCGTGCAGGGGGGCGCCATCGCTGGCGTAGCTGGCGCCGGCCACGGCCGTCACGCCGAGCGCGGCGGCGGCCACGCCGGCGATCAGCCAGCGGCGCGCGCTCGAAGCTTTGGCCGTGGCGGCCTGGTTGGTGTGCTGGTTCATACGCATTCCTTTCAGTGGGTGGCATGACGAAGGCTTCGCATGCATGAATCCACTATAGCGGGCCAGGGTTGCGCGCTTGTGTGCGTACGGTAAAGATTTGTAAAGCCGGCGCGCGCGGGCGCCGGCTCGATCAGCGCGCCGACTCGCTCGACTGGGTCAAGCGCTCGATCACGGCGCGCGTGAGCGACTCCGATTCGGCGCGCTGGGCCGCGTCGGCCGCGCTGTCGTCGCCCAGCCGGCTATGCGCCTGCTCGGCCGCCACCCGCTCTTGCAAGCCGGCCAGCGCCAGCGTCTCGCTCTCGAGGCGGGCCGTTTCTTGCGCCAGCTGGCGCTGCTTGGCCAGCGTCATCGCCTCGGTGGTCTGGGCCAGCTTTTTCTGCATCTGGGCGTGCTGCTGCGCGCTCTCGAGCAAGGCGCGCTGCGCGTGCGCCTTGTCGCTGGCCGCTTGGGCTGCGGCCAGCCCGGCCAGTTCGGTCAGCTGCGCCAGCTCGGCCAACTCTTCCTCGGCGATGGCGCGCGCCTGGGCCGCCGCGCACGCGGCTTGCTCGGACGCCAGGCGCGCGCCGATGGCCGTGTTGGCGCGCTCGTCGGAACGGGCGCGCTGGCGCTGCTGCGCCAGCTTTTTCTCGATCAGGGCCAGCGCCTGCTGTTCGGCTTCGCAGCAAGCCCGTTCGGCCGCCAGCTCTTGCTCGGCCAGCGCCAGCTTGGCCGCTTCGGCCTGGGCCCGTTCGGCCCGCACGCGCGCCTGCTCGGTGGCGCAGCGCGCCTGCGCCACCACCGCCTCGGCGGCCGCGCTCTTGTGCGCCGCCTCGCTCTCGGCCTGTTCGGTCAATGCGCGCAGCGCGTCGATTTCAGCGCACTTGGCCGCGTCCAGGGCGCGCCCGGCCTGCTCTTGGCGGCGCAGCAGTTCGGCCTGCGCATGCTCGGCGTCGGCGCGCGCGCGCGCGGCCGCGGCGGCGGCGCGTTCGGCGTCGATGCGTTCCTGGGCATGCACGTGGGCCACTTCCTCGGCCACCATGCGCTCGCGCTCGGCCTGCGCCAGCGCCGTCGCCTGCTCCGCCTTTTGGCTCGCCAGCATGCCGCCGCGGCGCTGCAATTCGAGCAGCGCGCCGATCGCCTCCAGCGCGGCCTGTTCGGCCGCGTTTTCGCGCGCGGCCAGTTCCGCCGATTCGCGCTCCTGCGCCGCGCGTTGTTCGGCCAGCGCGCGCGCGCGTTGCTGTTCATGGGCGTCGGCCAGCGCCGCCACGGTGGCCGCCTCATCCGCGCCGGCGCGTTCGCGCGCCTGTTCCAGCAAGGCGCTTTCGGCGTCGAGCTTGGCTTGGGTGTGGAAGGCCGCCTGCTGTTCGGCATCCAGGCGCAGCAGGGCGGTCTCGCGCAGCTTGCGGTCGACCTCGATGCGCTCTTCGGTGGCGCTCAGGATGCGCGCCTCGGCGTCGCGCCGCGCCTGGGCGCCGGCGGCCGCCATCTGCTCGGCGCGCTCGCGCGCGACGGCGCTGTCGCGCAAGGCTTTTTCCGCCTCCAGGCGCAGGTGCAGCGAACTGGCCGCCACCTTCTCCGATTCGGCGTGCGCCAGCGCGATCGCCTCGCGCTCCTGTTCGATATGGGCCAGGGCGCGCGCTTCTTCCAGCGCGCGCGCTTCGGCCATGGCGCGCGCGAAGGCCGAAGCCAGCGCCACCTGGTCGGCGCGCTCGCGCTGCACCGTCAATTCAAGCGCCTCGCTCTCGGCCTCGGCCAGCAGTTCGGCGGTGTGGCGCGCCCCCTTGGCGTGGCGCTCGCGCTCACGCGCCAGCGCCGCCATGCGCGCGTCGGCGCTGGCCACGTGCAGCACTTCTTCCTTGGCGGCGTGGACGGCGGCCACCCGCTCGACCGTCTGCAAGCGCGCCTGCTCGGTGTGCGCCTCCAGTTCGTCGGCGGCGCGTTCGGCCTGGGCCGCCAACACCGCTTGTTCTTCGATCTGGTCGGTGGCGCGCTTGCGCGACTCGGCTTCGGCGCGCGCGCGCGACTCGGCCGCCAGCTTGACGTTGGTGTCGGCTTCGGCGCGCGCGCGCAGCTCGGCCGTCTCGTGGCGCACCGCTTCCAGGCGGGCCATGCTGGCCTGGGCGGCCGCGCGCAGCGAGTCGAGGCGGTCGCGGTCGGCTTCCATCGCCGCCGCCGAAGCTTGTGCGTTTTGCAAGGCGGCGTTGGCGGCGGCCGCGTCAAAGGCGGCGCGTTCCTCGGCCGCGCTGCGCGCGCGCGCTTCGGCGAAAGCGCGGTTCTCGGCCGCGTAGGCGGCCTTCGCTTCAGCTTCGACGCGCGCGATCGCTTCGTGGATGGCGCGAATTTCCAGCGCCGGGCGCAGCGGCGCGGACGATCCGTGGTTGGCGCCATGATCCGTGCCGTGATCGGTGCCGTCGGCGGCGCCGGCGCTACCGAAAGCGGCGCTCGGGGTGGTGTCGTCCTTGCTGGTGCGCGCTGTATGCATGATCGTCTCGCTTTACTGAGCCTGCCGTCGCGGCTGCGAACGGACTTGTCGATAAGCGATTATGCGGCGCCGGGCATGGCGCCGGCACGTCGATCAGAGGCTGGAAATCGCCTCAATTCGGGCGATCGGGGCGGCGCCATCCCGGCTGTACTCACGCCGGCCACAGGGGCGGCTCGTCCATCAGGGCGATCTGCTCGCGCAGCTCGAGGATGCGGTCTTGCCAGTAGCGTTGGGTGTTAAACCAGGGGAAGGCCAGCGGAAAAGCCGGGTCGTCCCAGCGCCGCGCCAGCCAGGCCGAGTAGTGCACCAGGCGCAGCGTGCGCAGCGCTTCGATCAAATACAGCTGGCGCGGCTCGAAATCGCAGAAATCCTCGTAGCCGGCCAGGATGTCACCCATCTGGCGCACCATGTCGACGCGTTCGCCCGCGAGCAGCATCCACAGGTCTTGCACCGCCGGGCCGTTGCGGCTGTCGTCGAAGTCGACAAAATGGGGGCCGTCGCCAGTCCACAGCACGTTCCCGCCATGGCAGTCGCCGTGCAGGCGTATGAGCGGCAGTGCGCCGGCCCGCTGGTAGCAGCGCGCCACGCCCTCCAATGCCTGCTCGAGCACGCTGCGATAGGCCGGCAGCAGCTCGGGCGGGATGGCGCCCTGTCCGAGCAGGTAGTCGCGCGGCTCGCGTCCGAAGGTGTCGAGGTCGAGCGCGGGCCGCTCGCGGTAAGTGGCGAGCGCGCCGATGGCGTGGATGCGCCCGATGAAGCGCCCCATCCATTCGAGCGTGGCGGCGTCGCCCAGCTCGGGCGCGCGCCCGCCGCGGCGCTCGAACACGGCGAAGCGGAAACCGCCGAAGTGGTGCAGCGTGGCCGCGCCGACCGTCAAGGCCGGCACCACCGGCAGCTCGCGCTCGACCAGTTCCTGCACAAACGCGTGTTCCTCGAGGATGGCCGCGTCGCTCCAGCGCGCCGGCCGGTAGAACTTGGCCACCAGCGGCGGCCCCTCCTCCATGCCAACTTGGTAGACCCGGTTTTCATAGCTGTTCAAGGCCAGCAGGC
The DNA here is from genome assembly GCA_040388555.1 of Pseudomonadota bacterium. Classification (GTDB taxonomy): domain Bacteria; phylum Pseudomonadota; class Gammaproteobacteria; order Burkholderiales; family Burkholderiaceae_D; genus Telluria_A. The sequence continues at coordinate 9,533 of JAZKBP010000029.1, forward strand.
GGCCGTCGCCGCGCAAGCCGATGCTATCCAAGGCGTCGAGTACGCAGTCAGGCCCGAGGGCGGCGAAGGGATGGGGGGCGGCGGCGGGCGGCGGGATAGTCATGCCGCCATTGTAAGGCGCGGCGCCGGTTTCGGCGGTGCGTAGGTTAAACTAGCGCCTTCAGCCAATCACCATAGAGCCCGCCATGCAACTCGACCAGCCCCTGAGCGAAAAAGAATTCAACGAACTGGACCAGTTCCTGCTATCCGAGCGCAGCCCGGACGACGCCATGACGATGGACACCCTGCACGGCTACCTGACCGCCATCGCCATCGGCCCGGAGACCATCATGCCGGCCGAATGGCTGGCGCGCGTGTGGGGCGACGACGACGACAGCGCGCCCAAGTTCAAGAACAGCAAGGAAGAGGAGCGCATCGTCAACCTGATCATGCGCTTCATGAACGAGGTGATGGTGACCTTTGAAGTCGCGCCCAAGGAGTTCGAGCCCCTGTTTTGCGAACACGAGCACGAGGGCGCCACCCTGATCGACGCCGAAGCCTGGTGCTGGGGCTTCTGGGAAGGGATGGAGCTGCGCCCCGATTCCTGGGACCCGATCTGGCAGTCCGAGACGGCGCCGCTGATGCGCCCGATCTACCTGTTGGGGGCCGACGAAATCGAGGAAGACGAACTCGAACTGGTGGACGATCCGCTCAAGGCCCACAAGCTGGCCATCGAAATCGAAGCCAATCTGCCGGACATCTTCCGTTTCTGGGTCCCGCTGCGCAAGCCGGCCGTGCAAACGCTCAAGCGCGACGAGCCCAAGGTCGGCCGCAACGACGATTGTCCCTGCGGTAGCGGCAAGAAGTTCAAGAAGTGCTGCGGCGCCGAGACGCCATAAGACGGGCCGCGCGCCGCGCTATGACGCCTTAAGTGTGCCCGCTCAAGGCCGCCAGGCGCTGTTCGGCGTCGTTGCGCTGGTGCCGCTCCAAGCCGGGGCGCCCGGCCAGCGCCTTTTCCAGCGCCACGCCGGCGCGCGAGCGTTCGCCCAGGGCCAGCGCGCTGATGCCGGCGCGGTAGTAAATGAGCGGGCGCGGCGCCAAGGCCAGCGCGCTCTCGAACAGCAGCAAGGCTTGCGCGTGCTTGCCTTGCGCCTGCGCCACCATGCCCAGGGCGAGATAGCCAAGCTCGCTCATCGGAAAGCGGCGCCGCAACTCGGCGGCGACCCGGATGCTGTCGCCGTAGCGGCGTTCGTTCAAATACTTCTGCGTCAGCGCGAACAAGAGGTCGCGCTGGCTGCCCAAGAGGCCGGCCGCGCCCAGATTGGGCGAGAGCGCCAACGCTTCGGCGTCGGGCAGCTTGCCATCGTCGGCGTCGCAAAACGCTTGCATCAGATTGCTCGCGTCGGGATTGACATGCCCGGTCTGGCTGGCCAGCTCGCGCGCGCGCCCGTTGCCGCCGCCGGCCAGCAGCGGCGCGCGCAGGTAATGGCGCAGCAAGGCCATGCGGGCACGGTAATTTTGTGGATCGAGTTCGATCGCCTTCAGATACGCCTCGCGGATCGCGCCGCCTTTGAACAAGGCGCTGGCCAGCCCCGCGTGCGCCACTTGCGAGCCCAGCACATTGGCGCGCGCTTCCTGGCACTCGGAGCTGCCCGGATTGGACGCGACGCACTGCTCGGCCAGGCGCGCCGCCTCGGGCAGGCGCGCCTCCTGGTCTTGCGCCAGGATCAGGTCGACCGCCGCCACCAGCGCGTCCGCGTTGCGCGGGTCCGCCACCAGACGCGCGCGCACCTCGAGCTCGGCTTCGGGGTAGCGGTGTTCGTCGATCAAACCGGAGAACTGGTGCGCCGTCGCGCCGCCCATGACGCACACGGCGCCAATCAGGGCAAGTGGGAAGAAAAGGGGGCGTACGCGCACTCAGTAGCTTTCAGGGCAAAATGGATGGCACGAACAATATCACCCTCCCCCCCCTGCAAAATGCGCGCTTTGTCACCTTTGTCGCGCCGCGTACACGCTGGCGCCACCCTACGCGCAGCCCTTAGAGCTTGATGAAATGCTCGCGATAATACTTGAGCTCTTCCACCGATTCGAGGATGTCGGCCAGCGCCGTGTGCTTCTGGTGCTTCTTGAAGCCGGCGGCCAGCTCCGGCTTCCAGCGCTTGCACAATTCCTTGAGCGTCGACACGTCCAGGTTGCGGTAGTGGAAAAACGCTTCGAGCTTGGGCATGCCGCGCGCCATGAAGCGGCGGTCTTGGCAAATCGTGTTGCCGCACATCGGGGACTTGCCCGCAGGCACGAAATTTTTCAGGAAGGTGATCAAGGCCGCTTCCGCGTCCGCTTCCGTCACGGTCGAGGCCTTGACGCGCTCGATCAAGCCCGAGCGCCCGTGGGTGCCCTTGTTCCAGGCATCCATCTTGTCGAGGGTGGCGTCGCTCTGGTGGATCGCGAACACCGGCCCCTCGGCCAGGATATTCAAGTGCATATCGGTGACCACGACGGCCACTTCGATGATGCGGTCCGTATCCGGCTCGAGGCCGGTCATCTCCATGTCGACCCACACCAGGTTGAACTCGTTGGGGCGCTGGGGCGCGGCAGGCGCTGCCAAATCGCTAGCTTGTGACATAATTCTCTCTTGGCCAATTCGGATTTCGCCATTTTCTCACAGGCAAAGCATGTCCCCACTCGGTTTTTCACACTTATTCGTCGTTTTTTTCATTTTCGGGCTGGCCGTGCACGGCTATCTGGCGCTGCGCCAGTTGCGCCACGTGCTCGGGCACCGCGCCAGCGTGCCGGCCGAGTTTGCCGAGCGCATCGCGCTGCCGGCGCACCAGAAGGCGGCCGACTACACGGCCGCCAAGACCCGCCTGGGCCTGGTGTCGCTGCTGTGGAGCGGCGCCCTCTTGATCGGCTTCACCCTGATGGGCGGCTTGCAGGCGCTCTCGAATGCGCTGCTGCCGGTGGCCGGCACCGGCATGCTATACCAGCTGGCGCTGCTGGCCGCCTTCACGTTCGTGTCCGGCGCCCTCGAGCTGCCGCTCGATTATTACCGCCAGTTCGTGCTCGAGCAGCGCTTTGGCTTTAACAAGATGACACCCGCCCTGTTCTTCATCGACATGCTCAAGGGGACCTTGCTGGGCGCCGTCATCGGCTTGCCGCTGGCGGCCCTGGTGCTCACCCTCATGGCCAAAGCCGGCGCCCTGTGGTGGCTGTACGCCTGGCTGGCCTGGACCGCCTTCCAGCTGCTCATCATGGTGGCTTACCCGACCCTGATCGCGCCCCTGTTCAACAAATTCACGCCGCTGGCCGACGCCGCCGTCAAGGCGCGGGTGGAAGCGCTGATGGCGCGCGTGGGCTTTTCCGCCAAGGGTTTGTTCGTGATGGACGGCTCGCGCCGCAGCGCGCACGGCAACGCGCAGTTCTCCGGTTTTGGCGCCAACAAGCGCATCGTATTCTTCGACACCCTGCTCGAGCGCCTGGCGCCGCAGGAAATCGAAGCGGTGCTGGCGCACGAGCTGGGCCACTTCAAGCTGCGCCACATCCTCAAGCGCATCGGCTGGATGTTCGCCCTGTCGCTGGGCATGCTGGCCCTGCTCGGCTACCTGAAAAACCAGCTGTGGTTCTACCACGGCCTGGGGGTGGACCCGGTGCCGGGCGTGGCCAATGACGCCGCCGCCCTGATCCTGTTCATGCTGGTGCTGCCGGTATTTACCTTCCTGCTCGCGCCTCTCAGTTCGCTCGCCTCGCGGCGCCACGAATTCGAGGCCGACGCCTTCGCCGCCACCCATTCCGACGCGCGCGACCTGGTCACGGCCCTGGTCAAAATGTACGAGGACAATGCCTCCACCCTCACGCCCGATCCGCTGCACTCGGTGTTTTACGACTCGCACCCTCCGGCCTCGATCCGCATCGCCCACTTGAACACGGCGGCCCGATGAGCGCCGCCGCGCGTCCCCTGCACGAGCGCCAATGCAGCCACGCAGTGGCGGCGCTGGGCGATGGCGAGATCGCGCGCCTGCTGCCCCTGCTCGACGGCTGGCTGGTCCACCACGCCAAGCTGTGTAAAAGCTTCGGCTTCGATGACTATTACGCCACCATCGCTTTCGTCAACGCGCTGGCCTACGTCGCGCACGCGCAAGACCACCACCCGGCCCTGCTGGTGACGTTCAAGAACTGCACCGTCAGTTTCGACACCCACTCGGTGGGCGGCATCTCGGAAAACGACTTCATCTGCGCCGCCAAGGCCGACGCCTTGTACGCGCAGCACGCCGCCGGAGCCGCCCAGTGAGCGCGCAGGTGGGCGCACCGAAGAGCGCACCAACTGGCGCGGCGGCGGGCGGCGCGGACCGTCTGCGTGGCGTGATCATCGCCGCCCATGGGCGCCACTACCTGGCCGACGCGAGCGGGCGCCAGCTGCAGTGCGTCACGCGCGGCAAAAAGACCAACGTGGCGGTGGGCGACATCGTCGAGCTCGTGCTGACCTCCAACAACCAGGCCGTGATCGAGGCCATCACCGAGCGGCGCAGCCTCTTGTACCGCTCCGACCAGTACAAGTCCAAGCTGCTGGCGGCCAACCTGACCCAATTGTTCATCGTTGTCGCCACCGAGCCCGGCTTTGCCGACGACCTGATCTCGCGCTCGCTGGTGGCGGCCGAGGCGGCCGGCATCGAGGCCCACCTGATCCTCAACAAGACCGACGTGACGGCCTTGCTGCCGAAGGCGCGCGAACGCCTGCAAGCCTACACCCGCCTGGGCTATCGGCTGCACGAAGTGTCGGCGCGCGCCGCCCCCGAGCACGCCGTCGCGACCTTGATGCCGCTGTTGGCGGGCCAAAGCTCGATCTTCATCGGCCAGTCCGGCATGGGCAAGTCGTCCCTGATCAACCTCTTGGTGCCGGACGCCGACATCGCGGTGCGCGAAATCTCGAGCGCGCTCGACACCGGCAAACACACCACCACCTTTACCCGCCTGTATAAATTGGACAGCGAACTGGCCGGCGGCGCCTCCATCATCGACTCGCCCGGCTTCCAGGAATTCGGCCTCTACCACCTCTCCGAAGGCATGCTCGAGCGCGCCTTCCGCGAATTCGAACCCTTTCTGGGCAAGTGTAAATTTTACAACTGCCGGCACTTGATCGAACCGCAGTGCGCGGTACTGACAGCGGTCGAGCAGGGCCAGATCGCGCGCATGCGCCACACCCTGTACGGCCAGCTGTTGCACGAATCGGCACAAACCCTGTACTGACAAGGCGCGCGCCGGCTCCGCCCTTGCCAATTGCGCACAGGCATATGGGCAGTTCCGGAAATGCAGCATACAATAGGCTCAAACAACCTGCCCATGAGGGAGACTGTCTGGAGCCGCAGATGGACATGTTCGCGCTCGACGCCACTGTCGCACGCTGGGAGACAGCCTTGCTGCCCCTGCGCGGCGAGGCGCGCCTGCCCTTGCTGCAGCAGTTGGCCTGGCAGCTGCGCCAACGCGACACCGTGCGCGCGGCCACCCTGGCCGAGCAGGCAAGCGCCCTGCTGGCCGTGGCGCCGCTGGGCGCGGCCGAACGGCGCGGCGCGCTCGCGCGCATGGCGCTGGTCAAGGGCGAAGCACTGTGGCTCGCCGGCGCGCTCGACGAGGCGCTGGCCCAGGCCGAAGCGGTGCTGGCCGAATACACCGAACTGGCCGACCCGATCGGTTGCGCAGACAGCCACTGGCTGCTCGGCTGGATCGCGGTCGACCAAGGCGAGCACGCGCGCAGCGACCGTGAATTCGCGCTCGTGGCCGAACGGGCGCGCGAAGCCGGCGACGGCTTGCGCACCGCCATCGCCGAAGCGAGCATCGCGCGCTGGGCGGTGCTGCAGGACTGCACGGCGGCGGTCGAGCGCTGGGGCGCGCGCATCACGCCCGAGATGGCGCAGCTGCACGCCTCGCTGGCGACCTGGGTGCACGACTTCCTGGCGCTGGCCTCGAGCCATGCGGCCGACTTCGGCGGCGCCGCCGCCCACTACATCCAATGCTACGAGGCGGCGCTTGAATCGGGCCAGCTGCGCGCGGCCATCACGGCCGCGACCAATATCGGCGAAGACTTCACCCACCTGAACGACCACCACGCCGCGCTCGAGTGGATGCAGTGCGCGCTCGAGCTGGCGCGCCCGACCGGCTGGCCGCGCAGCGTCGGCGCCTGCCTGATGCACACGGCCGACACCATGCGCCGCCTGGGCCAGCGCGAAGCGGCGCGCGAAATGCTGCAAGAAGCGCTGCAAATCCTCACCCCGTTTGCCAACGCGCGCAGCTATGCCATCGCGCTGCAATACCTGGGCGACCTCTCGCTCGACGAGGGCGACTGCCCGGGGGCGCTCGACGCCTTCACGCGCTTGCAGGAACGGGCCGACGCGCTCAACCAGTCCGATTTCCGCAGCGTGGCGCGGCGCGGCAAGGCGCATGCGCTGTCGCAGCTGAACCGCCCGCAAGAGGCGCTTGAAGCGGCCGCCACCGCCGTGGCGCTGGCGGCGGCCCAGCGCGACGCCTACAACCATCTGGCCGCGCTGCGCGTGATGGCCCTGGTGCACGCGCGCCACGCGCTGCCGGCGCCAGCGCAGATGGTCGCGCCCAATCCCGCCCTGCACTACTTGCACGAGGCGCTGGCGGTGGCCTCGACCATCGAAGGCTACACCGTGCCGGGCGACTTGTACGACGCGATGGCGCAGCAGTATGCCACCCTGGGCGACCATGCGCGCGCCTACGAGATCGCGCTGCTGGCGAGCGCCGCGCGCGAAAAAACGCACAGCAAGGAAGCGACCAACCGCGCCATCGCGATGCAGGTGCACCACCGCACCGAGCACGCGCGCAGCGAGGGCCACCACCACCGCGAGCTGGCCGAGTCCGAGGCGCGCCGCGCCGAAGTCCTGCAGCGCACCAGCGACACGCTCGAACGGCTGTCCGCGATCGGCCAGGAGATCACCACCCACCTCGACGCCGTCGCCGTGTTCCAGGCACTGGACCGGCACGTGCACGGCTTGCTGAGCGCCTCCACCTTCGCCATCTACCTGACGGACGAAACGGGCAGCGCTCTCAATCGCGCCTTCGGGGTCGAGCTGGGCAAGCCGCTGCCGACCAATTCGATTCCGCTCACGCACGAGTCGGCCTATTCGGTGCGCTGCCTGGCCGAGCGGCGCGAACTGTACGTGGAAAACTGGGCCGACGAGACGCGCCGCGAAATCGTGCCCGGCACGCTGGAGAACATGAGCGCGCTATTCGTGCCGCTGGCCGTGGGCGAGCGCACGCTTGGCGTGATGACGGTGCAGGCGATCCGCGCCCACGCCTACGACGAGATCGAGCGCCTGATTTTCCGAACCCTGTGCGCCTACGGCGCCATCGCGCTCGACAATGCCGAAGCCTACCGCCAGTTGAAGGATGCGCAGACCCAGCTGGTGTCGCAAGAAAAGCTGGCCGCGCTCGGCTCGCTCATGGCGGGCGTGGCGCACGAGTTGAACACCCCGATCGGCAACAGCCTGCTCATCGCCAGCACCTTGCAGGAAAAGACCATCGAGATCGAGACCATGATGAACGGGCCGGGCTTGCGCCGTTCGGACCTGGCCAACTTCGTGGCCGATTCGCGCAAGGCATCGACCCTGGTGATGCGCGGCTTGACCAGCGCGGCGGATCTGGTCAACAGCTTCAAGCAGGTGGCCGTTGACCGCACCACCGAACAGCGCCGCAACTTCAATTTGCAGCAGGTGTGCCACGAGATCATCGCCACCATGATGAACCGCATCCGCGCGGCCAGCCACGCCATCGACATGGACGTGGCCGAGGTGATCGCGCTCGACAGCTACCCTGGCCCGTTCGGCCAGGTGATCACCAACTTCATCAACAACGCGCTGCTGCACGCCTTCGACGGCGGCAAGGTCGGGCACATGCGCCTGTCGGCCAGCATGACGGGCGACGCACGCGTGCTGGTGCAGTTTTCCGACGACGGCGGGGGCATCCCGCCGCAGCACCTGCACCGCATTTTCGATCCCTTCTTCACCACCAAGCTGGGCCAAGGCGGCAGCGGGCTGGGGCTGTCGATCAGCTACAACATCGTCACCCAGCTGCTGGGCGGGCAGATCAGCGTGAACAGCTCGCCCGAGGAAGGCACCTGCTTCTCGCTGGACTTGCCGATGACGGCGCCGGCGCACGACCCGGCCAGCCCGGCAGCGATCTATTGAGGACGCGCCTGAAGGCAGGTATTCACCATGTTCAATTCAAGGGGTCTTGGACGGAATGAAGAGTGCCTTGACCTCAGGCTGGAACGCCTTTTCCACCTTCACGATAACCCGGTCGGCTTGCTCTGAATTTGACGCAACTTCACGCAACATTTTCTTCACTGCGCCCCATTGACCTTTGGCCGCAATCGAAGCAACAAACCCAACGAACTCAAGGTCGGTATCCAATGGATCCGCGCACAGGTATGCTGCCGTGCGGGCGGCATGCCAGGCGGCCTCGTTTTGCTGTGCATCGATCGATAACCTGGCGTAGAGGAAATACAAGTCCGGATCGATTGGGGTACGTGCCAGCATTTTGAGTATCAGAGGACGAGCGATCTTCACCCCGTCTGCGATATCGAGCTCGTGCTCGGTAAATCCCATCAGTAAAAGGGCTTTGAGCGTCTGCGTATTGGCAGTTTGGGCCGCATCATTGAATTCAGGCGAACCGACCACCATGATCTTTCGAAGGCGCGCCAGGTCAATCGACTGGCTTCCCAACTTTTCAAGTTTGGCGAGGCGGGGTAACTGCTCAAGCAAATCGTCCGTGAATTTAACGACTTCATTGCGTTCTTGTGCAGTCGGTTTCGAATGACTTGCAAGCCAAGTTCCCTGCCACTTCTTATAGTATTCCCAAGCTTGATCCAGGACCTTCGAGTTAGGCACTGCCTGCGATTTCGATGCGGCCACCAACACCTCGCGACTGATCGGAATCGGATTGAGTCCGGACAATTCCGCGCCTGGCGCCGCCTTGCACTCGAAGCGCACAAAGAGGCAAGCCACCATGGTGAATGCAGCGAATAGTTTAGTGTGAGGAGTCAAATCATGCCCTTAAACACGACAAAATGGCGGGTCGGGCCTGCGGCAGGTCTTGAAGCCTGACTAGGGCTGAGCGCGCTTATTGTTGGCAGCGCCCCGGCGGTTGCCTACCCCTCGATTTCACGGATTGCGCTAATTTACACCAAAGCAACCAAAGCGCGCTAATCCGAACTAAAGCCGACCCAATTCACCCTAATCGTACTCTAATTTGTACTATCCGAATCCAAAAACACACTAATTCCAGCCTAAATCAAACCATTTTGTGATTCATCGGGGTCGACAGTTGAGCCCGCATTTGCTTGCGCGCCATAGTGAGAAGTCGTATTACTTTAGGGCGTTTTAGTGCGTCGATAATACGAATTAGTTCTTGATTAGTGCGTCTTAGTCGCAGAATCGTGCAGATTAGATCGAATTAGCTCCCCCTGCATGTCGGTCCCGATCTCCATTGAAATCTTTCAGCAGCTCGCCGCCGCTTCCTGCCAGACGGGATTCGAGAAAGAGATTTGCAAATTGCCGCGATCGCAATTCGGGAGTGGATGACCCACAACAACCCGGACACTTTCAAGATGCCACCCACAGCGGGTTACCAGTGAAAGCATCTTTTCCTGCCGAACGGGACCTTGCTTCGCACTGTCGTTGACGGCAAGAATTACCATTGCCTGGTCGAGCAGGACCAAATTCGGTACCAGGGCGCAGCGACGTCACCGAGCGGATTTGCGAACGCCGTCGGCGTATCAAATCGCAACGCATGGAAAGTTATTTGGATTCTGTATCCAGATGCCCAGGTATGGAAACTGGCAGCGGACCTTCGCCCCAAGTCGAAAATCCCCAGGCGCACACCGCGACCGAAAAGCACCCCATAGCGGTTCGCACGCTTTGCCCCTGGGCCGCGCACAGTCCGAAATACAAAATCCGGCGCCTCTCAACCATGCCAGATCAAAACACTTATAATGGATCGACCCATACCCGGCGCACGCTGCCCGCGGACTCAATCGTTGTCGACATGTCCAACATATGCCTTCTACCACACACCCATCGGCGCCGCCGATCCGCCACTTCCTGCAGTTCTCCGACTTCACGCTGGCCGAATTCGAGTATGTGATCGAACGCGCCGCCCTCATCAAGCGCAAGTTCAAGAACTACGAGATCTACCACCCGCTGATCGACCGCACCCTGGTGATGGTGTTCGAAAAAAACTCGACCCGCACCCGCCTGTCCTTCGAGGCCGGCATGCACCAGCTGGGCGGCGCCGCCATCTACCTCAACACGCGCGACTCCCAGCTCGGGCGCGGCGAGCCGGTGGAAGACGCCGGCCAGGTGATGAGCCGGATGTGCGACATCATCATGGTGCGCACCTTCGGCCAAGACATCATCGAGCGCTTCGCCGCCAATTCGCGCGTCCCCGTGATCAACGGCCTGACCAACGAATACCATCCCTGCCAGGTGCTGGCAGATATCTACACCTACTACGAGCACCGCGGCCCCATCATCGGCAAGACGGTGGCCTGGATCGGCGACGCCAACAATATGCTGTACTCGTGGCTGCAGGCGGCCGAAATCTTCGGCTTCCACATGAACATCGCCACGCCGCGCGGCTACGAGCTCGATCGCCGCCTGGTCGACACCCGCCGCTTCACCCTGTTCGACAATCCCTCGGACGCCTGCGTTGGCGCGCACCTGGTCAACACCGACGTCTGGACCAGCATGGGTTATGAAAAGGAAAACGCGGCGCGCCTGAAAGCCTTCGACGGCTTCATCGTCGACGCGGCCAAGATGGCGCGCGCCGAACCGGACGCGCTGTTCATGCACTGCCTGCCCGCGCACCGCGGCGAGGAAGTGTCGGCCGAGGTCATCGACGGGCCGCAATCGGTGGTGTGGGACGAGGCTGAAAACCGCCTGCACGTGCAAAAGGCGCTGATCGAATTCCTGCTGCTGGGCCGCATCGGAGAGACCAAATGAGCGACCGCGCCGGCGTCAATGGGGCCAACTTCGCCAAACACCGCACCGTCGCGTAGCAAACGCATCGGCCAAGCATCGTCTAATAATTCACTTGAATGGAATGAGCATGAGCGACATTAAAAAAGTAGTCCTCGCCTACTCGGGCGGCCTCGACACCTCGGTCATCTTGAAATGGCTGCAGGATAATTACCAGTGCGAAATCGTCACCTTCACGGCCGACCTGGGCCAGGGCGAAGAGCTCGAGCCAGCGCGCGCGAAGGCGATCAAATTCGGCATCAAGCCGGAGAATATCTTCATTGACGACGTACGCGAGGAATTCGTGCGCGACTTCGTCTTCCCTATGTTCCGCGCCAACACCGTGTACGAGGGCGAATACCTGCTGGGCACCTCGATCGCGCGCCCCTTGATCGCCAAGCGCTTGATCGAGATCGCGCGCGCCACCGGCGCCGACGCCATCTCGCACGGCGCCACCGGCAAGGGCAACGACCAGGTGCGCTTCGAGCTGGGCGCCTACGCGCTCAAGCCGGATGTGAAGATCATCGCGCCGTGGCGCGAATGGGATCTGCTGTCGCGCGAAAAGCTGCTCAAGTACGCCGAGGACGCCGGCATCGATATCGACATGAAGCACAAGAACGGCGGCGCGCCCTATTCGATGGACGCGAACCTCTTGCACATCAGCTTCGAGGGCCGCCACCTGGAAAACCCGAGCGCGGAAGCGGAAGAGTCAATGTGGCGCTGGACCGTGAGTCCGGAAGCGGCGCCCGACGCGGCCGAATACCTGGACCTCGAATACGAGGCGGGCGACATCGTCGCCTTGAATGGCACGCGCATGTCGCCTGCCACCGTGCTCGCTGAGCTCAACCGACTGGGCGGCAAGCACGGCATCGGCCGCCTGGATCTGGTGGAAAACCGCTACGTGGGCATGAAGTCGCGCGGCTGCTACGAGACGCCCGGCGGCACCATCATGCTGCGCGCTCACCGCGCCATCGAATCGATCACGCTCGACCGCGAAGTGGCGCACCTGAAGGACGACCTGATGCCGCGCTACGCCTCGATGATCTACAACGGCTACTGGTGGGCGCCCGAGCGCGTGGCCCTGCAGACCCTGATCGACCACACCCAGCAAAGCGTGAACGGCTGGGTGCGCGTGAAGCTCTACAAGGGCAACGTGATCGTGGTGGCGCGCGACTCCAAGACCGATTCGCTGTTCGACAAGAACATCGCCACGTTCGACGAAGACGGCGGCGCCTACAACCAGGCTGACGCGGGTGGCTTCATCAAGCTCAACGCGCTGCGCATGCGCATCGCCGCGGTGGCGCGCGAAAAGCGAGGGAAGTGACTTTTTTACATTTGAATTGATTTTATTTCTAGTATTGAATATAATAAACGTTGCATTAATAATCTGAATGCAAATTCAGCATTATTTGCCGCAAAAGCAAGCCTTATGTCAACGCAAACGCTTTGCATATGGACATTATTTTATTCAAAAATTAGGAATTAAAATGCAAGAAATGACTTTGAACGAGATCGACGAAGTATCCGGCGCAGTGACGAAATCGCAAGTTCTGAACTATGGCGCGGCAGTTTGCGCCGTCGGCGGCGCCGTCTTGCTCGCCACCGGTTCGCCCTTGCTGGTCGCCGCTGGCGCCGCATACGGTATCGCTTCGGGCGGCATGTGGCTTGCCAGCGCCATGATGGACATGAAATAAGTTACAAAGACACGATGGCGACGTCCAGAGAGAGACCATGCGTACTTTATTTTCAATAAGCTTGGTATGTATTGCCTTGTCTGTCGTGATCGCCTTTGGCCATCCGATCTCGGCAAGCTTACTGTCCCTGGGCGTGTCCCATCCGGCCGCGCTGCGCGGCCTGACGGCGCTTGCACTTGGTTTCGTCCTGTTTTGCCTGCACCGCCGCATCCGGCGTAATACATCGCAGAGCAAGACCTAGCCGATCAAGCGCCTTCTGTGCAAGCCGCGGACATTCCCGCGGCTTCATCCACGCGAAGCCCCCTATATGCTGTTCAGCGCCCTTTGGGTCGCGCCCGTGCGCGGCGCTTGTGGTGCAAGCCCTAGCGCGCGGCCGCGTCGACCTTGCGGCGCAGCGGCACCATGCGGCGCGCCCTTTGCATGTCACCCAGCGCCCTGACCGCGAGGGCACGGGTCTGCAGGTCGCTGGAATTGAGTAGCTGGCTGATGGTAGAAATGGCGGCGTCGAGCAAGCCACCTTGAGACATTTGACGTCGTTCTTGTTCCGGTTTTTCCATCGTGAATCTCCTCGCTAAGGATGAATTGCACTTTTGCTTAATGGACAAGACTGCTATCCCCTTTGCAAGGGGACCGGCCAATATTCCCACGCTCCCGGACAATTTGGCAAGAAAATTAGACGACAACGGGTTCCGGCTCCAGCCGCACGCCGTAGCGCGCGTACACATCGTCGGTAATCGCGCGCGCCAGCGCCAGCACTTCCGCCCCACTGGCGCCCCCATGGTTCACCAGCACCAGCGCCTGCTTGGCGTAGACGCCGGCCGCGCCCAAGCCCCTGCCCTTCCAGCCGCATTGATCGATCAGCCAGCCGGCCGCCAGCTTGTGCGTGCCATCAGCCTGCGGGTGCTGCACCAGGGCGGGAAAGCGCGCCAGCAACTCGGCGCATTGCGCGCTCGCGACCACGGGATTTTTGAAGAAGCTGCCGGCGTTTCCGATGAGCGCAGGGTCGGGCAGCTTGCGGCTGCGGATGGCGATGACGAGGTCGCTGATCTGGCGCGCCGTCGGTTCGGCCAAGCCCGCTTCTGCCACCGCCTGCGCCAGCTCGGCATAGCGCAGGTTTGCTTGCCAGCGCCGCGGCAGCGCCAGCGTCACGTCAACAATGACGAGGCCGGCGCCCTCGGCGTGCTTGAACACGCTGTCGCGATAGCCGAAGCGGCACGCTTGCGCGTCCATCAGCCGGGTTTGACCACTTTCCATGTCATAGGCGGTCAAGCTGTGGAACACATCCTTGAGCTCGGTGCCATAGGCGCCGATGTTCTGGATCGGTGCCGCCCCCACGGTGCCCGGAATGAGCGAAAGGTTTTCCAGCCCGCCCAAGCCTTGCTCGAGCGTCCAGCGCACCAGCGCGTGCCAGTTTTCGCCGGCCGCCGCCCGCACCAGAGTACGCTCGCCCGCGTCGCCGGCGATCACGCGCCCGCTATTACACATGTGCAGCACCAAGCCCTCGAAATCGCCCGTGAGCAAAATATTGCTGCCCCCGCCCAACAACAGGCGCGGCATGGCGGCGAGCTTGGGATCGGCCAGCGCCGCCCCGATTTGCGCCACGTCCTGCACCGCCAGATAGGCGCGCGCGCGCGCGTCGATGCCGAAGGTATTGAGGGTCTTGAGGGAAAAATGAGAAAGAATAAGGATTTCTGGGAACATGGGCAGCCGTTTTTGGTCGATTATAAAGTCAAAACCATGGTTGTCCGTTAAAATGTCGCCATTCTAAAATCGCTGCCAAGGCTCTACCCGGGCCGCGCGCACTAGCCAAAGGAAATCCCATGCCATCGTTTGATGTCGTCTCCGAAGCCGATATGGTCGAAGTCAAAAACGCAGTCGACCAAGCTAATAAGGAAATCACCACCCGTTTCGACTTCAAGGGCAGCTCGGCCAAGGTCGAGCAAAAAGAAAACGAATTGACCGCCTTCGCCGATTCCGACTTCCAGCTCTCCCAGGTCAAGGATGTGCTCACCAACAAGCTGTCCAAGCGCAAGGTCGACGTGCGCTTCCTCGACGAGGGCAAGATCGAGAAGATCGGCGGCGACAAGGTCAAGCAAGTGATCAAGATCAAGAACGGGATCGAGACGGAAGACGCCAAGAAGATCACGCGTGTGATCAAGGATAGCAAGATGAAGGTGCAGGCGAGCATCCAGGGCGACGCCGTGCGCGTCACCGGCGCCAAGCGCGACGACTTGCAGGCGGCCATGGCCATGCTGCGCAAGGACGTGCCCGACATGCCGCTCGAATTCAATAATTTCCGCGACTAAGTTCACACCACCACGGGCTTGGCTGCGGCCTGCCCGCGCCCCCACGCCGCCCGAATTCATTGGCCCGTCACAGGGCTGCGGTAGAATTGAGGCTGCGCAGTGTATCGCCACGCGGCGATTGACTAAGGATAGCAATGAAACGTGTTGATGATTTCCGCCTGCGTCTAGGCAAGAAAGAATATGTTCCCATCATGGTCGGCGGCATGGGTGTCGACATTTCCACTTCCGAGCTGGCACTGGAAGCGGCGCGCTTGGGCGGCATCGGCCACATTTCCGACGCCATGGTGCAAGATGTGTCCGACCGCAAGTTCGACACCAGCTTCGTCAAGGAAAAGACCAAGCTCTACAAATTCAACATCAACAATTCCGACAAGGCCGTCGTGCAATTCGACATGGCGCGCCTGGCCGAAGCGACGGCCCTGCATGTCGGCAAGACGATGGAAGCGAAGCGGGGCGACGGCTTGATCTTCGTCAACTGCATGGAAAAACTGACCATGAACGCGCCGCGCGAAACCTTGCGCACGCGCTTGTCGGCGGCGCTGGACGCGGGCATCGACGGCATCACCATGTCGGCCGGCTTGCATCTGGGCTCCTTCGCACTGATCGCCGACCATCCGCGCTTTCGCGACGCCAAGCTGGGCATCATCGTCTCGTCGGTGCGCGCTCTGCAGCTGTTCTTGCGCAAGAACGCCAAGCTCGAGCGCCTGCCCGACTACATCATTGTCGAAGGCCCGCTCGCTGGCGGTCACCTGGGCTTTGGCATGGACTGGGCCGAGTACGATTTGCACACGATCATGGACGAGATCCATGCCTTCATGAAGGCCGAGCAACTGACCATTCCCCTGATCGCGGCCGGCGGCGTGTTCACCGGCAGCGACGCGGTGGGCTTCATGGAAAAAGGCGCGGGCGGGGTGCAGGTGGCGACGCGTTTCACCATCACCCACGAATGCGGCTTGCCCGCCGATGTCAAGCAGGAATACTTGAAGGCGAGCGAGGAAGACATCATCGTCAACGGCATCTCGCCGACCGGCTACCCGATGCGCATGCTCAAGAACACGCCGGCTATCGGCGCCGGTATCCGCCCGGGTTGCGAATCCTACGGCTACCTGCTCGACGCGACTGGCAATTGCTCCTACATCAATTCCTACAACCGCGAAGTGCTGGCCCATCCCGAGTCGAAGAACATCATGGTGATGGACAAGACTTGCCTGTGCACACATATGCGCAACTTCAATTGCTGGACCTGCGGCCACTACACCTACCGCTTGAAGGACACCACGCACAAGAAGGCGGACGGCACTTACCAATTGCTGTCGGCCGAGCACGTGTTCAAGGATTACCAGTTCAGCGTCGACAACCAGATCGCGCTACCGTCGCTGGAAGCCTAAGCAAATCGGGGACAGACCCCTGTTTTGAGGAAATGCAAAGCATCGCGGGGACAGACCCCTGTTTTGAGGAAATGCACGCATTTCCTCAAAACAGGGGTCTGTCCACGCGATGCTTTGCGTCCGCTGGCGCCGCTCAGCCGTCGGCGTTGATGCGCGCGATCAGTTCGCCCAGCACTTGCTCGGCCTTGTCGTTTGCGATCTGGCAAGTGCCTGCGTTTTCGTGGCCACCACCGTTGTATTCGAGCATCAACGCGCCCACATTCGTGCGCGATGTACGGTTGAGGATGGATTTGCCGGTCGCGAACACCGTGTTTTGATTCTTCAAGCCCCACAGCACATGGATCGAGATATTCGTCTCTGGATACAGGGCGTAGATGATGAAGCGGTTGCCCGCGTAAATCACCTCTTCCTTGCGCAAGTCCAGCACCACCAGATTGCCGTGCACGGTGGCGCAGCGCTGGATCTGCGTCTTGCACAGCGCGCTATGCTCGAAATACAAATCCATGCGCTCCTTGACGTCAGGCAGCGCCATGATTTCTTCGATCGTGTGATTCTTGCAGTAATTGATCAAATCCATCATCAAGTTGTAGTTCGAGATGCGGAAATCGCGGAAACGGCCCAAGCCGGTGCGCGCATCCATCAGGAAATTGAGCAAGTCCCAATTGCGCGGCTCGAGCACTTCCTCGCGGTTGAACTGGGCCGCGTCGCCCTTGTCGACCGCCCGCATCATATCGCCCCACGACACCGGGAACGCGATTTCACCACCGTAATAGTCGTACACCACGCGCGCCGCCGAGGGCGCTTCCGGATGGATCACATGGTTGTTGTGCTCGCCGGGATTGCGTATCGTTTCCGACAAATGGTGGTCGAAGGCCAGATGCACCCCCGGCACATAGGGCAGATTGGTGGTGATGTCGTTGTCGCTAATTTCAATCTTGCCGTCCTGCATGTCCTTCGGATGGACAAACAAGATGTCGTCGATCATGTCCAAATGCTTGAGCAGCACGGCGCAGACCAGCCCGTCGAAATCACTGCGCGTCACCAGGCGAAATTTCCTCGTATCAGCAGACATCGGAGCCCCTTTTATCAAAGTGATTTAACGCAAACCGATGATGCCGCGCCCTCACATGGCGCTGCGGCAATTCAATCTCATCATACGCCGCAAAAGCGGCTCTTGCACAAACTTTGTGTGAGCGTGCGCACGGCTATTTTGCATCCCAGCCCCCGGAATGTGCGCTCTGTCGCAAACGCGACACGGCGCCCCCGTCCATCCCTTAAAGTTGCATCATTCCACTGAAAATTGTGATGTTTGGATAGAATTTTATCGGCGGGCGCGCCATTGTGGCTTACACTCGCCCGCATCGAGAAAGAAAGCACGACCATGCAAGCTAGGCGCACCCCAGAACAAACCGCAGCGGCCATCCTGGCATGGCTGCATCGCGCCTTCGACGCCACCGCCACCTGGGTCACCCAGTTATCGTGGTGGAAGTTCTTCCTGTTCGCAATCCTTACCCTGATCGCTGGCAAGATCCTGCAAGATGAATTATTTTCCAGCGCAGACGAGGAAGTCGTCATCGAGCGCAAGAGTGGCAAGAAGGACAAGGGCAATGCCAATGTCTTGATTGACGATAACGGCATCAATTTCATTTCGCGCGGCAAGGCGCGCCATGCCGGCAGCGCCGCCGCAGCGGCCGGCGCATCCGCGGCTTCGGCGGCCTCGGCCGCAGCAGCGGCGGCATCGGCGGATGCCTCGGCGGCCCAGCGCGCCAGCGGCGCCGTCCCCGCACCGTCCGCCCTGCCCGCTCCGCCGTCGCCCCCCGCCAAACCGGCCGGGGCCGAAGATGCCGAGCCACCCGAAGCGCCCGAGACGGCGCCCGGCGAAGAAGTACACATCCCCTTGCCGCCCCAAATCGGCGAGGAATTGTCGAACGCCATCGAAGCGGCCGTCGACGACGCGGCCGAGCAAAAGGTCAAGACTTACCACAAGCAAGCGTCGACCTGGTTCACCAGCTTCGTCACCCTGCTCGTGATCGTGCTGTTCGGCACCAAGGCCCTGGTCGGCGGCAAAAAGCGGGCCGAAGCGGAAACGCTGACGGCCAACGCGACCGCCGAGCGCGAATCGATGCAGCGCCAGTTGTCCGAAGCGAAGATGCAGATGATGCAAGCCCAGGTCGAGCCCCATTTCCTGTTCAACACCCTGGCCTCGGTCGAACATTTGATCGAAACGGACCCGCCGCGCGCCTCCGCCATGCAGCGCAGCCTGATCCAATATCTGCGCGCGGTGCTGCCGCAAATGCGCGACAACGCCGTCGTCACCAACCTCGGGCGCGAAGCGGACATGGTGCGCGCCTACCTGAACTTGCTCAAGATGCGCATGGAAGAGCGTCTCACGGTCGACTTCCAGATTCCCGACGGTTTGCGCACCGCCGCCTTCCCGCCCATGATGTTGCAATCGATGGTGGAAAACGCCATCAAGCACGGGCTCGAATGCAAGCCCGAAGGCGGCACCTTGCGGGTGGCGGCCGAAGTGGCGCACAACAAATTACGCGTGATCGTCTCCGACGACGGCGTCGGCTTCGGCGTCATGCCCAGCGACGGCACCGGCCTGGGCTTGCCGACGATCCGCGAGCGCCTCAAGCTCTTGCATGGCGAGCAAGGGCAGTTGCACATCGCGGCCAACACGCCAAGCGGCGTCATCGCCACCATCGAAGTGCCCTACACGCTGGCGAAATAAGTCCGCCCAGGCCGCCGGCGCGCAAGAACGCGCCGCGCGCGCCCATGAATCGATTGCCTCGCGCCCCGATTCATTGAATAATTGAATACCTTACTTTTCCCACACAGACAAACATGACCACAGCGATCATTGCCGACGACGAAAGACTGATGCGCGAGCAATTACGCATGCGCCTGGCCCAAGTCTGGCCCGAGCTCGACATCGTCGGCGAAGCCAAGAACGGCGAGGAAGCGGTCAACCTGGTCGCCGAACTCAAGCCCGACTTGACCTTCCTCGACATCCGCATGCCGGGCAAGACGGGCATGGAGGCGGCGCGCGAAATCGGCACCCAAAGCCATATCGTGTTCGTCACCGCCTACGACCAGTACGCCGTCGAAGCGTTCGAGCGCGGCGCCGTCGATTACGTGCTCAAGCCGCCCGAGCCAGAACGCCTGCAAGTGACGGTCGAGCGCTTGAAGGCGCGCCTGGAAAAACCAAAGGAAGCGGTCAACGAATCGGTCACCGCCATGCTGGCCCAGCTGGCCGAAAAAATGGGTGCGCCCAAGCCGGCTTACCTGCAATGGATCCAGGCCAGCATCGGCCAGGATTTGCGCATGATCCCGGTGGAGGAAATCCTGTTTTTCCGTTCGGATGAAAAATACACCTGTGTGCAAACGGAGCGCTTCGAAGCCTTGATCCGCAAGCCCGTGCGCGACCTGGCCGAGGAGCTCGACCCGGCCCTGTTCTGGCAAATCCACCGCGCCACCCTGGTCAACGTGAACGCCATCGAAGGGGTCACGCGCGACATTCGCGGCCGCCATCTGGTGATGATCAAGGGCAAAACCGACAAGCTCGAAGTGAGCCGCAGCTTTTTGCACCTGTTCAAGCAAATGTAAGGGGCAGCGGGACCCGGCGCGATGCTAGGCCTGCGCCTGCGCCCGCGTCCTCAAAGGCAAGCGGCGCCTGGCACCAGGCCAGGCCGTCCTGGCCCCAGCCCGGCGCGCAAGCGCCGCTACCCTCGCTGGTGGCGCCCGCGCGCCACCTCGCAAGTGCTTAGAAGTTGTGATGCACGCCCAAGCCGTAGTAATTGACGTTGGTCGCGGCGCGCCGCGACGAGCCTTCCACATACAGGAAGCTGCGCTTGGACAAGCTGTACTCGTAACCGAGCGTGTATTGCTTGGTCTTGACGACATTGTCCGGCGACTTTTGACCCATGCCTGCCATGAATTTGCCCGCGCCCATCACGTAATTGGCGCCGATCATCCAGCCGCGCGTGACCGAATTGGTCGGCTTGATATGCGACTGGTCTTGGCGCGCATAGCTGGTGAAGAACTTCAATTCCGGCGTCGCCGCCAGCGAAGCGCCCAGCGATTCAACCTTTGTTTCGACGCCGTTGCGCTCGTAAGCGAGCATGGCCGCGACCGGACCGCTCTTGTAAGTGCCGCTCATCGACAAGGGCATGGTCGACGCTTCGCCGGTGGCCAAGCCGTTGTTCGTTTCCTTGGTCGCGACGGTCGCGTTGAGCTGGAAGCCCTGCATCTCCGGCGAGTTGTAGAACACCGCATTCGAGAAACGGTCGCCCGAGCTGCCCGCCACGTCCAGCGGCTGGCTGGTGTAGCCGGCCACCATCACGTCACCCTTCAAACCGGCGGTGCCGGAAATACCGCCGAAGGGATCGAAGGCATCCTTGGTATCCATATAGGCGGTCACGCCGCGGCCAATGCGCACCATGCCGAAGTCACCTTGCAAGCCAACCCGGCTCTGGCCCTGGAACAGGGGACGGCTGCCGCTCTCGAGCGTGCCCGTGTCCGGTTCGAAGCGCGTTTCGAGCTGGAACACGGCTTTCAAGCCACCGCCGAGTTCTTCCACGCCTTTGAAGCCGAGCTTATTGCTGTCGCGCTTGCCGATGGCCATGGTGGTGTCGGATTTCTTGGTCACGCCCAAATCGAGCGCACCATACACGGTGACGGAGCTTTGCGCTTGGGCGGAAACGGCGAAACAGGACAAGACGAGTGCGGCGAGAGTTAATTTTTTCACTGGAATAATCGCGATCAAGTTAAAGAGAAGTTAAGAAATCGGTAATGCAAGATCCATCGGGGACATAGGATGCCACACGAATACTTCAGGATCATGACATTAGGAAACTTCTTACGCAGCGCTAGCGCTCTTCGCGCGGCTGCGGCCTGCGCTCCCAGTCGGCGTCGCCAGCGATTTTTTCGTCCAGGTTCGCTTGGACTTGCGCCCTTTGGGCTTGATTGAACACTTGTTGCAATTGCGGTGTCGTGGCCAGGGCTTGCGCCGCTTCCGGCGCGTTGCGCGCGATGGCCAGCTCGATCTGGCGGGCCCGCTCGGCGTCAGCGGCGCACGCGCCATCGGCGCCGCCATCGACGCAGCGCGCGCGCGCGGCCGTGTCGATCGCGTGCAAATAGGAAGCGGCCGGGCTGGCTGCGGCGTCGGGAACGTGCTTACGTTGGAACAAGAGCGCGAGGTCGGCTAGACTGGGCGCCGCGCCGGCACGGGTGGCGGCAGGGAATGTGCCTGCACCAGCTCGCACGGAAGCTGCGCCCGGCGCGCGCGCAGACAAGGCCACGGCGCTCGGCGCTGCCCCCGTCCCACGGGCAGTCAGCGGCCTGGCGCCATCGGCCGCATCGTTGGCCGTGCATCCAGCCAAGAGCAGAACGCCGAGCAGCACGCCGAGCAGCACGCCAGGCAGCGAGGTGTTCATCCGCTGCGCCCGCTTCAGAACATGCGGCCGACGGCAATGCTGCGGCAGCCGCCATTGGCGTAATAAATCGAGCTGCGATTCATGGTCCAGGTGTAGCCGATGATGGTCCCCGTGGCGACATCTTGATACAAGCGCAATTTGCCGATGCCGGCGCCGGAACCGTCAGCGCCGCGCGTGTCCGGGTACAACACGCCGCTCGAATCCTTGGCGTCGTGGTTGCTGGCGGAAGAATCGGCGACCGTCACTTCATACTGGACGGTGCCCGCCACCAGCGGCAAAGTGTTGACGGTGCGCGCCGTGGCGCCCGACAAGGCCAGCATGGTATGCCCGGTCGACTCCGAATTTGCGCACGGCATGTAGATGGCCGCGATGATGTCGCCACGCTTGATGTCGTTCGGATTGAAAATGCGCTGGAAGTGGTTTTGATTGACGATATTCGTGTAGTACTGCGCCGATTGCGGGCTGCTGGTGCCGAAAATGGCCTTGTAGCTGGTGTTGGAGATGCCGTTTGACGTCTTCATCACATTGCTCACGAAGGCGGCGCAAGTCGAACGGTTTTGATAGATGGTCGCGCCATTCACGCCGGCCCAGGTGACGATGGTTGGGTCGCTGCCGTACACATTGTTGACTGTCGCCACGTTGGCGATGAGCTGCTCCGCCCACGGCGCCTGCGCCGCATAATCGGCCGCCTGGGCCGCCCCGGCGCCCAGGGCCATGCCCGCGGCCAGCAACAACGATGCCAATGGTTTGCGCGCGTCAATGATGGAATTCATTGTTTTTCCTTTTTATCAAGCCGCCCGGATCAGGCACAGGCGAATTTTGCCATAAGGTATGGTACAGATGCCTTACAGCTGGGTTCAATCGTGCGCATGATACATGATCAATTGCGCAACACCCCAAGTGCGCGCAAGCGCGCGCAAGCGCGCGTGCGCCACCGACGCACGCGACGTCCCTTATTTCAGGCGGCAGCTGAGCAACCAATAGTATTCAAGGCGCGCGATCTTGATTTCACGCACGGACGATGCCATTTTCTTGCGCAAGGCGCTATCGGAGGGGTAATTCTTGGTGATCTCGTAGCGCGAGCCATCGGCCGTCGGATGGATATGGTAGGTGTTGCCGTTCAAATCAGTGCGCGCCACCGTCGGGCTGGCGCCGTCCACATAGGCGTCGTCGAGCAGCACCAGCAGCAAATCCTTGCCCAGACGGGCGCGCAACAGGGACAAGAAGCGTTCCTGCTCTTCGCGCTTGACGTGCGACCACCAGAAACCGATGAACACGGCCGTGAATGGAGCATGCGCGGGACCATGCGCCCCCGCCTCGGCCAAGTCGGCCGGCAAGTCCCAGGCGTCGAGCTGGCGCAGCGCCACCTTGTCGGCCGGCATGGCGCGCAGCTTGGCCAGCGCCAGCATTTCCGGGTTGATGTCCGTGGCCAGCACCGAGGCGGCCGTCTGCGCCATCACGGCGCTCCAAAAGCCGGTGCCGCAAGCCAATTCAAGCACTGTGTGCCCGCGCACCACCTCGGCCAGCTTGGCGCGCATCTCGGCCAGGTCGTGCTGACGCTCCGGTTTGTCGTAAATGCGGTCGTGGTTGGAAGCGCTCTTGGCGTAAAACTGTGCGGACTGGTCGGTGATCATTTCTTATTCTCTTAAAACTTGTTTCAAATGCAATTACAACTCGTAATTATCCTTGTTGCCGCTCATGGCGGACTCGACCAGCTTGCGGTTGAGCGTGGGCGCCAGCAGTTCGATGAAGGTGTAAATATAGCTGCGCAGATAGGCACCCTGCTTGACGGCCACGCGCGAGACATTCATGCCAAACAGGTGGCCCACGGGAATGGCGCGCAAGTTCTTGTCGCGCTCCGGATCGAAGGCCATGCCCGCTATGATACCAATTCCCATGCCCAACTCGACATAAGTCTTGATCACGTCCGCATCGATGGCTTCCAACAAGATGTCGGGCTTTAAACTGCGCAAGCCGAAAGCGTGGTCGATCTTGCCGCGCCCGGCGAAGGCGCTGTCGTAGGTGATGAGCGGAAACGTGGCGATTTCCTCGAGCGTCACGCTCTTCGAGCGCAGCAGCGCGTGCTCAGGCGGCACCACCACCACATGCTCCCATTGATAACAGGGCAAGGTGATCAAGCCATCGATGCCGGCGATGGCCTCGGTGGCGATGGCCAGGTCGGCCTGGTCGCGCTGCACCATCTCGGCGATCTGGCGCGGGTTGCCCTGCAACAGGGAAAGGCGTACCTTGGGAAACTTGAGCATGAACGCTTGCACCACTTTTGGTAGCGTATAACGCGCCTGCGTGTGCGTGGTAGCGATCGTGAAGCTGCCGCTATCCTGGGCCGCGTACTCCTTGCCGATGCGCTTCAAGCTGTCGATCTCTTGCATGATCAGTTCGACCGAGGACAGCACCAGGCGCCCCGGCTCGGTCAAGCCGCGGATGCGCTTGCCGTGGCGGGTGAAGATATCCACGCCCAGCTCTTCCTCGAGCTCGATGATGGCCTTCGACACCCCCGGCTGCGAGGTGAACAAGGCCTTGGCGGCGTCGGTCAGGTTGTAGTTCTGGCGCACGGCTTCGCGCACGAAGCGCAATTGGTGGAGGTTCATGGCGTTCTCGGTCCCGGTGTCGGCTTATACCTTTTACGCATATAAGCAAATAAATACTCAGTCGTATGGAATAAAGAAGGAGTTTATTACTATTGAACCTAGTTTGGGGCGCGATGGGCCATTTCTGTTGCCGCAACGCCCGCCCCGCCAGAAAATTGGGACCACACATGTACCGTTACGACCAGTACGACCACTTGATCGTCAAGGAGCGCATCGCGCAATACCGCGACCAGGTGCAGCGCCGCATCAACGACGAGCTCACCGAGGCTGAATTCCTGCCTTTGCGCCTGCAAAACGGCCTGTACATGCAGCGCCACGCCTATATGCTGCGCATCGCCGTACCCTACGGCTTGCTCTCGTCCAAGCAGATGCGCATGTTCGCCCACATCGCGCGCAAGTACGACCGCGGCTACGGCCACTTCACCACGCGCCAAAACATCCAGTTCAACTGGATCAACCTTGAGCAAACGCCCGACATCCTGGCCGACCTGGCCTCGGTCGAGATGCACGCCATCCAAACTTCGGGCAATTGCATCCGCAACATTACGTCCGACGAATACGCGGGCGTGGCGGCGGACGAAATCATCGATCCGCGCCCCTACGCGGAAATCCTGCGCCAGTGGAGCACCTTCCATCCGGAATTCGCCGCCCTGCCCCGCAAGTTCAAGATCGCCATCAACGGCGCGCGCGAAGACCGCGCCGCCATCGCCGTGCATGACATCGGCTTGACGGTGGTGCACGACGCGGCCGGCGACATCGGCTTCCAGGTGATGGTGGGCGGCGGCATGGGCCGCACCCCGATCCTGGGCAGCGTGGTGCGAGAGTTCCTGCC
The DNA here is from genome assembly GCA_040388555.1 of Pseudomonadota bacterium. Taxonomy (GTDB): domain Bacteria; phylum Pseudomonadota; class Gammaproteobacteria; order Burkholderiales; family Burkholderiaceae_D; genus Telluria_A. Next base: position 34,806 of record JAZKBP010000029.1, read on the forward strand.
CTGGCAGCACATGATGAGCTATATCGAGGCCATCATGCGCGTCTACAACCAGTACGGCCGGCGCGACAATAAATACAAGGCGCGCATCAAGATCTTGCTCAAGGCCGTGGGCCTGGAGGAATTCACGCGCCAGGTCGAGGCCGAATGGGCCGACCTGAAAGACAGCCCCTCGACCCTGACGGCCGAGGAAATGGCGCGCGTGGCCGCCTACTTCGTGCCGCCCGCCTATGAAAACCTGGTGGCCATCGATCCGCTGGCGGCGCAGCCTGGCAACAAGGCCTTCGCCAACTGGCTCAAGCGCAACGTCAAGCCGCACAAGGTGGCCGGCTACAGCGCCGTGGTGCTCTCGCTCAAGAAAACCGGCGTGCCGCCGGGCGACGCCACCGCCGAACAGATCGACTTCGTGGCCGACCTGGCCGATCGCTACAGCTTTGGCGAACTGCGCATCACGCACGAGCAAAACCTGGCGCTGGCCGACGTCAAGCAAAGCAGCCTGTTCGCGCTGTGGAACGAGCTCAAGGGCGCCTCCCTGGCCACGCCCAATATCGGCCTGTTGACCGACATCATTTGCTGCCCGGGCGGCGACTTTTGCTCGCTGGCTAACGCCAAGTCGCTCCCGATCGCCGCCGCCATCGCCGAGCGCTTCGACGATATCGACTTTTTGCACGATATCGGCGAGATCGAATTGAACATCTCAGGCTGCATCAACGCCTGCGGCCACCATCACGTGGGTTCGATCGGCGTGCTGGGCGTGGACAAGGATGGCAGCGAGTGGTACCAGGTTTCCATCGGCGGCGCGCAGGGCAACAACGCGGCCATCGGCAAGATCATCGGGCCCTCCTTCTCCTCGCTGCAAATGCCGGAAGTAATCACGCGCCTGCTGCACGTCTACGTGCGCGAGCGCACCCAGGACGAGCGCTTCGTCGACACCGCGCAGCGCCTGGGCGTGGCCCCGTTCAAGGAATATGTGTACGCCACGCCGATCACGGCCGATCAACTGGTGGGAGAAGATGAATATGCTTGAATCGAGCACAAACAACAAGGCGCTGATCATCCGCGGCCGCGCGGTCGTCGAGGACGACTGGACCGTGTTGCGCCTGGAAGAAGGCCAGGATGCGGCCAGCGTCGCTGTCGCCCCCGGCAAGCTCATCGTGCCACTGGCAGTTTGGCTGGCGCAGCGCGCCACCCTGGCCGAGCGCCCTGAGCTGGGCGTATGGATCGCCAGCGACGAGCGCCCCGAAGCGTTGGCCGGCGAAGTCGGCAAGTTCGCCGTCATCGCCGTCGACTTCCCCAAGTTCACCGATGGGCGCGGCTACTCGATCGCCTACAACTTGCGCGCGCGCCTGGGATACACGGGCGAGCTGCGCGCCATCGGCGACGTCTTGCGCGACCAATTGTTCGCCATGCAGCGCGTGGGCTTCGACGCCTACGCCACGCGGCCCGACCGCAGCATCGACGACGCGCTCAAGGGATTGACCGTGTTTAGCGAAACCTACCAGAGTTCCTGGGACCAGAAACTGCCGCTGTTCCGCCGCCACGAGCGCGATGTGCGCATCGAGCAGCACGATGTCGGCTACGGCATTTGATCGGGCCGCCATGACAGATAAATCCATCCTCATCGATAGCACGGCGCAAACGCTGGCGCGCGTCGCAGCGGACTTTTCGCCCGCCGTGTTCGCATCGAGCCTGGCCGCCGAAGACATGGTCTTGACGGACTTGATCCTCAAGGCCGGCCTGCCGATCGCCATCTTTTCCCTGGAGACTGGCCGCCTGCATCCGGAAACGCTGGCCGTGATCGACAAGGTCAAACAGCGCTACGACTACGACATCGCCCTGTTCCGCCCGCAGCCCGAGGCGGTCGAAGCCTACGTCGCGCACAACGGCTTGAACGCCTTCTACGACAGCATCGAGATGCGGCGCGAATGCTGCCGCATCCGCAAGGTCGAGCCGCTCGGACGTGCGCTCGCTGGCAACAAGGCCTGGGTAACGGGCCAACGCCGCGCGCAATCGAGCACGCGCGCCGAGCTGCACGTGCAGGAAGACGACGCCGCCCACGGCATGGTCAAGTTCAACCCGCTGGCCGACTGGTCCGAGCAAGACGTATGGGACTACATCCGCGCCAACGACGTGCCCTACAACGCCTTGCACGACCAGGGCTACCCCTCGATCGGTTGCGCACCCTGCACGCGCGCGATCGAGCCGGGCGAGGATGTGCGCGCCGGGCGCTGGTGGTGGGAAAACCCGGACTCGAAGGAATGCGGCCTGCACATGGTCGACGGCAAGCTGATCCGCATTAAATCCGTCGCCGCCTAAGCGCCACGCCACGCGCGACACATAGAACCAACAAAAAGACAGGCACAAGCATCATGAACACACTTGCACACAGCATCGCCGGCGCGCCAGCCTTTGGCCTGGGCGACGTCAACGCGCGCCACCTCGACGCCCTCGAATCGGAAGCGATCCACATCATGCGCGAGGTGGCGGCCGAATGCGCGAATCCCGCTCTGCTGTTCTCCGGCGGCAAGGACTCGGTGGTGCTGCTGCGCCTGGCCGAGAAGGCTTTCCGCCCCGGCAAATTCCCCTTCCCCCTCGTGCACATCGACACCGGCCACAATTTCGACGAAGTGATCGCCTTCCGCGACGCGCGCGTGGCCGAGTTGGGCGAGCGCCTGATCATCGGTTCGGTGGAAGAATCGATCCAGCGCGGCACCGTGCGCCTGCGCAATCCGGCGACGGACTCGCGCAACGCGGCGCAAGCGGTGACCCTGCTCGAGACCATCGCCGAACACAAATTCGACGCCTGCATCGGCGGCGCCCGCCGCGACGAGGAAAAAGCGCGCGCCAAGGAACGCATCTTTTCCTTCCGCGACGAGTTCGGCCAATGGGACCCGAAGGCCCAGCGCCCCGAGCTGTGGGACTTGTACAACACGCGCGTGCATCCGGGCGAAAACATGCGGGTGTTCCCGATTTCGAACTGGACCGAGCTCGACGTGTGGCAATACATCGCGCGCGAAAAGCTGGCGCTGCCACCGATCTACTTCGCGCACGAGCGCCAGGTGATTGCGCGCCGCGGCCTGTTGGTGCCCCTCACAAGCTTGACCCCGCCGCTGGCGGGTGAGGCGGTGGAGACCCAATTGGTGCGTTTTCGCACCGTCGGCGACATTTCCTGCACCTGCCCGGTGCAATCGTCCGCCGCCACGGTCGAGGAAATCATCGCCGAAACGGCCATCACGCAAATCACGGAACGCGGCGCCACCCGAATGGACGACCAGACCTCCGAAGCCTCGATGGAAAAACGCAAGAAAGCAGGGTACTTTTGATGAACGCGATGACAGACAAATTGAACGAACGGGGCCTCTTGCGCTTTATCACGGCCGGCTCGGTCGATGACGGCAAGAGTACCTTGATCGGACGCCTGCTGTACGACAGCAAGGGCATCTTCGCCGACCAGTTGGACGCCATGTCGCGCGCCAAGCACAAGCGCACCGTGGGTGACACCATCGACTTGTCCCTGCTCACCGACGGCCTGGAAGCGGAGCGCGAGCAAGGCATCACCATCGATGTGGCCTACCGCTACTTCGCCACGCCCAAGCGCAAATTCATCATCGCCGACACCCCCGGTCACGAGCAATACACGCGCAATATGGTGACGGGCGCCTCGACGGCGGACGCGGTCATCATCCTGATCGACGTGTCGAAGGTCAAGCTGCGCGAGGATGGCGGGGTCGACCTCCTGATCCAGACCAAGCGCCACTCGACCATCGCCCACCTGCTGCAGATCGAGCACGTGGTGGTGGCCGTCAACAAAATGGACTTGGTGGACTACGACCAAGGCGTGTACGAGCGCATCGTCAAGGCTTACCGCGAATTCGCGCAACAGCTGGGCTTGAAGGACATCACGCCCATTCCCCTGTCGGCGCTGTCGGGCGACAACGTCGTCGAGCCGAGCGAGAAGCTGGCGTGGTACCAGGGCCCGACCTTGATCGAGCTGCTTGAATCGCTGTCCGTGTACGACGAATCGCACCACGCACCATTCCGCTTTCCGGTGCAGCTGGTGGCCCGCCACAACGGCCACGAGGCCAATGATTTCCGCGGCTACATGGGCCGCATCGAGGCGGGCAAGGTCAGCGTGGGCGACCAGTTGCTGGTGCAGCCGTCCGGCCAGTTGGCCACCGTCAAGGACATCCTCACCTTCGAAGGCTCGCACCAGAGCGCCGTGGTGGGGCAGTCGGTGACGCTGCTGCTTAACGAACACCTCGATATTTCGCGCGGCGACTTGCTGGCCGGCGCGGGTGCACCGGCCACCTTGCTCAAGAACGTGGCGGCCGATGTGTGCTGGCTGTCGGAAGAGCCGCTCGACCTGCGCCGCAAATACTGGATCAAGCATGGCACGCGCCAGACGGCGGCCAAGGTGACGGGCATCGACACCCTGCTCGACATCAACACGCAGCAGCGCGCGCCGGCCGCCGGCCTCAAGCTCAACGACATCGCGCGCGTGGCGCTGACGGTGCAGCAGCCGCTGGCGGCGGACGCCTACGCCGACGTGCGCGCCACTGGCGCCTTCATCCTGATCGACGAAGTGACGCACCAGACGGTGGCGGCGGGCATGATCCGGCTGGCGCCGGCCGATCAGGCATCGCATTTGGCATAATTCTTGCTGATGATTGAGTACTCAAGTAATTCGCCAAGGAGCGCAGCATGACTGGACCAGGAAAAGTCTATCTGATCGGAGCGGGGCCCGGCGCCCAGGATTTGATCACCCTGCGCGGCGCGCGCCTGTTGGCGCAAGCTGACGTGGTGTTGCACGACGCGCTAGTGACGGCGGAAATGCTTGAACTATGCCCGCAGGCGCACAAAATCGCCGTCGGCAAGCGCTGCGGCCAACTGTCGACGGCACAAGCCTTCATCAACAAGCAGCTGGTCGACAATGCGCGCAACTACGCGCTGGTGGTGCGTTTAAAGGGGGGCGACCCGATGCTGTTCGGGCGCGCCGACGAGGAATTGCAAGCCTTGGAGGAAGCGGGCATCGAGGTCGAAGTGGTGCCCGGCATCACGACCGCGGTGGCGGCGGCGGCGGCCACCAAGCAGCCGCTGACCAAGCGCGGCGTGGCGCGCAGCGTGGCCTTCTTCACCTCGAGCACGGCGCCAGAGCACGCGGCGCAAGCGGCCATCCCCGACACCGACACACTGGTGCAATACATGGGAGGGCGCGAAGCGAGCGCCACCGCGCAGCGCCTGCTGGCGCAGGGCCGTGGCGCGGACTTGCCGGTGGTGGTGATTGAAAACTGCAGCCGCCCGGACCAGCGCGTGCTGCGCCTGACCCTGGGCAGTCTGGCGCAAGGCCTTGGCGCATCGCACGGGCCGGTGCTGGTGATGCTGGGCGAAGCGATGCGTACCCGCGCGCAGCAGCGCGACGGCACCGCACAAAGCAACGAAGCGCCGTCCGCTCGACTACGCGCCTAAATCGCGAGCCTGAGCAGTTCCATCGAAGTCACATTGCGAGCAAACTGCTAGCGCGAGCGAAACCGGGGTCAGAGTTTTTTTGTCGCGGGTTTGCGCGACAAATTACTCTGACCCCGCTTTCGCGATTCGAAGCCACCGCCGTCCGAGCAAATACGCATCTCGTCCGCGCGCAAATGCACCCGCGCACGCCTGCGCAGCGAAGGTTTCGCGACAAAAACTTAGGTTTGATAAAGGATTTAAAGCGCCGCGCTCAATTAACGAGCCGCAAAATCCAAGGCCCCACAGTGGACCCAAGCAAGGCACCGGCTGCCGACATGGCGAAAATATACATCGCCTTTTGCTGTGCGGCGCGTGCCGCCTTCTTATCAATCATTCGCGTGCTCCATCGCGTTTGAGGTGGGAAATGCCGGAGTGGGCGCCGGATCATTGCCCGGCTGCTCTCGATTTTCTTTCCAGCGGCGCTAAGTTAGCACGCATCGGCGCCCGCGGCAAATTTTCTTGCACACAAACCAAGCCCTCCCGCAACGCACCATTCAAGTGCGCAACTGCGGCGGCGCTAGCGGCGCCTGTGCCACCGCAGGATGCGACGACGGGAATATTTTGCTGAAAATATCCCTCAATATGCCCATGATGCACCTCGCCTCAATGAATTGAATGGACGCGCCTTAGCGCCGCATATGTTCGGCGATCTTGCCCAGCGCATAAGCGAGCGCAACACCGCCGATGGACTTGAGCAGATCCGGATGCTGGGCGTAAAACGCGCCCATCGCATCGACCACGCCCGCATTGCGCTCTTGCGCGTGCGCGGCAATTTGCGCCACCTGCGCGGACGTGAGCTGCGCCACCTGCTCCGGCGTGACGACCGTGCCGGCGCCATTACCCGCCGTCGGCGCGCCCAAAGTGCCGCCGGTGATGAGCGAGAGCACCGACGGGCTGGTCGTGCCAACGAGTTGGCTCAACATGCCCACACGCTGCTCGGCACTCCCCTGCTCGAACAATTGCGCGACCACTTGCGGAAACGGCGGCGCCTGTGGCGAGCGCAAGGCCGCGCTCACGCCATGCGCGAGCGATTCCTGCGGCACCTTGTCGACAACTTGATCGAAGTCCTCGGCGATGCGCTGCTGGTCGGTCGACGCGTCGCCGCCCAGATAATGCTGCAAAATACTGCCCAGATCGAAGCTCATGCTACCTCCCCGTCCGCGTGTTGACGCCCAATGCTAGGACAGTTTTTGCACGGTGCGGTTCGGGACAAGAAGCGGCGCAGCCCTATCTGGCGCGCCAGGACGTGCGCTACAGGAAGGGAATTACATCCCCAAGCATGTGCGCGAACACGACAGGCCATAGCCGGCGCGTGCGCAAGTAATACAGGCCGACCACGATGCCAAACACGGTGACCCACAAGGCACCCAGCGGCCCTTGATAAAGGTGATACACCAGCCGCACCAGCACGCTCAGCCCCAGCGCGAAGGAATGGCCAAGGTGGCTAAATCCGCGCGCCAGATACCCCAGCAAGAAAACCTCTTCATAACTGCCATTGACCAGTGCCAGCACGAGGATGGTGAGCAGGGACGGCTTCGACCCGGCCATCATTTGCGCTATCGCTTGTTCATCGCCGCCACCGAAGCCGGCGAAGATGAGCGCACCGAAGCCAGCGGTCAATAGATACAGCATCGCGCCAATGAAGCAGCCACGCCAATCCGGCCTTGGCAGCAAGTCCGTCAGCGTATGCCCGCGCCGATGCAATATCAGCAAGGCGGCAGCTCCGACGACCAGTTCGGTCAACACAAGGCTGATCAGCGATGCATCGGTAAACGCGCCACCGTCAGATTGAAATCCCGCCAAGACGGACAGGATCGAACCGAGCATGAACCAGCCAAAGCAAAGCGTGATGATGCCAGCCGCCTCGAGCGGCGCCAGCGCGCGATCCTTCACGCGCGGCGCGCGGCCTGGCGCGTCTGCATGCGGTTCATGGCAAGTCTTGCCGCGGCTCGGCGGCGCCGACGCAGTAATCGGTGATGGCGGCGAGCACGTCGGCATTTTCGCCAACGGCGCCGGCCAGCGTAAAGCGCACACCTGGATGCGCGCCGCGCAGCTGCTCCACCAGCGGCGGCAAATCGCGCAACACATGCCCGCCCTGCCCCAGGAAAACCGGCACGATGGTGATGTCCGACGCGCCGCCCCGCACCAGTTCGCTCACGGCTTCGGGCAGGCGCGGCGTCATCAATTCCAGAAAGGCCAGCGTGACCATGGCGTCCGGCATGCGCGCCTGCGTCAGCGCGCGCAAGCGCTCGAACGGCGCCGCCCACGACGCCGAGCGCGCCCCATGCGCAAACAAGATCAGCGCGCGCCGGCCCATCAATGCCGCTCCACCCACCACAAGGCGCCCAGCGCCAGCAGAAGGAACAAGGCGCTCGGCGCGATGGCGGTCAGATAAGCCGGCCAGGTACTGAGCATCCCCAGGCTGGAAAACAAGGTATTGATGACGACAAAACCCGCGCCGATCATGATCCCGATGAAAATCTTCAAGCTCACGCCACCACTGCGCGCATGCAGATAGGCGAACGGCAAAGCCAGCGCCATGAGCACGAACACGGCCAGCGGATCGATCAGCTTTTTCCAGAACGCGATATTAAATCGCTCCGTCTCTTGCCGGTTTTCCGCCAGGTGCCGCATATAAGTTTGCAGCTCGAGCGCGGACATGCGGTCCGGATCGGCGCTGGAAATACTCAATATCTTGGGCGTGATCTCCGAGACCAGGTCGCGGCTCGGGATCTGGCGCGTCGACACCATGCTGTTTTCCTGCGCCGTCAATTGCGCGGCGCCGCCCGCGCCGGTCCCCGCCCCCGCCAGAGCCGGATTGGAAAACACGGTTTCCGTCACCAGGTTCAAGCGCCACACATTCTCGCCCCGGTAGCTGGCGGTAGCGGCCGTGATCACCGAACGCAAGCGCATATCGGTATCGAATTCGTACAGCTTCAAGTCCAGCAATTGCCCATCCGGCCGCACTTCGTGCACGTTGAAAAAGCGCGAGCCGGTGGCCTGCCCTTTCAAGCCCTCGGTGCGCACGATATCCTTGGTCCACATCCCGGAGCGAAATTCCCGGGAAATGGTGCCGCCCTTGGCGCTGAGCTTGAGCGTTTCAGCCAGCGGAGCCGCGCGCGGCGTGATCAACTCGCCAAATATGAACGTGATGGCGACGAACACCACGCCGATCTTAAACAGCATCAGCGCCGCCATCCTGGTCGACATGCTCGAGGCGCGCATGATGGTAAATTCCGAGGTCGAGGCGAATTGCGCCATCGTGTAGATGGTGCCGATTAACGCCGCCATCGGCATGGCTTGATACACATGGCCCGGCATCAGCAACAGCACATACAAGAAGGCGTGCCCGATTCCATAGCTGCCCTTGCCCACCTCCGGCAATTCGCCCGTCAAATCGCCAAAGGCCAGCAGCGCCAGCAGCGCCACGAGCACAAAGGCGACCGCCTGCGAAATGGCGACCGCAAAATAACGTTGCAGGATCTTCATGCGCGCGCTCCCGCCGCGCCGCGTTTGGCCAGGGCGCCGCGCTTGAATGCCGCCCACAGCACCATCGGATGATAGCGGTGATTAACGTTCAAGCGCCACACAAACAAGCCCAGCACACACAGCGCCGCCACCGTATGCAGCGGCCACCACGCTTGCCCGAAGCTGAGCTTGCTCTGCTTGATACTCGCCTCAAGCGTGCCCATCAGGTTGTAGTAAGTGATAAAAATCAGCAAAGCGATGATCAGATTGGCCGAACTGCCCGCGCGCGGATTGACGAACCCAAGCGGAATGGCCAACAAGCTCAATACCATGCACGTCATCGGCAGCGCAATGCGCCACGACAGCTCGGCCAGCGTGGCCTTGGTCGACGCGGCCACCAGGGCTTCGGTCGGCATGCGGTCTTCCGAAATATCGCCGCCCAGCACCGGCACCTGGGTCGACACCCGCATGGTGTAGCGCTCGAATTCCATCGACTGGAAATCGGCCCGGCCCGGCGTGCCTTGATAGCGCCGCCCATTCCTGAGCACCAGGAAGCGGTCGCCCGCCTTGTTCGTCTCGATGCTGCCCTGCTTGGCCACCACCACCGTGGTGCCGCCCTTGTCGAGCGTGTTGTAAAACACATTGCTGACATTGGCCGTGTCGCCGCTGGCACCTTCGACAAAAAAGATGCTGTTATTGGCCGACGATTCCTTGAACTGGCCGGGCGAGACTTTCAGCACATCCTCGCGCTTTTCAAAGCGCTCGATGAATTCGTGGCTTTTGCTCTTGGCCCAAGGCGTGGCGAACAGGCTCAGGAAGGCCGTCAACAGCACCAGTGGCAGCGCGAAACGCAGCACCGGCCAGATCCAGCGCGTGAGCGACTGGCCGCTGGCGAACCAGACCACCATTTCAGAATCGCGGTAGCTGCGTGTGACCACCGCCAGCACCGAAATAAAGCTGGTGAGAATGACGACAATTGGCAGATAATTCAGGGCTGCGAACGCCATCAAGGCCAGCACATCGCTCGACGCGACCTTGCCGCCCGCAGCCAGCCCGACGATCTTAAACAGCGTGAAGGTCGTCAGTATCGTGAACAAGACCGTGAAGGTGGCGCCGGCCGCACTTACCAGTTCTCGTCGTAGGGCGCGTTGAAAGATCATTCGGTCGTTATAATGTCGGGTTAGGGCTATTCAAATCGGAGAATCAAATGGACTTTAGCATAAAAGCATTCGACGCAAAAAACACCATCGCCGCCGCCAAAGCTGGCTGCATCGCGGTGGCGGTATTCGAGAACAAAAAACTGTCGCAGGCTGCCAAGGCCCTCGATCAAGGCGGTGAAATCACGGCCGCCCTCAAGTCCGGCGACATCAGCGGCAAAGCTGGCAGCACCCTGCTGCTGCGCGACCTGTCCAAGGCCGCTTGCGCGCGCGTGCTGTTGGTCGGCATGGGCAGCGACGAAGCGATCAGCGAAAAGAGTTTCAACTCGGCCGTGCAGGCTACCTTGAAGGCCTTCGGCACGCTGGGCGCGGCGGACGGCATTATCGCACTTCCGCTGGAAGATGTGAAAGAGCGCGACTTGCACTGGGCCCTGCGCAACATCGTCATTTCCGCCCACGAGAGCGCCTTCCGCACCGACGGACAAAAGAGCAAGAAGGATCCGGCGCCAACGGGCGTGAAGAAAATCACCCTGGCCGCGCCCGCCACGGCCGCCGTCAAGAACGCGCTGGCGCAAGCCGTCGCCATTGCCAATGGTATGGACTTGACCAAGGAATTGGGCAATCTGTCGGCCAATGTGTGCACCCCGACCTATCTGGCCAACACGGCCAAGAAGCTGGCCAAGGAATACAAGTTCGACTGCGAAGTGCTCGAGCGCAAGCAGCTTGAAGCGCTCAAGATGGGCAGCTTCCTGTCCGTGACCAACGGCAGCGACGAGCCGCCGAAATTCATCGTCTTGAAGCACATGGGCGGCAAGGCCAAAGATGCGCCGGTGGTATTGGTGGGCAAAGGCATCACCTTCGACACGGGCGGAATTTCGCTCAAGCCGGGTCCGGCGATGGACGAGATGAAATACGATATGTGCGGCGCCGCCTCCGTGCTGGGCACCTTCCGCGCGATCGGCGAGATGGGCTTGAAATTGAACGTGGTGGGCATCGTGGCCACCTGCGAGAACATGCCATCGGGCCGCGCGACCAAGCCGGGCGACATCGTCACCTCGATGAACGGCTTGACCATCGAAGTGCTCAACACCGACGCCGAAGGCCGCCTGATCCTGTGCGACGCGCTCACCTACGCCGAGCGCTTCAATCCAGCCGCCGTGGTCGACATCGCCACGCTGACGGGCGCGTGCATCGTCGCGCTGGGCAATCACAATTCCGGCCTGTTCACCCGTTCGGACGCGGCGCACGACAAGCTGGCCGACGAATTGCTCGCCGCCGGCAAGGCAGCGAGCGACACGGCATGGCGCTTGCCGATCGAAGATGCTTATCAAGAGCAGCTCAAGTCGAACTTCGCCGATCTGGCCAATATCGCCACGCCAGGCGGCGCCAGCATCACGGCCGCTTGCTTCCTTGAAAACTTCACCCGCAAGTACACCTGGGCCCATCTCGATATCGCGGGCACGGCGTGGAAATCGGGCGGTGCGAAAGGCGCGACCGGCCGTCCAGTGCCACTGCTGTCGACCTTCCTGATCAACCGCAGCTGATCAAGCGCGCAGATCCGCAACCGGGATCGCAGCAAAGAAAAGGTGGAATGGCGCAAGCTGTTCCGCCTTTTTTCATTGGTGGGCCGGCTACCGGGACAGGTGTTTTGTTTTCCCACATCGCACGATTTCGCACGATTTCATCCGATAGCGCACGAAAGCACCACGAAACCGCACGATTTGCCGGCGAAATCGCACGATTTTTGCCCGAAAGCGCACGCTAAGGACACGATTTCGCACGATATGCGTTTTCACGTATCATGAGCGCAAGAGGTTGCCGAATCTTTGAATTGCCGAGCATCGACAAATGAAAATGCGAATGCGCCAGCGAGAGCCCGTAACCGTGCAGCCTGCCGCGACATGGATACTACTGGCCGGTTGGATGTGCCTCAATGCCAACACAGTATGGGCCGCCGAGCAAAAAATCATCGAGACCATAAGTGTGGGCGTCATTACGATCGCGCCATACACCATGGTCGGCGGCGATGGCGCGCACGGCGCCATCATCGACTTCTTCGATGCCGAAATCGCGCCCCGCATGGGTGTGCGCTTCAAGTGGGAAGCGCCCGTGACGATCGCGCGCCTCGAACAAAACCTCATTGCCGGGCGCGTGCTGTTCACCCCACTGCTGATGAAAACTGCGGCGCGCCAGCAATCTGGCATTCAATACAGCACTGACGCCTACGTCTATTTCAATCCCTGCATCGCCCTCTTGCCATCCCACAAGCTCGACACCATTCGGTTGCCATCCGACCTGTATGGCTTGAAGATAGGCTGGGTCCAGGCCGGCGCCCTTTCCTCGTTCATGCACGACGAGCAAATCAAACTCGACCTGATCGGCGTGATCGACTGGGAAAACGCCAACCTGGCCAAGCTCGAGGCGGGCAGGCTCGACGGCGTCTACTTTTCCAACCGCTACACGCCGCAGTATTACGCGGCCCAAAGCGGGCTGCGCCTCAAGCTGCTCGACCTACCTGTACCGCATCAAGCCCTGTTTGGCGCATTCGCGCCGTCCACTCCGGCCGCACTCATCGCGCGCTACGAAAACGCCGCGCGCCAAGCTTTCGCAAATGGCCGCTTCGAGCAATACATCGAACGCGCATTGGCGAAACGCGCACACTAAGCGACTGGCAATTCGTGTGTAAAATCGATGCTCTGAACAATCCGACGGGAGCACGCTAATGAATGCCATTCGATCGACCTTGATTCTAACGAGTAGCTTTGTGTTCGCCATGTCCTGCACGACGGCATGCGCCCAGGATTCTCCCGCGCGCAGCGAACTGAAACGCGCCGATCTGAGCGGCGCGCCCGGCATGGAAGTGATCAGCTCCATCGTCGAATTCAAACCTGGCGAAGAAATACCGAAGCACTTCCATCACGGCGTGGAAACGGCGTACGTGCTGCAGGGAGCGATGCTGCAAGCGCCAGGCAAGGAAGCGGCTTTGCTTGCGACCGGCACCGCCATCACGAACCTGCGGGATGTCGTTCACGGCGGCGTCAAGGTGGTCGGCGACAAATCCTTCAAACTGTTCACGGTCCATATCGTCGACAAGAACAAACCCCTGTATGACACCCAGAAATAGTCAGCAACGTCGAATTCTCACGCGTCTAGTTGCGCTCTCGGCAGTCGTCGGAGTTATTGGTTACAACACAGCGGATAGATTAAGCGCCCTCAATAGCGAGGCCAGCGCCCCACTCATTCACGATGGGCTCGTTCCGCCCGCGTTCGTCTATCTGAAAGTCAGCACGCATCGCGGATGCGCAATTGAACCTGTGCAGGATCCCATCTGGGGCGACATTTGGCACGACCCATGCCATACAGGTGCGTGGGATCACGCAGGGCGTCGATTATCCGGCGCGGACCAATCAGGTCAGCCCTTACGAAATCTAGAGATGCCGCTGTTCCGGTACTCTGACAACAATCAGTACGTCGAACTTCTATAGTTCAACAAGCACGGACACGAACACCAGATTGGCTAATAAAGCGTGGTACCACCATCAACAACAGCCGGCGGCGCCACCGGCGGCGGCTTGTGCATGATGATGGTCAATGTGGACGGATAATCGAAACCAGCCCCCGTATTTTCATCGACAAAATATCCAAGCCCGGCACTGACCACCAAATTCCCCCAAATGGCGGACGTGCTCGCGCGCGAGCGCACCGACTCAGTGGCGCTACCCACTCCATCCTTGCGGCAATCGATGGTCAATTCACCCAAGCTGCGCTGCACCGTCACCCGCCCCGGCGACATGACGAACCAGCGCCCCAGCTTATTGCTGAGCACGCAGCCCACGCCGCCAATTTCGCGATTATCCTGGATGGTTTGCAGCAGCAAGGTCTGCTGATTCGACTCGGTCAGCGTGGCGCAGCCGCCCAAGCTGGCCAGCACGATCAACCCAATTGGCAGCGCCAGCAATTGGCTGCGCGCTCGCAGCGGCTTCGTCATATCGTCCACGCTCAAGAATGGGTCCTTTCCCATTTACGGCAAAGGCGCCCATGGCATGAGCGCCGCCGTCTCCGGCAATCGGGAAACACGAGCCAAGCATACACGCAAACGCACAGGGCGGAAAAGCGTAACAAATTGAAGAGTATTCAATTCGCTACGGTTTTCCGCCCCGTTAGGCACCAATGGCACCGGCTTTACAGCTGAACCAAACCAGCCGATGGCTTATTCGACCGGCGCAAAGCGCGCCACCGCGCCACCCTCGACTTCCACCAGCTCGAAGAACACGGCGCGCGGACGCACCCACATCGAACCGTCGGCCGAGCGATACACGATCATCGGCGTCAAATCCGATTCCAGCGTCGCCTCGCCCACCAGCTCATACAGTCCGCCCTTGTAATGGCGGTACTGCATCAGGTTTCGGCCATCGCCTTTTGCTTCTTTTTCAGGCCCTGAATCACTTTCAGAATGCCTTCCACGCCCGCCGATTCGTCCAGATCGCTGAACGCATCGAGCACCTCGTTCAAGACGCTGTTGCGCAAAGCAAGCTCGTCCTGAGGAGTGGTCGCCGGCGCACGCGCCGCTTGGCGGCTCGCCTCTGCCGTCACCGTCTTGGCCGTCTTGGCCTTCGGGGTCGCTGCCGCTTTACCGTGCTCCAACGCCGCCTGCCAGATCACCCAGCGACGCTGCGTCTCGAACACGAGATATTCATCGGGCTTGTCTTCCCGGCGCCGCACGATATGTCCGTCTCGTTGCGCCCACGCTTCAAATGCACTACGCATCATTTTCCTTTACCAATGCCAATAGCATTTCTTATGCAAAATTGCAATATTTCAAAATATTACCATTTAACAGGAAGATCGTGAACACAATTCGTCAAACAGTGTTTCTGGTTCCTGCAAATGGGCGCTTGAGCGGTATCACTCCGCACCGACCCATGAGCACAGTCTAACTCATAAGTTGCCGTAGCGCAATCCATAATTCCGCATCACAATGAGTTTCATCAAATTACTCATATTTCGCCACAGCTGGACAAAGTATCACGCAGTGCGAACACAAGCACAATGGATTTTGCCTCAGAAGCACACCCTGCCGTCGCACAATTGCACAATTGCGCAACCGGAGGGGCGCAAACCGGATAAGATAACCGGCTCCTGCCCACTGTGGCATATTCGCAATAGTATACCGCACATGAAGATAGCCACCTGGAACGTCAATTCCCTCAAGGTCCGCCTGCCCCACTTGCTGCAATGGCTGGGCGAGAATCCCGTCGATGTATTGTGCCTGCAAGAAACGAAGCTGACGGACGACAAATTCCCGGTCGCCGAGATCAATGCGGCCGGCTACCAGGTCGCTTTCAGCGGCCAAAAGACCTACAACGGCGTGGCCATCCTTTCGAAGGCGCCGCTGACGGACGTGGTCAAGAACAACCCGCGCTTCGAGGACGAGCAGCAGCGCATCATCGCCGCCACCATCGACGGCGTGCGCTTCATCTGCGCCTACGTGCCCAACGGCCAGAGCGTGGACTCGGACAAGTACGGCTACAAGCTGGCGTGGCTGGCCGCGCTGCGCGACTGGCTGGCCGAGGAAATGGCAAAGCACGGCGAGCATGGCCTGGCCATCCTGGGCGACTACAATATCGCGCCGGACGACCGCGACGTGCATGACCCGCTCGCCTGGGCCGGCCAAGTACTGGTGTCGGATGCGGAACGCGCCGCCCTGGGCGCGCTGGTGGAGCTGGGCCTGACCGACTCCTTCCGCCTGTTCGAACAGGCCGACAAATCGTTTAGCTGGTGGGACTACCGGCAGCTGGGCTTTAGGCTCAACAAGGGCCTGCGCATCGATCACATTCTGCTCTCCCCCGCCCTGGTCAAACGCTGCCGCGCCTGCGCCATCGACCGTGTGCCGCGCAAGTGGGAGCAGCCGTCGGACCATGCTCCCGTCATCGCCACGCTCGAATAGTCATCAAAGCGCGCCGGCGGCGCCAGCACCGATGCGCAGCTAGCGCATCAGTATCGTCGCCTCGCGCGCGTCCACCGGCTGCGAGAACAGATAGCCTTGCGCATACTGGCAGCCGTGCTGCTGCAACAGCTTGAACTGCCCTTCCGTCTCCACGCCTTCGGCCACCACCGACAACTGCAAACTGTTCGACAGCGCCATGATGGCCGCCACGATGGCCTGGTCTTCCGTGCTCTGCTCCAGGTCCTTGATGAAGGCACGGTCGATCTTGATCTTCTTGACCGGGAAGCGCTTCAGGTAGGCCAGGCTCGAATAGCCGGTGCCGAAGTCGTCGATCGACAAGCGGATGCCCATCGCGTTGATCTGCCCGAGAATCTCGAGCGTGTGTTCGCCATGCTGCATCAGCGCCGTCTCGGTGATCTCAAATTCGATCAGCGCCGGATCAATGCCGGTGTCGTCAAGAATGCGGCGGATCGAGTCGACCAGCCCGCGATGCATGAACTGGCGCGGCGACAGGTTCACCGCCAGCGGCACCGGCGCGCAGCCGCTTCTCTGCCACTCCACGCTTTGCTCGCAGGCGCTGCGGATCACCCATTCGCCCACCGAGACGATCAAGCCATTCTCCTCGAGGATCGAGATGAAATGATCCGGCAGCACGATGCCCTCGTCCGGGCGGCGCCAGCGCAGCAGCACCTCCATCGTGTGCACGCGCCGCGTGAGCGTGTCGATGATGGGCTGGTAATACAGCTCGAACTCTTCGCGCGCCAGCGCATGGCGCAAGCTGCTCTCGATCTCGAAGTGCATCGCGGCGGCCTGGTTCATGCGCTGCGTGAAAAACTGGTAGTTGTTACGGCCACTGGCCTTGGCGTGGTACATGGCCGCGTCGGCGTGGCGCATCAAGGTCTCGACATCGTCACCGTCGTCCGGATAGACGCAGATGCCGATCGATGGCGTGATGTGCAGCGTGCGTCCATCGAAGGGGAAGGCCGCCGATAGCGCTTCGATGATCTTCTCCGCCACATGCGCGCACTCGTCCGGCCCGCGGATGCCCGGCACCAGTACCACGAATTCGTCGCCGCCCAGGCGCGCCACCGTGTCGCTGGCGCGCACCGCGCGGCACAGCCGGCTCGCCACTTCCTTGAGCAAATGGTCGCCCGTCTGGTGACCGAGCGAATCGTTGATCATCTTGAATCGGTCCAGGTCCAGGAACATCACGGCCAGCTTGCGCGAGGAACGCTGCACCGCCATCATGGCGCGGTCGAGCCGGTCCGCCAGCAGCGCGCGGTTGGGCAAGCCGGTCAAACTATCGTGATACGCCATGTGATGCACGCGCGCCTCGGCCTGGCGCCGCTCGACGATCTCGCCTTGCAGCAGCGAGTTTGCGCCAGCCAGTTCGGCCGTGCGCTCAAGCACCCGCACCTCCAGCTCGTCGCGCGCGCGCCGCACCGCCTCGGCCGCCTCGCGCCGCGCCGTCACGTCGTCCACCATCCACACCGAGCGCCCGTTCGCCTGCGCCAGATCGAAGGGACGGCCGGACAGGCGCGCCCAGAAACGGCTGCCGTCCTTGCGCACCAGCTGGTACTCGGACATGTTCACGCGCCCGGCGCGGAAATCGCTCGCGGTCTCGGCGCGCGCATGCTCCCATTCGGCCACGTTCGAATAAAAGGCACGCACCGACAAGCCATCGACTTCGCCCGGCCCGTAGCCAAACAATTCCTCCATCTTGGCGTTGCAGCGCAGGTTAAAGCCATTCTCCACCACCGCTATGCCCAGCACCGCGCTGTCGAGAATCGCCTGGTTCTCCAGCAGCGCGTTGCGCAGCGACTCTTCCGCCCGCTTGTGCTCGGTGCGGTCTTCAATGATCCAGATCGTGCCCTGGGTCGGATCGTCCGGGTTCACCACATAGGCGATCAACTGCGCCCACAAGCGCGAATCGTCCTTGCGGCGCAGCTCGATCTCGGTCTGGAACGGCTTGCCCTTCGAGAGCAGCGGAACGGCCGCCTCGCCCAGCTTGTCGTACGATTCCTGCGAAGGATAGAGGGCGCGCCCCGGCAAGCCCAGTCCTTCGTCCCCCTCGTAATGGAACATCTCGGCAAAGCCGCGGTTGTAGCGTGTGATCAGGCGGTTCTTGGTGAACAGGATACTGATCGAGGCGTTCGCCATCAGCGCGTGGATCTCCATCAGGGTCTGGCGCGCTTCCGTCACGTCTTCCAAAATCCAGATGGTCGCTTCAGCGCTGCGTTCCAGGTCTACCGCCTTGGCGCGCACGCGGCACCAGAACAGACTACCGTCCTTGCGGCGGAATTCAACCTCGGGCTTTTCGAACGGCAGGCCGTTGCCCAGCAATGGGCCGGCCTCCATGCCGAACTGACGGTAGTGGTCCGACGAGGGGAACACCTCAACCGCCAGCCGCCCCGTCATCTCCTCGCTGGTGTAGCCGAACATCTCGGCCATGCGCGGATTACAGGACAACATCATGCCGGCCTTGGTGAACAGGATGCCGACCGACGCGTTGTCGAGAATCGCCTTCTGCTCGAGCAGCACGCGCTTGGTCGCTTCCTCGGCCGCCTTCTGCGCACTGCGATCGTCCAGGATCCAGATCGTGTCCTGATGGGTGCGGCCGGAACTGATGGTGTAGATGAAGGCGTAGGCCCAAAAGGTGGTGCCGTCGCGCCGCTTCAATTCCATCTCGGCCTGGTAGGAGCGCCCAATGGCCAGCAGCGGGCGCGCCTGTTCGAGCATGGTGCGGTAAGCCTGGCCTGACGCATACAGGTGCTCGGTGGTCTGGCCGACGGCGGCGTCGTCCGAGGCCAGGCCAAAGTAATCGGCGAAGCGCTGGTTAAATCGCATGATGCGCTCGTCGCGCTGGAACGCGATGGCCAGCGGCGCATTGTCCATGATCGCCTGCATTTCGATCACCGTGCGCCGCAGCTTGGCCTCACCAATGCGCTGGTTGTTGATGTCTTCGACGATCCAGATGGTGCCGCCCTCGGTGTTGAGCGGATCGATGGCGCGTCCATACAGACGGCACCAGACCAAGGAGCCATCCTTGGCCTTGAGCTGCAATTCGGTCGAATACGATTTGCCGGCGCTAAGGAGCGGCGCGGAGTTCGCGCCCAGCTCGATATAACTTTGCTCGGACGGGAAGATCGTCATCGCGCTGCGGTGCGCCAGCTCATGGCTGGCGTATCCCAGCATTTCGGCGGCGCGGATATTACATTCGCGGATCACGCGCGCCTTGCTGAAGATGATGCCAACGGCCGCGTTTTCCAGGATCGCCTGCTGCTCGAGCAGGGTCTTGCGCAGCGCATCCTGGTCGCGCTGGAAGGCGCGGATATCGTGGAACGCCAGCGTGATGCCCGCCATCCCCGCGCTCACCGGCAGCGGCTTGGCGCTTACGTGCACCGGCACTTCCTGCGCCTTGCCGTTCAAGGCGCTTTGCCAATTTTGTTCGATAGCGCAGGCGCGCAGCATGTACACGGTGGCCGCACCGGCCGCATGGTCGGCGAACACGTCAATCAAGGTGGTGCCGGTGATGTCCGTGCCGAGCAGTTCAGTCAGGGCCGCGTTGGTCGCGTGCACGCGGCCGACGACATCGCACACGCAGGCGGGCGCGCCGACCAAGTGGAGCGCATCGGCGATAAAATTTGATTTAGTGACGACTCGATCCATGTCCCGCTGCGCAATAGGAGTGCAGGCCCTTCCACGAAGGCTCTTCGATCTCGATCATAAACCACAAATCACAGCAGCGGCGAAATTGGCGCTACGACAAGGGACAATGCGGAGACAATGCGGAGATAATGCGGAGATAATGCCGAGACAAAGCGGGTGGCAGCTGCGCGCGGGACAAACAAATGTTCGCCCGCACACACTTTCATACAGAACTCAGAAGGCGTCAGCCGGTACCCGCACCCAGCCTTCCATCAACACGCGCGCGCTGCGGCTCATGATGGCTTTACTGACGCGCCATTCGCCGTTTGCGTCGCAGCTCGCTTCAGCGCCCACCCGCAATGTGCCCGAGGGATGGCCGAACCGCACCGCGCTGCGCGCACTGCCGCCCGCGGCCAGGTTCACCAGCGTGCCCGGAATGGCGGCGGCGGTGCCGATGGCGACAGCGGCCGTGCCCATCATCGCGTGATGCAGCTTCCCCATCGACATGGCGCGCACCAACAGGTCGATGTCGCCCGCGCCCACCGCTTTGCCGCTCGAGGACACATAGCCCGCCGGCGCCGCCACGAAAGCCACCTTCGGCGTGTGCTGGCGTTTGGCCGCTTCATCGATATGCGAGATCAAACCCATGCGCAGCGCGCCATGCGCGCGGATGGCCTCGAACATCGCCAAGGCCTTGGCGTCGCCGTTGATCGCTTCCTGCAGCTCGGTGCCGGTGTAGCCGATCGCCTGCGCGTGCACGAAAATGGTCGGGATGCCGGCATTGATCATGGTGGCTTTGAGCGTACCGACGCCCGGCACCACCAGTTCGTCGACCACCTGCCCGGTCGGGAACATGGCGCCTCCCCCGCCCTCTTCCTCGGCGGCCGGGTCCATGAATTCAAGCTGCACTTCGGCCGCCGGAAACGTCACGCCATCAAGCTCGAAGTCGCCCGTCTCTTGCACCGCGCCAGCGCGCATGGGCACATGCGCGACAATGGTCTTGCCGATGTTGGCCTGCCAGATGCGCACCACCGCCACCCCATCGTGCGGCAGGCGGGCCGAATCGACCAGGCCGCTGCTGATGGCGAAGGAGCCGACGGCGGCCGACAGGTTGCCGCAATTGCCGCTCCAGTCGACGAAAGCCTTGTCGATCGCCACTTGGCCGAACAGGTAGTCGACGTCGTGGTCTGCCTTGGTCGCTGGCGCCACGATCACCGTTTTACTGGTCGACGAGGTGGCGCCGCCCATGCCATCGATCTGCTTGCCGTATGGGTCCGGGCTGCCGATCACGCGCAGCAAAAGGGCGTCGCGCGCCTCGCCCGGCACTTGCGCGCTGGCCGGCAAATCCTGCAGACGGAAGAACACACCCTTGCTGGTGCCACCGCGCATATAGGTCGCGGGGATTTTGATTTGCGCTGCGTGGCTCATCATGCCGCCTTTGCCGATTCAAGGAAATCCTGGGCGAAGCGCTGCAGCACGCCGCCCGCTTCGTAGATCGACACTTCCTCTGCCGTGTCGAGGCGGCAGGTGACGGGCACCTCGACGCGCTCGCCGCTCTTGCGCACGATGACCAGGGTCAGCGTGGCGCCCGGCATGCGCACGCCTTGCACGTCGAAGGTTTCGCTGCCGTCGATGGCCAGCGTGTTACGGTCCACGCCAGGCTTGAATTCGAGCGGCAGCACGCCCATGCCCACCAGGTTGGTGCGGTGGATGCGCTCGAAGCCTTCGGCCACGATCGCTTCCACCCCTGCCAGGCGCACGCCCTTGGCGGCCCAGTCGCGCGACGAACCCTGGCCGTAATCGGCTCCGGCGATCACGATCAAGGGCTGCTTGCGCTCCATATAAGTTTCGATGGCTTCCCACATGCGCGTGACGACGCCCTCGGGCTCGACGCGCGCCAGCGAACCAGCCTTGACCTTGCCATCCTCGCGCACCATTTCGTTCTTGAGCGTGGGGTTGGCGAAGGTGGCGCGCTGCGCCGTCAGGTGGTCGCCCCGGTGGGTGGCGTAGGAGTTGAAGTCTTCTTCCGGCAAGCCCATCTTGGCCAGGTATTCGCCAGCTGCGCTATCTAACATGATGGCGTTCGACGGCGATAAGTGGTCGGTGGTGATATTGTCGCCCAACACAGCCAACGGACGCATGCCGGCCAAGGTGCGCGCGCCAGCCAGCGCGCCTTCCCAATACGGCGGACGGCGGATGTAGGTGGTCTGCGCTCGCCAGTTGTACAGCGGGCTGACCGAAATGCCATCGTCCGCCTGCTTGGCGAACATCGGAATGTAGACCTTGCGGAAGTGCTCCGGCTTGACGCTGGAGGCGACAATGGCGTCGATCTCCTCGTCGCTCGGCCACAGGTCGGCGAGCTTGATCTCACGCCCATCCGGCGCGATGCCAAGCACGTCCTTTTCGATATCGAAGCGGATCGTGCCGGCGATGGCGTAGGCCACCACCAGCGGCGGCGAAGCGAGGAAGGCCTGCTTGGCGTAGGGATGGATGCGCCCGTCGAAATTGCGGTTGCCCGACAAGACGGCGGTGGCGTACAAGTCGCGCTCCACCACTTCCTTTTGGATGACAGGGTCGAGCGCGCCCGACATGCCGTTGCAGGTCGTGCAGGCGTAGGCGACGACGCCAAAGCCCAGCTTTTCCAGCTCCGGCATCAGCGCCGCTTCTTCCAGATATAACGTGACCGCCTTCGACCCAGGCGCCAGCGAGCTTTTCACCCACGGCTTGCGCGTCAAGCCCAGGCGGTTGGCGTTGCGCGCCAACAGGCCGGCCGCGATCATATTGCGCGGGTTGTTGGTGTTGGTGCAGCTGGTGATGGCGGCGATGATCACGGCGCCGTCGGGCATCAGGCCCGGCTCGTTCTCGACCACGCCGCTGATGCCGCGCGCGGCCAGCTCGGAGGTCGGCACCCGCTTGTGCGGATTGGACGGGCCGGCGATATTGCGCACCACCGTCGACAGGTCAAAGCGCAGCACGCGCTCGTACTGCGCGCTTTTCAAGGAATCGGCCCACAGGCCGGTGTGGCGCGCATACTGTTCGACCAGCTTGACCAGTTCGTCGTCGCGCCCGGTCAGCTTGAGGTACTTGATGGTCTGCTCGTCGATGTAGAACATGGCGGCGGTCGAACCGAACTCCGGCGCCATGTTCGAGATCGTGGCGCGGTCGCCCAGCGTCAGGTGGGAAGCACCCTCGCCGTAAAACTCGAGGTAGGACGACACCACTTTTTCGCGCCGCAAAAATTCGGTCAGCGCCAGCACGGTGTCGGTGGCGGTGATGCCCGGACCCGGTTTGCCGGCGAGCTCCACGCCGATGATGTCCGGCAGGCGCATCCACGAGGCGCGCCCCAGCATCACGCTTTCCGCTTCCAGCCCGCCCACCCCAACGGCGATCACGCCCAGCGCGTCGACCATCGGCGTGTGCGAATCGGTGCCCACCAGCGTGTCCGGATAGGCCACGCCGCCCTCCACTTGCACCACGGGCGACATGCGCTCGAGGTTAATCTGGTGCAGGATGCCGTTCCCGGGCGGGATCACGTCGACGTTCTTGAACGCCTTCTTGGTCCAGTTGATGAAGTCGAAGCGGTCTTCATTGCGGCGTTCCTCGATCACGCGGTTCTTGTCGAACGCGTCCGGGTCGAAGCCGCCGCACTCGACCGCCAGCGAATGGTCCACCACCAGCTGGGTCGGCACCACCGGGTTCACCAGCGCCGGGTCGCCGCCCTGCAGGGCGATGGCGTCGCGCAAACCCGCCAGGTCGACCAGCGCGGTCTGGCCCAGGATGTCATGGCAAACTACGCGCGCGGGAAACCACGGGAAGTCGAGATCACGCTTGCGGTCGATGAGCTGGCCCAGCGAGGCGTCCAGGGTGGCCGGATCGCAGCGGCGCACCAGGTTTTCGGCCAGTACGCGCGAGGTGTACGGCAGCTTGTCGTAAGCGCCGGGCTGAATGGCATCGACCGCGGCGCGCGCGTCGAAATAATCGAGCGCGGTGCCGGGCAGGTTCTTGCGGTGTGCGGTATTCATGGTCGGGGGCGTCTCTCTCGGATGGTCTTACTTACGCTTGGAGATAGGTACGAATTTGAGGTCTTCCGGACCGACATAGTTCGCGCTCGGACGGATGATCTTGTTGTCGATGCGCTGCTCGATCACGTGCGCGGCCCAGCCTGAGGTGCGCGAGATCACGAACAGCGGCGTGAACATCGCCGTCGGCACGCCCATCATGTGGTAGGACACGGCCGAGAACCAGTCCAGGTTGGGGAACATCTTCTTGATGTCCCACATGACCGTCTCGAGGCGCTCGGCGATATCGAACATCTTCATCGAGCCCGCTTCCTTCGACAGCGAGCGCGCCACTTCCTTGATCACCTTGTTGCGCGGGTCGGACACGGTGTACACCGGATGACCGAAGCCGATCACCACTTCCTTGTTCTCGACGCGCTTCTTGATGTCGGCCTCGGCTTCGTCGGCGTTCTCGTAGCGCTTCTGGATCTCGAGCGCCACTTCATTGGCGCCGCCGTGCTTCGGTCCGCGCAGCGCGCCGATCGCGCCGGTGATGGCCGAATGGATGTCCGAGCCGGTGCCGGCGATCACGCGCGCGGTGAAGGTCGACGCGTTGAACTCGTGTTCCGCGTACAGGATCAGGGAGGTGTGCATCGCCTTCTCCCATGACTTGGACGGTTTTTCGCCATGCAGCAGGTGCAGGAAGTGGCCGCCGATGGAGTCGTCGTCGGTCTCGACCTCGATGCGCTTGCCGTTATGGCTGAAGTGGTACCAGTACAGCAGCATCGAACCGAACGAGGCCATCAGGCGGTCCGCGATGTCGCGCGCGCCCGGCATATTGTGGTCATCCTTTTCAGGCAGCGCGCAGCCAAGCGCGGACACGCCGGTGCGCATCACGTCCATCGGATGGCTCGACGCAGGCAGGGCCTCGAGCGCCCACTTGACGGCCACCGGCAAGCCGCGCAGCGCCTTCAAGCGCGTCTTGTAGCCCTTCAGTTCGGCCGCGTTGGGCAGCTTGCCATGCACCAGCAGGTAAGCGATTTCCTCGAACTCGCAAGAGTCGGCCACATCCAGGATGTCGTAGCCGCGGTAGTGCAGATCGTTGCCGGTCTTGCCGACCGAGCACAGCGCGGTATTCCCGGCCGCCACGCCCGACAGGGCCACCGATTTCTTGGGCTTGAATGCGACCGCTTCGGCCGGCTTGCTTGCTTTGTCCGTCATGTTGAATAGCTCCTTGGGTAGGGATGGTATGCGATTATTTTTCTTTGCCCTGCGCGAACAGCGCATCGAGCTTTTTTTCGTAGTCGTGGTAGCCGAGGTAGTCGTACAAGTCCATCCGGCTTTGCATGCTCGCGACGACATTCTTTTGGGTGCCCTCGGCGCGCAGCGTCTTGTAGAAGTTCAGGGCCGCCGCGTTCATGGCGCGATAGGCGCCGCAGCAGTACAGGGCGATGTCGACCTTGGCCGCGCGCAGCTCGTCGAGGGTGAACAAGGGGGTGGCGCCGAACTCGGTCAGGTTGGCCAGGATCGGCACCTTGACCGCGTCGCGCACCTGGCTGTACATCTCGAGCTTGGTGATCGCTTCCGGGAAGATCATGTCGGCGCCCGCTTCCACGTAGGCGCAGGCGCGGTCGATGGCGGCGTTCAAGCCCTCGACGGCGAGCGCGTCGGTGCGTGCCATGATGACGAAGCTCTCGTCGTGGCGCGCGTCGACGGCGGCCTTGATACGGTCGACCATCTCTTCCTTGCTCACGACTTCCTTGCCGGGACGGTGGCCGCAGCGCTTGGCCGAGACCTGGTCTTCCATGTGCACGGCGGCGACGTCGGCGCGGATCATGTGGCGGATGGTGCGCGCGATGTTGAAGGCGCCGCCCCAGCCGGTGTCGATGTCGACCATCAGCGGCAGGGAGCAGGTGTCGGTGATGCGCTGGGCGTCGGTGATCACGTCGTCCATGGTGCTGATGCCAAGGTCGGGCATGCCCAGCGAATTGGCGGCCACGCCGCCGCCGGACAGGTAGATCGCCCGGTAGCCGGTCTGCTCGGCCATGCGGGCGGTGTAGGCGGTGATGGTGCCCACCACCTGCAGTGGCGACTCTTCCTGGACGGCGCGGCGAAACAGCGCGCCTCTCGATTCTTGCATGGTCTTCCCCTTTGTACGTTGCATGGAAATGGCGATGCTCCAGTATTGCAAGCGGCGTGCCCGGCGCGCGCGCGCTGCCTCATTTTTCGGCGCCGCCCACCAGTGCGCGAAAATTCGCTTTAAATTCAATTCCTTGAACGCCGCCTTGAAACGCCGCGCTGGCCCCGCCGGCATCCAGCCACCATTCTCGCGTGTTTCATCGATGTTTCATTGTGAAACACTGAAACGCCGGATGGAGTAAAATTGAAACATGCCGCGCACCAGCCCGCCCGATCTCGACGCCTTCGACAAGCCAGTCATCTGGACCGTGTCGGTGTCGCGCCTGTCCGACCTGTTCCGCGACATCACCCTCGAGTACGATCACCTGGCACAGATCGAACCGATCAACCTGGGCTTCGACGAGGCCGCGCGCCACATCCGCGAGCGCATGGCCAGCGTGCGCTGCGACGTCGTCATCGCGGCCGGCTCGAACGCGGCCTACCTGAAGGGACGGGTGTCGGTGCCGGTGGTGATCGCCAAGGCGAGCGGCTTCGACATGATGCAGGCGCTGGCGCGCGCGCGCCGCGTGTCCGAGCGCATCGGCGTGATCACCTACCAGGACCAGATGCCGGAGTTGGCCGAGTTCGCCGACACTTTCGGCGTGCAGGTGGCGCAGCGCACCTACGTGACCGAGGAGGACGCGCGCGCGCAAATCAACGAGCTCAAGGCCGAAGGCATCGAAGCGATCGTCGGCGCCGGCCTGATCACGGACCTGGCCGAGGAAGCGGGCTTGACGGGCGTGTTCGTGTATTCGGCGGCGTCGATCCGGCAAGCCTTCGACGATGCGCTGGAAATGGCGCGCCTGACCCAGCTCGAAGCGAACCGCAGCCGCCGCACCGTGGTGGCCGATACGCTGCGCGCGCGCCACGGCTTGAACGATCTGCGCGGCGAATCCGCGGCGATGGAAGCGCTGCGTCTGTCGGTGGTGTTGTTCGCGAAGTCGCCCGCGACGGTGCTGATCGAAGGCGAAACCGGCAGCGGCAAGGAACTGGTGGCGCAAGCGATCCACCGCGAAAGCCCGCGCAGCCTGGGTCCGAACCGCCCCTTCGTGGCCGTCAATTGCGGCGCCATCGCCGAGTCGCTGCTCGAATCGGAATTGTTCGGCCATGAGGAAGGCGCCTTCACCGGCGCGCGCCGCGGCGGCCATGCGGGTCTTTTCGAGGCGGCCCACCGCGGCACCCTGTTCCTCGACGAGATCGGCGAAATGCCGCTGACACTGCAAACACGTCTGCTGCGCGTGCTCGAGGAGCGCGAGGTGGTACGGGTGGGCGGCACGCGCCCGATCGCCATCAACGTGCGCATCATCAGCGCCACCCACTGCGACCTGGAAGCGCGGGTGCGCGAGGGGCGCTTCCGGGCCGACCTGTTCTACCGGCTGGCGGTGCTGCGCCTGAAGCTGGCACCCTTGCGCGCGCGCCGCGCCGACATCATGGGCTTGGCCGAATGGTCGCTCAAGACGGCGCTGGCCGCGCTGGGCACGCGCCCGCACCCGAACCTGCATGCGGAGATGCGCGCCTGCGCGCCCCTGTTCGAGCGTTACGAGTGGCCGGGCAATGTGCGCGAGCTGCGCAACCTGACGGAGCGGCTGGCGCTATTCCTGGCGGCCGAGCCGCTGCAGGCACTCACGCCAAACTTCGTGCTGGCACTGGCGCCCGAGCTGGGCCAACCGGGCGCGCCGGCGACATCCATGTCTGCCAGGCTCAGCGCCGAGCGCGTGACCGAACGCGAATCCGAACGCGAATCCGTGGCGCAGGTGCTGGCGCGCTTCGGCGGGCGGCGTGACGAGGCCGCCCGTCACCTCGGCATCAGCCGCACCACGCTGTGGCGCAAGCTGCGCGAAGACGCTGCTCGCTAAGCCGAGTCCCCACGCGCCGTGTCGCGCAAACATGCTTCGCCCGTCCGGCCTCTCCCCACTAGTTGGCGCACGCGCCGTGCCGATGCGGCGGCGTTTCGCTCCGCAGCGGCGCGGTTTGCCTCCCGCGCCGCGCGCTTTCGTCGCTTTGCGCTCGCAAGGCCGCCTCGCGCCCCACACACTAGGCAGCATCCCATCCCACCCGGAGAACACCATGCTGCTGCAAATCCTCAACCACACCCCACTGTACGTATGGGCCATCCTGGCCTTCCTGATCGCGCGCGGCATGGCAGCGAGCGTCGAGCGCGAAATCGCCGTTGGCAAGCTGTTCATCATCCCGCTGGCGATGTTGGCGCTGTCCCTGCATGGCATGGTAGCGATGCTCGGCGCCGGCCCCGCCCTGCTCGCGGCCTGGGCTGCTGGCGCGCTGGCGGCCGCCGCGGCAAGCTGGAAACTGTCGGGCACACACGCCATCGTGGCCGATCCGGTGCGCGGCGTGATCCGCGAGCGTGGCAGTTGGGCGCCGTTGGCGCTGATGATGGCCGTGTTTTTCATCAAATACGCAGTCGCGGTCACGCTGGCGTTGGCGCCGGCATTGAGGCAAGATGCGCTGTTCGTGACGCTGATCTGTGCGCTCTACGGTGTCATCAACGGCATCTTCTTCGGGCGCCTGTGCCACCGCATCGCGCTCTACCGCCAAGCCGCCATGCCGAAAACATTCACTCCTGGCCAGCAAGCCATTTAGATCCACCGACACCGCGACGATCATGCAAACATCCCAGCCGCTGAGCCTTCCGATTCAAGTCGCCACCGCGCTCGCGGCCGGCACCGCGCTACGCTTTGTCGTCGGCCTGCATCCGGTATGGCAGCTTACCTGGCTGGCACCGGCCGCCCTGCTGTGGCTGGCGTACCGATCGAACCGGCGTGACGCGTGCTGGAGCGTCGCCCTCGCCGCGCTGATCGGCGTGAGCGCCAACTTCCCTTA
The DNA here is from genome assembly GCA_040388555.1 of Pseudomonadota bacterium. Lineage (GTDB taxonomy): Bacteria > Pseudomonadota > Gammaproteobacteria > Burkholderiales > Burkholderiaceae_D > Telluria_A. Next base: position 63,542 of record JAZKBP010000029.1, read on the forward strand.
CTTCCATCTGGTGATGCCACTGCCAGCGGCCATCGGCGTCACGCTCGCCTTGGCCGCGCTGTGGACCGGCGCCGTGTTGATGGCGCGCCGCCTGGTGCTGCGCTACCAGCACTGGTGGACCGTGCTGGTCTACCCGGTCGCATGGACGGCCTTCGACACCCTGATGGCCGCCTTTCTCCCGGACGGCAATTTCAGCAGCCTGGCCTATTCGCAATGCGAGCTGCTGCCGCTGATGCAAATGGCGTCGCTATGCGGCGTGCCCGGCATCGTTTTCCTGGTCAGCCTGCTGCCCTCCGCGCTCGCGTTCGCCGCCAGTCGCGGCCTGCGCGCCGCGCTGCCGCCTTTGTGCATGAGCGCGGCGCTCTTGGCCGCCGCCCTCGCTTTTGGTCAAGCGCGCTTGCAGCAAGCGGCGCCAAGCGCGACGCTCGCCATCGGCTTGGTGGCGATCGACGATGCGATCGGGCCCAAAGCGTCAGCCCCTTACGTCAGCGCCATCTGGGCCCAGTACGACCGCCACGTCGCGGCGCTGGCCGCGCAGGGCGCGCGCATTGTGCTACTGCCAGAGAAAATCGCCGTGCTCACACCAGCGCAGCAGCAGCAATGGCAACAGCATTTGCGCGCGCTCGCGGCCGCCCACCACATATGGCTGGTGGCCGGCGTGGGCACGGACACGGACGGCAAACGCTTGAACCTGGCCTGGATGTTCGCGCCGGACGGCACGCTGGCGGCGAACTATCAAAAGCAGCACGTGGCGCCGCCCGAGAGAGAATTCATCCGTGGCGATCAATTCGCGCTGCGCGAGGTCGAAGGCTTTGCGGCCGGGCTGGCCATTTGCAAGGACATGCATTTCGCCTCACTGGGCCGCGGCTACGCGCTACGCCAAGCGCGCGTGATGCTGGTGCCCGCCTGGGACTTCGAACTGGACGCATGGTATGCGGCGCATCTGAGCGCCGTGCGCGGCATCGAGGGTGGCTATGCGGTGGTGCGCGCGGCGCGCGATGGCTTGTTGACGGTGAGCGACGCGCAAGGCCGCTTCCTGGCGCAGGCCGACAGCGCCGGCATGCCGGGCGCCGCCTTGTTGGCGCGCCTGCCGCTGGCGCCAGCGGCGCCAACGCTGTACAGCCGCATTGGCGACCTGGTCGGATGGCTATGCGTAGGCGCCGCGGCCCTCATGCTCGGCATGGGCCGCGGTTGCGCGCGCGCCCGCGCACGCCTGCCCGCGCAGCCGCGACAAGCCGCCTGAAAAAAGAGCATACTGCTTTTGAACCGGCGAGCCCGCTGCGCCACACCCGCGAAGGGCCCGCTTTTTCGGATCATCCAGCCAGGAGTGACCATGCCCAGTTTGCCACCACCGGCCCTGTTCGCGCTGATCGGCAATACACCGCTGATGGAAGTGACGCGCATCGACACCGGCCCCTGCCAGCTGTTTCTCAAGCTCGAATCACAAAATCCCGGCGGTTCAATCAAGGACCGCATCGGCGTTTCCATGATCGAGGCGGCCGAGGCCGACGGGCGCTTGCAGCCCGGCGGCGTGGTGGTGGAAGCGACGGCCGGCAACACCGGCATCGGGCTGGCGCTGGCCGCGCGCATCAAAGGCTACCGCGTAGTGCTGGTGGTGCCCGACAAAATGGCGATTGAAAAAATCCTGCACCTGAAGGCGCTCGGCGCGGAAGTGCATTTGACGCGCTCGGACGTGGGCAAGGGTCATCCCGCGTATTACCAGGACATGGCCGCGCGCCTGGCGCGCGACATTCCGGGCGCCTTCTTCGCCGACCAGTTCAACAACCCGGCCAACCCGCAGGCGCACGCGCGCACCACGGGGCCGGAGATCTGGGCGCAGATGGAGCACAAGCTCGACACGGTGGTGGTGGGCATCGGCTCGTCCGGCACCCTCACCGGCCTGACCCAATTCTTCGACAGCGTCAACGCGCCGGTGGATTTCGTGCTGGCCGACCCCAGCGGCTCGGTGCTGGCCGAGTACGTCAACACGGGCCATCTGTCGGACCAGGCGGGGTCGTGGGCGGTCGAGGGCATCGGCGAGGATTTCATCCCCGCCATCGCCAACTTCTCGCGTGTGCGCCAGGCCTACACCATCGGTGACGAAGAAAGCTTCAACAGCGCGCGCCTGCTGCTGCGCCAAGAGGGCATCCTGGCCGGCTCGTCCACCGGCACCCTGCTGGCGGCGGCGCTGCGTTACTGCCGCGCGCAACGCGCGCCCAAGCGCGTGCTCAGCTTTGTGTGCGACACCGGCACGCGCTACCTCACCAAGGTCTACAGCGATGGCTGGATGGTCGACCAGGGCTTGCTCGCGCGCCCGCCGCTGGGCGACTTGCGCGACCTGATCGGGCGCCGCTTCGACGCCGGCGACGTCGTCACCGTCACGCCCGGCGACACCTTGCTCACCGCGTTCAACCGCATGCGCAGCGCCGACCTGGCGCAGTTGCCGGTGCTCGAGGATGGCCGCCTCGTTGGCATCGTCGACGAATCGGACCTGCTCTTGCACGTCACCCAGGACAGCACCCGCTTCGCCGGCCTGGTGGGCGCGACCATGACGCGCCAGCTCGAAACGCTGCCCCCAAGCGCCAGCATCGCGCAATTGCGTGCGATACTCGATCGTGGCTTGACAGCCGTGATCGCCGACGGCGCGCACTTCCATGGCTTGATCACCCGCTTCGACTTGTTGAATCACCTGCGCAGGACACTGACGTGAACAAAAAACCCGAGCCGCAGCAAATGCACAAACAACACATCGCCACCCGCGTGATCCACGCCGGCCAGTCGCCCGACCCATCCACCGGCGCGGTGATGCCCCCCATTTACGCCACGTCGACCTACGCACAGCAAAGCCCGGGCGTGCACAAGGGCCTGGACTACGGCCGCTCGCACAACCCCACGCGCTGGGCGCTCGAGCGCTGCGTGGCCGACCTCGAAGGCGGGGCCCAGGCCTTCGCCTTCGCCTCCGGCCTGGCGGCCATCGCCACCGTGCTCGAGCTGCTCGACGCCGGCGCGCATGTGGTGGCCGGCGACGACATGTACGGCGGCACCTACCGCCTGTTCGAACGCGTGCGCCGGCGCAGCGCCGGCCTGCAATTTAGCTACGCCGACCTGTGCGATCCCGCCAGAGTGCTGGCGGCCCTGCGCCCGGACACCCGCATGGTGTGGGTGGAAACGCCCACCAACCCGATGCTCAAGCTGGCCGACCTGCGCGCGATCGGCGCCCTGTGCCGCGAGCGCGGCATCATCGCCGTGGCCGACAACACCTTCGCCAGTCCGATCGTGCAAAGGCCGCTTGAATGGGGCTTCGACGTGGTCGTGCATTCGACCACCAAATACTTGAACGGCCATTCAGATGTCATCGGCGGCATCGCCGTCGTCGGCACCGAGGCGCATCAGCAGACCTGGCGCGAACGCCTGGAATTCCTGCAAAACTCGGTGGGCGCGATCCAGGGCCCGTTCGACAGCTTCCTGGCGCTACGCGGCATCAAGACGCTGGCCTTGCGCATGGAGCGTCACTGCGCCAGCGCGCTGGTGCTGGCGCAGTGGCTCGAACAGCAAGCCAAGGTGCGGCGCGTACATTATCCCGGCTTGCCCTCGCACCCCCAGCACGCGCTGGCGAGGGCGCAGATGAATGGCTACGGCGGCATCGTCTCGATCGAACTCGATACCGACCTGGCCGGTGCGCGCCGCTTCCTCGAGCGCTGCGCCGTGTTCACGCTGGCCGAAAGCTTGGGCGGGGTCGAAAGCCTGATCGAGCATCCGGCCCTGATGACGCACGCGAGCATACCGGCCGAGCAGCGCGCGGCGCTGGGCATTGGCGACGCGCTGATCCGGCTGTCGGTGGGTGTCGAGCATGTCGAGGACTTGCGCGCGGATTTGCAGGCGGCGCTGGACGCGATCTGAGGGCGCCGGCGCCAAGCGGCGGGAGCGGCCCTACTCGCACAGCGCGCGCGCACCAGGCTTGGCGTCGCCGCGCACGGCGCATTTGCGGGCCGCGCGCGGAATTTGCACGGTGATGGTGGCCGTGATGCCGGCATAGCGGCACTGCAGGTACAAAAATTCGTGTTCTTGCGCGATCAAGCGCTGCAGCACCGGCAGGTGCCAGACGCCCTTTGCCGTTTCGCCGATCTGCTCCATATGCCGCTCGGGCGGGCCATAGAACAAGGCAGCGCCCGACAAGGCTGCGCGCGTGGCGCCGATGCGCAGCACTTGCGGACAGGACGCGCGCACCGGCCCCGCGCCCGCCGGGGCACACAGGAGCAGCGCTGGCAGCAGCGCCAGCAGGGCTTGCGCGCGCGGGCACCGGCGCGCAGACCGTGGCGAATCGGACAGGCGCGGGCAGCTAGATTGATCGGACATCTGGGATTCCTGGCAAGGAAAAGGCCCACCTTAGCCCGCCACGCCGGCGCCGTCTTGCGCCAGCTCAGTACGGCGCCCGCACCAGCGCCCGCCTCGCCACCAGAGTTCAGCTCCAGCCCATGCTGCGCGACACCACCCAGGCGCTGCCGACCACGGCGGCCACGACCGAACAGGCCGTGAGCAAGCGCGCCTGCCATGGCGGCGCTAGCCTGGTACGCACCAAATGCAGCAAGGCCAGCACGGCCAGCACAAAGGCGAGTTGGCCAATTTCCACGCCCAGGTTGAAGCCGACCAGCGCCAGCACCCGGTTGTCGCCGCCCAGGCCGCCGTTACTCAAGACCGAGGCGATCCCCAGCCCGTGCAGCAAGCCGCAAGCGAACACGATAAGCGGGCGGTGGCGCCTGGCGCCTGGCGCCCGGATCAGATTGTCGAGCGCCAGCGCCACGATGCTCGCCGCGATCAAGGGTTCGACCAGGCGCGCGGGCAGCTCGACCCAGCCCAGCGCGGCGCAGGCGAGCGTGATGCTATGCGCGAGCGTGAAACTGGTGACGACCGCGACCCAATAGCGCCAGCCGGCGCCGGCCACCAACAGGGTCAGCAAAAAAAGCAGATGGTCGGCGCCCAGCAGGATATGCTCGCCGCCGCTGCGGGTGAACTTGAGGAAGGTCGACCAGGGGCCGGCGAAAAAATCGTACTGCGGCTGCGCGCCAGTGAGCAGGCCCACTTCGCTGCGCTCGCCCAGCATGGCGCGCACCAGCAATTGCGCGCCGCGCGTGCCAGGGCGCCCGAAGATGCGCGCCTCCAGCCGCACGGCCGTCGGCGGCGCCGCCCATTGCACGCGGCGCATCACCACCAGCGTGCTCTCGCCCGTGACGCCGGCCTCCTGCGCATGCGTGAGCAGCAGGTCTTCGAAGATCACCTTGCCCTCGCCGCCGGCGCTCGAAAAACGCAGCATCGCCGCCACTTGCGCGCTGACGGCGGCACGGTGCGCGGCCAATTCGCCGGCGCTGAGCAAACCGTCGCCATTGTCGTCCACGCCCTCGAAAGCCGCCACCGGAATGGCGATGACGGCATAGGCCGAATCGCCCACCAGGCGCACCGTGCCCTGCCCGGCCGCCATCAGGTGCGCGCGCGCTGGCAGTGCGCACAGCACCAGCGCCAGGGCCAGCAAGCACGCCGCCCCCTGGCGCCACCACAGCCGCATCATGGTCCGGTCGACGCGGCCGTGCCCTTGACGCAGCGTTGGATGTAGGGATAGCTGTCCGTGATGTAGTAGTGGTAGATCCCGGCCGGGAATTCCGGCGTGACGCCGGTGCGGCCGTTGCATTGATCGAGGTCGCCAAGGCCGGCCACGTATTCGTAGTCCTGGGTGAAGGTCCCCATCGGCACGGTCGCCGTCGATGGCCGCCCGGCCGCCGGCGTGCTCTTGAGCCGGTAGCTCGAGCTCATGACCTTGATCGCGCTGCCCGCGTCGGTCGCCGTGCTGTAGCCGTAGCGCGCATAGATCGGGAAGCCGTCGACGGCGAAGCCGACCAGGGTCATCGCCGTGCCCTTACCGAGCTTGTTCATGTACTCGACCGGCATGCCGTGGTAGTGGTAGGCGCCGCCCGGCTGCACGTGCGCGTTGCTTGAATCGACACCGAAGGCGAAGTAGGTCTGGTTCAGCGCTTCGATTTTCCACACGCCGGCGTTCTGGTAGCTCTCGGCGGTCGATGGGTCGAACTTGACGCTGTTGTTGGCGTAGCCGAGGGTATGCGCGACCGCCGTGCCGCTGCTGCTGACCAGCGCCGGATTGAGCGTGTTGGTGAAATTGACGGTGGCGATGCCGATCGTGTTCGGATTGCCCGCGTTCGGGAACGTCCCCGTGGTGTGGTCCGGCACGCCATTGCCGGTGATGGTGCGCGAGGTGCCGGTACAGTTGATCGACACTTCGCTGGTCAAACCCAGCGCCGCATTGAAGGTCGACGCGCTGTACGGACACAGCACGGAACCGGTGAGGGTGCCGGCCGAGGCGCTCGGCGTGACGTTGACAGCCGCCGAGGCGAGCCCGCTGCCCACGAGGTTGGTCGCCTTCACCGAACAGGCGTAGGTGGTGCCGTTGGTGAGGCTGCGCACCGTGATCGGGCTGGCGCTGCCGGTGGCACTGAACGTGTAGCCGGCGCCGACGCAACTGGCGGTGTAGCCGGTGACGGCGCTGCCGCCATTCGAGGCCGGCGCCGTGAAGGCGACAGTGGCGCTACCGATGCCGGCGCTGCCTGCGCCGATGGTGGGCGTGCCCGGCACCGAAGCCTCGCCCAGAGAGCCTGGCGAGACCGTCACGCTGCCCGAGGAGGCTCCCATGCCCACGCCGTTGACGGCGCTCACCGAACAGCTGTAGAGCGTGCCGTTGTTCATGCCCGTCAACAGGATCGGGCTGGTCGACGCGCTCGCGCTGATGGACACGCCGCCGGCGCTGCAGAGCGCCGTGTACATGAAGATCGGATCACCGCCGCTGGAAGCGGGCGCGCCAAACGCGATCGACGCGCTCGATTCGCCGCCGGTGGCCGCGCCGATCGTCGGCGCGCCGGGCACCGTGCTGCCGGCCGCTGGCGGCACCGGTGTCACGGTGACGGTGCTGGAGGCGCCGCTGGTGCCGTAACCGTTCGAGGCGTACACCTTGCAGGTGTAATGCACGCCATTGGTGAGCTGGGTGACGATGATCGGGCTGGCAAAGCCGGCGTTCGACGTCGAAAAAGCGCCCGCCGCGCAGACGGCCGTGTAACCGCTGATGGGCGAGCCGCCGTCCGATTCGGGGACGGCGAAGGCGATGATGCCGATCGAGTCGCTGCCGAAGGAAGTGCCGATGAGCGGGACGCTGGGCGCGCTGCCCGTGCCCGGTTGCGGCGGGACGTCGATCGGCGTCACGCTGGCGCTGTCGGAAGGCGCCCCCACGCCGACGGCGCTGCTGGCCGTCACCGAGCAGCTGTACTGGGTGCCGTTGCTCAAACCGGTCACCGTGATCGGGCTCTTGCTGGCACTGCTCGAGGACACGCTCACGCCGCTCGAGCACGAGGCGGTGTAGAGCGTGATGGGCTGACCACCATTCGAGGTCGGCGCGGTGAAATTGACGACGGCGCTGTGGTAGGCGGCGACGACGCTGCGCAGCGTCGGTGCGCCGGGCGCGCTGTCGGGCGGCGGTGCCTGCGGCGTGACGACGACGGCGCGGTCGGAGGCGCCGGTGCCCACGTCGTTGGTGGCGGTGACGGTGCAGGTGTAGGCGGTGTCATTATTCAAACCGGTCACCAGCACCGGGCTGGCCGCCGCGCTCACCGAGACGCTCGCGCCATTGGCGCTGCAACGCACCGTGTAGGCGGAGATCGGCACGCCACCGGTGGTGCTTGGCGCCTCGAAGGAAATAGTGGCCGCGCCGTTGGCAGCCGTGGCCACGACCGCGCCCGGCGCGCCCGGCACCGTATTGGCCGGCACCCGGCTGACCGGCGTGTAGCTGATGCCGGTGGCGATCGCCTGCGCCACCTGGGCGATGTTTTCCGGGCTTTCGCTGAACTTGGCCAGCACTTCGGCCTGGTCGGTCTTGTGGTTATTCAGGTTGGCGACCCAGAAATCGAAACCGGCCTGGTCGAGCGGGCGGTGCAGCACGTTCGCGTACAGGGAGGTGACGAAGATCGTATTGCTGGGGTTTAAGCCATACGAGCTCTTGAATTCGAGCGATTGCATGAAATAGGCGGCGACGGCGTTCAAGCCATAGCCCTTGTCCATCGCATCAATCCAAAAGCCCAGGCCCTCGATGTCGGGATCGCGGTTGAAGACGGCGCGGTAGATGCGGTAAGCCTTGCCGGGAATGCCGACCGTGTCGAAGGCGAGGTTGAGGTCGGCGAACTGCACGCGCTGGCTGGCGGCCACGGTGACGGTGCCGCCGTTGCCGACCAAATCGGTGACGGTGAAGCCGCCGCTGCCGTTGCTCGCGACCGTGTAATCGCTACGGTTGCCGGGGTAGATGACGGTCGAGACGCCATTGACGACGACCACTTGCGAGAGCAAACGGGTGGCGTCGGCCTGGGGCGTGGTCGAACTGCCACTGCCGCAGCCGGCCAGGGCCAGCGTGAGCGCGATGCAAAGTAAGCGGTTTTTCATGATTTTCTCTAAAGCAAGGGAATGAAAGCAATGCTCGCATGCTACGGGCAAAATGTGAAGCGAATGTGTGGCGCCGGTGGGCTGCGCGCGACGAAAAAAAACCCGCGCCACGTGGGTGGGCGGGTTTTTCGCGGCGCCGGGAAGGCGCGACGGCGCAATTACTCGATTTCTACCGTTTCCGGCGGGATGGTCGGCGGGGCCGGGTCCGATTCCGGGAAGTCCAGACGCACCGCGTCCTTGTCGTCCATATCGACCGTCACGCGCCCGCCCGACACCAGGCGTCCGAACAAGAGTTCGTCGGCCAGGGCCTTGCGTATCATGTCCTGGATCAGGCGCGCCATCGGGCGCGCGCCCATCAAGGGGTCGAAACCCTTCTTGGCCAAGAACTTGCGCAACTTTTCGCTGAAGATCGCCTCGACCTTTTTCTCGTGCAGCTGTTCCTCGAGCTGCATCAAGAATTTGTCGACGACGCGCAAGATGATGTCTTCGTCCAGGGCGCGGAAGCTGATGGTCGCGTCGATGCGGTTGCGGAACTCCGGCGTGAACATGCGCTTGATGTCGGCCAGCTCGTCACCGGCCTCTTTGCTGTCGGTGAAACCGATGCTGCGCTTGGTCAAGCTCTCGGCGCCCGCGTTGGTGGTCATGATGATGATCACGTTGCGGAAGTCGGCCTTGCGCCCGTTATTGTCGGTCAAGGTGCCGTGATCCATCACTTGCAGCAAGATGTTGAAAATGTCCGGATGGGCTTTTTCGATCTCGTCGAGCAGCAGCACCGCGTGCGGCTTCTTGGTGATGGCCTCGGTGAGCAAGCCGCCCTGGTCGAAACCGACGTAGCCGGGCGGCGCGCCGATCAGGCGCGAGACGGCGTGGCGCTCCATGTATTCGGACATGTCAAAGCGGATCAGCTCGATGCCCAGGATGAAGGCGAGCTGCTTGGCCACTTCCGTCTTGCCCACCCCGGTGGGGCCGGAGAACAGGAAGGAGCCGATCGGCTTGTCGGTCCGGCCCAGGCCGGCGCGCGCCATCTTGATGGCCGAGGACAAGGCGTCGATGGCCGGCTCCTGGCCGAACACGACATTGCGCAAGTCGCGGTCGATCGTTTGCAGCTTGCTGCGGTCGTCCTGGTTGACCGTTTGCGGCGGGATGCGCGCGATCTTGGCGATGATGTCCTCGATCTCGGCCTTGCCGATGGTTTTCTTTTGCTTGGACTTGGGCAAGATGCGCTGGGCCGCGCCCGCTTCGTCGATGACGTCGATGGCCTTGTCGGGCAAGTGGCGGTCGTTGATGAAGCGCGCCGCCAGCTCGGCCGCGGTGGACAGGGCCGAGGCCGAATATTTGACGCCGTGATGTTCCTCGAAACGCGACTTGAGCCCGCGCAGGATCTGCACCGTTTGCTCGACGGTCGGCTCGTTCACGTCCACTTTTTGGAAGCGGCGCGACAGGGCGTGGTCTTTCTCGAACACCCCGCGGAACTCGGTGAAGGTGGTCGCGCCGATGCACTTGAGCTGGCCGTTGGCCAGCGCCGGCTTGAGCAGGTTGGACGCGTCGAGCGTGCCGCCGGAAGCCGAACCGGCGCCGATGATGGTGTGGATCTCGTCGATGAACAAGACACCGTTCGGCATTTCCTTGAGCTGCTTCAAGACCGCCTTCAAGCGCTGCTCGAAGTCGCCGCGGTATTTGGTGCCGGCCAACAGCGCGCCCATGTCGAGCGAATAGACGACGGCGCTTTGCAACACTTCAGGCACGTCTTCCTGCGTGATGCGCCATGCCAAGCCCTCGGCGATGGCCGTCTTGCCCACGCCCGCTTCGCCCACGAGCAAGGGATTGTTCTTGCGGCGGCGGCACAGGATCTGGATCACACGGTCGACTTCTTCCTCGCGTCCGATGAGCGGATCGATCTTGCCGTCGGCCGCCAGCTTGTTGAGGTTCTGGGTGAACTGGTCGAGCGGGCTTTCCTTGGTCTGGCCCTCGACCTGCGCTTCCTCGACGCCCTCGGAGGCTTTGCTGGACTCGACTTGCTGGTCCTTGCGCACGCCATGCGAAATGAAATTGACCACGTCCAGGCGCGTGACGCCTTGCTGGTGCAAGTAGTACACGGCGTGCGAATCTTTTTCGCCGAAGATGGCCACCAGCACGTTCGCGCCCGTCACTTCCTTCTTGCCATTGGAAGCCGATTGCACGTGCATGATGGCGCGCTGGATCACGCGCTGGAAACCAAGCGTGGGCTGGGTGTCGACCTCGCCCGTGCCGGGCACGGTCGGCGTGTTGTCGCTGATAAAATTAGTCAGCGTCTTGCGCAAGTCTTCGATATTGACGGCGCAGGCGCGCAACACTTCGGCGGCCGACGGGTTGTCCAGGAGCGCGAGCAACAAGTGCTCGACGGTGATGAATTCATGGCGCGCCTGCCGTGCTTCGACAAAGGCCATATGTAGGGAGACTTCCAGTTCCTGGGCGATCATACTTCCTCCATCACGCATTGCAGGGGATGCCCCGCCTTGCGTGCATGCGTTAAAACGAACTCCACTTTGGTACACGCTATATCTTTAGAGAACACGCCGCAAACACCCTTGCCGTGCCGATGCACGCTGAGCATGATCTGCGTGGCCGTCTCCCGATCCTTGTTGAAGTACTCTTGAATGATAGCCACCACGAACTCCATCGGGGTGTAGTCATCGTTCAACAGCGCCACCTGGTACAGCGGCGGAGGCTTGACCGCCTGCCGCTCCAGCAGTGTCTCGGTTTCTTGCTTGGTTGCCATACGCTTATTCTAATGCTTTCAATCTTGATGCATTGGGTAAATATCAGGGCATTTACATTTGTTTTCCATCTTACGCGTTTTCAGCTCAATGCGCAGATGGCGCCCACGGACTGGAATTCAAGTGAGGATCGCACTCGGAATGCTGGATCGCGCGCGCAACGCTGTCATCGATGCAATAAGTTTGCACAAAGTGTGGCGTCTTAGTTTGCTTTTATACATAGTGTGGAAATTTGAGCAACCGCCGCTCAAAAGCGCTTGACTTCGATATTTATTACGCCAACAATGACATTATTGACTTGCGCCTAGGTGGGGTCGATAAGAAGTGAGCAGGCTGAGGAGGGGGCAAGAAGCTTCTTGCTTTTATAGCTCGTGTGATTGGTTTTTTTTGAAAGTTCTTTTTATGGCAACAGGTACAGTTAAGTGGTTCAATGATTCCAAAGGTTTTGGCTTCATCACTCCCGATGACGGCGGCGAAGATTTGTTCGCGCATTTCTCCGCAATCAACATGAACGGTTTCAAGACCCTCAAAGAAGGTCAAAAAGTTCAATTCGAAGTCACGCAAGGCCCTAAAGGCAAGCAAGCTTCCAACATCCAGGCTGCTTAATTTTTTAAGCGCAAGAATGTGAAAAACCCCGCCAGCTGGCGGGGTTTTTTTTCGTCCATGCACAGCGCGCGGCGCAAGGCCTGCACGCTTGGGCCACCTCAATGCGCGGCGCCGCCCTGCGCTGGCGCTGGCGTTGACGCCGGCGCTGAAGTCGATGCATGCGCGTGCGCTTGTTCGGCCTTGGCACGCTCGCTCACGATCTCTTCAGGCGTGAGCACCTTGACGTTGATGGCCATGCCATCGGGCGCCTCCACCCGCTTCATCGTGATCGCCTGGTTTTGCTCAAGCATCAAGACGATGAAAGCTTCCTCGTCGATTTCCTTGTTGGCGCGGTTGAAATAATGGACATGCTGGAATTGACTAAGCACTTCCTTCTTCCACTGCGCCATGCCCTCGCGCGTGAACTTCGGCGCTTCAGCTTGTTTTGCTGGCGCCGCCTCGGCCGCCTTGGCCGGTGGCGCCAATTGCGCTTGCGCCAGCAATGGCGCCGCCATGCACGAACTCATCACCATCGCCACTACCCACTGTGAACATTGCCGCATAAATTTCTCCCTTAAAAAAACCCCGCGTCGTTGCCGGCGCGGGGTTTTAGCATCGCACCAAGGCGCGCGCACGCGCCCGCCGCTATTACATATGCTCGATCATCACGTCGCCGAAACCGGAGCACGACACTTGGGTCGCGCCTTCCATCAGGCGGGCGAAGTCGTAGGTGACGCGCTTGGACGCGATCGACTTTTGCATCGAATCGATGATCATGTCAGCCGCCTCGAGCCAGCCCATGTGGCGCAACATCATTTCCGCCGACAAGATCAGGGAACCCGGGTTCACGTAATCCTTGCCTGCGTACTTGGGCGCGGTGCCGTGGGTCGCTTCGAACATGGCCACCGAGTCCGACAGGTTGGCGCCCGGCGCAATGCCGATGCCGCCCACTTGCGCGGCCAGCGCGTCGGAGATGTAGTCGCCGTTCAAGTTGAGGGTGGCGATCACGCTGTACTCGGCTGGACGCAAGAGAATCTGTTGCAGGAAGGCGTCAGCGATCGAATCCTTGACGATGATGTCCTTGCCCGTTTTTGGATTCTTGAACTTGCACCATGGACCGCCATCGATCAGCTCGGCGCCGAATTCCTTTTGCGCCAGGGCGTAGGCCCAGTCGCGGAAGCCGCCTTCCGTGTACTTCATGATGTTGCCCTTGTGGACGATCGTCACCGAAGGCTTGTCATTGTCGATCGCGTACTGGATCGCCTTGCGCACCAGGCGCTCGGTGCCTTCGATCGAGACCGGCTTGATGCCAAGGCCCGAAGTGCCAGGGAAGCGGATCTTGGTCACGCCCATTTCCTTGATCAGGAAATCCATCAGCTTCTTGGCGCCGTCCGAACCTTGCTGGTATTCGATGCCGGCGTAGATGTCTTCCGAATTTTCGCGGAAGATGACCATATCGGTTTTTTCCGGCTCTTTCACTGGCGAAGGCACGCCCGTGAAGTAACGCACCGGACGCAGGCACACGTACAGGTCGAGCTGCTGGCGCAGTGCCACGTTGAGCGAACGGATGCCGCCGCCGACCGGGGTCGTCAACGGGCCCTTGATCGAGACCACGTAATCCTTGAGCACCTGCAAGGTTTCTTCCGGCAGCCACACGTCGGGGCCGTAGACATTGGTCGACTTTTCGCCGGCGAAAATTTCCATCCAGCTGATCTTGCGCTTGCCGCCATACGATTTGGCGACGGCCGCGTCGATCACCTTGATCATCACCGGGCTGATATCGACGCCGGTGCCATCACCCTCGATGTAAGGAATGATAGGATTATCTGGTACATTCAGCGAAAAGTCGGCGTTGACGGTGATTTTCTTGCCGTCAGCAGGTACTTTGATATGTTGAAACATCGTGTTCTCCGAAGTGGGACGTTACGGCAGGCGATAAGTTGTGCTCGCGCCTGTCAGACATGCTGCAGCTTTGCTTTCATGACGTGCTTTTGGATGTCTTCTATAAGACATAAGACGCGCGTTTCAGATTATGCACCAGTATTTTACTAGGCGCCACGACTTTGCGACACCGCACGCTTCGATTTACTTATTCCAGCCATGCCTCTGATTCTTTTCAATAAACCCTTCCAGGTCCTGTGCCAGTTTTCCAGCCAGGATCAGCGCGCCACCTTGGCCGACTATTTGTCCATGCCGCAGATCTATCCGGCCGGGCGGCTCGACTTCGATTCGGAAGGCTTGATGCTGCTCACCAGCGACGGCAAGCTGCAGCACGATATCGCCCATCCCGAGCACAAGCAAGCCAAGACCTACCTGGCCCAGGTGGACGGGCGCATCGACGCGAGCGCGCTGCAAAAACTGGCCGCGCCGCTCGACCTGGGCGACTTCACCACCCTGCCCTGCCAGGCCATCCACATCGCCGAGCCCACCTGGCTGTGGCCGCGCAATCCGCCCATCCGCGAGCGCCGCGACCAGCCCACCGATTGGCTGGCCTTGACTTTGCGCGAGGGGAAAAACCGGCAAGTGCGGCGCATGACGGCCGCTTGTGGCCTGCCCACCCTGCGCCTGGTACGCAGCAGCATCGGCCCGTTTTCGCTCGCCACCCACCCCTTGATGCCGGGCGAATGGATGGAAGTGTCGCCGGCCGAATTGGCCAAACACTAAATATTGCAACACATTGCCAACGGCGGGAATTTTTGCCGTATATTTGAGGTCAATCAAGCCGCTTTCATTCCAGATCGGATTTCCATGTCCCTGAATGCCCCGCGCGCGCAATTGCCTGACTTGCCGGACGAAAATCCGCACTATATGCGGGCCGTCACCGACATGGGTGACCAGCAAGGCATCATGGTGTCGGAAGACATCTATGCCAGCAATGGCATGAAGCTCATCGCCAAGGGCGCCCTGCTCAATAGCGAGCAGTTTTCGCACCTGAGCCAGCACAAGCTGGCCATTCCCCTCGATCACAGCTTGACGGTTGATAAGCCGGTCGACGCGGGCAGCCTGGTCGTCGAGATGGGCAAGATCATCGAGCGCGAGCCCATCTACCGCCGCATGCTCAGCCGGGCGGGCGATCCGCTCGGGCTCAAGCACACGGTGTCAGCCTTGCGCTTGCCGGGGCCGGTGGAAATGCGGCTCTCCGTGATGCGCGCGCAGCGTCCCGACACCTACGAGCACTCGGTCAGGGTGGCCATCATCGCGTTCGCTCTGGCGCAAAGGTTGAAGCGCCCCGAGCACGAGCTGGGCGCCGTGGTGCTGGCCGGGCTATGCCACGATTTCGGCGAAATGCACACCGACCCGGCGGTGCTGGCGGTGGGCCACAACATCACGGCCGAGGAGCGCCGCTTCGTGCATGTGCACCCGATCACCAGCTACGTGCTGGTGCACGAGTTGCCCGGCTTTCCCGCCAGCGCCGCGCAAGCGATCCTGCACCACCACGAGCGCCTCGACGGCAGTGGCTACCCCAACGACTTGCCGGGGCATAAGATCCCGCCGATGGCGCGCTTGATCGCCGTGGCCGACGTGGCCGAGGCCGTCATCAAGCGCTTTGACCTGCAACGCCTGGACATGTTGTTCCGCCTGAACCAGGCGCGTTTCGACCCGGCCATGGTGGCGGCGCTGCGCGACTTGATCCACATCACGGCCGAGGATGCTCATGCGGCGCCCCATGAACATGGCGCAGCTTCCCAGTTGGCCAACCTGGCCGAACTGCTGCAAGCCTGGTTCACCCTGCGCGCCCTACTGGAAAAGCAACTGGCGCCCTCGCCGCCGGACACCTCGCCGCTGGCCTTCCTGTTCGAGCGCATGGGCACCATCCGTTCCCTGGTGGTGCAAGCCGGTTTCGATCCGGACAATATGGCGAGCATGCTGGCCATCGCGCGCGACGACCCGGAAGTATTGTTCGAGCTGCGCGGCATGCTCGACGAAATGGATTGGCTGCTGGCCGACCTGGCGCACGAGATCGACCGCCGCTCGCCCGAGCTGGCCGGCTTGTCGCAGGGGGAGCTGAAGGGCTTGCTCGAGCATTTGAAGCCGGGCAAACACTGACAATTTTGCGCCGCAGCAAATAAACTTCCTATTTTTCTGAATTATTTCAATTTGATGTCAACCGACAAGGAAAAGACACGTTATTGGACCTAGATTCATAAGAATCGTCATTTCTTAACCAAAAGGAATTTTAAAATGTCCAAAATGATCGCTGCCCTCGTTGCTTCCCTGTTCGCTGCTTCCGCTTTCGCCGCTCCTTCGGCATCGGCTTCGGCTTCCGCTTCGGCAATGGCTTCGGCTCCTTCGGCTTCGGCTTCGGCTTCGGCTTCCGGCTCCGCAATGGCTTCGGCTCCTAAGAAAGCTAAAGCACACAAAGCTTCGGCTTCGGCTTCCGGTTCGGCTTCGGCTTCGGCATCGGCTGCTTCGGCTGCTGCTTCGAAGTAATCCTCTTTTGGATTCAAAAAAGGCAGGCTAGTCCTGCCTTTTTTTACGTCCGTCGCATTCGCAAATGCCAAAAGCAAGATGGGGACAGACCCCTGTTTTGAGGAAATGCACGCATTTCCTCAAAACAGGGGTCTGTCCCCATCTTGCTTTTGGCATTCTGGAACGCAAAAAACCCGCATGATCGCTCAGGCGGGTTTTTTTGCAAGAACAGCGATCGCGCGGGGCTGTCGCCCCGCTGCCGGTTTTAGGCGGCGATGGCTTTCAAGGCAGCGGCCAGACGGCTCTTGTGGCGTGCTGCTTTGTTCTTGTGGATGATTTTCTTGTCGGCGATGCTGTCGATGGTCGACACGGATGCCTGGAAGATCGTCGTTGCAGCAGCTTTGTCGCCAGCCTGGATGGCCTTGCGCACAGCCTTGATTGCGGTGCGCAGGGTCGAACGCTGGGACGAATTGTGTGCGTTTTGCTTAACTGCTTGACGAGCGCGCTTGCGCGCTTGTGCGGTATTTGCCATGAAATTTCCTAAATCGGGTCAAGTTGCGTTTGCAAACATTCGTGTCTGGCAATTGGGCGCCTTCAGTGCTTCCGAAGACCCTTCTTGGTCAAACCAGTGCCTGCCAAACATTAGTGTTTGCGTAACAGAATTCTGTACAGCCTTCGATTATAAGAGATTATTCGCTTTAAGGCAATCCAAAATCACAGGCGGCGCGAAAAACCCCGTCCGGCCCGGGCCACTGCGGCGCCGCCCCGGCCAGCATGTCGCTCGGGCACCACATCCCCCTGGGGCGGCCGGGGTTTTCCACCGAGCAACCCAACGTGCGGCGTAAAATGTTTTCAAAACTGCCTTAGGGCATCGCATCTTCAGGATCGAGCATGAAACTACGCATCGCACGTCGCCTCGCGCACAAGCCCATGATTTGCTTACCGCTCGCCTTCCTGGTCGGCATGCAAGGAGCCAGTGCGGGCGCGCCCGACGACGAGGAGCTGGCCCTGGTGTACGGCGCCGCGCAAACCATCAGCCTGGCCACCGGCGCGAGCCAGCCGATGCGGCGCGCGCCCGCCGTGGCCACGGTGGTCACGGCGGCCGACATCGCCGCCATGGGCTTGACCGACCTCGACGAGGTGATCGAAACGGTGGCCGGCGTGCATGTCAGCCGCGGCCCGATTTCCTACAGCTCGCTGTACATCGTGCGCGGCATCGGCGGCGGCGACACCCGCGGTCCGCAAGTGCTGGTGCTGCAAAACGGCGTGCCGGTGGGCGAGCTGTACACGGGCGACAAGTCCCAAACCTGGGCCAGCATGCCGCTCCAGCATGTCGCGCGCATTGAAATCCTGCGCGGCCCCGGTTCCGCCCTGTACGGGGCCGACGCCTTCGCCGGCGTGATCAATATCATCACCAAGAGCCCCGCCGACTTGAACAATGAAACGACCATGGGCGTGCAGGCGGGCTCCTTCCGCAGCGGCGATGCCTGGCTGCTGCACGGTTCCACCCACGGCGAGCTGGGCCTGGCCGCCTTCCTGCAGTTCGGCCGCACGGACGGTCCGCGCAATGTGATCGAGGCCGATGCCCAGAGCCTCAACGACCACCGCTTCGGCACCCATGCCAGCCTGGCCCCCGGACCGGTCGCACGCGGCCAGCGCGCCGCCGACGCCCATCTGGAATTGACGTGGAAGAACTGGCGCTGGCGCCTCGATGGCAAGTTGCGCGACCAAATAGGCTTGGGCGCCGGCACCAACAACGCGCTCGACCCGGACCACAGTGTGATGCAAAAGCGCTACCTTTCCGACCTGTCCTGGAACGCGGCGAACCTGGGCCAAGGCTGGGGCGCGGGCGCCCAATTGAGCTGGGAATATTTACACACGGGCACAGGGGACGGCCTCATGCTGTTTCCGCCCGGCGCCAGGATCGGCGCCAGCTATTTCCCGAACGGCATGATCGGCGGCCCCGGCCGCTGGGAACAAACGGTGCGCGCCTCGGCCTGGGCCACCTACGCCGGCTGGCGCGGCCACGCGCTGCGCGTGGGCCTGGGCCACGACGACCTCGACTTGTTCCGGGTGACGACGTTCAAGAACTTCCTGCTCAACCCCGCCGGCGTGCCGATCCCCTCCGGTCCGGTGTCCGACTACGGCCAGATCCAGAACCACACCAACCCGCGCGACCGGCGCGACACCTATGCGTACGCGCAAGACGAATGGCAATTCGCGCGCGACTGGGCGCTCACGGCCGGCGTGCGGCACGACGCCTACTCGGACTTTGGCAGCACCACCAATCCGCGCCTGGCGCTGGTGTGGGACGCGAACGTCGACCTCACCGCCAAGCTGCTGCACGCTCGCGCCTTCCGCGCGCCCGCTTTCAACGAATCTTACGGCATCAACCCTGTCACCAACGGCAATCCGGCCCTGCAACCGGAAACCATCGCCACCACCGAGGCGGTGTTGGGCTGGCAAGCGACGCGCGCCTTGCACGCCAACTTGAGCCTGTTCGACTACGACCGCCAGAACATCATCCAGGTCGTGCCCAACCCCGCTCCCGCCCCCGGCGGCACCTTCAACAACGTCGGGCGCGTCAAGGGCCACGGCGCCGAGCTGGAACTGGGCTGGGATGGCGGGCGCAGCTTGCGCGGCGCGCTCAACCTGGCCTGGCAGAGTGGCACCGACCAGCGCAGCGGCAAGGATCCGGGCTACGCGCCGCACCGCCACCTGTTCGCGCGCGCCGAGTGGCAAGTGGCGAGCGGCTATCAATTAGTACCGCAATTGAACTGGGTGGCCGACCGGCGCCGCGCCGACGGCGACGCGCGCGCTCCGATCGCGGACTACACCACGCTCGACCTGGCCGTGCGCGCCAAGCGCGGGCCATGGGAATGGAGCGCCAGCGTGCGCAATCTGTTCAACGCCGACGCGCGCGAACCGAGTGCCGCCCCCGGACTTGCCCTGCCCTACGACCTGCCCTTGGCCGGACGCTCGTTTGGCGTGCAGCTCAGTGTTCGAATGTAGCGCGTGCCCACCGCGCTGACTCCCCCACCCAAGCGGCAGCCGCGCCGCATGCTGCGCGTGGCCGCCGCGCTGGGCGCGGCCGCCTGCATGGCCGCTTGCATCGCCGCCAGCTTGCCGGCGCGGGCGGCCGAGGCGCGCGCGGACGAGCCAGCGCGCGGCGCCGCCATGGCCGACCTGCAATTGGCGCTGGCCGACAGCAAGCCGGCGCGCGGCGCGCAAGAAGCGCAGCCCCCAGCCACGCTGGCGGTGCTGTATCCACAAGCCTTGGAGCCATACCGCAGCATTTTCGCTGGCATCGTCAAGGGTATCGAGAGCGGCGCCAAGGCACCCGTGCAAACCCTGGCGGTCGCGCCCGAGATGAGCCAGGCCGAGGTGGCCGCCTACCTGAAGGCGAACGGCATCAAGGTGGTCATCGCGCTCGGGCAGCAGGGCTGGCGCCTGGCCTCGGGTCTGGACGGCGACATCCAGGTGGTGGTCGGTGGCGTGGTCAAGATGCCCGAGCCCGGCAAGCGCGCCTACAAGGGCGTGAGCCTGGTGATCGATCCGGCCTTGCTGTTCCGGCGCCTGAAGTCCTTGCAGCCGGGAGTCAAGAAAGTGCACGTGGTCTATAGCGCGTCCGCCAACGCCTGGCTCATCAAGATCGCCAAGGACGCGGCCCGCAATCTAGGCTTGGAGCTGGTCGCGCACGAGGCGCCCGACCTCTCGAGCGCCGCGCAAGCCTACGAAGCGATCGTGGCCGGCGCGACCGAAGGACGCGACGCCTTGTGGCTGCCGCAGGATTCCCAAACCATGGACGAAGTGACGCTCTTGTCGATGGTGTTGCGCCAATCATGGGCCCGCAATATCCCCGTCTTTTCCAGCAATATCTCGCACGTCAAGCGCGGCAGCCTGTTCGCCCTGTATCCGGACAACGTGGGGATGGGGCGCACGCTCGCCGGCATCGCCTTGGCCAGCGGGCGCGAGGCCGACAAGTCGACCCTGGCGCTGCTCGAGGATGTGAATGGCGCCGTCAATTTGCGCACTGGCACGCACGTGGGCATTTCCCTGAGCCCCGAGCAGAAAAAAGACTATGCTCAGTTTTTTCCGGAGGAATGATGGGGGCACGGGCGCGATGACTCAAAGAATCGACATCGCCGAGGCGGGCGCTGCGCCGCCGCTGCAGCCGGCGCACGCCGCGCCCGCCCATGCGTCCCCGCGGCGCTGGCGCTTTAGCCACAGCCTGTCGATCGTGGTCGCCATCGCCATGCTCGGCCTGGCCCTGTTTTCCTCGATCGTCAACACGCGCGAGGCCAGCGAGCGCATGAAAACCTATATGCGCGAACAGGGCCGCGAGATCACCGCCAACCTGGCGCGCCAAAGCGTGCTGGCCCTGCTGCTCCATTCGGCCGAAAACGCCCAGGTGGCGGTCGACACCTCGCTCGCCTTCCCCGACGTGCTGCAGGTGGCCATTGTCGATACCAAGGGCAAGGTCTTGGTGCGCCAGGCGCGCAAACGGCGCGACGGTGGCTTGGTCAGCGCGCAGCCCTTGCCCTTGCTCGAAGGCGAGCAAAGCTACGTCGAGGCGGACGAGGTGTTTTATTTCAAGGTGCCGGTGCTAAGCGAGCCGGAAGACAGCGCCGCGATCGACGCCTACGCCGCCAAGCCGACCGTCCTGGGCCATGTGCATGTGGCCGTCGGCAAGGCCTCGCTCGACCGCCTGGTGCTGAGTCTGTTCGTGAGCAATCTGGGCGTCACGCTGATCTTTGCCGCCATCCTGTTCGCGCTGCAGCGTCTGATCAGCGGACGCCTGCTGCGCCCGCTGCACGCCTTGTCGCAGCTGATGCGGCGCGCCGAGAACGGCGAAGCGCATCTACGCGCCACCCTGGCCGGCCCGCAAGACATCATCGAAATGGGGCAGGCGTTCAACAAGATGATGGCGGTGCTCGAAGGACGCGAAACCCACCTGGAACAGATGGTCAAGGAGCGCACCCGCAATCTCGAGCAAGCCAACGCGCAGCTGGAACAGACCCTGGCGACGGTGCAAGCCATGCAGAGCGACCTGGTGCGCTCGGAAAAAATGGCGGCGCTCGGCTCGCTGGTGGCCGGTGTCGCCCACGAGCTCAACACCCCGATCGGCAATTGCGTAATGATGAGCAGCACCATGAAAGCCCATTCGCGCGAATTGCTCAGCGAAGTCGAGAGCGGCACTTTGCGCAAGTCCATGCTCGAGCGCTATGCGCGCGAGCGCATCGACGCAATCGAAGTGCTCGAGCGCAATCTGGCGCGCGCGGCCGAACTGATCGGCAGCTTCAAGAACGTGGCGGCCGACCGCACCAGCGACCACCGGCGCAGCTTCGACCTCGAGCGCGTGCTGCGCGAAACCATGCACACCTTGACGCCCATGTGGCGCAAGCGCGACATCGCGCTGGCGCTGGAATTGGACGCGGGCATCGAGATGGACAGCTATCCGGGCGGGCTGGGCCAGGTCTTGACCAACTTCGTGAGCAATGCGCTGGCCCACGCTTTCGAAGGCGAGGCCGGCGGCAGCATGATCTTGCGCAGCGAGCGGATCGACGCGCACAGCGTCTTGATCACGTTTTCCGACACCGGCGCCGGCATCGCGCCGGAAAACCTGTCGCGCGTATTCGACCCCTTCTTCACCACCAAGATGGGCGCCGGCGGCACCGGCTTGGGCATGAACATCGTGTACAACATCGTCACCAGCCTGCTGGGCGGGACGATCGAGGTCGCCAGCACGGTGGGCGCGGGTACCACCTTCACGATGCGCATCCCGCTCACGGCGCCGGCCCGGCGCGCGCTCGAAGCGCCTATCAGCTAGCGCGCCGCGCCCGCAAACGCCATGCGCGGCCGGGGAGCGGCTATAATTTCGCCCCATGAACTTACTGCGTACCCTGGCCGCCATCTCGAGCATGACCATGCTCTCCCGCATCACCGGCCTGGTGCGCGACGTCTTGATCGCCCGTTACTTCGGCGCCACCGCCGCCACCGACGCCTTCTACGTCGCCTACCGCTTCCCCAACTTCCTGCGCCGCCTGTTTGGCGAGGGCGCCTTCGCCCAAGCGTTCGTGCCGATCCTGGCCGAATACAAGAACCAGCACGGCAAGGAGGCGACCAAGAGCCTGGCCGACCATGTGGGCACGACGCTGGTGTGGGCCACGCTGCTGGTGAGCATCGCCGGCATCCTGGGCGCGCCGGCCATCGTGATGCTGATCGCGAATGGCTTCGACGACGCCGAGCGCTTGCGCTTGACCATCGTGATGACGCGCATCATGTTCCCCTACATCTGCTTCATGTCCTTCGTGACCCTGGCCGGCGGCATCCTCAACACTTGGAGCCAATTCAAGGTGCCGGCCTTCACGCCGGTGCTGCTGAACCTGGCCTTCATCGCCGGCGCCGTGCTGCTGCGCCCATTCCTGGCCACGCCGATCTACGCGCTGGCGATCGCCGTGATGGTGGGCGGCGCGTTGCAGGTGGCGATCCAGGTGCCTGCGCTGGTCAAGCTGGGCATGTTGCCGCGCATCTCGCTCAATCCGGTGTCGGGCTTGCGCGACGCCGGCGTGCGGCGCGTGCTCAAAAAGATGGCGCCGGCCTTGTTCGCGGTGTCGGCGGCGCAGATCAGCCTGTTGATCAACACCAGCATCGCCACCAGGCTGGCCACGGGCAGCATTTCGTGGCTGCAGACGGCGGACCGCTTGATGGAATTCCCCTCGGCACTGCTGGGGGTGGCGCTGGGTACCATTTTGCTGCCGAGCTTGTCGAAGGCGAATCTGGAAAAGGACACGGCCGAGTACTCAGCCCTGCTCGACTGGGGTTTGCGCTTGACGTTTCTGCTGGCGCTGCCGGCCGCGCTGGGCTTGGCGACGCTGGCGCTGCCGATGATCGCCACCTTGTTCATGCATGGCCAGTTCACGCCGGAAGCGGCGGCCAACACGGCGCGGCCTTTGATCGCGTACAGCACCTGCCTGTTGGGCATCATCCTGATCAAGATCCTGGCGCCGGCGTTTTACGCGCGCCAGGATATCCGCACGC
The DNA here is from genome assembly GCA_040388555.1 of Pseudomonadota bacterium. Classification (GTDB taxonomy): domain Bacteria; phylum Pseudomonadota; class Gammaproteobacteria; order Burkholderiales; family Burkholderiaceae_D; genus Telluria_A. The sequence goes on from JAZKBP010000029.1 coordinate 86,821, forward strand.
CGGTGCGCATCGCCGTCGGGGTGCTGATCGCCACCCAGTTGATGAATCTGGTGTTCGTGCCCTACCTCAAAGTGGCGGGCCTGGCGCTGTCGATTGGCCTGGGCGCCTGCCTGAACGCGGGCTTCCTGTATTGGGGCTTGCGCCGGCGCGCCATCTACACGCCCTTGCCGGGCTGGCCGGCGTTTTACTTGAAGCTGGCGCTGGCGCTGGCGCTGATGGGAGGCGTGGCTGTGATCGGCGCGGCGCAAGTGGACTGGATCGGGCGCGCGCTGCCGAGCTGGCAGCGCATCGCCGCGCTCGGCGCATTGATTTGCGCCTGCGCCGGCGCCTACTTTGGCGCGCTGTTCGCGCTGGGCTTTAGGCTAGGTGACTTCAAGCGCACCACGCGCTGAACGGCAGGCCATGGGAACGGGGGCCAGGGTTTGGCCCCCGCGCCATCAGACGACCGCAGCTTCCCGCTAAACAGTCAAGTCAAAGTCGCGCGGAGATTGGACTGCAATTGTCAATCTCTTTCCAGATTCAAGAAGCGCTCTGGCACCAGGACCAACCCAGTAATCCTTCACCTTTTTGCGCGCGAGGCGGGGTCAATCCCGGCAACTGGACAAACCTCATCCATTTTCCGCGGCGAGGCGGGGTCAATCCCGGCAACTGGACAAACCTCATCCATTTTCTAAATACCCGATGCGCCAATCCGCGCTCACCTCTTTTTCACCGCTTTTGGCGCGCCGGGCGGCTGCGACGCGTCGTCGCCGGCTGCGGCCGGCGGCTCCTCACGCGTGCCGGGCGCGACCTCGGGCGGTGGTGGCTCGGCCGGCGGAGTCACGTCGGCGGCAGGCTTGGGTTCGACCGGCGCTTCCGCGAGGCGGGGTCAATCCCGGCAACTGGACAAACCTCATCCATTTTCTAAATACCCGATGCGCCAATCCGCGCTCACCTCTTTTTCACCGCTTTTGGCGCGCCGGGCGGCTGCGACGCGTCGTCGCCGGCTGCGGCCGGCGGCTCCTCACGCGTGCCGGGCGCGACCTCGGGCGGTGGTGGCTCGGCCGGTGGTGTCACGTCGGCGGCAGGCTTGGGTTCGACCGGCGCCTCCGGCGGCGGATCGCCCGCCGCAGCCGGCGCGGTCGCGGCCTGGGGCGGCTGCGCCGGCATCATCTCAAGCGCCGCGCCGGCGTTCTCGGACGGCGGCGGCGGCACCGTACCATCGGGACGGACCGGCAACGGCGGCGGCACGAAGCGCAGGTCTTGCAAGCCCGTGCCCATGAACTTCCAGTCGCTCAGGCGCTGCATGTGGTCGAACTGCTGGAAGCGTTCCTGGAAATTCGACTGCTTGATCGGCGTCGCCGTCGACAGGCTGTAAAAACCGATGATGCCAACCTTGTCGTTGGTACGCATGATGCCCCACTCGCTGCCGCCTGTGATGGGATCGAGATAGAGCTGACGCAGGTGGCGCCGCGCGTTTGGAAAGCGCGGATCGCGCAGCAGCTCGGCCACGCTGGTGGGCTGCTTGCTCTGGCCCGGCAGCGACGCATCGGCGTAGCTTTTGAGCGCGTCGGCGAAGGCCGTCCCCACCTCGAGCAATTGCTCCTCGGCGGCGCGGCGCTGCAGCAGCGAACCAAGCTTGATGGTGGTCGCGCTGACCAGCCCGATGATGGCCACGATGATGATCAGGCCGACGTAGGTGAACCCCGCGTTGTGCCGGCGCCGCGCGCTTGCCATGGTGCGCCTACAAATCCGAAAACGGTTTGCCATCGCGGTCGCTACCTGGCGCGCCGCTCTTGATGTCGGCCACGCCGCCCTTGGTGCCATCCTCGGGCGGGACCACGATCCAGGTGGTGCTGCTGTCGGTGACCGGGTCGATCGGCAGCGCGCGCAGGTATTTTTTTTCCACCAGCTGCTCGAGCGAATCGGGGAACCTGCCGGTGTCGCCGTAATAATGGTCAATCGTCTCGCGCACATTGCGCAGGTTCTCGGCCAGGATTTTTTCCTTCGACGCGTCAATCGACGGAAAGTAGCGCGGCACGGCCAGCATCAGCATCAAGGCCACGATCGCCAGCACCACCAAAAGCTCGATGAGCGTGAAGCCGCGCGCCCTGCCTGACTGTTTTGTTCTCATCACCATTTCCGATACGGTATGCCGTTCAAGCCGGTGCGGGTGGACGTGGAATAGACATCGTACACATCTTCCCCTTCAAGCGGATCGTTGGCCTCGCTGGCGTAACTGCGCTTTCCCCACGACTGCGTTTCGCTCAAGGCCGGATCCGCATTGAACGGATCGCGCGGCACGCGGCGCAGGAAGAAGATCTTGCTGCGCTTGGGGCTGCGCAAATCGGGCACGCCTTCGACCAAGAGATCGAGATTCTTCGGATAGCCGGTGGCGGCAAGCGCCTTGGCGATGCGCCCCTCGTCGTAGGCGCGCTTGTAGTCGTCGATGGCGTGGCGGATTTCGCGCAGCGCCGCGCGCAGCTCCTGCTCCTGGCGACGCTGCTGCGTGACCTGCACCACCGGCACGGCCAGGCTGGCCAGCAGCCCCAGAATGGCCAGCGTGACGAGCAGCTCGATCAGCGTGAAGCCGCCCGGCCTTGGCGCCGCGCGAACGCCCGTCATCGCTTCTTCGCTGCCGCCGGCGCGGTCGGCGCGACCGGGTTGATGGTCGGCTGGCTAACTGGCAGGATGGTCGCCGCTGGCGCCTCGGCCGCCGGCTGCGGGGCCGGCGCGGCGTCTGGCATTGCAACTTGCTGCTGCGCGGGCATCGGCGCCGGCTGTTGCGCTGGCATCTGCGTTGGCTGTTGTGCCGGCGTTGGCACTGGTGCTTGCACCGGCATTTGCGCCGGCACAGGCGCCGCACGCACCGGCTGCACAGGCGCCGGCAATTGGGCTGGCGCGCGCGGCGCCGGGTCGGGACGGCGCCGGATGCTCGCCTCGGTCCCGGCCGTGAATTCGGAAGCCGATGCTTCCGGCCGCTGGATATTGCGCACCAGGTGAGGCGTGATCGACAACACGATCTCGGTCTTTTGCGTGTCGTCCTTGGTCGAGCCGAACAGGCGGCCGAGCAGCGGAATGTCGCCCAGCGCCGGCAGCTTGCGCGCGTCGCTGCGGTCTTCACTGTTGATCAAACCGGCCAGCACCTGGTTTTCGCCATCCTTCAACTGCAGCATGGTAGTGGCCTGGCGCGTGCCGATCTGGTAGGCGACGGCGCCGGAGCTGGTGGTCATCTGGCTCACCAGATTACTCACCTCGAGGCCGACGCGGATCGCCACATCGTTGTTGAGGTAAATGGTTGGCTCCACGTTGAGCGTCAAGCCCACGTCGACATAGGTGACCGACTGCGCCGCGAAGCCGGCCGTGCCTGGCGAGACAGTGGTGGTGATGTTCGGCACCTTGTCGCCGATGAGGACCTTGGCCTTTTCGTGGTTGCGCACGCGGATGCGGGGATTGGCCAGGATATTGCTGTCGCCGTCGGTCTTGTTGGCGTTGATGCCCAGGCTGATATTGCTCACGCCGATGGTGCTGCGATTGAGCTTGAGCAGGTCGGCCAAGGTCAGCGCGGACTTGACGGTCTGGGTCTCGGTGCCATTGGTGGTGGTCGTCGTCGTGGTCAGGGGCGAGAGCGTGATTGAATCGGGCCAGGCGATACCGAGTTCCATCAGGCGACTGCGCTTGACCTCCAGGATTTCAACGTCGATGACCACTTCCGGCTCGGCCACATCCTGCAGCGCCACCAGCTTTTCAGCCAGGCGGATCGCCTCGGCGGAATCGCGCACGATCAAGAGATTGAGCTTTTCGTCGACCACCACGTCGCGCGACTTGAGGATGGTCTTGAGCGTATTGGCCAGCACCTTGGCGTCGGCGTGCGCGATGAAGAAGGTCTTGACGACCATCTCCTGGTATTCCTTGAGCTTGGCCGGCAGGTTCGGGTAGATCATGATGGTGTTGCCATCGACGACCTGCTGCTCGAGCTGGTTCGTCATCAACAGGTAGTAGATCGCCGCCTCGACGGTGCTGTTCTTGAGGTAGATCGAGGCGCGCAAGTCGGTCTTGACGTCCTTGTCGAACACGAAGTTCAAACCCGAGGTGCGCGCGATGACGTCAAATACCTGGCGCAGCGGCGCATCTTTAAATTCGATCGAGATCGGTTTTTTCGACAGGGCTGTGAGCGCCGTCTCGGGCGGCGGCGCCGGCGGAAAGCGCTCGGCGATGGTGCGCATCATGGCCAGCGCGCCTTCGTGCTCGGGCGATTCGGTCAGCACTTCGGCGGTCTTGCGGCGCGCGCCGTCGGGGTCGCGCCGCTCAAGCGCGGCGTTGGCGGCGGCAAGCTGCTGCGCCTGGCGCGCCTGCGCGTCGAGACCACGCAAGCCGGCGTGGGCGCGCTCGTTTTCCGGGTCGATCGCCAGCACGCGTTGCAGCAGGGCCTGCGCCTCGGCCAGCTTGCCGTTGGCGCGCGCGCTGCCGGCCTGCTCAATCAAGCCGCGCGCGACGCGATCACGCGCACGCAGGTAGCCGATCCGGTATTTGGCATTGCCAGGGTCGCGCGTGATGGCCTCGCGATACTTGACCATGCCAGCTTCGAGCTGATTTTGCGCGACCAGGCTCTCGCCTTCGCTAAAGGCCATCTGCGCGGCGCAGCCGCCCAGCATCACAGCGAGCAGCAGGGGAATGGCCAGTCGCGCTGCGACCGATTTATATGCGTGACTTGACATCAGTCGAGAACTCCAATGTTGAGCTGTTGTACCTGGTTCAGGGGCAGATAGGTCAGCGAAAGAACGGGCGGCGCGATCGCGTCGACGCGGTAGGTGCCGTCAATGACGTCCTTGTTGTGTACGACGACGGTGCGATCGCCGCGCGCCAGATAGACTTCCCAGTGGCCGTCGCTGACGGCCTTGCCGATGAAGGAAAATGGCAGCGGCGGCGCGCTTGGCGGAGGTGGCGGTGGCGGCGGTGCGGGCGGGGGCGGCGGCGGATTCCAGTTCTGGCTGCCGAAGACGGCCTCGCCGGAGGCGCCCGCGCCATCGCCGATCAAGTCGGCGCGCGCGATCAAGGCCAGTACGCGCGGTCCGTCGGCGCCGGCTTTGGCGAGCGCGTCGCTGACAGCCGGCATGGACGCTGGCGCCGCGGCGACGGCCGCGGCGCTGGTGGCCGCAGCAGCAGTCGCACGCGCCGGCGCGGACGAACGCGGCGGCGCGCCAGCGCTCGAGCGCGCGGCCACCGGCTGCACCACGCCCACCGGCGTCTTGTCGCCGAAGATCGCGAGGGCGGCGGCGCCGAGCAGGCCGGCGCCCAGCATCAGGTGCAGTCGCTTCATGGCTGCGGCCCTCCATCCTTCAGGTACAGGGTCAGGCGCACATGGGCATCGGCCACCGGATCGGCGATCTGTTCGCGCCGGAAGCTCACCTCGTCGAGCGAGGCGAAAGGAATCTCGGCCAGCGCGCCAAGGCTGAACTGCCAGATGGCGCGGTAGCTGCCCTTGACCGGCAGGCTGAGCTGGTAAGTGTGCATGCGGGCGTTGCGGTCGTACGCTTCCTTGTACTGGCCCGCGGACAGGCTCAAGCCGTTTTTCGACGCCAGCGAAAACAAGGTCTTGAGCTGCTGTTCGGCGTAGCGCCGCTCGCCCAGGGCTTCGTAGAATTGAGCCAGGTTGTGTTCGTTTGTCGGTGGCGGCGCCAGCGCCGTCAAGGCGGCCGGGGCCGGCCCCGGCACCGGCGCGGCGGCGCGCGCGGCGGTGGCGGCACGCTGCACCTTCGCTTGCGGCAGATACCAGGCCCAGGCGGCGATGGCGGCCAGCATCAGCACCGCCGCCAGCAGCGCCACCGGCCCGCGCCGGCGCACGCCCAGCTGCAGCTGCAGCAGCGCCAGGGACAGTTTGGCGGCCATCATCGCGCCACCCCGCGCGCCGCCCAATGCAGATCCAGCGCAAAGCGCAGCGGATGGTTCGCGTCCTGCTCGTTGACCTCGTGCTTGGTCAGTACGGCCGATTCGAAAAACGGCTGCTGCTTGAGCTGCTCGATGTAGGCGACCATGTCGTCGCTGTTCTTGGCCTCGGCCAGGATGCGCAGGGTGCGGGTGCGCGAATCGGGTTCGAGCGCGAGCAGCGCCACCGTCTTGGGCGTGGCCGCGTCGATCGCTTCCTGCAGGTCGCGCCAGGGCAGGTTCAATTGCAGCACGGCCGCGTTGACGGCGTTGGCCTGCACCTCGGAGATCGCGGCCCTCTTCTCGACGACGGGCGCGACCGCCTGGGCCGTACTGGCACGCCGCTGTTGCTGTTCGGCGGCGCGCTGATGCTCGGCCATGCGCATGATGGCCACGCCGGCACCGGCGCACAGCGCGGCGCCAGCGAACGCCAGCAGCCAATGGATCGCGGGCGTGGTGCGCAGCGTGCGGCGCAGGCTGGGCGATGAAAAATCGATACGCACCGGCTTCATGCGGCCACTCCCGTCTGCGCCAGCAAGGCGCCGCGCGAGAGCGTGGCCATGCCACGCCGCGCGCCGTCCAAGCGCACGCATTCGAACTGGCCGTGCGCGCCGTCGTCAGTCCAGCTGGCGGGCACTTGGCCGCAGGCCTGGACCAGCGTTGGCGCCGGCAGATTCAGGCGCAGCGCCTCGCGCTCGACCTGGGCGTGCAGCCACGCCAGGTCGGCCGCCGGCGCCAGCGGCACGCTGCGCAGCGCGCCCAGGCGCTTGCCGTCGCAAGTGGCCAGCGTCAGCAAGGGGCCATGCACCAGCGCGAACCAGGCGCCTGGCGCGATGGCGCGGCGCCAGCTGTTCCAGGCATGCAGGCATTGAGGCGCGATGTCGATGAAGGTGAAGCGCTCTTCGCGCGCCAGTGTCTCGAAGGCGTCGAGCATGGCGCGCGGCAGCGCGGCGGCGTAGAAAGGCGCGCTGGCGTTCCAGTCGGCCACCATGGTCCAGTCGGCCAAGGTGGCGCCGTACAGCGACTGGAAGCGCAGCGCCGCCGCCGCTTCCAGGTCGGCCATGCGGGTGGCGCCCTGCGGCGGCGTGACCTGCCACAGGCGCACCAATTCGTCGGCCAGCACCAGCGTCGCGGCCATGCCGGCGCAGCCGCTGTCGGCCATCAGCTGGCGCGCCGCCACCAGCAAGCGCTCGGGCGAGTCGATGTCGTGTTCGGTCAATGGCATCTCGGCCAGCACGCTCAGTGCCTGGCCGCGCCAGCGATCAACGCGCACCAGGGTGAGCGAGTCGCGCGCCACGCCGATGCGCAAGGATTGTCGGATGCGCTTAAGCATGCAGGGTTACCCGTTTGATTTCGGCCAACGTGGTCGCGCCACGCTTGACCAGTTCCAGCGCCGCCATGCGCAGGCTGCGCGTGCCGTTCGCGTGCGCGGCCGCCTTGATCTGGCGGATCGGGCGCTTGTCGACGATCAGTTCGCGAATCTCGTCGTTCAGGGTCAGGATTTCGGCGATCGCGCGCCGGCCCTTGTAGCCGGTGCCGCGGCAGTCGCCGCAGCCCTTCCCTTCCATGAACTGGTAGTCGGCCACGTCCGCGCGCGACAGGTTCACCGCCGCCAGTTCGGCGTCGCTCGGCGTTTGCGCCACCGCGCAGTGCGGGCAATTGGTGCGTACCAGGCGCTGGGCCCAGATGCCGTTCAGCGCCGAGACGAAGGCGTACGGGTCGATGCCCATGTGGGTGAAGCGGCCGAACACGTCAAACACATTATTGGCGTGCACCGTGGTGAGCACCAGGTGGCCGGTGAGCGCGGACTGCACCGCGATTTCCGCCGTCTCGCGGTCGCGGATCTCGCCCACCATGATCTTGTCCGGGTCGTGCCGCAGGATCGAGCGCAGGCCTTTGGCGAAGGTCAGTCCCTTTTTCTCGTTGACCGGGATTTGCAAGATGCCCGGCAGCTGGTACTCGACCGGGTCTTCGATGGTGATGATCTTTTCGCGCCCGCTGTGGATTTCCGTCAGCGCCGCGTACAGCGTGGTGGTCTTGCCCGAGCCGGTCGGGCCGGTCACGAGCAGCATGCCGTAGGCTTCTTGCGCCAGCGCGCGCAGGCTCACCAGCGAAGCCGCGTCGAAGCCGAGCGCTTCCAAGGTGAGCGAGCCGTAAGCCTCGATCATGGCGCGCTTGTCGAGGATACGGATAACCGCGTCCTCGCCGTGGATGCTGGGCATGATGGACACGCGCAGGTCGATTTCGCGCCCCGCCGCCTCGACCCGGAAGCTGCCGTCCTGCGGCACGCGCCGTTCCGAGATGTCCAGCTCGGCCAGCACCTTCAGGCGCGAGATCACCTGCTCGGCCACTTCGATGCCATTGACCGAGGTGGCATGATCGAGCACGCCGTCGATGCGGTACTTGACGGCCAGGCCGCCCGAAGTGCTCTCGAGGTGGATGTCGGAGGCGCCAGCCTTGAGCGCGTCGTACAAGGTCGAGTTGACCAGCTTGACGGCCGGGCTGGCCGCTTCGCTGACGGAGGCGAACGAGAGCACCGCCGCCGTCTTGCCGTCGCGCTTGGCGTCGAGCGCGCCGGGCAGCAGATTGTCGACCGCGCGCGCCGATTCCTCCTGCTTGGACAAATAAGCCTGGATGTCGGCCGCCAGCGCCAGGCGCGTGTGCAGGGGCTGGTGCGCGCTCGCTTTCGCTTGCGCGCCAAGCCAGGTTTGCAGGTCGACGTCGAAGGGGTCGGCGATCACGCCGATCAAAGCCTCGCTTGGCCCGCGCAGCAGCACGCAGTGGCGCGCCAGCGCCTGCGACAGCGGCAGCAGGTCGAACGCTGGCGTGAAGGCGAGCATGTCGGCCGTCTCGGCCACCGTCATGCCGAAGGGCTCGGCCAGGGCACGCACGATGTCGCGCTTGTCGCGTCCGGTGGCGGCCTCGATCTCGTCGACCACGCCGCGCTGCGAATGCACGCTTTGCGCGCGCGCGCGCGCCAGCGTGGCCGCGTCGATCTGGCCGCGCGCATCCCCGCTGGCAGCGGGCTTGACTTGGGCGTTCATGACATGTCTCCGGCCAGGTCGAAAATCGGCATATACAGCAGCACCACGATGGCGCCCACCACCAGGCCGATGGCGGCCATCAGGAGAGGCTCGAAGGTGCGCGTGAAGCGGTCAATCCAGCGGCTGATCTCGCCGTCGTAAAAGGCGGCCGACTGCGACAGCATCGGCCCCATGTCGCCGGTGCGCTCGCCCACGCGTAGCATGCGCAGCGAAATCGGGGTGGTCAGGGCGTGCGTCTCGAAAGCCGTCGAGAGCGGCAAGCCGGCCTCGATCATCTGGCGCGCCTGCTGCAAGCCGTGGCGCACCGTGGGCGAGACCATGCCTTGCACGGTGTCGATCGCGTGCACGATGGGGATGCCACCTTCGGTCAGCATGCCCAGCGTGAGGTATAGGCGCGACAGTTCGTAGATGCGCACGCGCTCGCCGATGCCGGGCAGCTTGGCCAATAGGCGCACCACGCCACCGCGCGCGAGCACGTGGCGCACGCCTAACACCAGCAGGCCCAGCACGACGGCCGCGCCGGCCAGCAGCAATTGGGTGTGCTCGGCGGCGAACTGGCCCCAGCCGAGCATCAGCTTGGACAGGAAGGGCAGCTCGCGCCCGGCGCCCTGGTAGACCTGGGCGAAGCGCGGCACCACGTAGGTGATCAAGAAGCCGCTCACGCCGCCGCCCACGCACAGCAGGATCACGGGATAGATGGCGGCGCTGGCGAGCTTGCCGCGCACGGCGTCGATGCGCTGCTGGTAATCGATGTAGCGCGACAGCGAACGCGGCAAATCGCTGGTGCCTTCGGCCGCCTTGACGATACCGATGTAAAGCGGCGGGAAGCGGTCCGGCTGCTCGGCCAGCACGCTGGAAAAACGCTTGCCTTCGCGCAGGCCGCCCAGCAGGCGCCCGAGCACGGAACGGATGGCGGGGTTCACTTCCTTTTCCAGCAAGGCTTCGAGCGCTTCGACCACGGACAGGCCGGCCGCCAGCAGCGCCAGCAATTCCTGGCTGAACAGCACCAGCGACATGGCCGCCTTGCCCCCGCCGATGGTGCGCACCAGCACGCTGCTGCGCGGCGCGATGGCGCTCGCGTACATGCCGCGCGCCTCGACCTGGCGGCGCGCGTCCGCCTCGTCGAGCGCGTCGACAAGCAGATTGGTCACCCCGGCATCAGCCGACAAGGCGCGTACATCAAACTGCATGGCGCTCGCTTTCCCGAGTGACGCTGGCCGAGGGCAAGCTTAGTTGTTGCTGATGTCGGCGTCTTCAGCGGTGCCGCCAGGCTGTCCGTCGAGGCCGTAGGAAATCAGGTCGTAGTCGCCCTTGCTGCCGGGCGCGCGGTAGACGTAGGCGTGGTCCCATGGGTCGACCGGTACCGCCTTCGACAGATAAGGCCCGTGCCACTTGGCGGCGTTGGCGGCCGGCGCAGCCAAGAGCGCGGCCAAGCCTTCCTCCGTGCTGGGGTAGCGGCCCACGTCGAGCCGGTAAGTGTCGAGCGATTTGCCGAACGCTTCGATTTGCTGCTTGGCGATCGTGCTTTTCGATTGCGCCAATTTGGCGAAATATTTCGGTCCCACATAGGCTGCAAGCAAGCCGATGATGACGATCACGACCAGCAATTCGAGCAGCGTAAAACCGGCCTGTGCGGCCCGGCGCATCCTATTCAAGTCCATCCCTGCCTTCGACATCCCGCCACTCCTCAGTCCATGCATTGCTTTGACAATGATAATTTTCACCCAGGAACACATACAGATTGCTTACTCATCATTATTACATACGGATGGGGCCCACCGACAGCGCCTGCCGTGCGCCTGGCAAGCCGAGCGGCCCACCATGGGGCGAGCAAGGCTAACACGCCCATTGCGGAGGCGCCAAGCTTTTGTAGCAAAACGGTGGACTGGCATCGGAAAAATACTTGAGTGCTCAAGTATTAGCGCGGAGCGGGCGCCGGCGGCGCGCGCCGCTTTGTCTTAGAATGGCCCCATGAAACCCAAGACCGCCTCTATCCTGTTCATTTGCATGGGCAATATTTGCCGCTCCCCCACGGCCGAGGGCGTGTTCCGCCAGCGCGCCGCCCAAGCCGGGGTGGCCGAGTCGCTCTTGATCGATTCGGCCGGCACCCATGCCTACCATGTGGGCGAAGCGCCGGACGCCCGTTCGATGAAGCACGCTTTGCGGCGCGGCTATGATTTGTCGGCCCAGCGCGCGCGCAAGGTGGAGGCGAGCGACTTCGAGCGCTTCGACTACCTGCTGGCCATGGACCACGAGAATATGAAGGCGCTCACGGCCAATTGCCCGCCGCATTTGCGCCACAAGTTGGCGCTGTTCATGGGCTATGCCACGCGCAGCGCCTCGAGCGTGGTACCCGACCCGTATTACGACGGCGACGCCGGCTTCGAACAAGTGCTCGACTTCATCGAGGACGCGTCGGACGGCTTGCTGGCGCACTTGCGCGCCAGATAATAAGCTCGCAGCCTAGCCCGTTCAAGCGCGCTGGTAGATGTCCTCGAAGCGCACGATGTCGTCCTCGCCCAGGTAGCTGCCCGACTGCACTTCGATGATGTGCAGCGGCACCTTGCCCGGATTTTCCAGGCGATGGTTCATGCCGATGGGGATGTAGGTCGATTCGTTTTCCGACAGCAGGCTGATTTTGTCGCCGCAGGTGACGCGCGCGGTGCCGCTGACCACCACCCAATGTTCGGCGCGGTGGTGATGCATTTGCAGCGACAGTTTTTCGCCCGGCTTGACCGTGATGCGCTTGACCTGGAAGCGCTCGCCCGAATCGATGCCCTCGTAATGCCCCCACGGCCGGTAGACCTTGGTGTGGTGCAAATGCTCGGTGCGCTCCATGGTCTTCAAATGGTCGACCACTTGCTTGACGCGCTGTACTTGGTCTTTGTGGGCGACCAGGACCGCGTCCGGTGTTTCCACCACCACCAGGTCTTGCACGCCGACGACGGCGACGATGCGGCTTTCGGCCCGCACCAGGGAATTGGTGACGCCATCGAGATAGACATCGCCGCGCTGCACATTGCCTTGCGCGTCGCCAGCCTGCACTTCCCACAGCGCCGACCAGGAACCAACATCGCTCCAGCCTATGTCGGACGGCACCACGACCGCGTCGGCGGTGCGTTCCATGACGGCGTAATCGATCGAGTCGGACGGGCAGGCGCCAAAAGTTGCCTCGTCGAGGCGGCAGAAATCGAGATCGCGGTAACCCAGGCGCACGGCCGCCTCGCAGGCGGCGGCGATGGCGGGTTGAAAGTGCGTCAATTCCTTCAAATAGCGATCGGCGCGGAACAGGAACATGCCGCTGTTCCAGTAATAACCGCCATCGTCGACGAATTCCTGCGCCGTGGCGCGGTTGGGCTTTTCGACGAAACGGTCGACGCCATAGCAATGTTCGGAACCGTTGGCCAGCTTGCCGCGGTGGATGTAGCCGTAACCGGTTTCCGGACCGGTGGGCACGATGCCGAAGGTGGCCAGCGCGCCCTTGTCCACCATTTCCAGCGCCAAGGTCACGGCGCGTTTGAAGGCCTTGACGTCAAGAATGACGTGATCGGCCGGCAGCACCAGCATCACCGCGTCCGGATCGATGGCCGCCAGGTAATTGGCGGCCGCCGCCACCGCCGGCGCCGTGTTGCGCCCGACCGGCTCGAGCAAGATGCCCAGGGGTGTGACGTCGATCTCGCGCATTTGCTCGGCGACCAGGAAGCGGTGTTCGTTGCCGCACACTACCAGTGGCGCCATCAAGCCGGGCCAGTCGGCCACGCGCAGCACGGTGTCTTGCAGCATGGTCTTGTCGCTCACCAGGGGCAGCAATTGCTTGGGCAGCACCGCGCGCGACAAGGGCCACAAGCGGGTGCCGGCGCCGCCGGACAAGATGACGGGATAAATTTTCATGGATCTGCTTTCTTTCTTGTTGCTGTTATTTGCTGCTCGCGCTCAGTTGCGCGCCTGCCTGCGCGGCGCGCCGCGCCTGGCGCCGGTCGCGCGCATTGGCCCACTCCTCCGAGGTGTATTCGGAAGCGTGCTTCATCTCGCCGTTGCGGTCGACGCTGTAATCCTTGAAGACGATTAATTCGTCAAGGACGACACCGGGCATCACACGGGTATATTCGAACAGCACGCTGCGCACCAGGCGCGTTCCCGCGCACAGGTGGCTGCCATGGCCAATCCAGCTGGGCCCGACAATGCTCACGCCGGCCTCGATGCGGGTGCCCGAACCGATGTACACGGGACCTTCGATGGTCGTGCCATCCCAGTCTATGCTCGTGTTCAAGCCCACCCACACGCCGTCTTCGATCTGGATGCCGGGCACGTCCATCTGGGCCACCTCCCCCATCAGCACGCTCTGCAGCACCTGCCAATAGTCGGACACACTGCCGATATCGACCCAATTATACCCGCGCGTTTGCGCATAGAAGGGCAATCCTTGTGCGGCTAGCAAGGGGAACAGCTGCGATCCGATATCGAAATAGCAAGATGACGGGATCAGATCGATCACTTCGGGCTCGAAAATATAGATGCCGGTGCTGGCGAAATTGGACAGCGCCTCGGCTCGGGCCGGCTTTTCCTGGAATTGCAGCACGCGCCCGTGGGTGTCGGTGGCCACCACGCCGTAGTTCGACACCTTGTCCCAAGCCACTTCCTTGGTGAGCACGGAGGCCAGCGCGCCCTTGCGACGGTGCTCGTACAGGGCCGATTTGAGGTCCAGGTCAATCAAGGCATCGCCGCACAGCACGATGGTGGTGTCGTCGAAAAAGCCGCCGAATTGCTGGATTTTCTTCAAGCCGCCGGCCGAACCGAGCGGCTCGGGCACCACTTCGCCCTTGTCGTTGATATAGCCTTCGAAGGAGTAGCCGATCTGCACACCGAATTGATGCCCTTCTCCGAAGTATTCCTCGATTTTTTCGTGCAGATAGCTCACGTTGACCATGATTTCGGTCACGCCGTAGCGCGCCAGGTGCTCCACCAGATAAGCCATCACCGGCTTGCCCAGGATTGGAATCATGGGCTTGGGCAGGTCGTAACTGAGGGGGCGCACGCGCGTGCCTTTGCCCGCCGCCAGGATCATCGCTTTCATTGCAGCTCCTTCGCGGCCGCGCCGCTTTGCCAGCGCCAGGCATCGGCGCACATTTGGGCCAGGCCGCGCCGCGCCGTCCAGCTTAGCTCGGCCGCGGCCAGGGCCGGGTCGGCATAGCAGGCGGCCACGTCGCCGGGACGGCGCGCCACCACCCGGTAGGGGATGGCGCGCCCGCTGGCGACGGCGAAGGCGCGCACCATCTCGAGCACGCTGTAGGCGCGCCCGGTGCCGAGGTTGCAGGTGAACACGCCGGGGGCGCGGGCCAGGCGCTCGAGCGCGCGCACGTGGCCGTGCGCCAGGTCGACCACATGGATGTAGTCGCGCAAGCCGGTGCCGTCCGGGGTGGGGTAATCGGCGCCATACACGGACAGGGCGGCGCGCCGCCCTTGCGCCACTTGCGCCACGTAGGGCATCAGGTTGTTGGGGATACCGTCTGGCGCCTCGCCGATCAAGCCGCTTTCGTGCGCGCCCACCGGGTTGAAATAACGTAGCAGCGCGATGCGCCAGGCTGGATCGGAGGCGGCCAGGTCGCGCAGCACTTGCTCGACCATCAGCTTGCTGCGCCCGTAAGGGTTGGTCACCTGCAAGGGCGCGTCTTCGCGGATCGGCAGCGTGGCCGGTTCGCCATACACGGTGGCCGAGGAACTGAACACCAGGGTGGTCACGCCGGCGCGCGCCATGCTCTCGCACAAGGCGAGGGTGCCGCCGACGTTGTTGTCGAAATAGTCGAGCGGCGCGGCCACCGATTGCGCCACCGACTTCAAGCCGGCGAAATGCAGGACGGCATCGATGCGGCGCTTGCGCAACAAGGCGTCGAGGCTGGCGCGGTCGCGCACGTCCGCCTCGACGAATGCGAAGTCGCGCGCGGCGATGCGTTCGATGCGCGCGCGCACAGAACGCTGGCTATTGCAGAGATTATCGATGCCGAGCACGCCATGCCCGGCGGCCAATAGTTCGACCACGGCATGCGAGCCGATATACCCCAAGGCTCCCGTAACGAGCAGTTCCATTGCGCCCCCGCCAGTGAGAACGCCAGCCTGCGCAATACATGGGGCGCCCGCAGGCCCGCGCTTGTTCAAACGCAGTGCGCCCGGGGAAAGTGTGCGCGTTAAATCGGTGCGCTCTCTGCTGCCGCTCAATCGAGCGCGGCATTGCAGGCCGCGCGGGGCTTTAAGCTTTCGAGCGCGCCTCGATCAATTCCCACTTTTCCAGCGCGCCGAGCAGCAATTCCTCGATCTCGGCGAAGCGGGCGTTGATGCGGCGCGCGTCGGCTGGATTGGTCTTGTAGAAATCGGGAGCGTTCAATTGCGCCGTGATCAAGGCTTGCTCGTCTTCCAGGCTGGCTATCAGGAGCGGCAATTCCTCGAGTTCGCGCTGTTCTTTATAGCTGAGCTTTTTTTGCTTCGAGGCGGCGGCCGGCGCGACCACGGGTGCTTCCACTTTAGGCGCCGGACGGCTGACGGCAGCCGGGGCGTTGGCCTTGACGCGCTCCCAGTCGGTGTAGCCACCGACATATTCGCGCCAGAAGCCATTGCCTTCGGAGACGATCACCTGGGTCACGACATTGTCGAGGAAGGTGCGGTCGTGGCTGACCAGGAACACGGTGCCGGTGTAATCCTCAAGCAATTCCTCGAGCAATTCGAGGGTGTCGATGTCGAGGTCGTTGGTGGGCTCGTCAAGCACCAGGCAATTGGCCGGCTTGGCGAACAGGCGCGCCAGCAGCAGGCGGTTGCGCTCGCCGCCGGAGAGCGACTTGACGGGCGAGCGCGCGCGTTCCGGCGCGAACAGGAAGTCGTTCAGATAACTCATCACGTGCTTGCGCGCGCCATTGATTTCCACCCAATCGCTACCGGGCGCGATGGTGTCCATCAAGCTCGCTTCTTCATTGAGCTGACTGCGCATCTGGTCGAAATACGCCACTTGCAGCTTGGTGCCCAGGCGCGCCTTGCCGCCGTCGATGTCTTCCTCGCCCAAGATCATCTTGAGCAAGGTGGTCTTGCCGGCGCCATTGGCCCCGATCAAGCCGACCTTATCGCCGCGCATGATGGTGGCGCTGAAATCCTTGACGATGACTTTCTCGCCATAGCTCTTGGAAACGGCGTCCAGTTCGGCCACGATCTTGCCGGATCGCTCGCCCGCCGACACTTCCAGGCGTACCTGGCCTTGCTGGTCGCGGCGTGCGGCGCGTTGCAGACGCAGCGCTTCCAGGCGGCGCACGCGGCCCTCGTCGCGCACCCGGCGCGCCTTGACGCCCTTGCGTATCCACACTTCTTCTTGCGCGAGGAATTTGTCGAACTTGGCCGCTTCCACTTCCTCGATGTCGAGCTGTTCGCTCTTCCGGGTCTGGTAGGCGGAAAAATTGCCCGGATACGAAAGCAAGTTGCCGCGATCGAGTTCAATGATGCGGGTGGCCACGTTGTCGAGGAAGCTGCGGTCGTGGGTAATAAATAGCACGGAGCCCTTGTACTCGCGCAGCAAGCCCTCTAACCACATGATGGAAGTGAAGTCCAGGTGGTTGGTTGGCTCGTCGAGCAGCAACACGTCCGGCGCCGACACCAGGGCCACGGCCAGCGCCACGCGCTTTTGCATACCGCCCGACAAGGTGCCCATGAGGGCGTCGCGCGACAGGTTCAAACGGTCGAGCGTGGTTTCGACCTTGTTGTGCAAGTTCCAGCCATCGGTGGCGTCGAGCTTGACTTGCAAGTCGTGCATGCGCTCCATCAAGGCGTCGTCGTCGCCTTGGCCGAACTGGCCGGTCAGGGTCTCGTACTCGGCCAGGGTGGCGAGCTGGTCGCCCATGCCGCCGGCCACGGCTTCGAACACGCTCATGCCCGGATCGAAGGTCGGCTCTTGCTCGACATAAGCGATCTTCAAGCCTTGCTGCATGACCAGCAAGCCATCGTCGAGCTTGAACTTGCCCGAGATCACCTTGAGCAAGGTGGACTTGCCGGTGCCGTTGCGCCCGATCAAGCCGATGCGTTCGCCCGTTTCAAGGGAAAATTCCGCGTGATCGAGCAGCGCGACGTGGCCGAACGCAAGTTGCGCCGACGAAAGAGAGATGACAGCCATAATGTGTGGGTATGCCCGGCGGATGCGCTTTTCGGGGAGGGAAAAGGCGGCTGGACCTTGGAAACTGGATGAAAGAAGCCGACATTGTACCGACTGGCGGGCCGGGCGTCCCGTTTTGCGCCCGGATCGCCGCGCAGGTCGGCTATAATTGCCGTCGATTCACGACACCGGAGCGCAGCAGCGCGGCCCGATCGCCGAATTGCAGCCTCGCTGCCCCGCCCACCGGCCTGCCGGACGGGCTCGCGTCCTCTCCGTAGCACAATGGATAGTGCACATGCCTCCTAAGCGTGGGATACAGGTTCGATTCCTGTCGGAGGGACCAAGATCATTCAAAAGTACCTGCAACTAGGGATCTGATTCGTATCAAGTTTCGTAACTGGAATTCAGTTACCATTACTTGACAGCGCGTGGATCCCATCTGCTATGTCCAAACATGCAAAAGCACTTGCAAAGTTGTGTGCAAAGCCATCTCCCGCCGATCTAAAATGGGACGAATTGAAGGCCACTTTGGAACACTTTGGCTACAAAATGTTCAAAGGAGCAGGCTCTCGCAGAAAGTTTTATCACAAGGAAAGGGACGCATTGATCATTTGTCACCAACCGCACCCTTCTCCGAATGTCGACAAGCGATGCGTCGCGGACATCGCCGCACATCTGAAAGCGCGTGGTTTTATCTGAAGGTTTAGTATGGATATTCTCAAGTACAAGGGATACGAAGGCTCAGCGGACATCGACATGGCGCGACATGTGTGCCGTGGCAAGATCTTGTTTATCAGCGATGTGGTGACGTACGAAGCGGCGTCCCCAGCGGCCCTCCAAATGGAATTTGAAGCCGCTGTCGATGACTACCTAGCGACCTGCAAACAACTTGATCGCGCTGCTCAGAAGCCATTAAAAGGGCAATTCAATGTTCGCGTTCCACCCGAATTGCACAAGGCCGCCGTGCTGCGCGCCATGGCCGATTCTGTGTCCTTAAATGAAGTGGTTGTGAACGCTATCGGCGCCTACCTGAGCGTCGCATCCGATGCCAGCCAAATGGTGGATTCAGCGCCCCCTTCGTACAACGATACCAAGTAGAAATACCGCCTGATCACCGACAGTGTCAACGACTACATCGCCCGCAGTCTAGCGGCGATCTGCTTCCTGCGCTCCACGTCCTCCGCCTCAATCTGTTTGATCTCATCTTCCTCACGACGTATCTGCGCCAGCAGCGTGTTGTAACGAAGTACATCGGCATTCGAGCGGACCACCATCTTGCCATTCTCGATCTCGATCTTTCCCAACAAGCTTTCGCATAAAGCCAAAATCTGCTTTTCCACTTCGATAATCGTGCGCACGTGCTCGGCGGTGCGCAACTCCAGGTCGAACAAAGCCGCCGTCTGCTGCGCGTATTGCGCCCGCGACTTTTTGCGGTGCTCGTCGGACATGGGGATCGCGTCGACGCGCCGATCGAATTCGGCGCCCAGGCTCTCGTAAGCCTTGGCGTGGGTTTCGAACAAATTCTGCGCCGCCAGCAAGGTCAGATTGCCCGCCTCAAGCCCCTGGCGCGTGACCAAATTTTCCGGTTTGAGCACGTCTTCATGCTTGAGCGCCTTCGATTCCAATGCAAATTGACGATTCATGCGCACATTCCTGCGCATCGACTCAAGCGACACGAGGGTTTCCTCATCGAACGAGCGCATGCCCGTGCGCGGCAATTGATTAGGCAGGTTCAGGTCGGCCGCCGCCTCGCCATCTGCCGCCGCGCCTTCAAGGCGCAACTCCTGCTCGATTAAATCGGCCATTTGCTTGCGCACCCGCTTGGCGCGACCCTCCATCTCCTCGCCCGACCAGTCACGGAACATGGTTTGGATTTCCGGCTGCGCCTTGTTTTCGGCGTTGAGCAAACTCTTGTAGACAAGGGAATCGGTGAAAGCGTTGACGGCGCGCTGTTCGGCCGGTGGCAGCTTGCGAAACGCCGCGCGCGCGGCCTCGATGCCGGCCTCGGAATGGAGCAGGCGCAAGCGCACCGCCGTCTTCGCGGCCGGCGCCCGCAAGCCAGCGATCAGCTTGGCCGCGTAGTCGTGCGACAAATACGTGGCGATGAGCGGCGCCATGTGCGCGACGATGCTGTCGGAACTGACGAAGGTCATATAGATGTCGGCATCGATGGCACTCTCCGGCCCGCCGCGATTGCCGCTCTCGATGCCGCGTCGTATGCTGGCGATGGCCAGCTTGTCCATGGCCGCCAGGCGCATCACTTGCCCGACCTCCTCCACACTGGCCGCGTTCGGCATGGGCGCGGCAGCCACCGCTGGCGCCACCGATGCCAGTGCAAGGGCCAAGGTCAACATCAAATTTCGCACGTACATAGTTTCTCCCGAAGTGGACAGGCCGCACCCGCGCCGTCCGATCAATGATTTTCCGCCGCCGCGCTAGCGCTGCAGCCGGTCCAATTCAAAGCGCGCCACTGGGCGCAAGGCGCTCGACAACACACCCTTGTCAATCGAGCGCTGCAGATAGGCGAGCGCCTTTAATTTATTGCCTGTCACCAGATTGTGCTGCGCCAAGAAGTAGTAGGCCTCGCCCAGCGCCAATTCGAGCTCGTCGCCCAGTTGATGGTGAATTTGGCGCAATACCTCGTCGTCGCTGCGGCTGCCATCGATCGCCGCGAACATGGCGCCGCGCCAGCCATCTTGCGGCGCGCCCAGGCTGGCCACATGGGCGCGCGGATTGAGGCGGTGCATGGCCAGGCTGTGCAAGATATCGGCGCGCGCGCGCTCTGCTTCGTCCGTGAGCAAGGCATATGCCTGGACGTAGCCCTCGGCCGCATCGCGCCAGCGCCCCAGCGCATAATTGGCCATCGCGCGCTGGAAGTGAACAGTCCCGTCGGCGCCGCCCGCAACCATCACACGCCCGTACTCGGCTTCGCTACCTTTCATATCGCCGCTGAAAAAGGCGATGTCCGCACGGCAGCGCAATGCGGCCGCGCTTGGCGTGGCGTCCTTTCCCAATGCCTGCAGATCGGCCATGGCGTCGGCCTTGCGTCCCAGGCGCGCGTAGGCGAGCGCCCGTTCGCACAAGCTGGGCGCTGCCGACGCACCACGCGCGCGCGCCTCGCCCAGCGCCGTGCCCGCGCTCACGGCCAGCTCTTGCTGGGCTTGCGCCAGCCTTTGCTTGAGGGGCGCGTCGAGCAACATGCCCAGCTTGTCATCCTTGAGGTCGTCTTTTCCGATCTGCAGCGGCGCGTCGATCATATTCGACAGCTTGTGCAGGTCGGCCATGAAGGCTGGCACCTCCCCGGCCGCCACGCGGTCGGCCAGGATGTCGAGCGCGACGCTGGCGCGCGCCGTGTGGCCAGAGAACGATAGCGTGCGGCGCGCCTCGAACGCGCCATTGCGCACGCTTAGCTCCTCGGGCCTGTAGTGGGCGTCGAAATCATCGGGCAGCGTCAACTCGAACTGATAGCGGCTGACAGCGGCCTCCCTCGGCACCGCCAACGCGTGCGTGCGCCGCGGACTTTCCGGCACATAGAAGAGCTCGCGCATATTGCTCGCCTCGAAGCGAAATTGCCAGCCACTGTCGTCCTTCTCCAGGAAGTGGGGAATCCGATAGCGCATGGCGACGAGCACGGTGTTGCTCTGCTGCTGGTCGTCGATGGTCGGTCCGGACTGCACTTGCGCACTGGCATAGCGGCGCAAGATGGTGGCGCTGAGCAGCTTGCCCAATTGTTCCTTGCTTTGGCTGGCGAAGTAGAAGCGTGCGTGCTCCGCGTCCAGTCCCGTGTAGCGTTGCTCAACCGTGAACTCGGCGGCGCCGTCAATGGTCGCCAGCACGGCGCGCTCGCTGCGCGTGTTACCGGCAAGCCCGGCGGGCGGCGGCGCGATCGTGCTCAAGGCCTCGGTATCGGGCGCGACAACGAGCACCTCGGCGCCCGCATGCGCCTGTCCCATGCGCGCGAGCGGACCGTATTGCGCGCTGCGGGTGGGGTCGAGATAGTGCACCTTGCCATCGACCACGACACGCACGATCGCATGATCGAAAACGAGCGGTGTGGGCAGGTAGGTTTGCAAGCCCTTGTGTGTGAAGGTCGACACCAGCACCGGCGCCGCATCGATGCCCAATTGGCGCAGCAGCGTCACCAGCAGCAAGGCCTTGTCCTTGCAATCGCCATAGCGGCGCGTGAGCACCAGGTCCGGCCGATAGGGACGATGCGAATTTTCGCCCAGCGACACCGACAGGTAGCGAATATTGCTTTGCACGTATTCAAGCGCCTGTTGCACCATCGCGTCGGCGGTACCGGCCTTGCGCAAGGGCGCGCTGACTGCCTGCACGCCGGCGCTGTCGCCATCGACCGCGAACAAGGCTTGCGCCCACTGCGCCACCTGTTTCCAGGACTTAAATTCGGAAAATTGAATTTGGCGGAATTGGGCGACGTCTTGCGGCGCGTACGGTTCGAGGTCGAGCGCGGCCAGGTTGTCGGCCGCGAATTGCGTGATCCGGCGCTCGCCGCGCACCGTTTCCCTGGGCGGCACTGGCGCGCCATGTCCGATCAGGCGGTAGCCGATGGGACGCTGTTGCGCGCTATTGAGCGTGACGCGCTTGCGTAGGGTCGGCAAGGAATTATCCCAAGCCAGGGAATGGAAGAACTTGCCGCCAAATACGGGGTTGTCGCCGCTGATCGAATAGGCGATTTCGAGCGTGTCGCCGACGCGCAAGTCGTCGACGACGATGGCCGCCGTCACCGCGCCGGTGTAAATGCCCTCATCGAGCGCTTGTTCGCGCTGCAAAAAACGAATGCCCGCGTCCTGCGTCTTATCGATGACCTTGCCAGCGCGCCGCACCTGCAAAAAATGCAGATCGACCTTTTGATATTCCGGATGAAAGGCGATTTCAATGCGGCCCATGGCGCTCAACATCGAGGCGTCGTTGGCCTGCACCACGCGGTGCGAATAGATAAGCGGCGTCGCATCCACATACAGCTGGGTATCGGACAGGCGCACCACCAAGGCCGCGCTGGACGATGCGGCCGGTGCGTCGACGCCGCGCTCGATCCAGGCGGGCAAGGGCACGGCGCGCGCAAACGCGGATTCGGCGCTGCGCGATTCACGCACGCTTGGCGCGCCCTGCGACGCGATCTGCATGGCAAGCGCCTGCTGCAGCCCCAAGGCAAACAGTGCTGCGGCGAAAACGATCATGGCGAGCGCATGGCGCTGGCGTTCAAAAATGGACATGGGAAAGGTGGGGGCGCGCCGTGACAGGGCAGGAAAAGATGTCAAAACAAAAATTGTTATTATCGCCTTTAGATTTCATTTTGTCAATACATGAGGCTGTTTCGCCGGGTATTCATGCACCTGTAGGCGAGACGCATCCGCGTTCACAAGCTCTTCTGTTCGCAAGCGCACGTACACGGCCGTTGCAACAACCTATAGTCGCTCAATGCCCGCCGTGCGCCTGATCGCTGATCGCCGTCGCCGGCGCGCATGTTACCGAGATCCGCCATGGACAAACTATTTCGCCGCATCCCGCTGTCCGTCTCCGTGTCGGCCGCCATCACCCTGTTCGCGGGCCTGGCCCTGACCGCCCTGCTGTTCGCTTCCGTGCGGCGGGTCGAATATGAGCAAAGCAGCGCCCAATTCCAGCAAAGTGCCAAGCTGCGCACCGCCGCCGTCGCCGCCGGCCTGACCGACGCCGTCGAGAGCCTGACGGTGCTCAACCAGCTGTTTCGCACCGTGGGCGTGGTCAACCGCGACCAGTTCCGTATGTTCGCCGCCCCCATCCTGGCGCGCTATCCGGAAATCGAGGCCCTGAGCTTCCAGCGCCTGGTGGTGCAGGCCAAGCGCCCCAGTTACGAGGCGGGCACCGCCGTGCGCCATCCTGGCTTCGTGATCCGCGAGGCCGGCGTCGGCGCCAGCGCCGGCACACCGCGCCCGGCCGGCCGGCGCGACAGCTACAATGTCGTCGACTACCTTGAGCCGATGGCGGGCAACGAGGCCGCCTTCGGTCTCGACACCGCCATGTCCAACGAGCAGGCCGGCGCGCGCCACCGTTCGCGCGTGAGCGGCAAGGTGGCCGCCACCGGCTTGCTGTCGCTGGCCCAGCACCAGGGCTGGCACAGCGGCTTCCTGCTGCTCGCGCCGGTCTACCTGCAAGGCGTGCCGCTCGAGAGCGCCGGCGCGCGCGAACGCGCCGTCATCGGCGAGACCGCCGCCGTCTACCGGGTCGACCGCCTGGTCGCCACCCTGCTCGGCGCCGGCGCCATGCTCGACGCCCCCGGCGTGACCACCACCTTGTATGCCAGCGCGCGCGCCGACGCGGCCGAGCTGGCCTTTCGCAACGGCCCCGCGCCCGCGCCTGAAACGGTCTACCCCCTGGTGCCGCGCTGGCTGCTGGCGAACCGCTTCGACACCGTCCACGCCGACCTCAAGCTGGCCGACACCGTTTGGCACATGGAAGTGGCCAAGGCCGCCGTGCCGTTCGCGCAGGCCGGCGGCGGCGCGCTCTACGTGCTGCTGGGCGGGCTGCTCTCGAGCGTATTCGCCGCCGCCTACGTGTACGTGCTGGTGTCGCGCGTGACCGTCATCGAGCGCGTCACCACCGAGCGCACCGCCGCGCTGCGCTTTGCCAATCTGCGCCTGACCGAAGACATCGCCCAGCGCACCCGCACCGAGTCGTCGCTGCGCGTGCGCGAAAAAGTGATCGAGGTCTCGAGCAACGCCGTCATCATCTGCAGCGCCGTCGCGCCCGACTACCTGATCGAATACGTCAACCCCGCCTTCGAGCAGATCACCGGCTACAGCGCCAGCGAAGTGGTGGGCCGCCCGCTCGAGAGCCTGCAAGGCAGCAACCGCGACCAGACCAATATCGAGGAAATCCGCAACGCCCTGCGCGAACAGCGCGAAGGGCACGCCCTGCTGCGCAACTACCGCAAGGACGGCACCTCGTTCTGGAACGACCTGTTCATCGCGCCGGTGCGCGACGACGCCGGCCAATTGAGCCATTTCGTGGTCGCGCAATACGACATCACCAACGTGGTGAGCTTCGAAGCCGAACTCGAATTCCAGGCCAAACACGACACCCTGACCGGCCTGGCCAACCGCAATTTGCTGCGCGACCGCCTCAGCCACGCCATCGCGGCGGCCAACCGCCACGCGCGCCCGATCTGGGTGGTGTTCATCGACCTCGATCGCTTCAAGTTCGTCAACGACACCCTGGGCCACGAGGCCGGCGACAGCCTGCTCAAGAAACTCGCATCACGCCTGCAGGAAGTGGTGCGCGAAGCCGACACGGTGGCGCGCATGGGCGGCGACGAATTCGTCATGGTGCTGCCGGAACAAAGCGACGACGGCAGCGGGCACGCCGTCCTGCAGCGCATCATGGACGCCGTCGCGCTGCCGCTGCAGATCGAGGACCACGACTTTTTCCTTACCTGCAGCATCGGCGTGTCGGTCTACCCCACCGACGGCGCCAGCGCCGAAACGCTGATCAAGCACGCCGATATCGCCATGTACCGGGCCAAGGAAATGGGCCGCAACGCCTACCAGTTCTACACCGAGGCCATGAACGAGCGCACGCTCGAGCGGCTGGCGATGGAGAGCGATTTGCGCCACGCGCTCGAGCGCGGCGAATTCATCCTGCACTACCAGCCGCAGGTGAGTCTGCCCGACGGCGCCATCGTCGGCATGGAAGCGCTGATTCGCTGGAACCACCCTTTGATGGGCCTCATTTCGCCGGTGCGCTTCATCGGCCTGGCCGAGGAGATGGGCTTGATCGTCCCGATCGGCGCCTGGGTGCTCAGCACCGCCTGCGCCCAGGCGCGCGCCTGGCAGCTTGAAGGCTTGGGCGAGCTGCGCGTGGCAGTCAACCTGTCGGCCCGCCAATTCACCCAAAAGGCCTTGGCCGAATCGATCGCTGCCACCTTGGCCGACATCGGCCTGGCGCCCCATCTTCTCGAGATCGAACTGACGGAGAGCATGGTGATGAACGACGTGGAACACGCCATCACGATCCTGCGCGACCTCAAACAGCTTGGTGTG
Source organism: Pseudomonadota bacterium (assembly GCA_040388555.1). Taxonomy (GTDB): domain Bacteria; phylum Pseudomonadota; class Gammaproteobacteria; order Burkholderiales; family Burkholderiaceae_D; genus Telluria_A. The sequence goes on from JAZKBP010000029.1 coordinate 111,927, forward strand.
CACATCGCCATCGACGACTTCGGCACCGGCTATTCCAGCCTGTCCTACCTGCGCCGCTTCCCGATCGACGCGCTCAAGATCGACCAGTCCTTCGTCAAGGATTTGACGGTCGATGCGGACGACGCCGCCATCGTGCTGTCGATCATTTCGCTGGCCCACAGCCTGCGCCTGAAAGTCGTCGCCGAGGGCGTGGAAACGACCGAGCAGCTCGCCTTCCTGCGCGCGCATGGCTGCGACCAGATGCAGGGCTTTCTGTTTAGCCGCGCGCTCGACGTGGACGCGTTCGCCCAGCTGGTGCGCGCCATGCGCCCGGAACAGCGCGCCAACGTCGCCTAGCACCGTCCCGGCCTGGCCCGTGTATTGACGGCGCGCCGCCGCTGTATCGACATGTCGATCGAATGTATCGAAATGTCATTTTCACCCACAGCGGCGGGCCGCCATCCTATAATGCGCCGGGCGCACTGCGATGCGCCAGCCGCGCTCTCTATTCCCTTGCCCATGCCGCCTATGCAAAACACCATAGTCACTGCAGCATTCCGCCCCGCAGCCGGACAGCGCTGGCGGCGCGCCCTCGCGCTGGCGGCGGCGCTGGCCATGGCGGCGTGCGCCACGCGCGCGCCTGTCCAACCCTGGCAAAAGGGCACGCTGGCCAAGCCGGAAATGCGCTTTGACGCCGCACCAGCCAAGGATGGCCTGGCCGAGCATGTGTATTCCAGCCGCGAAGGCGCGTCCGGCGGCAGCGGTGCGGCCGGCGGCGGCTGCGGCTGCAACTGAAAGGCGACCGCGCAGCCATGGACAGTCCGCACGGCACCACATCCTTGAACGCGCTGCTGCTGGCCGCGCTCAGCCTGCCCGCGATGCAGCCGGCCCGGGCCGAGCCGCCCGAGGAAGGCGTGATCGCGCTACGCTACCTGAGCTACCAGGACAGCCAGCCCGGCGCCGATCGCGTGCACGTGGACGCGCCGTCCCTGTCGATCCTCGCCCCGCTGGCGGGCAACTGGTCGCTCGGCGCCAACCACGTCGTCGACACCATCAGCGGCGCCTCGCCGGCTTACCACACCGAGGCCCTGAGTAAATTGCAGGACCGCCGGCGCGCCACCGATTTGTCCGCCACCCGCTACGGCGAGGATGGCAGCGTCACGGTCGGCGCCAGTTTCTCGTCGGAGGCGGACTATGTCTCGCGCGGCGTGAGCATGGCCGTCAGCTACAGCAGCGCCGACCGCAACCGCACCTGGAATGGCGCGCTGAACCTGCTGCACGACTCGATCAACCCCACCAACCACCGCGTGCAAGATGAGCACAAGAGCGTGGCCGAACTCGCGCTTGGCGTGACCGAAGTACTGAGCCAGAACGACCTGGCGCAGCTCACGCTGGGCTACTCGCATGGGCGCGGCTACTTCTCGGACCCTTACAAGGTGTTCGACCAGCGCCCGCGCGAGCGCGACCACGGCACCCTGCTCACGCGCTGGAACCATCACTTCGAGGCGAGCGGCGGCAGCAGCCGCCTGGCCTACCGCTACTACGTCGACAGCTTTCAAATCCGCGCCCACACCTTCACGGCCGAATACGTGCAGCCGCTGTCAGGCGGCTGGAGCGTCACGCCGCTGCTGCGCCTGTACTCGCAAAGCGCGGCCAGTTTTTACGTCGACCTTGATCCGGCCGCCGCGCCCTTCCCCACCAATCCGCCACGCGGCGCGCAGTACAGCAGCGAAGAACAGCGCATGGCCGGCTACGGCGCGCGTAGCGTCGGCCTTGCCGTGGCCAAGGAATTGGCCGACAAGTGGCAGGTGGATATCAGCGTCGAGCGATACGCGCAGCGCGCCGGATACAAGCTGTTCGGAAGCGGCAATCCCTACTTGGCGCCGTTCTCCGCCCACATCGCCCAGGTCGGCATCTCGCGCCGCTTCTAGCGCCATGCCGACCTTTCGCCTGCCCTTCGAGGCCATGGCCAGCTACTGCGAAGTGGTGCTCGACGCCGCCGACCAGGCGCAGGCCGCGCGCATGGCCAAGGAAAAATATTCGCGCTACCGCCCCGACAGCGTGGTCGCGCGCATCAATGGCGCGGCCGGCAGCGACTGGGTCGACTGTGACGCGGAAATGCAGATGTTTCTGGCGCCACCCACCAATCGACATCATCATGAGGAGACTGAGCATGCAAGCGGATCGACCAGAACTTGGCGCGCCCGGCGCGGCGCCGGGCAGCCAGAATGCCAGCGGCGTCGAGCGCGCTGAAGCGGTCATACACGTCGTCACCGGCACTGCCGGCGACGACTCCTGGACCTTGATCCAGCCCGGCTACTACAGCATCGATGGACTGGGCGGCAAGGACACGATCGACTTCGGCACCGTGCTGCGCACCGACTTTTCGCTGTCCCACCAAGCCGACGGCAGCGTGCGCATGGACAGTTTGAGCGGGGCCAGCGGCGCCTTCCACGCGACACTGAGCAATATAGAATCGCTGCTCTTTAACAGCGGGCGCGACATCATCAACCTGGCCACCTTCTTCGGCGACGTCACGCCGCCCCTCATCGAAGTGGCCAGCCCGGCCAACGCAAGCCATGGCGTCGGCGCCGCTGCCAACATCGCCATCACCTTCAGCGAAGCGATCAAGTTCGGCAGCGGCGCCATCACGCTGCAAAGCGGCTTGGGCGAGGCCATCGAAACTTTCAGCCTGGGCCACGGCGCCAGCATCGCCGGCAATGTCCTGACCCTCGACCCGAGCCACGACTTCAGCCCGAACACCAGCTATACTGTGCAGTTCGATACCGACGCCATCGAGGACATGGCTGGCAACCGCCTGTCCGCCGCGACCACGTACGGCTTTAGCACGGCGCTCAGCCCGAATCACGCGCCCACCGGCTCGATCAGCATCAGCGGCACCTTACAACAGGGGCAGGACCTGAGCATCACCAATACCCTGGCCGATGCCGACGGCATCGGCACCTTGCACTATCAATGGTTCGCGAACGGCAGGATGCTTGGCGGCGAACACAATGCCACCATCGCGCTCACGCCCTTGATGGTCGATTCCCCCTTGTCGGTCGAAGTGTCGTATGTCGACGCCATGGGCAATGTGGAGCGCATCAGCAGCGCCAGCACGCGCCCGATCGGCGGCTCATTCGCCAGCTTTGACGAGGCCGACTACATTGTCGGCAGCCGCGGCGACGACATCATCACCAGCGGCGCCGGTAACGACATCGTGCATGGCGGCGGCGGCAGCGACCGCATCGACGGCGGGCCAGGGCGCGACACCGTGATGTTCGACCAGGCGCGCGCCAACTTCACGCTCACCCCGAACGCGAACGGCTTCACCCTCGCCGACAACAGCAGTGGCGACATTGACACGTTCGCGCATGTCGAGCGCCTCTATTTCACCGACATGGCGCTCGCCCTGGACGCGGACGGCGTCGGTGGCAAGGCATACCGGATTTATCAAGCGGCCTTCAACCGCACGCCCGATCCGGGCGGCCTCGGATTCTGGATCCACGCGATGGACAATGGTGTGCCACTCGACGATGTGGCCGGCGGCTTCGTCAACTCGTCCGAATGGACGGCCATGTACGGCAGCAGTCCAAGCAACGCGAGCCTGGTCGACAAGCTCTACCTCAACATCTTGCACCGCACTCCGGACCCGGGCGGCGACGCCTTCTGGCTCGGCGTGCTCAACGAGCACAAGGCCAGCGTGGCGCAGGTGCTGGCAGCGATCAGCGAGAGCGATGAAAACGTCGCCGCGCTGGCCGGCGTGATCAGCCACGGCATGCCTTTTATCGTGTACGGGTAAGCGCGGCCGCGCCGGGGAGGCTGCCTTTTCCGGGCGCTCATAACTCAGTGCCGTATCATCGCCTGCCAGGCCGGGTCGCGCATGATCGGCCCGAGCGCGGCGTTCAAGTCCGGCACCAGGGCGGCGAATTCGTGCGGAATCAAGACCATGCGGTCGAACTCGTCATGCGGCTTCTTGGCCACGTAAAACTGGTCCTTCCACTGCGGGCGCGTGCGTTCGAGGTAATCGAGGGTGCGGCGCGTGACGATGGCCGCCTCGATGCGCTTTAAGAACAGCTTGTCGAGGGTGATGTCTTCGGCCACGGCGTCGTCGCGCGTGATGCGTCCGGAGCTCACCAATTCGTCCACGCCGTAGTAGTAATATCCCATCGACAGGCCAACGCGCCGGTTCACCAGCGACTCGGGCCCGTCGTAGTTGATGGGCGCGCTCTTGTTCGAGACGACGATATCCTCGTCCCGCAGGATCGGCGGCGACCAGTGGTAGCGAGCGCGCGTGTCGTCCTTGAACCAGGCCGGATTGACGCCCACCACCAGGCCATGCAGCTTGCCCAATTCCAGATCGTGTTCGAGGCGCCGGCGCGGCAGATAGACGGTGCGGAAGGTGTGGCCGCTGATGCGCTCATTGAGATAGGTGGCCAGGTCGTAGTAGATGCCGGTACGCTGTTCGCGGTCGATGATGAAGGGCGGCTTCAGATGGTAGGCATACAGGATCACTTCTTCGGCCGCGGCCCGGGCCGGAATGGCCACTTGAAGAACGGCCCCCATCAATATGGCGAGTAATCGTTTCATAAAGTCCTCACAAGGCAATCCCGACCGAAACATTATCAGCAACGCATGATGATTGAGGGTAGCAGTTGTTGGATTGCGAAACAAGTGCGATTAGTTTTGATCTACCTCAATGATTCTGTTGACTCATGTCAATAAGCTCGGTGATCCTAATGAGTGACCATCGCCCCCCTGAACGGAGAAACACCTTGAAAAAATATCAATTGCAGAATCAGCTTTTTGCGCTCGCGCTCGGCACCCTGGCCGCCAGCACGGCCCATGCCGAAGCCGGCGTCAGCAGCACGGAAATTCGCATCGGTATGGCCAACGCCTTGTCCGGTCCCGCCGCCGCGCTGGGCACCGGCATGCGCCAGGGTGCCACCGTCCTGTTCAACAAGGTCAACGCCGCCGGCGGCATCAACGGGCGCAAAATCAAGCTCGTGAGTGTCGACGACGGCTACGAGCCGGCCCAAACGGCCGCGGCGACCGAAAAGCTGATCGTCAACGAGAGCGTGTTCGCCTTGTTCGGCTATGTCGGCACGCCGACCTCGAAAGCGGCGCTGCCGATCGCCACCAAGCACGGCGTGCCCTTCTTCGCGCCGTTCACGGGTGCCGAATTCTTGCGCAGCCCAGTCGACAAGCTGGTGTTCAATGTGCGCGCCTCGTATTGGAACGAGACCGAAATGCAGGTCGAGCACCTGGCCAAGGATGCCAATATCAACCGCATCGGCCTGTTCATCCAGGATGACCCGTACGGCGTGGCCGGCAAGGAAGGGGTGGAAAGGGCACTGCGCAAGAGCGGACAAAAGCCGGTGGCCGAGGCGCGCTACAAGCGCAACACCGAGGACGTCGGCGCGGCACTCGACACGCTCAAGGCGACCAATCCGGAAGCGGTCGTCATCGTCGGCACCTATGGCGCCAGCTCGGCCTTCGTGAAGAAGGCCAATGCGGCCGGCTTCAAGCCGAAATTCTTCAACTTGTCTTTCGTGGGCACTTCGAACTTCATCAAGGCCAGCGGCGCTGACGGCGAAGGCACCTACATCACGCAAGTGATGCCGTCACCAGACGACGCGTCGATGGCGATCGTGCACCAATATCAGGCCGATATGAAGGAAGCCGGAATCACGAGCTACGACTACATCAGCCTGGAAGGCTATGTCGATGCGGCGATCTTCGTCGAAGGCTTGAAGGCGGCCGGACAGGACCTGACCCGGCCCACGCTGCTGGCGGCCTTGGAAAAGCTCAAGCTCAACCTGGGTGGACTGGCGGTGGCCTTCACGCCAACCGATCACCAGGGCTTGAAGAAGGTGTACCTCACCAAGGTCAAGGGCGGCAAGGCCGTCTCGGTGCCGTCGCTGTAAGCACGCCGCGCTTCAGGGCGCGCCTCGGCGCGTCCCTGAAGGTAGCGCCGAGAGCGCGATACCGCCAACGATCAGCGCGAACGCGGCCAGGTGATACAGGTGCGGCGCTTCGCCCAGGAAGGCCGCGGACAGGATGGCGGTGAAGACCGGCGTGAGGTTGACGAAAAACGCGGACACGCCGGGACCGGCGCGCTGCACGCCCGCCCCCCAGCAGCGAAAAGCGATGATGGCCGGACCGATCGCGACATACAGCAAGGCGGCCGCCAGCGGCCAGCTCCAGGCGATGGTGCGCGTAGCAGCCGTCCATTCGGCGCCCGCGAACAGTGCCGACCACATCACACCGTAGCAAACCTGCGCCAGCAGGAAGGCGGCCCAGTCGGCGCGGATCGCTATGGGCTCGCGTGGCCGCGTGAGCAGCCAGCTGTAGAAGGCCCAAGCCAGCGTGGCCAGGATCATCAACAGGTCGCCAGGCACCAGGCGCAATGCCAGCAGCTGCGCCCAGTCGCCGCGTGCGAGCACCAGCAACACCCCCGCGATCGAGAGCACGGCGCCGCCCAGTTGCGCGCGCCGAACCGGCACGCCGAAAAACAGCGCACCGACCAGCAGGGTCGACACCGGCATGCTCGAGGCGACCAGCGTCACATTGATCGGCGAGGAACTTTGCAGCGCCATGTATTGCAGCGAGTTGTAAAGTCCGATACCCAGCAAGCCAAGCAGGGCGAAGCGGCGCCAGGCGCGCCACATGCCGCTGGCCGGGCGCAGGACCGAGCCGGCCAGCGGCAGCAGGATCAGCAGCGCGATCAGCCAGCGCAGGAAGTTGAGCGTGAGCGGCGGCACCATCGTGTGCACCAGCCGGCCGACGACGGCGTTACCGGCCCACATGAGGGGAGGAATCGTCAGCAGCAGAGCGGTCGACGGGGTGATTTTTCCGGCCATGGGATTGCGCAAGGATCAGGGGCCGCGGCGCGGCTGCCTCACCATCATAACGAAATTGGCGCTAAGGCGCCGGCACCACCGCCGTCACTTCGATTTCGACACGCGCCCGGTCTTCGATCAAGGCCACCACCTGCACCGCCGTCATGGCCGGGAAATGGCGCCCGATGATGTCGCGGTAGGCCGCGCCGATTTCCTTGTGCGCGGCGATGTACTCCTTCTTGTCGACGACGTACCAGGTCATGCGCACGATGTGCTGCGGTCCGGCGTCGGCCTCGGCCAGCACGTCGACGATGTTTTGCAGCGCCTGGCGCGTCTGCCCGGCGAAGTCGTCGGTATGAAACTGGCCCTGCGCGTCCCAGCCGATCATGCCGCTCACGCTCACCACGCGGCCGCTGGCGGCCACGCCGTTCGAATAGCCGCGCGGGCGCGCCCAGCCTTCCGGTTGAAGAAACTCCATCATTGGTCCTTTGTGTTGGTTGGCGGCGCCGTGCGCTCGCCGTGCTCGCGCAGCAGTTCGCGCGCGATGATCAATTGCTGCACTTCGGTGGCGCCTTCGTAGATGCGCAGCGCGCGTATCTCGCGGTACAAACGCTCGACTGGGTGTTCGCTCACCACACCGAGTCCGCCGAACATCTGCACCGCCGCGTCGATCACCTGCTGCGCCGTTTCGGTGGCCGTCATCTTGGCCATCGCCGCTTCCTTGGTCACCTTCTGGCCCTGGTCGCGCTGCCAGGCGGCGCGGTAGGTCAGCAAGGCAGCCGAGTCGATACCAGTGGCCATCTGGGCCAGCTTGGCCTGGGTGAGCTGGAAGTCGGCCAGCGTCTGCCCGAACATCTTGCGCGTGCTGGCGTGCGCGATCGCTTCGTCGAAGGCGCGCCGCGCAAACCCCAAGGCGGCCGCCGCGACCGAGGTGCGGAACACGTCGAGCGTGGCCATCGCCACCTTGAAGCCCTGCCCGCCCGCACCCAGGCGCTGCGAGGCCGGAATGCGGCAGTCGCTAAAGCGCAGGCGCGCCAGCGGGTGCGGAGCGATCACGTCGATGCGCTCGGCGATGGCAAAGCCCGGCGTGTCGGCGTCGACGATAAAAGCGCTGATGCCGCGCGCGCCGGGCGCTTCGCCGGTGCGCGCAAACACTACATAGAAATCGGCGATGCCGCCGTTTGAAATCCAGGTCTTTTCGCCGTTGAGCACATAATGCTCGCCGTCCTGCACGGCGGCGCATTGCATGGCCGCCACGTCGGAGCCGGCCTGCGGCTCGGACAACGCGAACGCGGCGATCGCCTCGCCACGCGCCACCCGCGGCAGGTAGCGCGCCTTGTTGTCCGCGCTGCCGAACAGGCTGATCGCGCCGGAACCCAAGCCTTGCATCGCGAACGCGAAGTCGGCCAGGCCATTGTGGCGCGCCAGCGTCTCGCGGATCAGGCAAATGGCGCGCGTGTCGATGGCGCCGTCGTCCTTGTTGATGGCGTGGCGCAGCCAGCCCGCCCCGCCCAGCGCCTTGACCAGCTGGCGGCAGGCGGCATCGACGTCGGCATTATGTGCGCCGGCCACGTGCTGCGCCGCCCAGGCGTCAAGCTCGCGCTCGAGCTGCGCATGCTCGGGGGTGAAGAAAGGCCAGCCGAGATAGGTTTTATCGCTCATCTCAATCGCCCTCGAACTCAGGTTTTTGCTTGGCCACGAAGGCATGGTAGGCGCGGTGGAAGTCGTTGGTGGCCATGCAGATCGCCTGCGCCTGCGCTTCGGCCTCGATCGCCTCGTCCACGCCCATATTCCATTCCTGCTGCAGCATCTTCTTGGTCATGCCATGCGCGAAGGTGGGACCGCCAGCCAAGCCTGCCGCTAAGGTCTGCGCCGCGCCCAGCAGGTTCTCCGGTGCGCTGACGCTGTTGAAAAACCCCCAGCGCTCGGCCTCGACGCCGGACATCGAGCGCCCCGTGTACAGGAGTTCTGCCGCGCGCCCCTGCCCGATCAGGCGCGGCAGCAGCGAGCAGGCGCCCATGTCGCAGCCGGCCAAGCCCACACGCGTGAACAGGAAAGCGGTCTTGCTGCGCTCGGTGCCGATGCGCATATCGGCCGCCATCGCCAGGATCGCGCCGGCGCCGGCGCAGATGCCGTCGATGGCCGCGATAATCGGCTGCGGGCAGGCGCGCATCGCCTTGACCAGGTCGCCCGTCATGCGGGTGAAGGCCAAGAGGCCAGGCATGTCAAGCTTGGTGAGCGGGCCGATGATGTCGTGCACGTCACCGCCCGAGCAGAAATTCTCGCCCGCGCCGGTGATGACGATCGCTTTCACATCGTCGGCGTAGACCAACGCGCGAAACAGGTCGCGCAGCTCGGCGTACGAGTCGAAGGTCAGCGGGTTCTTGCGCTCAGGGCGGTTGAGCGTGAGCGTGGCCACGCCAGCGGCGGCCTCGTACTTGAAGTGACTGGCCTGGTAGAGCGCCAGGGCGGTGCGGTTGCCGGGCAGTTGCTGCGCCTGGCCGGGAAGATAACGCATGCTTCGAACTCCTTGGAGGTTATGGTGACGCCGGCTTGTCGTCCGCGCCGTTCAGATGCTTTTTCATTTGCGACAGCAGATCGATCAAGTGAGCCTTGTCGTCCGCCGACATATCCTTGAGCAGCTCGGCGATCCAGCCTTCGTGCACGGCCGCCATCTCGACGAAGGCGCTATGGCCGGCTGGCGTCAACATCACGCTGTAGGCGCGCCGGTCCTTCGGGTCAGGCACGCGCTGCACCAGCTTTTCCTGCTCCAGCTGGTCGGTGATGCCGGTGATGTTCCCGCCGGTGACCATCATGCGGCGCGACAGCTCGCCCATGCGCATGCCTTCGGGATGGCGTTCAAGTTGCGCCATCAGATCAAAGCGCGGCAAGGTGATGTCGAAGGTGGTGCGCAAGCGGCTGCGGATCTCGTTCTCGATGCGCACCGTGCACGAGAGCATGCGCAGCCACAGCTTGAGCGACTGGTGATGGTCCTGGGTCAGGCGGCTGGCCAGGTCCAGCACGCTGTCGTGCTCAATGCCGGGGGCGGGATTGTCGATATCGGGCATGGTCTCTCCTGGGCTCACATGACTTCGCCGCCGGCCACGGCCAGCGCTTGTCCATTCATCGCGCTCGACTGCGGCAGGCAAAGCCATAGCACGGCATTGGCCACCTCCCCGCTTTGCACCAGGCGTTGCTGCGGATTGCCCGCCGCCAGATCGGCGCGCGCCTGTTCTTCGCTGCGGCCGGTCTTGGCCATGATGTTGGCGACGGCGTCCTTGACGATGTCGGTCTCGGTGTAGCCGGGGCAGACGGCGTTGACCGTAACGCCCTTGGCCGCCACTTCCAGTGCCAGCGCGCGCGTCATGCCAATCACGCCGTGCTTGGCCGCGCAGTAGGCTGCCACATAGCGGTAGCCGACCAGCCCGGCGGTGGAGGCGACGTTGACGATGCGGCCCCAGCCCGCCTCGAGCATACCTGGCAGCGCCGCCTGGGTGCAGCGGAAGGTGCCGGTCAGGTTCACGTCCAGCATGTGCTGCCACAGCGCTTCATCGGTCTTGCCGAACGAGCTAGACGCTGCCTGTCCCGCGTTGTTGACCAGGACGTCGATGCGGCCGAACTGGTCAAACGCGCGCTCGAAGCCCAGACGCACCGAGTCGGCGTCGGCGATATCGATCACTTCGTGGCGCACCTGGCCGGCGCCGTAATGCACCGTCAGCTCCTGCACGCACGCCACCAGCCGGCCTTCATCGCGTCCGGCGATGGTCACGCGCGCGCCGGCCGCCAGCAGTGCCTGCGTGATGGCCGCGCCAATGCCACGTGCGCCGCCCGTGACCAGCGCGTGCTTGCCCGTCAAGGATGCGTCCATGCTCAACCTTCCAGCAGCTTGGCCGCGATTTGTTGCGGGCTCAGAGCGCTGTTGGCGGCGGCGAGCTGGCGTTCGCGTTCAAGGTTGCGCTCGAGTTGCTGCTTGCCCGGCAGGTATTGCTTGGGCCAGGCGATGGCGGCAAAGCCGATCTTGGCCGCTTCCGTCAGCGTCCATGCCGGATTGGCCAGGTGCGGACGGCCCACGGCGCACAGGTCGGCGCGGCCCGCCGCGATGATGGAATTGGCGTGGTCCGCCTCGAAAATCGAGCCGACGGCGATGGTGGCGATGCCAGCCTCGTTGCGCACACGGTCGGAGAACGGCGTCTGGAACATACGGCCATACACGGGGCGTTCGCGCTTGCTGACCTGGCCGGACGAGCAATCGATGAGGTCCGCACCGGCGTCCTTGAACAGGCGCGCAATGTGCACCGCGTCGTCCGGCGTGATGCCGCCCTCGACCCAGTCGTGCGCCGAAATACGCACACTCATTGGTCGATCCTGCGGCCAGACTGCGCGCATGGCGCGAAACACGCGCAGCGGATAGCGGCAGCGGTTTTCCAGACTGCCGCCAAATTCGTCATCGCGCAAATTGGTCAGCGGCGAAATGAAGGACGACAGCAGGTAGCCGTGCGCGCAATGGAGCTCAAGCCAGTCAAAGCCCGCTTCGGCCGCTGCTTCGGTAGCGCGCACGAAGTCCGCCTCGATGCGCGCCATGTCGTCCAGCGTGGCCGCGCGCGACTCTTGCGACACGCCTCCCAGATATTGCTGCCTTGATGCCGAGACCAGCGGCCAGTTTTCGCTTGCCAGCGGCTGGTCGATACCGTCCCACATTGCGCGGGTCGAACCCTTGGCGCCGGCATGGCCCACCTGCAGCGCCATCTTGGCGTCCGTGTTGGCATGCACGAAGTCGACGATGCGCTTCCATGCCTGCGTGTGCTGCGGCGCGTACATGCCGGGGCAAGCGGGCGTGATGCGCGCGTCGGCGGACACGCACGTCATTTCGGCGAACACCAAAGCCGCGCCGCCCAAAGCGCGCGCGCCCAGGTGCACCAGATGATAGTCGCCGGGCACGCCGTCGCTTGCGGAATACTGCGCCATCGGCGAGACGGCGATGCGGTTTTTCAGCGTCACGCCGCGCACGCGGTAAGGCGTGAGCATCGGCAGCACCGGTACATCAACCGGCGGCAAACCCGCCTGTTCGCAGGCACGCCGTGCGATCCACGCTTCAAAGCCGGCCACGTAGGCGGCGTCTCGCACGCGCAGGTTTTCGTGCGACAGGCGCTGGCTGCGCGTCAACATGGAGTAGGCGAACTGCGGCGCCTCCATCGCGGTGTAGCGTTCGACGTTCTCGAACCACTCCATCGAATTGCGCGCCGCGCTTTGGATCTTGAGCACTTCCACCGAGCGCAGCGCCTGGTATTCGTCCAACGCCGCGCGCGCATCCAAGTGCTTGCCGAAGCAGCGCGCCAATTCGATCGCGTCTTCCAGCGCCAGTTTGGTGCCAGAGCCGATTGAATAGTGCGCGGTGTGGGCGGCGTCGCCCATCAGCACCACCGGCGTGTCGCCGTTCCAGTGCGCCCACTGCGCGCACACGATGCGCGGGAAGGTGATCCACATGGCCGAGCCGCGCAGGTGCTGCGCGTTCGACATCAGAGCGTGGCCTTCGAGCTGCTCGGCAAACAGCGCTTCGCAAAAGGCGATGCTCTCCTCCTGGCTCATCTCTTCCAGGCCGGCGCTGCGCCAGACTTCCTCGGGCGTTTCAACGATGAAGGTCGAGGTGTCGCCGTCGTATTGGTAGATGTGGGCCTGGAACCAGCCATGCTCGGTTTGCTTGAAGGCGAAGGTGAAGGCGTCGAATTTCTTGCGCGTGCCCAGCCAAACGAAGCGGCAGCGGCGCGATTCGATCTGCGGCTGGTAGCTCGACGCGTAGCGCGTGCGTACGCGGCTGTTCAAGCCGTCGGAGGCGATCACCAAATCGGCGCCGTAGCTTTGCGCGATGGCCTGGTCGTCCGCCACGTCGGTCTCGAACACCAATACAACGCCCAACTCCTCGCAGCGCTGCTGCAGGATGTTGAGCAGGCGCTTGCGACCAATGCCGCAAAAGCCGTGGCCGCCGGAGGTGATCTTCTCGCCCTTGAAGAAAATGTCGATGTCGTCCCAGTGGTTGAAGGACTGCAGGATCGAGCGCGCGGTCGCCTCGTCCGAGTTGACCAGATTGCCCAGCGTCTGGTCGGAGAACACCACGCCCCAGCCAAAGGTGTCGTAAGGCCGATTACGCTCGACAACAGTGATTTGATGGTCCGGGTTCTGCTTTTTCATCAGCAGTGCGAAGTACAGGCCGGCCGGGCCGCCGCCGATGCAGACGATCTTCATCGGGGCGCTCATGCGGCACGCAGCTTGAAGCGCTGCAGTTTGCCCGTCTCAGTGCGCGGCAGCTTGTCGTGGAATTTCACGGCCCTCGGATACTTGTACGGGGCGATATGCTCCTTCACGAAATCCTGCAAGCTCTTGGCCAATTCCGGCGTGGGCGCGAAGCCCTCGCGCAGCACTACGTGCGCTTCCACGATCTGGCCGCGCTCCTCGTCGACGCGGCCGACCACGCCGCATTCGGCCACCGCAGGATGGCGCAGCAGCGTGTCCTCCACTTCCGCGCCGGCGATGTTGTAGCCGGCCGAGATGATCATATCGTCGGTGCGCGAGCGGTAGTAGAAATAACCGTCAGCGTCCATCTCGTAGGCGTCGCCCGTCAGGTTCCAGCCATCGAGCACGTACTCCTTCTGGCGCGCGTCGGCCAGATAGCGGCAGCCGGTTGGGCCCTTGACGGCCAGGCGGCCGATCACGCCCGGGCCCACAGGTTTGCCGTCGGCGTCCAGGATGCAGGCCTGGTAGCCCGGCACCGGCTTGCCGGTGGCGCCGGGGCGGATCTCGTCGCCGGCGGCGGAAATGAAGATGTGCAGGATCTCGGTGGCGCCGATCCCGTCGATCATGCGCAGGCCGGTCGCGCCCTGCCAGCTATCGCGTGTGGCCAAGGGCAGCGCCTCGCCGGCCGACACCGTGCGCGTCAGGCTCGAGAGGTCGAACTTGGCGGCCAGCGGCGCCATCTGGCGGTAAAAGGTGGGCGCGGTGAAGCACACGGTGGCGCGGTATTTTTCGACCGCCGCCAGCAGGCCCTCGGGCGTGAGCTTTTCAAGCAAGACGCCGGCCGCACCCACCCGCATCGGGAACAGCAGCAAGCCGCCCAAGCCGAAGGTGAAGGCCAAGGGCGGCGTGCCGATGAAGATGTCGTCCGCTTGCGAGCGCAGCGTGTGGCGTGGGAAGCAATCGCAGATGGCCAGCACGTCACGGTGAAAGTGCATGGTCCCCTTGGGTACGCCGGTGGTGCCGGAGGTGAAGCTGATCAGGCAGACGTCGTCGGCCGCGGTGTCGACGGCCTCGAAGCTGCCGTCGTGGCGCGCCATCATGGTCTCGAGCGAGGATGGGCCGCGCGCCGCTTCCGGCTCGCCGAAAAACACCACTTGGGCCGGCGGATTCTCGAGCGCGTCGATCTCGGCGCGCAGGCTCCCCGCGCATAGCACCGCGCCGACCTTGGCCTTGTCGGCGATGGTCGTCAACTCCTTGGCGCGCAACAGCGGCATGGTGGGCACGGCGATGCAGCCGGCCTTGAGCACGGCCAACACGCTGGCGGCCATCATCGGATTGTTCGCCCCGCGCAGCAGCACGCGGCTGCCGGTGACCAGGCCCATGTCCTCGCGCAGCACGCGCGCGATGCGGTTCACGCGCTGCTGCAAGGCCGCGTAGCTCAAGGTTTCGTGTTCGCCGATGACGGCGACGCGCTCGCCGCCGCCATTGGCCACTGCCGCGTCGAGCAGCTCGGCCACGCAGTTCAAACGCTGCGGGTAGGCAAGTTCGGGCAGGTCGAAGCGAAATTGCGGCCACTGTTCGGGCGGCGGCAAATGCGCGCGCGCGAAGTCATCAAGGTAGCCGGACGGGTTGAGGGAGTCTGCTGGTGCTGCGGCGCGCGCTGGTGTCATGGATGTTCGGAAAGAAAGTTCTATCGGGATACCCGACAGATACTTTAGTTCTAAACATTCACAACATCAAGCAATTTTTAGCGCTGCGCAAGCGGGGGCCAGTCCATGCCACGGCCCGCGTGGCCGCGCGCCAGGATTATTTCGACGACATCCGGGTCGGGTCCATCGCGCCGCGCAGGTGCGCCACTTCGGCGCCGGCGTCCGGGTCGCCGCAATCGGCCATGCATTGCAGGCAATCGCCATCGCAGTCGCGGCTGAAGGGGTCGGCCGGGTTGTCCAATTCACGTCCACAAATCTTGCACTGTTTGCTCTTGGAGTTCACTACAGTTCCTTTTATAAATTATTGTAATTATTATTTTAATGTAAAATCATGGCTTTTCAATATCGGATTATCATGGATACACATCAACGCATTGTCGCCATCCTGCATCTTATCCATGGCGTGCTGATCGCGCTAGTGCTGCTGCTGTTGGCCTTGTTCTTTGGCGCAGTGATGAGCGTGGGTTCGCTCGACGGATCGGTACGACACATCTTCGGCGCGGTCGGCGCCCTGGTCTTCGCGCCGTTCATCGCCATGGCCATCGCCCAGATCATCGCCGCCGTCTACCTGCTCCAGGGTAGCCGCGCGGCCCGTCCATGGATCATCGTGTTCGGCGCGCTCAGCTTGCTCAACTTCCCGATCGGCACCGCCCTGGGCGTCTACACGCTGTGGGCGCTGCTGCGCACCGATCCCAAGGCCACGCTGATCGCGCGCTAGCGCGGCGCCTCAGGCAGCCGCCCGCAAACGGTTGACCGCGTCGCACTGCTGCTGCGCCGAGCGGATCGTCTGCGCCAGCGCCGCCTGCACCTGGACGGCGTCCACCGTTTGCCCGGAGCAGGCCTTGAGCGCGGCGGCCGCGCCCACCAGGCCCAGGGTCAGGCAGCCGGCGTGCAGGCGGTCGATCCGCAACTGCACGGCGGGAGCGTCGCCGCGCGCGAGCAATTGGTCGATCTCGGCACCGGCGCCGGCAAGCTGGGTCTGGAAGCCGCCCAGGTAGGTCAACAGGCGCTCGCTATTGATGCCAAGGCGCTGCTGTGTGGCCACCGGGGCCTCGGCCTCGATCTCCATCGCCGCCGCCAAGCCCGCGAACGCTTCCAGATGCACGCGCACCTGGTCGGCCTGGAACGGCTTGACCACGAAGCCCGAAGCGCCCAGCGCGTTGGCCTGGTCGAGCGTGCCATGGTCGTTGGCGGAGGTGACAAGGATGAACGGCAGCGACTTCAGGTCGGCGTCGGCGCGCACCCGTTCGAGCAAACCCATGCCCGACAGGCGCGGCATGCGCAAGTCGCTAAAGCAGATCGCCGGGCGCAAGCCTTGCTGCAGCTGGCGCCAGGCGTCCTCGCCATCCTCGGCCTCATGGACCTCGTACTCGCCGCAGCTATCGACCAGGTGCATCAGCACCATGCGCGAGACGACATCGTCGTCGACTACTAGTACCTTCATTGAACTCTCCAGGCATCGGATCGCACCAGTATAACGCGGCCGGGCCACCCTGGCAGCGCCAGGCGCACGCCGTTTCCAAAGTACGACACACAGGCGCCGTCAAGCGGCCGATTCCTCGAAGGCGTTGAGCAAGCCGCGCAGGCGCGGCATGGCCTCTTCGATCTGCTGCCAGCGCCCGTCGTCGGCCGCCACTTCGAGCTCGCCGCACAACAGATGCAGCTCGGTCTCCTCCAGATAGGCGGCGCTGCCCTTAATCCCGTGCAACAATCGCCCGGCCGTCTCGTGGTCCTGCTGCGCGATCGCCGTTTCCAGGTCGGCGCGGCGGGCCGGCACGTCGCCGGCGAAAGCGGCGCGCATGCGCGCCTTCAGGTCGATCGAGCGGCGCGCCGCGTTGTGCGCGGCCGCGCTCACCGGCGGGGCCGCGGTGACGACGCCGAACATCGCATCGAGCTCGCTGGTGCTTGGCGCCGATGTCGCCGGCGCGGCCATCGGCGCGAGCGCCACGCCACGCTGCAGCTGGCGTTCGATGGCGCGGCTCAACTGGAAGTGCAGCGCGCCCTCGTCGATCGGCTTGGTCAGGAAATCGTCCATGCCGGCGGCCAGGTAGCGGCTGCGGTCCTCCTCGCTGGCGTTGGCCGTGAGCGCGATGATCATCAATTCCTGGTCGCGCACCGGCGCCTCGGGCGGCCCGCCGGCGCGGATCAGGCGGGTGGCGGTGGCGCCGTCCATTTCCGGCATGCGCCCGTCCATCAGGATCAGGTCGTAGCGGGTGGTGGCGCAAGCGGCCACGGCCAGCGCCCCATTGTCGGCGATTTCGACCTGGTGCCCCAGTTCCTCGAGCATCATGCGGATGATGATCTGGTTGGTCGGGAAGTCTTCCGCGCACAGTACCTTGAGGCGGTGGCTGTGCGGCTCGCGCGGCACGTGCGGCACCACGGGCGGGGGCACCCCGTCCGGCAACGGCAGTACGAAGCTGAAGGTGCTGCCCACGCCCTCGGTGCTTTGCACCCCGATCTCACCGCCCATCAGTTCGACCAGCTGGCGGCAGATCGCCAGGCCCAGGCCGGTGCCGCCGTAGCGGCGCGTGGTGGTGCTGTCGGCTTGCTCGAATTTCTGGAACAATCGCTCGAGCGCGTGCGGTGCGATGCCAATGCCGGTGTCGCTGACCTGGAAGCGGATCATGTTCACGCCGTCGCCGGCGCCCTGCCCAGGCGGTTCGGCACGCTCGACCCGCACCTTGACGCGGCCCTGGTTGGTGAACTTGAAGGCGTTGCCGACCAAATTGACCAGCACCTGGCGCAGGCGCGTCGGGTCGCCCACCACGAAGGGCGGCAAATCGCGCTGCAGTTCGATGTCGAAGTCGACACTATGCGCGGCGGCCTGCTCCTCAAACAGGCTGACCACGTTCTCGATGGCCGCGCCGAGCGCGAAATCAATGTTCTCGATGGTGAGCTTGCCCGCTTCGATCTTCGAGAAATCGAGCAGGTCGTTGATCAAGGTGAGCAGCGACTGCGCGTTGGCCTGGCCGCGTTCGATCTGCTCGCGCGTCGACTCCTGCAGCAGCGCGTCGCGCAGGGCGAAGCCGAGCATGCCGATCACGCCGGCCAGCGGGGTGCGCATCTCGTGGCTCATATTGGCCAGGAATTCGGACTTTTGGCGTGTCGCGTCCTCCGCCTTCTGCTTGGCCAGACGCAGCCGCTCGTCGTTCTCCTGCAAGCTGCGGTTGGCCAGGGCCAGTTCGTCCGTGTGCAGGCGCACCTGCTTTTCCTGTTCCAGCAGCTGCTCCTGGGTTTCCTCGAGCTGCTGGTAGGCGCGCGCGTTGTCGAGCGCGACGGCGGCGTGCGCGGCCAGCGTCTGCAGCATGTCAAGGTGGACGCGCCGGTAGGCGTTCTTTTCCACGCTTTGCACGCACAGCACGCCCATCACGTGGTCCTTGACGATGAGCGGCGCGTACATCATCGACAGCGGCGCCGCGCCTTGCGTGCCGTCCTCGAGCGGCGCCACCGTGAGCGTGTCGATGCATTCGGCACCGATGTAGTTCTGGTACTCGGCGTGCAGGTCGTTGATGAAGATCTCGCGCCGGTTCATCAAGCACCACACGGCGAACTGGTTGGGGTCGTCGACGCGCCGTTCGTACGACTGGCTGCGCACGCCCTGCTCCATTGAAAACGGAAATTCGATGACGTTGCGGTCGGCGCGGTAGAAGCCGATTCCGAAGATGCGCGCGTCCATCAAATGGTGCACGTGGCGGTACACGGTCGTCATGATCGTTTCCATGTCCAGCGTGGCCGTCATCTCGCGCCCGATTTCGGACAGGGTCGAGATGTTGCGGTGCGCGATCTCCACATTTTCCTTCTGGCGCTCGACTTCCTCCTTCTGGCGCTCGGCGTCGGAGCGGCGCCGCTCGGCTTCAGCGCGCTGGGTCTCAAGTTCCTCTTTCTGCTGTTCGAGGCGCCGGTTCTGCTGCTCGATCTCGACGGTGCGCTCGCGCACCTGGCGCTTGAGCAGCACCTTCTGGCGGCGCAGGCCGCTCATGCGGGCGCGATAGGCGCCATAGGCGCTGCCCACCACCAGCAACACGATCAGGCTGCGGAACCACCACGTCTTCCAGTACGGCGGCAGCACCGTGATCTCGAGCGCGGTGCCGTTGGCACCCCACACGCCATCCTTGTTGGCGGCCTTGACCCGGAATGTGTAGGTGCCCGGATCGAGATTGGTGTAGGTGGCGAAGCGCTTGTTGGCGTCGGTGATGACCCAGTTTTCGTCGAAGCCCTCAAGCTGGTAGGCGAAGCGGTTGCGCGCCGGCGCGGCGAAATGCAAGGCCGAGAATTCGAGCGAGAACACCGAGTCGGACGATTCGAGCTTGATGGCGCTGGCGTTCTCAATCGCGCCCTTGAGCAGGTTGGGCCGGGTCAGCGCCACCGACTTGTTGAAGATCTGGAAATCGGTGACGACCGCGCGCGGCGCGATCCGGTTATCGCGGATGGTCTCCGGGGCGAACGCGGTGATGCCGTTAAAGCCTCCGAAGTACAAGGTGCCGTCGCTCGAATGCAGGGCCGAGGAGTCGAAGTACGAGCCTTCGATGGTGCCGTCGCCCGGCCCGTAGTTGTTCCAGGTGCCGGCCGCCGGGTCGAAGCGCGAAATGCCGGTATTGGTGCTCACCCACAGGTAGCCCGCCTTGTCCTCCAGGATGGAGGCGATCGAATCGTCGGCCAGTCCGTCCTTGACTGTGTAGTGGCGATAGTGCGGGCTGCCGTCGGCGTTGAAGTCGATCCGGTTCAGGCCGCCCGCGGTGCCGGCCCACAAGGTGCCGGTGCGGTCCTCGAACAGGTAGTGCACCTCGTCGTTCGACAGGCTGTTCGCATCCTTCGGATCATGGCGGAAGTGGCGGAAGGTGCCGCTGGCGCGGTCCATCAAGTCCATGCCGTTGAAGGTGCCGATCCAAAAGCGCCCGCGCCGGTCCTCCAGCATCGGGCGCGTCATGTTGTCGGCCAGGCTGTCGCTCCTGGCCGGGTCATGCCGGTAGCTGGTGCTGCGCCCGCTGGCCGGATCGAAACGGTGCATGCCGTTGCGCGAGGTGACCCACACCATGCCGGCTTTGTCGATCAGCACGCCCCGCACATTGTTGGAAAAGGTGTCGCCATTGGCGAAGCTGTAGCGCGTGAAGCGGCCAGATTTGACATCGAAGCCGGTCATGCCCGAATCGGTGCCCACCCAGAGCATGCCCTTGGGGTCGAGCGCGAGCGCGTTGGCGCGCACATCGCCAAGGCTATTGGGATTGTCCGGCTCGTGGTGCCAGGAGCGCATGGCGCCGCTCATCGGGTCCATATGGGTCAAGCCGTTGTTGGTGGCCAGCCAGATCTGCCCATGCCCGTCGTCGATGATGGAGCGTACCTTGTTGTCCGACAGCGTGCCGCGGCTGTCGGTGTCGCGCACGATGCGCCCGAAGCCGCCGCTGGCCATGTCGACCCGGCTCACGCCGGAGTACCAGGTGCCGACCCAGAAGGTGCCGACGCGGTCGCGGTACAGCGCCGAGATCTGGTTGTCGGCCACGCTGTGGCGGTCGCTCGCCTGGTGCACGTACTGCGCGAAGTAGTTGGCCGCCGGTTGCCAGCGGAACAGGCCGTCCGCGCTGGTGCCAACCCAGATGCTGGCGTCCGGGTCCTGGTACAGCGAGAGCACGCTGCCCGGCTTGAAACCCTCGGCCGTGCCCAGACGGCGGCGCTGATCGGGCGCACCGGCGCCGACCTTCCAGGTCTCCAGGCCCGCCAGGGTGCCGATCCACAGGGTTTGCGCGGCGTCGATCATGAGCGCCTGCACGGTGTTGTATTTCGAGTCGCCGCTCGCATCGAGCTTGAAGTGTTCGATGCGCTCGGCCCCGCGCGGCAGGCAATCGACACCCGAGGGCGTGCCTATCCACAGGCGCCCGAGCGCGTCCAAGGCCAGCGTGTTGACCTGGTCGTCGGCCAGGCTGGCCGGATTGGCCGGATCGTGATGCCAGATCTTGAACTTGCCGCTGGCCGGATCGAAGTGCTGCAAGCCGTCGGCGGTGCCGATCCACATGCCGTGCGCGTCGTCGTCGATGATCGCGTGCACGTGCAGGTTGCCGTTGCCACGCTTGGCCGACTCGTCCGGCAGGAAGTGGGTGAAGCTCTGGGTGGCCGGCTCGTAGCGGTCCAGGCCGCTGTCGGTGCCCACCCACATGTGCCCGCCACGGTCCACGTGCAGTACGCGCACCCAGTTGGCGGCGATGCTGCGCGCGTCGCCGGTCTTGAAGACGGTGACGCGGTAGCCGTCGAAGCGCGACAAGCCGGCCTGGCTGCCCAGCCACATGAAGCCGTCGGCGTCCTGCGCGATCGCCAGCACCGATTCCTGCGCCAAGCCCTGCTCCACGTTGAGCTGTTCGAAGCGCAGCATGCGCGACGGCGCCGCCTGGCCACCCACGCACAGCAGGCAGCAGAGCAAAATCCAGATCTGGCAAAGGCGGCGCGCCATACGGTTCCTGTCCTCGATCCTTAAGCGGTCTAAACGACGGCCGGCGCGGCGCCGGCGGTGGTCCCGATGCGCTCGATCTGGCGCGCCACCGCCGCCGCCACCTCGGCCAGGGTCGCTTCCAGCCTGGCCCCGTCGTACTGCCCCATGCGCAGGGCGTCGAGCAGGCCGGCGCCATGCCACAGGCCGAGCGTGACGCAGCCCGTGTGCAAAGTGTCCAGGCGCAGGCGCGCGTTGGCGCGGTCGCCCGTGTCGAGCATGACGGCGATCTCCTTGCCGCCCACCTCAAGCTGGGCGCGGTAGGCGGCCAGGTAGGCCGACAGGCGCGCCGCCACGATGTTCAAGCGTTTCATGGTGGCGGCCGGATTTTCGGCCAGCTTTTCGAGCGTGATCTTGAAGATTTTTTCGAGGTGCTCACGCGCCCCGGCCGCTTCCACCGGTTTGAGGATGTAGCCGACCGCGCCCAGCTTGACGGCCGAGAGCACCGTTTCGCGGTCGGAGGCGGACGACACCAGCACGAAGGGAATCTCGGCCAGGGCTGGGGTATCCTTGAGCTTTTGCAGCAGGTCGATGCCCGACATGTGCGGCATGCGCACGTCGCAAAAGCAGATCACCGGGCGCAAGCCTTGCTCGAACAAACGCCATGCCACGTCACCGTCCTCGGCTTCGATCAATTCGGTAAAGCCGTATCCCGCCAGCAGGTCGACCAGCGCGATGCGCGAGACCACATCGTCATCGACTACCAATGCCTTCATTCCATGTCTCCTCGCTTCATGAGCCGAAAAACGCCAGCACGTCGGCCTTGCGCGCGTGCGTGTCGCGTTTGCCCAGCTCGATCAATTCACAGGTGTAGCTCGATTCGAACAGCAGATACGAGGCCAGCGCCGAGCCGCGCGTTTCGGTCGCGCCTATCCCCGAGAGCATGGTGCGGATCGGCGAAGGCAAGCTGCTGATATGGCGGCTGGCGATGTCGTCGAGGCGCTCGGACGGTGCGATCACCAACAGCTCGACCGGTTTGAGCGGCGTCTTGCGCAGGTATTCCTCGGGCAGCATCGACAGCGTCAGGTTGATGCGCTGCAGGCGCTCGATGTCCACGGCCAGGCTGTCGAGGAAGATCGAGGACATCGCGTGGCCGGCGATTTGCGCCAGGCTCGGGTAGCGCGCCGACTCGGAAGCGTCACGCGCCGGCTCGGTCAGGCGTCCGGCGCCCACCACCAGCACCTTGGTCGCACCCAGATGGATGGCCGGCGAGATCGGCGCCAGCTGGCGCATCGAGCCGTCGCCGCAGTATTCGCGATGTCCGCCCAGGTACAAAGGCACGGCCGGAAAAATGAAGGGGATGGCCGAGGACGCGAGCAAATGCTCGACCC
Source organism: Pseudomonadota bacterium (assembly GCA_040388555.1). Taxonomy (GTDB): domain Bacteria; phylum Pseudomonadota; class Gammaproteobacteria; order Burkholderiales; family Burkholderiaceae_D; genus Telluria_A. The sequence goes on from JAZKBP010000029.1 coordinate 134,491, forward strand.
CGATCTGGTCTTGCAAGGCAATGCGCTGCATGCGCACCCAGGGCTTGACCTCGGCGGTGGTCTGGTAAAAAGTGATGTGGTTGCCCGCCGTGTAGGACGAGGCGGTGACGGCCAGCGCGTGCAGCAAGCCGTCTGACATCACCGCGTCCAGGCGCGGCAAGTCCAGCATGCGGTGCAGCAGGCCCACCAGGGGCGTGTTGTCAAGCAGGGACTGGGGCGGCGCGGCGCGCCATTTGCGCAGCAGCCAGCCGAACGAGAGCAGCGAGAGCCAGCGCGCGCCGCTGCGGATCACGCCCAGCGAATCGGCTCGGTAGACCTGTTCGACCGCGATGTTTTCCCACACGTCGAGCAGCTTTTGCACGCCCTCGCCGAAGTTATCGGCCCGGCAAGCCAGGGCGGTGGCGTTCATGGCCCCGGCCGAGGTGCCGCAAATGATGTCGAAGGGATTGCGCGCCGGCGGCCAGCCCTCTTCCCACAGGATATGGGAGATCGCTTGCATGACCCCGACCTGATAGGCCGCGCGTGCGCCGCCCCCGGTCAGTATCAAGCCCGTTTTTTGATGATATCCCATGCGCCAAGATTAGCAGGGTTGGGCTGGCTTGCGGTGAAAAAGTTGCAAACCAGAATACTTTGTGACAAGAACGGCTCATTGGCCGCGCGCCACCCCTTCGCGGCGCGGATCGGCACCGCCAAACCAGACGTCCTGCCCGTCCACGCGCATGCGCATGATGCCGTGCAAGCCCGAATTTTGTTCGCCTACCCGGAGCAGGTGCCCGCGCGCGCGCAAGGCCTCAGCCAAGCCCGGCGCCGTCACCCCCTCCTCGATCACGGTCGGGCCATTGGCGCTGCCAAAATTGGGCAGGTTGATCGCCTGTTGCACGTTCAAGCCCCAGTCGAGCGTGCCGACCAGGACCTTGGCGACGTAGTTGATGATGGACGGGCCGCCGGGCGAGCCGATAGCCAGCACCAGCTTGTGGCTGGAACGCTCGAACACCATGGTCGGCGCCATCGAGCTGCGCGGGCGCTTGCCGGCCTGGACCCGGTTCGCGATGGGGCCATGCTGGTCGCGCGAATCGAAGGAGAAATCGGTCAAGTGGTTATTGAGCAGGAAGCCGTCGACCATTTGACGGGTGCCGAAGGCGTCCTCGATCGAACTGGTCATGGACACGCAGGCGCCGTCGGCGTCGACCACCGCCAGGTGCGAGGTGGATGGGTGCTCGATGGCGTTGTCAAGGCCCAGCGGCGCGGCCATCCCGGGCGGCTCGCCCGCGCTGGCCCGGCCCATCGAGGACTCGCCGATCAGGGCGGCGCGCTGCGCCAGGTAAGCCTTGTCGATCAGGCTGGCCACGCCGCGCCCCGGCAGCGGCACGAAGTCGGTGTCGGCGATGTAGCGGTTGCGGTCGGCGAAGGCCAACCGCCCGGCCTCGGAAAACAAGTGCACCGCCATCGGCGCCGGCTGGCCCTCAACGGGCGGATAGGCGTGGATATTCTTGATCTCGAGGATGCCCAGCATCTGGGCGATCGCCACCCCCGACGAGGATGGCGGCGGCATGCCGCACACGGAATAGGCCAGGTAGTCGCTGCACAAGGGGGTGCGCTCGACGGGCCGGTATGCGCGGATGTCGGCTGCCGTCAACAGGCCCGGATTGCTGGGGTGGTGGGCCACCTTGGCGGCGATGTCGGCGGCGATATGGCCAGTGTAGAACACTTCGGCGCCCTGCTCGGCCACTTCGCGCAGGGTGCGCGCCATGGCTGGATTTTTCAGGATGTGGCCCACCGGCCAGACGCGCTCGGCCTTGTCGAAGAAGTAGGCGCGCGCCACCGGGTCCAGGCGCAGATGCTGCGCATCCCAGAGCAGCAGCTTGTGCAGGCGCGGGCTGACCGCGAAGCCGTTCTCGGCCAGCGCGATGGCCGGGCCGAACAGGATTTTCCAGGGCAGCTTGCCGTGCTGCCGATGTGCCATGTCGAGCATGCGCAACAGACCGGGGGCGCCGACGGCGCGCCCGCCAAGCACGCCCGCCTCGAAGGAGATAGCCTTGCCGGCCGCGTCCTGGAACAGGTGCTCGTCGGCGGCGGCGGGGGCGGTCTCGCGCCCGTCGAACGCTTGCAGGCGCTGGCCGTCGAAATGCAGCAGGAAGGCGCCGCCGCCCAGGCCCGACGATTGCGGCTCCACTAGCGCCAGCACCAGTTCGGTGGCGATGGCCGCGTCGATGGCCGCGCCCCCTTGGGCGAGCATGCGGTAGCCGGCGTCGGCGGCCAGCGGATTGGCCGCCGCCACCATGAATTTCTTGGCGATCCAGCCGGCTTTCTCGCTGCGGCCGGTGGCCGCCTCGGGCGCCACCGGTGTCTGCTGGGACGCGCGCGGCGCCGCCATGGCTGGCGCCAGCTCGCGCGCACCGGCCCAGTTTGGCATGGACAAGGCCAGCAGCAAAAAGCCGCCCGACCAGATCTTCGATCGAAACATGGATTCCCCTAATAAAAAAGCGCGCCTGTGCGGCGCGCCCCGACCTGCATGGCATCCTACCTGAAATCGCAGGATGCCTGAGCAGGCTCGCTTATTTCGGCTGCATGCGGATCGCGCCGTCCAGGCGGATCGTCTCGCCGTTGAGCATGGTGTTTTCGATGATGGTCTTGGCCAGGTGCGCGTATTCGTTCGGACGGCCAAGGCGTGGCGGGAACGGCACCATCTTGCCCAGCGCGTCGCGCACTTCTTCGGGCATGCCCATCAGCATTGGGGTTTCGAAGATGCCGGGGGCGATGGTCATGACGCGGATGCCGCTGCGCGCCAGGTCGCGCGCCATCGGCAAGGTCAATCCGACCACGGCCGCTTTCGAGGAACCGTAAGCGGCTTGGCCGATCTGGCCGTCGTAGGCCGCCACCGAGGCGGTGTTGATGATCACGCCGCGCTCGCCGGACTCGCCCGCTTCGAGCTTGCCCATCGCGTCAGCGGCCAGGCGCGCCATATTGAAGGTGCCGACCAGGTTGATGTTGACGGTGCGCTGGAATACCTCGAGCGGGTGCGGGCCATCCTTGCCGACGGTCTTGACGGCCGGCGCCACGCCGGCGCAATTGATCAAGCCGCGCAAATTGCCCATCGCCAGGGCCGCCTCGACGACGGCCTTGCCGTCCGCTTCGGACGTGACATCGCACTTGACGAACTGGCCTTTCAGTTCGGCCGCGAGCGCGCTGCCCGCTTCGACTTGCACGTCGGCCAGCACGACCTTGCCGCCCGCTTCGACCAGCATGCGCGCGGTGGCCGCGCCCAGGCCGGAGGCGCCGCCGGTGATGATGAACACGTTATTCTGAATTTGCATGGTTTTCCCTCTGAAAGTTCGACTGGCTAGTTTTAACGTTTACGTAAACGTCAACCAACGAGATTGTATCGAACTTTCAGCCGGAAAAGCCAGCGGCTTGCTCAAAAAGCGCGCAATTTCGGGCTGAACGATGGGCTCAATCGGGCGTTCGTCCTTCCCTGATCGCCTCGCTCAATTGCTGGCGGAATTGGGGCGTGTCTTGGTGGCCGTGCACCGCCACCGCGTGCAGGACGGCGGCCTCGATCAGCTCGCGCTCGCTGTCGGCCGAAATGGCCACCGTGCATTTTGATTCGCTGGGAAACTCCCGGCAGTCGATGAATTTGCGTGCCATGATGCCCTCCGATGCGGTCCCTCGATTCGAAGTGTAGACGCTGGCCGCCCCAGTTCAAGCGAGCGCGGGCGCGTTTTTCGCGCCGCACAAGAGCATGTTCGCATCCCCGCAAGGCAAAAAAAACCGGCCTTGCTGGCCGGTTTTCTTTTGCCCGGGCAGTGAAAGCCCCGAGCGGATAAAGCAAACTTACTTGACTGCCGGTGCTTCCGGTGCGGCAGCAGCCGGCGCCGTCATAGGCGCAACAACAGGCGCTACAACAGGCGCAGGCATCGCCGTCATGGCCGGCGCCACCATCGCTGGCACAGCCGCGTGCGCAGCCGGAACCGGCATGGTGATCCAGCCATTGGTGTGCAGCAGCGGCACCAAGAGCAAGGCCACGATGTTGATGATCTTGATCAAAGGGTTGACGGCCGGACCGGCCGTGTCCTTGTACGGATCGCCCACGGTGTCGCCCGTCACGGCCGCCTTGTGCGCCTCGGAACCCTTGCCGCCGAAATTACCGTCTTCGATATATTTCTTCGCATTGTCCCAGGCGCCGCCGCCCGTCGTCATCGAAATGGCGACGAACAAGCCGGTGATGATGGTACCCATCAACAGGCCACCCAAGGCCGCAGGTCCAAGCACCAGGCCGACCACGATAGGCACGATCACCGGCAGCAAGGACGGCACGATCATTTCGCGGATCGCCGAGGCGGTCAGCATGTCGACGGCCTTGTCGTACTCTGGCTTGCCGGTGCCTTCCATGATGCCCTTGATGTCGCGGAACTGGCGGCGCACTTCCACCACCACGGCGCCAGCTGCGCGCCCCACCGCTTCCATCGCCATCGCGCCGAACAGGTAAGGAATCAAGCCGCCGATGAACAGGCCAACGATGACCATCGGATTGGACAGGTCGAAGGTGATGTTGGTGCCGGCCGACTCGAGCGCGTGCGTGTAGTCGGCGAACAGCACCAGCGCGGCCAGGCCGGCCGAACCGATCGCGTAACCCTTGGTCACGGCCTTGGTCGTGTTACCGACCGCGTCGAGCGGGTCGGTAATGGCGCGCACCGATTCAGGCATGCCCGACATTTCGGCGATGCCGCCGGCGTTGTCGGTGATCGGGCCGTAGGCGTCGAGCGCGACGATGATGCCGGCCATCGACAGCATCGAGGTGGCGGCGATCGCAATGCCGTACAGCTCGGCCATGTAGTAGGAAGCGAGAATGGCCACGCACACGGCCAGCACTGGATAGGCGGTGGACTTCATCGACACGCCCAGGCCGGCGATGATGTTGGTGCCGTGGCCGGTGGTCGACGCTTCCGCGATATGGCGCACCGGCTTGAAGTCGGTGCCGGTGTAATACTCGGTGATGTAGACCATCAAGCCGGTGAGCACGATGCCGACGACGGTGCAACCCATCATCTTCATGCGCATCGCTTCATCCGGCCAGACCTGCCAGGTGACGGCGGCGAAGCCGATCAGCGACAGGCCGGCGGCCCACCACAAGCCCGTGTACAGGGCCGACATGATGTTCTTGCCCGGCTTGGCCTTGACCATCGAGCAGCCCACGATGGAGCCGATGATCGACACCGCGCCCAACAGCAAGGGGTAGATGACGGCCATGCCGTTCGAACCCTTGATCATCAAGGCGCCCAGCAGCATGGTGGCGATCAGCGTGACGACATAGGTCTCGAACAAGTCGGCGGCCATGCCGGCGCAGTCGCCCACATTGTCGCCCACGTTGTCGGCGATGACGGCCGGGTTGCGCGGGTCGTCCTCGGGAATGCCCGCCTCGACTTTTCCGACCAGGTCGGCGCCCACGTCGGCGCCCTTGGTGAAGATGCCGCCACCCAGACGGGCGAAGATCGAGATCAGGGACGCGCCGAAGGCCAGGCCAATCAAGGGCTTGAGCAATTCATGCTCGCTCACCTTGTTGTCGCCCCACACCAGCAGCGCCCAGTAGAACAGGGTCACGCCGAGCAAGCCCAGGCCAACGACGAGCATGCCGGTGATGGCGCCGCCGCGGAAGGCCACGTCGAGCGCGTCGTTCATGCCGCGCGTGGCCGCCTGCGCCGTGCGCACATTGGCGCGTACCGACACGTTCATGCCGATGAAGCCGCAAGCGCCCGAGAGCACGGCGCCGAGCAGGAAGCCAAGCGCCGTCTGCTTGCCGAGCAAGACAAAGATCGCCACGAACAAGACCGCGCCGACGATGCCGATGGTGCGGTACTGGCGCGCCAGATAGGCAGCCGCACCTTCTTGGATGGCAAGTGCAATTTCCTGCATTCTTGGATTGCCCGCATCCTGGCGCAAGATCCAGCTGCGCGACCACAGGCCGTAAATTACCGCGATCAAACCACACACTACTGCAATTTCGAGAAAGCCTGCTGCCATATCGTCCCCTTAGTTTTTGTGCTTGATTACTACGTCGCTAAAACAAATCGACACTCAAAAGACCGCCGCGACTGGGTGTGACGAAGCGGTCACCTCACTGCTTGTTGCGAACACTGGTGCTACAAGAAATTACGAAATCAAGAACTGGTGACATGCTGGTACCGGCTGCGCCCAAGCGCGCGCCATGAAAAAAGCGGACACGTGGTCCGCTTTGCTACTCGTCTTTATTGTGCCAGGGCCGCGAATGCTGCATCGCGGATTTGCTCGACCGGTCCGACGCCGGCGATGCGGCGGTACTTTGGCGCGCCAGGCAAGCCCGATTGCGCCCACTTGTTGTAGTAACCAAGCAGTACTTTGGTCTGGTTGTGGTAGACCTCGAGCCGTTTCATCACGGTCTCGGCCTTGTCGTCGTCGCGCTGGATCAGCGGCTCGCCGCTGATGTCGTCGACGTTTTCCACCTTGGGCGGATTGAATTTGATGTGGTAGACGCGGCCCGAACCCGGGTGCGAACGGCGACCGCTCATGCGCTCGACGATCGATTCGTCCGGCACGTCGATTTCCAAAACGTAGTCGACGTCGATGCCGGAATCCTTCATCGCGTCAGCCTGGGCGATGGTGCGCGGGAAGCCGTCGAACAGATAGCCGTTGGCGCAATCGGGCGCCGTCAGGCGGTCCTTGACCAGGCCGATCATGATGTCGTCCGACACCAGGCCGCCCGCGTCCATGATTTTCTTTGCAGCCAAGCCCAGCGCCGTGCCTTCCTTGATGGCGGCACGCAGCATGTCGCCGGTGGAAATTTGCGGGATATTGTATTTTTCTTTGATGAAATTAGCCTGGGTGCCTTTGCCGGCTCCCGGTGCTCCTAACAGAATGAGACGCATGAACAATTCCTAAAACAGTTTTTTGAATTCAATAGTGATCTTTGGACACAAACCGCTTGATGCATGTCTGACTGGCTTGGTACGAAACTTACCACAAAACTGTAACAAAACGCGAATTTGAAAAGCCTAAGCCATTTTTTGCTTGATTTGGGACAGTCCCGCCAGCGCTTTTGGGGCGGCGCGGCAACAAGGACGGGCGCCACGGCGCTTCAACGCGCGCCCTGCGCGCGCCCAAACCTCCTATGCAAAAGGCCGGCGTGATCGTCATTGCGCGAAATGCAGGCGCACCCGCGCCAGGTCTTCCGGCGTGTCGACCCCGGCTGGCGGCGCGCTCTCGCTCACGTGCACGGCGATCGGGTAGCCGTGCCAGAGCACGCGCAATTGCTCGAGCGCTTCGATCGCTTCGAGCGGCGACGGCGCCAGCGCCGGGTAGGCTTGCAAGAAGGCGTTGCTGTAGGCGTAAAGGCCGATGTGGCGCAGCGGCGCATAGCCCGGCGGCAGCGCCGCGCGCTGCTGGGCGAAGCCGTCGCGGTGCCAGGGGATCAGGGCGCGCGAAAAATACAGGGCCCGTCCATGCTTGTCGAGGACCACCTTGACCACGTTCGGGTTGAAGGCGTCTTCGCTATCGTGCAGCGGGTGGGCGCAGGTGGACATCGGCACATCTTGCGTGATGCGCTCGGCGGCGGCGGCCAGCAAGGCCGGGTCGATCAAAGGCTCGTCCCCCTGAAGATTGACCACCACCGCGTCCGGCGCTAAGGCCAGTGCGCGCGCCACTTCGGCGATGCGGTCGGTGCCGGACGGATGGTCGGCGCGTGTCATGCACGCTTGCACCCCGTGCGCGGCACAGGCGGCGGCGATGTCGGCGTGGTCGGTGGCGACGACGATGCGCGCCGCGCCCGACGCTTGCGCGCGCTCGGCCACCCGCACCACCATCGGCTTGCCCCCCAGGTCGGCCAAGGGCTTGTTGGGCAGGCGCGTCGAGGCCAGGCGCGCCGGGATGATGACGGTGAAAGCCATGGCCGCCTCAGGCTTCGAGCTTGCGCGCCTCGTCGGCCCACATGATGGGGATGCCATCGCGGATCGGGAAGGCCAGGCGGTCGGCGCGGCAGATCAATTCCTGCGCTTTCTTGTCCACTTCGAGCGGGCCCTTGCACAGCGGGCAGACCAGGATATCAAGCAGGCGAGCGTCCACGACATTTCTCCACGATTTGTTGAGCCAGGGCGGCATCGATCTGGGCCGCCACCGGGACGACCCACAGGCGTGGATCGTTTTTCAGGGTTTCAATTTGCGCACATTTTACTGCATCCTTCTCGGTGATCAGGATGATGTCGGCGTCGAGGCGATCAAAAGGCCGGTCCAGGAAGTCGTGATGGTCGGGCAGCGCCAGTTCGGCAAAATGGAGGCCGGCCGCGCGCAGCATGGCGAAGAAGCGTTCCGGGTTGCCGATGCCGGCGCACGCGGCGAGGCGCTGGCCGCTCGCGGCCAACGCGGACAATTCCACCCGTTCGGCGCGCTGCGCCAGGCGCTCGGCGCACTGACCGGCCAGGAGCATCTGGAACGGCGCGCCGCCAACGGCCGCGCGCAGGGCGCTCGTCAATTCGGGGGCGTTGACGACGGTGAAGTCGCGGCGGCGCGCGCGCCCTTCGCGCAAGGGGCCGGCCGGCAGCAGCCAGCCATTGCCGGGGCCGCGCGCGTCGAACAGGATGATTTCCACGTCGCGCTGCAAGGCGTAATGCTGCAAGCCGTCGTCGCTGACGAGCACGTCGACCTCGGGATGCATCGACAGCAGCAGGCGCGCCGCCTGCGCGCGCGCCCTTCCCACCACCACCGGGCAGCGCGCGCTTTGCGCGATCAGCAAGGGTTCGTCGCCCACTTCACAGGCTTGCGAGCTTGGGGTGAGGGCGCGCACACCCTCGCCTTGGCCGCCGTGGCCGCGCGAAATCACGCCGGGGCGCAGGCCGGCCGCGCGCAAGGCGTGCACCAGCCAGATCGTCAGCGGGGTCTTGCCGGTGCCGCCGATGAAGATATTGCCCACCACGATGACGGGCACCGGCATGCGTTCGGACGCCAGCACGCCAGCCGCGTACAGCGCCGCGCGCGCGCCGGCAAGCAGGCGAAACGGTAGCGACAGCGGCCACAGCGCGCAAGCGAGCGGCCCGCGCCGGCGCCACGCCTGGGTCAGCATGCGCTCAAGCGAGGAAGCGCGCGCCGGTGCTGGCCTTGAAGGTGGAGTCGAAGTGGGCATGGATGACGGGTACTGGGCAGCTAGGGAGCAAAGGCGGAACAGGTGCTGGACGGGTGAACACGCCGGCTACGCGCTGGCCGCGGCCAGCACGCAAGCGCGCCAGCGCCCGTGCTTACTTCTTGCCGTCGGTCTGGGCCGCGAAGGTGAGCTTGTCAAAGCCGGCCACGCGCGCCGCTTCGAGCACATTGATCACCATCTGATGCACCGCGAACTGGTCGGCGTTGACGATCACCACCGGTCCCTTGGCGGTGGCGGCGGCGCTCTGGCCGGCCGCACCACTGCTGGCGGCGCTCTTCAAGTCCTCGGCCAGCCCGGCCACGTTGTGGAACACCACCGGCTGGTTATTGACCGTGTAGTTGCCCTTGGCGTCAATGGTGACGTTGATCTCGAACGGGCGTTCAATCGCTTTGTCGGCGTCGGCCGTGGGCAAGGTGATCTGCAATTCGGTGAACTTGCTGTAGGTCGTGGTGACCATCAAGAAGATCAGGATGACCAAGAGCACGTCGATGAAGGGGATCAGGTTGATCTCCGGATCTTCGCGGCGCCGGCCCTTGCGAAAATCCATCATTTGCGGGCACCGTGCACGATGTCGACGAATTTCACGGCCTGCAATTCCATGTCAATGATGAAGGAGTCGACCAGGGCGCGGAAGTGGCGGTAAAACACCAGGGCTGGCATCGCGATCGCCAGGCCGAAGCCGGTGTTGTAGAGCGCCACCGAGATGCCGTGCGCCAGCTGGGCCGGGTTGGTGCCGGCCGCCGTCTGGGCGCCGAAAATCTCGATCATGCCGACCACGGTGCCGAACAAGCCCATCAGCGGGGCGAGCGAAGCGATGGTGCCCAGCGTGGTCAGGAAGCGCTCGAGCATATGGGCGACGGCGCGTCCGGCTTCCTCGATCGATTCCTTCATCACGTCGCGCGGCGCATCGACATTGCGCAAGGCCGCGGCCAGCACGGCGCCCAGCGGCGAATTGTTTTGCAGCTTGTCGATGATGTCGGGCGTGACCTTGCCGTTGTGATAGACGCGCACCACTTCGTCGAGCAATTGCTTGGGCAACAGTTTGGCGCGGCGCAGGTAGATCAAGCGTTCGACGATCAAGGCCAGGGCGACGATCGAGGCAACCAGCAATAGCCAGATGGGCCAGCCTGCGGCTTGGAGAATGGCGAGCAAATCGAACTCCTGAAAAGTGAATGGAATCCCCGACGGCCGGATGCGCGGCGTCGAGCGAATCCGGCAATGTAACGTGTTGGCCGGGGAAGGGCAAGTGCTCAGCGCGCGCGGAGCGCTTTGAAGTGGCGCAAGCTTTTGCACATCTTCTGTGGATAAGATTGTGCGCAAGGCAAATGATCGCACTGCAAGCGCATGATTCTTAAGCGTATTTTTGCATTGCGCAAAAACAAGGCAAGCTGCTGAAAATGGCCGGCGCGGCCCGGATTTGGCGCCGCCGGCACGCAAAATCGCTCCCCTCCCCCGGCGCCCACTTGCCTAATCCACAGTTTTTCGAAGTTCCAAACATTTTCTGTGGACAAGTTTGTGAGCAATGCACAGGACTTCCCACTAAGTGTTTGATTTTAAATTGATTTAAGTCAAAGCCCAAAAAAGTGGCAGGGATTTTCCCGTTTCGGCGCAACCGGTTTTGCACATTTTGTGTGGATAAGTTTGTGAGCAAGAACATTGATCCACCTCAAAGTCCTTGATTCCTAAAGGATTTAAGCGCGTGCGCAAAAAGCGGGCATGGCGTCGCCCACCGGGACGGCTCCCGCTTACCCACAAGTTCTGTGGATAACTTTGTGAGCAACTCTTAAGAGAATGCCGAAAGTGCTTGATACATAAGGGTTTTTTCTTGTTGCACCGAAATAAGGCAGGTCAAAAACACATTTTAAATCAATGACTTACAAAAACATCTTGTCGATTGCGCCGATCTATGACATAAGCATGAGCTTTTCCGCCTTCTGTGGACAGATCCGCTCCATGAACCCGATTTCGACCGATTCGAGCAGCCTCGCCGCCCCCGTCTTGACCGTCAGCGCGCTCAACGCGCAAGTGGCGCGCCTGCTCGAAAGGAGCTTCCCTCTGAGCTGGATCAGTGGTGAAGTGTCCAACTTTACGCGCGCCGGCTCCGGCCATTGGTATTTCACCCTCAAGGACGACGCGGCCCAGGTGCGCGCCGTGATGTTCCGCGGGCGCGCCCAGTACGCCGGCTTCATCCCGCGCGAAGGCGACAAGGTCGAGGTGCGCGCCTTGGTGACCTTGTACGGCGCGCGCGGCGACTACCAGATCAATGTCGAGGCGATCCGGCGCGCCGGCGTGGGCGTGCTGTTCGAAGCATTCCTGCGCTTGAAGGAAAAACTGGGCGCGCAAGGCTTGTTCGACCAGCAGCGCAAGCGCGCGCTGCCGCTGTTCGCCAAAACCATCGGCATCGTCACGAGCTTGCAGGCGGCCGCCCTGCGCGACATCCTCGCGGCGCTGGCGCGGCGCGCGCCGCATGTGCGGGTGATCCTGTATCCGGCGCCGGTGCAAGGCCAGTTCGCGGCCGAGAAAATCGCCGCCGCCATCGACACCGCCTCGCGCCGCGCCGAGGTCGACGTGCTGCTGGTGTGCCGCGGCGGCGGCTCGATCGAGGACCTGTGGTGCTTTAACGAGGAGGTGGTGGCGTACGCCATCGCCAATTGCCGCATGCCCGTCGTCGCCGGCATCGGGCACGAGACCGACTTCACGATCGCCGATTTTTCCGCCGACCTGCGCGCCGCCACCCCCACCGCCGCCGCCGAACTGGCCGCCACACCACGCGCGGACTGGATGGCGTCGTTGCGCGGCGACGCCCAGCAATTGCGGCGCACGTTGCGGCGCGTAGTGGGCGACGCCAATCTGACACTCGACAATCTGGCGCGCCGCCTGCAAAGTCCGAGCGCGCAGATCACCCATCAACGCATGAAGCTGGCGGCCCTCGCGGGCGGCTTGGCGCAAGGCTTGCGCACGCCGCTCGCGCGCGCCGGCTTCGAGCTGGCCCAGTTGCGCACCCGCCTTGCCGGCCAGCGTCCCGACCTGCGCGCCGCGCACACCGAACTGGCCACGCAGCAGCGCCGCGCCAGTACCGGCATGGCCGGCCAGCTGGCGCGCAAGCGCCAAGCACTGGCCGCGCTGGCAGCCCAGCTTGAGCTGCTCAACCCGCAGCGCACCTTGGAACGGGGCTATGCGATCGTGCGCGACGCGGGCGGCGCAGTGCTGCGCGCGCCGGGCCAGATCAAGCCGCGCGCGCGCCTTCATGTGCGTCTGGCCGAAGGCAGCGCCGATATCGAGGTGGCAAGCGTGCAGGACGCGCTGGCCTGAGAACGCCAGCGGCCAAGCCGGCCGGCACGCCGAGCGTCAGAATGGCTGCGGATAGTACTTCGCTTCGAGCGCGTCCAAGTCGGCCAGCAAACTGATCGTCGCCTCGCGCTGCCCGCCAAAGTAGCAGCGATTGATCGTCGGGCCATCGAACACGGTGCTCGCTGCCAGCAGGCCGGCACTGCGCACGACCAGGTCGGCGCCGCCGCCCGCCGGCGTGAGGGTGGCGAGGCTGCCGCTGCCTGGGACGGTGTCGCTCTCGCGCTCGCATTGCCCCTTGGCGTCGGCGGCGGCGCCGCGCGCGACCGTACTCGCGTCCATCCGCAGTTGCGCCAATTCGGCCGCCGTCAATTGTCCCGTCACCGTCTTGCCGCTTGGGTCGGGTCCGGCGCTATATCCGCCCTGCGCCTGCACCGTGAATCCATACGCGCCGCGGCAGGCACGTGCGACCAGCGCTTCACAGGCCGAGCGTGTGGAGAGCTTGCTCCAGGCGGGGGCCACGGCCACCGCGTGCAGCAGAATGGTCGCGCTGCTGGACGCGCCGCCGCTGGCGCTGGCGGTGATCGTCACCGTCGTGTCGGCGCTCAGCGTGCCGGCCGGCGGCGGCACATACAGCCTGCTGATGCCGGAATCGAAGTCGGGGCCGGTGGCGGTATTGACCAAGGCGCCCGGCTGTCCGGGTGCGAGTTGCCAGGTGTAGTGTGCCGGCAGCCCGGAGAGGGCGAACAACATGACGCCATCGCCGCCCGCGCCCGTCTCGCCGTTTGATGCGCGCACGTGCACGATCTGCCCATAGAAATCAGGGATCGGGTTTTCGGTGGACGAGCCACCGCCGCAGGCGCCAAGCGCGGCGGCCAGCACGGCGCCGAGCGTGCGATGGGCGAAAAATGAAACGGTACGACGGGATTGGTTTGGCATCGCTGTCCTTAGCATCGAGTGAAATGACATGGCACAGCGTCTCGATTGCGGCGCCAGCAATGCAGCGATATTAACAGTGTCAATACTGAAATTTTATGTCGATCTGTATAAAATTTGTAATGCGGCGCCGAGCTGCCGGGCCGCGCGCGCACGCGGCGGGAATAGGCAGCGAACGCCCATCCGCTTTACAATAAGCGTCGTTTCAGCCGAATTTGCCGAATTTGCCGCATTTGCACCCACCACTCAACCAAGGACAAGAACATGGAACACACTCTTCCGGCACTGCCGTACGCGATGGACGCTCTGGCTCCGCACATTTCGCAAGAAACGCTGGAGTACCACTACGCCAAGCATCACCAAGCCTATGTGACCAATCTGAACAATCTGATCAAGGGCACCGAGCACGAGAATGCGACGCTCGAAGAGATCGTCAAGAAGTCTTCCGGCGGCATCTTCAACAACGCCGCCCAGGTGTGGAACCACACCTTCTACTGGAACGGCATGAAGCCCAACGGCGGCGGCGCACCGAGCGGCGCGCTGGCCGCGGCGATCGACGCCAAGTGGGGCTCCTTCGATAGCTTCAAGTCCGAGTTTTCCAAGTCCTGCGTGGGCAACTTCGGTTCGGGCTGGACCTGGCTGGTGAAAAAGGCCGACGGCGGCGTCGACATCGCCAACACCTCCAACGCCGGCTGCCCGCTGACCGGCGCCGACAAGGCGCTGCTCACCTGCGACGTGTGGGAGCATGCCTACTACATCGATTACCGCAACCTGCGCGCCAAGTACGTCGAGACCTTCTGGGGCTTGGTGAACTGGGATTTCGTGGCCGCCAATTTCGCTTAAGTGCGCCACCGCGCGCGGCGCCTCGCGCAACGCAACAAGCCCGTGCAGCGCGCACGGGCTTTTTTTACGCCCGGGCTCAAGCCACGAGGCTCGCGCCGGCCTTGTCCCAGGCCGCCAAGTCCACGCCTTTAATCAAGAGCCACAGGCAAAACGCGCCCTCGCCCACCAGGCAAGGCAGCAAGATGGCGGGAAACAGCATGCCGGCGAGCGCAGGCGAGAGCACCATGCAAAAGCTGTTGACCAGGTAGCAGGTGCCGGCGATCTGCATCATCCAGCCTATCGCGTTGGGAAAATACGTCGAACGGCGCAACAGATAGCCCACGATCAGGCATTCGACGCCGAAGAAGATCAAGGCCAGGCCGAAGGAATGCGCGTGCGCGATCACGCCGCCGTAAGCCATGGCCTGCCGTTGCGGCGCGTCGATGCCTTGCATGGAGTGCGCGAGCGGCGTGAGGACGGCCTCGAGCGAGAGCGCGCTCACCGCTTCGATGGCCAGCGAGGTCAGCGCGAAGAACACGGCCAGCAGCATCAGGTTCTTGTTCACGGGACGCAGCAGCAGATACCAGATCCAGGTGAGCGCAAGCGCGCACACCAGCAGCACCAGCTCGGCCGCGATGCCAAGGCGCCAGGTCGATTCGGCCGCCACGATGCGCGCGTAGGTGGCAGCCGCGTCGCCGGCCACCACCAAGGTGCCGCGCACCAGCGCTTCGTCAAGCAAGCCGATCACGATGATCAGCAGGTAAAGCACGCCCGCCGCGCGTGCGTAGGCTTGCACCGCTTGGCGAACGCCTAGTGGCGACGCCATGGCGCCAAGCGCCGCACCGTTCTGCTGCAAATGCGCGCCCATCATGCCACCTCGCGCAGGATGTTTTCGACGCCATGGACGCGCCCGTTCAAGTCGGCCAGTGTGGCCGCGATGGCAGCGAGCGCCGCCGCCGTCTCCGCTTGTGCCGCTGCCGCTTGCGCCGCCACCTGGCGGTACGCGTCGTCATTGGCCAGGCGCGCCTTGGCCTGGGCCACGGCGGCGAGGTATTTCATGGCGAAGATGATCAAGAGCGTGGCCAGGGGCACGCAGATGGTGAGCAGGTAAATGGTGGCGGACATGGGAGCCTATTTGTCGGAGTGGATGGTCAGGGACTGCACGGCCGCGGCGATTGCCTGTGGCGTGAGCGTGATGTGGAACGGGGTGACTTCAAAATAATTGAGCGCCTTGCCGTCGTGCGACAGTTCCAGGCTGCCCACGACCAGGCCGGCCGCCTCAAGCTTGTTCAAGTGCAGATGCAAGAGCGGGCGGCTGATGTCCAATTCGCGCGCCAGCTGGCTGACGTAGTTGCGCCCGCCCTCGGCCAGCGCCGCGATGACGCGCAGCCGGTGCGGATTGGACAGGGCTGACAGCACTGCCAGCAGCAGGTCGCCATCAGGAATTTTAGGTTTCGCTTTCATGTGTCAACATTATCTGACATATGAAAGCTAGTCAAGTAAATTCGGCGTGGCCGACGCTTGGTCCCGCGAGGCAAGGGTTTCACCGCGATGTCACAGTTTGCATTTCCGCGCGGAATCGACGTTGCAGTGAAATGACAGCGACGCACTGCGATGGTGCGCACCGCGTCCATCTGTCAACTGCATATGCGTGCGAATTTTCAATCGCCAAGGTGAAGTGATGAGTGCAGTTACTGCACTAAGCGCATGAATCTAAATGCTTGTTTGACGCGCCGCGCCGGCGTGGCGGGACGGACAAATATTCCTGTGTTTCAAGTCCAAAAAAAGCCAGCGATTTATTTATTTATTTTTTCCCGCGCGTCTATTTTTTTTCGGCAGACGGGATGCTATCTTGAGTTCGTCGGACCACTTTTTTTTGATCGAAGGAGCAGCGAGCATGCAATCGGCACAGCACCAGGTGCAGCCCTCACGGCTGCAGCTTCTGCAGGAATGTCCCCTGCCAAGCAGCGCACCCTACGAGATCCACGGCGCCCACGACCTGCTGGGCGGGCCGGGCGAGGACTACCTGTTCCAGGGCTTTCGCTACGTGCTCGACGCGGCGCGCGATGTGCTCATCCGCGAAGACGTCGACTCCTGGATCGGGGCGCACAGCTAAGCGTTTCACATTGTCGTGAATGTGTATCGGCTTGTACCGATCTGTCATCGATCGCCCTGCCCGCCTTGCGCTCTTATACAATGCGCGCAGGGAGGATGACCATGTTCCGTTTGATGTTGGTGGAAGACGACGAGCGCCTGGCGGCGCTGGTGACCGAGTATCTGGCTGCGTACGAGTTTGACGTACACGTCGTCACGCGCGGCGACACCGCGCTCGAGAGCTTCAAAGCCATCGCCCCGGACGCCGTGGTGCTCGACCTGATGCTGCCTGGCCTGGACGGGATGGTGGTGTGCCGCCAGATCCGCGCCATCAGCGCCGTGCCGATCCTGATCCTGACGGCGCGCGAGGATTCCTACGACGAGGTGTCTGGCCTGGAACAGGGGGCGGACGATTTCGTCAACAAGCCGATCCAGCCGCGCGTGCTGCTGGCGCGCCTGCGCGCCCTGCTGCGCCGGGTGCAGGGCGCGCCGCAAACCGAGTCGGACAAGCTCGAATTTGGCGCCCTGTGCATCACCAAGAGCGAACGCAGCGTGCACTGGCGCGGCCAGGCGCGCACCCTCACCAACACCGACTACAAGCTGCTGCTGGTGCTGGCCGAATCGGCCGGCCAGGTGCTCTCGCGCGACGCCTTGCTCAAGGCCATGCGGGGAATCGAATTCGACGGCTTGGACCGCAGCATCGACAACAGCATTTCGCGCCTGCGCCGCAAGTTCGACGATCCCGATTCGGAAAAAATCAAGACCGTGTGGGGCGAAGGCTACTTGTTCTCGCCCACCGCCTGGGCCTAGCGGCCTGAAAGCGGCGCGCGCGTGGCGCGCAGCTAAGGCTCGCTATTCGTAGAGCGCCGTGATCGCCAGCGGCGGGCTCTGGGTCACCAGGAAGCCTTTGTCGGGCCAGTCGGCGAAGCGGTAATTGACGATGCGGAAAACGCCGGCGGCGTCGTCCGCGAAGGCCGGACCCTCGGCGGCGGCCAGCACGCTGGCACTCCCGTCGAGCATCTTGAAACGCACGTTGGCCGTGACATCCTTGCGCGCGAAAGAGAAGCGCACGCCCACGCAGGCGCGGCCCCGTTCGGCGGCCGGGTCGACATAGCGCTGGTAGGCCAGCAGCTGGGCGCAGGCGGCGCGCAGGTCGGCCGCCTCGTAGACGCCGTCGGCACGCCCGACGATGGAGGCGCGCGCGCGGAACTGGTACTGACCCGGCTTGCGGTTGAGCGTGATCTCGGCGTTGTCGTCGTAGGCCGCCTTCAGCAGAGGCAGCACGGTGCGCCCAAGCGCGTCGAGCGGCAGTTCGAGCTGGCTCGTTTTGCTCACCAGCGTCAGGTGCAAGCCTTCAAGCGTAGCACCCGGTTCGCGCGCCACGGCCTGGAAATGGTTTTGGATGAATTGCTTGGGCTTGCCGTACTTTTCGAACCACAGCATGCTGCGATAGGCGTCGCGATAGCTCAGCCACGCCGTCTCCCCCCTGGGCGCTTGCGCGTGCGCGTTCCCGGCCGCCAGCGGCAGCAGGATGGCACAACAAGAGAGGAAGGAGCGCAAGGTCATGGTGGTTCAGAAGCGGTAAGCCAGCGCGCTGAAGGCGGTGGCGCTGTTGGCGCGGTCAACCAGCGGACTGCGGGCGGCGGCGCCGGTCAAGTGTTCCCATTGCAGGCCGGAGGCGAGCAGCCAGGACGAACCGAGCTGCCAATTCCAGCGCGCCAGCGCATGCACGTCCTTGACGCCGCCGGCCGGCGCGTAGGCGTTGTTGGCGCTGCTGATGGCCTCCTGCGCGGTAACGCCGAAATAGCTGCGCTGGTAAGCGCCGTTGACCAGCGCCAGCCCGCCCGACAGGGCCAGGGTGTGGTGCGGTGCGATCTCGAGCGCCAGGTGCTGCAAGTCGACATTCCAGCGCAAGCCCTGGTGCGCGTTGCCCCCGCCATAGAGCACATTATTGGTCAGGCGTAGCTGCGGCGTGAGGTAGACATTGACGAAGCCGCCCACCTCGACGGCCGCGCCGATCTCGCGCATGCCCGTCAAGCGGGTCCAGCCCGTGGGCAGGGGACGCCGGTTTGGCGGCGCCGCCTTGATGCCGGTGTCGACATGGCTGCCCTGGCCCGTGGTGGGCGCGCTCGGGTCGATCGGCGTGATCACCACGCCGCCGCCAGCGCCGACCACGACGGCGGGCGCGTCGGCGCCGGTCAAGGTCTGGTCGTTCAAGCCGGGGACCGAGAGCAGCGAAGCGCTGTTGCCGCTATCGGTGCGACGCCCCTGGACCGACAGCAGCGGCCCGAATTCGAGCGCGGGGCGCTCCGACAAATGCATGCCGATGGCCGGGCCGGAGAGGAATACGCCATTGCTCCATTGGGCTTGCAGCACGGGCAAGAGCGACAGGCGGCGCGCCGGCGCGCCCTCGAAGCTGGGCGCCGACACCAGGCCCAGGCCGGCATACATGTCGTGGCTGCCGTCGGGCATGGGATTGGTGGCGGGTGTGGCGGGAGCGTCGGCCACGGCGGCGCCGCTGACACCGCACAGGGCAAGCAAGACAAACTTTCGCATTCTGGTCACATTAAAAGTCAACATGCTTGCCATTTTACAATCGAACATCGGCGCGGGCGGAAAATGCGCATGCGCGCCCCGCGGCGCGCAAAAAAAACCCGATCCCGCTGGGACCGGGCAAAACATCGGCCCGGCTGATGCCGGCTGGCTACGCCAGCGGGCGGAGGGGGCGGGACGATGCAAGTGTCTTGCTAGCCTGGTATAAAAAGCGCCCACCGGGGTTTGGCCGATGGGCTAAACGGAAATTCTCCGCTGTTCATGAAGCCATCATAGGCAGGGGGCGGGCGCAAGTCCCCCTCCAAATGTCGGGCAATTGTCATCAATTTGTAATTACCCGGGTATCGCCCCCCTCCTATACAATGCTGGCTCGGGAGAGACTATGATTTTGGCAAGATTTCATCACTGGCCGGACGGGGGGCGGGCGTGAAGCGCCTGTTCCTGCGCTATGCCGTGCTGGTGCTGCTGTCGATCGCCGCGGCCACCGGCATCATCTACCTGGCCTTCCACGCCCTGTTTGGCGACCCGCTCGAGCAGATCGCGGCGCGCCAGGCGGCGGCCCAGATCTTCCTGCTCGAGCAGTACATCGACAAAGCCCCGCAAGACGAATGGCTGGCGCGCCTGAACAAGGTGCGCGAAGTGTCGAATGTGAACCTCGACATTGTCGCGCTGCCGGCCGCGACGGGGGCACTGGCGCCCTCGGCGCGCGCCGCCCTGCAACGGGGCGAGGTGGTGATCGATGCGCTCAACAAAACCTTTTACCGGCGCGTCGACACCGACGGCAAGCGTTATGTGGGCAGCGAGGCCGACGTGCTGCGCGCGCAGGACTTGCCGATCGACGTGGGCCTGGCGCTGAAAATGGAGGCGGTGCGCTACGTGATCGTGGCGCTGGCGCTGTTGATTCCGATCGCCCTGTGGTCGCGCGCCCATTGGCGCGACCTGCAGCGCCTGGCGGCGATGGCCGACGACTTTGGCGAGGGTAACCTGGGCGCGCGGGTGGCGCTGGCGCGCGGCGCGAGCATGGCGCCGCTGGCCGAGCGCATCAATCATATGGCGGGACGCATCGGCGAACTGCTCGAGGCCCAGCGCAGCTTGCTGCAATCGGTGTCGCACGAATTGCGCACGCCGATCGCGCGCCTGGAATTCGCGCTTGAGTTGCTGCGCGCGGCGGCGCGCGATCCGGCGCTGGAGAAGCGCATCGTCGCCATGGAAGGCGACTTGGGCGAGTTGAACGCGCTGGTGGGCGAATTGCTGGGAATGGCGCGGCTTGAACATGAACAGGCGGCGCCGACGGCGCGCGTGGAACTGGCGCCGCTGCTGCGCGACTGCTGCGCGCAGCTGCCCGACGCGCCCGGCGCGCCGGTGCTCGCTTGCCTGCTTGACGAGCCGCTCGGGGAGGTGGCCGCGGACGCGCGCTTGCTCGCGCGCGCGGTCGGCAATTTGCTCAGGAATGCGCTCAAGTATAGCGAGGGGCAGGTGCAGTTGCGGGCGGCGCGGCGCGGCGCGTACATCGAGATCGCCGTCGAGGATGACGGGCCGGGCATCCCGGAGGAGGAGCGCGAGCGCGTGTTTACGCCGTTTTATCGGCTTGACCGCAGCCGCGATCGCGCCACTGGCGGGTTTGGATTGGGCTTGTCGATTGCGCAGCGGGCGGTGGCGCTGCATCGGGGGAGCTTGGTGGTTGAGCGCAGCGCGCTGGGGGGGGCGCGGTTTGTGATTCGGCTGCGCGCGCTCTGAATTCTATTTTTTGACGCTGCGGACTGCGGGCCGCGAAATTGGGGTCAGAGTAATTTTCGCCACACACCGGCGAAAAAAAACTCTGACCCCAATTTCGCTACGTGTGGGCTTCGCTGCTTTTCTTTACGGCGGGGGCAGGCCTTTGTCGAAGCGGCGGTCGATGCGGCGCGCGCCGCTCTCGCGCGCCATCGCGCCCAGCGCCTCGTTCATGCGCGCCACCAGCGCGTCCGGAACAGCGCGGTTGCAGGCCAGGTAGACTCCGATTCGGTGGAACGATAGTACCGGCACGATGCGGTCGGACCACATCTTTTGCAGCACCGAGGCGCGCCCCGCGCGCACGCTCACGGCCCACACGTCGATGCGCCCCATCAGCAGCTTTTGCGGATTGACCGAGTCGTCTTGCGCCGCGTCGACCGTGAAGCCGTGGCCGCGCAGGAATTCGTCGCGCGCGTCGCCGTTGTAGGTGCCGATGCGCAGGCCGCGCGCATCCTCGATGCTGTGCAGCGAAAAGGTGCGGTCGGCGCGCGCGAACAGCATCCACTCGCCCTCGTCAAGCGGACCAACCCACTTGAACAGTTTTTCACGGTCGGGTGTGCGGGTGGTCGAATACACGCAAGCGTCGGGACGCTGCAAGGCGGCTGTGTAGGCGCGCTTCCAGGGCAGCATCGTGATGTCGTAGGCGGTGCCGGTGCGCGCCATCACGTCACGCACCTTGTCGGTGCTGCTGCCGCCGGGCACGCCGGCCACCATCATGCTCGTCGGCGGCGAGTGTTCGGTGGTGAGATACAGGCGCGCCTGCGCCGCAGCAGGCGCGGGGACCGAGGCGGCCGGCGCCGCCGCGCCGGCCAGCGCGGCCAGCAGCGCGAACGCCCATTGCAGCGGCGCGCGGTGGCGGATCAGTCGCATCACCACGCCCGGCCAGCGCTTTAGCGCTCCGGCGTCACGTGCGTCATCGCGAACGTGAGGTGCTGCCACCAGTGCTCGCGCGAGCGCACCAGCACCAGGCACTGCTTGTCGAATTCGCCCTTGAACACGGGATCGACGCACTTGTGGGAGGCCATCGCATAGCGCAGGTTTTCGGCGTTGACCAGGGCAATCGCCAGCCACAGGGCCAGGCCAAAGCCGGCCACCGCCAGGCACCAAGCCATGTGGTTGACCAGGCTCACGTTGAACAGTTCTTCCTCGTTCGGCGCGGACTTGTCGAACATGGCCAGCGCGTCTTTTTCCTTGTCCCTCATTTGGCGGCGGCCTTGGCCGGGGCGGGACTGGTGTAGCCGTGCGCCTTGCGCGCCTTGGCCACCAGGGCGTCGAACACCTGGCTCATCGCCTGCGCCGCCTGCGCTTCGGACAGGCCGGGCACGGCGTGCGAGACCATCGCCGGCGAAGTCTGATAACGCCCGTCGATGATCACGATCGGTGCGCTGTCGACCTTGTAGTTGGTGATCAGCTGGTTCAGGTTGGCCAGCTTGGTGAGCACCATCATCGACTTCCAGAACGACAGGAACTTGGCTTGGTCGATACCGTTGCGCACGGCCCAGGCGATGGCCGCATCGTCCTTGTTCAAGCGCTGGCGCTCGACGTGGATCGAATGGAAGACTTTCTCGTGCAGGTCAAGCCGCTTCATCGCCTCGAGCGTGAGGTAGAGATGGGCTTCCGGATCGTTGGCGCCGTAATACGGGAAGTGCACGCGCTTGAATTCGATATTCTCGCCCTGACGCTTGACCCATTCGGCCAGGCTCGGCTCGAGCGCATTGCAGTGCGGGCAGTGGTACATGAAAAACTCGATCACTTCGATCTTTTTGCCGTTCACCTGGACCGGCTGCGGGGCGCCCATGGTCAGGTATTCGGCGCCTTCGACCGGTGCGGTTGGGGAGGCGATGGCGCCGGCGGCGGCGGCGGCGAGCGTGGCGCCAAGCAGGGCGCGCAAGACGGCGCCGAGCAGGGTGCGTGGCAGGGAAAAACGCATGGAACTCCTTCCTATCGGTTGCGGACGCGGCGATGGATGCCGCGCTGAAGGCGAGATTACCATTTTTTCGCGCGGCCGTGGCAAAAGCGCCCGTCAGAAAGGCGTGCTCAGCGCCGTTTTTGGCGCGCCTGCTCGAGTTTCTCGCACAGGACGGTGGCGCCGTCGGCGATGCGCGGGGTGGCGCGCGCGAGCGTCTCGCCGTCGAGTGAAAACAGGTTGGCGCGCCGCACCGCCAGCATGCCGGGGTACGCTTTCCATTGATTGATGCCGGCGTCGGGCGCGTCGCCGGCGCGTCCGCCGAAGATCGCCTCCGGGTCTTCCTGCAGCACCGCCTCCACTCCCACCTGTGGCGCCACCACCTTGAGGGCGCCGAACACGTTCACGCCGCCGCACAGGCGCAGCGCGTCGCTGACGATGTGCGCGCCGCTCAAGGTGTACAAGGGTCGGTCCCAGACTTGGTAGAACACCCGCACCGGCGCGCGCCTGCCGTAGCGCGCGCCCAGCGCGGCGATGCGCGCGCGGTAGGCGGCGGCGGCGCCCTCGGCCACGGCCCCGGTGCCCAGCAGCCGGCCCAGTCGGGTCAGGCTGGTGGCCACCTCGTCGAGCGTCTTCGGTTCGCTGTAAAAAATTGGAATGCCCAGGCGCGCGAGCTGCTCAAGCTGGCGCGCCGTGTTCCCGCTTTGCCAGACCACCAGCAGGTCGGGCTTGAGGGCGAGGACGCGCTCGATGTCGATCTGGCTGTTGTCGCCGATCAGAGGGATCTTGGCGGCCGCCGCCGGATAGTCGGAAAAATTCATGGCGCCGACGATGCGCTCGCCTCCGCCGGCGGCGAACAGCAGTTCGGTCACGTGCGGCGACATCGACACGATGCGTCGTGCCGGCTGCGCCAGCGTGACGACGGCGCCGGCGTCGTCCTTGACGGCGATGGCGCCGTGGCAGGGGCCTGCGGCCAGCAAGACCGGCGCGGCCATGATGGCCGCCAGCAGGGCCCGGCCAGGACGGCAGGCGTGGAAAAGACGTTTGACAATGGGGCTGAGCATGCTGGGTACTTTCATTGGTGGGACGGCGCGCTCACGAACAGGGTGCGCGCGCCATGGCGCAGGGTTTCGATCGGGTGGCCAAGGCAGGCCGAGAGCGTTGGCGCGCACAGCGTTTGCTCGGCCGGACCGGCCAGCCAGCGGCCCTCGCCCATCAGCAGCAAGGCGTGGGTGGCCACGCCGGCGGCCAGGTTCAGGTCGTGCCCGACCATGATCACGGTCTTGCCGTGTTCGCGGCACAGGCGCGCGAGCAAGGTCATCACGCCGGCCTGGTGCGCCAGGTCGAGCGCGTTGGCCGGCTCGTCAAGCAGCAGCAAGGGCGTGTCCTGGGCCAGCAGCGCGGCGATCGCCACGCGCTGGCGCTCGCCGCCGGAGAGGGTGCGCACGTCGCGCTGCGCCAGTTCGAGCACGTCGAGCGCGGCCAGTGCGCGTTCGGCCGCCAGGTGGTCGTCCGACCCTTCCCAGTAGCGGTCGGCGTGGTAGGGATGGCGCGCCATGAGCACCGTTTCAATGACGCGGTAGGCAAAAGCGTCGGCGCGCGTTTGCGCCAGGAAGGCGCGCTGGCGCGCCAGTTCGGCCAGCGGCCAGTGGCCGAGCGCGCGCGCGTTGAGCGCGATGGTGCCGGCGTCGGGCGCGCGCATGCCGGCCAGGGCGCGCAGCAAGGTGCTTTTGCCGGCGCCGTTGCGCCCCACCACGAACCAGAACTGGCCGCACTCGGCTTGCCAGTTCAAGCGATCGAGCAGCACGCGCGCGCCGGCGCGCAGGGTCAGGTCGGTGGCGGCGATCATGGCTGGCGCAAGCGCAACTGGTGCAGCTGGAACAGGAACACCGGCACCCCGATCAGGGAGGTGATCACGCCCACCGGCAGTTGCTGGGGCGCCAGCACGGTGCGCGCGAGCGTGTCGGCCAGCACCAGGAAGGCGCCGCCGGCCAGTAGCGAAGCGGGCAGCAGCAAGCGGTGGTCGGGGCCGAAGGCGTGGCGGCAGGCGTGCGGCACGATCAGGCCGACGAAGCCGATGCTGCCGGCACTGGTGACGGCGCTGGCGGTGAGCAGGCCGGCGCATACGAACAGGGCGCGCCGGGTGGCGCCCACGTCGACCCCGAGGGTGGCGGCCGCTTCCGCGTGCAGCGCCAGCACGTTGAGCGCGCGCGCGCGCCGGCGCAGGAACAGCAGCACGGCGCCCAGCACCAGCCAGGGCAGAACGCGCCAGCTGCTGCCAGAGAGGTCGCCAATCATCCAGAACACGATGCCACGCAGGCGCGATTCGGGCGCCACCGACAACATCAGGGTCACCAGGGCCATACAGGCCGAGGCCAGCACCACGCCCGTCAACAACAGCACGCCGGAATCGCCCGTCTGGGCGCCGGCGCCCCCGCGCAAGCCACCCAGCTCGCGGCGCGCGAAAAAATACAACAGCAGCGAGATCGCGACCGCCCCGCCCAGGGCGGACAGGTCGACCGCCCACAGGGCCGCGCCAAGCAGCAGCGCGGCCACCGCGCCCACCGCCGCGCCGCTGGAGATGCCCAGCACGTAGGGGTCGGCCAGGGGATTGCGCAGCAGCGCCTGCATCATCACGCCGGCCAGCGACAGGGCCGCGCCGGTGACGAAGGCGCTGGCGGCGCGCCCGATGCGCAGCGCCAGCAAGGTCGCCGCCATACCGGTGGGCTGGCCAGTGGCCAGCTCGCGCAGCGCCGCCGGCAGCGCCATGGGAGCCACGCCGACCGAGCCGACCATGGCGGCGAACAGCACGCTGCCAAGCGCGGCGGCCAGCAAGGCCGCCAGCACCACGGCGCTGCGCTTGCGCATGGCGTCCATCGCGCTAGCGCAGCGCCCAGCGCACGCCGACGAACACGTTCGAGCCGGCCGTGGCGTAGCCCTGCGCCAGCTCGTAATGCTTGTTGCCGGCGTTGTTCCAGCGCGCCATCAACGACCAGTCGGGCGCCAAGGCATAGCTGGCCGACAGGTTCACCAGCGCGTAGCCGCCCAGGCGGGTCGATTCAAAGCCGTCGTTAAAACGCGCATCCGAGAACACGGTCTCGATGCCGGCCTTGAGTGCGCCCACGGTGTAATCGAGCGCGATGCTGCCGTGCTCGCGCGCGCGCCGCGCCAGGCGCTTGTCGGTGGTGTCGTCGCGTGCCTGTTGCAGGTCGAACGTGGCGCGCAGGCTCAAGCCCTGGTAAGCGCCGGACGCGCTCAGCGACAAGCCGGCCAGGGTGGCCTGGTCGATGTTATAGGCGCAGCCGTATGGATGGCTGGCCAGCTGCACCGGACACACCGGCGCGTACACCAGCAAGTCCTGCAGGCGGTTGCGATACAAGGTGGCCGACAGTTGCGATGCGCCGTCGGCGTACACCAGGCCTGCCTCCAGATTGCGCCCCGTTTCAGGGCGGTTGCTGTCGATGCCGAAGCCCGGATAGTACAACTCGTTGAAGGACGGGGCGCGGAAACTGGTGCCGGCGCTGGCGGAGGCGCGCAACTGGCCGCTGATGCGGTAGCCATAGGCGAGCGAGCCGGTGGTGTGGGCGCCGAACTGGCTGTTGCGGTCTTCGCGCACGGTGACGGTGGCCAGGTGCCCGGCGCGCCGCAGTTGATAGGCCGCCGCGTAGGAATTGGTGTTGCGGCTGCGCGAGAGCGCGCTGGTGTCGGCGTCGACCTCTTCGCCACGGTGCTCGTAGACCAGCTGCAAAGTGTCGGCGCCGAGCGCGATATCGTTTTGCCAGGCGAAACTGTCCTGCGTGGTGTCGGCGTGGCCGTCGCCGTAGGACGCGAAGCTGGCGTTGCGGTCGCGCGCGCGCGCCAGCTGCAGCTTGCTGTTCCAGCCAGGCAGCCACTGGTCGTGCGCGTACACCTGCATGGTGCTCAGGCGTTCCTCGCCGCGGTCGTTGAAGTCGGGACCGGCGTCGAACTGGACGTCGTTGCCGCTGTAGAGGAAGGACGCGCCCACTTCATGGCCGGTGGCCACCGCAAAGGCGACGCTGCCGCTGGCGCTGTCGCGCTGATAGCCGTCGCGGTCGGGATTGTAGGTGTAGCGGCCCGCCACCGGGGTCGAGGCCGAGAATTCGTCGGAGCGATCGCTGCCGGCGGCCAGGTTGTAGCGCAACGCGCCCTGGGCGCCGCCGATGGCCGCGTTGGCCTGGCGCCGGCCGTAGCTGCCAACGCCGAGCGCGGCGCTGGCGCTCAAACCGGCGCGCGCGGCGTCGCGCGTGAAGATCTGGATCACGCCGCCCATGGCGTCGGCACCGTACAGGCTCGCCAGCGGGCCGTAGGCGATTTCGATATGGTCGATCTGGCTCAAGGGGATGGTCGACCAGGTGGCGCCACCACTGGTGGAAGCGCCGATACGCACGCCGTCGACCAGCACCACGCTTTGGTAGTTGGCCGCGCCGCGCAGAAACACCGAGGCGTAGCTGCCGGAGCCGCCGTTGGCGGTGATTTCGACGCCGCGCCGTTTTTGCAGCAATTCGGCCAGCGAAATCTGGCCGGCGCCAGCGATCTCCTCGGCGCTGATGGTGTCGTTATCGAGCAGCACCTCGGACGCCGGCTGGGCGTTGCGGGTGGCGGTGACGAACACATTGGGCGCGTTCGTTTCGGCGTGCGCGGCGGCAGCGGCGGCGATGGCGCAGGCGATGGCGGTGGCAAGGGCGTGGCGCGGCGAGCGCGCACGGCGTGGCTGGGTCAGGGTGAAGGTCATGTTTTACTTTTTTGCGAAAGATGTGCACCCGGCCGGCGTCCCCGCAAGCCAGGTTCAACGAAAGCGCGTGGCGCTTCCACCTGTTCTGGCCGGTCTCCGGGCTCGCAAGACGAACTACCTCACCTTCCTATGCGGCGCACAGTGGTGTCGAGGCAGCTTGTCGCCGCGTTGGGGCGGCGACGCTTGTTTACCGTTGCGGGGGCAGCACACCTTGGCAGGCCGGGCCGGTCGGACCGGTCGGACTGCTTGGTGTTTCCCGTTTAACTGCCCGCGTGATCACGCGGGCGGGCACCAAAACCCCGAGATTATAGCGCGAACGGGCGCACCGGCAGGCCAGGCCGATTCGGCATATGATCGATCGATCCGGTCGGAACACGACGTCATATGGTGGAGGTGGGGTATGGAAGGACGATTGCCGACGTATTTCCTGTCGCATGGGGGCGGCCCGTGGCCCTATATGCAGGAGCACAATGGCGGGCGCTACGACAAGCTGGCGGCGGCGCTGGCGGACGTGGCGCGCCAGGTGGGCGCGCCGCCCAAGGCGGTGCTGGTGGTGAGCGCGCACTGGGAGGGGCGCGCCTTCCTGGTGTCGGGCGCGGCGCAGCCTGGCATGATCTACGACTATGGCGGCTTCCCCGAGCACACCTACCACATCGTGTACGGGGCGCCGGGCGCGCCAGCGCTGGCCGAACGGGTGGCGGCCCTGCTGGGCGCGGCGGGACTGGCCGCCCAGGTCGATCCGGTGCGCGGCTTCGACCATGCCAGCTATTCGATGCTCTATCCGATCTATCCGCAAGCCGAGGTGCCGGTGGTGCAGCTGTCGCTGCGCAGCGACCTCGATCCATTGGCGCATATCGAGGCCGGGCGCGCGCTGGCAGCCCTGCGCGACGAGGGCGTGCTGATATTGGGGAGCGGTCTTAGCTATCACAATCTGCGCGCCTTCGGCGCTGGCGGGCGGGACGCTTCGCACGCCTTCGACGCCTGGCTGCAGCGGGTGCTGGACGGGCCGGTGGGCGTGGCGCGCAGCGCCGCCCTGCTGGCCTGGGCCGAGGCACCGGCGGCGCGCGCGGCCCATCCGCGCGAGGAACATCTACTACCTCTGATGGTCGCCGTCGGCGCGGCCGAGCACGAGGCGGGATGCTGCGTCTACCACGAGGATGACTTCATGGGCGCGCTGGCGGTGTCGAGTTTCCGCTTCGGCGCGTGATCGTTTTAGCTCGATTTGGGATTTGGGGACAGACCCCGGGATTTGGGGACAGACCCCTGTTTAGAGGAAAGGGATTTGGGGACAGACCCCTGTT
>JAZKBP010000030.1:0-91628 GCA_040388555.1 Pseudomonadota bacterium
CATCAACATCAACCAGAACAAGATCATCAAGATCTTCTCGGTGGCCAGCGTGGCCTTCCTGCCGCCGACCCTGATCGCCAGCATCTACGGCATGAACTTCAAGGGCTGGTTCCCGGAGCTCGATTGGCAGTTGGGCTACCCGTTCGCGCTGGTGCTGATGGTGATCTCGGCGATCGCGCCGTTCTGGTATTTCCGCCGGCGCGGCTGGCTCAAATAAGGCAGGCGTTCGGGCCCGCCCGCGTTCACGGCCTGCCTTCGAAAGCGCGGGTGCTGCGGGTGTCGCTCCACTGGCCGCGCAGGCGTTTGCCATCGATGCGAAAACGCAGCTGCGGCGCCACCGTCCCGGCGTCGTGTCCATATTCCTCCAGTTCGACCAAGTCGCCCAGCCGTTTTGGGGTGAGCATGACTGGCTGGTCCAGGCGCCCGAAGTAGTAGCGCACCTGGGTCATCGGCGTGTCGTCCCACAGATGGTAGGTGCCGAGAAATAAGGTCAAGGGAAATGCGCCATCGAGGGTGCCGCGCACGACCTGGCCGTAGGGATTGACCACAGGCATGGCCGGTTTGCTCTCGCCCAGCACCAGGTAGCGGCCATATGGCGTCAGATAGGGGCGCAAGGCCGGCCCGCCGAGCGAAAAGCGCAAGTCGCCGATGGTGTCGATGTCCTTGTCGCCGCCATTCCCGCAGCCAACGCGGAAAAACGCCAATTCCCCTTCGCCCACCAACATGCTGCCAGGAAGTTGGGCAAGCCAATCCGCCGGGCTGATCACTTCGTGCGGGAAATAGTCATGCAGGCAGGCTCGGTAGAGCGCCAGCTGGCGCGCCGCGACGCTGCCAGGGGAATGGTCCTTGCTTTGTTCCAGGCGGGCGACTTCGGCGCGCAGGCGCTCGCGCGTCGCCTGCGCCGCCACCACCCCGAGCGATGGCTCGGTGCGTTTGTCGATCAATTCCTGGTCGACCAGGTGGCGTCCAGTGTTGGCGTCGAAGTCGAATTGATCGCGATGGATGGCGCAATCGCGTGGGCAGTAATACCGGCCCTCGATCACGATACTCAAGGTGCGTCCCCCATTTCGCAAGGCCATGCTGTCAAGCCACATGGCGTCGATGCCGCCGGATCCCCAATGCAGCATTGGACCGGACATGGCGGGCGCAGCCAGTATCAGGCGCGCCGGAAGGGCGTGGAACATATCGTCATGCATGAACAGGTTGATGCGGTCGGCGACCTCCTGATCCTTGCTGACAAGGTAGGGAAACGAGATCGTCAGCGCCTTACCCGCGTTGTCCCTCGTTTGGTAGACGATCGGGACGTTCTCGAAATGCGGCGTGGCGCAGGCGCACAGCAAGGCCGCCAGTGCGGCGCCGAGCAAGACGGCTTTGGACATGCGGACGCTCCAATCTGGCATCAGGGACGCTACATGGTGGCGAACATCGCCACCACCGCGATCGCCATCAAGCCCACGCCGCACCAGCCGGTGATGGTGTGGCGCTGTGACAGGGTGAAGCTGCCCATCACCTTCTTGTTATGGGCCAGCAGCATCATCACCGCCATGATCGGCACCGAGATCACGCCGTTGATCTGGGCCGACCACACCAGTGCCTTGATGGGGTCGATCGGTGCGAAGTTGAGCAGCATGCCGCCCAGTGTGGCCAGGCAGATGATGGCGTAGAACTCGCGCGCCTCCAAGGCCTTCATGTCCAGGCCATTGCGCCACTTGAAGCTTTCCGTCACCGCGTAGGCGGCCGAGCCGGCCAGCACCGGCACGGCCAACAAGCCGGTGCCCACGATGCCCAGTGCGAACAGCAGGAAGGCCATCTCACCGGCCAGCGGTCGCAGCGCTTCGGCCGCCTGGGCCGAGGTCTGGATGTTGGTGATCCCGTGCGCGCCCAGCGTGACGGCGGTGGTGAGCATGATGAAGTAAGCCACCAGGTTCGAGAAGCCCATGCCGATGAAGGTGTCGAGCTTGATGCGGCGCAGCTGGGCCGGGGCGCCGGCCGCTTGCTTGCGCAAGGCCTGGGCGTGGTCGTCGGCGCGGATTTCCTCCACTTCCTGCGAGGCCTGCCAAAAGAACAGGTAGGGGCTGATGGTGGTGCCGAAGATGGCGACGATCAACGCCACCGACTCGCGGTTCAGGTGCAGGCTGGGCCACACTGTGCTGAAGGCCACCTGCGACCATGGCACATTGACCGCGAACACGGTGGCCACATAGGCCAGCAGGCCCAGGGTGAGCCATTTCAGGTAGCGCACATAGCTGCGGTAGGACAGGAAGACTTGCAGCAGCAAGCACAATAGGCCAAAGCCGAGCGAGTAGAAATGGGCCGAACCGTAGCGCGTGAGCAAATGCATCGCCTCGCCCATGGCCGCGATGTCGGCCGCGATATTGATCACGTTCGCCACCAGCAGCAGCAGCACGATGAAGTACAGCAGGGCCGGCGAATAGGTGCGCCGGATATTGGCCGCCAGGCCAAGCCCGGTGACGCGCCCGATGCGCGCCGATACCAGCTGGATGCCGACCATGAAGGGGTAGGTCAGCACCAGGGTCCACAGCATGTTAAAGCCAAACTGGGCGCCCGCTTGCGAGTAGGTGGCGATGCCGGACGGATCGTCGTCGGCCGCGCCCGTGATCAAGCCCGGGCCGAGGGCCTGGACGGCGTCGTTATTGGTAAGGCGGCGAAACAGCGTCATGGATGGCCTGCGCAAGGAGGGCGGCCAAGGGGAATGCCGCCGGCGTGCCAAATTTCGAGGGTGAACAAGGAGTGTTCATGTGGGCGCGCAGTGTAGCACGCGCGCGCGCGCCGCCGCTGCGGCGCAGGGAGCGCCGCCACCGCTCCTGCGCCGGCCGCGCCGGCGCGCGTGGTGCTAGAGGGCGGCGAACACCTTGCGCGCCGCCGCCAGCGTCGCTTCGATCACCGCGTCGTCGTGCGCGGCCGATACAAAGCCGGCCTCGAAGGCGGCTGGCGCGAAATACACGCCTTCATCGAGCATGGCGTGGAAGAAGGTGTTAAAGCGCGCCTTATCGCAAGCCATCATGCCGGCATAGCTGTCCGGGATGGTCTTGCTGAAGTAGAGGCCGAACATGCCGCCGATGGCGTCGGCGCAGAAGTCGACGCCGGCAGCATGCGCCGCCGCCGTCAAGCCGGCCGCCAGCTTGGCCGTTTGCGCAGTCAAGCGCTCGTAGAAGCCCGCTTGCTGGATCAGGCGCAGCGTCGTCAAGCCCGCCGCCACCGCCACCGGATTGCCCGACAGGGTGCCGGCCTGGTAGACGGCGCCGATCGGCGCCATCTTTTGCATCAGCTCGGCGCGCCCGCCGAAGGCCGCCACCGGCATGCCGCCGCCGATCACCTTGCCCAGCGCCGTCAAGTCCGGCTTGATGCCGTACAGGCCCTGGGCGCCCGTCAAGCCGACCCGGAAGCCGCACATGACTTCGTCGAAAATGAGGATCGCGCCATGGCGCGTGCATAGACTGCGCAGCGCTTGCAGGAAGGCGGGCGTGGCCTTGATCAGGTTCATATTGCCGGCCACCGGCTCGACGATCACGCAGGCGATCTCGCTGCCCATATTGGCGAACGCTTGCTCCAACTGGGCCACGTTGTTGTAG
Organism: Pseudomonadota bacterium; assembly: GCA_040388555.1. Classification (GTDB taxonomy): domain Bacteria; phylum Pseudomonadota; class Gammaproteobacteria; order Burkholderiales; family Burkholderiaceae_D; genus Telluria_A. The sequence continues at coordinate 3,594 of JAZKBP010000030.1, forward strand.
TCGAGCACCAGGGTGTGCTTGACGAAGTCTTCCGGCACGCCGGCCGAGGTGGGGTTGCCGAAGGTGAGCAAGCCGCTGCCGGCCTTGACCAGCAGGGAATCGGCGTGGCCGTGGTAGCAGCCTTCGAATTTGACGATCTTGTCGCGGCCGGTGGCGCCGCGCGCCAGGCGCAGCGCGCTCATGGTCGCCTCGGTGCCGGACGAAACCAGGCGCACTTGCTCGATCGAAGGCAGAATGCGGCAGATTTCCTCGGCCATCTCGATCTCGCCCTCGGTGGGCGCGCCGAAGGACAAACCGCGCGCGGCCGCTTCCTGCACCGCCGCCACCACTTGCGGATGGGCGTGGCCGACGATGGCCGGGCCCCAGGAACCGATGTAGTCGATGTAACGCTTGCCATCGGCGTCCCAGAAGTAGGGGCCTTCGGCGCGCGTGATGAAGCGCGGCGTGCCGCCGACTGAGCGGAAGGCCCGCACCGGCGAATTGACGCCGCCGGGCGTGGTTTTCTGGGCGCGCTCGAACAGCACATCGTTGCGGGAGATGGAGGTGTTGCTCATGGACGTCCTTTGGTGTGCGTTGCGGGTGGTTGATTGAGGCTGGCGGCGCGCCGCCGTTTCGCATAGCGAGTATTGGTAATCGATTATATCGGCGCGCGGGCGACGCGTTTGCGCTTCCTTGATGCTTGGCTGGTGGCGCGCGGGTGACTCGCTTGTTACTAAGTGTGACTTTTACGCCACGCTCGCGCGCGCCGCCACGCCCTGGAAGAAACGGTCCGGCACCAGCTTGCCCATGCCCATGCGCTGGGCCCGGGCGAGGGCGCCAGTGGTGTAGTCCTGCGCCAGCTGGACCGCTTGGGCGGCTTCGACGCCGGTCGCCATCAGCGCCGCCAGCGCCGCCGACAAGGTGTTGCCGGCGCCCAGGAAGGGGCCGGCCTGGTGTTGCCAGGCGATGCTGGCGACGACCCCGTTGGCGTCGTACAGGGTGTTGGCGCGCGCCGCGCCGTCGCCCGCATTGGTGCTGGCGGTGCCGGTGACGAGCACGAATTCGCAGCCCATGCCGGTCAGTTCGGCCACGTCGGCCTCGAGCATGCCCTCGCTGGCGCCCTCGCGCCAGGTCTCGGCCATGCGCGCCAGTTCCACCTGGGATAGCAGCAATAGCGTGGTCTGCGGCACCAGGATCTGGCGGATCGCGATCAGCATGTCTTCGTCGCCCATCCCCGAATCGGGCAGGCAGGACAGGAAGGGATCGAGGATCAGCGGCACTTCCGGGTAGTCGGACACGATCTCGGCGATGGCCGACATTTGCTCCAGATTGGCGATGGCGCCGACCTTGAAGGCGGCCACCGGCATGTCTTCGAGCAGCACGCGGGCCTGGTCGACCAGCCAGTCGGCGTCGATTTCCTGCATGTCTTCGACGCGCGCGCTGTCGGCGATCAATAGGCCGGTGCACACGGACAAGCCATGGCAGCCGTGCGCGGCGTAGGTGGCGCAATCGGCTTGCAAGCCGACGGCGCCCACCGGGTCGAGCAGGCCGAAGCCGAGAATCAGGGGGGCGGATGTTTGGATTTGCACGGCGGGTAGATTAAGATATCTGATCCAGCATTTTACATTGATTGAAGGAAGCTCCAAGTGAGTAGTAATGAAACAACGTTGAACCCTCCCGCCCCTTTCCTGACCTGGATGTGCCTCATATGCGGCTGGGTCTACGACGAAGCCGCCGGCAGTGCGGAAGATGGGATCGCGCCCGGCACCCGTTGGGCCGACGTGCCGATGAACTGGACCTGTCCGGAATGCGGGGCGCGCAAGGATGATTTTGAAATGGCGCAATTCTGACCATTGCCCCCGGGCCCGCTTGCTGTAGTATTGCATCTAGGCACGCACAAAGCGCGCGCCCTATGCTATCGTGCTGAATCATTGGGTAAATCTTAATATGACGACAAAGCCGCAACCGACAGGATTGAAGATCATGGTGATCGACGACAGCAGCACCATTCGTCGCTCGGCCGAGATTTTTCTCACAGGAGCAGGTTACCAGGTGGTGTTGGCCGAAGACGGCTTCGACGCCCTGGCCAAGATCAACGACCATCACCCGGCGCTGGTGTTTTGCGACATCCTGATGCCGCGCCTGGACGGCTACCAGACTTGCGCGCTGATCAAGAAGAGCGCCAAGTTCCACGCCACCCCGGTGCTGATGCTGTCGTCGAAGGATGGCTTGTTCGACCGCGCGCGCGGCGCCATGGTCGGCTCCTCGGCCTACCTGACCAAGCCTTTTAGCAAGGACAGTCTGCTGTCGGCCGTGCGTGAGCACACGGCCGCAGCTTCTTAAACCGTTTCAAATCAACACAGCAGCAGGAGTATTTCCGTGGCCATACAAAAAATTCTCATCGTCGACGACTCGCCCACCGAGCGCTACTACCTGACCGACATCCTGGTCAAGAACGGCTTTACCGTGTCGACCGCCGAAAACGGCGAAGAAGCACTGGTCAAGGCCAAGGCCGACAAGCCCGAACTGATCTTGATGGACGTCGTGATGCCGGGCCAGAATGGCTTCCAGGTCACGCGCGCGATCACCAAGGACGAGGACTTGAAGGACGTGCCCATCATCATCTGCAGCAGCAAGAATCAGGAGACGGACCGCATCTGGGGCATGCGCCAGGGTGCGCGCGCCTACCTGATCAAGCCGGTCGACGCCGACGAATTGCTGGCCAAGATCGCCGAATTGGGCGCCTGATCTCATGGCGCCGGATCCGACCAGCGCAGCGGCGCACAGCGCGCGGCCCGATGCCGTGGGCCGGCGTACCCGGCTGCGCCAATACCAGGTGCAGCTGTTGGAGCGCATGCAGGCCGCGCGCAACGACACCGGCGCGCGCGTCAACCAGCTCGGCGTGATGATCGGCGCCGAGCGTTACCTGCTCGACCTGACGCAGGCCGGTGAAATCCTGCCGGTCACGCCCATCATGCCGGTACCCCTGACCCGTCCCTGGTATCTGGGCCTGGCCAATGTGCGCGGTAATTTGGTGAGCATCATCGACTTCGCGCGCTATTGCGAGCTGTCCGGCACCGCCCTCGGGCCCGACACGCGGGTGGTGACGTTCGCGCAGGGGCTGGGCTTCAATTGCGGCTTGCTCGTCACGCGCGTGTACGGCTTGCGCTACGCGGGCGACATGGAACGCACGGGCGAGCGCTTGCGCGACCGCGACGGCAACGACTGGTCGCCGCTCGACCTGTCGGCCCTGGTGCGCGAGGCGCGCTTCTTGCAGATCGGATTTTGAGTAGTTTGGATTTTTAGTCAATTAGTGCATTAGTGGATCAAGGCCATCGTCAGAGTGGCCAACATCAAGCACTAGCGCGGTCACACCTTAGGGAACTGGGAGCTGGAATGGGATTGACGTTCAAGAAATCGATGGGAATTTTTTCCAAAGGCAAGCAGGAGACGCATCCGGTGCCGGTGCCGGACACTGAATTCGGCGGCGACGTGCCCGCTGCGCTGGACACGGAGTTCGGCGAGCAGCCGATTCCCGACACCGAATTTGGCAGCATGCCGGCGCCCGACACCGAGTTCGGCAACATGCCGCCACCTGACACCGAGTTCGGCGCGGCGCCGCATGCGCCCGACACCGAATTCAAGGACGTGCGCAATGGTGGCGCCGCCGCGCCCGAGGATGGCGAAGGACCGCTGCGCCTGGGCCTGGGCACGCGCCAGAAGAAGGCTGCCGTCGAGGAAGAGGGTGGCTCCGAGTTCCAGCTGCCCTTCATCGGCCACCTCTCGCTGGGCCGCCAGCTGCGCATTCTCTTGATCGTGTTCGGTGTGGGCATCGCGCTGACCATTTTCGCGCTGTGGCGCAACGCCGCCAGCGGCGCCGTCGCTTCCGCCCAGACCCAGGTGGCGTCGGACGCGCTGATGCACTCCCAGCGTATTGGTAAGGCGGCGCCGAACGCGCTGCAAGGCCAGGTCGAATCGTTCGACCAGCTCGACGACAGCCGCCAGCAGCTGACGGTCGACTTGGCGCTGCTGTCGTCGGGCGGCAAATTCGGCACCCAGACCCTGCCTTCGGCCGGCTCCTCGGTGTCGGGCATGCTGGCGCAGGCGCGCAAGAAGTGGGAAGCGTCCAACAACGCCGCCGGCACCATCTTGAAGATGAAGCCCGATATCACGGGCTTTTCCGGGATCGTGAAAAAACTCGACGAACTCGCTCCTGAATTGCTGGGACAGACCGAGGACATTTCGAAGGACCGCCTGAAGGGCGGCGGCAGCCCGACCGAACTGGCCGCCTTGGGCCGCCTGACCATGCTGAACCAGCGCATGGCGCGCAGCGCCAGCGAATTCCTCAACTCCGGTAACGTGCGCTCGGAAACGGCGTTCCAGCTGGGCCTCGATGCGACCGCTTTCCGGAATATCCTCGAAGGCATGATCAACGGCAGCGATGTGCTGGGCCTGGCCGGCGTGCGCGACGCGCCCACCCGCGCCAAGCTGGGCGACTTGAAGACCAAGTTCGACGAATACCACAAGCAGGTCAAGATCCTGCTCGAGAAGGTGCACAAGTTCACGGCGGCGAAAGCGGCGGAACAGTCGATCTTCTACGAGAACGAGGATGTGCGTAAGCTGTTGACCAATGTGCAGGTCACCTACCGCCGTTCGCAAGACTCCTACGATATCTGGTTCTGGCTGATGCTGGCCTTCGCGGCCGTCACCATGGCCACGGCGGCCTCGATCTCGCGCATCTTGCTGCAAGATTCGCGTGCCCGTACCCGCGGCGCCGACTTGCGTCGCCAGGAAGCGGAAGCGATGCGTCTGCAAGCGCAGGCCAAGGAAGAGGAAGCGAAAGCGACCAACGACCAAAACCAGGCCGCTATTTTGCGCCTGATGAACGAGCTGCAGGAAGTGGCGGACGGCGACTTGACGGTGCACGCGACGGTGTCGGAAGACATCACCGGCGCGATCGCCGACTCGGTGAACTACACGGTCGAAGAGCTGCGCGGGCTGGTCGGACGCGTCACCACGACGGCCGAGCAGGTCACGAGCGCGTCTTCCCACGCGCAGGATATTTCGAGCGAACTGCTCACGGCGACCCAGCAACAGTCGCGCGAGATCCAGGACGCTTCGGCCACGGTCTTGAAGATGGCGAATGAAATTACCGACGTGTCGAAGTCGGCGAATGAATCGGCCGACGTGGCGCGCCAGTCGGTGGCGGCGGCGCGCCAGGGCGCGAACGCGGTGGAAAACGCGATCAAGGGTATGCACGAGATTCGCGAGCAGATCCAGGAAACGTCCAAGCGCATCAAGCGCCTGGGTGAATCGTCGCAAGAGATTGGCGAGATCACCGAGCTGATCTCGGACATTACCGAACAGACCAACGTGCTGGCGCTGAACGCGGCAATTCAGGCGGCATCGGCCGGCGAGGCGGGACGCGGCTTCTCCGTGGTTGCGGAAGAGGTGCAGCGGCTGGCGGAACGTTCGGCCGAGGCGGCCAAGCAGATCGGCGCGCTGGTGCGTACCATTCAGACCGACACCCACGACGCGGTGGCCGCTATGGAAAAATCGACCCAGGGTGTGGTCGAGGGAGCCAGGCTGTCAGACGCGGCAGGTGCCGCACTGTCGGACATTTCGGGCGTCTCGAACCGCCTCGCGGAACTGATTCAGGGCATTTCGTTCGCTACCGAACTGCAAGCGACGTCGGCTAACGGCGTGGCGCTCAATATCCAACATATCTTGTCGGTGACCGAGCATACGCAGGATGGTACGCAGCAGACGGCGAACTCGATTCGTCAACTGACCGCGCTGGCGCAGGAACTGAAGAACTCGGTGTCGCGCTTCCGCGTCGTCGCGTGATTGGCAGCCCATTGAATTAGCAAGGCAAGCATGACAACAACTGACTCTGCACACTCGGCAGCGCCGCAATTTGACACCGGGCCGCTGTCCTGGGTGATCGGCGAGATCCGCGAGGCACTCGGCCGTTCGAGCGGCGCGCTGCACGACGCCATCGCACGTGACGACGACGGCCGCGCCACCGCGCTCCAGCATGCGCGCACCCATCTGCACCAGGCGCATGGCGCCTTGCAGATGGTCGACGTCGAAGGCGTGGGCGTAATGACCGAAGCGGCCGAGGAGGCGATCGACCACTTCAAGGAAGGAACGCTCGCCTGCGGTGCCGAGCAGGTGAAGGTGGTCGCTGACGTCTACCAGGCGATCGTCGAATACCTGGAAGAGTTGTTGTCGGGCGCGCCGCCGCAGCCGGCCCGCCTGTTCCCCTACTACCGCGCCTTGCAGGAGATGCTGGGCGTCGAGCGCATCCATCCGGCCAGCCTGTTCTTCGCCGACCTGTCCTCGCAATTGGCGATTCCGGCCAAAACCTCGCAAGCGGCGCCGCCCGATTACGCCGCCTGCCGCGCGCGTTTCGAAAAAGCGCTGCTGCCCTTCCTGACCAGCCGCGATCCGGCCGCCCAGACCTTGAGCGCATCGAGCCTGTTCGAGATCATCGCCCAGGTGGCCGATGCGCAGGAAGCGTCGGCCGCGCGCACCTTCTGGTTCGCCATGCAAAGCTTCGCCGAGCTGGTGGCCGGCGGCCATTTGGCGGCGGACCGCCACGTCAAGCAGCTGTTCGGCTTGATCAACCTGCAAATCCGGCGCCTCTCGCAAGGCCAAGCCACGCTGCCCGAGTCGATGCTGCGCGAAGCGCTGTTCTTCATCGCCAGCACGCCCAACCCGTCGGTGGGGGCGCAAGCCTTGCGCCGCGCCTATCGCCTCGACGGCATGGTGCCGGCCGATTACACCAAAAAACGCTACGGCAATATCGATGCGGGGGCGCTGTCGGCGGCCAAGGACGCGCTGACCCAGGCCAAGGCGCGCGGCAGCCGCTTGACGGCCGATTGCGATGCCGTGCTCGAGTCCGAATTCGAAGCCTCGCTCTCGGCCATGCTCGACGCCTGCGCCAAACTGGGCGTGACCGCGCTGGCCAAGCTGGTCGATTCGCTGGGCAAAGTGGCGAAGGACGCGATCGCGTCCGGCCGCACCGACCAGCTGAGCGTGGAAATGGCCACCGCCATGCTGTTCATCGAAAACGCGCTCGACCAGATCCGCCGCCTGCCCGACGAATTCGACGCGCACGCCGAAATCCTGGGCCAGCGCCTGCTGGCGCTGGCGGCCGGCCAGACCCCGCCGGAAGCGCCGCAGTGGCAGGGCGAGTTGTCGCGCCAGATCCAGCAAGGCCAGACCGTGTCGGTGCTGGCGGCCGAGATGAAGGCCGGCCTGCGCCAGGTCGAGAAGGTGCTCGACGATTACTATGCCGACCCGAGCAAGCGCGCCGCGCTGCTGGAAATCGATCCGGTGCTGCACCAGCTGCAAGGTGCGCTGGCGATCCTGGACCAGGACCACGCGATGCGCGCGGCCCTGCACGTCAAGCAGGCCGTACGCACCATGGCGAGCGCCGAGGGCGAGCCGGCCGGCGAAAGCGCGGCCCTGCAGAACATCGCGCAAAACGTGGGCGCGCTGGGCTTTTTCATCGATATGCTGGCGCAGAATTTCGACGCCGCCAAGGACCGCTTCGCCTACAACGAGGACGACGGCATGTTTGGCGCCGTCCCGTTCGAAAAAGGCGCCGATGTCGAGGTGCCGTGGGACGAGGAAGACACGGCCGCGTTGATCGCCGCCGCCTCCGGCCGCGCCGCGCCCGTGCCGGAACCGGCGCCCGCGCCGGCGCCGATGATCAGCGCGCCGCCGGCCGAGCCAATGCCCGAGGGCGAAGAGGAGATCGAAGCCGAACTGCTCGAGATCTTCATTTCGGAGGCGCAGGAAGTGCTGGCCTTCGTCACGTCCACGCTGCCAGCGGCGCACGCCGAGCCGTCGAACCAGGAAACGCTGACCATGCTGCGGCGCTCCTTCCACACGCTCAAGGGCAGTGGCCGCATGGTGGGCTTGAACGTGTTCGCCGAAGGTGCGGCGGCCGTCGAGCGCGTTATGAATATGTGGCTGTCGGAGGCGCGCAGCGCCGGACCGGAACTGTTGGCACTGCTCGAGTACGCGGCCGCCGACATGAGCGCCTGGGTCGAGCAGTTGCTCGCCACCGGACACTCGGCCCGCACCAGCGACGCCCTGGTGGCGGCGGCGGCACGCGTGCAGGAAGGCGGCGCCTTCTTCATCGAACAAGCCGCGCCGGCTGACACCATTGAAGTCGACCAGATCGAAGTGGTCGAGCCGATCGACGCGCCGCCAACGGGCATCGTGATCGATTTCCCGACCACGGCCGCGCCCGTGGTGGCGCCGGACGACAACACCAAGCGGGTGGGCGAACTCGAAATCGCCCTGCCGCTGTACAACATCTACCTCGCCGAAACCGACGAGCTGGTGCGCCTGCTGGGACAGGATTTCAGCGAGTGGCAGCACGAGCCGCAGCGTCCCGTCACGGCCGAAGCGCTCAAGGCGGTCCACACGCTCACCGGCGCGTCGGCCACGGTCGGCTTCTCGGCCCTGCGCGAACTGGCGCATGGCCTGGAAATGGCGCTTGAAAATCTGGTCACGCCGGCGCCGCCGCTCAAGGATGCGCAACGCGCCCTGGTGGGCGAAGCGCTCGAACGCGCACGCGTGATGCTGCAAAACTTCGCGCTCGGTGAATTGTCGCCGGCGCAGCCGGAACTGGTGGCGCAGCTGCATGTACTGCGCGACGAATTGTGCGAGCAGGCACTGGCGATGGCCGATGGCAGCGACCATCACGCCTTCGAAGCGCCGGCCGCCGCACCCGAGGCCACGCCGTTCGACATGGAGACGGCGCACGAGGCGGCCGACGTCATCGACGCGCTGGCCGAATCGCCATTCGACGACACGATCGAGGCGCTTGAGGCGCCGTCGCTCGACTTCGACGAACCGGCCGGCGCCGATTTGCCTTCGCTGGAAGTGACACTCGACGATAGCTTCGAATTGGAAGCCTTGCCCGAACTGTCCGCCGACGAGGCTGAGGCGCCACTGCTGTCCGAGCCGCTGCTCGAGCCGCTTGCCGATATCGAGGCGGCCGACGCCGCGTCCGAACCGGTCATCGAGGCGCTGGCCTTGCCTGAGTTGGATGGCGACGTCGAACTCGAGGCGCTCGCGCCGCCTGTCCCCGCGCAAGCGGACAGCGAGATCGAGGTCGAGGTCGAACTGACGGACGCGCCAGCGTTCGCCGAACCGGCTGTGGACGAAACGGTCGCGCCAACGCTCGAACTCGAGCCTGAGCCAGAGCCGGCCCCGCCAGCGCCGCCGCCGGCCCCAGTTGTGGCGGCAACAACGGCGGCACCGACGGCCGCACCGACGCCGGCCCCGATCGTCGTGGTGCCCACCCCGATCTGGCAAAGCGCGCCCAAAGCGGAACCCGTGCCGGAACCGGCCGCCACCGTCGGCGCCTTCGGCGACGATATCGACGCCGACTTGCTGCCCGTGTTCCTGGAAGAGGCGACCGACCTGCTGCCGGAAATCGGCAACGGCTTGCGCGCCTGGCAGCACAACCCGAGCGACACCGGCGCCGTCAACCTGGTGCTGCGTGCGCTGCACACGGTCAAGGGTAGCGCCCGTATGGCCGGCGCAATGCGCCTGGGCCAGCATACCCACGAAATCGAAACCCAGATCGAGAACATGGTGCACGCGGGGACCTCCACCCCGGCCTCGTTCGACGACTTGATGGCCAACTACGACCATGCGCTGGTGCTGTTCGACCAGTTGCAGCAGCCCGCGCAAGCGCCGGCCGACGGTGCCGCGCCAGTGGCGCCCGGCATGCAGGCGGCGCCAGCGGCGCCGCGCAGCGTGGACGAAGCGCTTGCCGCCCAGGCCCGTACGCCGCTGGTGCGTGTGCGCGCCGATATTCTCGACCGTCTGGTCAACCAGGCCGGCGAGGTATCGATCACCCGCTCCAAGCTGGAGAACCAGGTCGACACGCTGCGCTCGTCGCTGTTCGACTTCTCGGAGAACCTGGCGCGTCTGCGCTATCAACTGCGCGAAGTGGAAATGCAGGCCGAATCGCAGATCTCCTCGCGCATGTCCATTTCCAGCGAACGCGAGTTCGACCCGCTCGAGTTCGACCGCTTCACGCGCTTGCAGGAATTGACCCGCATGATGGCCGAGAGCGTGAACGACGTCGCTTCGTTCCACGAGTCGCTCACGCGCACGGTCGACGGCGCCACCGGCGACCTGGTGGTGCAGTCGCGCCTCACGCGCGACCTGCAGCAAGACCTGATGCGCGTTCGCATGGTGCCGTTCTCCTCGATTGGCGAACGTCTTTTCCGGGTGGCGCGCCAGACCTCGAAGGAAGTCGACAAGCGCGTCAACGTCGACATCCGCGGCGGCTCGGTCGAGATCGACCGCAGCGTGTTGGAGCAGATGGCCGCGCCGTTCGAGCATTTGCTGCGTAACTCGATCGTGCACGGTATCGAGGCGCGCGAGCGCCGCACCGCCGGCGGCAAGAACGAGACCGGTGAATTGCTGGTGCAGGTGAGCCAGCAGGGTAACGAGGTGGTGATTCAGTTCAGCGACGACGGCAACGGCCTGGACCTGGCGCGTATTCGCGCCAAGGCGCGCGAGCGCGGCTTGCTCGCCCCTGATGCCGACGTCACCGACGCCGAGGCGGCCGACCTGATTTTCGAGCCGGGCTTCTCGACCGCCGATGCGCTGACCGAATTGGCCGGCCGCGGGGTCGGCATGGACGTGGTGCGTTCGGAGGCGCAAGCCCTGGGCGGACGCGTTGACATCGTCAGCGAAGCGGGCAAGGGTGCGCGCTTCACCATTCACCTGCCGCTCACGCTGGCCGTGACCCAGGTGGTGCTGCTCAATAGCGGCGGCAAGACCTATGCGGTGCCCTCGATCCTGGTCGAGCAGGTGCAGCAGTTGAAGGAAACGACCATCGACCTGGCTCAGGCGGCCGGCAATGTGCAGTACCAGGGCCAGACCCTGACCATGCATTTTCTGCCGACCCTGCTGGGCGACCTGGAAGCGCGTCCGATGTCGCAGCGCTCGAGCCCCTTGCTCATCTTGCGCAACGGCGCCGACCGGATCGCCTTGCGGGTCGATGAGATCATCGGCAACCGCGAGGTCGTCATCAAGAACATCGGTCCGCAGCTTTCGCGCATGATCGGCATCGCCGGCGCGACCGTGCTCGGTTCGGGCGACATCGTCCTGATCCTCAATCCGGTGGCGCTGTCGCATCACCTCGACCACCATCCAGAACTGCGTCCGCAGGCACTGGCGGTGGCGGCCCAGCAGGAAGTGGCGGCGCCGGCCTTCGAGGAACGGGCCCACGACTACGTGATCATGGTGGTGGACGATTCGCTGACGGTGCGGCGCGTGACCCAGCGCCTGCTCGAACGCGAAGGCTACCAGGTGGTGCTGGCCAAGGACGGCGTGGACGCGCTCGAACATCTGCAGCAGACCATTCCAGATCTGATGCTGGTCGATATCGAGATGCCGCGCATGGATGGCTTCGACCTGACCCGCAATATTCGCGGCAATGACAGCACGCACGATATCCCGATCATCATGATCACCTCGCGCACGGCTGACAAGCACCGCAACTACGCGCTCGATCTGGGTGTGAATGCCTACTTCGGCAAGCCCTTCCAGGAAGACATGCTGCTGGCGGCGATCGCTGGCCTGGTTGGCAAGGAAGTGCCGGTCGCTTAACGGTCCGGTGGCCGGGTGCGGCGCGCCAATAGCGCACCGCACCCGCGCCGCGAGTTCGTGCACCACTCCCGGCAAAAGTCCCAGTACGAGTCCATATCCCCACGATTTTTGTTTTTAAGGGCGCACGCGCTTGCCGTGCATCCGACGCCATGTCAGCAAAGAATAAAGCACCTTCACCAGATGGCCGCACGCCGCCGGCGGGTGGCGCCGCGCGCCTGCCGCCTTTGGCGGCATCGCGTCCGAGCAGCGCCGCGCACGCGCATGCCAAGCAGCTCGAGCGCGAACAGCGCGACGCGCAGGTGCGCGGGGTGACGTCGATCGCCGCAATGCGCGAGGCGATCCGGGAAGCGGCGCGCGCGCTGCCATCGATCAGCGAAGTGCCGCGCCTGGGCAAGCTCGACGCCGCCGCCTTCAAGGCGCGCGCGGCACTTGGCCTGCCTTTCCTGCTCACCGGCGTCGTCGGACGCTGGCCACTGGCGGCGCTCACGCCGCAGACCTTGCGCGAGCGCTTTTCCGAGCTGCCGGTGCGCGCGCGCGTGGGCGACTACATCGGTACCGCGTTCGCGCCGGACCGGGCCATGCAAGACATGTCGATGGGCGCGTATCTGGAGCTGGTGGCGGCGGGCGCGCCGGGACTGCCACCCTACCTGGGCAACCTGGAATTGCGCGCCTTGAACAGCCTGTGCCACTGGCCCAGCTATTTCGAGAAGATGGGCCCGCCGCGCTTCTGGCTCGGCCCGGCCGGCACGGTGACGCCGCTCCACTGCGACTACGACGACAATGTCTTCGCGCAAATCTGGGGCCGCAAGCGCATCTTCCTGGCGCCGCCGCACCACGACCAATTCCTCTATCCCAGCGCGGCCAACGCCATCCTGTTCGGTTCCCCCTTCGACCCGGAGGCGCCCGATTTCGAGGCCTTCCCGCTGGCGCGCCAGGCCGCGCTGGTCGAATGCCTGGTCGGGCCGGGCGATTTGCTGTACGTGCCGGCCGGCTGGTACCACCAGGTGCGGGCGCTGACATTTTCGCTCTCGGCCAACCGCTGGGCGCGCGCCATGCCGATGGCCTTGGGCGAGGCGCCAAGCCTGCGCCGCGCTGCCCCATAGGCAGGCAAGGGCGTTCCCGCACAGGCGTGCGCGCGCGCAAAGGGCGGCTCTGCTTTTCATGCCTGGCATCGCCCTGGAGACGCACGGCCGACCTGGCGGCATGGTGGCCGGCCCAATTCAGTGTAAACTATCGAAAAGTCCGGTAGCCGCGCCAGATACCAATAGTTAAAATTGCCATAAAGATCATCATCATCAAGCATAGCCACCATCCGATGCCGCCAAGAGCAAGCCAGCAGAAAGAGCAACGCGTATGAAGAAGAGCAAAGTCAGCACGTCTCTGCCCATGCCCGGGATGTCGCAGGAAGAGGCGGGGCACGCCCCGCATCCGATGGCGTCCACCCTGAACCTGGCCAATCATTTCCTGATCGCGATGCCGTCGATGCAGGACCCCATCTTTGGCGGCACTGTCGTGTACATCTGCGAGCACAACGACAAAGGCGTGCTGGGCGTGGTCATCAACAAGCCCACCGACATGACCATGGAAGTGCTGTTCGAGCGCATCGACCTGAAACCGGTTGAAGGCTTGCGCATGCCCATCGTCGACGAGCCCATCATGTTCGGCGGGCCGGTCCAGGACGACCGCGGCTTCGTGCTGCACACGCCGGGCGCGCGCTATTCGTCCTCGCTCACCGTCACCGACGAAGTCGCTTTTACCACCTCCATCGATGTGCTTGAAGCGGTCGCCAGCGGCGCCGGTCCGCGCCGCCTGTTGGTCTCGATCGGCTATGCCGGCTGGAGTCCGGGCCAGCTGGAAGATGAAATCGGCCGCAACGGCTGGCTCACGGTGGGTGCCGACGCGCACGTGCTGTTCGACTTGCCGATCGAAGAGCGCTACAACGCCGCTATCAAACTGCTGGGCATCGACCCCATGATGCTCGCGTCCGAGGCTGGCCATGCTTGATGGTGTGGCCCTGTGAACGGTGAGGCGGCAAGCGGCGCGATCGACATTGTTTTCGGCTTCGACTTCGGCATCAAACGCATCGGCATCGCGATGGGCAATACCCTGACCGGCCAGGCGCAACCCTTGAGCGTGATCGCCAAGATCGACAATGCGGCGCGCTTCGCCGCCATCGGCGCGCTGGTCAAGGAGTGGGGCCCCAAGCTGCTGGTGGTGGGACTGCCCCTGCACCCGGACGGCAGCGAGCACGAGATGACGCTGCGCTGCCGGCGCTTTTCCAATCAACTGCATGGCCGCTTCAATCTGCCGGTGGTGCTGGTGGACGAGCGCTACTCGTCGGCCGTGATTCACGCCAAGCGCGGCGAGCATATCGACGACAAGGCCGCCGCCATCATATTGCAGCAATACTTCGACGGCGCCGCCGTCGTTTCCTGAATTCCAAGGTAGGCAATCATCATGTCCACTTCATCGATCCCCGCGGCGCCTGACGCCGAAGCGCTCTACCAGGCGCTATTGCAGCAGGTGCGCGCCGGCCTGGACGGCATTGCCGACGTGGCCATCGTCGGCATCCATTCGGGTGGCGCCTGGCTGGCCGAGCGGCTGGCGCGCGACCTGGACCTCGTCGCGCGCCTGGGCTTTATCGACGTCTCGTTTTACCGCGACGACTACGCGCGCAAGGGCTTGCATCCGGACGTGAAGCCGACCCAGATTGGCTTTAACGTCGACCGCTGCACGCTGCTGCTGGTCGACGACGTGCTCTACACCGGCCGCACCACGCGCGCGGCCATCAACGTGCTGTTCGACTATGGCCGCCCGGCGCGCATCATGCTCGCCGCCCTGGTCGACCGTGGCGGGCGCGAGCTGCCGGTGGCGGCCGACTTCGTCGCCGCCACGCTGGCGCTGGCGCCGCGCCAGGCGTTGGCCCTGCAGCGCGCGAGCGACGGCAAACTGATGCTGACCATAGAAACGGACGAGACCGACCACCATGCTTAATCCCCAACTGAACAAGAACGGCGAGCTGCAGCATTTGCTGACCATCGAAGGGCTGCCCAAGTCGATCATCAACCACATCCTCGACACCGCGTCGAGTTTTGTCAGCATCTCCGATCGCGAGGTCAAGAAGGTGCCTCTGATGCGCGGCAAGAGCGTCTTCAACCTGTTCTTCGAAAATTCAACGCGCACCCGCACCACCTTCGAGATCGCGTCCAAGCGCCTGTCGGCCGATGTGATCAACTTGAACATCCAGGCTTCCTCGGCCAGCAAGGGCGAGTCACTGCTCGACACCATCGACAATCTGTCGGCCATGCACGCCGATATGTTCGTGGTGCGCCATTCGCAGTCGGGCGCGCCCTACCTGATCGCCAAACACCTGATCGACACCAAGCAGTCGCACGTGCACGTGGTCAACGCCGGCGACGGGCGCCACGCGCACCCGACCCAGGGCCTGCTCGACATGTACACCATCCGCCACTACAAGCAGGACTTCACCAAGCTGACGGTGGCCATTATCGGCGACGTGCTGCACAGCCGGGTGGCGCGCTCGGACATTCACGCCTTGACCACGCTGGGCGTGCCGGAAGTGCGCGTGATCGGCCCGCACACGCTGCTGCCGGGCGGCCTGGAGCAGATGGGCGTGCGCGTGTTCACCGACATGAACGAAGGCTTGAAGGGCGTGGACGTGATCATCATGCTGCGCTTGCAGAACGAGCGCATGAGTGGCGCGCTGCTGCCGTCGGCGCAGGAATACTTCAAGAGCTACGGCTTGACGCCGGAGCGCCTGGCGTTGGCCAATCCGGATGCCATCGTGATGCATCCGGGGCCCATGAACCGCGGGGTGGAAATCGATTCGGCGGTGGCGGACGGGCCGCAGGCGGTGATCCTGTCGCAGGTCACGTTTGGCATCGCGGTACGGATGGCGGTAATGAGCATTTTGGCGGGGACCCAGGCATGACGCACACACTACACATCAAGAACGGGCGTCTGATCGACCCGGCCAACGGCATCGACGCGGTGCAGGATGTCTTCATCGCCAACGGCGTGGTCCAGGCCATCGGCAGCGCGCCGGACGGCTTCAAGGCCGGCCGCACCATCGACGCGGCCGGCATGATCGTCGCGCCTGGTCTGGTCGACTTGTCGGCGCGCCTGCGCGAGCCGGGCTACGAACACAAGGCCACGCTCGAGTCCGAAATGCGGGCCGCGGTGCGCGGCGGCGTGACCAGCCTGGTGTGCCCGCCCGACACCGAGCCGGTGCTCGACGAGCCGGGCCTGGTGGAGATGCTGCGCCACCGCGCCGGCACGCTCAAGCTGGCGCGCGTGCATCCGCTGGGTGCGTTGACGGTGGGTTTGAAGGGCGAGCAGCTGACCGAAATGGCGGAGCTGACCGAGGCCGGCTGCATCGGCTTCGCGCAGGCCGAGCATCCGATCGAGGACACCAATGTGCTGCTGCGCGCGCTACAGTACGCCAAAACCTTCGGCTACACCGTGTGGCTGCGTCCGCAAGACGCGCACATTGGCCGCGGCGGCATCGCCCACAGCGGCCCGCTCGCTTCGCGTCTGGGCTTGTCGGGCGTGCCGGTGATGGCCGAGACCATCGCGCTGCACACCATCTTCGAGCTGGTGCGCGCCACCGGCGCGCGCGTGCACCTGTGCCGCATGTCGTCCGCCGCCGGCGTCGAGCTGGTGCGCGCGGCCAA
Organism: Pseudomonadota bacterium; assembly: GCA_040388555.1. Taxonomy (GTDB): domain Bacteria; phylum Pseudomonadota; class Gammaproteobacteria; order Burkholderiales; family Burkholderiaceae_D; genus Telluria_A. The sequence continues at coordinate 19,922 of JAZKBP010000030.1, forward strand.
GAAGGAGGGCTTGCCCATCACTTGCGACGTGGGCATCCACCACGTTCACATGACGGATGCGGACATCGGATTTTTCGACGCCAACGCGCGCGTCGATCCGCCGTTTCGCAGCCAGCGCGACCGCGACGCGATCCGCGCCGGTCTGCAAGACGGCACAATCGACGCGCTGTGCTCGGACCATACGCCGGTCGACGACGACGAAAAGCTGCTGCCTTTCGGCGAGGCCTCGCCCGGCGCCACCGGCCTCGAGCTGCTGCTCTCGCTCACGCTCAAATGGGTGGGCGACGAGGGCGCGCTCGGGCTTGCGCTGGCCAAGATCACCTCGGACGCGGCGCGCGTGGCGGGCTTGCCTGCCGGGCAGCTGGGGCCAGGCGCGGTGGCCGACATCGTCGTCTTCGATCCGGCCGCGCGCTGGACCGTGACGGCGGGCGCGCTGGCCAGCCAGGGCAAGCACACGCCTTTCATCGGCTACGAGCTGCCGGGGCAGGTGCGCGCGACCATCGTGGCGGGCCACCTGGCTTTCCAGCGCTAGCGCGCCGGCCCGGCCCGCTCCGCCAGCGGGCGTGCCGGTGGGCGGGCGAAAACGCGACAGATTCCGGCGCGTTCCGCCCGATATGGCGCGCTTTTGTCGCGCCGCGCCGCGCCTGCCGGTAAAATCCGAAACTGCCGCGCGGCACACGCCGTGCGGCCAGCCGACCGCTTCGAGCCCGATTTGAACATACTGTCCGTCCTGCGCCTTCTGCGCGTTACCCTCCATATCTTCGCCGGCATGGCCACGTGCGCCATCGTTTTTCCGTGGATCGGCAGCGCCGCGCGCAACGCGCGCATCCGGCGCTGGTCCGGCCAGTTGATCGCGATGTGCGGGGTGAGCGTGACGCAGGCGGGCGAGCCGGCGCTGGCGCACGCGATGATCGTGGCCAATCACGTGTCCTGGCTAGACATCTTCGTCATTAACAGCATGCTGCCGTGCCGTTTCGTGGCCAAGGCCGAGATTCGCGCCTGGCCGCTATTGGGCTGGCTGGCCGACAAGGCGGGCACGGTGTTCATCGCGCGCGGCAGCCGGCGCGACCTGCGCCACTTGTTCAAGGGGCTGGTCGGCAGCTTGCAGCAGGGCGAGCGCGTGGCCTTCTTCCCGGAGGGGACGACGGCCGCGCAAGGCAATCTGCTGCCCTTCCATGCGAACTTGTTCGAGGCCGCCATCGACGCCCATGTGCCGGTGCAGCCGTACGCGCTGCGCTATGTCGATGCGCAGGGCGCGCTGCACTTGGGGGTCGACTTCATCGGCGAGATGAGCTTCGCCGAGAGTTTGCTCACCATCCTGTCGGGCAGCCATGTGTACGCCGAATTGATCTGCCTGGCACCGCTGGAAGCGAGCGGCGCGCACCGGCGCGAGCTGGCGGCAGCGTCGCAGCAAGCGGTGGCCGACGCGCTCGGCGTGCTATCGCCGTCATAGGAGCCTGCGCGGCAGCAGCTCGTCGGCCGCAACGGGTGGGGAAAAGTCCCACTTCGCCCCCATTTCTCTGGCTGTAGGGAGACCTACAGTCCTCGAAAGTGGGGGCAAATTGGATTCTTTTTCCACCCGTCGCAGCTCGACTCCTTCTGCCGCGCAGGCTCCTGCCTTCGCTGCATCGTCCCGCCTCAGGACTTGGCGCCGATTTTCTGGTAGCCGGGGCAGTCGACCTGCAGCAGCGTGTGGTCTTGCAGGCACACGGCGCTGAGCTTGCCGCCCCAGACGCAGCCGCTGTCGATCCCCACCACGTCGGCGCGCAGCAGCAGACCGAGCGCCGACCAGTGGCCGAACACCACCTTGTCGTTTGCGCTGCGCCGGCCCGGCAGATCGAACCAGGGCAAGAGGCCCGAGCCAGGCGGCGCGCCGGCGCTTTCCTTTTCCTTGAAATCCATGCGGCCGTCCGGATGGCATAAGCGCATGCGCGTCATCGCGTTGACGATGCAGCGCAAGCGCTCGGTGCCGACGAGGCCCTCGTCCCAGCGGTCCGGCTTATTGCCATACATGTGAGTGAGGAAGTCGACCCACTGCGCGCCGCGCAGGACGCCCTCGACCTCATGCGCCAGGGACAGCGCCTGAGCGCTGCTCCACTGCGGCAGCACGCCCGCATGCACGAGCAGGTGGCCATCCTCGAACAGGGCGAGCGGGCGCGCGCGCAGCCAGGCGACCAAGGATTCGCGGTCCGGCGCGGCCAGGATATCGGCCAGCGTGTCCGAACGCGACAGCGACTGGGCGCCGCAGGCGACCGCCAGGAAGTGCAGATCATGGTTGCCCAGCAGGGCCTCGACCCGGCCGCCGCTCGCTTGCTGCAGCGCCGCCACCGCGCGCAAGGCGCCCAGCGAGTCGGGACCGCGATTGATCAGGTCGCCAACAAAGATGATGCGCGCGCCGGGGGCGGCCGCCTCGATGGCCGCGAGCAGGCGCTGCGCCTCTTGCGCGCAACCCTGCAAATCGCCGATGGCATAGGTTTTCATGTCGTGAACTGAGCGGGAATTACCACGCAATTAATTTATTGGCCAAGCCCGAGTTTCACATAGAATGTGGCTGGGATACTCCATAACGCTTGGCAGGATACTAAATGATTTTCGTCACGGGCGGTGCCGGTTTTATCGGTTCAAACTTCGTGCTCGACTGGCTGGCGCAGTCGGACGAACCAGTTCTCAATTTCGACAAGCTCACTTACGCGGGCAATCTGAATAACCTGGTGCGCCTGAGCGGCGACGCGCGCCACCATTTTGTGCGCGGCGATATCTGCGACCGCGCCCAGGTGGCGGCCTTGCTGGCGCAACACCAGCCGCGCGCGATCGTGCACTTCGCGGCCGAAAGCCATGTCGACCGTTCCATCCACGGGCCCGGCGAATTCATCACCACCAATATCAATGGCACTTTCAGCCTGCTGGAAGAGGCGCGCGCGTATTGGTCCGCGCTGGCGCCGGAGCGGCAAGCGGCGTTCCGCTTCCTGCACGTGTCAACCGATGAAGTGTACGGCACCCTTGGGCCGGACGACGCACCGTTCAGCGAAACTACGGCGTACGCGCCCAACAGCCCGTATTCGGCATCGAAAGCCGCGTCCGACCATCTGGTGCGCGCCTACCACCACACCTACGGCTTGCCGACCGTGACCACCAATTGCTCGAACAATTATGGTCCCTACCATTTCCCCGAAAAGCTGATCCCGCTGGTGATTTCGAATGCGCTGGCCGGCAAGCCCTTGCCGATTTACGGCGATGGCCAGCAGGTGCGCGACTGGCTGTACGTGAGCGACCATTGCGCGGCGATCCGGCGCGTGCTCGAGGCCGGGCGACTGGGCGAAACCTATAACGTGGGCGGCTGGAACGAGATGGCCAATCTCGATGTCGTGCACGTCCTGTGCGATATCCTCGACCGCGAGGCGCCGGCCGCGCGCAGTTATCGCGAACAAATTACCTACGTCAAGGACCGGCCCGGCCACGACCGCCGCTATGCCATCGACGCGCGCAAGATCGAGCGTGAACTGGGCTGGAAACCGGCTGAGACCTTCGAGAGCGGCATCGCGCGCACCGTCAAATGGTATCTGGCCAACCAGGCTTGGGTGATGGACGTGCAATCGGGCGCCTATTTGAAATGGGTGGAAAAAAATTACGCAAACCGGGAGGGTGGGCAATGAATACGCTTGAACGCAAGGGCATTATCCTGGCCGGCGGTTCCGGCACGCGCCTGTATCCGATCACGATGAGTATTTCGAAGCAGCTGCTGCCGATTTACGACAAGCCGATGATCTACTATCCGCTGTCGACGCTGCTGCTGGCGGGCATCCGCGATATCCTGATTATCTCCACCCCCCAGGACACGCCGCGCTTTCAAGAGTTGCTGGGCGATGGCAGCCAGTGGGGCATCAGCCTGCGTTATGCGGTCCAGCCTTCGCCCGATGGCTTGGCGCAAGCGTTCATCATCGGGCGCGAATTCGTGGGCAATCACCCCTCCGCGCTGATCCTGGGCGACAATATCTATTACGGCCATGGCCTGGACCAGAAGCTGAAGGTGGCCACCGACCGCGATGCCGGCGCCACCGTGTTCGCCTATCACGTGCAAGATCCGGAGCGCTATGGCGTGGTCGAATTCAATGCCCAGCAAGAGGCGGTGTCGATCGAGGAAAAACCGAAGCAGCCTAAATCGAATTACGCCGTCACCGGCCTGTATTTCTACGACCAGCAGGTGTGCGATATCGCGCGCGATATCCGGCCCTCGGCGCGCGGCGAACTGGAAATCACGGACGTGAACCGGGTCTACCTGGAAGCGCACCAATTGCATGTTGAGCTGATGGGACGCGGCATGGCCTGGCTCGACACCGGCACCCATGAATCCTTGCTCGACGCTTCCCAATTCATCGCCACCATCGAAAAGCGGCAAGGCTTGAAAGTCGCGGTGCCGGAAGAGATCGCTTACCGCAAAGGCTATATCGATGCGGCGGCGCTGGAAAAACTGGCCGAGCCGCTCAAGAAGAATGGCTACGGACAGTACCTGCTGCAGGTGCTGGAAGATAAGGCGTTTTCGGCATGAAGGTCACGCCGATGGACATCGCCGACGTCCTCCTGCTCGAGCCGCAAGTGTTCGGCGACGATCGCGGCTTCTTCTACGAAAGCTTCAATGCGCGCCGCTTCGCCGAACTGACCGGCGTCGACGCCAACTTCGTGCAGGATAATCATTCGAAGTCGGCGCGCGGCGTCTTGCGAGGCCTGCATTACCAGATCCAGCAGGCGCAGGGCAAGCTGGTGCGCGTGATCGAAGGCAGCGTCTTTGACGTGGCCGTCGATATCCGCAAAAGCTCGCCCACCTTTGGGCGCTGGGTCGGGGTCGAACTATCGGGCGAAAACAAGCGCCAACTGTGGATACCGCCGGGCTTTGCGCACGGTTTCGTCGTCACTTCCGACAGCGCGCAATTTCTTTACAAGACAACGGATTATTGGGCGCCAGAATACGAGCGCGCGATTCTGTGGAACGATCCCGAGGTGGGCGTGGCGTGGCCATTGGCGGGCGAACCGCTGATGTCGGGAAAAGACTTGCAGGGCAAGCACTTGCGCGATGCGGAACATTTCGCATGAAAATATTATTGACCGGCGCCAGCGGCCAGGTGGGCTATGAACTCGAGCGTAGCTTGCAAGGCTTGGGCGAAGTCATCGCGCTCGACCGCGCGCGCATGGATTTGGCGGACCTGGACCAGGTACGCGACCTCATCCGCGCCATCAAACCTGGCTTGATCGTCAATCCGGCCGCCTACACGGCGGTCGACAAGGCGGAAAGCGAGCCGGACCTGGCGCGCCGCATCAATGCCGAGGCGCCCGCCGTGATGGCGCAGGAAGCGAAAGCGCTGGGCGCCGCGCTGGTCCATTATTCGACCGATTACGTATTCGATGGCAGCAAAAACGGAGCCTACCGCGAGGACGACGCGACCGGCCCCATCAATGTATATGGCCAGACCAAGCTCGAAGGCGAGCTGGCCATCGCCGCCAGCGGGGTCGATCATCTGATCCTGCGCACCAGCTGGGTGTACGGTATGCGTGGCAAGAATTTCCTGTTGACGATGATGCGTCTGGCCAAGGAGCGCGATGAATTGCGGGTTGTCGCCGATCAGCATGGCGCGCCCACCTGGAGCCGCACCATTGCCGACAGCACGGCCCACATCCTGGCGCAAGCGCGCGCCGGTGGGGCGCCATGGTGGAGCACGCATGGCGGCACCTACCATTTGAGCAGCCAGGGCCAAACCACCTGGTTTGATTTCACCTGTGAGATTCTGAAAACGGCCGGGCTCGAATGCAAGGTGCTGCCCATCGCCAGCTTTGAATATCCGGTGCCGGCGCGCCGCCCGCAAAATTCGGTGCTGAGTTCGGATAAATTGCGCGCCAGCTTATGTGATTTGCCCGACTGGAAAACCGCCTTGCGTCTTTGCCTCACCTAGGACGCGCATTGGCCCGCTTTGGGCTCGTATTTGACCTGATCCGAACCAGAATCGCTGCGATTGCCGCCAAATTCCGGCCCAAATCGGCCCGCTATCGCGTCCAATCTCTCTAAATTTCTTTCTTGCAATCCGGTACAATCACGGCTTGGCCAATGGCGCCGCGCCGCTTTTGGCGCGCCCGCCCGCTGTTTTGGCGGAATAAGCCCGCGCTTGTCGCCTCTTGCACTCATAAACAACAATAATGTTTTCCTTCCTAGTGAGCTTTGTCGCGTCCGCGCTGCTGACCCTGTTGGTAATCAAACAGGCCAGACTGCATGGACCGGCGCTCGATGCCGATTTCGACGGAGTCCAAAAAGTCCATGCCCACCATGTGGCGCGCATTGGCGGCTTGTCGATTTTCATGTCCGTCGTGATCAGCGCCTGTATCTCGATCTGGCGTGTGCCGCCGATGGGGGCATGGGTGATGTCGCTCTTATTGTGCTCGGCTTTCGCCTTTGTTGGCGGCATCGTCGAAGACTATACCGGTAAGGTCAGCGCGACGCGCCGCCTGGTGTTGACCATGACGGCCGCGCTGATCGGGTATTTTCTGCTCGACGCCAAATTGGCGCGGATCGACTGGCCTTTCGTCTCCTGGCCCATCCTCAGCATTTGGATAAGCTTGCCGGTGACGGTGCTGGCGGTCGCCGGCATTGCCAATGCGGTCAATATCATCGATGGTTTCAATGGCTTGGCCAGTGTGGTCACCATATGCATGCTGATTTCGCTCGGTTATGTGGCTTCGCAGGTGGGCGACGTGTTCGTGCTGGTCGCCGCCTTGATGGTGGCAGGCGCCACCGCCGGCTTCCTGATCTGGAATTATCCGGTCGGCTTGATATTCCTGGGCGATGGCGGCGCCTATTTCATCGGCTTCATGCTGGGCGAGCTGGCCCTGTTGCTGGTAATGCGCAATCCGCAGGTATCGACCTGGTATGCGGTATTACTATTGATATATCCCGCATTTGAAACTCTGTTTTCGGTCTATCGTCGGATGTTCGTGCGAGGCAAGTCTCCAGCCATGCCCGATGGCATACACCTGCATAGCCTGATATTCCGGCGGGTGGTGCAGTGGGCGGTCGGGCGCAAGGAAGCGCGCGCGCTGGTGCGCCGCAATTCGCTGACGTCGCCGTACTTATGGATGTTTTCATTGATGGCGGTGGTGCCGGCCACGGTGTTTTGGCGCTATACCGGAGTATTAATTTGTTTCTGTTTGTTATTTGTTATCAGTTACATATGGCTTTACGCAAGGATTGTTCGATTTAAAGCCCCGCGCTGGATGATTCTGCGCAAGCGGGACTAGCGCAAATAGTCAAATGTAGTATATTGCGACATTACATTTGCGGCGCATTTATTCGAACGGTTTTAAACCTAACTTTTAAAGGAAGCGATAATGGATCTGTCTAATTTGTCCATCAATGATTTGCGTAAATTGCAAGATCAAATCAAACAGGAAATGAAAAAGCGCGAGCACCTGGAAATGGCCAAGGCGCGCGAGCAAATCCTCGCCATCGCCCAGAGCGTGGGCGTGCCGCTGAAAGACTTGATTGGCGGCGGTATCCGCGCCAAGACCGGCACCGTCGCCGTGCGTTACCGTCATCCGGATAATTCTACGCAGCAATGGACCGGCCGTGGCCGCCAGCCGCGCTGGGTCAAGGAATGGGTCGACGGCGGCAAATCGATCGACGCGCTGCGCGTATAAACTTCGCGCCGTGGGCTGTGCGCCGGCGGACGGGATATTTCCGTCCGGCGCGCCAGCCGCTATAATCTCCCAGTTTTAAAACTCAAGCGTCATCCTTGAATTACGCCTGAGTCATTTCGGTCGGCCTGCGCGCCCCGGCAATAAGCCGCCTTATTCACCTCGGCGCATGCCATTCATTCTACCCAGTAACTTATTCGTGCATCCCATGGTTCCCCTCTCAAAAACAATCTTCAAGGCTTATGATATTCGCGGCGTGATTGGCAGTACGCTGGACGCCGGTATCGCGCGCAGCATCGGCCACGCTTTTGGCATGGCCGTGCTGGCCAAAGGGGAGCGCAGCGTGGTGATCGGGCGCGACGGGCGCCTGTCCGGACCCGAGCTGGCCGCCGCACTGGCGGCGGGATTGCAGGCGGCCGGCGTGGACGTGATCGACCTGGGTGTGGTGGCCACGCCGATGGTCTATTTCGGCACCCATGTGCTCGACGCCAAATCCGGCATCATGGTCACGGGCAGCCATAATCCGCCCGACTACAACGGCTTCAAGATGGTGCTGGCCGGCGAAGCCATCCATGGCGAGACCATTCTCGCGCTGCACCAGGCCATCCTCGAGCATGACGGCAAGGATGCCGCCACGCCGGGCAGCTACCGCAGCCACGATATCCGCGCCGCCTATTTGGAACGCATCATCGGCGACGTCAAGCTGGCGCGCCCGATCAAGATCGCGGTCGACTGTGGCAATGGCGTCGCGGGCGCCTTCGCCGGTGAGCTCTACCGCGGCATGGGCTGCGAAGTGATCGAACTGTTCTGCGAGGTCGACGGCACTTTCCCGAACCACCATCCGGACCCGGCCCATCCCGAGAACCTGCAAGACCTGATCGCCTGCCTGCGCCAGAGTGACGCCGAAATCGGCATCGCCTTCGACGGCGACGGCGACCGCCTGGGCGTGGTCACCAAGGACGGCCAGATCATCTACCCGGACCGCCAGATGATGCTGTTCGCGGCCGATGTCCTGGCGCGCAACGCCGGCGCCCAGATCCTGTACGACGTCAAATGCACGCGCCACCTGGCGCCGTGGATCGCCAAGCATGGCGGCCAGCCATTGATGTGGAAGACCGGGCATTCGCTGGTCAAGGCCAAGCTTCGCGAAACGGGCGCGCCCTTGGGCGGCGAAATGAGCGGACATATCTTCTTCAAGGACCGCTGGTATGGCTTCGACGACGGCTTGTACGCCGGCGCGCGCCTGCTCGAACTGCTCACCCGGGTGGCCGATCCGTCGGCCCTGCTGAACGCCTTGCCGATGTCGGCCAGCACGCCGGAATTGCACCTGCACTTGCAGGAAGGCGAAAACGTGGCGCTGATCGACAAGCTGCGCAGCGATGCACAGTTCCATGGCGCCGAGCAGATCATCACCATCGACGGCTTGCGCGTGGAATATGCGGACGGCTTCGGCCTGGCGCGCTCGTCGAACACCACGCCGGTCGTGGTGATGCGCTTCGAGGCCGAAACGCCGCTTGCACTGGCGCGCATCCAGGGCGAGTTCCGGCGCGTGATCATCGACGCCAAACCTGACGCGGCGCTGCCGTTCTGAGCGGCGCATGAGCGAGCCCGGGGCGCCGCGCAAGCGGCTCAACATCCTGCTGGTGCGCGTGTCGTCGCTGGGAGACGTGCTGCACAATCTGCCCATGGTGGCCGACATCCTGCGCCACCATCCCGACGCCAACATCGACTGGGTGGTGGAGGAGGGCTACGTGAGCCTGGTGCGCTTGAACGCGCGCGTACGCACCATCATTCCCTTTGCGCTGCGGCGCTGGCGCAAGAGCCTGGCGAGCCGTGCAACACGCGCCGAAATCAAGGCCTTCTTCCGCACCCTGCGCGCGCAGCAGTACGACTATGTGTTCGACACCCAGGGCTTGCTCAAGACCGGCATCATCATGGGCGCGGCGCGTATCGTCGCCGGCGGCCACAAGGTGGGCCTGGCCAACGGCAGCGAAGGCTCCGGCTACGAAGGCATCTCGCGCATCTTCCACAATCGCAGCATCGCGCTCGATCCGCGCACGCACGCGGTGGCGCGCGGACGCCTGGTCGCGGGCGCGGCGCTCGGCTACCCGGTAGACAGCGTGCCCGATTTCGGCTTGCCCGCCGCCGACGCGTCGGAGCGGCCGGACTGGATGCCGGCGCAGGAATATGCGGTTTTCTTCCACGGCACCGCGCGCGACGCCAAGAAGTGGGCGCTTGAGAACTGGATCGCGACGGGCCGCGCGCTCGCCCCCATGCCGGTGCTGCTGGCCTGGGGCTCGCCCAAGGAAAGAGGCGAGGCCGAGGCCATCGCGGCAGCGCTGCCGAACGCACGCGTGCTGCCCAAGCTGTCGATGGACGGCGCAGTCACGCTGGCGCGCAATGCCGCGCTGGCAGTCGGCGTGGATACGGGCTTGACCCATATCGCCGCTGCCTTCCTGCGCCCAACCATCGAGATTTATTGCGACTCGCCCAAGTGGAAGACCGAAGGCAATTGGTCGCCACGCATCGTCAACCTGGGTGACCGGGGCGCGCCGCCCTCAAGCAGTGACGTCGCGGCCGCCCTCGAGCGCATGGCGGGATTGTTCTGATGCGCCTGTTCTATTCGCTGATGTGGACCTTGGCCATGCCGCTGGTGCTGGCGCGCCTGTGGTGGCGCGGGCGCAAGGAGCCAGGATACCGCCAGCATTGGGGCGAACGCCTTGGTTTTTACAGCGTCGCGAGCAAAATGCCCGCGTCGATCTGGGTGCACGCGGTGTCGGTCGGCGAAACGCGCGCCGCCGAGCCCTTGATTGACGCCTTGATGGTGGCTTATCCCGACATCCGCATCATCCTCACCCACATGACGCCAACCGGGCGCGCCACCGGGCAGGGGCTGTTCAGCAAACACGGCGCGCGCCTGGTGCAGGCATATTTGCCTTACGACCTGAGCTTTCTGGTCGCGCGCTTCATTCGCCATTTCGCGCCGCGTGTGTGCATCCTGATGGAGACCGAGGTGTGGCCGAATATGATCGCCGCCTGTGCACGCCATGCCGTGCCGGTGGCGCTGGTCAATGCGCGCCTGTCGGCGCGCTCCTTGCGGCGCGGGCAGCGCTTCGGCGCCTTGATGCGCGACGCCGCGCGCAATATCACGCTGGTGGCGGCGCAGACCGAGGCCGACGCCAATCGCATCGCCTCGCTCGGCGCGCCGCGCGTGGAAGTCACCGGCAGCATCAAGTTCGATGTGCTGGTGCCGGACGCGGCCCTGCAGACGGGCGCATGGATGCGCGCCCAGATCGGCGCGCGTCCCGTGCTGCTGTGCGCCAGTACGCGCGATGGCGAGGAGGCGCTGATCCTCGACGCTTGGCAGGCGCTGCCGGCGAATGAACTGGACGCACTGCTAATGATCGTGCCGCGCCACCCGCAGCGCTTTGACGACGTGGCCAAGCTGGTCGGCGCACGCGGACTGTCCTTGGCGCGCCGCTCACAGCTCGGAACCATTGAGGCCGGCGTACAAGTGCTGCTGGGCGATTCGATGGGCGAAATGTTCGCCTACTACGCCGCCTGCGACTGCGCCTTCATCGGCGGCAGCCTGCTGCCGCTGGGCGGACAAAATCTGATCGAGGCATGCGCGCTGTCCAAACCGGTGCTGGTGGGTCCGCACACCTTCAACTTCGCCCAAGCCACCGAAGAGGCGATCGCCGCCGGTGGTGCCCGTTGCGTTCCGGATGCGACCCAATTGATGCGGGTTGCCGTGGAGTTGCTTGGTGCCCCCGCAGTGCGTGCCGACATAGGTGTGCGCGCTCACTTGTTCGCCAATAGACATCGAGGCGCCACCGCGCGGACATTGGAAATGCTACATCCATTGATCGTCACCACAGATCTCAATATTTGCCAGCAATCACGGGACGTGTAAAAAATACGGGTAAAAAGCTTTCTGCAATTCCGTAGTCAGGCGTTTGAAATCAACATGCTGGTTGCGCAATTCCGCTCGTAAGCGGTCTTTGCCTCCAAATCCATGCTCAAGCCGGACGGCGAAGTCCTTCGCAAGCCGTGTAAGAGTCGATTGAGAAAGATCTTGCTCGGTGGCGCCGTCCTCAAAGACAGGAATCGCGTCGCCGACCTCCTCGCATCGCTTGCCTTCGATGAAATAGACTGTGCCAAAGTCGTATGGATAGTACCTAGGATGGCCGGGAAGCTCCGGGGGGGGGCGAACTCCATATCCACCGATAAGATAATAGCTGCGCGCGCCGTCGCGAATGTTTGCGAATATGAAATACCGCCCACGGTACTCATGATCGGTATCGCATAAGTCGGTGATGTCGGCAGGTAGGGCTTCGAAGTTCGTGGCCGCGATCTCATATCGAATGTCAAGCACCGGAACCTGAAGTATTGTTGGTGGATCATCCAAGCCATTGCAGGTCGCCTTGCTGGTAGCAAGAGCCAGAACTGCGATGAGCGTTGCGTGCTTTGCCGCGAGATTTTCCATCCTAGGTATGCTCCTTTTCATGACTATTGAGACGGATATTGCATTTCGCACCCACTAACATCGCGACCATGCATTACCGGAGTTCAATTTGCTGCTGGCGTCGATTCGTGTATCGATCTTCAGGAGCCCAATTGGGGTCAGTATGCGATCACGATCCAGCTAAGAAATACGGATTGAGCGCTTTCTGCATTTCCGGAGTCAGGCGTTTGAAATCCACGTGGTGATTGCGTAGTTCCGTTCGCAAACGGTCTTTGCCGCCGAAGCCGCGTTCAAGGCGCACTGCAAAATCCCTGGCGAGCTGTTCGACGATCAGTTGCGAAAGACCCTTATCATTGTCGATGTATTCGAACGCCAGGGCTGCTTCGCCAAGATCTACACAGCGATTTCCTTCCACGAAAATGACGCTGCCAAAGTCGTCCACCTCATATCGGGGGAGCTCCGGTGGCTCTGGGTGCGTGCGCACTTCATATCCGCCAACGAGGTAATAGGTGCGGGCAGCATCGCGTGTCATTGCAAAGATCGAAAATCGGCTCCGGATGTGTTCACGGTTCTTCTCGCACAGGTCGGTGACGTCGCTTGGCAAGGCGTCGAACCTGCTTGTTTCGACCTCGTAGCGAATGGCAATTACGGGAACCTTGAGTATGGTTGGTGCCTCGTTCAATCCCTTGCCAGTAGCATCGCAACTCCCCAATGCGAACCAGGCAATGAGTATTCCGCGCTTAACGGCGATAGACCACATAGTTTGGATGCTCCATTTCATAGCGCTTGTTAGGCCAGAAGTCGTTCTGCACAAAATCGGAAACCCAGTTTGTTCCGTTGAAGCCCGCGATATGCCCATGGATGCTGCCACCTTTGTAGTTCTGAATTACGACGATATCGCCTCGTTGGAATGCAAATGTCTCTGGGTCCTCGACCGTAATTTCATGGAAACCATTTCGTTGTAAGATTGGGCCGTAGGTCTTTGCCGATTCTTGATGGCCACGCGTATCGGCACCACCAGCTTCGAGCGCTTTGCGCACAAACGTCGCGCACTTGTGCGAGCTTGTTTTGCCCCTCGCGCTTTCGCTCAGGCGCTCAACGAATTTTTCATTGTCGTATGGCATCGCGATTCTCCCTTGTCAAATGATCTTGTTTGCTGACAGATCCCAGCCGCCGACAGTATTGCCGCCGACGCCACCGCCGATCTTCTGCTGAACATATTTCCATTTGATCTTGGCGTACTTGAGGTTGACGACTTCTGACAACAGGGTCTCGTTTCCACCCAGGTGCGGCTTGACCATGCCGATCAAGACGTTTTCCAGTTCAACGTCGAAGTACTTGACCCGTGCGCCATCGCCGTCGGCGCGAAAGAATTCGAGTTTCGTTTTGGGAATGGTTTTGCCCATCGCGCATGTTTGCGCCAATAATGGTGACGACAGATCGGCCAGCTTTGAAAATGAAATCTCCGCCAGCTCGGCGCGCTCGGCTGTGTGACCTCCGCCGGTCGAAGCGGTGGCACTCTTTGGCTGAAAAACGCCCCAATGCACACCCGTAATTTCGATCCAATCCTTGTGCTTGTCGTCCTGCGATTCGCCCTTGATGCCGTCAATTTGAACGTACACGTCGATTGCCATATCGCCTCCAGGTTTGCTTGAATTGCCTGGTCAATTGTTTCCGATCTGTCTTAAATCGGAATTGCTATGTATCAAGGCGACACGATGGTGCCGAATGGGGCACAGATGTTGCTCCTGGCGATAATCAAGCGCTGATCGCGCTCACATCGGGGCGGCGACGAATTGCGCCAATTGCTCGGCGCGCGCCGAGTGTTCGGCCAGCGCGGGATAATCGGCCGCTGGCAGCATGTCCGCCAACATCGATTGCGCAAAGCACCAGGTAACGGCAATCGTCACACCCGCCTGATTGATGCTGGTGCTGTCGCAGGCCAGTGGGCGCTGCGCCAGCTCGCTCTCGAGCGCGCCAAACGCGGCCAGCATCTGCTCGCGCACGCGCGTGAGCCATGGCGCATATTGCATCTCGTGCGGGCGCTTGTGTTCATACACGATCTGCACGGCCTTTTCGCAAGCGGCCAAGGCCAGGCCGACCAATCTGAGCACATCGCGGCGCGCCGCACCGGCCGCTGGCAGCAGCGATTTGCCAGCCAACGATTCGACGTAATCGATGATCAGGCTCGAGTCCATCAGCACGGCGCCGTCGTCGCAGACCAGGGTGGGCACCTTCACCACCGGATTGATGGTCTTGAATTGTTCGTAGGTGCTAAACACGGACAGGGGATTGTGCTCGTACGGTACGCCGAGCAGCTGCATGGACACGGCAAGGCGCCGCACATAGGGTGAATCGAGCATACCGACAATTTGCATGGCGTCTCCGGACAGTGCTTGGGTGGACGCCAACTATAGCTTGCCATGCAAATTCGCGCTGGCCGTGCCCTGTTAGCGAATCGGCCCGAGCGCGCCTACACCGTCGGCAGGATTTTGAACGTGTCGTCTTGCGTGTTCGCTGCGGTGACGTCTTCGCAGGTGATCTGGTCCACCTTGGCCGCCGCCGGGCCGCGCCAAGCCCACTCGGTGATGCGCGTGATGATCGATGCATCGCCGCACACGCACGCTTCCACGGAGCCGTCGTGCCGATTGCGCACCCAGCCGGCCAGGCCCAATTCGATCGCCTTGGCGGCGAACGAGGCGCGGTAACCGACGCCTTGCACCCGCCCCTCGATCAACAGCCGCTTGCCACTGCGTGTTTCGGGCTCCAAGCGTGCCTCCTAGGAAAACAGCACTGGCAATTCCTGCGAGCGCTTGCGCAGGGCCGCGCGCGCCCCGTCGTAGTCGGGGTAGATCGATTCGACCGTCGCCCAAAAGCGCGCGCTGTGGTTCATCTCGAGCAGGTGGGACAGTTCGTGCGCCACCACATAATCGATCAGCGGCAGCGCAAAATGGATCAGGCGCCAGTTCAGGCGGATGCTGCCCTGCTCGGTGCACGAACCCCAACGCGTGCCGGCCGACGACAAGGCAAACGATTGATAGCTCACCCCCAGCTTGTCCGCGTATAGGTCCAGACGTTCGGCGAACACGCGCTTCGCTTCGTCCTGCATCCACAGGCGCACGCGCTCCTGCAACTGCCATTCGGACAAGCCCGCCACCACGCCCACGCGCAGTTCGCGCAAGGTGACGTCGAAGTGGCAGTGGCTGCGCGCCGCCTCCTCCAGACGCAGCACGATGTCGCCGCCCATGAAGGGCAAGGCCGCGCCATCGACCCATTGCACCGGTGGCGTTTGCTGGCGCAACTGGCGCCGCTCGCCGCGTTCGCTCAGTTTGCTCAAGATCCAGCGCTGCTTGGCGCGGATCGCGCTATCGATTTCGGCCAGCGTGACGCGCTTGGGCGCCGTCACGCGCAGGCCGGCGTCGTCAATCATGAAGCCGATCGAGCGCCGGCTTGAACGGCGCAGCTCATATTCGAGCGCGTGTTTGCCGATCTGGATGTGTCGTTTTGGCGCCCCTTGGGGCGCGGCGGGCGGCGGGGCGAGCACGCGCGGCGGCGCCTTGGTCGGTGGGGCTTTGAACAGCGGTTGCGGGCGCGTCGGCGGTGCCGCGGCCGGTTCGAGCGCGGCGAAGAAGTCCTGCGTGAATAGTTCGAGTTGATGCCCGTTGATCTTCGGTGATGCCATTGGCCGTTGCGGTGTCGATGATCGGATCAGGGCGCCTATCTCGCTTAGCCAGCGTTGTAGGCGTGGGGCGAAATGACGCGCATTTCTGATTCTATCCAATTTTCTACCTCGTGCATCATGCTATCGGGTGTGTGGTTCTCTGGCGATATCGGTTTGCCTATCGATACCGTAATCAAACCGGGACGTTTCAGGAATGAGTTCTTGGGCCAGCATTCGCCGGAGTTGTGCGCGATGGGCACCACTACGGAATTCGTTTCGATCGCCAGGCGCGTACCACCGCTCTTGTATTTGCCCTTTTGACCGACCGGAATGCGGGTACCTTCCGGGAACATGATAATCCATTGGCCGTCCGCCAGGCGTTTTTTGCCGACCGCGACCACCTGCTTGAATGCGTTCTTGCCTTCGCTGCGGTCAATCGGGATCATGCGCAGCAGCGCCATCGCCCAGCCAAAGAAGGGGATGTACAGGATCTCCTTCTTGAACACGAACACCAGCGGGCGCCGCATATTCGGCAGCAGGAAAATCGTCTCCCAGGCCGACTGATGCTTCGACAGCAGGATCACCGGCTCGTCGGGCAGGTTCTCGTAGCCTTTGATCTGGTAGCGGATGCCGCAAATGACCTTGGCGCACCAGACCATGCACACGTTCCAGCGCGAGGTGACCCAGAAGCGCTGGTTATATGGCAGCGGCGCGACCAGGAAGCAGACACAGGCCCACACGATGGTGGCGAGCACCATCAGCGTCATGAACAGGAACGAGCGCAGGAACAGTACGGTATGGTGCAATGTGAGTCTCCGGGATCTTGGACTGGGATGTTAAGTGCGTCAGGTGGGAATATGGGACGCGGCCGCCGTCGTCTTGAGCAGCGAGGTGACCATCGCGGCCAAGTCGGGGAACACCTGGGTGCCGGGCGGCAGGCCGCCGGTCTGGTGGGTCTTTTGGCCTTTGCCGGTCAAGACCAGGTGCGGTACGCAGCCGCTCACGAAACCGGCTTGCAGGTCGCGCAGCGAGTCGCCCACCGTCGGTACGCCTTTCAGGCTGATCTTGTAGCGGCGCGAGATTTCCTCGAACATGCCGGACTTCGGTTTGCGGCAATCGCAATTGTCGACCGCCGCATGCGGGCAAAAGAACACCGCGTCGATGCTCGCGCCCACTTGCTGCGCATGGCTGTGCATCTTCTGGTGGATGGTGTTGAGCGCCGACATATCGAACAGTTCGCGCGCGATGCCGGACTGGTTCGACGCCACCACCACGCGAAAGCCCGCCTGGTTCAGGCGCGCGATCGCTTCGAGCGAGCCGGGAATGGGAACCCATTCGGCCGGCGACTTGATGAAGTCGGGCGAGTCGTGGTTGATCACACCGTCGCGGTCAAGAATGATGATCTTCATGCGACCAGCCTCCGCGCTTATGCTGCCAGTTTCGAAATGTCTGCCACCCGGTTCATCATACCGTGCAGGATGCTCAGCAGGGCAAGCCGATTATCGCGCAGCTTGGCGTCCTCCGCCATCACCATCACGCCATTGAAGAAGGCGTCCACGTCGTCGCGCAGCTGGGCCAGCGTCTTGAGCGTGCCGGTAAAGTCGCCGCGCGCGAACGCCGCGTCCACTTCGGGGCGCACGCGCAGGATGGCCGCGTGCAGGCTGCGCTCGGCGTCTTCCTGGAACAGGGCGGCATCGACCGTGCTGGTGGCGACGCTGGTTTTCTTCAAGATGTTGGTGATGCGCTTGTTGGCCGCGGCCAGCGAGGCGCTCTCGGACAGCGCGGCGAACGCCTGCACCGCCTCGAGGCGCTGCACGATATCGTCCAGGCGGTCGAGCTCCGGATTGACGGCCGCTTCGACTTCGTTGGGTGAAAAGCCGCGTTCGCGCAGGATGCCGCGCAGCCGGTCGAGCATGAAGGCGCGAACGTCATTGACGGGGTCGGTGAAGCCGGCGATGGACGCGAAGCGCGCCTGCAAGAAGCCGAGCAACTGGCTCAGCGAGATGTCGAGCTGTTTTTCAACCAGCATGCGCAGCACGCCCAGCGCATGGCGGCGCAGCGCGAACGGGTCCTTGTCGCCGGTGGGCTGCAGACCGATGCCCCAGATGCCGACCAGGGTCTCTAACTTGTCGGCCAGCGCCACCACGGTGCCGGTGCGGGTCGAGGGCAGGGCATCGCCGGCGAAGCGCGGCTGGTAATGCTCGGACGCGGCCAGCGCCACTTCTTCCGGCTCGCCATCATTGCGGGCGTAGTAGGTGCCCATGATGCCTTGCAGTTCGGGGAATTCGCCCACCATGTCGGTCAACAGATCTGCCTTCGAGAGCAGCGCGCCGCGTTCGGCCAGCGCCACGTCGTATCCCAGTGCGGTCGCGATGTCGCGCGCAATCGCCACCACCCGCTCCGAGCGCGCCGCTTGCGTGCCCAGCTTGTTGTGGTAGACCACGTTGGCCAGCTGCGGCAGGCGCGCGGCCAGGCTGCGCTTCTTGTCTTGCTCGAAGAAGAACTTGGCGTCGGACAGGCGCGGGCGCACCACCCGCTCGTTGCCGCCGATGATGTGGCGCGCGTCGTCGGTGGCGATGTTCGAGACGATCAAGAAGCGCGAGCGCAGCTTGCCGCCCGCGTCCGTCAGCGCGAAATATTTTTGGTTGGTCTGCATGGTCAGGATCAGGCATTCCTGCGGCACGGCCAGGAATTCGTCCTCGAAATGGCACTCGTAGACCACCGGCCATTCGACCAGCGCGCTCACTTCGTCAAGCAGCGCTTCGGGCATCAAGACCTTATCAACGCCCGCTTTTTGCAGCAGGGCGGCGCGGATTTTTTCCTTGCGCGCCTCGATACTGACGATCACGCGGCCTTCCGTTTCCAGCGTCGCGGCGTAATGTTCGGCGTGCGGGATGGTGAGCGCGGCGCCATTCGACAGAAAGCGGTGGCCCAGCGTGGCAGCGCCCGCGGACAAGCCCAACAGATGCAAGGGCAGCACGCGTTCGCCATGCAGCGCCACCAGCTTGTGCGCCGGGCGCACGAATTGCACGGTGGCGCCGTCCGGGCGCTGGTAGCTCATCAGCTTTGGAATGGGCAGCTTGGCCACCGATTCTTCCAGCGCCGTCTGCAAGCCCGCGCGCAGCTCGCTGCCAGGCGCGGTGTAGGTGTAGAAAAAGCTGTCGGCCTTGCCGTCGGCGGCACGCTCGAGTTCAGCCACCGTCACGTGCGGGAAGCCCAGCGCGGCCAGCTTCTTGGCCAGCGGCGCGGTGCCGTTGCCGGCCGCGTCCAGCGCCACCGACACCGGCAGCACTTTTTCGCGGATCGATTTGTCGGGCGAAGTGGCGCGCACGCGCGTGATCGACACGGCCAGGCGGCGCGGCGTGGTGTAGGCGGTGACGACGCTGTCGCCCTCCAGGAAATCGCGCGCCTTCAAGCCATTGGCGATGCCGGCGGCAAAAGCGGCGCCCAGCTTGGCCAGCGCTTTTGGCGGCAGTTCTTCGGTCAGCAGTTCGACTAATAATGTTTGGTTCATGGTGTTTTTCTTGTCTTGATTTGCCGGCTCAGGCGGTCGCCGCCGCTGCTGCGCCCGCGGCCATCGGGAAGCCGAGTTTTTCGCGCGAGTCGTAATAAGCTTGCGCCACCAAGCGCGAGAGCGTGCGCACGCGGCCGATGTAGGCGGCGCGCTCGGTGACGGAAATGGCGCCGCGCGCATCTAACATATTGAAGCTGTGCGAGGCCTTCATGATCTGCTCATAGGCGGGCAGGGTCAGCTGCAATTCGATCAGGCGCTTCGCTTCCGATTCGTGGTTGGCGAATTGGGCGAACAATAGCTCCGTGTTGGCGTGCTCGAAGTTGTAGGTCGACTGCTCCACCTCGTTCTGGTGGTAGACGTCGCCGTAGCTGAGCTTTTTGGTGACGCCGTTTTCCTCCCACTCGGTCCACACCAGGTCGTACACGTTTTCCACGCCCTGCAGGTACATGGCCAGGCGCTCGATGCCGTAGGTGATCTCGCCCAGCACGGGCTTGCAATCGAGGCCGCCCACTTGCTGGAAGTAGGTGAACTGGGTCACCTCCATGCCGTTGAGCCAAACTTCCCAGCCCAGGCCCCAGGCGCCCAGGGTCGGGCTTTCCCAGTCGTCCTCGACAAAGCGCACATCGTTTTGCTTGAGGTTCAAGCCCAGCGCTTCGAGCGAGCCAAGATACAGGTCCAGGATGTTTTCCGGCGCTGGCTTGAGCACCACCTGGTATTGGTAGTAGTGCTGCAAGCGGTTCGGGTTTTCGCCGTAGCGGCCATCTTTGGGGCGGCGCGAGGGCTGCACGTAGGCGGCGCGCCAAGGTTCGGGGCCGATCGCGCGCAGGAAGGTGCCGGTGTGGAAAGTGCCAGCGCCAACCTCCATATCGTAGGGCTGGAGCAGGGCGCAGCCTTGATTGTCCCAATAGGATTGCAAGGTCAGGATAATTTGTTGAAATGTCAGCATCGGGTGAGGGCGCGCGCGGTCGGCGCAAGCATGTTAGTTTGCTAAAGCGACCAATTTTAGCGGGTTTTTCGGTGTGTCTGTGGGCGGAAATGGCATTCGTGGCGCAGTTCGCGGCATCTACGGTGTTTTTGCCGCATTTTTGCGATAAATCATGCCGCGCAGCCACGCCGCTGCCAGCAATAGCGCGGCCAGCAGCAGGAATAGGGTGTTGCCAAACTGGATATACGGGGTGCTGCCGCCCATGCCCTGCACATTCGCCGCCAGGGTGCCGCGCGTGTAGGGCGCCAGTTGCTGGAGCACTTTGCCCTGGCCGTCAATGATGGCGGTGGCGCCGTTATTGGTCGAGCGCAGCATCGGGCGCCCCGTTTCGATGGCGCGCATCTGCGACATCTGCAAGTGCTGCGGGATGGCGATCGATTCGCCATACCAGGCCAGGTTCGATTCATTGAGCAGGATGGTCGCCGGCTGCGGCTGGCTACGCAGCTGCATGGCGATCTCTTCGCCAAACACGTCCTCGTAGCAGATATTGGGCAGCACCATCTGGTCCTTGACGGCGAACGGCGCCTGCACCAGCGGGCCGCGCGTGTACTCGCCCAGCGGGATCTGCATCATGTCGACGAACCAGTGGAAGCCAATGGGCACGAATTCCCCAAACGGCACCAGGTGCTGCTTGTCGAAGCGGTAGGGGCGCCCGTTTGGCGCGACGCCGGCGATGCTGTTGGCGTAGTGGAGCGGGCTGTCGATCAGGGGAATCCCCAGCAGCAGGTGGCTGCCGGAGTTGTGCGCGTAGTCGATCAAGCCGGGCAGGTAGTCTGGCGGCAGGTTGTGCGGAAAACGGGGAATGGCCGTCTCGGGCGTGGCGATCAGGTCGGCCTGCCCAGCCGTGATCATGGCGCGGTACAGCTTGAGGGTGTCGTCGAAATGGGCGGCGTCGAATTTCTCGTCCTGCGCCACATTGCCCTGCAATAGGCGCACCGAGATTGGCGCGCCTAGCGCTCGGGTCCATGCATGGTCGGACAGGCCGTAGCCGGCGGCCAGCAGGGCGCAAGCGGCGCCCAGCGCCGGCAAGCGCGCGCGCTGGGTCAGCATGGCCAGGGCGCCGGCGCACAAGGCGGCCAGCAAGCCCACGCCATATACGCCCAGCAGCGGCGCGTAGCCTTTCAGAGGGCTGGCGTTGTGGGCATAGCCCGATACCACCCAGGGGAAACCCGTGAACAGCCAGCCGCGCATCCATTCGGACAAGCCCCAGCACGCCGGCAGCGCCAGCATCAGGTAGGCCGCCACCGGCAGCGACCAGCGCTTGCGCAGCCAGGCCGCGCCGGCGGTGGCGGCGGCGCTGAACAAGCCCATGTATGCGCCCAGCAGGCACACGGCCAGCACCGACAGGATCGAAGGCAGTCCGCCGAAGCGGTGCATCGCGATATACAGCCAGTGCATGCCGGCCACCGACCAGCCAAAGCCGAAGGCCCAGCCGATCAGGGCGCTGCGCTTGACGGCGGCGTCCAGCCCCACCTGGTAGAACAGGAAGGCGATGCTCAATAATTGGATCGGCCAGTAGCCGAAGGGCGCGAACGCGAACACGGCGCAGGCGCCGGCCACGGCCGCCATCAGCATGGTGCGCCCGCTGCGGCGCGGACCCGCGTGCGCGGGAGCGATCCAGGGACGGCGCATCACTCGGCCGGTTCGGCGACAGGGAGTTTTTCGACCAGCAGCACGTGGATCTGGCGCGCGTCGGCGCGCAGCACTTCAAAGCGCAGGTTTTCGTAGTCGAACACGTCGCCCTTGTGCGGCATGCGGCCCAGGTGGTTGGCAACCAGGCCGCCGATGGTGTCGACATCGTCCAACGGCAAGCTGGTGCCCAGCTCCTCGTTGAACTGGCTCACCTCGGTGAGCGCCTTGACGCGCCAGCGCGGGCCGTAGTCGCCCGCCTTGATCGACAGGACGTTGTCCTCTTCCTCGTCGAAGTCGTATTCGTCTTCGATGTCGCCCACGATCTGCTCGAGTACGTCCTCGATGGTGATCAGGCCGGCCACGCCGCCATATTCGTCAACCACGATGGCCATGTGGTTGTGGTTGGCGCGAAAATCGCGCAGCAGGATGTTCAGGCGCTTGGACTCGGGAATGAAGATCGCCGGGCGCAGCATGTCGCGCACGTCGAAGGAATCCTCTGCATAGTAGCGCAGCAGGTCCTTGGCCAGCAAGATGCCGATCACCTTGTCGCGGTCGCCCTCGATGGCGGGAAAGCGCGAGTGCGCCGTCGCCAGCACGGAAGGCATCCATTCTTCGATCGGCTTGCTGATGTCGATGACATCCATTTGCGAGCGCGGCACCATGATGTCGCGCGCGGCCAGGTCCGACACCTGGAACACGCCTTCGATCATCGACAGCGCGTCGGCATCGATCAAGTTGCGTTCGTGGGCGTCCTGCAGCACTTCGAGCAGTTCTGCTCGGTTCTCGGGCTCGGGGGAAATCAGCGCGGTCAGGCGTTCAAACAGCGACCGGTGGGGTTTGACGTCGGGTTTGGCGTCAGCAGGGTGCTCTGGCATAGTTGGCGTGAGCCGTTGTTACGATGGGGTATAGGATACACCAAAATGGGCGGCGCCCCGATTTTACGGTCTTTGGCGCCGGCGCCCGCTTCAAGCGTCCCGGTAGGGATCGGGCATGCCGAGCTTGGCCAGGATCTCCGTTTCGATGCCTTCCATCTCGGCCGCCTCCTCCTCGTTGTCGTGGTCATAGCCTTGCGCGTGCATCACGCCGTGCACGATCAGGTGGGCCGCGTGCGCCTCGAGCGTCTTCTTTTGCGCTTGCGCCTCGCTCTGCAGAACGTCGGTGCACAAGATGATGTCGGCGCGCGTGGGGGCGTCATCCTCGATCTGCTCGCCGTCGTTGTAGGCGAAGGTCAGCACATTGGTGGCGTAGTCCTTGGCGCGGTAGTCGCGGTTGAGTACACGGCCTTCCTCGGCGTCGACGAAGCGGATCGTCAGTTCGGCCGGCGCGAACAGGGCGGCTTGGACCCAGCGCCGCACTTTCTGGCGCGTGATGATTTCTTGCAGGCGGCTGTCGGGATATTGCACCGACAGCGAGAGCTTATTTTTTTCGGACATTGCGGGACATCGCGGTGGGTTTGGGAAGCGCGACCAGGTCTTGCGGCGTGGCGGCGTGTTCGTAGGCGTCGACGATACGCGCCACCAGCGGATGGCGCACCACATCGGCGCTGGAGAATTGGGTGAAGGCGATGCCGCGCACATCGTGCAGCACATGCATGGCGTCGACCAGCCCGCTCTTTTGCGCCTTGTGCAGATCGATCTGGGTGACGTCGCCCGTGACCACGGCCTTGCTGCCAAAGCCGATCCGCGTCAGGAACATCTTCATTTGCTCGACCGTCGTGTTCTGGGCTTCGTCCAGGATCACGAAGGCGTGGTTCAAGGTGCGCCCGCGCATATAGGCCAGCGGCGCGATCTCGATCACCTGCTTTTCCAGCATTTTCTGGGTGCGGTCGAAGCCGAGCAAGTCGTACAGCGCGTCGTACAGCGGGCGCAGGTAGGGATCGACCTTTTGCGCCAGGTCGCCCGGCAGGAAGCCCAGGCGTTCGCCCGCTTCGACCGCGGGACGGGTGAGGATGATGCGCTTGACCGCATCGCGCTCGAGCGCGTCGACCG
Source organism: Pseudomonadota bacterium (assembly GCA_040388555.1). Classification (GTDB taxonomy): domain Bacteria; phylum Pseudomonadota; class Gammaproteobacteria; order Burkholderiales; family Burkholderiaceae_D; genus Telluria_A. The sequence continues at coordinate 43,841 of JAZKBP010000030.1, forward strand.
CGCAGGCCACGGCCAGGTAGGTCTTGCCGGTGCCGGCCGGGCCGACGCCGAAGCTGATGTCGTGTTCGAGCACCGCGCGCAGGTAGGCGATCTGGTGCGGGGTGCGCCCGCGCAGGTCGCTGCGGCGCGTCTTGAGCACGGGGCTGGCGATGTCGATCTCGGGCAGCACCTGGGCCGGTGCGCTCGGCTCGTGCGGCTGCTGCGTCAGGCCGGAGCGCTGCTCCACCAGGGCCAGCTGCACTTCCTCGATCGGCACCACCTTGTTCGCCACCGCGTAGAAGCGCTCGAGCATTTGCACGGCGCGTTCGGCGTTATGGCCGCTGACGATGAACTTCTCGCCGCGCCGGAAAATGGTCACGTCGAGGGCGGCGGAAATCTGGCGCAGGTTTTCGTCGAGCGGGCCGCACAGGTGGGCCAGGCGCGTGTTATCGAGCGGCTCGGGGACGAAGTAGTGCGGCTGGATCGGGGTCTTGGTTTTCAATGGCTTGCTTGCAAAAGGTGTTCGTGCGCGAGCAATTCGCCGCGCAGCGTGTAATTGAAGCTTTCGGTGATGCGCACCTGCGCCATCTGGCCAATCAGGGCGGCGGATTCCGAGCCGGCGGCGAAGTTGACGACGCGGTTGTTCTCGGTGCGTCCTTGCAGCTCGGCCGCGTCCTTCACCGAGGGGCCCTCGACCAGGATGCGCTGCACGCTGCCGACCATGGCCGCGCTGTACTTGCGCGTGTTGGCGTCAATCGCCGCCTGCAGCTTTTGCAGGCGCGCCAGCTTGAGCTCGTGCGGCGTGTCGTCTTCCAGGTTGGCCGCCGGCGTGCCGGGGCGCTTGCTGAAGATGAAGCTGTAGCTGGTGTCGAAACCCACGTCGTCGATCAGTTTCATCATCGCTTCGAAATCGGCCTCGCTCTCGCCGGGGAAGCCGACGATGAAGTCCGAGGAAATCGACATGCGCGGGCGCACCGCGCGGATGCGCCGGATGATGGACTTGTATTCGAGCGCCGTGTAGCCGCGCTTCATGGCGCCGAGCACCTTGTCGGCGCCGTGCTGGGCCGGCAGATAGAGATGGTCGACCAGTTGCGGGATCTTGGCGTAGGCGTCGATCAGGCGCTGGGTGAATTCCTTGGGGTGGCTGGTGACGAAACGGATGCGCTCGACGCCGGGAATGTCTGCCACGTATTCGAGCAATAGCGCGAAGTCGGCCACCTCGCCGCCCTCCATGGCGCCCCGGAAGGCGTTCACATTTTGCCCCAGCAGCGTGATTTCCTTCACGCCCTGGGCGGCCAGGCCCGCCACCTCGGCCAGCACGTCCTCGAAGCGGCGCGACACTTCCTCGCCGCGCGTGTACGGCACCACGCAATAGCTGCAGTATTTGCTGCAGCCTTCCATGATGGAGACGAAGGCCGAGGCGCCGTCGACCCGGGCCGGCGGCAGATGGTCGAATTTTTCGATCTCGGGGAAGCTGATGTCGACCTGGGCGGCGCCGCTGCTGCGGCGCGCGGCCATCATCTGCGGCAGGCGGTGCAGGGTTTGCGGGCCGAACACGAGGTCGACATAGGGCGCGCGCTTGACGATGGCCGCGCCCTCTTGCGAAGCGACGCAGCCGCCCACGCCGATCAGCATGTCAGGGCGCGCCAATTTGAGTTCGCGCAGGCGGCCCAGGTCGGAAAACACTTTTTCCTGCGCTTTTTCGCGCACCGAGCAGGTATTGAGCAAGATTACGTCGGCGTCTTCGGGCGTGTCGGTACGCACCAGGCCGTCGGCGGCGCCCAGCACGTCGGCCATCTTGTCCGAGTCGTACTCATTCATTTGGCAGCCGAAGGTCTTGATGTATACTTTTTTCTGCATGGTCTTTGATCTGTGCGTGGGGGCCGGTGGCAATGCCGGACCCGTAGTTTACCGCAGTTTGGCCCCTCCGGCCCGAAAGGCGGCTCCCGTTTGGCCCCGCGTGCGAGAAAAAAAGCACGAAAAATCAAGGTATTCGGCGATAATAGCGCCCGTCATTGCCATAATTGCATTGACCTTGATGAATGTAACTCTAAGCTAAAAGAGTAGCCCGACAGCAATGGTTAAGTCCCGGCGCTGCGCAAGGCTCGTCGATACGTTGCAGGAGGTTCCCATGGCTGGCACGCTTACTTCGATTTCCCACAACGGCATTTCTGCCGGGAATCAAACCGTGGCCAAATCCGGTTCGGAACGGCAAGTGCAAAAGGATATTGGCGACCTCGGCAAGGCCCTGCATGCCAACGATGTGGCGGCCGCGCAGACGGCGGTCGCTTCCTTGAAGGCGGCCGCGCCCACCCAGAACGCGCGCACCGATTTCAGCAACGCCGTCAAGGCGCTCGATCAAGCCTTGAAGACAGGCGACACCAAGGGTGCGACCCAGGCTTTCGCCGACTTGCAGCAAGCGCGCAAGCAGGTGCAGCAAGCGCAAATAAAGGGGCCGGCGCAAGATGTGCCGCAGCGTCCGCACGTGGCCGGCGGCGTCGATCCGGGCGCGCACGGCGGGCAGCAAAATCCAGCGTCCACCCAAGGACCGAGCGCGGCGCCGCCGAAAGGGGGCGGGCAAACCCAGGCGCTCCAGCGCACGGCCCAGGCCGAGCAATTGCACAAGACCACCGAACGCGCCTTCATCACCCGGCAGGATCTGGCAGCCAAGGCCGCCAGCAGCAAGCCCGACACTGGCGTGGGCACCAAAATCAACACCACCGCCTGATCCGGGCTGTCCGCACTTTCTTAAGGCGGGGCCCGCCCGGGCCCGCCTTCCTCGCCTTCCATCGGTTCACGTGCCCTCGGGCATGCCTTCGCGTGCGCCATCATTTCCCTCGCTGTGTTGAAATGCCTATCAAACAAGCTTTCTCGACGTTAGCTTGAGTTCGGACAATGCACGGCTTCCTGATCTTGCTCCGAACGTGTGAGAATGGGTTAGAATTGTATTTAATGCTAGACGTTCTAGCAATTCATGCGAATCGGGCAAGGCCGGTATCGGCAGGATGGCAGCGGGCCCGGGCGCAGGAAAGTGTCCTAGATCAGTTTTGCATCGCTTTGCGGGAACTTTTTCTTACGAAACAGACTCTTTATCAGGTTCGTAACGGAACACCCCAACCCACCTAGACGAGGAACATCATGGCACATCACGCATTATCATCGCAGGAAAGCTACAACCCCAACCACCTGCTGGACGTCTTGCTCGGCAAGATGCAGCTGAAAAACGATGCGGCGCTCTCGCGCATGCTCGAGGTCGCCCCGCCGGTGATCAGCAAAATTCGCCACCACCGCTTGCCGGTGGGTGCGTCCCTGCTGATCCGCATGCACGAGGTGACGGGCATGAGCATTCGCGACCTGCGCGACCTGATGGGCGACCGGCGCACCAAGTACCGTTTGTCGGACGCCCAGGGCCGGCCAAAGGCGGAAGAGAAAAGCGATGCCCAGGCCCAGCCGCAGCAAGCCAGTAGTTACGCCCATTGAGGCGTAGGCGGGCGGGGCAGGGCGCGGCGCGCCTTGCCCTTGTTCGCGCGCTGATGGATCTTAGCTGAGCAAGATCAACGCGATTTCCTCGAACTGCAATTCGGTTTCGCGGAAAACATGCATATAGTTTTCTTCGTTCAGGCCCATGGCTGTCCACGCCACCGCCGACACCGTCGGCACAGCGTCGCGCTCCAGTTGCGGCAAGTCGAGCGCGTGGACAATGGCGTCGGCCACATGCACGATGGCGGCCAAAAAGCCGGCGCCGGGCGCTTCCGGCTCGTGGTGGCCGGCGATGGCCAGGCGCATGGTGTCCGAAAAATTCCAGTGCTCGGCCAGCGCCGCGCCGGCCGCCACGTGGTCCACCCCCAGCACCGCCCGTTCCGCCTCAATGATCGACACATCGTGCTCGGCTTGCCACGCCAGGGCGGCGCCGTATTGTTCCGGGAAGCTGCTCACCAAGACCAGTTGGCCTATATCGTGCAGCAAGCCGGCGGTGAAGGCGTAATCCTGGTTAAAACGCAGGTAGCGCGCCAGCACCTTGGCGCACACGGCCGTGCCCATCGAAGCGCGCCAAAAGGCCTTGTCGTCGAAGCCGGGGCAGCGCCCGGCCGGAAAAGCGCCCGTGACGGCCGCCGTCATCACCAGCTTGCGCGTGCTTTGAAAACCCAGGAAGGAGATCGCTTGCTGGATCGTCGTCACCTTCACTTGCAGGCCGTACAGCGAGGAATTGGCCAGCCGTAAAGTCTTGGCCGTCAAGGCTTGGTCGTGCGACACCTTCTTGGCCAGCACGCCCATGTCGAGGTCTTCCTCGTCGATGCAGTTGAGCAGTTCCATCACCACCGCTGGCAGCGAGGGCAAGTCGTCCAAGGCCTTGACGACATCGTCGAGCACGATCTCGCTCATGGTTCGATCTCCCGCTCGAGCCGGTAGTCTTCCACGTAGCGGCGCAAGATGCCGGTGGCCCAGTCGTGGGCGTCGTCGATCGTGTTCTTGCGGAATAGATAATCTAGGCGTTCTTGAAACGCGGACTGGGTCGCCGCCACCGCCGCCGGCGCCGTGTCGGCCGGGCCGCTGACCACGGCCAGGGTTTCGATGCCGTGGCGCGGCAGCAGGGCTATCATCGATGCCGTCAAGACGGCGCCTTCGGGCAGCAAGACCTGGCCTTGCTTGTCGAGCAGGACATCGAACAAGACCATGCCTGGCTTGACCTCGGCCACTGGCAGGTGCTGGTGCTTCGCACTCATGCTTCCCCCCCCCCCCGAACAACGCATCGATGTTCCGATCTTACCATTGCAAGGTGGCGCTGTGCGTACACAGAAAATGCACCAAAGGTGTCCTGTGTGTGAGATTTCTTGCCAAGTGACAGGGCTTCCCGTACATTGAGGGAAAGTACGCTGTTCTGCATCCGCATGCCCCTGGGGAGGAGTCGATGTTCAGTATTCAAAGCAGACTGAAACTACTATTCGTGGTGATCGTCACGCTTGTGCTGACCATTTCCGGCAGCTATACCCAATACTCGCTCGGCAAGGAACTCGAGCGCAACGACCAGACCCTGCGCCAGGGTGTGCGCACCCGTTTGCAGATCAGCTTGCCATCGGCCCTGTGGGACCTGGATAAGTCCAAGGTCGACAGCATCGTCGAAGCCGAGATGCTGCCATCGCAAGTGGTGTCGATCCGCGTCTACGACACCTCCGTTGGCCTGTTCGCCGGCAAGATCCGGAATAAAGACAACCGCCTGGTGGCCGTCGCCCAAAATATGGAACCGGGCGGCATCCCGGTCGAAGCGAGCCTGGTGTTCCAGGATGGCGGCTCGGCCAGCGCCTCGATCAAGCCGGTGGTGGTGGGCAAGGTCGTCATCAACTTCAGCCGCGACAAGATCGACGCCGCCCTCGCATCCGAATTGACGCGCAAGGTCATCGAAGTGCTGCTGCTCGATATCATCCTGGTGCTGGCGTTGTCGCTTTCGCTGCGCGTCGTGTTCGAGCCGCTCAAGGCGCTGCGCGACGGCTTGTTCGACTTGGCCACGCGTGGCACCGGTGAAGTCGAGGAATTGCCGGAAAACCGCAAGGACGAATTGGGCGACGTGATTCGTGGCTTCAACCAGATCCAGCGCCGCCTCAAGTCGACCATCTTGCGCATCCGCGAGGCGGAGGACGCGGCCCGCCGTTCGGCCCAGGAAACGGCGCAAGCCTTGCAAGACCTGCGCCAGACCCAGGAGTCGCTGCTGCAATCGGAGCGCCTCGCCTCGCTTGGCTCGCTGGTGGCCGGGGTCGCGCACGAAATCAACACGCCGGTCGGCATCGCCTTGACCAGCGCCTCGGTGCTCAAGGCGGCCACCGATGAAATCCAGGAAGCGGTGGCCGGCGCCGGCATCAAAAAGTCCGACATCATGCGCTACCTGGAAACGGCGGCCGAAAGCACGCGCTTGATCATGAACAACGCCTACCGCGCGGCGCACCTGATCCACAGCTTCAAGCAGATCGCGGTGGACCAGACCAGCGAGGCGCGCCGCCCGTTCGCACTCAAGGATTACATCGACGAAATCGTCTCGAGCTTGCAGCCCAAGCTCAAGAAAACGCCGATACGGCTGAGCATGAATGTGCCGTCCGAGATCGTGCTCGACAGCTACCCCGGCGCTTTCGCGCAGGTGATCACCAACCTCACGCTCAACTGCGTCGAGCACGCCTTCGAAGTGGACACGGCCGGCGAAATCCAGATCAGCGCGCGCCTGGACGGCGACATCGTCGAATTGCACGTGGTCGACGATGGCAAGGGCATCGCGCCCGAAGTGCTCGACCGCATCTTCGATCCCTTCTTCACCACCCGACGCGGGCAGGGCGGCACCGGCTTGGGCTTGAACATTGTCTACAACCTGGTGGCCAAGCAATTTTCCGGCTCGATCGCCGTCGCCAGCACTTTGGGGCAGGGCACCCATTTCACCTTGCGCATCCCGCGCATCACGCCGGAAACGCCGCACGACAACGCGCACGCCGCCTCGCATCCGAGCGCGACCACCAGCGCCTAGTCCGGACGGGCAAGCGGGCGCAGCGCATCTATTGTATTCTTCCGTGCTTGGACGCTTGCCCCCGAGGCAGGCCTTCCCGCATCCTTTGGAGAGAATGACCATGAAAAGAACGGCAAAATTTCTCATGCACGCACTGGCGATGGCCGGCGTGCTGCTGGCATCGGCGGCCTCTGGCGCCGACAACGCGGGTGCGTCCGCCGCCGCGCCCACCGGCACGCCAGCGGCGCCGGCGCTGCGCCTGTATGTATTCGATTGCGGCAGCGTCGACGTGGCCGACGTTTCGGTGTTCAGCCCGGGATTTGGCAAGGGGGAGCACAAGGCATTGACCGATTCATGTTACCTGGTGGTGCACCCGAAAGGCACCCTGATGTGGGACACCGGCTTTGGTGACGCGCTCGCCGCCATGCCCGACGGTCAAAAGGTTAGTGATGTGTTCCACGTGCGCCTCAAGAAAGCGCTTGCGGTCCAGTTCAAGGAAATCGGTGTCGTGCCAGAGTCGGTGAACTATCTGGGCTTGTCGCACATGCACTTCGATCATATCGGCAACGTCGGACTGTTTCCAAAGTCGACCCTCTTGATGCAGAAAGAGGAATATGACGCCGCCTTCGGTCCGGACGCCGCCAAGTTCGGCAACGACCCCGGCAAATACCCGACCTTGCAAGCCAATCCCGTCAAGACCTTGACGGGCGACTACGACGTGTTCGGCGACGGCAGCGTCATGATCAAGCGTGCGCTCGGGCACACGCCAGGGCATCAAGCGCTCTACCTGAAGCTGGCCAAGACGGGCAATGTCTTGCTGTCGGGCGATCTGGCGCACTTCACTGAAAATTGGGACAAGCGCCGCGTGCCGAGTTTTAATTTCGACGAGCCACAATCGGTGCAAACCATGAATGAGGTCGCCGCCTTCCTCAAGGCGAACAAGGCAGTGCTGTGGATACAGCACGACGCCGAGCAAAATGCGAAGATCAAGCATGCACCCGCTTACCACGAGTAAGGCGCAATGAGCCGTCGCTACATCGCCCTGCTGCGCGGCATTAACGTCGGGCGCGCCAAGCGCATCGCCATGGCCGACTTGCGCACCTTGATCACGCGGCTGGGCTTTCACGATGTGCGCACCTTGCTCAATAGTGGCAACGTGGTGTTCGACGGCGCCGCGGCGCCAGCGCAAGACATTGCCACGCGCATCGAGCAAGCCCTGACCGGCGAACTGGGTGTGGCCTCGCGCGTGACGGTGCTGCGCGCCGACGAATTGGCGGCCATCGTCGACGCCAATCCCTTGCTGCCGATCGCCACCGACCATGCGCGCTTGCCCGTGTTTGTGCTCAGCCGCAGCGCCGATAGTGAACTGCTCGCGGCCTTGGCGGACCAGGATTGGACGCCGGAAGTGCTGGCGTCGGGGCCGCGCGCCGTCTATCTGTGGTGTCCGGATGGCATGCTGGCCAGCCCACTGGCGCAAGCCGTGGGCAAATTGCTGGGCGAGGCCACGACGGCGCGCAACTGGAACACGATCGGCAAGCTCCACGCTCTAGCCAAGAGCTAGCACGCCAGAGCCGCATGCGCTTGCCCAGGCGGGCGAGTGAACGCGCTAGAATAGGAAGGCTCGGGAAAGCTCGGAAAAATTTCGCTTAAGCTTCATGGTTGGCACCACCTCTTGGTGTCGCCCCTGCACGTCAAACGGACCGCGACACCATGGATAAAGATCTGCTCAAGGGTTTGCTGTTCTTGCTCATCGCCATAGCCGTCATCCTCGGCCTGGTGGTGTTCGGTTCGGACACGGGGCCGGACAAGGCCCAATGCATCGCCGACGCGCTCAAGGCCAAGGTGCCCTTGGCGCGCATCGACGATCTGTGCAAGCTGACCGAAACGCGCCCCACCCACTAGGGGCGGCGTTTGAATCGCGGCGCGCCGTGCTGCACGCCAATCAATAACGAACCAAGCTCCGGTACACCAAGGTCGTGCTACCTTCTGCCGGAACGCTGACCTTCCACACCGCCGTATTGCTCGCGTCCTTGGTGTGCGCCTGGCTCTCGCTCAAGATTTGCCAGTCGCCCGGCATCGGTTCTTGCACCGTCACGATCACCGCTTCTTTCTTCGCATTCTTGAACTTGATCTCATAGGCGCTCTCGAACACGTAGTTGTATTTGCTGCTGCCGCTGACTTTCTTGAAGTCGGTCTGCTTCTTGTCGGCGGTGACGTCGAAAGCGTCGCCCAGTTTCAAGCGCACCTTTTCGTTCTTGGGCGTATGGTCGACATTGTCCTCACCGATGAACTGGGCATTGCCCGCGCCATCCTTCTTGTAGACGCGGATCACGCCCTTGGGCAGCGGCATGCCCAGATGGGCGCTGTCCCGATTGTCGAATTCCACGAACACGCCGACCTTGAGTTTCTGACCCAGTTCCCCCGCCGCGTCCGAGTAATAGTAGGGAAAGCCTTTGAGCAGGAATTCCTTGCGGGCCGGCACTTCCGCCGCCGACAGCAGGGCCACTTGCTTGGTCTGGTTTTCCGCGATGGTTGTGGGGCGATTGAGCGTGTACAGGTGGTATTCGAACAGGGATTCCTCCGCCATTTTGGCTTTCTGCATCGGAGCCGGGGCCGCTCTGACCATACTGCCAGTGACTTGGACGCGTTGCACATTCGCTTGGTTGACGTCGCCAGCGACCAGTTGCAGCTTGGCGTTGCGGTAGGTCGCGCCGCTGGTGTTGGTCAAGGTCACCCACCCGGAAATGTCGAGCTTGTCGTCGGCCGGATTGAGCTCGACCACATAGTCGGCCTTCCATCCCAGGCCGCCACTCAGGTAGCTCAGCTCCACGTCTTGCTGCGCGCGTCCGCTGTTTTCGAGCTGCATCAGCAAGGTCGGGCGGTCGCGCAGCTTGGCCGGCACACCATCGAACACGATGCGCCCGGGCACTCCCGTTTCGATCCGGTCGCCGATCTTGAGCACCACACCGTTGTTGGCCGCCAGCACCTGCGCCGCCTCGCTGCTGTCCTGGCCGGTGGTGGGATTGGTGCGCACCACGGCCACGTTCTGCCCCACGTATTTTTGCAGCAGCGACTGCGGCGTGAGCAAGTCGAAATCGAAATTCTGCTCTTGCACCGTGAGCGAGCCGGGGCCGCTCAAGCTGCGCAGCAATGCCGTCTCCGGCCGCATGCGCGCGCTGACATCGCGAAACGCCAGGGTCGACACGCCGGCCGGCAATTGCAGCACGCGCTGGTCCTTGATCAAGGCAAGGTCATTGTTATAGATCGTGATGGCCACGCTCTTTTGCTCGGCCAGCGTGCTGCGCTGTTCTACACCTTGCGCACAGGCATTGCTGACAGCAAGCGCGAGCACGAGTGCCGCTGAAGGGGGAATCAGGCTGCGGGAAGCGTGCGGGATCATGGGTGTCCTCAAATGAAAATGTCAACGGTGGGCGCACCATGCGCCGCACCTGCATCTCGTCATGAAACGTGCGGCGGGACGAAAAGGGGTTAAATATTTTCGAGCCAGCTTGCGCCCGTGTGGAGGCTATGTCAACAAGCGTGGTCGGCCTGCAAATGATTGCCTTGTCGCAGCGATAATCGAACGAAATTTTTCAATTGAATCGCCCACACGTCGCTTTCCTTCGCGCTATAGTCACTGCCAGAACCTTCCGCTGCTCATCGCGACGATGACAGCTTATGCGAACGCCGCGGCGCGGTTTGCCGCATTCGCCGAGAGTGCCATGTCTTATTTCAGCAAACTTCAAATCGCCCTTAAAAACACCGCCGTGCGCGTCGGTCTTGCGCTGGCCGTGGCCGGTATCGCAGCCGCCCTTGTAATGAACAGCGGCGTGGAGCAAGATCCCGCACCGCTGGCCTATTCGCAAAACATCGCCGAAATCACGGCGCTCGTCGCGCACAAAGACCAGCTCGACTTTCTGCTGGTGGCCAAGCCGCTGTCGGAAGCGCCGCGCTACGTGTTCAAGTTCAAGGATGCGCCGCTGCTGCACGTGGTGCGGGTGCCGGCCACCTCGCACCTGAGCCTGGAGCGCGAAGTACTGCTGCGCGGCGCCATCCCCTACGGCATCGCCAGCGACGAATTTCTCGCCGCGCACAAGGCCGTGCTGACGGGGCCGGGCCAGGGCGCGGCCTTGGCCGACTTTGGCGCCTTCTTGAAACAGCACGCGCTCGACTTGGCGGTGGTGCTGTTTCTCTTGTACACGATTAAATTCGGCATGCGCGGCGCGCAGGCGGCGTCCATCATCATGCCCGACAAGCTCAAGGGCAGCATGGACGACTTGATCGGCATGGACGACATCAAGCAGGAAGTGCAGCACCTGGAAGACATGATACGCAAGCGCGCGCTCTACCAGCAGCATAATATCGACAAGCCCTTTAACGTGATGCTGACCGGCCCCGCCGGCACCGGCAAGACCAAGCTGGTCGGCTATCTGGCCAAGAAGTTGAACCTGCCGCTGATCCAGGCGTCGGGCTCGGCGCTCGAATCGGGCTACGTGGGCGGCGGCTCCAAGGCCCTCAATGCGCTGTACCGCAAGGCGTGCGCGCGCGGCGCCTGCATCATCTTCCTGGACGAGGCGCAGACCTTGTTCATGCCGCGCGGACGCGGCGAAAGGAAATGGGAGGACGACACCGCCAATACCCTGCTCGGCCTGCTCGATGGCGTGCGCAGCGACGAGGGCACGGGCGTGATCTGGATGGTGGCGTCGAACTTCGACGACGCCAGTAGCGACATGGACGAAGCCATGCTGCGCCGTTTTTCGGTGAAGATCAATTTCCGCCTGCCGAACAAGCAGGAGCGCGGCGCGCTGCTGCGTAGCTTCCTCGAGCGCAAGCGCGAAGGCTGCGTTGACTGGGCCAACCTCGACCTCGAACAGGTGGCGCAGATGACGGCCAACCTGAGCCCCGCCTTGCTTGAAACGGTGGCCGAGCGCGCCAGCATGATCGCGATCCAGGAAAACGCCGTCATCAACACCGAGCTGATGTTCCGTGCCTTCGAGCGCGCCACCATCGGCTTGACCGACCGCGCCACCAGCTTCGAGAAGGACAAGCAGCGCGAGCGCGTCGCCTTGCACGAGCTGGGCCACTTCTTCATGCAGATCGATCCCTATCTGCGCAGCGGCATGGCGCTGGCCGAGGTCAAGCAAAGGTCGCAGCTGCTCAAGATCAGCACCGAATCGGTGTCCAAACTGGGCGCGCTGGGTTACGTGCTGCAGGCTGGCGAGGATGCGCCGCTGCGCACGCTCGAGGAGCTTGAGCGCGACGTGATCCAGCTGTACGGCGGCATGGCGGCCGAAGAGTTGTTCTACGGCGCGCGCGGCATTTCGGTGGGCAGCCAGAACGACATCGAGAAAGCCACCAAGATGCTCAACCTGATGGTCAACCGCCTGTCGATGTACTCGCGCGCCAAGGTCGACCATAGCCAGCTGCGCGGCGGCGACGGCAATGGCGAGCGCGCGCTGCGCCAGGTGGAGGCCAAGTCCGACGAGTTGTACACCTATACCCTGGCCGCGATCGGCGACTACAAGGCCATCATCGAAGCGATCAAGGACACGCTGCTCGAGCAGTACGTGCTGTCGAAGGATGGGGTGTTCGCGCTGCTCGAGCAGCATCGCGAGCTGGTGCCGCGCGCAGCCTTGGTCTGATCGGCGCCGCGCTCAAGGCACTGTGGCAAGCGTGACCAGCACCTGGCGCAGCGACGCGCGCACCGCCATGAATTCGGCGCGCCGCCCGTGTTTATTAAGGCGGAACAGCATCAAGCCCTCGATCTGCGCGACCATCAGGATCGCGCGCTGCATGTATTCGGTGTCCGAAATCTGCGGCGACAGTCCGTGGATCAGTTTGTAGAGGGCCTTGCGCTCGCGTCCCAGCATGCGGTCCATCAGCTTGGAAGCGAAGGCGTTGCGCGAGGCGAGCGCCCAGATCTCGAAAAAGATCGCATGCGTGACGGGGTCGGTGATCTCGTCGAGGAACATGTCCACCGTCGACAGGAACTGGTCGATGCGCGAGGCGCTGGGCATGGCCGCCGAAATCCCGTCCATCTTTTGCTGGAACACCTCCAAGGTGTATTCGAGCAGGGCTTCGAGCAGCGAATCCTTGCTCTGGTAGTAGTGCTGGACGTTCGACAGGCTCATGCCCGTTTCCAGCGCCACGCGCCGCATCGACAAGCCCGCGTAACCCTCGGCCGCCAGCAAGGTGCGCGCGCACTGCAGGATGTCTTGCGCGCGACCGCGCCCTTTTTCGGTCGTGTTCGAGGGTTTGTTCTTGAGCGCGCTGTGGATTGTGCCGGGCATAGGGGGAAATTGGGTGTCGATTGACAAATAGTACGACTGACCTATAATTGATGCAATAGGTCGTTCGACCTAATTATGCCAAGTTGTATCGTTAGACATCATTTTCAGGAGTTTTTCATGGGCCGCAAAGTCTTTGTCACCGGAGTCGGCATGATCCCCTTCGTCAAACCGGGGACCTCCGACAGCTACGACCTCATGGGGGCTGCGGCCGGGCGCGCGGCGCTTGCGGACGCCGGTGTCGCCTACGACGATATCGAACAAGCCTATGCCGGCTACGTGTATGGTGACTCCACCAGCGGCCAAAAGGCGCTGTACCAGCTGGGCATGACCGGCATCCCCATCGTCAACGTCAACAACAACTGCTCGACCGGGTCGACCGCGCTGTTCCTGGCGCGCCAAGCCATCGCCAGCGGCGCCGCCGAATGCGTGCTGGTGCTCGGCTTCGAGCAAATGAGTCCGGGCGCGCTCGGTTCGGTGTTCACGGACCGTCCCAGCCCCTTCGATCCCTTCGACGCCGTCACCGACCAGCTCGTCGGCATGCCGCAGATCCCGCTGGCGCTGCGCTACTTTGGCGGGGCCGGCCTGGCGCACATGAAAAAATACGGCACGCCGTTCGAGGCCTTCGCGCGCATCCGCGCCAAGGCCAGCCGGCACGCGGCGAATAATCCCCTGGCCTTGTTCCGCAAGGTCGTCACCACCCAGGACGTGCTGGACGCGCCGATGATCTGGGACGGCGTGATGACGCGCCTGATGGCGTGCCCGCCCACCTGCGGCGCGGCGGCGGCGGTGCTGGTGTCGGAGGACTTCGCCAAAAAACGCGGCTTGAGGAACAATGTGTACATCGCCGGCCAGGCCATGACCACCGACCGCCCCAGCACCTTCGATTCGAACGACATGATGCGGGTGGTGGGCTACGAGATGAGCCGCGAGGCGGCGGCCAAGGTGTACCAGGAGGCGGGCATCGGCGCTGACGAACTCGACGTCGTCGAGCTGCACGACTGCTTCGCCCACAACGAGTTGATCACCTATGAAGCCCTGGGCCTGTGCCCGGAAGGCGGCGCTGACAAGTTCATCCGCGACGGCGACAACACCTATGGCGGCACGGTCGTCACCAACCCTTCCGGCGGCTTGCTGTCGAAGGGCCACCCGCTGGGCGCGACCGGCCTGGCGCAGTGCTACGAATTGACGCAGCAGCTGCGCGGCGACGCCGGGGCACGCCAGGTGGCGGGCGCGCGCGTGGCGCTGCAGCACAACCTGGGCCTGGGCGGCGCCTGCGTCGTCACCATGTACCGTTCGACTAACTGATACGAAGGAGCCGCATGAGCAAACTGTCTGGAAAAATCGCACTGGTGTCGGGCTCCGGCCGCGGCATCGGGCGCGCCATCGCCATGAAGCTCGCCAGCGAAGGCGCACGTCTCGTTATCAACGACCTCGACGCCGATCCGGCGCAGGAAGTGGTGGAGGCGATCCGCGCCATCGGCGGCGAAGCCATCGCCTGCGTGGGCAACGTCACCGCCTTTGACTTCGGCGAGCGCTTCGTGCAAAGCGCGGTGGACGCTTATGGCGGCATCGACATCATCGTCAACAACGCCGGCTACACCTGGGACAACGTGATCCAGAAGATGAGCGACGAGCAGTGGTACGCCATCATGGACGTGCACATGACGGCGCCATTTCGCGTGCTGCGCGCGGCCCAGCCGGTGATCCGCGCCATGAGCCGCGCCGAGCAGGAAGCCGGGCGCGAGGTGTACCGCAAGGTGGTCAATATCTCGTCCATCGCCGGCCTGGGCGGCAACGCGGGGCAGGTCAACTATTCGGCGGCCAAGGCCGGCATCGTCGGCATGACGATGGCGCTGGCCAAGGAGTGGGGACGCATGAAGGTCAACGTCAATGCCGTCGCCTTCGGCTTGATCAAGACGCGCCTGACGGAGGCTAGCGCGGCCGGCAACGCCACCGTCAACATCGAGGGGCGCGACATCAAGGTTGGCGTCAATCCCGAGCTGATGGCGATGATGGAGCATTCCATTCCGCTGGGCCGCGCCGGCACCCCGGAGGAAGCGGCCGGCGCCGTCTACTTGCTGTGCACCCCGGAAGCCAACTACATCAGCGGCCAGACGGTGACGTGCGGCGGCGGCATCTCGATCTGATAAAAGGCAGCATCACCATGACCTACACCTCGCCGTGGATGACCGCGGAACTGGAAGATTTGCGCGACGCGGTGCGCCGCTTCGTGGAAGCGGAAATCACGCCCCATCAGGAACGCTGGAGAAAGCAGCAGCACGTTGACCGCGAGGTCTGGGACAAGGGCGGCGCGATGGGCATCCTGCTGGCCGACATTCCGGAGCAGTATGGGGGCTCGGGCGGCAGCTTCGCGCACCAGAGCGTGGTGTTCGAGGAGCTAAGCTACGCCGGCGACATGGCCTTCGGCCTGCACGTGCACGCGATCGTGGCGCACTACATCCTGAACCAGGGCACCGAGGCGCAAAAGCAGAAGTACCTGCCCAAGCTGGCCAGCGGCGAGATGATCGCGGCCATCGCCATGTCCGAGCCGGGCGCCGGCTCCGACCTCAAGGGCATCCGCACCAGCGCCACCGCGGACGCGGATGGTTACCTGATCAACGGCTCCAAGACCTTCATCTCGAACGGCTACATGGCCGACCTGGTGGTGGTGGTCACCAAGACCGATCCAGCCGCCGGCGCCAAGGGCGTGTCGCTGATGCTGCTCGAGACGCGCGGCTGCGAAGGCTTCCGGGTCGGGCGCATCCTCGAGAAGGTCGGGCAAAAGGGGCAGGACACTTGCGAGCTGTTTTTCGATAACGCGCGCGTGCCCAAGGATGCGGTGCTGGGCGGCGTGGAAGGTCAAGGCTTCACGCAACTGATGACGGAGCTGCCGTACGAGCGTACCATCCTCGGCATCGCCGGTGTGGCCGCGATCGAGCGCGCGCTGGCGCTGACGGTGGCGCACACGCGCGAGCGCAAGGCCTTCGGCCAAGCCTTGATCGAGATGCAGAACACGCGCTTCGTGCTCGCCGAGATCAAGACCGAGGCGACCATCGCGCGCACTTTCATCGACCGGTGTATCGTGGACATGATCGAAGGGCGCATGGACACGGTGCAGGCGTCGATGGCCAAGTATTGGATCTCGGACCTGCAGTGCAAGGTGATCGACCAATGCGTGCAGCTGTTTGGCGGCTATGGCTATATGCTCGAGTATCCGATCGCGCAAATGTATGTCGACGCGCGGGTGCAGCGCATCTATGGCGGCGCCAACGAGATCATGAAAGAAATCATCGCGCGATCGCTGTAAGGGTCGTCACAGGGAGCAGGCACATATGGCAGGACCGCTGGCAGGAATCCGCGTTGTCGAAATGGTTGGGCTGGGGCCTTGTCCGTTCGCGGCCATGATGTTGGCCGATATGGGCGCCGAGGTGATCCGCATCGACCGCAAGCTCGCGCCAGGCGCCGCCAACCCATTTCCGATGCTGGGCACGAAGTTCGACGTGATGGCGCGCGGACGCCGTTCGCTGGCGCTGGACTTGAAGCAGCCGGCCGCGCGCGAAGTGGTGCTGCAACTGGTGGCGCAGGCCGACGTGCTGCTCGAAGGGTTCCGGCCCGGGGTGATGGAGCGTCTTGGCCTGGGGCCCGACGCCTGCACCGCCCGCAATCCCAAGCTCGTGTATGGCCGGGTGACCGGCTGGGGCCAGGACGGCCCGTTGGCGCAAGCGGCCGGGCACGACTTGAACTACATCGCGCTGACCGGCATGCTGCACGCGATGGGCCGGCCCGACGACGCGCCCGCGCCCCCGCTGAACCTGGTGGGCGACTTTGGCGGCGGCGCCATGATGCTCGCTTTTGGCGTTGTGTGCGCGGCGCTTGAGGCGCGCAGTAGCGGCAAAGGGCAAGTGGTGGACGCGGCGATGACGGACGGCGCCGCGCTGCTCGGCGCCATGATGTACGGCTTTCGCGCGCACGGCTCGTGGCAGGACGCGCGCGGCGCCAACCTGCTCGATGGCGGCGCGCCTTTCTACGACAGCTACGCCTGCGCCGACGGCAAATTCGTCTCGGTGGGGGCGATCGAGCCGCAGTTCTATGCCCAGCTTCTCAAGCTGTGCGAAATCACCGATCCGGCGTTCGACGCGCAGATGGACCAGCGCCGCTGGCCCGAACTCAAGCAAAAGCTGGCCGCTTTGTTCGCCACGCGCACGCGCGCCCAGTGGTGCGCACTGTTGGAGGGGACGGACGTGTGCTTCGCGCCCGTGCTCGACTTGGCCGAGGCCCCGCTGCACCCCCACAACCAGGCGCGCGGCACCTTCATCGAAGTCGACGGTGTGACTCAGCCAGGACCGGCGCCGCGCTTTAGCCGCAGCGCGCCGCAGGTGGCATCAGGTCCGGCGGCGCCCGGACAGGACAGCGCCGCCGTGCTCAAGGATTGGGGTTGGAGCGAGGCGGCCATCGCCGAACTGGCGCGCCAGCAGGTGATCTAGCCGGCGCTAATCAACGCGTTTGCACCGGAGCCTCGGTGATCGTCAGTGACGCAGGCCGTCGCGGCTCGGCACGGCCATCAGCGTGCAGCTCATGGTGGCCACCAGCTTTTCGCCGTCCTCGTCAATCGCCCAGGCATGGCCCTCGCTCACCGTGACGGTGCGACCAGGCTTGATGACTTTGCCTTCCATGCGAAAGCGCATGCCCTTGGCGGGCGCGAGCAGGTTGATTTTGTACTCGATGGTCAGGACGGCCATCTCTTGCGGCATCAGGCTGAAACCGGCGTAGCCGCAAGCCGAGTCGAGCGCGGTGGCGATCATGCCGGCATGCAGAAAGCCATGCTGCTGGGTCAACCCAGCGGCCCAATCAAGTTCGATCACCACGTGGCCAGGGTCGACCAGCGCGAGCCTGGCGCCGATGGTGGACATCGCCCCCTGGAGCGCAAAGCTGTCGCGCACGCGCGCGGCGAAATCCGGATCTTTGGGAGTAAATGCGGCCATGGCCTGCCTTTGAGCGACGGTGAATCGTCCCTCGATTATGGCATGACAGCTTACTGGCCTTGCGGCTCGGGTGCGGGCAGGACGTGCAATCCCAATGCGTCGAGATAGGCGTGCAGTGCGCCGGTCTGGCCGTGCAGGATGATCGCGTTCGGGTAGATCGCCCCGGCATGCTTGTAGAACAGCGTGTATCCGCGACCGCCAAGATAGTAGCCCGCCAGCTTGCGCGACCAGATGAACTTCGCCCCGTCGTCCTTGACCCTGAAGTAGCAAGCCAAGTCGCCGCGACAGTCATATTCTGCCGTGAAGGGCGCTGCGCGCTTGGCCACCGTCAGCATGCGGCGCGCGCGCAAGCGCGCCACCCACATCCAGTAGCCCGGCAAGCGCGGCATGAAGCGATCGAGGTATTTTTCCTTGTTCCACACGATGATGGCAAGCGCCACGAAGACCAGCGCCAGGACGACGCCGACCGCCAGCATGGCCGGCTCGCTGGCGCGCCAACTTAGCCAGATCACCAGCAAGGACAGGGCGAAACCGGCGGCGCAAAGCGGCATGACCACCAGCCGTAGCAGACGCCGAAACAGAGGCGACGAGCGGACCCGGTGCTGGAAGCCGAGCAGCCAGCCGAAGAGGGTGCGCGCCAGATCGTCTTCGATCTGGGCGAGCAGGTCGGCGCTGATGTCGGTTTCGAGTTGAAGGCGTTGAATCGTCATCGATGTACGAAGGGCGCTTACAGGGGCGGGGTGGCCGGGGCCGCGCGCTCGAATTGCTTTTCCTCGTACCACAGGGTCATGAACAAGGTCATCACGACAGGACCGATGAACAAGCCCACCAAGCCCAGCGTTTCGACCCCGCCCAGGATGCCGAACAACACGGCCAGGAAAGGTAGCTTGGTCGCGCTGCCGATGATGGCCGGGCGCACGAAGTGGTCGGCCACGAACAGCACCACCATGCCCAGCACCGCCACCGCAATGGCGGCGCCGACGCTGCCGTTCACCAGCAGCACGCCGGCTACGCTGAAGAAGGCGAGCGGCGCGCCGAATGGAATGATGGCCAGGATACCGGTGCCGGCCGCCCACAGCGCGGGCGAAGGCACACCGGCGATGCCGTAGCCGATACCCAGCACAAAGCCTTCGGCCAGGCCGACCAGCACCAGGCCGTTGACGGTGGCGCGGATCGCCGTTGGCACCTTCGTGGCATAGCGGTCCCAGCGCGCATCGCCCAGGAAGTGGCTGCCCATGGCCGTCAACTGGCGCACCAGCGACGGACCGTCCTTGTAGAAGAAGAACAGGCACAGCAGGGCCAGGCCGAAGTCCACCATGCGGTGCATCAGGCTCGCGCCAAAGCTCTTGAGCACTTCGCTGGCCGAATGCAGGCGTCCGAGCGAGCCATCCTCGGCCAGGTGCGACAGGCCGTGCGGCTGGGTCAGCGTCGCCTCCCACCAGTCGTTGGCGGCGGCGCCGGCGAAGGGGATATGGGACAGCCACTGCGGCGTGGGGACGCCGTTATTGTTCGCCTCGGCCAGGTAATTGGCCAGCACCGGCGCCTGGTGCATCATCTGCGTCATGGCGATCAGGACGGGAACAACGAACACCAGCGCGGTGGCCAAGGTCATCACCAGCGCGCCAGCCAGCTGGCGCTGGCCCAGCGCAGCCACCAGGCGCGTGAACAGCGGCCAGGTGGCGATGCACAGGATGCCGGCCCATACCAGCGGCAGGAAAAAGCGCTGCGTGACCATCGCCGCCAGCAGGATCACCAGCAGGGAAAAGACCGCGTTCAGGATATCGCGTTGGTTATCGCTCATCGATGCTCTCCTTGGCCGGGCGGGCGCTTAGGCTTTGCCCGGCGCGAATGCCGAGGCCAGCAGGGTGGGATCGAAGCCCGTGGTGCTTTCGCCGCGGGTGGCGTAGCGGTACAGCGCGGCGGCGTAAATGCCCGAGAGCGTGCTGTGCACCAGCGCCGTGAACATCAGCGCCAGCACCAGCAGCACGCCGACGATGATCGTCAGCGCCGGCCCGTGGGTGATGGCGCTCGCGCCGATCATCAGGGCGACGCCGCTGACGATGACGAGGACGTAAATGAGGAAGAAGGCGAAGCCCAGGCCGCCCTGCACGATGATGCTCTCGCCCCAGGTGCGCTTGAGCAGGCTGGTGCTGTCCTTGACCGCTTGCAGCGGTCCGACGTCGGTGGCCACCAGCGTCGGCACCACCAGGTAAGTGGCAAGGGCCCAGCCGGCGCCCAGGAAGCCCACGATCAGCTTGCCGATGAAGCCGACCCGTTCCTGGATCGCGCGCAAGATCATGCCGACGGTGGCGGCGATGACGGCGTAGCCGAGGATGGCGCCAAACTTGGACGAGGCGATACGCAAGCCGTCGCCCAAGGTCGGGCTGCCGCCGTCGAGGCGGATCATGGCCGCGCCAACCAGGGCAGCGTTGAAGAAGAAGATCACTGTGTATTGGGCGACATAGAACAGGAAGGCGAGCAGGTAGACGCTGCCTTTGTATTCGCGGTTGCTCAAGCCGTCGAGCGCGCTCAGGCCGAACATCGGCAGCGCGAAGCACAGCACCACCAGCACCACGGAAATCGAGGAGATCAAGGGGAACATCAGCAGTTGGCGGTCTTGCTGCAGCACTGAGCCGCTTGCTTTCACCAGATCCCAGCTGCGTGTGAATCGATTGGACATTGCCGTGCTCCTTTATGGTTGGATGCGAAATCAGTGGCGATTATGCATCATTCTTCCCGCTTCGCCGAAATCTTTACCCGTCGGCCAAGGAAGCGGGCTTGACAATATCATTTACGCCTGTAATCATTGATGTCAATTACACGTGTAAATGAAGCCGCGAGGAACCCTATGTCAGCGACGATCACCATCAGTGAAGCCGAGTCCGTCATCATGAAGATCCTGTGGGAGCGCCATCCGATGTCGGCCGATGAAGTGGTGGCCGCGCTGGCGCAAGTGCAGGATTGGCAGGAGCCGACCATCAAGACGCTGCTCAACCGTCTGCTGAAAAAGGGCGCGCTGCGGGCCGAGCAGCAAGGGCGGCGCTACTTGTACGAACCGGTGCTCGAGCGCGACGACTGGCTGCTGTCGGAAAGCGCGGGCATGCTCGAGCGTCTGTTCGACGGGCGGGTGGCGCCCTTGGTTGCGCATTTCAGCAAGCACCGCAAGCTTAGCCGCAAGGATATCGCCGAATTGAAGCGCCTGATCGACGCGATGGAGAATTGATGATGGCTTCCACGACCTTGCTCGAATTGACGCTCGTACTGAGCCTGGCCTTATTGCTTGTCGCGGCGCTGCGCCCCTTGCTGCGCGGTTTGGGCGGCGCCGCCGCCGCGTACGCCAGCTGGGCCTTGGTGCCGCTGGTGCTGGTGTCGATCTTGTTGCCGCACCCGCCGGCCACGCTTGGCATGCGCGAGGCCTTGCCGATGCCGCTGGCGGCCCTGCCGCGCATCTTGCACGCGGCGCCGGTACAACAAGCGATGGGTTCGGATCGCGGCGGTCTCGATGCCTGGCTGCTGCTGTGGCTGGCCGGTGCCTGCAGCAGCGCCGTGTTGCTCGGCTGGCAGCAAGTGCGCTTCGTGCGCATGCTCGGGCCACTTCGGGCCGCCGGACCAAAGCCTGTTTTTTACTCGGATAGCGCGGCGGCGGGGCCAGCCCTGCTGGGATTGCTTCGCCCGCGCATCGTGCTGCCAGCCGATTTTGCGCAGCGCTATACCGACGAGGAACAAGCGCTCATCGTCCTGCACGAACGCATCCACCTGCGCCGCGGCGATTTGTATGCGAATGCCGCCTGCAGCGTATTGCAGGTGCTGTTCTGGTTCCATCCCTTGCTCCATCTTGCCGCGCGCGCCTTCCGGCTCGACCAGGAATTAGCTTGCGACGCAAGCGTGCTGCGCCACCACACCCATTCGCGCCGCGTGTATGCCGGCGCGATCCTCAAGACCCAGTTGGCCGCTGCTGGCGTGCCGGTTGGCTGTAACTGGCAATCTCGCCATCCACTGAAAGGACGCATCATGAGTTTGACCCGACCTTCTCCTAAACGCAGCGCACGCTTGTTGGGCACTGGCGTGTTGGCCATCTCGGCCGCGCTGGCTTGTTACAGCGCATGGGCAGCGGCCGCCGATTCCCCGGCGGCGCCGGCCGACCCGGTGGCACAACAAACGGCGGAGCTGAAAGCGGCCAACACCGCGGCGCGCGCGGAAGCGGCGGCTGCAGGGATGGCCGAGAAAGCGGCGGCAAGCGCGAAAGTGCTCGCCGGCACGGCTGCGAAGAAGCAGGCGGCCGCCGCCAAGCAAGCGGCGGCTCTGGCCAAGAGCGATACGCCGACGGCGCCCGATGCGCAGGCGGCGGGCGGGCAACTCAAGCTCGAGGCCACTTACAGCGTGGACGGGCTCCCGGAGCAGAAAGTAAACATGATCGGCATGGGCGGCGAGGGCAGCACCATGTATCTTGGTGGAACGGCGGAGAGTGGATGCGTGGACGAATGGCAACTGACGCCCTACCAGCGCGATACTGTCATGTTTCGCGGCAAACTCGTGTGCAAGGGTGTCGTGCTCGCGTCGCCGAGCGTGATGCTCAAACTTGATCAGCGTGGTGCGGTCGAGTTCAAGGGCGATGGCGCGCACCCCGGCTTCAAGCTCGACGTGGTGGTGTCGCGCATGTAAGTGGCGCTACCCTACGCGCCCGTTTGGCGCGTGCCGGCGCGGCGCGCGCGGCCGCTGGTCTGGCGCGCCGCCTGCACGCCAGCGAGCCATTCGCGCCCGCCGCGCGCCAGGGCCGCGTCGATGACCTCGCGTGGCAGGCAATACACGGATGCCCAGGCGCCGCGCCCGTCGGCGGTGTTGCTCGGGAAGGAGCGCAGTTCGATGGGCCAGCCGTACTTGCGCTTCAAGGCGCGGATCACGGTGGCCAGGCTGATCTTGCGCTGATCGAATATGCTCTCGACGCCGGTCATGTCGTCCGACGTCAGCAGCACCGCGAGGACGGCGGCGCGCGCCGTCTTCGGCGATGGGGGGAATTCCGGCGCGGCGGGATGCTTCATCGTGTCGTCGTCTGGGAGCGTGCCGTTACGGGCGCGCCGTCGCGGATTTTTTTAGTTGGCTCAGCATGGCCATGCGCATCCCGGCCACGCCGGCGCCGCCGATAGCGGTGGCCACGGCCAGCGGGCTGGTGCGCGGGGCCACGCGCTCGAGCGGTTCGCGCCGGATCTTGCGCAGTTCCGCAGTCAGGTAGACCAGCAGCGGCGCCATGATCACCTCTTCCAGTTGGCGGTTCTCGCCAGGGTTGAGGGTACCGGAAGTGCCGGTTAGCGCGATGCGATTGCCCAGCACTTCGCTGGCCACTTCGAAGCGCAAGGCAAAGCCGCAAAAACGCTCGCGATTGCCGTCCGTGTTTGCCAGGCCCAGTTTGCCCAGGACGTGCGCTGCCAGTTGCTCATGGCTGGTCATGTGGCCGACGTTGCTGTGCACGATGGGTCTGATGGGAAGTCCAGCGACCATGCATGTGCGGCTAGGGGGGACGGTAAGGTAATGATTTTCAGCCGCCGATGGCGATGGTGCGAGCGGGCCGAAATAGATAGTCTTGGTGGTGAGGTCCAGGCAGGCTGTGAAGTTGTTGTTGAGCTCTGCGTTGACGATCGATTGCCATGAGCCGAAGTCGATACTCAATCCGGCCGGGTCGAAAACTGTCAGTGCGATGCGCGCCATGGTTCATCCTAGTCGAGTGGGAGGGGTAGGGTGGCGCATCATCGCCTGATATGCTTGGGCCGTCAACGGCGAATGCGGCACGCGACCGAGAATGAACAATATGCAGCGAGGATTGGTATGGTGAGTGTGGTGCTTTTACCTGGCATGGATGGTGGCGGCGCGCTGTTTGCCGAATTCATCGAAGCGCTGGGTAGCGAATTTGCGCCGATCGTGGTTTCGTATCCCTGTGATGTACCGCTCGATTATGCGGGCTTGGTGGAGTTCGTGCGCGCGCGCTTGCCGCCGCAGCTGCCATACGTGCTGCTGGCCGAATCGTTTTCCGGGCCGGTTGCCATTGCGCTGGCGGCATCCAAGCCTGCGGGGCTGCTTGGGCTCGTGCTGTGTTGTTCATTCGCGCGCAATCCCAGGCCCGTGCTTCGAGCACTGCGTGCGTTGTCGGTATTTATCCCCATCACGCGCAAGCTCACCGGCTTGCTCGGGCCAATTCTGTTCGGACGCTTCGATTGCGCACGCTTGCGCGATGCCCTGCGTAGCGCGCTGGACCCGATCAGCGCACCGGTGTTGCGTGCGCGCCTCGATGCGGTGTACGGACTTGACTACTCGGCTTTGCTGCCGCGCATCGATGTGCCGGTACTTTATCTGCAGGCCGCGCAAGACCGTGTGGTGCCAGCGTCGGCGGCGCGTCATATCCGTGCGACTGTTCCTGTCGTGCGCGTGCTGACATTCGATGGGCCGCACTTGCTGCTGCAGGCGGTGCCGGTCGAAGCGGCCGAACATGTGCACGCTTTCGTCTTCGATGAGGTCCTCGCGGATCGCTTCACAGCTTAGGCGCGGGCGGGCGAGGGCGTGCATCGACGGCAATCAAGTCACGGCTGTGCGGGCAACGGCTTCCGATTCCGAAAAGACGTCGATGGCCGCGAGCAGCCGGTCCACATCGGCCGCGTTGCTGGGCAAGCCCAAGGACATGCGCAAGGCGCCGACCGTCGCGTCCTGGCCCAGACATTGCTGGAACCGGGCATGGTTGAATCGGTCGGACAGGCGATCGAGGCAAGCGTCCACGCCGCGCCGGGAAAAACCGAAGGCCTGTTCGCCGGCACCCGGGTTGCAAAAGCATCCGCCGCGCACCGCCACGCGCAGCGCCTGCGCATGCTCTTCGAAGCCGGCATAGGGCAGGCATCGGCCGTCGCGCGCCAGCAGGTTGAACGCCACCGTCGCGCCGCGTCCTTGCAGGTCGCGT
The DNA here is from genome assembly GCA_040388555.1 of Pseudomonadota bacterium. Taxonomy (GTDB): domain Bacteria; phylum Pseudomonadota; class Gammaproteobacteria; order Burkholderiales; family Burkholderiaceae_D; genus Telluria_A. Next base: position 68,516 of record JAZKBP010000030.1, read on the forward strand.
GGGCCATATAGCTGGACTTTGGGCGCGCCATCGGCATGGCGCAGCGCCGCCGCTCCGTCGAGAAAGCGTGCCATCAGCACTTCCAGACGCGCCTGCAGTGCGGCGCGCGGCACCGTGGCCAATAGCGAAAAGCCGCTTTCCACCGCGCCGGCCGCCAGGAAATTCGGCGTTCCGTCCTCGAAGCCTTCATGCCCGTCGCGCAGGCGGTGGCGCGCCAGCGCGACGGACACGAAGTCGACAGTCCCGCCCGCGAACCAAGGCCGTTGCAATCGCGCCAAGGCCGTGCGCTTGGCGATCAGCGCACCCAGGCCGGTCGGCAGGCCAAACAATTTGTAGAAGGCGCAGGCGAGAAATTCGACCGGATGCTCGCGCAGATTGACGCCGCCAGTCGGGCCCCCGGCGGCCGCGTCGAGCAGCACGTCGTAGCCCAGCGCCTGCGCCGCCGGGATCAAATCGAGCTGGTGTTTGACACCCGAGAAGTTGGACTGGAGCGGAAAGGCCAGCAGGCCAGGGCCGTCCCGCAGGGCCAGCCGCGCAAGCCGCTCGGCGGGCTGGGTCAGGCGCAGCGTGTCGTCCAAGGGCAGTATCGCCGTGGCGGCATTCTTTGCGGCGGCGTACTGGCGCATGCCGACCACCGAGTTGTGGTTGTCCGCGCTGATCACCAGGGGCCGGCGCGGTGCGAACGGATAGCTTTCCGCCACCAGCTTCAAGGCCGCGCTGGTATTGGCCGTCAGGCACACTTCGTACAGATCCGGGTCGGCGTCGTAGAACGCCAACACGGCCGCCTTTGCGCGCGCGATATCGTCGGTGCTGGCCAGCGATGGCGCATGCGCCGAGTGCGGATTGCCGTACACATTGCGCGCCAGGCGCGCGGCATAGGCATCGAGCTGCGACTGCCCATACAAGCCGCTGGCGGCGAAGTCGAGGTAGCTGATGTCCTGGGCGTCGAGGCGCGCAAATTCGCGCGCGCGCAGGGCATCGAAGTCGAAGGCGCTTAACATCCGCGCCTGCGCAGCTTGGCGATTGGCGCCGCGCTCGCAGCCAGTTGGGCACGCGCCATCGGCTCGCCGATCGTAGGGTTACCGCCAAAGTAGCGGCTCAGTTGCGCCGTCGCTTCGAAGGCGAGCGCCTCCTGCGGCGTCGCGTTGCGCGGCAGGACCGGGGCGAGCACTTCGTCGCGCCAGTCGGCCAGGCCGCCAGCGATGAACCACACATTGTGCACGCCCAGCGCGCGCAGGAGGGCCCATGCCTGGCCAGCATGTGCCCCTTCCTCTGAATACAGCACCACAAGCTCGTTCGGCGCGAAGCGGGTGTGCAGCAGCACGTCCAGCGGCAGGTTTTCCGCCGTTGGAATGGCAAACTGCGCAAACGCCTGTGGCGAGCGCACGTCGATCACGCGCAGGCCCGGCTTGCGCGCACGGATCATGGCCGCCAGCTCCAAGGCACCGATGTGGTCCGTGCCTTCCTCGATCACGCGCGCCGCCTGCTCGACGTCGAGCTGCCCAATGGGCCTGCGGTATGGGCTGCCGGCCAGCGCGGCCGCAAAGCCGCATAGCAGTGCACCGAAGCCGAGGCGTCGATTCAGGTTCATGATGCATGCTCCCAGCGTTCGATGACGGCAAACAGCGCCACCGCCATGACCACCACGGCCGCCACCACCGCGCCATATGGCATGCCGAGCGCGGTAGGCAAGGTATAGACGCCGTGGGCATTGGCGCGGTACCAGCCAAGCAGTGCCGGCATGGCCAGGCCGGCAAGCAGCACGCCCGCCAGCAAGCCGCCAATGGCGGCCAATGCGTCGACCTTGCCGCTGGCCGCAGCCACGCAGGCTGTGCCCGGGCACAGGCCGGAGAGGACGAAGCCCACGCCGAACACCAGTCCGCCAAGCAGCTGGGGCAGCAGGAAGGTGTCTGGCACATACAGGGCGCCAAGCGCGATGACGCCTAAACGGCCGAGCCAGAAGGTGCCCAGCATGGCCGTTACGATGGCGCTGAACATCACTTTGAGTACGGTGAAGTCGCGCAGCGTGAACTGGCCAGCGAGCTTGGTGGCATTGCCCAGTCCCGCCGCTTCCAGGCAGGCTCCGAAGGCCGCGCCGATCAACAGCGCAAGCGCAAGTGAGTTGGTGAAGTTCATAGCCAGAGCCTGCGAAACAGGGGCATGACCGCGTATCCTGCGGCGAACACGGCCACCATGAAGGCCCAGCTTCCCACGCTGAGCAAGGCACCGCCGCTGAGCGCCTGGCCGCTGGTGCAGCCACCGGCCAGCACGGCGCCAATGCCCATCAGGGTGCCGCCGGCTGCCGCGCTGCGCAGGCGCTGCGCGCGGCCAGTGTGCGGGCCGCGCACGACTTCGATCCGAAAGCGCCGATTCAGCAGTGCCGACACGGCGCCACCAGCGAACACGCCCAGAACTTCGATCACGATCCAGGCCGACCATGCCGGCCCGGCCTTCAGGTAAGCCTGGAAGTAGTCATTGACCGCCGCCTGGCGCGGCGCCACGGCGTCGACCAGCACGCTCGCGGCATTGCCAAAGGCGCCGGACGCGCCCAGGCCCTGCCCGGTCAGCGCGAAGCACAGCAGCAGCACCAGGCCCAGCGCGACGCCGGCCAGGTAGGGATTGGCATAAGGCCGTGGCATGATGGCCTCACTTACCGCTGCGCGCTTCGACGGCGCCGTCGTGCCAGGTCCAGTCTTCGAACGAGCCGTCGTACAGGACTGCGTTGATGCCGATCGAGCGGGCCGCGAACAGGATCGCGGTGGCTTGCTGGCCGATGTGGCAGTAGACGACCAGGTGCGTGTCCGCCGTGATCCCGGCGTCGCGGAACAGCGCTTCGAGCTGAGCGTGCGGCTTGAGCTTGTTGTCCAGGCCGACGATGCTGGTGTAGGGGATGTTCACCGCGCCGGGGATATGCCCTTTTTGCATTTTGCGCATGTCGCCGCTCGGTTCCACGCCGTCGTAGTACACCGGTGCGCGTGCGTCGACCAGTACGTAGCCGGGCGCGCGCGCATGGGCACGCACGAAGCTGGCATCGACGACGGCTTCGCGCAAGTGGACGTCTGGGCCGGCGCTGCTGGCGGTGGCGGACTTCTCGTTGGTCACCCGGTTGCCGGCGCGGCTCCACTCGTCCATGCCGCCGTCGAGCAGCGCCACCTTGTCGCCCAGGCCAGCCGCATACAGGGTAAAGATAACGCGCGTGGCGGGCGACACCCAGTCTTTGCCAAAATAGACCACGACCTTGGAGGCATTGCCAATGCCGAGCGCGCCCAGGCGCTGCTTCAGTTCCGGCGCGGTGGGCAGCTGCAAGGTCAGTTCGTCGCGGTCGACCGCGATGTCCGACAGCTTGACCAGGCGGGCGCCAGGAATGTGGCGCTTCTCGTAGTCGTCCTTGTTACCGAGGTGGAGGATGACGAGATCGGGATCGGCCAGGTGCGCCGCCAGCCACTGCGCATTGACGCTCATGTCCAGGTGCGCCGGGCTGGTGTCGGCCAGCGCGGGCGGGATGGCCGCGAAGAGCAGCGCGGCGCAGGCACCGGCGAGGTAGTTTTTCATCGAAGACTCCATGGTCGTTTGTGGATTTACAGACGCAAAGATAGGGCAGAAACAGGGCGCTTTGGAGGGCATGCGACGAAACTGCGCGGGCGCCCGATGAATATCGCGATCGGCCGGATGGATTTTCTTACCGCTGGCGATGAAGTTGGTAACATGGATGCATGAACACGATCGACTTATCCGACCCGCGCGCCCGCGAAGCACTCGCGCCAAACTGGAGCCGCTATCAGCAGTTCCCCACCTTTAGCTGGGAGTGGTGCGTGCAGCGCAGCCGGATCTTTTGGCCGCTCGCCGTCTTGTATGGCGCGGGCGTGGCGACCTGGCACGCCGCCGGCATGAACGACTGGCCAAGCTGGCCGGGTTTCGCCTTGCAGGCCAGCTTTGCTTCGCTGATTGTCGTGAGCGCCGGACCCATCATGGCGGCCTTGGTGCGCCGGTCGGGCCTGCGGCCGTGGCTGGAGCAGCTGCTGGTTGTGGTGGCGATCTTGGCGGGACTTGGCATCGCCACTATGGCGGCGCAGTGGATCATCGATTACCACGCCGGCCTGATGGCGGTTTGCACAACAAAGAATATGCCGACCAATCCGCTATTCGGCTTGCTGTCGCACGCCTTGTTCAAGAGCGTGAATGGATCGAGCATGGCGATCATCATTGGTGGCGGCGGGTTCGCCATCGTCTCCTACCTGACCGAGCGCCGCCGGCTGGCGGACTACGCGAGCAAGCGCGAACTCGAAGCCATGCGCGTGCAGCGCGACGAGGCGGAGATTCGCCTGTCGGTGCTGCAGGCGCAGGTTGAACCGCACTTCCTGTTCAATACATTGGCCTCGGTGCGCTCGCTGGTGGCGACCGATCCGGCGCGCGCGGCAGCCACCATCGATGCCATGGCCGACTACTTCCGCTCGACGCTGCCATCGCTGGGCGAGGCCGGAGAGCGCAACGCGACCGTGGGCAAGCAGGTGGAGATCTGCAGCCGCTATCTTGAGCTCATGAACATCCGCAGCAGTGGACGCATCCGGATCGACATCGATGTCGATGGCGCTGCCACTGAGCTGTTCTTTCCACCCTTGGTGCTGCTTACGCTGGCGGAGAACGCGGTCAAGCATGGCGTGGGGCCCAAGCCGGGACCGGCTGTGGTTCGCATCAGTGCGCGCCGGGGCGCCGATGGGGCTTTGGTCGTGGCCGTCGAGGACGATGGAGCCGGTTTGCGACCTGGAGAGAGCCACGGCCTGGGCCTGGCCAATGTGCGCGCGCAGTTGCGCAACTTGTTCGGCGACGGCGCTGCCCTGTCGATTTCGGGGCGCGAAACTGGTGGCGTTCGAGCCGCCATCACGATTGCGAGGCCGCAATGAGCGAAGTATTCACGGCCATCATTGCCGAAGACGAGGGCGCGCAGCGCGATGAGCTGCGCATGGCGCTGAACCGCTTGTGGCCGCAGTTGCAGATCGTGGCCGAATGCGAGGATGGCCTTGCGGCGATCGAAGCGATCGCCCAGTATCGCCCGACCGTGGCCTTCCTCGATATCTCGATGCCGGGCGTGAGCGGCTTGGAAGTGGCGCGCATGGCCAGCGCGCATTCGCACGTGGTGATGACGACCGCCTTCGGCCAGTTTGCGCTCGACGCCTTCGACAACGGCGCGGCCGACTACCTGCTCAAGCCGATCAAGCAAGAGCGCCTGGCGATGGCGATCGAGCGGCTCAAGAAGCGCATTGCCGATGGCAGCCATGCCGACCTGACGGAGATGGTTGCGGCATTGCGCACCGAGTTGCCCGCGCTGCGCACGCGCCGCATCAGCTGGATTTCGGCCAGCGTGGGCGAGAACATCCGCATGATCGCCATCGATGATGTACTGTGCTTCAAATCGGAGGACAAGTACACCTGCGTCGTTAGCACGCAAGGCAGCGCCCATATTCGCACGCCCTTGAAGGACTTGCTGCCGCAGCTAGACCCCGAGATTTTCTGGCAGGTGCACCGCAGCGCCATCGTGCGCGTGGCGGCCATCAATTCGCTGCGGCGCGACGAGGACGGCAAGCTCAAGATTGTGCTGGATGGGCATGCGGAGCTGGTGCCGGTCAGTGTGGCGTTTCAGGACCGCTTCCGGCCGATGTGAGTTGAACTTGCGGTGTTGAAAGGATCGCAGCATGTCGATATTCGAATCTGAAATCGAATCTTTTATCCGTGCCATCGACGACGAACGGTCGTGGGTGGACGAGTTCAGCGAACATTCCCGGAAAATGTCAGCGCTTTACGCGGAGGCCAGCGTTGCCGAAATAGACGATGCGCTCCATAGGTTTTCCTCGCGCTTGCCAGACCTACCATTGGTGGCACTTGGCCAAGTTTCCATTACTTGCGGCTCGCTGGTGGAGTACGGGGGCGATCCTGAAATTGCCGGGCCGGCATTGATTGAATGGCTCACCCGTGTCAACGAGGGCGTTACGGATTTTTGCCAACGTTGCCGCGCCCTTGCCGAGTCCGACAATGAGTTCATTGCGAAGTTGCGTCCGATGGCGGCCGAAAATGCTGGCGAGGGTATTGATGCAGGCAGTTTGACGCCAGCGGAGATTATCGCGGATCACATCAACAACGAGGGATGGAAAGACCTCGCTCGGCGCTTTGGACCGGACCTTTTTAAGGTGTACCCGACTTCGGTTCTCTGTCACATGGGGAACGAGAATTTTCGTCTTGGCCTTATCTCCCATCTTTCGAGGTCGACGAAGCTGCGCAGAGTGGCGCGCGAGCAAACCCAGTACCTTGAAGGGACCCGCCTTGCAGACGAAGCCGAGGGTCTGGACCAGAGTTTCCTAAAGATCATGCTTCAAGTGCTCGAAGATGAGCAATTATTGGTCTTACATGTCGAGCAAGGGAAGGGTTTCGAGGTTCGAATTTCTGGGATCGCTGACAATTTTCAATTGCACACGCTACTGGCGGGTGCGATTATCGGATCACCGTCCGGTGGCATGGTGGCAGGTGAGGCGCCGAGTAAGTTGGCGGTGGCCCAATGTCGCGACACCGCAGTAGGCGATGGTGGCGGCGAAAATGTTACTGGGGCGTTCAATCTGTGGAACTGGGATGGAATCGGGACCGACGGGTCCCTTCCAAGCGGGACTGCTAATTCTCATCATTGGATTTGGGGCGAAGGTTGCCCAGCCGATATACGTCCGTTCGAGGAGCGCCGCGTGGTCCTCCTGGGGCATCCTCCGTATAAACGGCAATGGGTCGCTGGCCGCTCGTTTAGCGGGATGGTTGGAGCAATGACGGTCGAGCGGCTACTGAGTGATGTTGAAGTGGGGAACTGGCTAAATCGCCTTGCGCAAGCGGCACACCCGGCAGTGCCAAGTGCGGACGTGGAGGTGTCAACAGACTCCCCCGTTAACGCTGCGCCGCGGGTGAAGTCATGGTGGAGGTTCTTTTGATAGTCACGCTGGCTTGCCGGGAAAGACGCGATGTCCAATTTGATTTTGGAAACTTGAGCAAAGAACGAACTGATGGTTACAGGATTTGACATCGAGCTTACGAGACAGGTTTCGCCGACGCCTGAGACGTGGAACTTGGTGCTGCCAACCATCTCTTTGGGCTCGCTGAACGCGGCCTCCATTTAATTGCAGGAATCGACCAGTTGAACACGCGATGAAAGACATTCCATTCAAGATTTCGAGCTGGCGCGACGACCCCCACTGGATGGTCAAACGTTTTCTAAACTATGTTTATGAACAGAATGTTCTCATCGATGCTCTCGATCAAATTACCCAAAGGCATGGATTCGATTACAACCTGGAATTTTGTTTTTTTCCTGACCGAAACAACCCGAACCCTATCTACCACTTTGAAGGCGTAACATTCGGCATATGTGATGACGAAGTAATCATCACCGAAGCGGAATGCTGGAAGTATGTTCGCGAGGTAGCCGCGTTTTACATTGCACGCAACAAGGCGGATGCTGCCACGGTAACGATGATTCTGAAACGTATTGCTTAGCCCAGCCATCGGCACATGCCCACACTTCCCGGCGACATAGCTTTTTTTCGTCCGGATAATTCGCAGTGCTGAGGTCCTGATGATCTACTAGATCAATAGTAGACAGGAAGCTCGTTTGCGCGTAGGATCTACTAAACAAATAGTAGGAGCGCGGACATGACGCTAGCGGTGACAGACAGGGAAGCAAACGTACTGCAAATCCTGTGGGATAACGGACCTTCACTGGTCTCTGATGTTCAAGACGGCCTTCAGGACAAGTTGGCATACACCACGGTGCTCACCATACTTCGCACGCTGGAAGCGAAGGGCTACGCCAAGCACACGGGTGAAGGGAAAGCCCACCGATTTCACGCGGCGATCGAGCCGGTACAGGCACGACGCAGCGCGTTGACCCATCTGACGCAAAAACTCTTTAAAGGTTCCACAGATCTGCTGCTGATGCACCTGGTGTCGGACCAGCAACTGAGCAAGCAGCAGCTCGAGCGCATTCGCGAGCTCCTCGCCAGCCACAAACAAGAGAAAAAGAAATGACAGTGGCCTGGATCGTGTATGTGCTGGCCTTCAGTCTTGCCCTCGCTTGCCTCGCCTCCTACGCAGAGCGCGTTGGCGCCCTGCCGCGCTGCGGTGGCCGCTGGATCTGGGCCGCCGCGATGGCGCTCTCCGTCGCGATCCCGACCGCGTTCGCCTGGCGGCCCGCCGCGTCCATGCCGGAATATTCACAAGGCGGCACGACGCTTGCCACCGCCATGGACACGTCGGCGCGCTGGGTAATGCTGTCCGGTGGACGAGGGAGCATGGGAATTTTTGATTCGGGTATCGAAGCCATCTGGCTAGTCTCTTCGGTGCTGCTCTTGGCTTGGTGGGCGATGGCGCGGATGCGGCTGCGCGAGGACGCGCGTTACTGGTTTCCCGCGGACGTGGCCGGTCGTCACGTCCTCCTGAGCGACAGCACCGGTCCTGCCGTGGTGGGGGCGCTGCGTGCCCGCATCGTGGCGCCACAATGGTTGGTCGACATGCCACGCAGCGAGCAGGAAATCGTGCTCGCGCATGAAGAGGAACACATTTCGGCCGGCGACCCCCGATTGCTGGCGGCGGCGCTGGCGCTCCTGGTGCTCATGCCCTGGAATCTGCCCTTATGGTTTCAACTCGCACGACTGCGCCGCGCCATCGAGGTAGATTGCGACGCCCGCGTTCTGCGGCGAGGGATAGACGTTTCCGAGTACGGAAGCGTGCTGCTCGAGATCGGCAGCCGGGGGGCGGTGGACCGTTCCTTTGGCGCCGCGATGGGGATATCGCTCTCGTTTCTCGAACAGCGCATACGGATCATGTTACTGCCTCGCCATCGCGCCTGGCGGTGGATGGGATTGTGTGTGGCTGGGTTGGCAAGTGGATGCGTCGCTGTGGCGTCGACTCTGGCACCCCCGCTCCAGAATAGTGTGACAGCCGAGACCGCACAGTCGGCCGCAGGCTACTACGTGAGCGCCGCCCAGCAGTACTTCATCATCCGGGAAGGGCGCGATGGCATTGAACTGGTCTCGCACGGCTTTGCGCGCCGCTTGGTACCGGATGGACGCAAGCCGTTCAAGTTCAAGGTGCGCGGCATGGCAACGACGATCGAGTTCGAGCATCGATCGCGTGGTGGCCAAGCGAGCGCTTTCATTTGGGCGGACAACGCCAGCGCCGTTCGATTCGAGCGCACCGACGGTGCCGTGATCGCGCCTATCGAAGAGACTTTGGCGAACAAAGTGCGTGCCAAGCTCCCCTATCCGGAAGGGGGCACTGTCTTGATGCGCAACTTGGGCCTGGCGGCACACGGCGCGCTTGCGAGGGAGGATTTCTCGCCAGGCGTAGCACGCCAGCTCGAACAATACCTGGCAAACAGCAACCGCACGAAGTTGGGCAATGTACGCGATGTCCAGTTTTCCGCAGTGGGGAGTGTTGGCACGGACTTCTATCGCGTCGAATTCCAGCATGGCGTCATGCAGTTCGAGATGCACATGGATGCAAACGGCAAGGTGTCTGGTCTTGCGTGGCACACGCTATGAATCTGTCCAGGCCAAGCTAAGTCAAGAGTACGACCAATTCAAATGTGATAAGGGAGAATTATGAAAAAAAATCTGTCGTTCGCGCTGTCCTTGTTCGTATTGACTGTGACCAGTGCAGTCGCGGCCCCGCCCGCAGCGCCAACTGAAACGGAAATGAATCGCGCGGCGCACGCGGAGATCATCGATACGCTGCTTGCAAAGCTGAACAGCAATTATGTATTTCCTGAAAAAGCAAAAGAGGTCGAGGTCGTCCTGCGCCAGCGCCAGCGCGACGGCAAATATGACGCGATCACGGATGGCAAACAGTTTGCGATTCAGCTGTCGGACGACATAGAGGCCGTCATCCACGACAAGCACCTGTCGGTTCGGTTCAGCTCCCGGGAGGTGCCGCCCGACAATGTAGGGCCGAAACCGAAAACGCGAGCGGAGTGGGAGAAAGTGGTCCCGCCAGCCGTACTGCAGATGGCGCGCACCTCAAAGCTCGGCGTGGAAAAAGTAGACCATCTGGGCCCAAAGATTGGCTACCTTCAGATTTCCGAATTCCCGCCGGCTTTCCTCGTCGGCGAAAAGTACGCCGTGGCGATGAACGAACTGTCCGACACCGATGGCCTCATCATTGATTTGCGGGACAACCGTGGCGGTGGACCGGAGTGCGTTGCTCTGTTAGTGAGCTATTTCGTTGACGAGCGCACCCGTCTGAACGATCTCTGGGAGCGCAGCACCGACCAGACCACGCAGCATTGGACGCAAGACACACTTGAGGGCAAGCGCTATGGCGGCAAAAAGCCCGTCATCATTATGGCGGGACCGCAGACGAAGTCTGCTGGCGAAGATTTCGTGTACACGATGCAAGCGCTGAAACGCGCTACGGTGATTGGCGCGCCGACCTGGGGCGGCGCCCATCCTGCCCGTCCCTATCGCCTCAACGATCATTTCTCTGTGTCGATACCCGGCCTGCGCTCGATCAGCCCGATCACGCATACCAATTGGGAAGGCGTGGGTGTCATTCCGGATATCGCCGCGGAGACGGACAATGCGTTGACGGTGGCAAGGGATCTGATGCAAAAGCGCCTAGCGAGCACGGAGGCGCCTGTCGCTGCGTATCATACGAACTGATCTCGTCTGCGTCTATGTGGAGCTGTTTGTAGAGTGCACGCGGATGCGGGTTCGATTCCCGCCGCCGCATAGCCTCTACTTTTGGCGTTCATCATTAATGGGCGGATTACCGGCGCGCGGCCCGTCGCCACTTGCCACGCCGGCTGTGCCGGCAAACGGGTTGGAAGCTACACCAAACAAAGAAAATGCTATGCTCGGAAGTATATTGACGCGTACCCATACACGTCGCAGTTCACAATTATTCCCCGATAACAATCTTTGGCGTAGCAGCAGTGAAAGTGTGGGACCAGTTATGACAAACGAGATGCACTATCCCGAGGCTATCGAACCAGGCTTGGTTGGAACTTACCCGGCGCTGGCGAAGGCCGGCGGTGGCTACGTTTGGGACGCCGTGCTCGAGTATCGTGTGTGGTGCACTCCGCGTCGTGGGGCGCCAGACATCGAAGACGGTAGCGACTACTACTATGCATTTTCAACGTATCAGGAAGCACAAGATTTTTCTGCGCAAACCGGAGGGGCTAACGATCCGCTCGCCCTTGTTTTGCAAGATGAATACATCGACGAGCCGAGCGACGGACACTACGTGCATATCAAGGAACGGCGAGTAGCAGAATGGCCGGTGACGTTTCTTAGCCGACCGCAACGTTCGCCGCGCACAATACCTAATTTTCTTGCTCCCGATGCGCCAGCCAATCGCCTTGACATTCTTCGTGGGCTCGCCAAACCGAAGTCTGGATCTTGATGTAAACCCGCAGACTTCGGCTGCGTACTTGAATTGCTCAAGCTGACGATGGGATCGAAGCGTCCGGAAGGGATGTTTCTTCCGCATTGTGAGCGTCAATACTTACCGGTGTTGCCAGTGCTATCGGCGTAAAATTGCCACTATGCATCTGATTTCGTAGGGACTTTTTGGCGAACTTTGCTGACGTTTGCGATAGGTGGACTGTGACAAGGACTGGAAACCCGCATGGATGCTCAGTTTGTGACCACTGAATTGATGAGCATGGCTCCAACGGTGGTCACCTCGATGGGGCGTTTTTGCATGATCGGCTATACCCACAGTGCGGCCTAGGTCAAACGCAGACCTGAGCGGCAGCGGTCGAGCCGCGAAACAATAACACGGTTGGCACTAAGCTTGCCACTTGGCAAGTATCAAGCGTAATTTTGAAGTCCCTCCTCCGGCAAACGGCAGAGTATGCTGTCCCCCGCCCCCGAGTTGTTCAAACAGAGGTGATAATGCGTGCATATTCCCATGCGGAAAGCAAGTAGGATGAAGAATCTACTACCTGTGATTTCGACAGGAAAGCATAGGATGGAAGTTCAGCTCAAACTTGACTTAGCAAAGGAGACGTTTCATGTCAGCTGCGATTCTCAGGCACTCAAGTGGAGCGCTGTGGCGTTCGGATAGGAATGGCGGTTACAACGGCTTCGGCACTGCATCGGGAGCTATGTGGCGCTCCGATGGCAATGGTGGGTTTAATGGCTTTGGTCCTGAAATCGACGGTCAAATGTGGCGTTCTGACGGCGCCCGTGGGTTCAATGGATTCGGTCCTAGCATTGAAGGGCAGATGATTCGTTCGGACGGGAATGGAGGATTCAACGGCTTTGGTCCGGGAATCGAAGGATTTATGGGCCCAATGTCGTTTCGAGTGGAACTTGACATGCCGGGCCTAGCCCATCCTGGCGTGTCGCACTCGCCACCGCAAATGCGTTTTCGGTGCAGTCAAGGGCGGGCGGCGCCCGGCGCAGCGAACCCTTGACGGCATCGAAAATGCCTTTACGCTCAAGGGCTTAGGGTTGGATGCGGGGTTGGCATCCGGCCCGCGAGCCCGTCCGGCGGCAAGGACTCCCCCGCCCTGGAGGGCGGGGAAAGGGGGGGGAATCCGCTCGGTTTGGCAGGATCACGCTACGGTCGCCCCGTCAAGTTCCACTCGAAACGGCATAGAGCCGATTTATGTGGCGCTCCGATGGTAATGGCGGATTCAACTTGTTTAGTCAAGGCCCGGTCAGGTTATGGCGTTCCGACAATAATGATGGATTCAACGGCTTTTAGTCTGGATTGTGACATGGGTGTCAATCAATTGCTGCAACCGCTGATGGTCAAAAATGGACCGCTATGTTACCCAAAGCAGACTGCAAGTAAACTGAGGTCATAAGCAGGTTGGTGGCAAACTGAAGAGCCCCGTCAAATCAGCCGCGCCTTCACAATAATGGTCACTTGCCGGGGCTGCCCTCCGGCTTGTGTCTTTTGCTTGCGCAGTTTCAAACAGCCGCTGATAGAATGATCCACATTGACGAAAAGTATAGCGGGGGGGGGTAATGGTGAACGATGAAATTTCGTTGGAGTTGGCATCGCATTTAAGTAGTGAGAAGCCAGCTGTACTATTTCTAGGGCAAACGTTTTCGGTCAGTGAAGCAACCGGCGACCGGATTCTTAGTCAATTCCTTGAACGACTAGGCAGACAGCACGGTAACGCGAGTTGGGCTGAAGTACTCGCTGGTCCCGGGATTACTGATGCGGACCTAGCCTGGTTGTCGGAGCGATTTGATAGGAGTGTCTTTTCCGACTCCACATACAACATGCTTGAGGTTGGTTGGAGTGCAGTATTTACAACGTCGATTGATCCCAAACTAGTTCGCGCTCTCGAGAGTCGAAACCGCGCCCCTGAGGCAATTCTGGCGCGCGATCATTTTGCCCGAGTCCCAAGGAGCAGATCACGACCTGGAATTCATTTTCTATTTGGGAAAGCAAATGAAACGGAAAGCCAGTATCGACCGCCACGCACAGTCGCTGAAAAGAAGAAGCGAATTGCTGTGCATGCAAATCAATTTATCAATCGAATTTCGGACACAGTAACTCCGCTCGGACTATTGGTCATTGACGGCCTGATTCCAGAAATGGACTGGTTACCCATCGATGATTTGCTGGCACCAATATCGGGAGAGCAAAGCCTCAAGATATTCTGGTTTGGGCTTAAAGACGTCCCTGAGTCAGATTTCTTTGCTGACTTAGTAAATTCGGGAGTCATTCGTCTTGATCCTAGACCGTTAAGCGAAGTCATTTCTTTACTTCAGGCTCAGAACGCCGGTGTACCTTTGGGGCATGCAACTCAAAGTGACACGGGGACAATTTCGCTTAAAAATGACGAATTCTTTCGCGTCCCTCCTTCTCTACGATTGAGAGTCGAAGCCGCGGCGGCAATTGTCGACGATACTTGGACCGATCAACCAGCGGATATCTTCGGTGCTGAAGAGGCGGAAGCTTTTCAGCGATTTCACGGAGATCTCGTTGGAATCAGGGGAATGGTTGAAGGCATCGCGCGTGGCTTCGCGGTTAAGCGTAGTTTCGAGGACCTACTTCATGGCACTGTCGAAAAGCTACTTAAGGGCCCCACTGGGGCTGACTACGTAATAGTGCATGGGCAGTCTGGAGTTGGGAAAAGCGTTGCGATGGCAAGGTTAGCATTTATCATGCGCACGGCACACAAGGTTCCTGTCCTTTTCTGCTGGGGGCGCGTGCCAACGCCACATGAACTGGATGAGTTTTGCGCTGAAGGCGAGCGTGCTGGCGCGGCAGGGACTGTTGTTCTTTGCGATGCCAATCAGCCGATCGAGCGTTATCGTGAATTGGCAACCGGCATGCGTAGCCGAGGCCGGCGGGTAACGGTCGTTGGAACCTGTTATAAGGTAGATTCAATTGCAAAAGATAAACGCTTCGTTGAGGCGCCCACTGAAATAAACCCGAGCGAGAGGGCCGAACTTACTAAACTACTTGAGAAATTTGGTGGACAGACTGCGGATGCCATTCGAAGAACTTTGAGTGATGACAACGTATTGGCACTGCTATATCGGCATTTGTCATCAAGTCGGAATCGAATTTCCGGCGGTATTGCTGGAGAGGCAAGGGCTGCTGAGCACATTATTCGTCTTCGAGCACAGAGTGTTCCAAATCAAAAAGACGCTAAGTATATTCTCGCCGAAAAACTGATCGAAGCAGGTATTAGAAATAGCAATTCGCCTGTTTTTGAAGACGACGGCAATACCGCGGAAACGGGTGCAGATCCTGCGGGCCGATTGATTGACCTTGTAATGGTAGTGGGGCGTCTAGATTGCGCTGTTCCAGTCAATCTTGTCATACGTGCGCTAAAGGCATTGACAGCAGGATTGGATATAGCACAGATATCCTATTTGTTTGGCGAGTTGGACCTATTTCGTTGGCGGATGGCTGACGCGGAAGGAAACGATTTACTGGTGCAACCACGCCTACAATTGGAAGCTGAATTAATTTGCAAGAGGCGTTTAGCAAGCGTAGACAGAGAAATCGAGTGCATCGCCCAACTCATTGGCGCTGTCCGATCGACCGCTGTTGATCGCAGCGCGGAGCTTGATTTCCTGCTCGACTTACTTTCAAAACTGCATCGCGACGGGCCGCGATCAAAGGCCTATGAAACCGGATACCTATCAATCGCGCATACGCTTACGCGCCTTCGCTCGATGCATAGAGTCGAAGACTCGAGGCTGATTTTGCAAGAGTCGGCCTTCCGACGCGCTGCCGTCCACGTAATGGATCGCGCTGAGGCACCACAATTTTCAGATAGCGCAAATGACGGGAAACGTGCGGAAATTCTGAACGATGCGCGTGAAATTATCGAGATTGCGCTTGATGCGATTGCACAGAAAAAGCTCCATGCAAGCCGAAAGACTCATCATCATCTATTAAATGAAAGAGCGTCAATCTACGGCTATTTGACGGTCGGATTGGCGAGGTCAAATGCAAGCGAACAGGACATTTGGCCAAATTATTTAGCGGCCCGTGCCGCAATCCTCAAAGCGATGGCTATGGAGGGAGACTATCACTCCCAGGACGTCGGTGTTTGGACTCCGCATGACATCTTGCGGGTTCCAAATTTGCAACTATCGCCTAGCCACCAAGCCGAGCTTAAGGCTGACATACTTTCTGTTATTGATGACGTCGACGTGGACGCGCTTTCGCCGGTCTCCAACTTGCGATTCCAAACGAGAAAGGTAAAGGTCGCCGAAACTCTGGATCAAATCGAGCTTGGCGAAGAAGCATTGGCGCAATTGGAAGCTACAGCACCGAACGTCGCAGCCTTCTTGAAAGCACGCTCAATGTGTCCTGAAATCTTCGAGAAGACGGACAAGGCCTTCGATTTGAAGACAAGAGAAAGGGCAGCGATCGCCGCCAAATATCTTGAGGATCGATTTGAGAAAATAGTTGGCGACATTCGACCAATTCAGCTCTTACTTCAGCTTCGTTGGGCAGCGCAAACAGGGCATAGACTCGTGCGACTAGAACGGTTCCCGATCCCGCAAGATCAGTCGTTCTTGTCAGATATCTTGTCTATTGTTTCGGACTTGAATGGCACAGCTGGTGACGATGCTCGAAATGTATTCCGCTTTTTAGAAGCCACGCTTGAATGGGTAAAGGGCGACACGCACAGGGCCCGCGAATTATTCAGGGAATTGGGGAGCGATACTGAATTTGAAGACCCTTCTCGAATAGTCAGGCGGCTGATTCTTGAGTCACCGTCGGACCCGCACAACGGATTTCGCGGACGAATTGAAAAGAAGCGCAGCCCTGGACATTGGACAATTTCAATTCCCGGATTCCCAGGAACAGTTGACCTACTTGAGCGTGATTTCAGCCATGAGAGTATTCAAATTGGTCGTGAAATTCCAAGGTTCAATATTGCATTTAACTACCTTGGACCAATTGCCGATCCAATTCTTCGCCATTCGGGGAATGTATGAGTTTTGCGCCCATTAGTAGTGATTTTCTAGTGCTGCGTAAGCGACTTCTGCTCGCAATCGGGGCAAATGCAATGACAGACATCACCATCGCTCAGCCAACAGGTGATGATGAGGAATTGTCATTCATCCGCCTTGTAGCTTGGGCCTATGTCTTGCTGCATGAGTCGGGGAAAATATCATTGAATTTCTTGAGGCGCCTGCCGCCCTGGCAAGGTGGCGAATTATTGCCGTACGTTCGTGCGTTGCGAACTTGGACCAGCCACAATCTCTCTTTTGATCGTGAAGTAGATGTACAGACCATGCGAATTTCAGTTCAATGGTTTGCGGCGGCATGTGGTGTAGGAACTCCAACCAATGCTGTTCATTGGAAGAAATGCTTCGAAAAGCTCTCCACCGATTTGCATTCTGTGATCAAGAGTGCAATTCTTACTTGCGATCTGTTTGATGACCCGGTCGACGGCAACAATCTTAAGAAAGAATTGCAGGAAAAACTAGATCGCAATTGGGACGCACACAAATTTGATCGTTACGCAGAAGCGGTCTTCGAAAGACTTGGGTACAGTGGATTCGATGTCGTAGCATTTAGAAATCGGCATCTCAACAATTGGAGGCAAATTGTTAGTGCATCAACGCCAGACCAAATTGACCGAAATTTGACGATACGAATCGAGTCAGACATTCTACGGTCGCTAATGGATGCGTTGCCAGTTTCGATCGAGGAATTTGACAAACTCATCGTCTGTGAAAACTCCGATTCATTGCTTATTATTTTACTTATTTTGATTCGACAACCTGCGGCAGAGCGCCGAAATGTGCTTTTTCAGTTAGAAGAAGCGCTGAGAATCGAGGCAGATGGCCAACCATTGTAAAAAATTCCTCATCATTATTTAGCTTCGAAAAGCAGCCTGCCGGAGAAACCGATTCGAGTTCCGTGATTTCCATCGGAGTCCTACTAGGGAAGCGCTGATCAATTGACGATTTCAGCGGTTTTCCAAGTTTTAGAGGAAACGGCATCGCCGAAAAAACGAAACGCGCTTTTTCGCGGTCGTTACATCCATTTTTTCAGCAAAATTGCAGTATTCCTTGCGCCTTTCGGCGCTCAGGACGCTCTTCGAGTTTCTGTGATCGTGAAACGCCTGCCGGCCAGCACCAGATTGGCGAAGCCGAACAGGGTGAACAACTGGGCGGTGTTCTTCGCCAAGCCACGGTATCGCGTCTTCCGGTGACGGAACAGGTTCTTAATGACATGAAATGGATGCTCGACTTTTGCGCGCACGCTCGCCTTGAGATGCTCAAGCTTTTCGGTCATGCACCCGAGCTTGTTCTTCGGCAGCGCCTTGCGTTTGGCACGCTTCATGGCCACGTGCCACGTCACCGAGTTGCCGATATTCTCGGCGCGCTTTTCGACGCCTTGATAACCGGCGTCGCCAAAGGCTGCCACCTCATCACCGTGCAGCAGCGCGTGCGCTTGCGCTTGCGTCACGTCAGAGACATTGCCTTCGGTGCCCACCACGGTATGCACCAGGCCCGACGACACATCCACGCCAATATGGGAACTGACCCTAGATACGATTTCTGCAGCCCAACTGAATGCGGATCTAAGGCGATGCATGCTCTCTGCCGAGCACCTTACATAGATAGTAAGATAGCGTTATTGATGACAACATAGGACGCAGCATATGTCCAAGAAGATTCTGACGGTTGGTTTGGAGTTGGCTTCCGACACTGCTGTGATGGAAGCGTTCGAATCCAGGATTTCGATGCTTGACTGGGACATTATTCTTTTCAAACCGGATATTTCAGATGGCATCTACGCTGCGGAAGACTACCAAGGTAAGCCGAGCCTGAGCGAGTCCGTTTCGTTCCAGCTTAAAGAGAACTGCGAGCACTGGCGTCGTGAAATTAAGCAGGCAATTGACTCTGGTAAGAACGTTTTTATTTTCCTTTCACCTGTCAATGAAGTTTATGTGGACACAGGCGAGCGCCGCTACTCTGGCACCGGACGCAATCGCGCAACAACACGCATGGTCCAGCTATACAACAATTACGCAATGGTGCCCTTTGAGTTGAAGCCAGTAAATACCAATGGCAAGGCAATGAAGTTGAGTGTATTGGGAGCGGAAATACTTGCGCCATATTGGAACGCATTCGCCGAGAGTTCGAGTTACGCGGTATTGCTCGACCAAGCGGTTCCTGGCATATGCTTGACAACAAAAAATGGCGACAAGCCAGTTGGGGCGATTATTCGCATTAAACATTCCAATGGCGCCTTGGTTCTCCTTCCGGACATTCACTTTTATTCCAGCGAGTTCTTGGAAGACGATGACGAAGAAGGGACAACGTGGACAGCGGAGGCTGAACAATTTGCTGTACGTTTTCTCAGCACAGTCATCAACTTGGACAAGGCTCTGAAAGGCGCAGCGGAGATTACTCCTGAACCACTTTGGGCGTCTGACTCGACCTACGTTCTTGCGCAGGAGCGGGCGTTTAACCTAAAGCTCCTAGAGGCAGAGCGACGGGTCGAACAGGCACAGCAAGAGAAAGAGGCACTGCAAGAAAAGGTAAGTGCTGCAGGCGCACCGCGAAGCTTGCTTTACGAAAAGGGAAAACCATTAGAAGTAGCGATAGTGAATGGTCTCAAGACCTTGGGTTTTTCCGCTGCGCCATTCAAGGATGGAACTTCAGAGTTCGACGTAGTGTTTGAATGCGCTGAGGGGAGACTACTAGGCGAGGCCGAAGGGAAGGACACCAAGGCAGTAAACGTAGACAAGCTCAGACAACTGGCAATGAATATTCACGAAGATCTGCAGAGGGAGGAAGTTATGGCCCCTGCAAAGGGCGTGCTATTTGGCAATGGGTACAGACTGGTTCCTCCTTCGGAAAGAAGCACTCAATTCACAGATAAGTGCATCACAGCAGCAACTTCTCAAGCCACAGCGCTAGTTACAACTTCAAGCTTGTTCAGCGCAGTTAAGTATTTGTCTGGTCAGGTTGATGATGAGTATGCGTCAAAATGTAGAGCAGCAATCTTTGTAGGTGTTGGACTTGTTGAGTTGCCAGCGGTCCCAAGTTGTCAAGCTGAGCAAATATTGGACAACGCTCAGGCCGGCGAGGAACAGAGTGACCAGCGCCGAGATCCGGAAAGTCGAAACTGATCCTTTCGGCGGCGAGTGCAATAATGTCAGCTACGATAGGGATATTCATGTTTGAACACGTTTTATTGCGCCGCGCGGTTGGTGGATCTCCGATTTCAGTAGGTCAGTAGCGCAAGCGCCAGAGCTTGGTCCCATCGGGGGTAATTTCGATGAAGAGTCCGCCGCCGTCCGAAAGCCTGTACGTTTACTCGCGCGGCTTGGCGCTCTTGCTCCGTAAATCAGTGAGGGGGAGCACTAGTTTGGGCATTTTGGAGCCATCCGGTCTTAGGCGTGGAGCCATTTGACCTTAGCGTGGCTCCAAAAATCCCGGACGTCTACGGACAATATCAAACGTCAGCAGACAAAAAAGCCGCAGTCTCATAGGGAGAACTGCGGCTTCTTGGACCTCCTGGTACCTCGGAGGAGTAATTCTTGGTGGTGATAGGTGGACTTGAACCACCGACCCCAGCATTATGAATGCTGTGCTCTAACCAACTGAGCTATATCACCCAACAGCCGAGCATTATCCAAGGATTCGGTTTGACTGTCAAGTGCCGACGCGTACGAGATGCGGCGATTTCACTGCCAGTTTATTGACTAATTAATATGTTTTGGCCGACTTGCAGCTATTTTGAGCGTGCCGCGATTTGTGCCAGCATGGCCCCGGCCGGGTCCGCGCCCAGGCAGTCGAGCGCCACCCGCTGCGGCATCGCGCGCAGCCACGTCAGCTGGCGCTTGGCCAATTGTCGCGTGGCGATGATGCCCGTCTCGCGCAGCGTCGTGCGGTCGATCTTGCCGTCGAGGTATTCCCAGGTTTGGCGATAGCCCACGCAGCGTATCGACGGCAGGCCCGGATGCAAATCACCGCGTGCGCGCAAGGCCGCCACTTCCGCCACCAAGCCGCTATCATCGTCCTGGCCCAGCATCTGGTCGAAGCGGGTGGCAATGCGCGCGTGCAGCACCGCGCGGTCCGAGGGCTCAAGCGCGAACGGGAGCAGATCAAACGGCAGCTCCGGCTTGGCGCGCAGCGCCAGCAGTGCCGACATCGGCTTGCCGCTCAGCGCGATAATCTCAAGCGCGCGGTTGATGCGCTGCGCGTCGTTCGGCGCCAAGCGCGCCGCCGTCACCGGGTCAAGCGCACGCAGCTTCTCATGCATCGCAGGCCAACCAATGGCGGCGGCTTCCGCTTCAATCTGCACGCGCAGCGCCGCGTCGGCCGTCGGCAGATCGTCCAAGCCGTCATTCAGCCCTTTGAAATACATCATCGTGCCGCCAACCAGCAGCGGCAAGCGCCCGCGCGCGCTGATCTCGCCCACCAGGCGCAGCGTGTCGGCGCAAAACTGCGCCACCGAATACGATTCGCTAGGGTCGAGAATGTCGATCAAGTGATGCGGCACGCTCGCCAGTTCTTCGGCGCTCGGCTTGGCGGTGCCGATGTCCATCTCGCGATACACCAGCGCCGAGTCGACCGAGATAATCTCGGACGGGATATGGCGCGCAATCGTCAGCGCGGCCGCCGTCTTGCCCGACGCCGTCGGCCCCATGATCGCGACAGCGAGCGGCTTCATAGCGCATCCCCGGCAAAGCGCGCGCGTTCCATCACTGGCCGCGCAGGAAAAGTTTGTCGAGCGCCGAAATCTCCAGCTGCACCCAGGTCGGACGCCCGTGGTTGCACTGGTCGGCCCGCTCCGTGCTCTCCATCAGGCGAAGCAGCGCATTCATCTCCGGCACCGTCAGGATGCGGTTCGCGCGCACCGCCGTGTGGCAAGCCAAGGTGCCCAGCAGCTCGTTGCGTCGCTCGACCAGCACGCGCGATCCACCGAACTCGCGCACGTCGCGCAACACGTCGCGCGCCAGCGTTTGTGCATCAGCGTTCTTGAGCAGCGCCGGCACCGAGCGCACCGCCAGCGTGGTTGGTGAAAGCGCGGCGATGTCAAAGCCAAGCGCGCGCAGCGTTTCCTGGTGTTCGTGCACGGTGCCCACTTCCACCGCGTCGGCGAAAAAGGTGACCGGGATAAGTAGCGATTGCACCTGCATCTCATGCCCGTCAACGTGGGCGTCGAGCGCGTTCTTGATTTGTTCGTACAGGATGCGTTCGTGCGCGGCGTGCATATCCACCAGCACCATGCCCTTGGTGTTTTGCGCCAGGATGTAGATGCCATGCAGCTGCGCCAGCGCGAAGCCAAGCGGGTATTCGTCCTGCGAGGTCGAATGGGCCGGTGCGATGAATGGCGTGACAGGCGCGGCGGGGGCATCGGCGAACAGCGCGCCGTAGCTGGCCGTATCCTGCGCCACGCCCGGTCCATCGAAACGCTGGGCCGGCTGGTAGGGCGCATACGGCGAGGGCGAAAACGTGGCCGAGAGCTGCGGGCCGAACGAGGTTTGTTCATGTTCACGCCGCCAGCTTTGCGGCGCGCCGCCGCCCACGCTGCCCGCCGTGATGGGCGCCGGTGCGCTGCCATGCGCCGTCGCCGACGTTTGCGCCAGCGCGCGCTGCACCGCATGGAACACGAACTGATGGACTGC
Organism: Pseudomonadota bacterium; assembly: GCA_040388555.1. GTDB lineage: Bacteria > Pseudomonadota > Gammaproteobacteria > Burkholderiales > Burkholderiaceae_D > Telluria_A. Next base: position 90,633 of record JAZKBP010000030.1, read on the forward strand.
GCGGCTATCGCGAAAGCGCACTTCGATCTTCGACGGATGGACGTTCACGTCCACCAGCGCCGGGTCAAGGTCCAGCGCCAGCACATATGAGGGGAAGCGGTCGCCATGTAGCACATCCTGGTAGGCCGCGCGCACCGCGTGCACCAAGAGCTTGTCGCGCACAAAGCGCCCGTTCACGTAGAAGAACTGGCCATCCGCGCGCGCCTTCGACGCCGTTGGCAAGCCTGCAAAGCCATGCAGGCGCAGCGGCCCTGCCGACTCGTCCAGCGCCAGGCGCGCCTCGGCGAATTCGCTGCCCAGGATATGCGCGCTGCGCTTGGCCATTTCGCCCACGTTCCAATGGTCGATGGTGCGGCCATTGTGCGACAGCGTAAACGACACGTCCGGGCGCGCCAGCGCGATGCGGCGCACCACTTCGGCGCAGTGGCCGTATTCGGTCTGTTCGGACTTGAGGAATTTGCGCCGCGCCGGCGTGTTGAAGTACAGGTCTTGCACGTCGATGGTGGTGCCGTACGCGCCGGACGAGGGCGCCACCGTGCCCTGGTGCGAGCCAACGATCTCCCATGCGTGCGGCGCGTCGGCCGTGCGCGAGGTCACGCACACTGCCGCCACCGCCGCAATCGAGGCCAGCGCCTCGCCACGAAAACCGAGGGTGGCGACATTTTCCAGATCCGTCAGCGAAGCGATCTTCGAGGTGGCGTGGCGCGCCAGTGCCAGCGGCAGCTGCTCCGGTGCGATGCCGCGCCCGTTGTCGGTGATGGCAATGCGCTTGACGCCGCCTTCCTCCAGGCGCACCGATATCTGGGTCGCGCCGGCGTCGAGCGCGTTTTCCAGCAGCTCCTTGACCACGGCCGATGGCCGTTCGACCACCTCGCCGGCGGCGATCTGGGAGATCAGTTGGTCGGGCAGGGGCTGGATCGGACGGGGGGGCGGGATGGGCGCGTTCATGGCCCAGATTATAGCGTGGCTTGCAGCCGGGCCGGCCGCCGCGCACCC
>JAZKBP010000030.1:91638-152887 GCA_040388555.1 Pseudomonadota bacterium
CGGGGCGCGCGGGGCCGGCCCGGCCCTGGTGCCAAGGCTTAAATCGACGACATCAGCCTGGAGCGTGGGCCTACGGCTTCTCGCGCGTCGGGATCGGCGCGTTGCACAGCTCGATATACCCGGCCGCCACCTTGGTCCACGGACCGCCGCGGTTGCGCTGCGCCTCAACCGCCGCCTTGTAGGTAGCCGTATCGGTGCGCATCACCTCGAGCTTGCTGCGCTCGGCCTCGGGCACGTCGGCGGCCACCTTCACCCAGGCGATCCCCACGTTTTGCTCTGGCTTGTCGTAAAACCCCATCGGCGGCGCGCCGCGTGGCACGGTCGACAGCAGCGGCATGCCGGCCACCACCCGGCCCACCACCGTGATATTGCGGTCCAGGTGGCGCGGCGCGTGCCCGATCACGGCGTACAGGCTGGTGCCGCCGCCGCTATCGGCGTCGTTGTCACGTCCCACGCCCACCATGCCGTAGCAGTGGGTCAGCCAGGCTTGCCCGCTGCGCGGATCGTGCGCCACCGGGAAGCCATCCGAATGGCCCACCACGGGTGCATAGCCGTCGCGGTCGGGCATGCGCACAAAATGCTTGTCGGCGCTGATCGGCGCCGTGAACTCGGCCTTCAGGGTCGCTTTCGCGAACTTGATTGGACGCGGATTTTTTTCATCCGGGTCGCCCCACTGGGTCACCCAGTTGTCCTGCGAGCGGATAATGGCCAGGCCGTCGAAGTAGTGTTCGCGCGCCAGTGCCTTGATGTTGGCCACGTGGTTCGGGGCGAAGGTGGGCGCCAGTTCGATCACCACGCGCCCGCCGGGAATCTCCATGTACAAGGTGTTTTCCGGGTCGAGCGGGCGCCAGTCGGCCGGGCTCGACGCCGCGATCACCTCGCTCAGGCTGGGCTTGGGGGCCGGCACCTTGGCCGGCGGCGCCGCCTGCGCCAGTGCGCTTAGCGCCACCAGCGCCGTGGCCAGTGCCGTTTCGATCTTCAATCTGCTCAATCCCTGCATGCTTGTCTCCCTTGGTCGGTTGGGGTGTGCGGTCCGCTGCCGATTGTAAGCGCAAAGCGCGTCGTTCGGGGCCGCGCCGTGCGGCTGCGCCGGCGTAAATACCCGGGCCCGGGAAATGTTATGATGCGCGCCTACCGTTTAGGAATAATATGGATTTCATGCATTTGCTCGACCTGCTGGTGCACGTCGATAAGGCACTGGGCAGTTTGCTCGCGCAATACGGCGTGTATGTGTACGCAGTCCTGTTTGCCATCGTCTTTTGTGAAACCGGTTTGCTGGTGCTGTTCTTCCTGCCGGGCGACACCTTGCTGTTCATCGCCGGGGCCTTCTGCGCGACCGGGCAGATGAACTATCCATTCTTGCTGATCATGCTGCTCACGGCGGCCGTGTCCGGGTCCACCCTCAATTACTGGATCGGCGACTTTGTCGGGCACCGCGCCTTCACCCACGACTACCGCTGGATTAACAAGGAAGCGCTCAACCGCACCCATGATTTCTTCGAAAAGCACGGCGGCAAGACCATCGTGCTGGCGCGTTTCATCCCGGTGGTGCGTACCTTCGCGCCCTTCGTGGCCGGGGTGTCCGAAATGACGCACACGCGCTTCCAGGCCTTTAACTTCACCGGCGCCGCCCTGTGGGTGGGCAGCCTGGTCACGGCCGGGTACTTCTTCGGTTCGCGCCCCTGGATCCGCGAGCATTTGACCGAAATCGTGATGTTCGGGGTGGGCGTGGCCATCGTGCCGCTGACCCTGGGCTGGTTGTTCCGCCTGCTACGGCGCGCCCTGCGCTCCCGCTAAGGCTTGCGCGCGCCGCCGGCGGGCGGCCCGATGTTGGCCTAGACTCAAGTTTTTTCGCCTTCGCGCCGATACCCAGTCTGTAGATCACCTCACTGGATATCCATGCGCAAGCTCATCGCCCTGTTCGCGTGCTGCACCTTGATGCCGATGGGCGCGCTCGCGAACGACCCTCCTGCCGCCGCCCACGCGGCTGCGGCCGAGCCTGCACACGCCGCACCGGCCGCCGAAGCTGGCCATGGCGCACCGGCGGCCGCCGCTGGCCACGGCGCACCGGCCGCCGCCGCACCGGGATCTGCGCCAGCGGCATCGGTGCCGGTGGCTTCGCTCCCCAAGGCTATCGAATCGATCAAGCCCAAGTTCGCGCCGCCCATGTCGGCCGCCGCCCTGGCCGCCAAGGAAGCGGAAGCCGAGGCTGAACTTTCCGTCAAGATTGCGACCCGGCTGGCCGCCATGCGCGCCAACCAAGCCGCGCGCATCGCCGCCGCGGCCAAGGCCAGGAAGATCGCCGCCGCTCGCCAAAAAGAAGCCATGAAGCCCAAGGAGCCAGCCCATGGCTTGCACTGGACTTATGAGGGCGAGGACGGGCCGGCCAATTGGGCCAAGATCAATGTCGATTGGTCCAGGTGCGCCACCGGCAACCGCCAGTCGCCGATCGATATCCGCGACGGCATGAAGGTCGACCTCGAACCCATCGCGTTCGACTACCGGCCATCTTCGTTCAGCGTCGTCGACAATGGCCACACGGTCCAGGTGGGCGTCACGGGTGGCAATTACATCACCGTCGCCAACCGCATGTACGAGCTGGTGCAGTTCCACTTCCATCGCCCGTCCGAGGAGCGCATCAATGGGCGCGGCTTTGAGATGGTGGTGCATCTGGTGCACAAGGATTCGGAAGGCAAGCTGGCGGTGGTGGCGGTGATGCTCGAGCGCGGGCGCGCCAACAACCTGATTCAAACGGTGTGGAACAATCTGCCGCTTGAAAAAAACGAGACGGCCAATCCCGTGCTGGCGCTCGACGTAGGCGAATTGCTGCCCGGGCGGCGCGAGTATTTCACCTACATGGGTTCCCTGACGACGCCGCCGTGCAGCGAGAACGTGCTGTGGCTGGTGATGAAGGAGCCGATGCAAGCCTCCGGCGGCCAGATCGCTCTGTTCAGCCGCCTGTACCCGCTCAATGCGCGTCCCATCCAGCCTAGCGCTGGACGCATGATCAAAGAGTCGAACTAAGCTGTGTCTTGGCCGGCGCTGATGCGGTGCCAGCCGCGCCAGCGCGCGCCCGCTTCCAGCACTGCAGGCGTGATCAGCGCCGCTTCGATGCACACAAAACGCTCGTAGTCGTCATCGGCCATGTCGGGCAGGGCGGCCGCGTCGAGCGCGCCGGGATTCCACACCACTGCGTCACGAAAGCCCGATTGTTCCAGGCGCAGCGTTCGAGCGCCGCTCGTCAACAGCAACGGGCCCGGCACGTCACGATAGATGCGGTCGATCTTGGCATCGACGCATAGCAGCGTTTCGGTTTGCGCGAGCGGGGCGGCGGCCGCCGTGGCTGACGGCGTCGCGGCATCGACGTAGCGCACGTCACGCAAGCCGGCGATGCGCGCCGGCCCTTGCGGCTCGAGGGCCAGGTAGCTGTGCAAGGCAGTGGCAAAGGCGAAGGCATGCGCGCCCGTGTTGGCGACGTCAAAGCAAAGCTGCAGCTGGTCCGCGCACACTGACACGCGCAGGCGCAGCGCGAACGCATGCGGCCATGCCTGAGCCAACGCGGGCGGCAAGTCTTGATCGGTCAGCGCGAAGTCGGCATACGCGGCGGCGCCGTCGGTGCCGCTGTCGACATGGCGCCAGGTGCACACGCGCGCAAAGCCGTGGCGCATGCCGGCGCCTTGTTCACCAAACTGGGGGAATATCAGAGGTACACCGCCGCGGATGGCGCGGCTCCCGTCGAGGGCGGAGCGGCTGCTGCAGAACAGCTGCTCCTTGCCGTCGGCGCTCTGCCACGACACCAGATGCGCGCCGAACAGGGTAACGGTGGTATGCGCGCCGTCGTCCGCCTCGATGCGCAGCGCAGGCAGCGCGCCGAAGGTGGTCATGTGCGTTACCGGCATCGGGCCGTCCCAGCTCTGGAGCCCATATTAGCTCTGCACGCCTTTGGCCAGCGGCGGGTTCTTCGAAAAGTAGCGCTTGATGCCGTTGACGATGGCTTCGGCGATCTTGTCCTGGTAGGCGTTGTCGCCCAGCCTGGCTTCCTCTTCCGGGTTGGAGATGAAAGCCGTCTCGATCAGGATCGAGGGGATGTCCGGCGCCTTCAGCACCGCAAAACCGGCTTGCTCGACCGCGCCCTTGTGCAGGCGGTTGATGCCGCCGATTTCACCCAGCACCGCCTTGCCCAGCTTGAGGCTGTCGCTGATCTGGGCCGTCGTCGACAGGTCGAACAAGACGCTGGCAAGCTGCTTGTCGCGGCTCTTGACGTTGATGCCGCCGATCGAATCGGCCAGATTTTCCTTGTTGGCGAGCCAGCGCGCCGCCGTCGAGCTGGCACCTTTTTCGGACAGTACGAACACCGAGGAGCCGCGCGCGCTCGGCTCGATGAAGGCGTCCGCGTGCAGCGACACGAACAAGTCGGCCTGTACCTTGCGCGCTTTGTCGACCCGCATCTTGAGCGGCACAAAATAATCGGCGTCGCGCGTGAGCATCACGCGCATGTTCGGCTGCTCTTCGAGTTTGGCCTTCAGGCGCATGGCGATGGCCAGCACCACGTGCTTCTCGTGGCTGCCGCCAGCGCCGGTGGCGCCCGGATCCTCGCCGCCGTGGCCAGGGTCGAGCGCGATGGTGATCATGCGCGTGACCTTGGGTTCGGCGCCATCGGCCGCTTTCGGCTCGGTTTTCACCACGGCCGGCGCGTCCGGCTTGAGGGCGGCCTTGTCGGGAACCGGTAACGCCGGCGCGGTGGCGGGGGCGGGCGCGGCCTCGCGCGACCAGTCGCCTTTTTCGATCATCGCGGCGATCGGGTCTGCTTCCTTGATCGGGTACAGGTCGAAGATCAGGCGGTGCTTGTAGCTGCCCACCGGCTCGAGCGCGAACACCTGCGGCTTGACTTCTTCTTTCAGGTCGAACACCAGGCGCACCACGTTCGGACGGTTCTGCGCCACCCGCACTTTTTTTATGAAGGGATCGTTCGACTGGATCTTGGCAACCAGGCCCTCGAGGGTGGAATTGAGCCGCAAGCCTTCGATATCGACCACCAGGCGCGCCGGGTCGGCCAGCATGAAGTGATTGGTGGTGAGCTTGCTGTCGTTTTCGAGCGTGACGCGGGTGTAATCTTCGGCCGGCCAGACCCGCACCGCCAGGATCTGCGCCGCCAGCGCCGGCAGCGGCGCGAACACCGACAGCAGCAGGGCGCCGCCGGCCTGGATGACAGCGCGGCGCGAGAGCGGCTTGGCCAGCGCGCGTTCGCTCACAGGTTCGGTGCGAATTTCAGGCGGTCGAGGCATAGCACACCCAGGTCGGACAACGCTTGTAATTCTACATCACGGCCTGCACCGGCCACGTCCAGGAACACGTTCAGGTCTGGCGCGGGCAGTACTGCCTGCGCTTTTTCGGGCCATTCGACGATGCAGATATTGTGGCCGTTGAACTCTTCGCGAAATCCCGCGTCTAGAAATTCCTCGGCGCTGGCCATGCGGTACAGGTCGAAGTGGATGACGTTGACGTCGGCGCCGCCAAGCGTGATGCGGTACGGTTCGGACAGCGTGTAGGTCGGGCTCTTGACGTGGCCCACGTGGCCGGCCGCGTGCAGCAGCGCGCGCGTGAGCGCTGTCTTGCCGGCGCCAAGGTCGCCGTGCAGGTGGATCGCCAAGCCGGGCAGCAGCGCGCGCGCCAGCGAGGCGCCCAGCGCGCAGGTGCCCGCCTCGTCGTGGAGGTGGGCCTTAAAGTGCTGCATCGACTAGAATGTGGTGTGGGCTCATGGGCTGTTCTTTGCTCTGCTTTGGGCTATTTTCTTTGCTATTTTAATCCGGTTCCGCCTATGCATCACAGCCCATCCGACCTGGCCGACCTGGCCGCCAGCATCAAGCGCTGGGGCGCGCAGCTTGGCTTTGCGGACCTGCGCATCACCGACGTCGACCTCACGCATGCCGAAGCGGGCCTGCAAGCCTGGCTCGACGCGGGCCGCCATGGTGAGATGGATTATATGGCAAGCCATGGCATGATGCGCGCACGTCCGGCCGAGCTGGTGCCGGGCGCGCTGCGCGTGATCTCTGCGCGCATGGATTACCTGCCGGCGGCGGCCGCCCCCGATTGGCGCGAAGCCGAAGTGGCGCGGCTGGCCGATCCGCAGGCGGCGGTGGTGTCGATCTACGCCCGCGGGCGCGACTATCACAAGGTCTTGCGCAGCCGCTTGCAGCAGCTGGCCGAGCGCATCGAAGCGGCGATCGGTGCGCTCGGCTACCGCGTGTTCACCGATTCGGCGCCGGTGATGGAGCTGCCGCTGGCCGAAAAGGCGGGCCTGGGCTGGCGCGGCAAGCACACCCTGCTGCTCAACCGCGAGGCCGGTTCCATGTTCTTCGTCGGGGAAGTGATCGTCGACGCGGCACTGCCGCTGGACGAACCCACCAGCAGCCATTGCGGCCAATGCCAGGCTTGCATCGATGTCTGCCCCACCCAGGCGATCCTGGGACCGGGCCGGCTTGACGCACGCCGCTGCATCTCTTACCTGACGATTGAACTCAAGAGCAGTATCCCCGAGGAGCTGCGCCCCTTGATCGGCAACCGCATCTATGGCTGCGATGACTGCCAGACCATCTGCCCATGGAACAAGTTCGCACAGCGCGCCACGGTGCCGGACTTCGACGAGCGCAATGGCTTGGGCAGCGCCACCCTGCTAGAGCTGTTCGCTTGGGACGAGGAGGAGTTCAACAAACGCATGGAGGGCAGCCCGATCAGGCGCATCGGCCACGAGCGCTGGCTGCGCAACCTGGCCGTCGCCCTTGGCAACGCGGCGCAACAGCGCGCGGGCGACGCCGCCGTCGTGGCGGCGCTGCGCGCGCGCGCGGCCCACCCGTCGGCGCTGGTGCGCGAGCATGTCGAATGGGCGCTGGCGCGTCACGCGCAAGCGTAGGCGGACTACTTCAACAGGCCGGCCAGTTCGACGGCGGTCTTGACCTGCATCTTGTCGAAGATATTCGCCCGATGTACTTCCACCGTGCGCATGCTGATGCCCAGCTCGTCGGCGACGACCTTGTTCATCTTGCCGGCCAGGATAAGGTTCAGCACTTCGCGTTCGCGCGCCGACAGCGCAGCCAGGCGCGCCTGCACCGCCGCCGCCGCACCGGCCTCGCGCGAGGCGCCCAGCGCCTGCTGCACCCGGTCCATCAAGGCATTGTCGTTGAAGGGCTTCTCGAAAAAATCGAAGGCGCCGCGCTTGAGCGTGTCCACCGCCATCGGCACGTCGCCATGGCCGGTCAGGAAAATCACCGGCATGCGTGCGGTCAGGCCGCGCGCGCCCAGGGCGTCGAACACGGCCACGCCGTTCATGTCCGGCATGCGCACGTCGAGCAGGACGCAGTCGCCCTGGGGATCGAAGGCGCCGCCGGCGCTGTCGAGGAATGCCTGCGCGCTCGCGTAGCCGCAGCTGGGGATGGCGCGCGAACGGGCCAGCCACGACAGGGCGTCGCGCATCACTTCTTCGTCGTCTACGATATGCAGCATGGTGTTCCTTAAGTATCCTGGTGCGATGTTTGGCGGGCCGGCAGCGTGAAGGTGAAGATGGTGCCGCCGTCCGGGTTCGGGCGGTGGCCCAGCGTGCCGCCGTGGAATTCGATGGCGGTGCGGCAGATCGACAAGCCCATGCCCATGCCCTCGGCCTTGGTGGAAAAGAAGGGCGAGAACAATCGCTCGGCCACATCCTGCCCAATGCCCGGCCCCTGGTCGACGATGGCCACGCTGAGCTGACCATCGGCGGCGCCCGCTTCGATGCGCAGGATGCGCCGCTCCGGCGCGCTGTGCTGCATCGCTTCGATGGCGTTGCGCGTGAGGTTGAGCAGCACCTGTTCGATCATGGTGCGGTCGGCCTGCACGGGCGGCAGATCGGCCGGCATGCTGGTCTGGACGGCGACGAAGAATTTACGCGCTTGCAGGTCGATCAAGGCGCGCACCCCGTCCACCATGGCCGCGATCGACAACTCCTGGCGCTGCGGTTCGCGCTTCTTGACGAATTCATGCACGCTGCGGATGATCTGGCCGGCCCGTTGCGCCTGCGCGCTGGCGTGTTCGAGCGCCGGCTTGAGCGCGGCTCCATCGACCTGCACGCCATTGGCGCCTGCTTGTTCGATCATATTGAGCGCGCCGGTGGCGTAGCTGGAAATGGCGGCCAGCGGCTGGTTCAATTCGTGCGCCAGGGTCGACGAGATCTCGCCCATGGTCGCCAGGCGCGCGCTGGCGTGCAGCTTTTCCTGCTGCTGGCGGTTCAATTCCTCGGCGCGCTTGCGGTCCGAGATGTCCAGGATCGAGCCCATCCAGCCGGTCTGGGTGCCGTCCGCATCAACCAGGGGCGCTTCGAAAATAAGCACCGGGATGCGCTCGCCGTCGGCGCGCTGGAACACGGTTTCGAATTGCGGCGTGGCGGCGCCGGCCAGCACGGCGGCGAAGCGCTGCTGGTACTCGGACATCGCCTCGGGCGCCCAGTAGGGCATGGGCGGCAGCTTGCCCAGCAACTGCTCGGGCGGCAGGCCCACCATCTGGCAAAACGCCGGGTTGACGTAGGTGACGCGCCCTTCCAGGTCGCGCGCGCGCAAGCCCGTCACGAGTGAATTTTCCATCGCCGTGCGAAACGCCATTTGCTGGCGCAGCGCGCCCTCGGCGGCCAGGCGGCGCGCGATGTGGCGCCACAGGGCGGCCAGGCTGGCCAGCAGGCCGGCCGCGAGCACGATCACCGAGCCGACCAGCAGGTTCGGCAGCAGCTTGGGCGCGCCCTTGACGCTGTCGGTGGCCAGCACCAGCGAGGTGCCGGGCAGCTCGATGGTGTGGCGGTGGGTGTAGAGGCCATGCCCACTGCCGCCGGCGGCGCGCCGCGCCACCACCTTGTCGTCCCTGTCGATCAGGGTGATCTCGTTATCCTGCGCGAACCACCATGGCACCATGTCCTCGAGCAGGTGGCCCAGGGCGTAAGTGGCCACCAGGCTGCCGCCATCGGCGCCGGCGTGCTGGATCGGCACGTGGTAGTCCATCATGGCGTTCGCCGCCGCCACCGCGTAGGGATTGCTGTAGACGGGCGTGCTGTTCTTGCGCGCGCGCTCGCCAGCGTTGGCCGAGGCGGTTGGCAGCGCCGCTGGCAGCGTCACTGGCGCGGCGTCGTCCGCGCTGGCGGCGACGACATGCCCGGTGGCGTCTAGCCACAGCACGCGCCGCAGTTCATGGCCGCTCTTGACCATCTGGCGCAGGCGTTCGCGCGCCGCCTCGCCGCTCAGGGCGCCGGCGCCCAGCTCGCGCGCCAGCTGGGCCAGCGTTTCCTCGTTGCGCGACAGTTCGAAGCGCATCGTCTGCTCGACCCACAGCGTGTCGGCGATCAGCTGTTCCTGGCGCTCGTTGCTTTCCATCTGGCGCGCCTGCCATGGCAGCCAGATGCCCAGCGCGACGATCAACAGCACCAGCAGCGCCGGCACCAGCCAGCGCCAGGGGCCCGACAGCGCGAACGCGCGGGGTAACGAAAAAGCTTTTCCCATGTGTACAGGATATCGATTAATTGATGAGCGGCTATTGTGGATATCCGCAATACGGGGGCAGAATAGCGTCTATTAATAGTGCACGAAAAATCATAATCATACGCACCCTTCAAGGAGATACCGAATGAAACTCAAGGTCCTGTTGCTGGCGCTGGCCGCCGGCGTCTGTTTCAACGCCGCCGCGCAGGCACCCATCGTCATCAAGTTCAGCCACGTGGTGGCGACCGACACGCCGAAAGGGCAGGCGGCCGAGCGCTTCAAGCAATTGGCAGAAGCGGCCACCAAGGGACGGGTGAAGGTGGAACTGTACGCCAACAGCCAGCTCTACAAGGACAAGGAAGAACTCGAGGCCCTGCAACTGGGCGCGGTGCAAATGTTGGCGCCCTCGCTGGCCAAGTTCGGCCCGCTCGGCGTGAAGGAATTCGAAGTATTCGACCTGCCCTACATCTTCCCGTCGAAGGCGGCCCTGTACAACGTGACGGAGGGGCCGATCGGCAAGAGCCTGCTCAACAAGCTCGAGCCCAAAGGCATCATCGGCCTGGCGTATTGGGACAATGGCTTCAAGGTCATGTCGGCCAACAAGCCGCTGCACGTGCCGGCCGACTTCAAGGGCGTGAAGATGCGCATTCAATCGTCCAAGGTGCTAGAGGCGCAAATGCGGGCGCTGGGCGCGAACCCGCAAACGCTCGCGTTTTCCGAGGTCTATCAAGCCTTGCAGACGGGCGTGGTGGACGGCACCGAGAATCCGCCCTCGAATATGTACACGCAAAAAATGCACGAGGTGCAAAAGCATGTGACGCTGTCGAACCACGGCTACCTGGGCTACGCCGTCATCGTCAACAAGAAATTCTGGGAAGGCTTGCCGGCCGATCTGCGCGCCAGTCTCGAGCAAGCCATGCGCGATGCAACGCTGTATGAAAAGGCGATCGCCCAGCGTGACAACGACATCGCTCTCGACGCCATCAAGAAGACGGGCAAGACCACCATCTACACGCCTACCGTCAAGGAACAGGCGGAGTGGCGCAAGGTGCTGCTGCCGGTGCACAAGGAGATGGAAGGGCGCATCGGCAAGGACTTGATCGCCGCGATCAACAAGGAAGTGTCTAAATAAAAGGACATCTAATTTCCTGCTGGAAATAATGAAATAAAAAAAATTTGTATAGCGTCGAAAAAAAACCACGGCATATAAATTCAAATACGTTATTATTGGTGACTTTTACAGCGTGCTCATCAGCGCCGCTGGCGACATCGAACAAACGGTTTGGGGAGTGGTAGTGAGAAGAATCGGCACTTGATGCCGGGGATATTCGAGGAGACACGTGTTTCACAGTATGTCGTAGGCGTGACGCTGCCAGCAGCGCATGACCACATAGCGGCCGGGAATACGGAGAAATTCAGAGCGCACCGCAAGGTGCGCTTTTTTTCGCCCCTACGGCGCGCGTGGCGCTAAACTAACGACCATGAAAACACAGCAAGGCAGCGAGATCTTCAGCGCCATCGTCAAAGCACCGTTCGGCGCCATCGGCATCCGCGTGGATGCGGGCATGCTGCGCGAACTGGTCTACCTGCCGCCCCATTTCCACGAAAAAGACGCGCTCGATCCGGTTTCGGAGCGGGCCGCGCAGCAAGTGGCGGCTTACCTGGCCGACCCCGACTTCCCTTTCACCCTGGCCTTGCCCGAAGTGGGTAGCGCCTTCCAGCGCAAGGTGTGGCAAGCGATCGCCAGCATTCCGCGCGGCAGCGTGCGCAGCTATGGCCAGGTCGCTAAGCTGATCGGTTCGGCGCCGCGCGCGGTGGGACAGGCTTGCGGCGCCAACTGGTTTCCGCTTGTCATACCTTGCCACCGCGTCACGGCCGCTGGCGGCTTGGGCGGCTTTTCCAACCACGACGATGAAAACGGCTTTCACCTGGGTGTCAAGCGCTGGCTGCTGGCGCACGAGGCGGGAGGCAGTGGACCATGGCAACAACAGACAATCTGGTCCTGATCGACGATTTCTGCGACCAGCTGTGGTTGGAGCAAGGCTTGGCCAGGAATTCGCTCGACGCTTATCGGCGCGACTTGCGCTTGTTCGCGCAATGGCTGGCCCACAAGCATCCGGCGCGCGCCTCGCTGCACGCGGTGCAGGGCGCCGACGTGGCCGCTTACTTCGCCGCTCGCCACGCTGAATCGAAGCCCAGTTCGGCCAACCGGCGCCTGTCGGTCTTGAAGCGCTTTTACCAATTCGCCCTGCGCGCGGGGCAAGTGGCGCAAGACCCTTGCCTGAAGATGGTCTCGGCGCGTCAGCCGCAGCGCTTCGTGCACACCCTCTCGGAGCAACAGGTGGAAGCCTTGCTGGGCGCGCCCGACGTCGCCACCGCGCTGGGTCTGCGCGAGCGCACCATGCTCGAATTGATGTACGCGAGCGGTTTGCGGGTGTCGGAGCTGGTGGGCATCAAGCTCGTCGAGCTGAGCATGAACGATGGCGTGCTGCGCATCACCGGCAAGGGCAGCAAGACGCGCCTGGTGCCCTTCGGCCAGCAGGCGCGCCTGTGGCTGGAACGCTATCTGAAGGACGCGCGCGGCCTGATCCTGGACGGCCAGATCGACGACGCCGTCTTCGTCACCGGACGCGGCGGGCCGATGACGCGCCAAATGTTTTGGATCTTGATCAAGAAGCATGCCTTGCGCGCCGGCATCAGCGCCCCCCTGTCGCCGCACACCCTGCGCCACGCCTTCGCCACCCACCTGCTCAACCACGGCGCGGACTTGCGCGTGGTCCAGCTATTGCTCGGCCATGCTGATATTTCAACAACACAAATCTATACCCATGTGGCGCGCGAACGCTTGAAACAACTACATGCCGCGCATCACCCACGTGCTTAAATCAAATACAAACCGAATAAACCGGCATAATGTGGGTGTGATGCGTTCGGTGTGTCGCATTTCCTTTCCACTCACTCAAGAGGTGCCTCATGGCTAAAACTAATTTCCAGTACGAAAAGCGGCAACGGGAATTAGAAAAGAAGAAGAAGGCGGAAGAGAAAGCTCGGCGCAAGCTCGAGGCCAAGGCCCACCCTGGCGGTGCGGAAGGGGAAGAGGGCGCCTCCGACGACGAGGACGAAGCGCAAGTCGATGCGGCCGAGCCGCAAACGTCGGACCCGGCCTGATTGCAAGGCCGGCCGGCGCCGCAAGCGCTCGCCTGCGGACGCCGTCCGAATTCTGCGTGACCATTCGGACCAGGTCCGAATGTTAGATTGCCTTCGGACCGAGGTCCGAATTGTTGACCCTTACGCCACTTCGGCGACGGAATCTTGCTGTTCGTGCTGCTCGTCCGGCGCGCCCTTGAAAAAGCGCAGCGCCCACTTGCCCAGATTGTCCATGTAGGTGTAAGCCACCGGCACCACCACCAGGGTGAGCAGGGTGGAGGTGATCACCCCGCCGATCACGGCGCGCCCCATCGGCGCCTGCACTTCCCCGCCATCGCCCATGCCTATCGCCATCGGCAACATGCCGAAAATCATGGCCAAGGTCGTCATCAAGATCGGGCGCAGGCGCACCTGGCCCGCCATGATCAAGGCGTCGAACTGGCTCTTGCCCTCGCGCTTGGCCTGGTTGGCAAAGTCGACCAGCAAGATCGCATTTTTCGTCACCAATCCCATCAGCATCACAAAGCCGATCATCGAGAACACGTTCAAGGTGGTGTGCGTGACCAGCAAGGCCACCAGCACCCCGATCAAGGATAGCGGCAGCGACACCATGATGGCGAGCGGCTGCAAGAAGCTGCCGAACTGGGAAGCGAGCACCAGGTAGATGAAGATCACGGCCGTGCCCAGCGCCATCACCAGGCCCATCATCGATTCCTGCATGGTCTGGGCGTCGCCGCCGATGTCGAAGCGCACCCCGGCCGGCAGCACGATGCCATCCATGGCTTTCTGGATATCGCTGTTGACGTCGCCGAAGGGACGACCGTTGACGCCGGCGTAGACGGCCACGCGCCGTTGCAAGGCTTGGCGCTTGAGCACTTGCGGGCTCGAGGACGGCACGAAGCTCACCACCTGGCGCAGCGGCACCATGATGGGCTTGCCGTCGGCGCCGATCTTGGACGATGCCAGCGACAGGTCGGCCAGGTCGGCCACTTTTTGGCGGCCCGACTTGGGCAACTGCACATTGACGTCGTAATTCTGGCCATCGGCCGCCAGCCAGTGGCTGGTGGTGTCGCCCGCCACGAAAGGACGCAGGGCGGCCCCGATTTGCTGCACCGACAAGCCCAGGTCGCTGGCGAGCTCGTTGTTGATCTTGATCGTGGTCGAAGGGTTGGCGCCTTCCTGGCTGTATTCGATGTCGGCCACCCCTTTGATATTGCGCATCTTGCCCATCAGCTGATGGGCCACGGCGTCGAGCTTTGCTTCGTCGGTGCCCAGGATGGCGATGAAAATCGGGCGATTACCCACTTGCATCTGCACGCCGGCGATGGGCTTGAGGCGTTCGCGGATCTCCATTTCCAAATCCTTTTGCGCTTTGCGGTGGGTCAGCTTGACGTCGGTCAGCTTGACGCTCACGCGCGCCGAGTTGTGCCCGTCCTGGGTGCCGACGATGGTGCTGATGCTGTCGATTTCCTTGAACGTTTTCAAAGCCGCTTCCACTTGCTCGACCTTGGTCTTGGTGTAGTCCAGGCTGGAGCCGACCGCCGTCTTGAAGCCGAGCTGGATGAAGCCGTTGTCTTGTTCGGGCGCGAATTCGCCGCCGATGAAGGGCACCAGCGCCAGGCTGGCGACAAACAAGGCGAAGGCGATGCCCAGCGTGGCCTTGCGCCAGCGCAGCGCCACGGCCAGCACGCGGCCATACCACTGGTGCACGCGCTCGAGGCGATGGTCGATGCGCGCCATCAAGCGGCCCAGCCACGGCATGTATTTGAAGCGGTCTTTGACGGGGTCGCGCCACACCGAGGAGAGCATCGGGTCGAGCGTGAAGGAGACGAACAGCGACACCAGCACGGCCACCGCCACGGTGATGCCGAACTGCAGGAAGAAACGCCCGATCAAGCCTTTCATGAAGGCCACCGGCACGAACACGGCCACGATGGCGAAGGTGGTGGCCATCACGGCCAGGCCGATTTCGTTGGTGCCATCGTTGGCGGCCTTGACGTGGTTCTTGCCCATGCCCAGGTGGCGCACGATGTTTTCGCGCACCACGATGGCGTCGTCGATCAGCAATCCTATGCACAGCGACAAGGCCATCAGGGTCAGGAAGTTGAGGGTGAAGCCAAAGGCGTTCATGGCGATGAAGCTGGCCATCACGGAAATGGGCAGGGTCAAGCCCGTGATGACGGTGCTGCGCCAGGAATGCAGGAACAGGAATACGATGAGCATGGTCAACAGCGCGCCCTCGACAATCGTTTCCTTGACGTTGTCGAGCTGGCTTTGCACATTGACCGATTCATCGTTCATCACGCGCAGCTTGATGTCCGCTGGCAGCGACTTTTGCAAATCAAACGCCACCTTCTGGATCCGCTTGCCCACTTCCACCACGTTGGCGTCCTGCACCTTGGTGATGTCGATGGAAATGGCGCGCTGGCCATTGATGCTGGAGATCGATTGTTCTTCCGCTTCGCCGTCGACCACGCTGGCGATCTGCTCGAGGTAGACCGGGCCGTTGGCGCGGCGCGCGACGATGATCTTGTTAAACTCGCGCGCTTCCTTGATCTTGCCCTCGATGCGCACCAGTTGCTCGCTGGCGCCGAAGCTGATATTGCCGGCCGGCAGATTGGTATTGGTGGCGGCGATCGCGCGAATCACTTCGTCCACGCCCACGCCTTGCGCTTGCAGCGCGTCCGGCTTGAGGTTGATCAAGACCTGGCGCGTGGTCGTGCCGCTGATCTGCACCTGGCCCACGCCGGCCACGCCCTGGAAGCGTTTCGAGATGATCTGGTCCGTCATCGTCGACAGTTCGCGCAAGCTGTGCTGGTTGTTCTCGGACGTCAACACGAGGTTGACGATGGGGCGGAAGTTCTCGCCCTCGACGCGCCCGATGTAGGGCTCTTTCGCTTCGCGCGGAAAGCGCGGACGGACTTGGCCGACGCGGTCGCGGATGTCTTGCATCACGCGGTCCATATTGGCCGACAGTTCGAATTCCACGTACACGCCGCTGCGTCCCTCCCAGGAATTGGCGCGCAGGGTGCGGATGCCGGACACGGCGTTGACGGCTTCTTCCACCGGGCGCGTGATGTCGTTTTCCACCGCCTCGGGCGAGGCGCCCGGATATTGCACTTCGATGATGGCGACCGGGATGTCGACGTTGGGCATGCTTTCCAAGCCCAGGCGTTTGTAGGAGAACAAGCCCAACACGACCAGTCCCACCATCACCATGGTGGCGAACACGGGATTTTGAATACTGGTTTTAGTGATCCACATGGCTTAGCCTTTCTTGGCGGCGACAGCTGCGGCGGCCGGCGCGGCCGCTGCGGCTTTGGCATCGGCCAGCTTGACCTTGGTGCCGGGCTTGACGCCGTCAAGCTTGGCTACGATCACTTGATTGCCCTTGACCAGGCCGGTGCGTACTTCGGCATAGCCCTCGTCCTCGTTGCGCATGCCCAGGGTGACGGCACGCGCCACCACCTTGCCGTTTTCGACCTGGTAGACCTGGTCCGCGTCCTTATCCTTACGCAAGGCCGCGAGCGGCACCAGGGCGGTGACGGCGGACTTGGCGGTGGTGATCACACCTTTCGCGAACATGCCGCCGCGCAAGGCGCCGTCGGCGTTCGCCACGCTGATATACACCAGCATCGAGCGCGAACCGGCTTCCGCGGTGGGGTTGATGCGGGTGACGGTACCGCTGAAGGGGCGGCCATCGAAGCCATCGACCTTAAATTGCACCAGCTGCCCGACCTTGATGCGCGGGATGTCCTCGGCCGGCACCTGGGCTTCGAGGTTGAGCTGCTGCAAATTGACGATGGTGAAAACAGGCATGTCAGGCGAGAGTTTTTCTCCCGCCTGTACATGGCGCTTGCTGACCACGCCCGTGATGGGCGCGCGTATCTGGGTGTCGGCCAGCGCGATGCGCGCCAGATCGACTTGGGCTTGGACCGCCTTGACGTTGGCCGCGGCCAGGTCCACGCTGTTTTGCGTGGTGTCAAAAGCGTTTTGCGAAATGTAGTTTTGCTTGAGCAAAGCCTGGTTGTTGACGCTGTTCTTCTTGGCCAGGGACAAGCGCGCGGTCGCTTCTTCCAGCGAGGCTTGCTGCTGGGCCAGGCGGGCGGTCAAATCGGCTTGGTCGAGGCGGGCGATGACTTGCCCTGCCGTCACGTTCATGCCTTCTTGCACCGTCGTTTCCATCACGACGGCAGCCACCTTCGACTTGACCGTGGCCAGGGTTTGCGGCACCAGCGAGCCCGACAGTGGCAACTTGACGGACAGCTCGCGCTCCTCGATGGCAGCCACGTCGCCGCTGCCTAATTCATAGACATCGACCTTGGCGTCGGCTTTTTCGTCGGCGCTGCCGGCGGCCTGGGCCGAACCGGCCTTGCCCTTCGACTGCATCACGGTCCAGCCGCCGCCAGCCAACAAGACCAGAAGCAAGCCGATCACCGGCGCGCGCCAGCGCCGGCGGCTCTTGATGGGCTGGGTGGGCGCGAAGGGTAAGGTTTCGATTTTCATATGATTTTTCTATGAAAGGGGGGAATAGGGGGCGTCTGGGCTCCGCCTTAATCAAGGTGGAGCTCCAGGCGCATGCTGACAATATAGAAAATGCCGGGCGTCGGCGCCAAGGAAATGCGACAGGCCGTGTATTCCGGTCGCTGAAATGCAGAAAAGCGTGACAAAGCGGCCGTGGCGCGCGACGAACGGTGGCGCCAGCCTGCAGTTTTTGCGCGGGCGCAAATTCTATTTGGCGTAATCGGCAAGAATGGCTGATAGTGCGCGCCCATCCCGGCCACGCACGCTGGGGAAGGGACGAGCCGGTGAGTGACGATGCTCGCATGATAGACGTCGGCGCCATGCCGGACGGCCCGGGCACGGCGGCGCTCGACTTGTTGTATCGCTTCGTGGCGGCCATCGAGCGCACGCCCACGGTGGCGGTGCACGCGATCGACCGCGACGGCCGCGTGCGCTTCTGGAACAATACCTGCGCCGAGCTGTTTGGCATCGGCGCCGCCGCGGCGCTGGGCCAGCCCCTGGGCGCTTTGCTTTCGCACGGCGCGCGCGAGGCCGAATTCCTCACCATGATCGAACAAGTTTGGCAAAGTGATAAGCCGGCGCTGGCGCGCGACTGGCTGGTCGATCTCGCCAGCGGACGCCAGCTGTGGCTGTATTCGAGCGTGTTCCCGGCCCACCGCGACGGCAGCGCCCAGCAAATTTTTTGCATGGATATCGACGTGAGCGCGCGCAAGCATGACGAAAACGCCTTGCGTCAAGCGGGCGGCAACTTCCGCGAGCTGTATCAGCGCTCGCCCGACGCCATCGTATTAATAGAGGGCAAACGTATCATCGACGCCAACCCGGCCGCGCTGCACCTGTTCCGCTGCGAACGTCACAGCCAAATGGTCGGCAAGAGCTTGCTCGATTTTTCTCCCGCCCAGCAGCCATCGGGCGAAGCGTCGCTGCAAAGCGATGCGGCGATCGCGGCGCAAACTTTTCGTGATGGCAATGTGCGCTACGAATGGCGTTTCCAGACGGCCAATGAAGGCGGTTTTTGGGCCGACGTGCTGCTCACCTCGGTCACGCTGGACCACCAATTTTTGTCCTACGCCATCATCCGCGACATTTCCGCGCGCAAGGCCACCGAGCGCGCCTTGCAAATGGCAGCCCAGGTGTTCGAGAATTGCCGCGACGCCATTGAGCTCATGGATGATCAATATCGGGTGCTGGCGGTGAACCAGGCATACACCGAACTTACCGGCTTCGACGCGGGCGAGGTCATCGGCGAGCGCGGCTACGAGCTGCGCGCCGGCGACCATGATCCGGCTTTCTTCCAGCGCATCTGGAGCGACGTTCAGGGACTCGGACACTGGAAGGGCGAACTGTGGAGCGTGCGCAAGAACGGCACGCATTTTCCCGTGTCGCTGGCCTTGACGGCCATCCGCGACTCCGCCAACAAGATCGTCAATTACATGGCCATCATGGCCGACATCACCGACCGCCGCCGCAGCGAGGAGCACACCCGCCACCTGGCCGAGCACGACTTCCTCACCGACTTGCCCAACCGCGTGCTGCTGCTCGACCGCTTGCACCAGGCCTTGGCGGCGGCGCGCCGCAAGCACAGCAAGGTGGCGGTGATGTTCCTCGACCTGGACCGCTTCAAGTTGATCAACGACACTTATGGCCACCACGTGGGCGACTTGCTGCTCAAGGAAGTGGCGCTGCGCCTGGCGCGCTGCGTGCGCGGGGTCGATACCGTCAGCCGCCAGGGCGGCGACGAGTTCGTGCTGATCCTGGCCGACATCGGCGGCGAGGAACACGCGGCGCACGTGGCGGCGAGCGTGATGCAGGCGATCGCCCAAATGACGCGGGTGGGCAATGTGGACGTGAGCATCGGCACCTCGATCGGCATCAGCATTTACCCGGCCGATGGCGAGGATCCCGACAGCTTGCTCAAGCACGCGGACGTGGCCATGTACCACGCCAAGCAAAGCGGGCGCAACACTTACCAGTTCTTCAGCTCGGCCATGAACGCGCAAGTGGTCGAACGCATCGGTCTCGAAAACATGCTGCGCGACGCCCTGGCCAAGGGCCAGTTCGAATTGGAATATCAACCCGTGGTCGATATCGCCAGCGGGCGCACCCTGGGCGCCGAGGCCTTGATACGCTGGCGCCATCCGAAACTTGGCTTGTTGTTGCCGCCGCAATTTATCGGTGTGGCCGAATCCTGCGGCTTGATGGTGCCGATCGGCGAGTGGGTGCTGCAGCAAGCTTGCGAGCGCGCGCGCCATTGGCGCGAGCATGGCCAGGCGCTGGCGGTGGCGGTCAACTTGTCGACGGCGCAATTCTTGAACAAGCGCCTGGTGCCGCTGGTGGGCGCGGTGCTGAAGGATGCCGGCTTGCCGCCCGCCAGCCTGGAACTGGAAATCACGGAACGCGTGATCATGGACGGCGACGCGGGCACCATCACCACCTTAAATAGCTTGCACGATTGCGGCGTGCGCCTGACGGTCGACGATTTCGGCACCGGCTTTTCCAGCCTGGGCTATTTGCGGCGCTATCCTTTGTCCAAGCTCAAGATCGACGCGTCCTTTGTCAGCGACATCAGCGGCAACCCGGAAGACGCCGACATCATCGTGGCCATCATCGCGCTGGCGCGCAGCTTGAAGTTGCGGGTGGTGGCCGAGGGCGTGGAAACGGCGGCCCAACTGGCCTTCCTGCAAGGACACGGCTGCGACGAATATCAAGGCTTTTACGCCAACAACATGGCGCGCCAGGCGGGTTTGAATATTTGAGTGGCGCCTCAGGGCGCGCGCAAAACAATGCGCGCCATCACTTGCCCATGGTCGGACGATTGCGCAGGCGCCAGTGCCAGGTGGTCGTTCAAGTAGTGCACTTCGGCCACCTCGCCGATGGCGTCGGGCAGCGCGCCATGGAAATGCGGCGACACCAGGATGTGGTCAATCGTGGAATAACGTCCCTCGTGCAAGCTGCTGAAGGCGACGTGGCGCAGGCGGTCTTGCTGCGCCTGGACCTGGTAGGCATCGTACATGCGCTCGCGCAGGGGGGCGCCGGCGCCCAGCACGATGCCGGTGCTGACAGCTTCGGCCACGTCGTTGAAGTCGCCCAGCACCACGCGCGCGCGCGCATGGCGGCGCCCCAGTTCGCACAGCAGCACGCGCAGCGCCACCGCCTCGGTGCCACGGCGCAGCAGCGAACGCAGGCAAGCTTGCGCGAACAGGGCCGAATCTTCCGCGTTGTCGCCATTGCGGTAATCCGGGCGTTGCGACTTCAGGTGTACCACCAGCACGTCGACGATACTGCCGTTTGGCATTTGAAGGGGCGCGTGCAGGGCGGCGCGCGCGAAGCGGCCCGCGTCCGGCGCGTCGTGGGGCAAGGCGACGCCGGCCGGGAAATGCGTGTGGATGGTGGCCGCGCCCGCCAGGGGCAGACGCGACACCAGCGCCACATTCGGTTTCAAGCGCTCGGCCGATGGATCCGGCTCGATGCCCAGCAGCTGTGCCTGGCGGTAATGCGTGGTGCGCGCGAGCACGGCCTGGAGCGTCGCTGGCGCAAACACTTCCTGCAAGCCGACGACGTCGGCGTCGAGCGCGTCGAGCTGGCGCGCGGTCCAGTCGAGCTTGGCTTCGTACTCGGCGGCGCTGCTCGGCGCGATCTGGTCGTACAGGCGCGCGCCGCAAGGCGCCAGGTTAAGCGTGTTGAAGGTGGCAAAGCGTATTTCTTGCTGCATAATATTGAACTCCCAACGAACCTTTAGCGTAGCACGCATGGCCAAGAAAGAGCACGTCTCCGAGACTCCCGCAACGCAATTCTTGCGTAAGCACAAAGTCGATTTTTCCGAACACCCCTATCCCTACGAGGAGCATGGGGGCACCGCCGTGTCCGCGCGCGAACTGGGCGTGTCCGAACACCAAGTCGTCAAGACCTTGGTGATGCAGGACGAGGTGGCCAAGCCCTTGATCGTGCTCATGCATGGCGATTGCAAGGTCTCGACCAAGAACCTGGCGCGCGCCATCGGCTGCAAATCGGTCGAGCCGTGCAAGCCGGAGGTGGCGCAGCGCCATTCCGGCTACCAAGTGGGCGGCACCTCGCCCTTTGGCACGCGCAAGGCTTTGCCCGTGTATGTGGAGCAAGGCATCCTGGCGCTCGACAAGATCTACATCAATGGCGGGCGTCGCGGTTATCTGGTGGGCATCGCGCCGGCCATCGTCACTGAACTGCTGGGCGCCAAGGCGGTGCAGTGCGCGCTGCTGGACTGAGCGGCCGGGCTGGCCGGCGGGCGCGCCTATGGTGTATATTCAGCGGCCGGCGCGTGAGACCGGTGCCAGAATAAGAGAGATGAAATGCATTCCGTTTTGACTTCCGCCGTATTTGTCGTGGCCGCCTATTTGATCGGTTCGATTTCCTTCGCCGTCGTGATGAGCAAGGTATTCGGCTTGGCCGATCCGCGCACCTATGGCTCGAAAAACCCGGGCGCGACCAATGTTTTGCGCAGCGGGAACAAGGCGGCGGCCATCTTGACCCTGGTGGGCGATGGTTTCAAGGGCTGGCTGGCGGTGTGGCTGGCCGAACGTCTGGCGCTGCAATACGGGGTGGGCGACAGCACCATCGCGCTAGTGGCCTTGGCCGTGTTCCTCGGGCACTTGTGGCCCGTGTTTTTCCGCTTCAAGGGCGGCAAGGGTGTCGCCACCGCATTGGGCGTGCTGCTCGGGATCGATCCGATGCTGGGCCTGGTGGTGCTGGCCGCCTGGCTGGTGGTCGCTTTCCTGTCGCGCTATTCCTCGCTGGCGGCCTTGGTGGCGGCCTTGGTCGCGCCCCTGTATTACGGTTTGCAAGCGGGCGTGGACGAGCGCTTCCTGAGCATCGCCATCATGAGTGTCTTGTTGGCTTACCGTCACGGCAAGAACATCAGCAATTTGATGGCAGGCACTGAAAGCCGCATCGGCAGCAAGTCCGCCCCCAAGTCCGTCCCGCACAAGGCTGCCGGCAAGCACAAATAAGCATCAGCTCTTGCCATCGACTTTGTGCACGCTGCACTCGAGCCTTTGGTGGGGCTGCAAGCGGGGATTCTTGAAGTCGGCCGCGCTGAGGTAAGCCGTGACGTTCCAGAATTCCGGCTTGCGCGCATCGGGCTCGAGCTTGATGATCTGGAACAGGCACGATGGGCTCGCGTCAAGCTGCAGCACCACCGATGCGCTTTGCTCCTTGGCGCCGCGCTCGATCACCTTGTACGGCACTTCCTTGCAATGGCCCGAGGCCGTGCGCCAGGTCAAGTTCGCCTCCTCGATCAGGAGCTTGCCTCCGCAAACATTCCCACTACCGTCGAATTGTCCTGCGAAAAGTGCAGCGGCATAGCCGGCGATGAGCCATTGCATACGAGCCTCCCTGTCGGTGTGGGCGCGCGAAGCGGCGCCTGATGACACAGCATAGGGAGAGCGGGCCGGCGAGCGCTTGTCAGGCGTCAACGGGCGTGCATTTGGGCAACTTGATGCGGATCGGATGCTGGCGCATGCCCTTGCGCACAGGGCGCCGCATTGATGCGACGCGGGCGCACTATTGATTTGCCGCTGTTCATGACAATATATGAACCGTAGCGGCGCACTGTTGCGCCGGCGTCGAGCGATGGGTGGTGTGCCGTGGGTAAACAATTGAAGATTGATTTCGTGTCCGATGTGTCTTGCCCCTGGTGCATCATCGGGCTCAAATCCCTGGAGACGGCGCTCGCGCGCATGGGCAAGCAAGTCGATGCCACCGTGCATTTTCAGCCCTTTGAATTGAACCCGCAGATGGGGCCGCAGGGGCAAGACATCGGCGAGCATCTGGCCCAAAAATATGGCGCCACGCCCGAGCAAACGGAGCAGACGCGCGAGATGATACGGGAGCGCGGCGCCGCCCTGGGCTTTCAGTTCGACATGGGCAAACGCAGCCGCATCTACAACACCTTCGATGCGCACCGCTTGCTCCATTGGGCCGAGGAAGGCGGACGCCAGCATGCCTTGAAAATGGCGTTGTTCGAGGCGTATTTCAGCAAGGGCGAGGATCCCTCATCGCACGCCGTGCTGACCCGGGTGGCCGCCGAAGTGGGCTTGGACGCGGCCGAAACGGCGGCCATCCTCGACTCCGACCGTTATGCCGCGCAAGTGCGCGAACGCGAACAGTTTTACGTGGGCAAAGGCGTGCACGCGGTGCCGGCGGTCATCATCAACGAACGTCATATGATTTCCGGCGGACAGCCTCCCGAAGTTTTCGAGCAAGCTTTGCGCCAGATCGCGCAATCGGCCTAAAGCGGCGCGGCGGCAAGCTGGTGAAATGATCTCAATCAGATAGAATGAATTATTTCAACCAGTGAAATAATATGGACAGACTGACCCTGATGACGGTCTTCGTCGCCGTCGCCGAGGAGGAAAGCTTCGCCGGCGGCGGGCGCCGCCTGGGCATGTCGCCGCCGGCCGTCACGCGCGCCATCGCCGCGCTCGAGGAGCGCCTGGGCATCAAGTTGCTCAACCGTACCACGCGCCATGTGCGGGTCACGGAGGCGGGCCAGCGCTACCTGGATGACGCGCGCCGCATCATCGGCGAAGTCGACGAGGCGGACGAGGCGGCGGCCGGCATCAACGGCACGCCGCGCGGGCAATTGGCCATCACCGCCCCCGTTTTGTTTGGAAAAATGTTCGTCATGCCGGGCGTGGTCGATTACCTGCGGCGCTATCCGGATATGGAAGTGTCGGCGATGTTTGTCGACCGCGTCGTCAATTTGCTGGAAGAAGGTATCGACGCCGGCGTGCGCATTGGCGAGTTGCCCGATTCGAGCATGAAGGCCGCCAAGGTGGGCCAGGTGCGGCGCGTGGTGTGCGCGGCGCCCGCCTATCTGGCCGCCCATCCGGCACCGCAAACCCCGGCCGACTTGATCCATCACACGACGATCGCGGCGGCCAGCGTGAACTCCGCCTTCGATTGGAAGTTCAGCCATGGGGGCCAGTCCTTGAGCACGCGCATCAAGCCGCGCTTGAGCGTGAGCAGCAACGACGGCGCCATCGCCGCCGTGCGCGCCGGCTTTGGCATCACGCGCTTGATGTCTTACCAGATCGCGCCGCTGATCGACAGCGGCGAACTGCTGCCCTTGCTGGTGGACTACGAAACGGCGCAATTGCCGGTGCACGTGGTGCACCGCGAGGGGCGTTACGCTTCGGCCAAGGTGCGCACTTTCCTCGATTTGATGATCGGGCGTTTGCGCGCCGAAAAGTCGCTCAATCCCTGAGCGCGGGCCGCCTGGGCGGGCCCGCGCGGGACTGTCCTGCTTACAGTTCGGCCGCTTTCTTGTTGACGATTACTTTCCAGTTGCTGTCAGCCGTTTTGATGCGCCCGGCGATGTCTTGCGCCCAGATCGAACGGATCTTGCTGTCGAGGTTGAAGTAAAGCTTGCCGTCGACAATATCAAACACGTCCGGATCGGCGATGAATTTCTTGTTGATCGAGGCGCCGAACGCGCAAAAACCCCCGTACTGCGGCAAGTATTTGGCCGGTGCCGCTTCGAAGGCGCGCTGATTGGCTTCGCTGGCGAACAGGTAATTGACGCCATCGATGACGGCGACGTGGTGGCCATTGCCGCGCTGCGGTTTTTCCTGGGTGAAGTAGGACGTCAAGTCGTAGCCGCCGGCACCAACGATATTGTCGCGTGGCGCGTCCGCGTGCGCGGCGCCGGCGAACATCATGGCCGAAGCGGAAAGAATGAGGGCGGACAGTTTTTGAATCAGGGTCATGGGAATCTCCTTGGATGGGTTGGGAACGCATCGATTGTGTCGATGCGTAACTTTATGTGATTCCCAAATTTAAAAGAATAGCCGTCGATATCAATTGATTATTCCGTTTTATGGAACTGTCGGCACCGCAGCAGCGCTTCAAGTGATATCGAGATAGATCGGCTGGTGGTCCGAGGCCGAGGTTTCAGAATGCACATCCATGTCTGTCACGCGCGGTAGTAAATCCTTGGTGACGAAAAAATAGTCGTAGCAATCGGGCTTGTCCGGCCAGCGAAAGCCATGCAAACCAGCGGTGGGGGCGCGCGCCAAGTCCGGGTGCAACAGGGGCCAGGTGTCGGCCAGCGGCGTGCCGCCATCGTCTTGCGGCGCGAGCATGGCGGCGTACTCGGGCGAATTGGGCGTGAAATTGAAGTCGCCGCAATAAATGGCGCTGGCCGGGCGTTCGCCCAATTGGAAGGGCGCGTCCAGGCTATGGTCGGGCTGGTAGAAGCGCGCCCGCTCGCACGCTTGCGCATGCAACTCGCGTAAATGCCTGACCTGGGCCGCGCGCTGCACCAAGGAGTAATGTTCGAGATGGGTGGTCAAGACCCGTAGCTTGCCGCTGGGCGCGTCGATCACCGCTTCGATCACCCCGCGCGGCATGCCGGCCGGGCTGGCCGGGTCGGCCGGCCAGGGCAGGTCGTGGCGCAGCACTTGCGTCATGCGGAATTTGGACAGCAAGAGGTTGCCGAACAGGCGGGGCAGATTGTGGCGGTAGATTTCGCTGGTGGGCGCGTAGACCGAATGGTAGCCGCCGAACGCGCCCGACAATTGCCGGTTCTGGTTGGCGCTGGCATTGCCCTCGAGCTCGGGATGGTTGACGGCCACCTCTTGCAGGCAAATGACTTCGGGATTTAATTTGCGCAAGACATCGATGATCGCGTGAATGCGAATCCGCCCATCTTTGCCGCAACCCCAACGGATATTCCAGCTGACAATACGCATCGCATGGCCCTCACGCTCCCGACACCGTATGATCGATTTCGGGTGCGCCAGTTCCGCGCGCGGTTTAAACGATGCGCAATTCGTCCAGCGGCCAGCGCGGCCGGACGTTGAAGGCGTAGTCGCGCTTGGCGGCGGCCGGATTGATTTGCAAGCGCATGGCGCCGGCGAAGGCGATCATGGCGCCGTTATCGGTGCAAAACTCGAGCTCCGGATAATAGACGCGGAATTTCTTGCTGGCGGCCGCAGCGTTCAGGGATGCGCGCAGCTGCGCATTGGCGCCGACCCCGCCGGCGATCACCAGGCGCTTGAGGCCGGAGTGGCGCAGGGCGCTCACGCACTTGGCCGTCAACACGTCGACGATCGCATCGACGAAACCGCGCGCGATATTCGCCTTGTCCTGCTCGCAGATATGCGCGATGTCTTTTTCGTGATGGTTTTTCACCACCGTCAGCACCGCCGTCTTCAAGCCCGAAAAGCTGAAGTTGAAATCCTTCGAATGGAGCATCGGGCGCGGCAGCTTGTAGGCCAGCGGGTCGCCAAATTCGGCCAGGCGCGAAATGGCCGGCCCGCCCGGATAACCCAGGCCGAGCAGCTTGGCCGATTTGTCGAACGCTTCGCCGGCCGCGTCGTCGAGCGTCTCGCCCAGCAGGGTGTATTGGCCGACGCCGTCCACCCGCATCAACTGGGTGTGCCCGCCCGACACCAGCAGCGCGATGAAGGGAAAGGCGGGCCGGTCCTTGGCCAGCAGCGGCGAGAGCAAATGCCCTTCCAGGTGATGCACGCCGAGCACCGGGCGGTCGATGGCCAGGCCCAGGCTGCAGGCGATCGAGGAGCCCACCAGCAGCGCGCCCGCCAAGCCGGGACCTTGGGTGTAGGCGATGGCGTCGATGTCCGAGAGCGCGGCGCCGGCGCCGGCCAGGGTTTGCTCGAGCAGGGGAATGGCGCGCCGGATATGGTCGCGCGAGGCCAGCTCCGGCACCACGCCGCCGTATTCCTCGTGCATGGCCACCTGCGAATGGAGCGCGTGCGCGAGCAGGCCGCGCTCGGTATCGTAGAGGGCGAGGCCGGTTTCATCGCAGGAGGATTCGACGCCGAGGACTAGCATGGGGAACAAGACGGTGGGAACAATCCGTCATTGTAGCGCACAGAATGGCCAGGGTCAGGGCCAGGGCCAGGACCCGCGCGGCGCGCTGGCGCTTCACTTGCTCAGCAGGTAGAGCAGAACGAGGTTCAAGACCATGGCGCCGATGGCGAGCGCGCGCCACCACCCCACCGGATCGCGCTGGATCAGCGGTGGCGCCGGACGCGTCGGCAGCGGGCGGGTGGCGCCGCGCTCGAGCGCCAGCAGGAATTCCTCGGCCGTCTCGAAGCGCTCGGCCAGTTCGCGCGCGAGCGCCTTGTGCAGCACGTTCTCCAGCCACAGCGGCACGTCGGGGCGCCAGCGGCTGGCGGGCGCGGCGAGCCCGAAGCGCGGACGCTGGAACGCTTCGATTTCGCCGTAGGGATAGTGGCGCGTCAGCGCGAAGTACAGGGTCACGCCAACGGCGTACAGGTCGCTTTGCACGCTGGCGCCGCCTTGCTCGAATTGTTCGGGCGCGAGAAAGGACGGGGTGCCGGCCAGCGCCGCGCTGGCGTCGGCCAGCATGCCCGACTGCGCCACGCCCAGGTCAAGCAGGCGCAATTGTCCGTCCGCGCCCAGGTGCACGTTGTCGGGCTTGATGTCGCGGTGGACGACACTGCGCCGATGGAGCGCGCCCGCCGCGCGCACTAGCTGTTCACCCAGCGCCAGTGCTTCGGGTACCGTGAAATGGCGTCCCTCGTCGAGCAGCTGTTGCAGAGTGTGCCCCGCGTGCCAGGTCGATAAATAGTATAAATAATTTCGCTGCGCCGGCGTGATCACTTGCGGGAAGAAGCGCGCCACCACGCGCCGTGCCAGCCACTCCTCGTGCGCGAAGGCGGCGCGCTCCTGCGGGTCGGCCGCGCGCGCCGGCTGCAAGGTCTTGAGCACCAGCGTGCGCCCGTCGGCGGCGGCCTCGCGCATGCGGTAGAGCAGGGTCGAGGCCGAACTGTGGATCAGCGCCTCGACCACCATGCCCTCGAACGGCATGCCAGGCTTGAGTTTTGGCGGCAGCGGCAGATTCTGCATGCTCGAGAGGCTGTCGCGCAGGTCGCGCTGCGGCAGCGCTTCCACCTGCAGCACCAGGGCGCTCACATTGTCCGCACTGCCGCCGGCCAGCGCGGCGGCCAGCATGGCGTCGGCGCAGGCTTGGGCGTCGTGCGCACCGCCGGCCAGCTGGCCGAGTTGGAAGGCGAGCTCGTACTCGCTGAGCGATGCCCACACACCGTCGCTGGCGAGCAGGAATACATCGTCGCGGCACAGGGGGCCCATGCCGTGGTCGATCGCCACATGCGCATCGAGGCCGATGGCGCGCGTAAGCACGTGCTGCATTTCCGGCCGGTCCCACACATGGTCGGTGGTCAAGCGTGTGAGCACGCCCGCGCGCAGCAGGTACAGGCGGGTGTCGCCCACGTGCGAAAAATAATAGAAGCTGCCGCGCAAGACCAGGCAGGTCAGTGTGCTTGCCATGCCCGCCAGCTCCGGGCGAATCGAGCCCTGCTGCAAGATCCAGCTGTTGGTGGCCTTGAGCACGCGCTCGAGCGCCTGTGACACATGCCAGGTGTCCGGCGTGGCGTAGTAATCGGCCAGCAGGCCGCGCACCGTGTACTCCGACGCCTCGCGCCCGCCTTCGTTGCCGGAGACGCCATCGGCCACCGCCGCCAGCACGCCTTTCGCGCTCAACTCCGGCTCGTTCGGCGTGACCATGCCGACGAAGTCTTCGTTGCGTTCGCGTGGGCCGCGGGCGGTGGCGTGCGCCGCTGTGACGAGCAAGCTCATGCTGCCGAGTCTACACCCTGGCCGCCGTCATGGCGGCGCTGCCCCAGGTGGTGCGCCAGCGTGTCTTGACCAGGGACAGGCCGAGCAGGGCGATGACGGCCAGCGCCGCGAACACGATCAGGCCGATCTGGTAGCTGCCGGTGAGCTGGCGCGACATGCCCAGGCTGGACGCGAGGTAGAACCCACCCACGCCGCCGGCCATCCCCACCAGCCCCGTCATCACGCCGATCTCCTTGCGAAAGCGCTGCGGCACCAGCTGGAACACGGCGCCATTGCCGGTTCCGAAAGCGAGCATGGCGGCCACGAACACCGCCGCCGCGCTGCCGGCGGACGGCATGCCGCTGCTGGCGAGCAGCAGGGCGGCGGCCGCGCAGGCGTACATGATCGAGAGCGTGCGGATGCCGCCGATGCGGTCGGCCAGGCGCCCGCCCAGGGGGCGCACCAGCGAGCCGGCGAACACGCAGGCGGCCGTCAGGTAGCCCGCGCTGACGGGCGAAACCGCGTACTGGGTATTGAAATAGATCGTCAGCGAGGACGCCAGGCCGGAAAAGCCGCCGAAGGTGACGGCGTAGAAGAACATGAACCACCAGGCGTCCTTGTCCTTCAAGACGTGCAGGTATTCGGGCAGCGACTTCGGTGGCGGCGCGCTCGGTGCGTCCTTGGCCATCGTCAAATACACCACCAGGGCCACGCCCAGCGGTATCAGGCACAGGCCGAAGACGTTCTGCCAGCCAAAGGCGACCGCCAGCGCGGGCGCGAACAGGGCCGCGAACGCGGTGCCCGAATTGCCGGCCCCCGCGATGCCCAGCGCCGTTCCCTGGTGCTCCGGCGGATACCAGCGCGAGGCCAGCGGCAGCGCCACCGCGAAGGCGGCGCCGGCCACACCCAGCACGGCGCCAAGCGCCAGCAGGCTCGCGTAGCTGTGCAGGTCACCCTGCCAGGCCCACAACAGGCCGAGCATGACGACCAACTGGCCGATCAGGCCGGCCTTCTTCGGCTTGAGGTGATCGACCATCACGCCCATGACGATACGCAGCAGCGCACCGGCGAGCAGGGGGATGGCGACCATCAGCCCTTTCTCGGCCGGCGTGAGGCCAAGGTCCTTTGAGATCTGCACTGCTAGCGGGCCAAGGATGACCCACACCATGAAGCTCAGGTCGAAGTAGAAGAAAGCGGCGAACAGCGTTGGCGTGTGCCCGGCCTTCCAGAATGAGGTCTTGTGCATGGCGGTCCCGTGTTGGTTGAGGTCCCCACACCGTATGCAATCGCCATGCCACGCACGTCGCCACCGTGCGCCGATGTTGCGATGCACCACAAACGACCGGCCGACGCACAGCCTTGGTGCGCGCGGCAGGGCGCGAGCGGATTAATTGAGGGCGTTGCGCACTGCGCCATGCCTGGCACCGGTCTTGCTAACGATAGGGGGTGACGCTAATCGATGGAGCCCGCAATGAAGAAGATGAAGCTTGTAATGGTCGGTAACGGCATGGCCGGTGTGCGCACGCTCGAAGAGCTGCGCAAGATCGCGCCGGACCTATATGACATCACCGTATTCGGTGCCGAGCCATACGCGAACTACAACCGCATCCTGCTCTCGCCGGTGCTGGCGGGCGAGCAGACCATCAAGGACATCATGCTCAACGATGTCGACTGGTACGAGGACAACGGGATCAAGCTCCATCTGGGGAAGAAGGTGGTCAAGGTGGACCGCTTGCGGCGCATCGTGGTCGCCGACGACGGCACCAGCGCCGAGTACGACCGCCTGCTGCTGGCCACCGGTTCGAACCCCTTCATGCTGCCGGTGCCGGGCAAGGACCTGCAGGGCGTGATCGCCTACCGCGACATCTACGACACCAACACCATGATCGCGGCGGCCGCGCAGCACACGCACGCGGTGGTGATCGGCGGTGGCCTGCTCGGACTGGAAGCGGCCAATGGACTCAAGCTGCGCGGCATGGACGTGACGGTGGTGCACCTGCCGGGCTGGCTGATGGAGCGTCAGCTCGACCCGGTGGCGGGCAAGATGCTGCAAGCCTCGCTCGAGCAGCGCGGCCTCAAGTTCCTGCTCGAGAAGAACACCAAGGCCATCCTGGGCGACGCCAAAGGCCGCGTGCGCGCCATTGAATTCACCGATGGGCTGGAAGTGCCGGCCCAATTGATCGTCATGGCCGTCGGCATCCGGCCCAACACCGAATTGGCCGAATCGAGCGGCCTGCACTGCGACCGCGGCATCGTCGTCAGCGACACCATGCAGACTTTTGACCCGCGCATCTACTCCGTGGGTGAGTGCGTGAACCACCGTGGCACCGTGTACGGGCTGGTGGCGCCTCTGTTCGAGATGGCCAAGGTGTGCGCCAACCACTTGGCCAACTTTGGCATCGGCCAGTACAAGGGCTCGGTGACCTCGACCAAGCTCAAGGTCACCGGCATCGATTTGTTCTCGGCTGGCCAATTCATGGGCGGCGAGGGCACCGAGGAGATCGTGCTGTCGGACCCGATCGGCGGTGTCTACAAACGCCTGGTCATCAAGGACGACAAGCTGGTGGGTGCCTGCCTGTACGGCGATACCGTCGACGGCAGCTGGTACTTCAAGCTGCTGCGCGAGGCCAAGGACATTGGCGAAATCCGCGATTCGCTCATGTTCGGCGAAGCGAACACGGGGCGCCCGGGCGACGCCGGCCATGAGGGCTTCACCGTGGCCGCGACCATGCCCGACAACGCCGAGGTGTGCGGCTGCAACGGCGTATGCAAGGGCACGATCGTCAAGTCGATCAAGGAGAAAGGCTTGTTCACGCTGGAGGATGTGCGCAAGCACACCAAGGCGTCGGCCTCGTGCGGCTCGTGCACCGGCCTGGTCGAGCAGATCTTGATGTTCACCGCCGGCGGCGATTACTCCGTCGCCGCCAAGGCCAAGCCGATGTGCGCCTGCACCGACCACACGCACCAGGAAGTGCGCGACGCCATTCGGGTCGAGAAGCTGGTGTCGATCGCCAGCGCCATGTCGTACCTAGCCTGGCGCACGCCCAACGGCTGCGCCTCGTGCCGGCCGGCGCTGAACTACTACCTTATTTCGACCTGGCCGCACCAGGCCAAGGACGATCCGCAGTCGCGCTTCATCAACGAACGCGCACATGCCAACATCCAAAAGGACGGTACCTATTCCGTCATCCCGCGCATGTTCGCCGGACAGACCAGCGCCAATGAGCTGCGCCGCATCGCCGACGTCGTCGACAAATACGCGATCCCGACGGTGAAGGTGACGGGCGGCCAGCGCATCGACCTCTTGGGCGTGAAGAAGGAGGACTTGCGCGCCGTGTGGCACGACCTGGGCATGCCAAGCGGCCTGGCCTATGCCAAGGGCCTGCGCACGGTGAAGACCTGCGTGGGTAGCGAGTGGTGCCGCTTCGGCACCCAGGACTCGACCCTGATGGGCCAGCAGCTCGAGCGCGAACTGTGCCTGATGTACGCGCCGCACAAGGTCAAGATCGCCGTCTCCGGCTGCCCGCGCAATTGCGCCGAGGCCGGCATCAAGGACGTGGGGGTGATCGGCGTCGAGTCGGGCTGGGAGATCTACGTGGGCGGCAACGGCGGTATCAAGACCGAGGTGGCGCAGTTCCTCGTCAAGCTCAAGACCCACGAGGAAGTGATGGAGTATTGCGGCGCCTTCCTGCAGCTGTACCGCGAGCAGGGCTGGTACCTGGAGCGCACCGTGCACTACATCGCCCGTGTGGGCCTGGAGCATGTGAAGAAGCTGGTGGTCGAGGACGAGGCGGGCCGCAAGGCCTTGTACGAGCGTTTGCGCTTCGCGCTGGCGGGCGAGCCGGACCCCTGGCACCAGCCGGAGCAAGCCATGGTGGATGTGCGCCAATTCGCGCCGCTGACGGTATAAGAGGAGACAAACATGACGGAACAATGGAAGGTCATTTGCAAGGTGAGCGATATTCCGGTGCTGGGTGCGCGCGTGGTGCAGCGTGGTCTGGCATGGCAGGAGCTGCCGGACGTGGCGGTGTTCCGCACCGCTGACGACAAGGTCTTCGCGCTGCTCGACCGCTGCCCGCACAAGGGCGGCCCGCTGTCGCAGGGAATCGTCTTCGGCGACAAGGTGGCCTGCCCGCTGCACAACTGGAATATCGAGCTCGATAGCGGCTGCGCCACGGCGCCCGACGTGGGCTGCGCCAAGCGCTTCAAGGTCAGGGTGGAAGACGGCAAGGTGTCCCTCGACCTGAATGAATTGAGCGCACCGGCAAGCAAGGCCGAGGCGGCGCTGCTCGGTGCGTCTGCCGCACCCGCGCAAGTCGAGGCGGCGTGAGCCTGGCCACGCGCGACGTCAAGACGACCTGCTGCTATTGCGGTGTCGGCTGCGGCGTCATCGCCACCGCCGACGGCACGCAGGTGCTGGGCGTACGCGGAGATCCGGACCATCCGGCCAATTTCGGTCGCCTGTGCAGCAAGGGCAGCACCTTGCACCTGTCGGCCAAGCCGGTGCTGCAGCGGCAGGTGCGCGCCTTGGTGCCAGAACTGCGGCGCACGCGCGCGGCGCAGCGTAGTGCCGCATCGTGGGACGAGACGCTCGACTTCATCGCCGCCCGATTTGCCGCGACGATCGAAGAGCACGGACCGGACAGCGTTGCCTTCTACATTTCAGGGCAGCTGCTCACCGAGGACTACTACGTCTTCAACAAGCTGGCCAAGGGACTGGTTGGCACCAACAATATCGACACCAATTCGCGCCTGTGCATGTCGAGCGCGGTGGCGGGCTACAAGCAAACGCTGGGCGCCGACGCGCCGCCCGCCTGCTACGAGGATATCGACGAGGCCGAAGTCATCTTTATCGCCGGTTCGAATACGGCGTTTGCCCATCCCATTTTGTACCGCCGCATCGAGGATGCGCGCAAGCGCAATCCGGCATTGCGTGTGATCGTGGCCGACCCGCGCCGCACCGACACCGCGCGCGAGGCGGACCTGCATTTGCCGATCCTGCCCGGCACCGATGTCGCGCTGTTCAATGGCATGCTGCACATTTGCCTGGTCGATGGTTTGCTCGACGATGCCTACATCGCGGCGCACACCGAGGGCTTCGCACAGCTTGAGGCCTTGGTGCGCGAGTACACGCCGGCTTTCGTGGCGGGCGTGTGCGGCATCGCGCAGGCCGATTTGGTGGCGGCGGCGCGTCTGTTCGCGCAATCGCGCGCCACGCTGTCGCTGTACTGCCAGGGCTTGAATCAGTCCGTGCACGGCACGGCCAAGAATGCGGCCTTGATCAATCTGCACCTGGCGACCGCGCAGATTGGCAAGCCGGGCGCGGGTCCATTTTCCTTGACCGGCCAACCGAATGCGATGGGCGGGCGCGAGGTGGGCGGCATGGCCAATTTGCTGTCGGCCCATCGCGACTTGTCCAATCCGGCGCATCGGGCCGAAGTGGCCGCGCTGTGGGGCGTCGACGCAGTTCCGG
Organism: Pseudomonadota bacterium; assembly: GCA_040388555.1. Lineage (GTDB taxonomy): Bacteria > Pseudomonadota > Gammaproteobacteria > Burkholderiales > Burkholderiaceae_D > Telluria_A. Next base: position 125,875 of record JAZKBP010000030.1, read on the forward strand.
CGCAGGCGGGCAAGACGGCAGTCGAGATGTTCGATGCGCTCGCCGCCGGCAGCATCAAGATCATCTGGATCGCCTGCACCAATCCGGCCCAATCCATGCCCGAACAAAGACTGATACGCAAGGCGCTCGAGACGGCGGAACTGGTGATCGTGCAGGAAGCGTATGCCAGCACCGCGACGGTGGCGTATGCGGATGTGCTGCTGCCGGCCACCACCTGGGCGGAGAAGGAAGGTACGGTCACCAATTCGGAGCGCCGCATCACGCGCTTGCTGCCGGTGCTGCCCAAGCCGGGGCAGGCGCGCCACGACTGGGAAATCGCGCGCGACTTCGCGCGCAGGCTGGCGCGCCTGCTGGGTAAATCGGCTGATGGCTTCGCCTATGCGGACACGGAATCAATCTGGAACGAGCACCGCGAGTCCACCCGCGGGCGCGATCTCGACATCACCGGCTTGTCGTACAAGATTCTGGTGGAGCAGGGACCGCAGCAGTGGCCTTACGCGGAGGGCGCCAGCACCGGCAGGAAGCGCTTGTACGAGGACGGCGTGTTCGCGACCGCGAACGGGCGTGCGCGTTTTGTCGCCGCACCGTACCTGCCGGTGGCCGAGCAGGTCGACGCGCGCTACCCGCTGCATTTGACGACCGGGCGGCTGCGCGACCAGTGGCATGGCATGAGCCGCAGCGGTACGGTGGCCCAGGCGTTCGCGCACGCGGCGGAACCGGCCGTGGTGATGGCGCGCGCCGATATGCAGCGGCGCGAACTGGTCGACGGCGACCTGGTGCACGTGACGAGCCGGCGCGGTACCCAAATCCTTCCGGCGCAAGCGGGCGAGGACATGGGCGACGGGCAGGTGTTCATCGCCATGCACTGGGGGCAGGAGTACCTGTCCGGGCGCGGCGGCACTGGTGCGGGCATGGAGGCGAGCTGCGGCGTGAACGCCTTGACGCTGTCGGCTTTCGATCCCGTGTCGAAGCAGCCGGAACTCAAGCACGCGGCGGTCAAGGTGCTCAAGGCGGAGCTGGCGTGGCGCTTTTTGGTGTTCGGCTGGGTCGACGAGGACAAGGCCTTGCGGCTGCAAGCGTGCTTGCGGCCCTTGATGCGCAGCTTCGCCTTCGCCTCTTGCACCTTGTTTGGGCGCGAGCGTGTGGGCGTGCTGCTGCGCGCGGCCGACGACTACGCCGCCACACCGGAACTGGTGCGCGAGATCGAGTCCATGTTCGGCATCGAAGGCGCCAAGGTCGTGCGCTATGACGACACCCGGCGCGGCAATGCGCGCCACATCCTGGTCGACGATGGCAAGCTGGCCGCCGTATCGCTGGCCGGTGACACCAGTGCGGGCCATTGGCTCAAGCAAACGCTGGAGGGGGACCTGCCGATCGCGCCGCTGGGGCGCATGCTGTTGTCGCCGTCGGCCAGCACGCCGCAAGGCTTCAAGCCGCGCGGGCGCATCGTCTGCACTTGCTTGAACGTGAGTCAAGCCGAGATCGCCGAGCAGCTCACCATGCTGGGGGGAACGGCTTCCGACAGACTGGCGGCGCTGCAGGGCAAGCTCAAATGCGGCACCAATTGCGGCTCGTGCGTGCCAGAACTCAAGCAGATGGTGCAAGGCGCCATAGCTTGAATCAGTGAGGACGGCATGGGAACTTAGATCGACACGAGCACTAGCTTCCTAACCTTGCGAAGATTAAGGTGTTGACGCGCAATCCATAGGTCGTGCGCGTCCTGCATGGACAGCCAACTCCCGCCGGGGTAGCTTATGCATTGCCAACAGTGATAGTCCTCGAAATCCAAGGCAAAGGCTTTACCGTCATTGAATTCAAATGTTGTGATGCTCAAGTAGTCCGGATGCAGCGAATACCTTAGTCAGATGGGGGATTCCACAGACCATGCTCGAAATCATACGATTCAGTTTCGAACGGCACGTATGTAGTGCCATAAAACAAGGCGGGGTTGCCGTTCTTGCAGAAATACCCGCTTAAGCCAAGCTTCTCTTTCAGGACGGCGTTCGATGATCCAATCGCTTCGAGCGTTGGCGGGCATGTGCCGTGCGTTTTCGAATAGTCTACGATGCGTGCCACTATTTCATTCGCCGCCGTTCGGGTGGAAATGTGGCGATAGACATGAACAGCAATGATTGTGGCAATGCCCAACACCCAATATGCGACCTTCTTTGCTTGCAAGGTTCTGCGCGATGGCTGGGTAGTGATGACGTAGAGGCTATACAAACACCACGGCACCAGAGGAACGGCGACCATGAGTAACATGTAGCCTAAGTGGTGCTGAGACAGTATGAAGACCGCCATGCCTACAGTAATTAGCGTGTTTTTGATGGTGTTAGCTCGCAAAGTAGGCGACTGGACTTGTTATGTTACCAGCTTCATCCATACGGTCCCCGGTGTGTGTAGCATTGCTTACTTGGCACCGGCGCTTTCTACCCTTAAGCGCACCTTGGCCCCTGACGGGGCCTCTCCGCTGACGCAAACGCGATATCCGTCCGGATCGCAGACCTCGAATTCCACCAGTCCGTAAAACATGCGCTCCGGCCCCCTTAGCAATGGCGTATGTTTTTGCACCGCGGCCGCGATATCGAGTATTTCGTTTCCGGAAAGTCGCAAGTACACCGACCAGACAAATTCCGGATCGGCTTGGCGGGGATGCGCGGTGCCCGGTGCGCGCGCGAGTTGGAGCATGATCTCGGCCTCGCCGCGCGTCAAGATCGCGAACGCGTAGGGCGGCTGATCCGGAAAAGGCAGTGCCGCGAAACCAAACACATCGGCGTACCAGTGCACGCTTTGTTCGACATCGGCGACCTGCAATACCGGCGCAGCGCGTTGATACGATGCCTGTTCATTTTGCGGTGTCATCGCCGCCTCCGTTTTCAGCGAGCGCTCGCCGATATCAAAAGCCAATGCGCGCCCGTCCCGGCGTCGGCTTGAGGTGAATGTCATCGGCCCCCACTTCGTCGCGTCCGGCGGCCACCGCGTAGCCCAGGCTATCGAGCAAGGTCTTGCGCATATCGCGCGGCGACACCGGAATGAGCTTGTCGAGCGCGGCGGCGCCCAGTTGCGGCGCGAACTTGGCGAGATTGAGTTCGCGCAGCAGCGCGCCATAAATGCGCTGCGCGATCCCGGCCGCCTGTTCCGGCGTGGGCACCGGCACCTCGTACACCGCCATCCGGTTCAGCAGCGGCGCGGGAATCCCATCCGTGCTATTGGCCGTCAACACCCAGAAAATCTGGCTGGCGTCGATTTCCACATCGATGAATTCATCGCGGAAGGCGCGCGAGGTCTCCGGTTCGAGCAACTGATATAAAGCGGCCAGTGGATCGGATTGGCTCGAACCGGTCGCCTTTTCCACTTCATCGAGCACCACTACCGGGTTGGCATACTGCCCGCGCACCAGGCGCTCGGCGACCTTGCCGCATTTAGCCCCTTTCCAGCTGGCCGAGCTGCCGGTGATGACAAAACCGGCCGACAGCGCGTTCATGCTGATTAATTCGCAATCGGTCTCGATGGCTGCCGCCAGGCGCTTGGCGAAATGGGTCTTGCCCACCCCCGGGTCGCCCAGCAAGAGCACCGGCATCACATTGAAATTGGCGTCCCCCGCATGCGCGAGCGCCAGATAGCGCGTCAAGTCCCCCAGCACCTCCCCGAAATTCGGGCATTCCTCGCGCAGGGGCGCCAGCGCGTCGGACGAGGAGGGGGTGGTGACGAAGCGCTCGGCGCCATGGTCGAGCATGCGTTCGTAAAACGCTTCAAGCTCGGGCGAGCGGCCGCGGCTGGCGGCGAGCGCGCCTTGCACATCGCCGATGTTGTACACGGTGCGGGTACGGGCCAGTGTGATGCTCATGGCGGTCTCCTTGCGGGCGGCATGCCCCAACACGGCTCGCTACGTTTGCCCCCAGGACACCGAGCGAGTCGGAACTGTGACCTGGTTTGCACCTGATTCCATCCTACCTTGGACACGCCGAAACCGCAATTTTGTGGCCACAGCTCTTGCCGCTCCGCGTTTTCTGTTGCGTGGACGAAACTCAATATATATTTTTTAATTTTCCAGAGATAAACCCATGTGTATTGATGAGATACCACATTCAGTATCCATTATAAGTGCCTAATTTATCGACATATTTTGCCGCGACGGTCCTTCAAGGATGTGCGCTAAGTCATTGACTTCATTGGCAAATTTCCCATTTCGCACGATTGAAACCGCTTGACCGTCGAGATTGCTTACTCTAAAGTGGGCAACTGTGTGAAAAAGTGTAGTTTTGTGGGGGAATTTGAGCGAATCAGCCGCTTCCCGACACCAGACTCGATAACTAAAAAGCAAACAAGGCCAAACTCGTGTTCCAAGGCGCGTCCGCAATCAATCTCGATGCAAAAGGCAGGATGTCTATTCCTGCCAAGCATCGTGACGCGCTCGCCGTCCAGTGCGAGGGGCGCCTGACCCTCACCAAGCACCCCGAGGGTTGCCTGCTGTTCTTCCCGCGCCCCGTGTGGGAAACCCACCGTGAACAGATTTCCGCCTGGCCCATGTCGGCGCGCGCCTGGCAGCGCATCTTCCTGGGTAACGCCTGCGACGTCGAAATGGATGGCGCCGGCCGCATCTTGATTTCGCCCGAACTGCGTGCCGCCGTCGGCTTGAACCGCGACGTCATGCTTTTGGGCATGGGCACGCATTTCGAAATCTGGGACGCGGCCAAGTTGGCCGACAACGAGCAAGCAGCCGTCGCCGGCGGCATGCCCGAAGTCCTTTCCAATTTCTCATTCTGAAGGGCGCCTGGGATGACGACAGCGGTAGTGCCCGAGTTCATGCATCGGACGGTTCTGCTTGACGAAGCGGTCGATGCGCTCCATCTCGAGGGCGATCGCGCCGACGGCATCTACATCGATGGCACCTTCGGCCGGGGCGGCCACAGCCGCCTGATCCTCTCCAAGCTCGGCGCCGCGGGGCGCCTGATCGCCTTCGACAAAGATCCGCAAGCGATCCACACCGCCAGCGAAGTGCAAGACGAGCGCTTCGCCATCGTGCACGACAGCTTTGCCACCATGCGCAGCGCCTTGGCAGCGCGCGCAATCTCCCGGGTCGACGGCATCTTGCTCGACCTTGGCATCTCTTCGCCCCAAGTGGACGACGCGGCGCGCGGTTTTAGCTTCCGCAACGATGGCCCGCTCGACATGCGCATGGATACCACGCGCGGCATGTCGGCGGCACAGTGGCTCGCCACAGAAACAGAACAAAAACTGGAAAAGGTGATACGCAATTATGGGGAAGAACGGTTTGCTTTTCAGATTGCAAAGGCGATTGTTGCTCGCAGGGCAATCGAACCAATTTCAAGCACACGACAGCTTGCCGGCATCGTGGCAAACGCGGTTAAAACACGTGAAAAGGGCAAAGATCCGGCCACCCGCACCTTTCAGGCTATCCGGATTTTCATCAATCAAGAGCTTGAAGACCTCGAAACCGGGCTGAACGAAGCGTATGCCATGCTCGCGCCGGGCGCGCGCCTGGCCATCATCAGCTTCCATTCGCTGGAAGACCGGATGGTCAAGCAATTTTTGGCCAGCAAGGTCAAGCTCGAGCAACCGGACCGGCGCTTGCCGATCCGGGCGGTCGACCTGCCGCAGCCGGAAATGCGCCTGTTGGGGCGCGTGATGCCGTCCGTGCTTGAAGTCGAAGCCAATCCGCGCGCGCGCTCGGCGGTGATGCGCGTGGCCGAGCGCCTGGCGCCAAGGGGCGCGCCATGAGCGGCAAGGTGAACCTGGTGCTGGTGGCCTTGCTGGTCGCGTGCGGCCTGTCGCTGGTGAACGCGCAGTTCCAGGCGCGCCACCTGTTCATCGAAGTCGAGCGCGCGCAGGACGAATCGCACCAGCTCGAGATCGACTACGCCCAGCTGCAGCTGGACCAGTCCACGCTGGGCAAAAGCTCGCGCATCGAACACATCGCGCGCACCGACCTGAACATGCAGCCAGTGTCGAACGCGCGCACCCAGTACCTGACGGAGGGCGACAAATGAGCCGCAGCGGGCACGGTCACAGTAGCGCGCGGGTAGCGGCCTCGAAAGGGGTGTCGTTTTCGCAAAGCCCGGTGCTGGCGGTACGTATGCCGATGTGGCGCTCGCGCGTGGTCGTGTTCGTGCTGTTCGTGGCCTTCGCGGCCCTGGCCGGCAAAGCCTTGTGGCTGCAGGCCGTCACCACCCAGTTCCTGCAAAAGCAGGGCGAGAGCCGCTACGCCTTCACCATCGAGCTGCCCGCCACGCGCGGCAAGATCATGGACCGCAACGGCCAGGTGCTGGCCTCCTCGATGCCGGTCAAGGGCATCGCCGCTTTCCCTGACATCATGCGCGCCGAGCCGGCCGACAAACTCGAGGAACTGGCCAAGCTGCTCGAGATGAAAAGCGCCGACCTGCAGCACAAGATCGCGGGCGACCGCCACATCTACCTCAAGCACCAGGTGGAGCAGGACGTGGTCGACCAGATCGCCAAGCTCAATGTGGGCGGCATCGACATCATCAAGGAATACAAGCGCTACTATCCGGAAGGCCCCGTCACCACCCACGTGGTGGGCTTCACCAATATCGACGACATCGGCCAGGAAAGCATGGAGCTGGCCCAGCAGAAGGCGCTGGTGGGCGCCACCGGCAGCCGGCGCGTGATCAAGGACCGCCTCGGCCACATCGTCGAGGACATCAAGGCCGTCAAGGAGCCGCACGACGGGCGCGACTTGACGCTCTCGATCGACAGCAAGATCCAGTACATCGCCTTCACCAAGCTGCGCGACGCCGTCGAAAAATACAACGCCAAGGCGGGCGGCGCCGTCGTGCTGGACGTGCACACGGGCGAAGTGCTGGCGCTGGCCAACTGGCCCGCCTACAACCCGAACGACCGGCGCGTGCTGACCGGCGACCAGTTGCGCAACCGCGTGCTGACCGACACCTTCGAACCGGGCTCGACCTTGAAGCCGCTGACGGCCGCGCTGGCGCTCGACACCAACCGCGTCACCCCAAGCACCATGTACCAGACCTCGCCGGGCGCCATGCAAATTGGCGACCGCATCATCCACGACTCGCACTCGCACGGCGTGATGAGCGTGTCCGAGATCATCCAGAAGTCCTCCAACATCGGCATGGCGAAGATCGCGCTGCCGATGCCGGCCAAGGAAATGTGGGAGATGTTCACCAAGGCCGGCCTGGGCCAGCAGCCTAAATTCGGCTTCCCCGGCGCCGTGGCCGGGCGCGTGCGCCCTTATAAATCCTGGCGTCCGATCGAGCAGGCGAATATGGCTTTCGGCCAGGGCATCTCGGTGTCCCTGATCCAGCTGGCGCGCTCCTACCTGATTTTCGCCCGCAACGGCGACCTGATTCCGCTGTCGTTCCAAAAGCTGGCCGAACCGCCGGTGGGCCAGCAAGTGATCTCCGAGCGCACCGCGCGCCAGATGCGCGAGATTCTCGAAACCGTGGTCAGCCCGGCCGGCACCGCGCCCAAGGCGCAAGTGGCGGGCTACCGCGCCGGCGGCAAGACCGGCACCGCGCAAAAGCTGGTCAACGGCCACTACTCGCAAACCAAATTCGTGTCCTCGTTCGTCGGCATCGTGCCGATGTCGGCGCCGCGCTTCGTCATCGCCATCATGATCGACGAGCCGGCCACGGCCATGCACGTGGGCGGCGACGTGGCCGCGCCGACTTTCTCGGAGGTGGCCGCCAACGCGCTGCGCGCGGCCAACGTAGCACCCGATTCGAGCGTGACCAATATCGTCATTCCAGAAAATCCAATCGAGGAGAACCTGTGATGGCGCCCATGCACGTCGCCGACATCTGCCAATGGATTGGGCAAGCCGCGCCGGGCGCCAAGCTGGCGTCCGATTCGCGTCGCATCAAGACGGGTGACGTGTTCTTCGCCTATCCGGGCGAGGCGGGCGATGGGCGCGCCTTCATCGCCGCCGCCATCGCGCAGGGCGCCGCGGCCGTGGTGCTGGAAGCCGATGGCGCCGCCTGGGACAACGCATGGACGGTGCCGTATCTGGCCGTATCAAGCCTCAAGGCGCAAGCGGGCCTGATCGCGCACGCCTGGTACGGCATGCCGGACGCGGCGATGTACACGGTCGGCGTCACCGGCACCAACGGCAAGACTTCCTGCGCCGTCTGGCTGGGCCAGGCGCTGGCGCATATCCACGGCCCGGCGGCCGTGATTGGCACCCTCGGCGTGGGCATGTTCAAGGGCCGCGGCGAGGTTGAGTTTGACGTCACCGGCTACACCACGCCGGACGCTGTCCTGTTGGCCGGCAAGCTGGCCGAGATGCGCGACGCGGGCGCCGCCTCGCTGGCCATTGAGGTATCCTCGATCGGGCTCGAACAAGGCCGCACCAGCGGCATGCATTTTGACGTGGCGCTCTTCACCAATCTCACGCGCGACCATCTCGACTACCACGGCGACATGGCCGCCTACGAGGCCGCCAAGACCAAGCTGTTCGACTGGCCCGGTTTGAAAACGGCGGTCTTGAACCTGGATGACCCAGCCGGACTGCGCTTGGTTGCGTACCTGCAGGCCAAGTTCGGGCCAGCGCTGGCGCTGTACGGCTACACCTTGCGCGACGCCGCCGCGCAGCCGGAGATTGCGGGCGTGTCTATCCTGCGCGCGTCCCAGTTCCGTAGCCGTCACAGCGGTACCGATTTTCATTTCGATTCGCCCCTGGGTGGCGCCACTGTCAAGACCCAGCTGGTTGGCCACTTCAACATCAGCAATGCGCTGGGCGTGTTGGCGGCCTTGCTGGCGCGCGGCACCGCCTTGCGCACCGCGCTCGACGCCATCGAAGCGCTCACGCCGGCGCCCGGACGCATGCAGCAGGTGGGCGGGCAGGACGCGCCGATGGTCGTGATCGACTACGCCCACACCCCGGACGCGCTGGAAAAAACCCTGCAAGCGCTGCGCCCTGTCGCGCACGAGCGCGGCGGCCAACTGTGGTGCGTGTTCGGCTGCGGCGGCGACCGCGACCCGGGCAAGCGCCCGCAAATGGGCGCCATCGCCCAGCTGGCCGACCACGTGCTCGTCACCAGCGACAATCCGCGCAGCGAGGACGCCGGCGCCATCATGGCCCAGATCATCGCGGGCATGGACGCGCAGCATCCGACGTCGGTGTTCCAGGCCATCGAGGATCGCGCCGCGGCCATCCTGTCGGCCGTGCGGCACGCCGCCAAGGCCGATGTGATCCTGTTGGCCGGTAAAGGCCACGAGCCCTACCAGGAAATCAAGGGTCGCAAGCTGGCGTTTTCCGATTCCGACCATGCCTCGCTGGCGCTGGCCGCCCGCATGACGATGATGAGGACTAATTGATGCGCGGCTCGCTGGCACAAATAGCCCACGCGCTCGTTGGCGCGCACATGGCGCAAGACGCCTCCTTCGAAGGCGTGTCGACCGATAGCCGCACCGTGGCCGCCGGTTCCCTGTTCGTCGCGCTGCGTGGCGAGCACTTCGACGCGCATGCCTTCCTCGACCAAGTAGCGCAAAAAGGCGTGGCCGGCGTCGTGGTCGAACAACTGCCCGCCGGCTGGACGCTGCCCGCCATCGTGGTGCCCGATACGCTCGTGGCGCTGGGCCAGATCGCCAATGTGTGGCGCCGCCAGTACACCTTGCCCATCATTGGTGTCACCGGCAGCAATGGCAAGACGACGGTCAAGGAGATGATCGCCTCGATCCTGGCGGCCGCGTTCGGCGAAGCAGGCCGCCTGGCCACGCGCGGCAACCTGAATAATGAAATCGGCGTGCCGCTGACGGTGATGCGCCTGGCCGCCGAACACCAGGCCGCCGTGATCGAGCTGGGCATGAACCACCCCGGCGAAATCGGCCGCTTGAGCCGGATCGCGGAACCGACCATCGGCTTGGTCAACAATGCCCAGCGCGAGCATCAGGAGTTCATGCACACGGTTGAAGCCGTGGCGCGCGAAAACGGCAGCGTGCTGGCCGGCCTGCCCACCAGCGGCATCGCCGTGTTCCCGAGCGACGACGAATTCACGCCGCTGTGGCGCAGCATGGCACCGCAACGCGCCCACGGCACCATCACCTTCGGCTTTGACGCCACCGCCAACGTGAGCTGCCTGCACCGCGCCACTGAATTTGGCAGCGAACTGGCCGTGACGGTGCGCGCGCACGACATGGCCGACGAAGAATTTGCGGTCCGCCTGGGCGCGGCCGGCCTGCACAATGTGCGCAACGCGCTTGCCGCGATCGCGTGCGCGCTGGCGGCGGACATCCCGCAGGAAGCGATCATCCACGGCCTGGAAGCGTTCGCCCCCGTCACCGGCCGTCTGCAGCGCAAGCGCGCCGCCAACGGCGCGGTGCTCATCGACGACACGTACAACGCCAACCCCGATTCCGTGCGCGCCGCCATCGACGTGCTGGCGCAAGCGCCTTCGCCGCGCATCCTGGTGCTGGGCGACATGGGCGAAGTGGGCACGCAGGGGCGGCAGTTCCACGAAGAGATCGGCGCCTACGCCGCCAGCCGCGGCATCGACCGCCTGCTGGCCACGGGCGAACTGGCGCGCCACCTGGCCGGCGCCGGCGCCCCCGGTTTCGCACAACACTTTGAGCAGTTCGACGAATTATTGGCAGCACTAGATACGGTACTGGGTACTCAGCTGGGCAGCAAATCTGACGCAACTGTGCTGGTCAAGGGCTCGCGCTTCATGAAAATGGAACGCGTGGTCCAACACCTGCTTGGATTTCAACACACTAGCAAGGAAGCCCACTAACCATGTTGCTATGGCTCGCCCAATACTTCCAGCAGGACTTAGGTCCGCTACGAATGTTCAACTTCATCACCTTCCGCGCCGTGTTCGCGACGATCACGGCGGTGGTCATCGGCTTGGGCGCCGGCCCGGGCGTGATCCGCATGCTCACCCGCTTGAAGGTGGGGCAGGCGGTGCGCACCGACGGCCCGCAGACGCACCTGAAAAAACAGGGCACACCCACCATGGGCGGTGTGCTGATCCTGATCGCCATCGGCGTGTCGACCCTGCTGTGGTGCGACTTGACGAATCGCCTGATCTGGCCGGTGCTGGTGGTCACGCTCGGCTTTGGCGCGGTCGGCTGGGTCGACGACTACCGCAAGGTTGTGTACAAGGACCCGAACGGAATGCGCTCGGCTGAAAAATACTTCTGGCAGTCGCTGATCGGCGTCATCGCCGCGCTCTACCTGGCGTTCTCGGTGTCCGCACCGACGCCGTCCAAGGTGTGGGAACTGTTCTTCGCCTGGGTGCAGTCCGGCTTCTCGATGGACCTGCCGCCCAAGGCCGACCTGATCGTCCCCTTCTTCAAGACCATCAGCTATCCGCTGGGCGTGTGGGGCTTCATCGCGCTGACCTACTGCGTGATCGTCGGCACCAGCAATGCGGTCAACCTGACCGACGGCCTCGACGGCCTGGCCATCATGCCAACGGTGATGGTCGGTTCGGCGCTCGGCTTATTCGCCTACGTGACCGGCAACGCGACCTATTCAAAGTACCTGTTCATCCCGCACATTCCCGGCGCCGGCGAACTGCTGATCTTTTGCGGCGCCATGGCCGGCGCGGGTTTGGCCTTCCTTTGGTATAACGCCCATCCGGCCCAGGTCTTCATGGGCGACGTGGGCGCGCTGGCGCTGGGCGGCGCGCTCGGCACCGTCGCGGTGATCGTGCGCCAGGAGATCGTGTTGTTCATCATGGGCGGCATTTTCGTGGTCGAGACGGTATCGGTGATCCTGCAGGTGGGCTGGTTCAAGTACACCAAGAAACGCTTTGGCACCGGGCGCCGCCTGCTCTTGATGGCGCCGCTGCATCACCACTTTGAGCAAAAAGGTTGGAAGGAGACGCAGGTGGTCGTGCGTTTCTGGATCGTGACGATGATGCTGGTCCTGGTGGGCCTGTCGACACTGAAGCTGCGGTAGGAAATAGAGAGCATGACATACGAAGGCAAACTCGCACTGGTCTTGGGGCTCGGGGAATCCGGGCTCGCGATGGCGCAATGGCTAAGCCGTTGTGGCGCGCGCCTGCGCGTGGCCGACACCCGCGAGGCACCGCAGCGCCTGGCCGCGCTGCGCGCCGCCGTGCCTGAGGCCGAGTTCGTCGGTGGCGAGTTCGGCGTGGACCTGCTCGACGGCGTGGACTTCGTCACCGTCAGCCCTGGCCTGGCGCCCGGGCGCGAATTGGCGCTCATCGCGCCGGCCGCGGCCGAGCGTCAAATTCCCGTATGGGGCGAGATCGAGTTGTTCGCGCAAGCGCTCGCGCAGCTCAAGGCCGAACGCGGCTACGCGCCCAAAGTCATCGCCATCACCGGCACCAACGGCAAGACCACCGTCACCAGCCTGACTGGCCTGCTGTGCCAGCGCGCCGGCTTGAGCACCCGCGTGGCCGGTAACATCAGCCCTGCCGCGCTGGACGTGCTGCGCGAAGTGCTGGACCAAGACGCGCTTCCGCAAGCGTGGATACTTGAGTTGTCAAGCTTCCAGCTGCATGCCACGTTCAGCCTGCAAGCGGACGCCGCCACCGTCCTCAACGTCACCCAGGATCACCTGGACTGGCACTGCACGATGGCAGCCTACGCGCAGGATAAAGCGCGCATCTTCGGTCAGGACACCGTGCGCGTGCTCAATCGCGACGACGCGAGTGTGATGGCGATGGCCACGCCAACGGGCAGCAATATCACCTTCGGCTTGAACGAGCCGCAGCACGCCGATTGCTTCGGCCTGCAAAGCGAGCGCGGCATGCAGTGGTTGAGCGTGGCGGTGCCGGGCGAAGAGAGTGAAAAGAAGCGCAAGAAAAACGAGATTTTTGAACCCGCACCGTGCACCCTGAACCGCCTGATGCCGGCCGACGCGCTGCGCATCCGCGGCTTGCACAATGCCTCGAACGCGCTGGCCGCGCTGGCCCTGTGCCGCGCCATCGGCTTGCCGTTCGCGCCGCTCTTGCACGGCTTGCGCGACTATGCGGGCGAATCGCACCGCGTGGAATTGGTGGCGGCGATCGACAGCGTCGAGTTCTACGACGATAGCAAAGGCACCAATGTGGGTGCCACGGTGGCCGCCTTGAACGGGCTGGGCAAGGCCTTCGGCGGCGAATGGCAGCGCATCGTGCTGATCGCCGGCGGCGACGGCAAGGGCCAGGACTTCACACCGCTGGCCGAGCCGGTCTCGCGCTACGCCAGAGCGGTGCTGCTGATCGGCCGCGATGCCGCCGCCCTGCGCGCCGCGCTTGAACCGTCCGGCGTCGAGATGATCGACTGTGAATCGCTGCAGCAAGCGGTGCGGCGCGGTGCCGCGCTGGCCTTGGCCGGCGACGTGGTGCTGCTCTCGCCAGCGTGCGCCAGCCTCGACATGTTCACCAACTACGCCCACCGCGCGCAAGTGTTCGTCGAAGCCGTGCGCGAGCTGGCGCTCGAGAAAGGCCAGGACATCTGATGCCGCTCCAGCTGCCATTCAAGTTCGCCGCAGCACCGGCCAGCACGCCGATGGAGAGCCGTCTGCGCGCCCCGCGCATGATGGAATACGACCAGCCGCTGGTGTGGGTGACGCTCTTGCTGCTGCTGCTGGGGATGGTGATGGTGTACTCGGCCTCGATCGCGCTGTCCGATTCGCCCAAGTTCAACCACCCGCCTAACTACTTCCTGAACCGGCAAGCGACCTTCATCGCCGTGGGCCTGTTCGCCGGGCTGTTCGCCTTCCGTATCCGGATCTGCGACTGGCAGCGCCTGGCGCCATTCATGTTCGTGGGCACCTTGGCGCTGCTCGTTATCGTCCTGATTCCGCACGTGGGCATCTCGGTCAACGGCGGACAGCGCTGGCTGCCGCTCAAATTTTTCAATTTCCAGCCGTCCGAGCTGATGAAGCTGGTCGCCGTGCTGTACGCGGCCGACTACACGGTGCGCAAGCAAGCGCTTATGCACCGCCTGACCAAGGGCTTCCTGCCGATGGCCGGCGCGATCGGTTTTGTCGGCTTGCTACTGCTGCTCGAGCCGGATCTGGGCGCCTTCGGCGTCATCGTCTGTATCGCGATGGGCATCTTGTTCCTGGGCGGGATCAACGCGATCTGGTTCGGCGGCATCGGCGCTGTGCTGGTGATGATCTTCACGGCCATCATCGCCTTCTCTCCCTTCCGGCGCGCCCGCATGTTCGCCTACCTGAACCCTTGGGACGAAGACAATGCCATGAACAAGGCCTACCAGCTCACGCATTCGCTGATCGCTTTCGGCCGCGGCGAGCTGTTTGGCGTGGGCTTGGGTGGCAGCGTCGAAAAGCTGCATTACCTGCCCGAGGCGCATACCGACTTCCTGATGGCGGTGATCGGCGAAGAACTGGGCCTCGTTGGGGTGCTCATCGTGATCATCATGTTCTACTGGCTGATCAAGCGCGCCTTCGACATCGGCCGCCAAGCCATCGCCATCGACCAAACCTTTGCCGGCTTGACCGCGAAGGGCATCGGCATCTGGATCGGCGTGCAAACCTTCATCAATATGGGCGTGAACCTGGGCCTGTTGCCGACCAAGGGCTTGACCTTGCCGCTGATGAGCTACGGCGGTTCGGGCGTGCTGATCAACTGCGTCGGCCTTGGCATCTTGCTGCGCATCGACTACGAAAACCGCGTGCTGATGCGGGGAGGGCGGCTATGAGCGCACAATTGGGCGCGAACCCGAGCGCAAAACTGAACGCTAAGCGCTTGATGATCATGGCGGCCGGCACCGGCGGGCATATCTTCCCTGGCATCGCGATCGCGCAGACCATGCGCCAGCGCGGCTGGGAAGTGAGCTGGCTCGGCACCGCGCACGGCATGGAGCAGGACATCGTGCCGCGCCACGGCATTGAACTCGACGCCATCGACTTTAGCGGCATGCGCGGCAAGGGCTTGATGCACACGGTGAGCGGCGCGTTCAAGCTGGTGGCCAGCTTCTTCAGCTGCTTGCGCTTCCTCGGACGGCGCCGGCCAAACGTGGTGCTCGGCATGGGTGGCTACGTGACCGTGCCCGGCGGCCTGATGGCGCGCCTGCGCGGCGTGCCGCTGGCCCTGGTCAACGCGGACGCGGCCCTGCTGTTGTCGAACAAGACCCTGACGCCCCTGGCCGCGCGCGTGCTGTTTGGCTTTCCGGCCGATTTCGGTAGCGCCGCCGCCAAGGCCATCGTCACCGGCAATCCGGTACGCGCCGAGATCCTGGCCGTGACGCCGCCGCAGCAGCGCTTTGACGCGCGCGAAGGCGTGCTGCGCATCCTGGTGGTGGGCGGCAGCCTGGGTGCCAAGGCGCTCAACGACGCCCTGCCGGCCGCGCTGGCCTTGATCGCGCCGGAAGCCCGTCCCGTCGTCACCCACCAGTCGGGCAAGAAGAATATCGACGCCTTGCGCGCCGCTTATGCTGGCGCGGCTGTCAACGCAAACGTGGTCGATTTCATTGAGGACATGGCCACCTGTTATGCTGACGCCGACATCGTGATTTGCCGGGCCGGCGCCATCACCGTTTCCGAGCTCACGGCAGCCGGCGTCGCCAGTGTTTTGGTGCCGTTTGTCGCGTCCACCACCAGCCACCAGCGCGACAACGCGCAGTGGATGGCACAGCAAAAGGCGGCGATCCATCTGCCGCAAGCTCAATTGAATGCCCAAGGCCTGGCGCAGCTGCTGCAAACGCTCACGCGCGCGCAGTGCCGCGAGATGGCGGTGGCGGCGCACGCGGTGGGCAAGCGCGACGCGAACGAGGCAATCGCGCGTGAACTCGAACAATTGGCAGGATCGAATCAATGAAGCATAAAGTCAAAAACATCCATTTCGTGGGCATCGGCGGCAGCGGCATGAGCGGCATCGCCGAGGTGCTGCTGAACCTGGGCTACACCGTGTCCGGCTCCGACCTGGGCAGCAACGCCGCCACCACCCGCCTGGCCGACCTCGGCGCCACCGTCATGCTCGGGCACGACGCCGCCCACGTCGCCAAGGCCGACGCCGTCGTCACCTCCACCGCCGTCCACCAGGACAATCCGGAAGTGGTGGCCGCGCGTGCGCGCCAAGTGCCGATCGTGCCGCGCGCCGTGATGCTGGGCGAACTGATGCGCCTCAAGCGCGGCATCGCCATCGCCGGCACGCACGGCAAGACCACCACCACCAGCCTGGTCGCGTCGGTGCTGGCGCAGGGCGGGCTCGATCCCACTTTCGTGATTGGCGGGCGCCTCAACAGCGCCGGCGCCAACGCCAAGCTGGGCACGGGCGACTATATTGTGGCCGAGGCGGACGAATCGGACGCCTCCTTCCTGAACCTGTCGCCGATGATCGAAGTGATCACGAATATCGACGCGGACCACATGGAGACCTACGAGCACGACTTTGAAAAGCTCAAGCAAGCCTTTGTGCAGTTCACGCACCGCTTGCCGTTTTACGGGCGCGCCATGTTGTGCATCGACGACCAGCACGTGCGCGACATCATCGAGCACATCGCCAAGCCGATCACCACCTACGGCTTTCACGCGGACGCGCAAGTGCGCGCCGTGAACGCCCGCGCATCCGGCACGCAGATGCATTTCACGGTTCTGCAACAAGGCTTTCCCGACCTGGACGTGGTGCTCAACCAGCCCGGCATGCACAACGTGCAAAACGCCTGCTCGGCCATCGCGATCGCGCGCGAAATCGGCATTGCCGACTCCGCGACGCAGCAAGCACTGGCCGAATTCCATGGCGTTGGCCGCCGCTTCACGCGTTACGGCGAGGTTGCCATTCCCGGTGGCGGCAGCTTCGCCCTGGTCGACGATTTCGGCCACCACCCGGTGGAGACGGACGTGACGCTGGCCGCCGCGCGCGGGGCCTATCCGGGCCGGCGCCTGGTGCTGGCCTTCCAGCCGCACCGCTACACCCGCACGCGCGACCTGTTCGAGGACTTCGTCAAGGTGCTGGCCGCGCCGGACGTGCTGGTGCTGGCCGAGGTGTACCCAGCGGGCGAAGCGCCGATCGTGGCGGCGGACGGACGCGCGCTGGCGCATGCGCTGCGCGTGGGCGGCAAGATCGAGCCGATTTTCGTCGAGGCGATCGCCGATATGCCCGACACGATCATGAACGTGGTGCGCGACGGCGACGTTGTCATCACCATGGGCGCCGGCTCGATCAGCGGCGTCCCCAACAAACTGAGCAGCTATACAAAGGTATCCGCATGAGTGCACTTTCTCCCATCGACGCACGGGCACTGGGCAAGGTCGGCGTACTGTTTGGCGGGCGCTCCGCCGAACGCGAAGTATCGATCATGTCCGGCACCGGCGTGCTCAAGGCCCTGCAAAGCGTTGGCGTGGATGCGCATGCTTTCGACCCGGGCATGCGCAGCCTGGCCGACCTGGCGGACCAGCGCTTCGACCGCGTCTTCATCGCGCTGCACGGGCGCTACGGCGAGGACGGCAGCTTGCAAGGCGCGCTCGAACAACTGGGGATCCCATACACCGGCAGCGGCATCATGGCCAGCGCGATCGGCATGGACAAGATCTACACCAAGATGATCTGGCTGATGCACGGCTTGCCAACGCCGAAGTACGCGATGTTGGGCCGCCAGTCGGACCTGGCGAGCGTGGCGGCCGACCTTGGCTTGCCATTGATCGTCAAGCCGCCGCACGAGGGCTCGACCATCGGCATCACCAAGGTTGGCGCCGCCGGCGACTTCAAGGCCGCTTACGAATTGGCCGCCACTTTTGATGACGTGGTGTTGGCCGAGGAGTTCGTCAGCGGGCGCGAGTTCACGGTCGCGGTGCTCGGCCGCGGCGTTGACGCGCGCGCGCTGCCCATCGTCGAGATCGTGGCCCCGGAAGGCAACTACGACTATCAAAACAAGTACTTCACCGACGACACCAAGTATTTTTGCCCGGCCGTGTTGGACGCGGCGACCACCGCCGAGATCGAGCGCATCGCCGTCGACGCCTACCGCGCGCTTGGCTGCGAAGGCTGGGGCCGGGTCGATGTGCTGCTGCGCTCGTCCGACAACAAGCCCTTCCTGCTGGAGGTGAACACCTCGCCCGGCATGACGGGCCACTCGCTGGTGCCGATGGCCGCGCGCGCGGTCGGCATGAGCTACGAACAACTGTGCGTCGAGATTTTGCAGTCGGCGCGCCTGAAGATGGCCAAGGGCCAGGAGTAAGCGATGTGGCATGACGTGCGAGCCTTGAATGCAGCAGCGAGCGCCCTGGTGGCGCTGGCCGTGCTGTCATGCATGGCCGCTGGCATGTGGTGGGTGTCGCAGCGTCCGATGTTCACGGTGCGCCAGATCCGCATCGAGAGCATCGATGACGTCGAACTCAAGCACGTGAACCATTTGACGGTGCGCGATGGCGCGCTCGCCCGCATCACCGGCAACTTCTTCACGGTGAACCTGGAGCAGGTGCGCACGGCGTTCGAGTCGGTGCCCTGGGTGCGGCGCGCGTCGGTGCGGCGCGAATGGCCGGACCTGCTGGTGGTGTCGCTCGAAGAGCATGAGGCGCTTGGCACCTGGGGCCAGGACGGCCGCCTGATCTCGACCAAGGGCGACATCTTCACCGTCAACCTGGCCGAGGCCGACGAAGACAATATCCTGCCCGAGTTCGCCGGGCCCGACGGAAGCGAGAAGGAAGTGGTGGCGCGCTTCAAGGAGCTGCACGCCTGGTTCGCCCGCATCCAGCTGCAGCCGCTCGAGTTGAACCTGTCGAGCCGCTACGCCTGGACCGTGCGCCTGAATAACGGCATGAGCGTGGCGCTGGGCCGCGAGCAGGACCAAAGCACGCTGCGCACGCGCGTCGAGCGCCTGGTGGCGATCTACCCGCAGCTCACCAGCCGCCTGCCGCGCATCGACACGGTCGACATGCGCTACCCGAACGGACTGGCCTTGACCGCAGCCGGCCTCAAGATACCGGACGATACCAAGCCTGCGAAGGCCGTCGCGAAAAAACCGAATTCAAGCCACAAAACCAACACCAAGCATACATAGTAGGCCAAAGCAAATGACAAAAGACGCGAAAAACCTGATCGTCGGACTCGATATCGGCACCTCCAAGGTCGTGGCGGTGGTGGCCGAAGTGATGCCCGACGGGCGCCACGAAGTCATCGGCCTGGGCCAGCACGAATCGAAGGGCCTGAAAAAAGGCGTGGTCGTGAACATCGAGGCGACCGTCGAATCGATCCAGCGCGCGCTTGAAGAGGCCGAGCTGATGGCCGACTGCAAAATCCGCAATGTCTACGCCGGCATCGCGGGCAGCCATATCCGCAGCTTCAATTCCTCCGGCATGGTGGCCATCAAGGACAAGGAAGTGACGGCCACCGACGTGGCGCGCGTGATCGAGACGGCCAAGGCTGTCAACATCCCGACCGACCAGCAGTTGCTGCATACGGTGCCGCAGGAATTCATCGTCGACAGCCAGGAAGACGTGCGCGAGCCGATCGGCATGAGCGGCATCCGCCTTGAGGTGCGCGTGCACATCGTCACCGGTGCGGTGTCGGCGGTGCAGAACATCGTCAAGTGCGTGCGCCGCTGCGGCCTGGAAGTGTCTGACCTGATCCTGCAGCCGATGGCCTCGGCCGATGCGGTGCTTACCGCCGACGAAAAGGAACTGGGCGTGGTGTTGATCGACATTGGCGGGGGCACCACCGACATCGCCGTGTTCTCGGACGGCGCGATTCGCCATACCGCCGTGATCCCGATCGCGGGCGACCAGATCACCAACGACATCGCCATGGCACTGCGCACGCCCACCTCGGAAGCGGAGGAAATCAAGATCCGCTACGGCGTGGCCAAGCAGGTGCTGGCCGACCCGGGCGAATCGCTCGAAGTGCCGGGCCTGGGCGACCGCGGTCCGCGCACCTTGTCGCGCCAGGCGCTGGCGGCCGTGATCGAGCCGCGCGTCGAAGAGCTGTTCGCGATGGTGCACCAGGTGGTGCGCGAATCGGGCTACGAGGGCGTGCTCTCGTCGGGCATCGTGCTCACCGGCGGCACCGCCATCATGCCGGGCATGGTGGAGATGGCCGAGGATATTTTCTTGAAGCCGGCGCGCATGGGCACGCCGGACTACCGCGGCCAGCTGGCCGACGTGGTGCGCAGCCCGCGCTACGCGACCGTGCTTGGCCTGCTGTTGGAAGCGAAGAAGCAGTACCTGCGCGGGCACGTCGTGACGCGCCAGGACGGTTCGGTGAAGGCGGTCTGGCAGCGCATGAAGGAATGGTTCTTGGGGAATTTTTGATCGGCGGTTCAGCAGTTTTCGTTTTACAGAGTGGGCAGTAAACAACGTAGTTAACAACGTAGTAAATAAAGTAGCAAAAACAGTAAACAAAGCGCGAGCAACACTTTAAAATAAACCGCAGTTTTCAATCTCCAGGTTTCATACAGATATGAGTCCTGGCGCTTGGAAACCGCACTTTGATTAGGAGTTCATCATGGAGTTTGATATGGTCGATAACGCAGCAATGGGAACCGTCATCAAGGTCGTCGGCGTCGGCGGAGCAGGTGGTAATGCGGTACAACACATGATCAACAAAGGCGTGTCCGGCGTTGAGTTCATCGCAGCCAATACCGATGCGCAGGCCCTGGCAGCTTCCAGCGCGCACAACGTTATCCAGATCGGCGATTCGGGCCTCGGTGCCGGCATGAAGCCGGCGGTAGGCCGCCAGCTGGCGGAAGAATCGCGTAGCCGTATCGAAGACTCGCTGCGCGGCGCGCACATGGTGTTCATCGCCGCCGGCATGGGCGGGGGCACCGGCACCGGCGCCGCACCGATCGTGGCCGAAGTGGCCAAGGCGATGGGCGCGCTGACGGTGGCGGTGGTTTCCAAGCCGTTCTCGTACGAAGGCCAGAAGTGCATGGACATCGCCGAGGCGGGCCTGGAAGAGTTGAGCAAGAACGTCGACTCCCTGATCATCATCCTCAACGAAAAGCTCGAAGAGATCTACGAAGACGAGAGCATGATCGAGTGGATGCAGCATGCGGACGACGTGCTCAATAACGCTGTCGCCGGTATCGCCGAGATCATCAACGTGCCTGGCCATATCAACGTCGACTTCAACGACGTCAAGACCATCATGGGCGAGCAGGGCAAGGCGATGATGGGCACGGCCACCGCTTCGGGCGTGGACCGCGCGCGCATCGCGGCCGAGCAGGCAGTGGCGTCGCCGCTGCTCGACGGGATCGACCTGTCCGGCGCGCGCGGCGTGCTGGTCAACGTCACCGCCAGCCGCGGCTTGAAGGGCAAGGAAATCAAGGAAGTGATGGCGGCAGTGCGCGCCTTCGCCGCTCCGGACGCGTCGATCGCGCAAGGCATCGCCTACGACGACACGATGGGCGACGATATCCGCGTGACGGTGGTCGCGACCGGCCTGGGCAAGGCCAAGAAGGCGATGACCCTGGTGCAGGCGCCGATGCTGCGCACCGGTACCCACAACGCGCCGATGATGGCCGCGTCGGGCACGGTGACGTCGAGCGTGTCGCTCGGCGGCATGGCGACGACCGCCAATGCGATGGACGGCGGCATGAAGCAGCCAGCCGTGTGGCGCCGCGAGAACGCGTCCGAGCAGGTCGCGGCGATGCAAAAGAACGGTGTCGAGACCTACGACATCCCGGCCTTCCTGCGCAAGCAAGCCGACTAAGTCGCATCGGCTTTACTTCGCGGCAGGCAGGCCGGCGCCGCGTTTTCGCCTTTGTCACAAAGGGCGGGGGCGCGGCGCCGGTTTTTTATTGGAGCCCCCGTTGTTGGCACCGACTGTTGGCACCCGCTGTTGGCACTCGCTGTTGCCACCTTTTTGCCGAGGACCATGAACTACCTGGCACACATCTACCTGGCACGGCACAGCGAAGAAGCGATGGTGGGCGCGCTGCTGGGCGACTTCGTCAAGCCCAGCGCGGATGGCCAGTTCAGCGCTGCCATCGCGGCCGAGATCATGCGGCACCGGCGCATCGATTCCTTCACCGATAGCCACCGGCACGTGCTGGCGGCCAAACAGCTGTTCGTGGGGCCGAGCCGGCGCTATGCCGGCATTTTGCTCGACGTGTTTTACGACCATCTGCTGGCGCGCGCCTGGCTCAGCTATTGCGATGAGCCGCTCGATGCCTTCGTGGCGCGTTTCTATGACGCGCTGCGGCGCCATGCCGCCATCCTGCCGCCGCAGCTCGCTGGCGCGATGGAGCGCATGATCGAGCAGGATTGGCTCGGCTCCTACCGCCAATACGAGGGCGTGGAAGTGGCGATACGGCGCACCTCGCAGCGTTTGTCGAAAAATGGCGACCTGCTGCGCGCCGGCTTGGTCGACCTGAAGGCCAATTACGACGCGCTCGGCGCCGGCTTCGATTTGTTCTTCCCCGAACTAATCGACTTTGTTGCGGCGCAGCGCGCGGCGCGATAGCTCAGCCCTCTGGGATACTCCTCCCGGACCGTCCATCTGCAGGAAAATCCAGGATCAGGCATACTGTCCGGGTTTGTAGAGGCTTGCCGCGCCAGCGCGGCATTTTTCACTTCCCACGGATAAAGGAGTCTTGAATGACCATCAAAATCGGCGATCGCCTGCCAGAAGGCCAACTGTCTGAATTCATCGAGACCGCCAGCGAGGGCTGCTCGCTCGGCCCCAATACCTTCCAGGTGGCCGACCTTGTCAAAGGCAAGAAGATCGCGATCTTCGGCCTGCCCGGCGCCTACACCCCAACCTGCTCGGCGCAGCACGTGCCAGGCTACGTCAAG
This sequence comes from Pseudomonadota bacterium, assembly GCA_040388555.1. Classification (GTDB taxonomy): domain Bacteria; phylum Pseudomonadota; class Gammaproteobacteria; order Burkholderiales; family Burkholderiaceae_D; genus Telluria_A. Next base: position 148,532 of record JAZKBP010000030.1, read on the forward strand.
CACGCCGATGCCTTGAAGGCCAAGGGCGTCGACGAAATCTGGTGCATCTCGGTCAACGACGCCTTCGTCATGGGCGCATGGGGCCGCGATCAAAAATCGACCGGGATCGTGCGCATGATGGCCGACGGTAACGCCGCCTATAGCAAGGCACTGGGCCTGGATGCGGACTTCTCCAAGTTCGGCATGGGCACGCGCTCGCAGCGCTATTCGATGCTGGTTGAAGACGGCGTGGTCAAGCAGCTCAATGTGGAGCAGGGCGGCGCGTTCGACGTGTCGAACGCCGAAACCATGCTCGCGCAGGCGTAAAATCAGCCAGCGCATGTGTGCAAAACGGCGCTGCGGCGCCGTTTTTTGTTATTGAACTCAAGCCCGAATCGATGATGACGATAGCCCTTGAAACCCCAAAACAGCCGGCCGTGATGGCCATGCTCGACCAGCTCGACGCCTATTGCGCCTCGCTCTATCCGGCCGAGAGCAACCACTTGATGGATGTCGACTCGCTTACCCGCAGCGACGTGGTGTTCCTGGTCGCGCGCGACGAACAGGGGCAGGCCGTTGGATGCGGCGCCTATGTCAACCGTGGCAGCTATGGCGAAGTCAAACGCATGTATGTCGATCCCGGCCAGCGTGGCAAGGGCACTGGCGGCCAGCTGCTGGCCGAGATCGCGCGGCGCGCGCAGGCTGCGGGCTTGCGCGAGCTGCGCCTTGAAACGGGCATCAGCCAGCCCGAGGCGATCGCCTTGTACGAGCGCGACGGCTTTGAGCGTTGCCCGCCCTTCGGCGACTATCAACCCGACCCGCTTAGCATCTTCATGGTCAAGACACTAGGCGGCGCATGATGGCACATACTTGGAGCGCGCTCTGAACCTGAGATCCGACAACGTGGGCAGCATCTACGCGATGCTCGTCGCGGTGGCCATGTTCTGCCTGATGGACACGGTGATGAAGCTGCTCACGTCCACCTATCCGCCGATGCAGGTGGCGGCGCTGCGCGCGCTTACCTCGCTGCCGCTGGTGTGCGCCTATGTCGGCTGGCGCGGCGCGTTCCGCTCCGTGTTCAAGGTACGCTGGTCGCTGCACCTGCTGCGCGGCGCCCTTGGCATCGCGATGCTGGCCTTGTTTGCCTACGGCTTGAAGAAGCTCTCGCTGGCCGAGGCGTATTCGATTTTTTTCATCGCGCCGGCGCTGATCATGGCGCTGTCGGTGCTCGTTCTGAAGGAACGGGTCGACGCGGCGCGCTGGAGCGCGATCGTGCTCGGCCTGGTCGGCGTGCTGGTGGTGCTGCGCCCGAGCGGCGCCGGCTTCCTCACGCTTGGCGGGTTCGCGATCCTGGCGGCGGCCACCTTCTACGCCATTTCCGCTTTGGCCGGGCGCATCCTGTCGCGTACGGATCGCGGCGAACACATGGTGCTGTGGCTGATGATCATGATGGCGGTGGGCGCTTCCATCCTCGCCGCACCAAGCTGGGTGGCGCTGCGCGCGCAAGACGCGCTGCTCCTGTGCGCCCTGGCCACCACGGGTTTTTTCGGCCAGGTCGCTATCACGCGCGCCTTCACGGTGGGCGACGCGTCGAGCATCGCGCCCTTCGAATACACGGCCCTGGCCTGGGGCGTGGCGCTCGACTGGATCTTATGGCGCACCTTGCCCGACCAGTACACGATCATCGGCGCGACCATCATCATCGCCAGCGGCGTGTATCTGGTGCGCCACGAGCAGGCCCACGCCAAGAGCGAGCGTCCCTAGCCGCCAGCGTCAACTTGTTATAATCGAGCCATGCTTAAACAGAGAACCGTCAAACAACTGATACGCACCACCGGCGTGGGCCTGCACTCGGGCACCAAGGTGGAGCTGACGCTGCGCCCGGCGGTGGCCGACACCGGCATCGTGTTTCGCCGTGTCGACCTCGACCCGGTGGTGGAATTTGCCGCCAGCGCGGACGTCGTCGGCGATACGCGCATGGCGTCGGTGCTGGTGCGTGACGGCGCGCGCGTATCGACGGTCGAGCATTTGATGTCGGCCTGCGCCGGTCTTGGCATCGACAATCTGTACGTCGACGTCAGCGCCGAGGAAATCCCGATCATGGACGGCTCGGCGTCTTCCTTCGTGTTCCTGCTGCAGCAGGCCGGTGTGCAGGAGCAGGCGGCAGCCAAAAAATTCATCCGCGTGCTCAAGGATGTCGAGGTGCGCCACGGCAGCGGTGCATCCGAAAAGTGGGCGCGCCTGTCGCCGTACAACGGCTTCAAGCTCGACTTCTTCATCGAATTTAACCACCCCGCGGTCGACGGCACCACGCAGCGCGCGCATGTCGACTTTGGCGACGTCTCTTACGTGCACGACGTGGCGCGCGCGCGCACCTTCGGCTTCATGCAGGACGTGGAAAGTTTGCGCGGCATGGGGCTGGCGCGCGGCGGCTCGCTCGAAAACGCGATTGTGATGGACGAGTACCGCATTCTCAATTCGGACGGCTTGCGTTACGAGGATGAATTCGTGCGCCACAAGATCCTCGACGCGATTGGCGACCTGTACCTGGTCGGCCACCCTCTGCTGGCCAGCTACGAAGCGCACAAGTCCGGCCACGCGCTCAACAACGAATTGCTGCGCGCCTTGCTAGCGCGCCCGGACGCTTACGAGATCGTCTCGTTCGCCACGCCCGGCACTGCCCCGGACTCGTATGTGCGCCAAATGGCGCGCGAATGGGCGCTTACTTGACCTGCGCTACCGCGTCTAGTCGTGCCGGCGCGAATGCAAAAACAAGGCCGTCGAGTCGATCAAGTTGAGTGATGGCGGGCGCGTCATGCCATGATTTCAGATATGAACTTGGCAAGATTAATGCTCAGTAGAAGCACCAGCATGCACTGGAGCGGCCACCCATACATTCGAGATCGACCTATATAGCCGGTCCACGCCCACAGCGCATAGAAAATAGCAGGGACCACGCCCAATATGGCGGGGCCAAATGATTGAGCATGCCAGATCCTGGTATCGAGCAGAAATCCGAGCGCGACGCAGAAAACGAGCGTTCGCATGGGAATGGTCATCAAGACGAGTTGCTTCATCGGCGTGGATCGTAACATGGCATCGCGCGTAAATTCAATATTGCTCTTCTGGACAAAGTCGCGACTCGCTTTCGATAGCTTTTGGCAGGGAAAGTCGCGCCGCGTCTAGGACATCTTGATTTGTAGCGTGCATGAAGTGTCAAAGTAATTTACATGCAGACGCAATCGGCTTACTTCCTTCAATTTTCAATGCGCTGAAGTCCAGGCGCTTTGATACGCCTGGACTTAGAAATTCATGTGTCTCCAAAGCATAGATCCAAGATCTAGCGATGGAAATAATTTCTAAGAAATCAACGAGATGGGGGCTATACCACGTAATTGATAATTTCCTCTTCATCAAGGTTAAGACCACCTCCGCTACTGCCGCCATCATCCCCGCCGCATTCATAGCCGCCAGCAAAGGCGTCAAAATCTTCGCCATCATCAATCGAGGTTTGTGGATTTTGGTTTCTTTCCACTTGGCGATCAATTGCCCTGTCTCGTTCTGCTTCGCGTGCGGCTTCTTCCATCTTCGCTTTCGTCGCCGCGGTCGCTTCCGCCATGGCTTTGTTCGCCGCATCGGACGTGGCCTTCATCTCGGCATCTAAATTTGCGTTCAGTGTGTCAAACGTATAATTTATTAATTTATTGCCAAGTTCCAATGCGGTAAGAGGCAGCATCCATGGACCGAATTGTTTCGCAAGGCCTGGTGCCACGACTTCAGCGATCTTGGAGACATCCGTTGCGGTGCTGCCACCAGCGACCATTCGTACTTGCTTTATTGATAATTCTTTCATTGGCATACCCTTATAAAAGTAAAAAATGCGCGCCACTTCCAGCTACGGGCAGCAGATCTTTATATATACATATAAATCATGTTGCATATATTTTAAAAATGCAAACAAGATCACTTACTTTACATAATTTTAAGTTAAGTGTCAATGTGATATTGTTGCTCTGCATGGCGCGCCCTTAATGCTCGGCGCCGGTAACCGGGTGCTTAGTGGCGGTAGCTTAGGTCCAATCAAGAATGTTTGACTATGTGGTGCGAGGAACGCGTGTTCTTTTGGCGTGCTTTGCCTTAGCTGTGCGGAGGGTCTTGGCCTGCAGGCGTGAAACGAGAGGCTATGGCTTGCCGCGGTTCGCTTGTATCGAATCGGAGCTGTGCTCGAAACGGGAAAGTAGAATCAGCGGAAGTGCAATGGCAGGCTGGGCCAAACTGCTCATTGATTCCGCATCTTCCCTATAGGAAGGCGATATAGATGTCCCCGTTGGCCAGGCAAAATCCCCCACCTCTGGCCGGGTCAAATTCCCCCACCCC
>JAZKBP010000031.1:0-169998 GCA_040388555.1 Pseudomonadota bacterium
GTCTTCGGCCGCGTCGATCATGTCGGGCGAGGTGCCGATGATGGGCACGCCGTTGGCCTCGAGGTCGAGCGCGAGCTTCAAGGGGGTCTGGCCGCCGTACTGCACGATCACGCCCACCGGCTTTTCGATGGCCACGATCTCGAGCACGTCCTCTAAGGTGAGCGACTCGAAATACAGGCGGTCGGAGGTGTCGTAGTCGGTCGAGACGGTTTCCGGATTGCAGTTGACCATGATGGTCTCGTAACCATCCTCGCGCATGGCGAAGGCCGCGTGCACGCAGCAGTAGTCGAACTCGATGCCCTGGCCGATGCGGTTCGGACCGCCACCCAAGACCATGATTTTCTTCTTGTCGGTCGGATTGGATTCGCACTCTTCATCGTAGGTCGAGTACATATAGGCCGTGTTGGTGGCGAACTCGGCCGCGCACGTGTCGACCCGCTTGTAGACGGGGCGGATACCGAGCGCGTGGCGCTTCTCGCGCACGGCGGTATCGCTCGTTTGCAGCAGGAAGCCCAGGCGGCGGTCGGAGAAGCCTTTTTGCTTGAGCTTGTAGAGCGTGGGCTTGTCGAGGGCGTCGAGCTTTTGGGTGTCGAGCCACAATTCGATGTCGACGATTTCCTTGATCTGGATAAGGAACCAGGGATCGATGCGGGTCAGCTGATGCACCTCTTCCATCGTGAAGCCCTGCGCGAAGGCGTCGCCCACATACCAGATGCGGTCCGGGCCCGGCTCGCCCAATTCTTCCTCGAGCTTTTCGCGGTCCTTGGTTTTCTCGTTCAAGCCATCCACGCCCACTTCCAGGCCACGCAGCGCTTTCTGGAACGATTCCTGGAAGGTGCGGCCGATGGCCATCACTTCGCCCACCGATTTCATCTGGGTCGTCAAGTGGTGGTCGGCGGCCGGGAATTTTTCAAACGTAAAGCGCGGGATCTTGGTGACGACATAATCGATCGCCGGCTCGAAGGACGCCGGGGTCTGGCCACCCGTGATCTCGTTGCGCAATTCGTCGAGCGTGAAGCCAACGGCCAGCTTGGCCGCGACTTTCGCGATCGGAAAGCCCGTCGCTTTTGATGCCAGCGCCGAGGAGCGCGACACGCGCGGATTCATCTCGATGACGATCATGCGCCCGTCTTGCGGGTTGATCGAGAACTGCACGTTCGAGCCGCCCGTGTCCACGCCAATTTCACGCAGCACCGCCAGCGAAGCGTTGCGCATGATCTGGTATTCCTTGTCGGTGAGCGTTTGCGCCGGCGCGACCGTGATCGAGTCGCCCGTGTGCACGCCCATCGGGTCGAGGTTTTCAATCGAGCAGATGATGATGCAATTGTCGGCCTTGTCGCGCACGACTTCCATCTCGTACTCTTTCCAGCCGATCAAGGATTCTTCGATCAGCAATTCCTTGGTGGGCGACGCTTCCAGGCCGCGCTTGCAGATGGTCTCGAATTCTTCTTCGTTGTAAGCGATGCCCCCGCCGGTGCCGCCCATGGTGAAGGACGGGCGGATGATGACGGGGAAACCGAGCGTGCGCTGCACATCCCACGATTCGTCCATCGAATGGGCCACGCCGGACTTGGCCGAACCGAGGCCGATCTTGGTCATGGCGGCCTTGAACTTGGAACGGTCCTCGGCCTTGTCGATCGCCTCGGGCGTGGCGCCGATCAGCTCGACCTTGTATTTTTCCAGCACGCCGTTGTTATGCAAGTCGAGCGCGCAATTGAGCGCCGTCTGGCCGCCCATGGTCGGCAAAATAGCGTCCGGACGCTCCTTGGCGATGATGCGCTCGACCACTTTCCAGGTGATCGGCTCGATGTAAGTCACGTCCGCCATTTCCGGGTCGGTCATGATGGTGGCCGGATTGCTGTTGACCAGGATGACTTTATAGCCTTCCTCGCGCAGCGCCTTGCACGCCTGGGCGCCGGAATAATCGAATTCGCAGGCTTGGCCGATCACGATCGGGCCCGCGCCAATAATCAGGATGCTTTTGATGTCTATACGTTTTGGCATTTATTTTTTCTCCGCTGCTTGCATCAAGCCGATGAAGCGGTCAAACAGATAAGCGACGTCCTCCGGTCCAGGCGAGGCTTCCGGGTGGCCCTGGAAGCAAAACGCCGGCTTGTCGGTGCGGGCGAAGCCCTGCAGCGAACCGTCGAACAATGACACATGGGTGACGCGGCAATTGGCCGGCAGGGTTTGCGCGTCGACGGCGAAGCCGTGGTTTTGCGAGGTGATCATCACCTGCCTGGAATCGAGGTCTTGCACCGGATGGTTGGCGCCGTGGTGGCCGAACTTCATCTTGAGCGTCTTCGCGCCGGAGGCCAAAGCCATGATCTGGTGGCCCAGGCAAATGCCGAAGGTGGGAATGCCACGTTCGATCAATTCGCGCGCCGCCGCGATGGCGTAGTCGCACGGCTGCGGGTCGCCCGGCCCGTTGGACAGGAACACGCCGTCCGGCTTCAAGGCCAGCGCATCTTGCGCGCTTGCCTGCGCGGGCAGCACGGTGACGCGGCAACCGCGCTCGGCCAACATGCGCAGGATGTTGCGCTTGACGCCGTAGTCAAAAGCGACGACATGGAAACGCGGCGCGTCTTGCTTGCCGTAGCCCTGGCCGAGCTTCCACTGCGACTCGGTCCATTCGTAGGCGCTGCTGGTGCTGACCACCTTGGCCAAGTCCATGCCGGCCAAGCCGGGGAAGGAGCGCGCCAAGTCCAGCGCCTGGCTGGGGGCCGGTTCCGCGCCCAGATTGCCCACCAGGATGGCGCCGCTTTGCGCGCCTTTTTCGCGCAACAGGCGCGTGAGCTTGCGGGTGTCGATGCCGGCGATGGCCACGATATTCTCGGCCTTCAGGTAATCGGACAGCGACTGGGTGGAGCGGAAATTGGAGGCCAGCAGCGGCAGGTCGCGGATAATCAAGCCGGCGGCATGCACCTTGCCCGATTCGACGTCTTCAGGATTGACGCCGGTGTTGCCAATATGGGGATACGTGAGGGTGACGATCTGGCGCGAATAACTGGGGTCGGTCAGGATTTCCTGATAGCCGGTCATGGCGGTATTAAAAACCACTTCGCCGGTGGTGTGGCCGGCGGCGCCGATCGAAAAACCTTTAAATAGCGTTCCGTCGGCGAGGGCGAGGATGGCTGGAACGGCTGGGCCCGAAAAAAATGGCGGCAAGGGCAACTCCTGATAAAGTTACCGTAGCTGCGCCACGTCAGTCCGACCGCCATGCAAGCCCCTAAAAAGGCTTGTGGAGTCTAATTGAATGATGGGATGGTGGTAGTCGCTACGGTATGGGGTAAGAATGGCTAAACCTGCGAATTATAGCGCAAAGCACCCTTTTCGACAATCGGGGCGGGCCACTAAAACGGAGCGCGAACGGTTTTCTTAAGCGCGGCACTGGACAAGGCGGGGATGAATCACCTACATTCATTTCATCATGCAGCGCAAACAACGACGGGATTGAAAAAATGGCTACATTCGGACGTGATACCCCGCTTGACCGGCCCAGTCCGGGAGGGCGCGCCGCCGTGTTCGTGCCGTCGGAGGCGGCGGACGAAACGGTCACCGGGCCGCTCAAGAACGGCGCCGGCATGGTCGGCTTCGGCAACCGCGACGGTTCGGTCACGGTGTATTTCGAGAGTAACAAGTTCAACGACTCGAGCTTGCACAAGTGGGAAAACAAGACCTTCAAGGCCTATGACCGCATGGTCAAGCTCTCCCCCACCGTCAACAAGCTGACCACGGACGCGGAAAACCTGGCGCAAGTCGGTTTCATCGAAGGCCAGGAAATCCTGGTGCGCGACATGGAAGTGCTGGGGCGCTGGCTCAAGCGCTCCAATGCCATGGATACCATGCCCGAGGGCCCGAATATCTACGCCGGCAAATAGGTGGACGGGGCCGCCGTGCGTTTAGTGCGCGCCTTGCGCGCGCGTTTATTGCGCGCCTTGCGCGCGCGCTTTTAGCCGACGCTCAGTGCCGCGATGCCGGCTTTGGCGATCTGCGCGTCTTCCGCCGATTTGACACCGGACACGCCCACGGCGCCCACCACATGGCCATCGACCACGATCGGCACGCCGCCCTCGAGCATGCCTTCGATGAAGGGCGCGGTGGTAAATGAGATGCGCCCGTTATTGATCATGTCTTCATAAATCTTCGATTCGCGCCGGCCCAGTGCGGCCGTCTTGGCCTTGGCCGGGGCGATATACGAGGAAATCGGCGCAGTGCCGTCCAGACGCTGCAACCACAGCAAATGCCCGCCCTCGTCGACGATGGAAATGACCACCGCCCAGCCGTTGGCCAAGGCTTCGGCCTCGCTCGCGGCGGCGATTTTCTTCACGTCGTCCAGGGTCAGGATGGGTTTCATTTGCATGGGATGTCCTTTTTATCGCAATGGTTAATTGAGGTGCACGATTGTATGCCGCAGCGCAAGGCGCCGGATATCGCGCCACATATAAGCGTTATCGCTGCTGCATGGCTTTGAGCTTGGCCTTCAGTTGCGGCATGACGGCGAACGCGGCTTGTTCGCCGGCCAGGATGGCCAGGTTGCGGCCATTGAAATCGTTGCCCTTCATGGTGCCCAGATTCGGCAAAATGACCACGTCCGCTTCCTTCAACTCATGGCTGTTGATGGTCTGGCCCATGATGCTGATCGTCTGCAGCACCACTTCGAGCGAGCTGACGGCAGCCTGCGCGTCCGTCTTGGTCGAGATATTGACGGCGATGATGAAATCGGCCCCCATCTCGCGCGCGAAGCGCACCGGCACCGGCGCCACCAGGCCACCGTCGACATAGGAGTGCTGGCCGATCTTCACTGGCTGGAACACGCTGGGCACGGACGAGGACGCGCGCACGGCTTGCCCGGTGTTGCCGCGCTGGAAAAGGATGGCTTGGCCGTTTTGCAAATCGGTGGCGACGGCGCCGAAGGGGATTTTCAATTTTTCCATCGGCACGTTGTGGACGGCCTTGTTCACATAATCCTGCAAGGCCTCGCCCTTGAGCACGCCGGAGGTTTTGGAAAAGATCGGCAAGGCCCAGTCGGAGATGGTGGCCTCGTCCATTTCCATCGCTTGCTTTTGCAATTCGAAGCCGCTATTGCCAGCCGCGTAAAGCGCCCCGACCACGCTGCCGGCGCTGGTGCCAACCACGATGTCGGGCACGATGCCTTGCGATTCGAGCGCCTTGATCACGCCTATATGGGCGAAGCCGCGCGCCGCGCCCCCGCCCAGGGCCAGGCCAATCCTGATTTTCTTGGGCGCAGGCGGCGCTGCCAGCGGAACCGGCGCCGGCGCTGGAGGCGTGCTTTGGCAAGCGGCCAACAAGAAACTGGACAGGATGAACAGGGCGAAACGTCTGGATTGCATAATGGCTACTTTCAGTGCCGATCGAGGCGGCGGGAACCGGAATAGGCAAGATTGTAACGTGTGCGGGGAGCCGGCAGGGGTTTGAGCGAGCGCAAGTTATCCGGGTATCGGCCTCGTGCGTGCGTGCCCGCACCGGCGGACCAGGCGTTTTTCCGTTATATTCTGCGCACCACACCAGCTACCGAGAAGGCCATTCATGCTACAGATTCTGGGCAAAACGCCGTCGATCAATGTGCGCAAAGTCTTGTGGACCTGCGCCGAACTCGATTTGCCGTTCACGCAAGAGGAATGGGGGGCCGGTTTCCGCGCCACCGATGATCCGCATTTTTTGGCGCTCAACCCGAACGCGCTGGTACCGGTGATACGCGACGGCGAGTTCGTACTGTGGGAGTCCAATACCATCTGCCGCTATCTGGCCGGACGCAGCGAGCGCACCGACCTGTTGCCCATGCAAGCGCGCGCCCGCGCCCGGGTCGAGCAATGGATGGATTGGCAGGCCGGCGAACTGAACAATTCCTGGCGCTACGCGTTCATGGCGCTGGTGCGGCACAGCCCCGCGCACCGCGACGCGCAAGCCATCGCCGACAGCATCGCTAACTGGAACCGCCATATGGCCATCCTCGACGCCCAATTGCGCCATAGCGAAGCTTATGTGACGGGGCCGGACTTCACGCTGGCCGACATCGGCCTGGGCTTGTCGGTGCACCGCTGGCTAAGCACCGTGCCCGAGCGGCCGGAACTGCCGGCAGTGGCGGCCTACTACGCGCGCCTGCGCGAGCGCAGCGCTTTCGAACGCTACGCGCCTGCCGGCATGCATTGAGGCACGCCGCTCACAGCGCCGCGCCAAGCGACCATTGCTGGCCCGCATGGCTGCCACAACGCGACATGGCCGGCCTCATCTGACCGTTCTCAAGGACCAGATCCAGGCACTTGTCCTGCCCGGTAAATAGCGCGCGCAATTGCCAGCGTTGCGGTCGTCCGGACGGTGCGATCCGCCACAACTGGCCGCTGTTGCCCGCGCACGCGCTCATGCGCAGCTTGTCGTTGGCGCCGTCGTTGACGATGTCGAGGCAAGCGTCGGCGCCGGTAAAATCCGTGCGCAGCACCACGAACTCGGGGTAGTCGGGATCGGGCTCGACCTGCCATTGCTGGCCGGAGTAGCCCGCGCACGCGCTCATGCGCGGCGTGTCGTGCGCGCCCGCGTTGACGATGTCCAGACATTGCCCGGCACCGCTGTAGGCCGAGCGCAATTGCACGGCCGTGCCCGGGTCGAACCCGTCGGCGCGCGCGCCCATGCCCGCCGCAAGCATCGAACACAAGATCAAGATTCGCTTCATCGAAACAGTCTCCATGGAATGATGAGCAAACGATAGCAGCGCGCCATCGCCTATGCATGTCATCCATGTTGAAATTTGTTTCAGATTGTTATTTTTCGCCTTGCGGTGCGGGCCAGGCCGCCTTCGCCGGCAAGGCGATCTTGGCCGGCATCGACACGGTGAAGATACTGCCCTTGCCCGCCTCCGAGCTGATGTTCAAATTGGCGCCATGGCGCAGCAGCACGTGCTTGACGATCGCCAAGCCCAAGCCCGTGCCCTGGGTTTCGCGCGAACGGCTCTTGTCGACCCGGTAGAAGCGCTCGGTCAAGCGCGCGATGTGCTTGAAGTCGATGCCGATGCCGGTGTCGGTGACGACAAATTGCGGACCGTCCGGCCCGTTTTGCCAGCACAGGGCGATGGTGCCGCCGGCGGGCGTGTAACGCACCGCGTTCGAGGCCAGGTTGCCGAAAGCGCTGCGCAATTCGTCGACGCTGCCGTTGATGTCGGGGCCGTTCACGCTGGCCGTGATTTCATGCTTGCCCGCCGACAGGGCACGCGCATCCTGCAACACTTGCTCGACCAGCGCACCAATATGGACGCGCTCGGGCCGCAAGGGATAGTCGACCGACTCGAGGCGCGAGAGCGTGAGCATGTCCTCGATCAAATGCTGCATGCGGTGGCCCTGCTCGGCCATCAGCTTCAAGTGGCCGCTGCGGGTGGCGGCGTCAAGGTCGAGTTGGCTCGAGGCGATTTCCAGGAAGCCCACGATCACCGTCAAGGGCGTGCGCAACTCGTGCGAGGCGTTGGCGATGAAGTCGCGCCGCATTTCCTCGATGCGCGCCGTCTCGGTGGCGTCATGCGTGACCAGGATCTGGCGCCGGTTTTCAAACGGAATGATATGCACGATCAGCTTGCGCTCACGCAGGCTCAGCGTGAGCGGCTGCTCGTAGCGCCCCAGGATGATGTAATCCATGAACTCGGGCGTGCGCACCAGGTTGGTCACGCGCATGCCCTTGTCGCGTCCCAGCGTCAAGCCCAGATGTTGTTCGGCGGCGGGATTGCACCACTCGAGAAAAAGCACGTCGTCCATGATGACGACCCCGTCCGGCAACAAGTGCATGGCTTGGCGAAAGCGGGTCAGCCACTCGGTCAGCTCGGCCTGGTTTTTTTCATCGTCGCGCCGCATCCGGTACAGGCGCGCGAAGATGTTTGTCCACGCCCCCCAGCCGTCGGGCAACTTGATGCTGTGCGGCGCGTCCAGCCACACACCCAGTTGCTGCAGATAATGAAGCTGGGTGATCAAAAGCGCGCCCAGGGTCAGCACGGCCAGGATCAAGGCCGTCAGCAGGCCGAACAGCCAGCCAGCGACGAGCGCGCCGGCCAGCACGATGGCCATGCGCAGCAGGGCTGGAATCCAGAACAGGAGTTTAGGATTCATGCCCGCCTTATTTTTCCGACAGCATATAGCCGACGCTGCGCACGGTCTTGATCAAATGCTCGGCTTCCTTCAAGGCCTTGCGCAGGCGCAGCACGTGGACGTCGACCGTGCGTTCCTCGATCACGGCATGGTCGCCCCACACCTTGTCGAGCAACTGGCTGCGCGAAAATACCCGCTCCGGATGGGCCAGGAAAAATTTGAGCAGCTTGAATTCGGCGTGGCCGATTTCGATTTTTTGATTGTCAATCGCAACGGAGCAACTGATGGGGTCGAGCGTGACGGCGCCCGCGCTCATGGCCGCCTGGGCGTGCTCCGGGCTCTTGCGGCGCAGCAGGGCTTTCGAGCGCGCCAGCAATTCGCGCGGCGAAAACGGCTTGGTCACGTAGTCGTCGGCGCCCGTGTTCAAGCCGGCGATCTTGTCCTCTTCCATGCTCTTGGCGGTGAGCATGATGACGGGGATGTCCTGGAATTGGCGGTCCAGGCGGATGCGCGAGAGCAGGCGCAAGCCGGATTGGTCGGGCAGCATCCAGTCGAGCAGTATCAGTTGCGGCGTGCGCTGCTGGATGAAGGCCCAGGCGTCGGCCACGTTTTGCACGGCGCACACATTCCAGCCCGCTTCGCGCAGGGAAAACGTGACCAGCTCGACGATGGCCGGCTCATCCTCGACGATCAGAATCGTGGTCTTGTCCAGGCCCATTTTATTCAGTCGTCCCTTCGTCAGCGAGCGGTGCAACGGCTGGCTTGGTATGGCGGATATCCTTGCCCTCGACCACGTAGATCACGTATTCGGCGATGTTCTTGGCATGGTCGCCAATGCGTTCGATGGCCTTGGCCACCCACATGGTGTCGAGCGCGGAGGAAATCGTGCGCGGGTCTTCCATCATGAAAGTGATCAGGTTGCGCATGATGGAGCGAAATTCGTGGTCGATCACGGCGTCCTGGGCGATCAGCTGCAAGGCTTGCTTGCCGTCGAGGCGGGCGAAGGCGTCGAGCGCGTCGTGCAGCATGTCGGAGGTGGCGGTGGCGATGGTGCGCACCATTTCGTAGTGGTTCACCACCAGAGCGCCCCGTCCGTGCAAGCTCTTGGCCGAGCGCGCGATCTTGCTCGCTTCGTCGCCGATGCGTTCGAGGTCGGTAATGACCTTGATCGTCGCCATCACCGTGCGCAAATCGTTGGCGGTGGGCTGGCGCCGCACGATCAAGTGGCTGCAGGCGTCGTCGAGCGACACTTCGAGCTGGTTGACGGTGTCGTCTTCAGCAATGACGCGCTCGGCCCGTTCGAGGTTTCCGATGCGAAAGCAGGTCATGGCGTCGAGAAACTGGGTCTCGACGATGCCGCCCATTAGCAAGACCTTCGAGCGGATCGCTTCGAGGTCGTGGTCGTATTGTTTGGATGAATGCTCGCCTATCATGCTGGTGCTCCCCTATCGTGAGGCTATGTCTATGTATTCGGAACGGCGCGGCTTCAGCCGAAGCGTCCGGTGATGTAGTCCTGGGTTTCCTTGCGCGCCGGATTCATGAACAGATTATCCGTTTCGCCAAACTCCACCAATTCCCCCAGATACATATAGGCGGTGTAGTCGGAGCAACGCGCTGCCTGCTGCATATTGTGGGTCACGATGGCGATGGTGTAATCCTGTTTCAGTTCACTGATCAATTCCTCGACCTTGGCCGTGGAGATCGGGTCCAGCGCCGAGGTCGGCTCGTCGAGCAGTAGCACGTCCGGCTTGACCGCCACCCCGCGCGCGATGCACAGGCGCTGCTGCTGGCCGCCAGAGAGCGACAAGCCGCTCTTGGAAAGTTTATCCTTGACCTCGCCCCACAGGGCCGCTTTCTTCAAAGCCCATTCGACGCGCTCGTCCATCTGGCCCTTGGACAGGTCTTCATACAGGCGCACGCCAAAGGCGATGTTATCGTAGATCGACATCGGGAACGGGGTCGGCTTTTGGAACACCATGCCCACCTTGGCGCGCAGCATGTTCACGTCCTGGTCCGCCTCCAGGATATTGCGCCCACGGTACATGATGGAGCCTTCCGCGCGCTGGCCCGGGTACAGATCGTACATGCGGTTAAAGGTGCGCAAGAGGGTCGATTTTCCGCAACCGGAGGGGCCAATGAAGGCCGTCACCTGCTTTTCGTGGATGTCGAGGTTGACGTTCGTGAGGCTCTTCGTCTTGCCGTAAAAAAAATTCAAGCCGGCGATCTCGATGATTTTTTTCTTGGGCGCCAGGTCGGCGTCGGTGCCGCTCGTCATATTCATATTCATAGGATTCACTTATCGGGTAGTTTTTTGGCTGAACACGGTGCGCGACAATATATTGAGCAGCAACACGCTGAAAGTCACCAGCAGCGCGCCGCCCCAGGCCAAGGAGCGCCAGTTGTCGTACGGGCTCATCGCAAAGGCATTGATCATCACCGGCAGATTGGCCATTTCCTTGTTCATGTCGTAACTGGTGAATTGATTGCTCATGGCGGTAAACAAGAGCGGCGCCGTTTCGCCGGAAATGCGCGCCACCGCCAGCAGCACCCCCGTCACGATACCCGCCTTGACGGCGCGCAAGCGCACCATGATGGCCACTTTCCAGCGCGGGGCGCCCAGCGCGAAGGCCGCTTCGAGCAGGCTGTTGGGCACCAGGTGCAGCATATTGTCGGTCGTGCGCACGATCACGGGCACGGCGATCATGGACAGGGCGATCGAACCGGCGTAGCCGGAATGGTGGCCGACCGTCGCGACGTAGAAGGTCCACACAAAGATACCCAGCACGATAGATGGCGCCGACAGCATGATGTCGGTGACAAAGCGCGTGACTTGGGCGAAGCGGTTGGTCGCGCCGTATTCGGCCAGATAGATGCCAGCCAGGATGCCAATGGGCGTGCTCACCAGAGTGCCCAGGCCGACCATCATCACGGTGCCGACGATGGCGTTGAACACGCCGCCGCCCTCGGTGCCCGGCCCCGGCGTCTCATTCGTGAACATGGGGATCGAAAGCGCGCCGAAGCCCTTGAAGACCAGGGTCGACAAGATCCAGAACAGGAAGGCCAGGCCGACCGCCATCGCCAGGACGGACAGCGCGATGCCGATGCGGTGCGCACGCAAGCGCTTGCGGTACACGGGGTTGGCGATGGATAGACTCATTTGACGCCCTCCTTGCGGGACATATTGGCCAACATGAGCTTGGCCGCCGACAGCACGATGAAGGTGATGGCGAACAGGATCAGGGCTAGCGCGAACAGCGAGGAGATGTGCAGCTTCGACTGCGCTTCCGCGAACTCGTTGGCCAGGGTGGAGGAAATACTATTGCCCGGAGCGAAAAGCGACCAGGACAGCTGATTGGCGTTACCGATCATGAAGGTCACCGCCATAGTCTCGCCCAAGGCGCGGCCCAGGCCCAGCATGACGCCGCCGACGACGCCGTTCTTGGTGTATGGCAGCACGATCTTGCGCACCACTTCCCACTTGGTGCAGCCCAAGCCGTAGGCCGATTCCTTGAGCACGGCCGGCACCGTCTCGAACACGTCGCGCATCACGGAGGCGATGAAGGGGATGATCATGATGGCCAGGATCATGCCCGCCGACAAGATGCCGATGCCCAGGGTCGGTCCGGTGAAGAAAGCGCCGATAATGGGCAAAGGCCCCAGCAGCGCCTTCAGGGCTGGCTGCACGTACTTGGCGAAGATGGGCGCGAACACGAACAAGCCCCACATGCCGTAAATGATGGAGGGCACGCCGGCCAGCAGTTCAATGGCCGTGCCCATGGGGCGGCGCAACCATACCGGGCAAATCTCGGTGAGGAACAGGGCGATGCCAAAGCTGATGGGGCAGGCGATCAGCACGGCGATCAGGGAGGTCGACAGGGTGCCGGTGATGGCGATCAGGGCACCGAACTTGTCGTTGACGGGATCCCATTCGACCGATGTGATGAAGCCGGGGCCGAATTCCATGAAGGCGGGAGCGGCGCCGACGATCAGCGAGATGATGATCCCCAGCAAAATGGCCAGCACCGAACCAGCGAACAGCATGGTCAAGCGATGGAAGATGACATCCTGGATGCGCTGGGGGCGCATGGATCGATGCAGCGCGGCGTTGGCCGAGGTCGGCTCTGGCATGGCGGTCACCGTGGCGGACGGGTTTTGGCTCATTATTCGGTCTTATTTTCTTGGGTTCAGATGGTCGACTAGCCTGTGCTCCCCGTGCGCGGGAAGGACAGGCTAAGCGCCTCGCCGGCGCTTTGCGCCAGCGAGGAATAAATCACATTACCAGACGGCTTTGCCAGAAACGTCCTTCATGCTTGTCTTCCAAGAGTCTTCAACGATCTTGATCACGTTCGCCGGCAGCGGCACGTAGTCAAGCTCGGCGGCTGTGGCGGCGCCATTCTTGTATGCCCAGTCGAAGAACTTGAGCGCTTCCTTGGCCTTGGCGCCATCGGCTTGCGCCTTGTGCATCAAGATGTAGGACACGCCCGTGATCGGCCAGGCATTCTTGCCAGCCTGGTCGGTCAGCACGACAGCGAAGCCCGGGGTCTTGGTCCAGTCGGCACCGGCGGCGGCAGCCTTGAAGAACTCGTCGTCAGGCTGCAGGAACACGCCATCCTTGTTCTTGAGCTGGGTGTGCGACATTTTCTTTTGCTTCGAGAAGGCCCACTCGACGTAGCCGATCGAGCCTGGGAATTGCATCACGGAAGTGGCGACACCTTCATTGCCCTTGCCGCCCAGACCCACGACCCATTTAACGGCCGTATCGGCGCCAATTTTGGCCTTGAACTCAGGGCTGACCTTGGACAGGTAGTCGGCGAACAGGAAGGTGGTGCCCGAACCGTCCGAACGGTGCACCACGTTGATGTCCAGGGCCGGCAGCTTCACGCCAGGGTTCAGGGCGGCGATTTCAGCGGCGTTCCACTTGGTGATTTTGCCCAGATAGATGTCGGCAATGACGGGGCCGGTCAGCTTCAACTGGCCAGGAGTGATGCCTTCGAGGTTGACCACGGTGACGACGCCACCCATGATCATCGGGAATTGCATCAAACCATCCGCGTCCAGGTCTTCCGCCTTCAAAGGCTTGTCCGAGGCGCCGAAGTCGACCGTCTTGGCCTTGATCTGCTTGATGCCGGCGCCCGAGCCGATCGACTGGTAGTTCAAGCCATTGCCGCTGGCTTTCTTGTAGTTTTCCGCCCATTTCGCGTAGATCGGGTAGGGAAAGGTGGCGCCGGCGCCCGTGATGTCGGCGGCGAAGGCTACCGACGTGGCCGCGAAAGCCGAGGCGGCAACAACGAGGGAAACCAGCATCTTGTTCATACGCATGTCGAGTCCTTTTAGGTTATGACAGATTGACAGGACGCACTCTACGCGCCAAATATGACCGCTTTATGACAGCAGTCAAATACGATGAAATAATTGGTTTTGACCTTCGACGCTACCCGAGCTCAGTCACAATCGGCGCGAGCGCCGTCATGCCGATGTCACCAAGTTGTCATATTTCCAAATTACACTGAAACGGGCTACTATTCTTAATCCACATAGCGCATGCAGGCATGATGAAAACCGTTTTGAATGCAGATTCGCCCAAGCACAGCATCTTCCTCGACCGCGAATTGTCACAATTGACCTTCAATCGGCGCGTGTTGGCGCAGGCCGAGGATCCGGCCATTCCGCTGCTCGAGCGCCTGCGCTACCTGTGCATCGTCAGTAACAACCTGGATGAGTTTTTCGAGGTGCGGGTGGCCAGCCTCTTGGCCCAGGCCAGCACCGACGGCGCCCGCCCAGAACAGCACCCCGCCTTGCGCGCCAACCTGGCGCGCGTAAGCGAGGAATGCCACGCCCTGGTGGCGCGCCAATATCAATTACTCAACGCCGAAGTCCTGCCCCAGCTCAAGGCCAACGGCGTCTACCTGGTGCGCCACACCGACCGCAATGCGGCCCAGCGCGCCTGGGTCAAGCAGTATTTCGACAAGGAAGTGCGGCCCCTCCTGACCCCGATCGGCCTGGACCCGGCCCACCCCTTTCCGCAAGTGGTGAACAAGAGCTTGAATTTCATCATCTCCCTGTCGGGCAAGGATGCCTTCGGGCGCGGCACCGCGATCGCCATCGTCAAGGCGCCGCGCGTGCTGCCACGGGTGATCCGCCTGCCCGACCACCTCTCGGGCGCCGGCGCCACCTTCTGCCTGCTGTCCTCGGTGATCCACTCGCACATCGAAGACTTGTTCACGGGACGCGAAGTGGTGGCATACTCCCAATTTCGCGTCACCCGCGACTCCGACCTGTGGGTCGACGAGGGCGAGGTCAAGAACCTGCGCCAAGCCTTGAAGGGCGAATTGCAGGGACGCCAGTTCGGCACCTCGGTGCGCCTGGAAGTGGCGAAAAACTGCCCGCCCGACATGTCCCAGTTCCTGCTCGACCAGTTCAACCTGGACCGCTCGCGCCTGTACGAGGTGGACGGCCCCGTCAACCTGGTGCGTCTGACGGAAATGATCAGCCAGGTGCAAGACCCAGCCCTGTTTTTCCCCGCCTTCCTGCCCGGCGCGGCCAGCAAGGCGAGCGGCGCCGAGGTCTTCGAACAGATGCGCCGGCACGACATCTTGCTGCATCACCCCTTCCAATCCTTCCAGACCGTGATCGACTTCGTGCTAGCGGCGGCGCGCGACGACCAAGTGCTGGCGATCAAGCAAACCATTTACCGCACCGGCATGAATTCGGACTTGATGGAGTCACTCATCATGGCAGCCCACGCCGGCAAGGAAGTGACCGTCATCGTGGAACTGATGGCGCGCTTCGACGAAGAGGCCAACATCAACTGGGCCGACAAGCTCGAGCAAGCCGGCGCCCAGGTGGTGTACGGCGTGGTGGGCTTGAAGACGCACGCCAAGATGGCGCTGGTGATACGGCGCGAAGAGCAAGGCTTGCGCTACTACGCCCACCTGGGCACGGGCAATTACCATTTGACGACGACCAAGCTGTACACGGACTTTGGCCTGTTGACCTGCAACCAGGACATCGGGCGCGAAGTGAACGAAGTATTCATCCACCTGACCAGCCTGACCAAGCCGCGCAAGCTCAACCACCTTTGGCTGGCGCCCTTCGCCTTGCAGACCGAGGTGATCAAGGCAATCCGCAACGAAGCGAAGATCGCGCGCGGCGGGCGGCCCGGCCACATCATCGTGAAAATGAACGCGTTGGTCGACGAATCGGTGATCCGGGCCCTGTACGCGGCCTCGCACGACGGGGTCAAGATCGACTTGATCATCCGCGGCGCTTGCACGCTCAAGCCGGGCGTGCCGGGCTTGTCGGAAAACATCAGGGTGATCTCGATCATCGGGCGCTTCCTCGAACACAGCCGCATCTATTACTTCCGCAACGACCTGGCGCACGACGTCTACCTGGCTAGCGCGGACTGGATGAACCGCAACCTGTTCCGGCGGGTGGAAGTGGCCTTTCCGGTGCTCGATCGCGCACTCAAGCGGCGCGTGATCAGCGAGGGATTGAACCCCTACCTGAAAGATAACTCGAACGCTTGGGAGCTTGACTCGAGCGGGCAGTTCACGCGGCGCAAGCCGCGCGCGCGCCAGCATTCATTCTCGGCGCAAAATTTCCTGATGCAAGCGCTGGGCACGCCGGCCGGCGAAGCGGACTAGAGCCGCGCGCGCGGCGCCACGGAGAATGAAATGGACTTGATCTTGTGGCGGCACGCCGAGGCCGAAGAAGGCGAGCTTGACCTGGAACGCCGGCTCACGCCCAAGGGTCACAAGCAGGCGCGCCGCATGGCCACTTGGCTGGGGTCCCAATTGCCCGAATCGTGCAAGATCCTGGTGAGCCCGGCGCAGCGCGCCTTGCAAACGGTGGCGCCACTGGGGCGCAAGTTCAAGGTGGTGCCGGCACTGGCGCCGAATGCGTCTGCGCAAGACATTTTGCACGCCGCCAATTGGCCCAAGGGGCGCGCAGCGGTGCTGCTGGTCGGCCACCAGCCCACCCTGGGCCAGGCGGCCGCCCTCCTGCTGTGCGGCCAAGTGCAGGACTGGAATATCAAGAAGGGCAATATCTGGTGGATCGCGCAAAGCGACCCGCTCGACCCCGCCAGCCGTTTCCTGCGCGCCGTGATGGCGCCCAAGCTGATTGTAAAATAAGAATTCCAGCGGCAAGTCCGCGTGCACCTTGAAAACCTTGCCTCATCTGCTATCGTTTAATTGTAGCAATGATGTGAGGGGCCGCCCACAAGCGGTTGAGAACGATGTTCACTTTCTTATTCATCGGCATCCTGGCAAGCATGGTGGGGCTTGTCGTGTATGAATTGATCGACGAGGTGCGCGGCAGCGAGCATGAGCTGCACGACCACTACCACCAATGAGCCCCGCGGGGCGATGGCGACCCATGCGGGCCGCAGCAAAAACGAAAAAACGGCGAGGCCATCTTGGCACTCGCCGTTTGCATTTGTACCGGCGTCAATCGCGCCGGCTCAAGCCAGGAAGTCGAAGCTACCCGCCGCCGGCAAGCCCGGCAGCGCACTGGTGGCGCTCTTGCTCGCCTGCGCGTATTGCTGCACCAGCGAATTGGTTTGGGTAGACAAGGCCTTGCTGAGCACGTCTTTCTGGTGCGCGATGGCGGCGATGCTGCGTCCCAGCTCCCCTTCCTGCCGGGTCAGCGATCCGCTCGTGCCCAGCACTTGCCCGATCGTGCTGGCGATTCTGTCCGTGATGCCCTTGCCGTCGCCGCTGAACAGCTTGACCACGGCGCCCGAATCGGCGCTGATGGCGTTCTTGAGCTTGAGCGAATCGACATGCAAGGCGCCATTGCTACCCTGGGTGACACCAATCGCGCCCAAGGCCGGCGCACCCACGATCTGGCGCAGCTGATCGCCCACCTGGGCCGAGGGGCCGTCGCTGCGCAGGGCCCCATGGCTAAGCGTACTCAACTTGCTGTTCAAGTCGTTGTAGGCGCTCACGAAATTGCCGACATTGGTGGCGATCTGACCCGCGTTCTGCGCGATCACCACGCTGGTGGCACCCTTGGCCTTGAGCGCGAGCGCCGCGCCGCCGATGGCACCGGTGACGATATTGCTCGCGCTAGTGACTTGCTTGCCATCGACGCTGAGCAGCGCGTCCTGGGCCTTGGCCGTTTCGGTCAAGCCGGGCCCGCCCGCCGGATTGTAGGAAAGCAGTTTTTGCAAGGCGGGGTCGCCCCCCACGCTGATGCGCAAGCTGTTGGCGCCGCCCGATTCGCCCGTCAAGTTCAAGGTGTAGCTGCTGCCACTGTGGACAACTTTGGTGTCGACACCAGCCGCCTTGAAAGCGGCGGCGATGCCTTGCAAGGTATTGTTGGTGGCGTCGATATTTACGGTTTTCACGGTCCGGCCCGGGTTGAAGCTGCCGTTGCCAGAAGCCGTGCCCAGTTCGACCTTGATGATGGTGGCGCCGCCGCTGCCGATGGCCGTGTCCTGGGTCTTCACGCCGGCCGACACCAATTGCTGCGCGCGCGCCAGCTGGCGCACCTCGATGGCATGGGTGCCGGGTTTGGCGGCGCTGCTGGTCAAGGCCCCCAGCACCGCGCCGTTCGAGGGTGTGGCCGCCGTTTGCAAGCCCTGCCCGCCCAGCGACTGGGCCACGGCGTGGAAATCGGATAAGGCGCTGTGCAACTGCCCCAAACCCGATAGCTGGGCCTGGTCTTGCGTGAGTTCATTGCTCAGTTTTGAGATGCTGGGGTTTTGCGTGAGCAAAGTCTTGCTCACACGCGCGTATAAATCCGCCGTGGCCACGCCGTTCGGGTTCAAGCCGGCCAAGGCGGACAAGCCCGTGGCCGGTGGGAGGAAAGAAGTCATCGCGCTACCTTAGATATGGTCATTTCATTATTGTCCATATAGCGGCAAAGCGCAAAGCCTGAAACAAAGCGGCGTTTGCGCGCCGCCGGCTTTTAGCCCGTATTTAGCCCACGTATTTAGCCCACGTATTTGGCGATGGTGGCCGCCGCGGCCAGCTCGAGGGAGGTGAATTTAAAGCCCACCTTGAATTCCCCGCCGCCGAAAATGGCGTGGATCACCGACACCTTGGCCGACACCGGTGTCGCTTTACCATCGAAAAACATGTCAAAACGCACAGTACCGGTCTGGCCGGGGCGCAGCGGATGTGGCAAGGCCACGCACATGCCATCCGCGCCCACATCCACGCTACGCCCGATGACGGGATCGCTGCCATCGATGGTCAATAGCGTCCGCACTTTCAGCACCTTGCGTGCCGCCCACCTTTGTTCTGTTGCTATTAGCAAAATATCCCCCGCGATGCGATGTTACATGAGGGTATTATAGTTCCAACCGGCAATCAATTGTGGACTTTCGGCACTATTTTCTCGATACATATCAAGAAAGCTTGCTTTTATTGAAGTTCGCGCAAGCGATTGAAAGCGTCTTCGATGCGGTCGACCGCGATGATGGTCAATCCTTCGATGGCTTGCTTGGGCGCGTTCGCCTTGGGTATCATGGCGATCGAAAAGCCCAGCTTGGCCGCTTCGCGCAAGCGTTCCTGGCCGCGCGGCGCGGGCCGGATTTCGCCCGCCAGGCCCACTTCGCCAAACACCACCAAGCCGCGCGGCAAGGCCTTGCTGCGCATCGAGGAGTTGATCGCCAACAGCACCGCCAGGTCGGCGGCCGGCTCGGTGATCTTGACCCCGCCCACCGCGTTGATGAACACGTCCTGGTCGAAGGCGGCGATGCCGGCGTGCTTGTGCAGCACGGCCAGCAACATGGCCAGGCGGTTTTGCTCGAGGCCCACGGACAGGCGGCGCGCATTGGGCAGGTGGCTGGCATCGACCAGGGCCTGGATTTCCACCAGCAAAGGACGGGTGCCTTCCTGCGTGACCATCACGCACGAGCCCGCCACTTGCTTGTCGTGCTGGGACAGGAACAGAGCGGACGGATTGGACACCCCCTTCAAGCCTTTTTCCGTCATCGCGAACACGCCCAGCTCGTTGACGGCGCCAAAGCGGTTCTTGAAAGCGCGCACCAGGCGGAAACTCGAATGGGTATCTCCCTCGAAATAAAGCACGGTGTCGACGATGTGCTCGAGCACGCGCGGACCGGCCAGCGCCCCCTCCTTCGTCACATGCCCGACCAGGATGATGGTGATGCCGCTTTGCTTGGCCACCCGCGTCAACTGGGCCGCGCACTCGCGCACCTGGGCCACGGAGCCGGGGGCGGACGTCAAGGCGTCCGAATACAGGGTCTGGATCGAATCGATCACGGCCACTTCGGGCTTCAGATCGGCCAGGGTGCCGAGGATTTTCTCGAGCTGGATCTCGGCCTGCAATTTCAAGTGGCGCGCGTCCACCGCCAAGCGGCGCGCGCGCAGCGCGATCTGGGCGCCGGACTCCTCGCCGCTCACGTACAGCACGCTTTTATGCTGCGACATATTCGCCAGCGCCTGCAGCAGCAGGGTCGATTTGCCGATGCCGGGATCGCCCCCGATCAGCACCACCCCGCCCGGCACCAGGCCGCCGCCCAGCACCCGGTCGAATTCCTCGATGCCGCTGCTAAAGCGCGGCACGTCGATCGCCTCGATGTCGGCCAGCGAGAGCACCGGCGCCGTCTGCGCCAGGCTTTGATGCTGGGGATTGGACAGGCGGTTCACGCCGGCCGCCTCGACCACGGTCTCGACCAGGCAATTCCATTGCTGGCAGGCGCCGCACTGCCCCGTCCATTTGTTGCTGACGGCGCCGCACTGCGAGCAGGTGTAGTTGGTCTTTTGCTTAGCCATTGTCGGGCGGCCCCACTGGCAGCAGGTCGGCCTCGAGCACGCGCACGCGCGCGGCCAGCGCGCACATGAGTTCGTAGCCGATGGTGCCGGCCGCGTTGGCCACCTCGTCGATCGGCAAGTGCTCGCCCCACAGGGTGACGCTGCTGCCCACGCGCGCCGTCGGCACGCCCGTCAAGTCGACCGTCATCATGTCCATCGACACCCGCCCGACCAGGCTGGTGCGCACCCCATCGACCAGGATCGGGGTGCCGTGCGGCGCGTGGCGCGGGTAGCCGTCGGCGTAGCCGCAGGCGATCACCCCCACCTTCATGGGCGCGCTGGCCTGGAAGCGGCTGCCATAGCCGACGGTGTCGCCGGCCACGATGTCTTGCACGCCGATCAGTTCGCTGCGCAGCGTCATCGTCGGCAGCAAGCCATGTTCGCGCGCCGACTTGCCGCCCGGCGTGCCGCCATACAGCATGATGCCCGGACGCACCCAGTCGTTCGACAATTGCTCGGCCAACGCCGCCTGCTGCAGCACGCCGCCCGAATTGGACAAGCTGCGCTGCCCGCCAAGGCCGGCCGCGCCCAACTGGAAGCGGCGCACCTGTTCGCGGATCGACAGGCGCGGATGCTCGAGCTCGTCCGCATTGGCGAAGTGGGTCATCAAGGTGATGTTGCGCACGTTCGGGATGGCGGCCAGGCGCGCATGGGCGGCGCCGCATGCCTCGGGCCGGAAGCCCAGGCGGTTCATGCCGGTGTTCATTTTCAAATGCACATCGATGGGCGCGGCCAGCGCCGCCCCTTCCAGCATGGCGATCTGCTCGACGCAATGGACGGTGCTGTTAAAGCCATGGCGCGCCAAGAGCGGCACGTCGCTCGCGTCGAAGATCCCTTCGAGCAGCAGCACCGGACGGGTCCAGCCCAGCTCGCGCAAACGCAGCGCGCTTTCCGTTTCGATCAGGGCCAGGCCGTCGGCGCCGGCGAAGCCGCGCATGCCGCGCTCAAGACCATGGCCGTAGGCATTGGCCTTGACCACGCCCCACACCTTGGCCTGCGGCGCGCAGGCCCGCACGCGCGCCAGATTGTGACGCATGGCGTCGAGGTGAACGGTAGCTACTAGCGGCCTGGGCATGGGATTGCGCATTGCGTCGGGAAAGTCTTATTTTACCGGACGCGGCGCCGCGCTGCAGGCTTGATTGCCCGCCCCGCGCTTGGGAGCGGGCGCCCTTTCGTGGTATAAAGCAAGCCACATCAGTTGGAAGACCTATCGAATGAACCGTGGTTTCTACACCATCATGGCGGCGCAGTTTTTTTCCTCGCTGGCCGATAATGCCCTGTATTTTGTCGCTATCGCCTTGCTCGTGACGCTCAAGGCGCCGCCCTCGCTGGCACCGCTGCTCAAGCTCTCGTTTGTACTGTTCTATGTCTTGCTGGCGCCCTTCGTGGGCGCTTTCGCCGATTCGCGCCCCAAGGGCCAGGTGATGTTCATGGCCAACCTGATCAAGGTGCTCGGCTGCGCCCTGATGTTTACCAACGTCCATCCCCTGCTGGCGAACGCGGTCGTGGGCCTGGGCGCGGCCATCTATTCGCCGGCCAAATACGGCATCTTGACCGAATTGCTGCCAGCGGAAAAACTGGTGCTGGCCAATGGCTGGATCGAAGGCTTGACCATCATGTCGGTGATCCTGGGCACCGTGATGGGCGGCGCCCTGGTCAGCAAACCGGCCGCCTCCTTCCTGCTGGGATTTGACTTCCCCTTGATCGACACCGGCATCGATACGCCGGTCGAGGCGGCCCTGTGCGTGATCATCGTCATCTACGCGCTGGCCGCCATCTTCAACACTTACATTCCCGATACCGGCGTCAAGTACGCGCGCCAAAAACACACGCCGGGCAAGCTGATCGCCGACTTTTCCGATTGCACCGCCCTGCTCTGGCGCGACAAGCTGGGCCAGATCTCGCTGGCCGTGACCACCCTGTTCTGGGGCGTGGGCGCGACCTTGCAATTGATCGTCGTGAAGTGGGCCGAGCGCGCGCTCGACATGCCGTACGAAAAAGCGACCAGCATGGTGGGCTTGTTCGCCGTCGGCGTGGCGCTGGGCGCGGTGGTGTCGGCGCGCATGGTCACACTGCGCCAAGCGCTCGGCGTGATCCCCCTGGGCATCCTGATGGGCTTGATGGTGGCCATCATGCCGCTGGTGCACACGGTGTGGCTGGCCTATCCCTTCCTGGTCTTCATCGGCGCGCTAGCCGGCTTTTTCGTGGTGCCGATGAACGCCCTGCTGCAGCACCGGGGCCACGTGTTGATGACGGCGGGCCATTCGATCGCGGTGCAGAACTTCAACGAAAACCTGGCCATCCTGACCATGTCGGCGCTGTATGCGATCCTCATCGTGCTCAACCTGGACCTGTACGTGATCATCGTGCTGTTCGGCGGTGGCGTGGCCGCCATGATGTACCTGATCAAGCTGCGGCATGAGGCGAACCAGCGCGTGTGCGATTCGATCGCCCTCATCGGCGAGCACAAGCACTAAGGCGAGCGGTAGGCGCAAGCGCGCGCCGGCCAGTCGGGCGGTACCACGAAGCCGCGCCGCTCCTCGCACACGCCGCGCGCGTCCTGCCGCACTTGCGCCACCAGCACCGGCAAGGGCGCGCTGGCGAAGCGCTCGGCCAATTGCCGCTGCAGCGCGGCGCGCGCCAGCACCGCGTCGGCATCCTGCGGCGCGGCGCCATACGGGGCCAGCCACGCCAGGCGCGGGACCTGCAGCCAGTACTCCCCCTGCTCGGCCGCGAACTCGTCGAGCGTGCACCAGAAACCGCGGCAATGCGCCGGCGCGATCCCCGCCAGCGCTCCGTCCTGGCCGGCGCGGTAAAACAGCCATCCCTTGACCAAAGCCCCCGCGCGCGCCACCGGACGCGCCAGCAGCGCCTGCGCCGCCGGATGCTTGCCCAGGGCCAGTTGCTGCTCGAGGATCTTGCGCATCTTCGCGCTCAAGGTGTCGGCCAGGTTGGGGCCGACCAGCGCGTCGATGCCGGTGGCGCCGCCCGCTCCCGCGTGCAGGTAGAACTTGGTGGCGAACTCGATGTGTTCGAGCGCGCCGTTGGCAGCATCGAGCAGGAAGTCGAATTCGCCCACCGTGTCGTTGCGGGCCGCGCGCACCTGCAAGCCGTGCGCGACCAAGCTCCCTTGCGCGCGAAAATAAAATGCCATCAAGGCTTCGGCGTACAAGCCCAGGCGCGTGAACACGCGCGCACCCAAGGCTGCGTCGAGGACGGCCGGCTCGCGCTCGAGGCCTTCGAGCCAGGCCGCGGTGGCGTCCAGCATGGGGCCCAGTGTGGTGATTTTCCCTTGCCAGGGCGGCGCTTGCGCGTCGAGCAAGTCCGGCGCGCCAAGCAGCCAGGCCAGGGCGCGCACGTGCGGGTGGCGCAGATGGCCCCAGCGCGCCGCGAACTGGACTTGAAAAGGATCAGGCGGGTGGTTCATGGGCCGCCATGGCCAGGCACAGATCGGTCCAGGCGAGCGCCTTGTCGGTGCCACGGCGCAGTAATTCGCCCGGATGCAAGGTGGCCACCAGCGGCAATGGGCCGAGGCGGTGCACCTGCCCGCGGCTGCCGGCGAGCGGCTCTTGCAGGGGTTTGCCGAGCAAACCATTGGCGGCGATTTGACCGAGCGTGAGCACGGTGTCGGCGCCGCACAGGGCCAGCTCGCGTTCCAGATACGGGCGGCAAGCGGCCACTTCGGCCGCCGTGGGCGCGCGGTCGGCACCGCTGGCGCTTTGCGGGCGGCACTTGACCAGGTTGCTGACATAGGCGTTGGTGGCGCGATCCATGCCGGCCGCGGCCAGCATATTGTGCAGCAACTGGCCCGCTTCGCCGGCCACGCTGTGGCCTTGCGCCTCGTCGGCGGCGCTGCTGGCGCCGGCGCTGACGAACCAGCGCGCCTGGCGCGCGCCGCCGCCAAACACGGGCTGGCGTGCTTGCGCGCACTGGCCGCAACGATTGCAGGCGGCCACCGCCGCTGCCAGCTCATCCCAATCCATCCGGGCGATCAGGGCATCTTCGGATGGCGCCGCGTCGGCGGGTTCAAGGAGCGCCGCGTCGGCAAGCGCGGCGGCCTGCGCGTGCGCCCGCCCGGGCGCGCCGGCGGGCGTCAACGGCATTGGCGAGGCCGGCATTGGCGAAGCCGGCGCCGCGCTTGAACCCGGCGCCGCCACAGCCGCCTCGGCCCCAGCGCCCCCGGCGGCGTGCGCGCGGCTTTGCCACAGCACGCCGATCCCCATCTCGGCAAGGAAAGCGGCATCGCGCCCGGATGGCGCGTTCACAGGCACAACCTCATCACGATGGCATCCTCGCGCGTGTTTTCATGGGCTGGATAATACGCCTTGCGCCGCCCGATCTGCACAAAACCATACTGCTGGTAGACCTTGAGCGCGCGCGCGTTCGAGGGGCGCACTTCGAGCAGCAGCGAATCCATCGACAAGCCGCGCGCGCAGGCGGCCACCTTGTCGAGCAAGAAGCGGCCGATACCCTCGCCTTGGCGCTGCGCGCACACGGCCACGTTGAGCAAATGGGCTTCGTCGACGGCCGGCATCAACAGGAAGTAGCCAAGCAGCGTCTGCGCGGCGTCGCGCAGCACCCAGGCGCTATAGCCGCTGGCGAGCGAATCGGAGAAATTGCCGCGCGACCAGGGATGCGGATAAACACTCTGCTCGAGCGCGACGACTTCGTCGAGGTCGCCCGCGCACATTGGCACATAGGCCAGCAGCGCGTGCGCCGGCGCGCCGCCTTGCGCATCGGTATGAGCACCGGTCTGCGCACCATCGTGCATAACTCCCGGCACATTGCCCGGCGCCAGCACGCCGTTCATGGCACCATCCCCGCTTCGCCCGCCTTGTCGGCCTTGTCCGCGTTGATCATGCGGCGCTCGGCGCTGGTGTAGGCAACCTTGTTGCGCAGGTACAGCGGTTGGGCGGCGGCGGCGGCCACGCCGGCGCCAGCTGCCAATTCAAGCGCCGCCAGGCGCACCAGCTCGCGCGCGTGCGGCATCACCTCGACCAGCGCGCCGCTGCCCAAGCCGCGCGCGTCGAACACGTCGGCGTAGGCGCTCACGCCATTGCCGCACACGCACAGGGGCGCGCCGTGCGCGCTTTGAACGGGCGCCACGTCCTGCGGCGCGCACAGGGCCGGGGCCACCACCACCTGCCAGCCGTCGGCATAGCGGTACTGGGCCCAATACACTTCGCCCATGCGCGCGTCGAGCACGGCGAGCACTTCGGTGGCGCCACTGCGCTCGCGGCACGCCTGCGCCATGCCCGCCAGCGTCACCAGCGCGATGACGGGCAAACCGGCCCCGAAGGCCAATCCCTGGGCGATGCCGCAGGCGGTGCGCACGCCGGTAAACGAGCCGGGGCCGGCGCCGAAGGCGATGGCCTCGCACTGGTCCAGGCGCACGCCTGCCTCGGCCAGCAACTCTTGCACCATCGGCAAGATGGACTGGGAATGGGTACGCACGCCCGAGGATTGACGCGCGTGCACGGTGTCGCCAACGAGCAAGGCGCAAGAGGCCAGCTCGGACGAGGTTTCAATGGCTAGGATGATCGGCATTCCCGTATTTTAACCGCAGACGCTGCCCCGCTCGCCCCCGCGCGCCAGCGCGCCCAAGGCGCTCGCGCCCGTGGCGCCGCCAATTCCAATTTTCGGGACCCGGCGGCACGCCAATCCACCCCCGTTTCCTGTTTCCGGGACTGGCGCGCCAGCCCGCCATCGCCGCTGCCGGGCTGGCCTGGGTGCGCGCGGCGAATTTCATCTTGGCATTGATTTTGCATAAAGGAGCTTAGCAACGCGTGTCCGTGCTCGGACCTCGCGGGCCAAGCACCAGTGAAACCCAAGGAGAATAAGATGAAACTCTGGCAAAAGATCGCGACATGGCTCGTGTTCGGCCTCGCGGCGGCGGCGCCGTCGGCCATGGCCGCCGACGCCCCGGCGGCCACGCCCGCACTGACGGTGGCCAAGGCGCTCGACAAGGACGCCGTGTGCACCAAGTGCCATGACGAATCGGAATCGCGGCCTATCCTGGCCATGTACAAGACCCGCCACGGCGTGAAGGCCGATGCGCGCACCCCCGGCTGCCAATCCTGCCACGGCGGCAGCGAAGCGCACGTGAAAAACGCCACCGGCGCCTCCACCCGTCCATTGCCGGACCGCGTCTTCATCGGCGCCAACAAGTCCGACGCCAAAACCATCAACGACACTTGCATCAGCTGCCACAAGGCCGGCAAGCGCGCCCTGTGGGAAGGCAGCAAGCACCAGAGCCAGGACTTGGGCTGCGTCTCCTGCCACCAGGTCCACACCCAAGGCAAGGACAAAGTGCTCGAGCGCAGCACCCAGCGCGAAGTGTGCTTCACCTGCCACAAGACGGAACGCTCGGAAACGCTGCGCCACTCGACCCATCCTATCGCGGCGGGCAAGGTGATCTGCTCGGACTGCCACAATCCGCACGGCTCGCAAGGTCCGAAACTGATGAAGGATATCTCGGTGCGCGACACCTGCTTTAATTGCCACGCCGAAAAGCGCGGCCCCTTCCTGTGGGAGCATCCATCGGCGATGGACGACTGCATGAATTGCCATACCCCGCACGGCTCGAACAATGCGCCGCTGCTGCGCGCGCGCGCCCCATGGCTGTGCCAGAACTGCCATGCCGACGGCGCCCCGCACCCAGGCAATGTGTATAGCGCGGCCAATCTGCCGGGCGGTGCCGTGGCCAACGCCAACACCAAGGGACCCTTGGCCGGCGCCACCAACCCGCTCACTGGAGCGAGCCCGGCCTTGAATAACCCATCGGCCCAACTGGCCTTCCGCGGATGCCCCGACTGCCACACGCAAGTGCATGGCTCGAACCATCCCGCTGGCAAACGGCTGGTGCGCTAATCGATCTCGAGGAGAAGAAAATGAAAACGACAGGAACGATTCTGGCAGTGCGTGTGTGCGTGCTGGCCGTGCGCGGCGCCCTCGCCGCCGTGGCGCTGATGCCGCTGGCGCACGCCGGCGAACCCGAGAACGAGGAAGTCCAAGCCCTGGTGCAGCCAACAAGCAAGGTGGAGCTGGGCTTAGGCGAGGTCAACAAGGCCTCGAGCAAGTTCGGCGAATACAATGGCTTGGGCCAAGGCGGCGCTTTCGGCATCGGCGCCTTCGATGTGCGCGGCAAGGAGCGCTACGATGGCGAGAGCGCGCTGCGCTGGAGTGTGACGGGGCGCGACCTGGGCTTGTCCACCCGCGCCATCGAGGGCGAAGTGGGCGTGCAAGGGCAGTTCCGCCTGAACTTCGGCTATGACCAGCTGCCGCGCAATTACGCGGGCGACTATCAAACCTTCTACGATGGCGCCGGCAGCACCGCCTTGACCTTGCCCGCCTCGTTCGCGGCGACGCCGGCCGCGCAGCGCCTCTCGAGCACCACCACGGTCAACAACGCCCTGTCGAACTGGCAGAACATCCAGTCGCCCTACGCCAGCGCCGCCTGCGCGGCCACCGGCGGCGTGCCCAGCGCCCCTTGCCGCGGACCGGGCTACCTGATTCCGGCGGCCATGCATGGCTTTGAGGTGGGCACCGAGCGCGAACGCCGCAATGCCGGCTTTACCGTGATGCTCATGCCCGGCCTGGAATTGAGCGCCTCGGCCAACAGCGAGCAAAAGCAAGGCAGCAAACTGACCGGCGTGGCTTATGGCGGCCCGGCGCGCGGCGTGCTCGCGCCCGAGCCCATCAACAGCACCACCAAGCAGTTCCGCGCCGGCTTGTCCTACGTGGCCGACAACTGGCATGCCTCGCTCGCTTATTACGGCTCGTTTTATAGCAACGCGGTCGACCTGTGGACGGTTGAAAACCCCTTCAACGGCGCCCTGCTCAACGCCGCGTTCAACAACGCGGCCCGTCTGCCAGGCGCGCCGGACAACGAGATGCAACGCTTCTCACTGGCGGGCGGCTACAGCTTCTCGTCCACCACCCACTTGAGCGTGGCGGGCAATTACCAGAGCATGACCCAGGACAAGGCCTTCATCACTGGCTTGCCCTCGACCTGGACCATTCCGGTGACGTCGGCGCAAGCGAAGGTGCTCAACACCAGCTTTAACGCCACGCTCAGCAGCCGTCCACTGCCAGCCTTGTCACTGGGCGCCGTCTACAAATACGAGAACCGCGACAGCCAGACGCCGATTGTCGACTTCCTGGTCGCCGGCGGCGACGCCGCGGGCAATCCCAGCCGTTTCACCAACGAGCCGCTCAACCGGCGCATGGAGCAATTCAGCCTTGACGCCGATTACACGCTGGCGCGGCGCCAATCGCTGCGCCTGGGCCTCGATTGGCAAGCAATCCGGCGCAGCGCCGATGGCGAGGAAACGCCGTTCCGCGCCGAGACCACCCATGAAAACACCGTGCGCCTCGATTACCGCAACAATGTCTCGCCCGAGCTGACCGGCCGCATCGGCCTGTCGCGCCAGGAGCGGCGCCATTCCGAGTACGAGGACAATAATCTGTTGCCGGTGCCAACGGTGGCACCGCTGCCGGCGGCCGATCCGCTGCTGCCCGGCTTCGAGCAATACTTCCTGGCCAAGCGTAGCCGCACCCAGTTGCGCAGCAGCTTGAACTACCAGCCCAACGAGGTGTTGAACCTGCAGGGCGGCTTGGACTTGAACAAGGACACTTACAAGGACCTCGACTATGGTTTGAAGAGCTCGCAATCGTGGGTTTTCAAGCTCGACGCCGGCATCGCCGCCAGCGAAAAGCTCAGCTACAACCTGTTCTACACTTATGAGGACCGCAAATCGCAGCTCGACAGCCTGGTGATCGGACGCGGCTCGACCGCCACCCTCCTCGACGCCCCCGCCAGCACGCCCGGCTCGAGCTGCGTGGGCTACTTCGCCGCCAGCGGCCACTTGCCGTCGGACGAGGGCAGCGACCCTTGCCGCGCCTGGACCGAGCGCCAGTCCGACAAGGTGCACACCTTCGGCTTGAGCACGCGCGCCGACAAACTCATGGGCGGCAAGCTCGACCTGAGCGTGGACGTGGCCTACGCGCGCAGCCGCACCCCGATCGACGTGACGGGTGGCGCCTACTTCGGCAACGGCAACGCGACCAAGACCACGGCGGTGCCGTACAACAATATCTACATCGCCGCCACGGCGCTGCCGGACATCACCAACAATATGCTCGACTTGCGCTTGAACGGGGTGTACCGACTGAGCAAGGTAGCGGCCATCCGCGCCGGCTACCAGTTCCGCCGGGTCCAGGCGTCGGACTGGCAATACGACGCCTACACCAACTCGGCGCTGGGCGTGCTGGCCATCCCTGTCTACCCCGGCAACAATATGCGCGCGCCTAACTATTCGGTGCAAATGCTGAGCGTTTCCTACGTCCACAGCTTCTGAGGACTTTCGGGGCAATCTTTTGCCCCGCCCAGCCCCGCGTTCGCGCGGGGCGTTTCTATTTCACCGCTTTGGGCGGGGCGTTTCTTTTTTCACCGCCTGCGCGCGCGGCGTTTTCTTGTCCAGCGCCAAGGCGCGGCAGTGGCAAGGTAAAATGGCGGCTTCGCGCACCTAGCCATCTGCCCCATGCCCAGCCTGACCCTCGACAGCGACACCCGCGCCACAGTGGCGGCCGCCTTGGCCGGCGAGGACTGGGTCGTCGCCTGCCTGTGCGCCGGCTGGTGCACCACCTGCGGCGCCTACCGCGCGAGCTTCGACGCCTTGGCGCAGCGCCATGCCGACAAATTGTTCGTGTGGATCGATATCGAAGACCAGGCCGAGGTGGTGGGCGAGCTCGACGTCGAGAATTTCCCCACCTTGCTGGTCCAGCGGCGCGACACGGTCGCCTTCTTCGGCACCGTGCTGCCCGACGCCGGCGTGGCCGAGCACTTGCTGCATGCGATGAGTACGCAGAGCGGGGCCGAGCTGGCGGCCTTGGCCAGCTCCAGCGCCGAGCGGCGCGCCTGGCAGCGCGACTGCAATTTGCTGCAGCTTCTGAACGCCTCCGACGCGGCACGCTGATCGTCCGGTCAGCCTGATTCAGGATCGGATCGGCCTGTCAAAAATATGAAACTTTCGGTTCGCCGTTTTGCTAAACTCTAAATACCAAAAATTTAGCATTCCGCGCCATACCATGAATCGATTTTGGCCCTTTGTTTTTCTATTTTGCATTTATGCCCAAACAGCATTTGCGCGCCAAACACCATCCCCATGCGTCGTCAGCGATGTGACATCCGCGCACGCCTACTATGGCGATTGCAAAGATGGCAAAGCCCATGGCGATGGGCGCATTGAATTTGCAAATGGGCGCCGTTTTTCGGGCGTTTTTGTCGAGGGATATCGCGCCACGGGCACCATGGAAATTCCACCCAGCTTGGCGCCCAGCCTTGGCTGGGTACGGTACGCTGGCGGATGGAAAAACGGAGATTGGTCAGGTGATGGAAAAGTAGAATTTCGCACCAATTGCACCTACGCAGGAGAATTCGCGTATGGCCTCTTTGAAGGCAAGGGAACGTATCAATGCCCCGGACAAGTCGCTGACAAAGGCCCCTGGGTGAAAGGGGTGTCGCAGCAGGCCAAGTCCGAAGAGTCCATCACCAATTTTTCAGACGACACCTTCGCGCTCCTGGACCCCAAGGAGTGGACCGATTTCCCCTTCGACGAAGCCATGAATGAGCGCCATATCGAGTTTCCATGGGTAGCCAAGGAGCCCGACCGTTTCAGGCCAGTGGAATTGAAGAATTTACCGCGACCACTAAATCAAGAAGGCACTCCATTGTGCGCGGCGGAAGCGAATGCTTTTATATTCAATTATTATTCCTGCAAACTTTCCGGCATCGCCGACTGCGCTCATCGCCCGGCGACGGAAACCATTTCGATCGAAGGCCTGTCGACGCTGTATTCGTTTAGGGGAGTTCGAAATTCCATGTTCACGGAATGGTTTGCTCATCATGATGGCGAACCCATTTTCTCGACATGGCAACGTGAAACGTTTGGGGATGATAAGACAAGAACGGTTCTCACATGGAATACCAACTCTGTGCACGCCACGGGGGTATTTTCATCGAATAATCCCTTGCTGTTTCGTCCCATGCCCGCCGCATCGTGCTTCAACAACGAGTCCAAACTCAAGAGCGACTATCGAGCGTCAATGTCGAGGCTGTGGGGAAGAAACGGCTTCCCCAAGATGGAGGGATTCCCGTCGGACAAGGGCCAAAGCGACCAGCAGAAATGGGCTACGGAAAGATATAATGCAGCTGAGAAACATATTGAGCGCCTGGCGCACGCATATTGCGACGCACTAGAGCATACCTCATCCGAGATCGATATTTTCACCCAGCTCACGGAAGCGATTCACTTCATTTTGCCTTCGTTTGCGCTCAACATTCAGAGCGCGATGGAACTATGCCAGCGTCCGAATTCGTTCGACAACCGCGATGTGTTGATCGCAGCGCTACGCGACTCATCCAGATGCGCGCCCAATCAGGAGCGGGTTCGCATGCCGCAGGCGCATTTCACTGCAGTACCAGCGCAATCGGTGACGGTTTCCACACCGCGTTATGCGAACGGGGCCAAGGCAGACAATCTCACCGACATTAGCCTTGACGCAGTCGCTACATTGGCATTAATTAAACGACATCTAGCGGCGGGTGATCCCATTTTATTGTCCACCTGCGCATCGAGCCGCGTCTATACGTCAAAACGTACTGGGAACACCACATGTCTCGATGAGAAAGGGCACGTGGTCGTCATCGTAGGCGCCAAGACGGTGTGCCCAACCTTGGCGGTCCTGCCAAAAGATGTAAATGCGTGTCGGCAGGTATTTAGAATCGCAAACTCCTGGGGACGCCGTGCAAGCGACGGATCGGAATTTGAAGTGATCGATGCCGTCTCCGCCTTAAAAGCGAACACACAATTCTATCGCCACAGTAACCACGGTGAAAGCGAGGAGACCTTAAAAACCCTATTCCCTTTCAGGCTGTTTGCCATCCACGCCGAGAAGTAGAATCAAGACTTCTAATTGATGTTCGCTTGGCTTGCACCGCCTGTATCGCGGCATGCCGCCATATGGCACGCGGCCATTTGCGATATCAATCCAAATGATCGATGCGCACGTAGGAACAGCCAAATTCAGCTTAACTGCTTGCGGGTGCCGGCGCGACCGCCGACTATCAGCTAGCCGGCGAGCGACTCGGCCGGGCGCCAGCGCTCGAGCACATCCTCCGACAGCACCGGACGGCTGTACAGATAGCCTTGCGCGAGTTTGCAGCCGTGGCGCAGCAGGAAGGCCGCCTGCTCCTCGGTCTCCACCCCTTCCGCGATCACCGACATGTTCAAGCTCTTGCCGAGCTGGATGATGGCGATCGCGATCGCCTCATCGTTCATGTCCGTCGAAATATCCTTGATGAAGGAGCGGTCGATCTTCAAGGTTTGCACCGGCAACTGCTTGAGGTAGGCCAGCGAGGAATAACCGGTGCCGAAATCGTCGATCGCCAAGCCCACCCCGATCGAGTGCAAGTCATTGATGAAGACGAAGGAGTCGCCCGTGTTCATTATCACCGACTCCGTCACTTCCAGCTGCAAGCGGTTGGGCGCCAGACCCGTCTCTTTCAAGATTTCGTCGACCATGGCCACGATGGAGCCGCGCTCGAACTGCTTGACCGACAAGTTCACCGCCACCTTCGGCACATACAAGCCGGCCTGCTCCCAGCGCACCATCTGGCGGCAAGCCTCGAACAGCACCCATTTGCCCAGCTGGCTGATGAAGCCGGTGTCCTCGGCCAGCGGAATGAAGCGCACCGGCGGCACCGAGCCCAGTTCCGGGTTGGTCCAGCGCACCAGGGCCTCGACCCCGACCAGGCGGCCACTGTCGATTTCCACCTGCGGCTGGTAATTGAGGAAGATCTCGCTCTTTTCCAGCGAGCGGCGCAGCATCGTCTCCAGGCGCAGGCGCTCGACGCCCTCGCCCGTCATCGACGGTGCGTAGAACTGGTAGCCATTGCGCCCGCGCGCCTTGGCCTGGTACATGGCCACGTCGGCGTTGCGGATCAACATGTTCAAATCGGTGGCGTCGGCCGGATACACGCTGATGCCCACGCTGCCGGTGACGAACAACTCGTACTCGGCCACGTTGAAGGGTTGCTCGAACATGGTCATCAACTTCTCGGCCACCTGGCTGGCGCCGAACTGGCCGTCGATGTTTTCCAGCAGTACGATGAATTCGTCGCCGCCCAGGCGCGCCAGGGTGTCGCCTTCGCGCAGGCGCGCCGTCAGCGCGTTGGCCACCTTTTGCAGCAATTCGTCGCCCACGTGGTGACCCAGCGTGTCGTTGACATTCTTGAAGCGGTCCAGGTCGATGAACATGATGGCCAGCTGCTCGTTTTCGCGCGCGGCGCGCTGCAAGGCGTGGTGCAGGCGGTCGTGGAACAGCAAGCGGTTCGGCAGCGCCGTGAGCGGATCGTGGTGCGCCAGGTGGTCCAGCTTTTCCTGCGATTCCTTGACCTTGGTGATGTCGGAGAACACGCCGACGTAGTGGGTGCACACGCCATGGTTGTCGCGCACCGCCGACACCGTCAGCCATTCCAGGTACAGCTCGCCGTTCTTGCGCAAGTTCCAGATCTCGCCGCGCCAAAAGCCCGACGCGATCAACTCGCCCCACAAGCCATCGTAAAACGCCTGGTCGTGGCGGCCCGAGCGCGTCAAGCTCATGTCTTGCCCGATCACTTCGTTCTCGGTGTAGCCGGTGATTTGAGTGAAAGCGGGATTGATGGCGACGATGCGCCCGCCCACGTCCACCACCATCACGCCGTCGGCGATATGCTCGAGCACGGTGGCCGACAGGCGCAGCTTTTCCTCGGCTTGCTTGCGCTCGGTGATGTCGGCGTACACCCAGATCGAGCCTTCGTTGGGGCGGTTCGCGTCAAGCGCGCAGCCGCTCACCATGCACCAGAACAAGCTGCCGTCGCGCTTTCTGTACTGGCGCTCTTCGCTGAAATCGTTGCCGTCCTTGAGGCTGGCGTACTGGCGCTCGCCCGCCATCTCGAAGTCCAGCGCGGTGGGGAACACGATGGCGGTGGAGGCGCCCGTCATTTCGCCGGGCCCGTAGCCGAACAATTCCTCGCAGCGGTGGTTGACCGACACCACGCTGCGCTGGCGCACGAACATCACGCCGAACATCACATTGTCGAGAATGGCGCTCTGCTCGGCCAACAGGCCGGCGATGCGCATCTCGTTGTGCTTGCGCTCGCTGATGTCGGAGATGATGCCGTCGACCCAGGGCGCGCCGGCGTCCTCGCCTTTTTGCGGCTGGCCGTTCTCGGCCACCCAGCGCTCGCTGCCGTCGGCGTGCGCGATCCGGTATTCGATCTCGTAGCTCTTGCCCGACACCACCGCGCGCGCCACCACTTGGCGGTGCCGTCCGCGGTCTTCCGCGTGAATGATGTCGACCCAGCCCGAGGTGGGACTTTGCATCAGGCGCTTGGCCGAATAGCCGGAGATGGCGTCGATAGCGTCGCTGACAAATTCGATAGCCCCGCCCGCGCGGAAGCGGAACACCGCGCCCGGCACCTGGGTGACGATGGTGCGAAAGCGCTCCTCGCGCTGGCCAATGTCCTCGAACAGCTGCTTGACGGCCACCCGCATCTGCTCGAGCTGGCCGCCCAGGCGCCACAGCTCGTCGTTGCCCGCCACTTCGAGCCGGGTGTCGAAGTCGCCGTGCGAGAGGCGGTCGGAAAACACCATCAGGGTGCGCAGCGGCTTGATCAGGCGCCGGTTCAAGAACAGCACGATCAAGATCAAGGACACCATCAACTGGGCCGCCAGCACGAACACATAGTTGATCTGCTTGGCGCGCAACTCTTGCTGGCTGCGCGCGTCGTCCATCTCGACCAGAATGCGGCCGATGCGCTCGCCCCGAACCAGGATGTCGCGCTCGGCGCGGAACACATTACCAAACGAGCGCATGGGCGCGTGCACATTGATGAATTGGGTGTCGGACTGGCCAATCACCTGGATCTGCACCACCGAGCGGTCGCGCATGACCGATTCAACCAGCGAATGGGCCGACTCGGCGTTCATATTCCAGAGCGACTCTTGCATGCCCAGGGCCAGGATGTCGGCGTTGCGCTGGAGCGATTCGTTGAGCGCGAGCTTGGCCGATTGCTGCTCGTGCACGCCGATCAAGAGGTAGCTGCCGATGATGGCGGGAATGACCAGGCCGCCGAACACGACCAGCAGCAAGGCGCCGTAGATCGACAAGCCATACAGCGCGCCCAGACGCGCGCGCCAGCCGGGTGCGGCCTCGCTAGCCATGCGTATGCTGCCTTGTGAAGGCGCGTTCGAAACCATGCTTCATCGTGTGGGCGCCGGTGATACTAACTAGTGGGAAAGCTTTTCCTTTTGGAATTATGCACGCAAAAGGCACGGAAAGTCACCAATTGCGCGCGCCGGGCCCACATTTTGGCGCCGCCAGCACGATGCGATACAACTTGCTATGATCGCGGCAGTCTATTTCCCGCCCCATCATCCTGAAAGGATACTGTTATGCAATTTTCCATGTACAGCGCCTCGGTGCCGGTCTTCCGTCAAATTCTCGCCAGCCTGTCGGCCATCATCGACAAGGCCGAGGCCCACGCCATCGAAAAGAAAATCGATCCGGCCGCCCTGCTGCAGGCGCGCCTGTTCCCGGACATGTTCCCGTTCACGCGCCAAATCCAGATCGCGGCCGATTTCGCCAAAGGCGCCTCGGCGCGCTTGGCCGGGGTCGAGGTGCCGAAGTATGAAGACAATGAGCAAAGCTTTGGCGACTTGAAGGCGCGCATCGCCAAGACCATCGCCTTCATCGACAGTTTGCCGCAAGGGGCGATCGAGGATTCGGCCGGGCGCGACATCACCACCAGCAGCGGCCCGAACGCCAAACAGTTCAAGGGCCAGGTGTATCTCGCGCATTACGCGCTGCCGCACTTCTATTTCCATGCCACCACGGCCTACAACTTGCTGCGCCAC
Source organism: Pseudomonadota bacterium (assembly GCA_040388555.1). Classification (GTDB taxonomy): domain Bacteria; phylum Pseudomonadota; class Gammaproteobacteria; order Burkholderiales; family Burkholderiaceae_D; genus Telluria_A. Next base: position 35,836 of record JAZKBP010000031.1, read on the forward strand.
AATGGCGTGGAAGTGGGCAAGAAGGATTTTATCGGCAGCTTCTGATGCGCTGCGGGCGAGCCGGCCACACGCCGCTCCGCGCGGCGTGTGGCCGGCGCGCTAGGTGTTGCGGCGCGGATAGCCCTGGGCCAGGATGCGCTGCCACACCAATTCCTTTTGCAGGGGCGACATTGACACCCAGTGCGCGACCTCGACCACGGTGCGTCCGCAACCGCGGCAAATTTCATCGAAGGTGGTCGAACACACGGCCACGCAGGGCGTGTCCGGGCGCTCGGGCGCGCTCACTTCATTTGGCCGGGCCGACATCGAGCTTGTCCCAGCCGTCGCGGCCAAGTTTTTCCAGCGTTTCAATATTCTTCTCGAAAATGTCGGACGCCTGCGGGAAGCTGGCGACGGCGCGCTCGATGCTATCTTCGCGCAGCAAGTGCAAGGTCGGATAGGGCGAGCGGTTGCTGAAATTACTAACGTCCTCAGGCTCGGTATCGGCGAATTGATACTGGGGATGGAAGCTGGCGACCTGCAATTCACCGTCGAGCTGCATGTCTTCGATGGCGGCGTCGGCCACGTCCAGGAATTCGTTGTAGTCCAAAAAGTCCGTCAGCACGAAGGGATGGATCAGCATGGTGGTGTCGATCAGCTCCGGGTCGGCGTCCGACAGCAATTGCAATTCATCCATCAAGGTTTCGAGCAAGGCTTCGGGGGTGCTGGCGTTTGCAACCACGTAGCGAATTTGCTTCTTGATATGCACCGCCTTGGCGAACGGACACAAATTCAAGCCAATCACGGCTTTTTCCAGCCAATTCTGGGTGGCGGCGATGACGCGCTCGTCGTCTGGATGGAGGTCGGGACTGCTCATATGCGGCTTTCTGAAGTGGGAGGCGCGTTCGCCATGGGCAAATTGTACGCACTCTTTGCGCCCCCTCATAGTTCGCCGTGCGGGCCGGGACTAAGGTAGGCGAATTGACATTATCTCGATTGCATGTTTATTGGCGATTGCCCCCGCTATGGACCGCAGTGAGCACGAATATTGCTCAATAGAATTATCAACTTTCAAGGAGGCAAAAGTGACATATTTCTTGACGGCGGCGTCACCTCCTACGTACACTCAACGCTTGTTCCACGTCAGTCCGGGCATTTCTTGGGCGCAACAATGGAAAGCCATGCACGACACTAAACGCACTCCCCTGGCGCACTCGGCGCCGCTCTTGCTGTTGACCTTGCTACTGTCAGCGGCAACGGTCCAGGCCAGCGATAGCGCGGCCACGCTGGCGGCGAACGCGCCCCTGACCCTCAAGTTTTCCCCGCTCGACACCCTGCCCGGCGTTAAATCCACCCACCTCGACACCGACTACACGGAAAGCGATGTGTGGGGCCGCATCCGCACCGGCTACGCCATCCCCGATGTCGAGGACGCGCTGGTGGCCAAGCACGTCACCTGGTACAGCAGCCGCCCCGACTACATCGCGCGCACCTCGGCGCGCGCCTCGCATTACCTGTTCCATGTGGTGCAAGAGCTGGAAAAGCGCGGCATGCCAACCGAGCTGGCCTTGTTGCCGATCATCGAATCGGCCTTCAACCCGCAAGCCAATTCCAGCGCCAACGCGGCCGGCATGTGGCAATTCATTCCGGGCACGGGGCGCACCTTCAACCTCAAGCAAAACATGTTCAAGGACGAGCGGCGCGACGTGCTGGCTTCGACCGACGCCGCCCTCAGCTATCTGCAAAAGCTGTACGACATGTTTGGCGACTGGCAACTGGCGCTGGCGGCTTACAACTGGGGCGAAGGCAATATCCAGCGCGCCATCAAAAAGAACCAGGCGGCCGGCAAGGGCACCGACTTTGAAAGCCTGGCCGAGCTGATGCCAGCCGAGACGCGCAACTACGTACCGAAGCTGCAAGCGGTCAAGAACATCATCGCCAACCCGGCCCAGTACGGCGTGACCCTGCCGACGATCGATAACCAGCCCTACTTCACCGCCATCGACAAGACCAGCGACATCGACCTGGCCATCGCGGCCCAGCTGGCCGAATTGTCGGTCGCCGAATTCAAGGCGCTCAATCCGCAATTTAACCGCCCCGTCATCACGGGCGACGAGCAAACCAAGATTTTGCTGCCGCAGCAAAACGCGGAAAAATTCCAGCTCAACTTGGCCCAGTGGGGGCGCGCGCTCTCGACCTGGACCACGCACAAGATCACGGGCGCCAAGGAAACCATCGCCAGCCTGGCGGCCAAATTTCGCACCACCCCTGAAGTGATTCGCCAGGCTAACAATATCCCGGCCAAGTCCCACTTGAAAGCGGGCTCGACGGTGTTCGTGCCGAAAATCGCCAGTTCCGTCAACCAGGACATCGTGGAGACGGGCGTGTTGGCCTTCGAGGCGGACCGCGAAGCGCGCCGCGGTGGCAAGAATGGCAAGGCCAACGCCAAGCTGTCGGGCTCGCAAAAGCTCAAGGCCAAGGCCGCCGGCGCCGTCGAAAAGCTGCGCAGCCACTCGGCCCGCCATGGCGGCAAGACGGTGGTGGCCGACGCCAAGGGCAAGCACAACCGCAAACACGCGGGCTAAGGCGCGCCGACGAAAAGTTGCAGTTGGGGCAGACACGCCCTACAATCTCGGTCTTGCGCGCACCACACCGCTGCCGGCGCGGCAGCGGCCACCCACACAACCACAGCGCAAGCCGCCCACCGAGCTAGATCCGGCCGTGCGCGGCGGCGTCACCGACTCGGAGTCCGTATGGCTTTCTTGCAGGGCAAAAAAATCCTCATCACCGGTTTGCTGTCGAACCGCTCGATTGCCTATGGCATCGCCAAGGCTTGCCGGCGCGAAGGCGCGGAGCTGGCCTTCACCTACGTGGGCGAGCGCTTCAAGGAGCGCATCACCGAGTTCGCCAAGGAATTCGACAGCACCCTGGTGTTCGATTGCGATGTGGCGAGCGACGAGCAGATCGCCGCCGTGTTCACCGACCTGGCCAAGCACTGGGAAGTTCTCGACGGCCTGGTGCACGCGATCGGCTTCGCGCCGCGCGAGGCCATCGCCGGCGACTTCCTCGATGGCTTGTCGCGCGAAGGCTACCGCATCGCGCACGATATTTCCGCCTACAGCTTCCCGGCCATGGCCAAGGCGGCGCTGCCGATGCTGCGCCCGGGCTCGTCGCTGTTGACCTTAAGCTACCTGGGCGCGGTGCGCGCCATTCCCTACTACAACACGATGGGCCTGGCCAAGGCTTCGCTCGAGGCCTCGGTGCGCTACCTGGCCGAGTCGCTGGGCCAGAAGGGCATCCGCGCCAACGCCATCTCGGCCGGCCCGATCAAGACCCTGGCCGCCTCCGGCATCAAGGATTTCGGCAAGCTGCTCGGCTTTGCCGCCTCGCACGCGCCGCTGCGCCGCAACGTCACGATCGAGGAAGTGGGCAACACGGCCGCCTTCATGCTGTCGGACCTGGCGTCGGGCATCACCGGGGAAATCACTTACGTCGACGGCGGCTTCTCGCACGTGATGGGCTTGAACGCGGACGACTATAGCTGATCGCGACCGCGCGCTGCCGAGTGCACGCTCCCAAGCAAGCGCCCCGCGGGGCGCTTTTTTTGCGCCTGCCCGGGTGCAGCGCACTAGTATTAGGTCCGCGCATCGCGTTCAATTAGACCAATTTGGAATAAAAGCGTGCAGAAACCCCCGATCTGCGCTATAGTTCTGTTTGTGCGTTGCAATATCTATTTCGCGGCCAGACAAACTCTTGTCTGACGTGCCAGCGCACGAAGTACCAAGCAGCAGCTGGGCCTTCCACGGAAGCCCCGATAAAGCCCCCCGCCTTTGGTGTCGCACCTGACACCGTCCCGGCGCAAAGCTTTTGTGCCGAAATTTCTTTCATTCTCGAGTCATTTCGTTTGTTGGTTGGCTTTGCTATTTTGCGTTCCGTGCATGTTGCGCGGGCGCTGATTTATACCGAAAGAAAAGAACATAATGAGTTTTGAAGCACTAGGCCTCCACGCAGCAATCGTCAAAGCAGTCACCGAAGCGGGCTACACCAAACCAACCCCAGTCCAGGAACAAGCCGTTCCTGCGGCCATCAACGGACGCGACCTGCTCGTGTCTTCGCAAACGGGCTCCGGCAAGACGGCCGCCTTCATGCTGCCTGCGCTGCACAAGTTCGCCTGCGCCGAGCAAGCCCCCGGCGCCATCAAGACCGCCAACCAGGAATCGCAATCGGCGCGCGCCCGCGGCGAGCGTCCACGTTTCAAAGCGGCCCAGCCAAAGATGCTGGTGCTCACGCCAACGCGCGAACTGGCCCTGCAAGTGACGACCGCGACCGAAAAATACGGCAGCGCGATCCGCCGCATCAAGGCCGTCTCGATCCTGGGCGGCATGCCTTACCCGAAGCAGATGCAACTGCTGTCGCGTAATCCTGAAATCCTGGTTGCCACGCCGGGCCGCCTGATCGACCATATGGAGTCCGGCAAGATCGACTTCTCGCAACTGGAAATCCTGGTGCTCGACGAAGCGGACCGCATGCTCGACATGGGCTTCATCGACGACATCGAAAAAATCATCGCCGCCACCCCGGCCACGCGCCAAACCATGCTGTTCTCGGCCACGCTCGACGGCATGGTCGGCAATATGGCGCGCCGCATCACGCAAGACCCGCTCGTGATCCAGATCGCCAGCTCGTCCTCGCGTCACGAAAACATCGTGCAGCGCGTGCACTTCGTGGACGACCTGTCGCACAAGAACCGCCTGCTCGACCATCTGCTGCGCGACGAGACGCTCGACCAGGCTGTCGTGTTCACCGCCACCAAGCGCGACGCCGACACCATCGCCGACCGCCTCAACATCGCCGGCTTCTCGGCCGCCGCCCTGCACGGCGACATGCACCAGGGCGCGCGCAACCGCACGCTCGACGGCCTGCGCCGCGGCCAGGTCAAGGTCTTGGTCGCAACCGACGTGGCCGCGCGCGGCATCGACGTGCCGAACATCACCCACGTGTTCAACTACGACTTGCCAAAGTTCCCGGAAGACTATGTGCACCGCATCGGCCGCACCGGTCGCGCCGGACGCAATGGCTTGGCCATCTCGCTGGTCAACCACGCCGAAGGCATCAACGTCAAACGCATCGAGCGCTTCACCAAGCAGCTCATTCCGGTCAATGTGATCGAAGGATTCGAGCCAAAGCGCAGCGCATCGGCGCCCCGTTCGGCCGCGCGTCCAGGTTCCTGGAAGCCGGGCGACAACCGCACCGGCGCCAAGCCAGGCCAGCGCACCTTCAGCAAGCCTAGCGCACCGCGCAAGGATGGCGGCAGCGGCGGCTACAAAGGCTCGAACCCGCGTCCGTCCTCCGGCGCCGCGCGCAGCCCGTACGGCGACCGTTAAGCGTTAGGGCGCGACACCCTGGCATTGCACCACGAACGGCTGCCTTAGGCGGCCGTTTTTCCGTCCAGCGCCTTGTGGCGGCGGCGCGGCGCAAGCTAGAATCGACGTTTCGAATCCTCAAAAACCATCCGCTCCATCAACCATGCATCCGAAACCGTCTTCTACACCAGGCAGCGCCGTCAAACGCCACGTCGTCCTGGCCGAGAGCCTGCTCATCGGCCATCCCCTGCCCTGGGATCTGTATGGCGACGGCGGCTTGCTCCTGTTGAGCAAAGGGCATATCGTCACCGACAGCCTGGTCGACAAATTCTCCGAACGCGCCCTCTACACCATTGACGCGGCCCATCCGGCGCTGCGCAACGCGCACGAGGCGCTCGTGCCCGAACTGCCGTCGGCCACCAAGATGCTCGACACGGTTGGCCTGCGCCTGCGCGACCTGCTGTTCGAGATCGAGGCGGTGGCGCGCGCGGCCACGCGCGGCCAGCTGGTGGTGCCCGAGACCTTCATGGTGCACGAGAAGGTGTTCGACGTAGTCGGCCTGGTCGAAATGGCCACCAGCTTGAGTTCGAGCGTGGCGCTGGCGCGCATCCTGCACAATCAGCACGGCGCCTATTCGGTGCGCCATTCGATCGACGTGGCGGTGGTGGCGCTATGCGTGGCGCGCGCGCTCAAAAAGCCCACGGCCGAGATCCGCAGCCTGGTGGCGGCGGCGCTGACCATGAACATCGGCATGCTGCACCAGCACGACCGCCTGCAAGGCGCCTCGCTGGCCGTGTCCAGCGCCGACGCCGACATCATCCGCCAGCATCCGCACATCGGCGCCGAGCTCTTGGCCGCGGCCGGCGTGCATGACCAGGACTGGCTATCGTACGTGCGCATGCACCACGAAAACGAGAACGGCAGCGGCTACCCGATCGGCCACCACGGCGCCGATATCCTCGAGGGCACCAAGATCCTGGCCATCGCCGACCGCTACTGCGCGCGCATCTCGGCGCGCAATTACCGCAAGTCCTTCCTGCCAACGGCGGCGCTGCGCGACATCCTGCTGACCGAGAAGGACACCATCTCGCGCGAGGTGGCGGCCCAGTTCATCCATGTGCTGGGCACCTACCCGGTGGGCACCTTCGTGCGCATCGAGAATGGCGAAATCTGCGTCGTCACCTCGGCCGGCGCCGGCGCCACCACGCCCAAGGTGCATGCGATCATCGGCTCGCGCGGCGTGCCGCTCGACGCCATCATGGAGCGCGACACCGCCACCCAGCTGTGCGCGATCCGCGACGTGGTGTCGCACGAAGCGCTCGGGGTGCAGGTTGACTTCGCCCAGATCTGGGGCTCGCTCGGCGCACGCTAAAACGCGCGCCATGCTACGATCACGCGCCCCCGCCATTCTTACGGAAAATGCATGCGCCTGTGGTCCCTCCATCCCCGCTACCTCGACGCCAAGGGCATCGTGGCCCTGTGGCGCGAAGCCTTGCTCGCCAAGGCGGTCCTGTCCGACCAGACCAAGGGCTATCGCAAACATCCGCAACTTGAACGCTTCAAGGCCGCGTCCGATCCGGTGGCCTACATCGCAGCCTACCTGGGCGAAGTCCATAGCGAATCGCTGCGGCGCGAATACCGCTTCGATGCCAGCAAAGTCGGCAACGTGAGCGCGCTCGACGCGCTCACCGTCACGCAAGGCCAGATGGACTACGAATGGCGCCACCTGCTGGCCAAGCTCGAGAGCCGCGATCGGGCGCGCTTCCAGGAATACGCGGGCCTTAAACGGCCGCTGCCACATCCGCTGTTCCGGGTCGTCGCTGGCGATATCGCTGCTTGGGAAGTGATCGCCGCATAGCCAAGCCCCTGTCCCGGCGAGCTTGCCCTTGCCATCACCAATACAAAGAAAGAAGCGATGGCCTTCATTCCTGACGCATTCGATCCACCGATGTCCATCGCGCACGCGCCGTTTCAGCTACGCGTGCTCGCCCCTGCATTGGCCGATCTTGACTATGAAGCCGTGGTAGCGAGCACGTCCCGCCTGAAAAATATTTTCGGAAATAACTGGCCGGGTGATCATTTTACGTTCGCACGCAATATGAGCGACCTGGGAATGCATGAGCGGGATTTTTCGGAGCGCAAGGCGTTCGCGTATTCGATGTTGGATCAGAGCGGCACCAAGTACCTCGGATGCATCTACATCGATCCGCTCGCGCTCGAGCGCGACGAGCAAACCGAGCGCTATCGCGCCCAGGTATATTTCTGGCTCTCGTGCTTGCATGACGAGCTCACTTCGGCGCAAGCGCTGTCGCTACTCAAGCGCTGGTTCGCGCAGTACTGGCCTTTCGACGAGGTGATTTTCCCCATGTTCGACAGCACCGCAGTGACGCAGTCGGGCGCAGCGCGCTAGGAGCGCCCGCGCCGCTTTACAGCAATATGCCGTGCTGCACCACGCCGATCAAGGCCACCTGGTTTTCGGCCGAGTCGGCAAAGCCGATCAGCACATCCTCGCGCGTGGCTACGTGATGGTCGAGCGCGTTTTCCCAGAACGCCAAGCCGCCGGCGTCGCCGCTGCGGTGCAGGATGTTCTGGTACATCTGCTCGACGAACTGGTGATCGGTCAGCCTGCCGTAGCCGTCCCTAAATTCCTGGCTCGCCGTGAAGCCATGCGCGATCGCGCCGAGCGTGGTGCCGGCATCGGCGTTGCCGACCCAGAAGGCCAGGCCGGACAAGTCCGGCGCGCGGTCGAAGGCGGCCTGGTAGAGCCGGAACACCTGGCCCGCCGTCGCCAGCGCGGCGCCGTCGCCGCTGGTATTGGCCTTGTCCGAGATGTCGAGCGCGTACACGCCATCGTCGAAACGGATGCGCTCGACGTGCACCAGCTTGTCGTTCACGCCGGCCGCGCCGCCATGCACGGTGACGCTGCCATCGACGTTGACGCTGACGCTGTAGGCGCTGTGCGCGCCGCCGTACACGGCCGTGTCGATGCCGGCCCCGCCATCGATCGCGCTGGGCACCGCGCCGAGCTTGAAGCTGTCGTTGGCGGCGCCGCCCTTTTGCGCCACTTGCGCCAGCGGCTCGATCACCACGCCTTGGGCCACCACGGTAATGACTTGGTCCACGACGTTGCTGCCATTGAAGCCGTCGTTCACCTGCACCGTGATGTGCGCCACGCCCGGGGTCGTCGCCGAGTAGGTGATCTTGCCCCAGTCGGGCGCGTTGTTGAAGTCATAGATGCCGCTATAGTCGTACAGCGAGGAGGCGGCGATATTGGTCGCGCCGTTCAGGTGGATCCCCAGGTCGCCGTCGAGCACGCGATAGAAGGTGATGGCGTGCCCGTTGGCCGGCGCCACCGCCACCAGGTCGGCCATATGGACCTGGTCGCCCACGTGAATCGTGATCGGGGTCGGCGTGAGCGCCGGCGGCTGCGCCTTGACGCTGTCGATGTGGATCGCCACGCTGGTCGAATTCTGCCCGTCATAGGCCGTCACCAGGAGCGCTTCGGTGGCCGCGCTGTCGGCCCCCTTGTACAGCAGGTTTTGCAGGTCGAACGCCGACACCACGGTGATGCCCGCGCTTTTTTGCGCCGCGCTCGCCAGATCATGGGCGCTATTGATCATCACGCGCCCGCCGCCACTTGGGTCGGTGATCAGGTATTCGAGCACCGGCTTGCCGCTCACGCTCACGCCCTTGAACAAGCTGCCCAGTTCGACGATCACGGCCAGGTCGACCGTGCTGGCGCTTTGCACCACCAGTGGCGCGCGGTTGTCGACGGTGGCAATGGCGATATTGGCCGTGCCCCAGCTGGCGCCGTCGAAGGCGCTCACCAAGAGCGTCTCGCTGCCGATGGTGGCGCCCGTTGAATACTGCACGCGCCCCAGTTCGAGTGCCGACACAATGCTGATGCCTTGCGCCTGCTGGGCAAGGCTGGCCAGGTTGGTCGCGCCGTTGAGCATCAATTGTCCACCGCCGCTCGGATCCTGGAATTTGTAGTCGACGATGGCGCTGCCCGCCATGGCCGCGACGCTAAACAACGACGACGCGTCGCGCAGCTGGTTCAATTCGATGGTGGTGGCCGCCGCGCTCACTTGCGGCGGCAGCACGGCGCTGGCCAGCGCGATCTGGGCCGAGCCCCAGGCGCGCCCGTCGTAGGCACCGATGGCGAGCGCCTCGGTGCCGGCCGCCGCCGCGCCCAGGTACTGCACCTTGGGCAGGTCGGCCGCGGCGAACACCACGATGCCTTGCGCGTGCTCGCTCGCACTAGCCAGGTCGAGCGCGCCGCCCAGCTGCACACTGCCTCCGCCGGCCGGGTCAAGCACGCTGTACTGCGTGATCGCCTTGCCCAGCGGGTCGCTCACGGCGAACACGCGCGCAAGCGCCACCGGCTGGCCGAGCGCGACGCTGGTGGCCCCCGGCGCCACTTGTGGTGGCAGCGCCAGGCGCTCCTGGCCCGCCACGGCCAAGCCGCTGGTCCAGGCGCTGAAGTTCAAGCCATCATTGACGATCATGGTGAAGCGGTGCACGCCGTCGGCCGCCGCCACATAGCTGACCTTGCCGATATCGGCCGCCGCGATCCAGTAATAGCCGGCCGATTGCTGCTGGGCCCACAGATTGACCGCGCCATTGAGCGCGATCTGGCCGCTCGCGTCCTGGAAGACGTAATAGGCCGGCGCCTGCCCGCTCGGCGTATCGACGCTAAAGAGCTGGGTAATGGGCACTGCGTGGCCGGGATCGACGAAGGTGGTGTTGGCGTGCACCACAGGCGGATCGGTCTTGACACTGGCCACGCTCAGGTAGGCGCTGCCCCAGCTCTGGCCGTCGAAGGCGGAGATGGTCAAGGTCTCGCTGCCGGCGCGCTCGCCACCGACATATTCGATGCGCGCCAGGTCGGCCGCGGCGATGATCGCCATGCCCTGCTGCGCTTGCTGGTCCGCGCTGGCGCCGTTGGTCGCGCCGTTCAACACCAGCTTGCCGCCGCCGTTGGGGTCGACGATCTTGTACTGCGTGATCGGCAAGCCCGAGTGCGCGCTCGCCGTGAACAGGCTCGCCAAGGGCACGGTGTGGTTCAGCTCCACGCTGCCGCTGCCGGCACCGGTCACCAGCGGCGCGGTGCCGTCGATGGTCGTCACCGGCACGGTCGCGCTGCCCCAGCTCTCGCCGTCATAGGCGCCGATGGTCAACACGTCGTTGTGGAAGGCGTCCGCGCCGCTGTAGCGCAGCTTGCCGATATCGCCAGCGGCCACGATGGCGATGCCAAGCGCCTGCTCGGCCGCGCTGGCCAGGTTGGCCGCTCCGTTCAGGTACAGGCTGCCGGCGATGCCGGCGCTCTCGATGCGGTACTCGAGCAGGGGCTTGCCGGTGGGGTTGGCGGCGCTGAACAAATCGACCAGCGCCACCGACTGGTGCACCGTCACGCTCAAGGTGCTCGGCGAAATCACGGGGTTTGACAGCACCGTGATGGTGATCGCTTCCATCAGGCTGTACAGCCCGGCCTTGTTGGACACTTCCACGAAGATGGTATGGGTGCCGGGCTCGCCCGCCACGTAGCTCACCTTGTTGATGTCGGCATTGTCGATGCCGTAGACGCCCTTGTATTCATCCTTGGCGTAAAAATTTTCAACGCCATTGAGGGCGATGCGGTGCTCCGTGTCGTTGACCTGATAGCCAGTGATGGCCGAGCCGTTCGCATCGAACACGCTGAACATATTGTGCAGTGGGATAGCTTGGCCGGCGTGCAGCGTCACGCTGGCCGGCGTGATCACCGAGCGCCCGTAGTTCCGGGCCGTCACCAGGATGTCGCCCTCGGCCCAGCTCACCCCGTCGAACACCGACACCGCCAGCGTCTCGTTGCCCTCGCTGGCGCCAACCTTGTACTGCACCTTGGACAGGTCGGCGGCGGCGATCAACACCCCCTGCCCTTGCTGGCCGGGCGCGGACAGGTCGTGCGCCCCGCCCAGCAGCAAGCTGCCAGCGCCGCCCGGATCGCGGATCAGATATTGGACGATGGGCCGGCCCGACGGCGCGCTGGCCGAGAACAAGCTGCCCAGCGCCACCGTGCGGGTCAGGTCAAGCGTGACGGGCGGGGCGTACACGCTTGGCGCCGTGCTGTCGCTGCTGTAGATCGATATCGCGTTCGAACCCCACAGCGCGCCGTCGTAGGCGCCGAACACCAGCGGTTCGCTGCCAGCGACGCTGCCGGCCTGGTAGCTGACCTTGGACAGGTCGGCGGCGGCGAACACGGCGATGCCTTGCGCTTGCTCGGCGCTGCTGGCCAGGTTGCTCGCGCCGTTCAAATGGACGCTGCCGCCGCCACTCGGGTCTTGCACCCGGTAGCTCAGGATCGCCTTGCCGTCCGGGTCGACCACGGCGAACAACTGCGCCAGCGGCACCGTCTGGCCCAGCGCGGCATACGGCGCGCTGCCCTGGCGCACCAGCGGGGTGACGTCGACGACGTTAAACAGCACGCCGGTCAGGGCCGAATAGCTGGTGCCGTCATAGGCCTGGATAGTCAAACCCTGCGGTCCGCCAACCGTGCTGGGGGTGTAGGTGACCTTCGACAGCTCGGCCACCGACACCTCGTAGGCATGCGGAAACGGGCAATAATCGATCGCGCCGTTCAAATGCACATTGTCGAAGAAGTCGAGGATGGTGACGTAGGTGACGGCGTCGTTGTCGGCGTCGCTCAAGGCGAACAGGCTCGCCATCGAGACCGGCTGGTTCAGCACCAGCGCGTGATACGCCAGCGGCGTGACCTTCGGCGCATGGTTCTGGCCTTCGATGGTGACGGCGCCAAAGTCGCTCCACTGCACGCCGTCGAAGGCCGACACCAGGACCGTGCCGGTGTCGGCCTTGGCGCGCCAGATCACGGTGTCAAGGTCGCCCGCCTTGACGCGGATGATGCCTTGCGCGTTTTCCTCGTTGGTGGCCAGGTTCAGGCGCTTGTCCGCCAAGGCCAGCTGGCCGGTGGCGCCGGGATCGCGGAAGCGGTATTCGACGATCGCGTGCGCGGACGGCACGCTGACGCTAAAGAGCGTATCGAGCGCGATCGCCTGCGAGGTGGCGTGCACGGCGATCGAGGAACCGGCTACCTGCGGCGGCGGATCGACCCAGCCAGTGAGCGTGACCGAGGTGCTGCCCCAGGCTTGGCCATCGAAGGCGGTGATGGTCAGCTGCGCCGGCCCGAGGCCGGCCACCACGCTCACTTTGGCCAGGTCGGCGCCAGCCACGATGACAATGCCGGCCGCCTGCTGGGCCGCGCTGGCCAGGTTGGTGGCGCCGCCCAGGCTCACATGGGCCGCGTCGCCGTGCGCGACGACCTGGTAGGAGCTCATCTGCAAGAGGTTCGGGTCGCGCTCGGAAAACAGGCTCGCCAGCGGCAGCGCGTGTCCCACCTGGACCGATTGGTCGTGCGCGCTGAGCTGGGGCGGCGCCACCGGCGTGGCCTGCACCGAGGGGCCGCCGGCCGTGCCGTTCAGGCGGAACACCACGACCGTGTTGTCGATGCCGAAGACGGTGGCGTCGTCGACCGAATGCTCGCCGTCGATGATGATGTCGTACGAAGTGCCATCGTTGGCGCGTACGCCCGAATTGTCGACCCACATGGCGTTGTGGCCGCTGCCGGAGGTGACGGTGGCGATATGCGCTTTGCCGGTGATCCAGCCGAGCGAGACGATGTCGCCCACCTGCAGCAGGGCGCGCCAATCCTCGTGCTGGCGCGCGCCGTTGTAGACCACGTCCCACTGGCCATTGCCGGTGATGTCTTCGGTGTCCTGGACGGCGCTGGCCACCGGCAGCGAGGCGCCCGCCGCCGCCGAGATATTGCTCGTCAATAGCCAGCAGCCCTGGTCATTCCACACCTGGCCGATGAAGCTCTTGGCGATGGCCGCGATCTCGGCCGGCGTGGCCATGTTCGGGGTGGCGTCCACATAATGGGTGCGGGTGACGACGTCGATGTCGGACTGGTGCTGCCAGGCGGTGTCGATCCAGTTGCCGACGTAGCTGGCGCCGGCGCTGTCGTTGGTGTACAGGCTCAGGTAGACGCTGCGCAAGTCCTGGCCCGAGCTGGTGAAGGTGAAGGCGCTGATCGGCTCGCCCGTGGCGCGCGACACATAGACCCCGTCCTTGAGGTCGAAATACAGGATCGTCGGGTGGTTCTGGGTGCCGGCGCTGATATTGCCGCCGCCCGGGGAACTGAACTTGCCGTAGTCGAACGATTGCGCGCCCGCATACACGTCGCGGTCGTAGGCGCTCAACACCAGCACCGCCGGCAGCGCGCTACCAGTCGGGATATGGATCAGGGTGGCAAGATTGAAGGTTTGCTCGCCGGACGAGAGCACGCTGCTGACGGTGAAGGAAAAGCTGGACATGGGGCGGCCTCTTTGCTTTTATTTCCCGCTCATGGGAGCTGGCGGCGGGATACCAGTGGACCTTGCCTTCATGTACAGCATAATTCATACCAGACAACAATTGTCACTTTTTTGGCAAGTCCGGCGCCGTGCGCGCGACAGCGGGGCCGAAACTGCCCGGATACTGCCCGGATACTGCCCGGATACTGCCCATTATCGGCAGTTCGCTGACAATTCATGACCCAAGATCGTGGGCGCGCCGGCGCCGCCACGACCGGCTGCAGGATGGGCGGCAGGGCGGCGCTAGCGCGGCGCGCCTTGCAGCAGATCGGCCAAGTTACGCAGGGCGCGCGCCGACTGGCGCGCCAACAGCGCGCGCAGTAGCGAGTTGTCGAGCCAGCGCCATGGCCAGGCGCGCGAGCGAAACTCCAGGGTGCGCTGGAAGCGGCAGCCGCGCGCCGTCGGCGTCAAACGGTAGCTGATGTGGGCGGCGCCGCGCGCGCTCACGGTGGCGATCTCCCAGCGCTGACCGGGCTCGCACACGAGCACGCGCCACAAGGCCAGCTCGCGCTGGCCCAGCATGGCGATCACTTCGAGCATGGTTTCGCCCTCGATCAGCGGGCGTGGCGGCGCGTCGCGCACCTGCGCCGTGGCCGGGTGCCAGGTGTGCCATAGCGCCGCCGTGGTGACGTAGTCGAACACGGCCGACGCCCCCCGCGCGATCTCGACTTCGGTGTCGACGCGCACGCAAGTGCGCGAAAATGCGGTCCAATCGATCGATGGCGTGCTGTCGTTCATACTGGTGCGCTCCCGGCGCGCGGCGCCCTGTGTCCAATCCCTGTTATACGGGGCGGGCGGGCGATTGGATTTGGGTGGCGTGCGAGCTCAATCCCAGGCGCAGGTGCGGATGCCGGCGAAGATGTCGTCGCGCTGCGGCAGGTAGAAATTGCGGAAATACTCCGAGCGCAGGCGCGCCGGCGTCGCGAACGAGGCCCCGCGCAACACCTGGTGGGTGGTGAACCAGGGCGCCGAATACTCGCGGTAGGCGTGCGGCGCGAAGCCAGGATACGGTTCGAAGGGCGACGCCGTCCACTCCCACAAGGCGCCCCAGCGAAAGCCGCCCAGGCCGGAGCGGGCCGCGTATTCCCACTCGGCCTCGGTGGGCAGGCGCCGGCGCGCCCAGGCGCAGTAGGCCTGCGCCTCGAACAGGCTGACATGGCGCACCGGCTCGTCCGGCGCCAGGGTGCGCAGCTTGCCAAAGCGCTCGGTGCCCCAGTGGGCGCCATCGCGCTGCCAGTAGCGCGGCGCCGAACGCTCTTGCTGCATCAGCCAGGCGCTGCCGGCCACGCTCCAGAACTGGCGGTTCTGGTAGCCGCCGTCGCCCACGAAGTCGGCGTACTGGGCATTCGTGACCAAGCCCGCGTCGATGCGGAACGGCGCCACGTAGCAGGAATACGCTTGTTGTTCGTTGTCGAAAACAAAACCGCTTTGCTGGGCGCCGCCCAGCACGATGGTGCCGCCCGGGTAGGCGATTTCGGCCGGCCCGCCGCGCGCCACCCCGAGCGTGGCGGCCGCGCCGGGCGGCGGCGGCGCCGCCACACCCAGCTTTTGCAAGGTGTAATAGAAGGCTTCGCCGTGCATGTCCTCGTGCGCCAGCGCCAGCCGGTAGGGATAGAGCGCCTCGTCGCTGCCCCCCGCGCGGGTGAGCTTGTCGAGGGCGCGGTCGAGCACTTCGTGGCAGTAGGTCTTGAGCGCGCCCGTGCTGGGCAGCTCGAGCGTCCAGCGGCTGCGGTGCGCCACCGTGTTAGAGTTGAACCAGTCGTCGCCACGGCTGAGCAAAGATGGACGCGGCACCGCCGCCGGGTCGCTCGAGGCGGCCTCGCGCAGGATGAACCATTCGGCGAACCAGGCGGTGTGGCCCAATTCCCACAAAGGCGGATTGATCGTGGCCAGGTAAGGCAGGCGGGCCGCGCTGTCGTAGCCGGCCTCGGCCAAGCCGTCGAACAGCTCGAGGGTGCGGTGGCGCGCGTCGACCAGCGCGTCGGCCAGCGCTTGCGAGCGGGCGTAGCGAAACGATGGGTGGTGTGGGCTCATGGCCCGATTGTAACGGCTTTTTTAGCGAGGTAGGCGTGACTGTACGACGTATCCTGATCGTCAGCCCGGCGTTGGCCCAGGCCAACAACGGCAATTGGCAAAGCGCCAGCCGCTGGGCGCGCATATTGCGCGCGGCCGGTCACAAAGTGGCCATCGCCAACGGCTGGAGCGAGGACGCGCCGGCCCCTGCGCCGGAGCTGTTGATCGCGCTGCACGCGCGCCGCTCGGCCGCGGCGCTGGCGGCGTTTTCGAAGGCGTGGCCGCGCCGCCCCAGCGTGCTGGTGTTGACCGGCACCGACCTGTATCGCGACATCCACAGCGATTTAACGGCCCAGGCCGCGCTGCGCCAGGCCACACGCCTGGTGCTGCTGCAGCCGGCCGGCCTGGCCGAGTTGCCGGCGCCGCTGCGCGCCAAGGCTTGCGTGATCTATCAGTCGGCGCCGGCTTTGCGCGCGCTCGACCCGGGCCGCGCGCGGCGCCACGTCGACGTATGCATGATCGGCCACTTGCGCCATGAGAAAGACCCGCACACCTTCATGCGTGCCAGCGCCCTGGTGCGCGCGCCGCACGCGCGCCTGCTGCACATCGGCGGCGCGCTCGAGCCCGCGCTGGGCGAGCTGGCGCGCGCCACGGCAAAGGCCGAGCCGCGCTACCGCTGGCTGGGCAACCTGCCACACGGCGCCACGCGCCAGCGCTTGAAACGCTGCCACGCGATGGTGATCGCCTCGCGCATGGAGGGCGGCGCCAACGTCATCATCGAAGCGGTGAGCTGCGGCGTGCCGGTGCTCGCGAGCGACATCAGCGGCAACCGCGGCATGCTGGGCGACGACTACGCCGGCTATTTCACGCCCGGCGACGCCGCCGCGCTGGCGCGCCTGATCGATCGCTGCATCGCCGAGCCAGCCTTCCACGCCCGTCTGCGCGCCCAATGCGCGCTGCGCGCGCCCTTGTTTTCGCCGCAAGCCGAGCAAGCGGCGCTGCG
The DNA here is from genome assembly GCA_040388555.1 of Pseudomonadota bacterium. Taxonomy (GTDB): domain Bacteria; phylum Pseudomonadota; class Gammaproteobacteria; order Burkholderiales; family Burkholderiaceae_D; genus Telluria_A. The sequence continues at coordinate 52,599 of JAZKBP010000031.1, forward strand.
CGACTTGGTGGATAATCTATTCAAGCAAACGCCGCCGCATGCCGGCGGCGCCCCCGACACACTCCTTGCACGGAAAGCGCCATGACCGACACCACCCAGAAAATCAAACTGACCTCCTTTTCGCATGGCGGCGGCTGCGGCTGCAAGATCGCGCCCGGCGTGCTGGCCGAAATCCTGAAAAACTCGAACGGCTTCCCCGTGCCCAAGGAACTGATGGTGGGCATCGAGACGGCCGACGACGCCGCCGTATACAAGCTCAACGACGAGCAAGCCCTGATCGCCACCACCGACTTTTTCATGCCCATCGTCGACGACCCCTTCGACTTCGGCCGCATCGCCGCCACCAACGCCATCTCCGACGTGTACGCGATGGGCGGCACCCCGATCATGGCGCTGGCCCTGGTGGGCATGCCGGTCAATAAGCTGCCGCTCGAGGTGATCGGCCAGATCATCCGCGGCGGCGAAGCCATCTGCGCCGAAGCGGGCATCCCGATCGCCGGCGGCCACACCATCGATTCGGTCGAGCCGATCTACGGCTTGGTGGTGCTGGGCCTGGTGCACCCGTCCAAGGTCAAGCGCAACGCGGACGCGCGCGACGGCGACGTGCTCATCCTGGGCAAGCCGCTGGGCGTGGGGGTGCTGTCGGCGGCCCTGAAAAAAGACGCGCTCGGCGCGGACGGCTACGCGGCCATGATCGCCAACACCACCAAGCTCAATAAACCAGGCAAGGCGCTCGCCGAGATGGCCGGCGTGCATGCGCTCACCGACGTCACCGGCTTCGGCCTGCTCGGCCACCTGCTCGAGATCGCGCGCGGCGCCGGCCTGGGCGCGCACCTGGAGATGGCGCGCATCCCGCTGCTGCCGGGGGTCGAGAAACTGGCGCACGACGGCTTTTTCACCGGCGCCTCCGGGCGCAACTGGGACGCCTACGGCAAGGACGTCGACCTGGGCGCCGCGGTCAGCCCGGCCCAGCAAGCCTTGCTGACCGATCCGCAAACCTCGGGCGGCCTGTTGGTGTCGTGCGACGCGGCCAGCGTCGACGCCGTGCTGGCTCTGTTCGCGCGCGAAGGTTTCGCGCACGCGGCCGTGATCGGCAAGATGGCGGCCGGGCCGGCGATGGTCACGGTCACGCCCTGAACCGCTTGCGCCACCCATCGGCCCGATGAAGCACGCCAGCGCCCGCGCAAGCCAGCCGCCGCCCGGGCGGCGCGCGTATTGGCGTCCAAGCTGGCGCGCGCTGGCCGCGCTGGCCGCGCTGGCGCTGTGCTGGTGCGCCGGCGCCGCCCACGCGGCCTGCTCGCGCCCCATCAAGGTGCCGGTCAGCCCGGCCGGCGGCGACCTGGCCATCAACAGTGAGAACCAGGCGCACGGCATCGGCGCCGACATGCTCGCCAGCGTCACCAATCGTACCGGCTGCCAGTTTGAATTTGTCAGCGTGCCGCGCGTGCGCGGGCTCGAAATGTTCCGCGCCGGCGCGGTCGACCTGCTCACCTCGGTAGTGCAGACGGCCGAGCGCGACGAGATCGGCGAATTCGTCGCCTTCACCAGCTCGCGCGTGGCAGCCATCGGCATGCGCAAGTCGCTGCCGGCGGGCGGCGCGCCCGACGATAAACTGAGCGGCAGCTACCTGGTCAACGTGGTGCGCGGCTACGATTACGGCCCCGCCTACCGCACCTTGCTGCAATCGCTGCGCGCACAGCACCGGCTCGAAGAAGTGACCGATCCGCTGACGGCGGCGCGCAAGCTGGCGATGGGGCGCGCCGGCGTGATCCTGATCGCGCCCGGCGCCTTCATCGAGGCGGCCGAACGCGCCGCCATCACGGCCGAAGTGCAAGCGTTTCCGCTCGCCTCGATCCCCCCTTTCCTGTCCGGCGTGTACGTCTCGCGCGGCGCGCTGGGCGAGGCCGATCGGGCCGCGCTGGCCACCAGCTTGCGCGAACGCGAAGTGCGCCAAAAGTACTGGGCCGCCGTGGTGGCCAGCCGTTTGCCGGCCTGGGTGCTGGCCGGCGCCAAGATGGTCGATTGAGACGAATCCAAAGCGCACGGCGCGCGGCGCTCGGTTAGTGCGCGCAAAGCGCGCGGCGCTCGGCTAGTGCGCGCAAAGCGCGCACCGCTCGGTATAATTGCGTCATTCACGCCTGGAGCCGCCATGCCCACCACTGATCCGCGCATCGACGCCTACATCGCCAACTCGGCCGACTTCGCCCAGCCCATCTTGACCTACCTGCGCCAGACTGTGCACGAGGCCTGTCCCGAGGTCGAGGAAACGATGAAGTGGAGTTTCCCCCACTTCATGTACAAGGGTATGTTCTGCAGCATGGCGTCGTTCAAGGCCCATTGCGCCTTCGGCTTCTGGAAGGCCGAGCTGGTGTTTGGCGAAGGCGCCGCCAACGCCGCGGCGATGGGCCAATTCGGGCGCCTGAGCGCACTGGCCGACCTGCCGCCCCAAAAGGCGCTCAAGGCTTACCTGCTGGCGGCAATGAAAATCAATGACGCCGGCACGGTGGCGCCGTCGCGCCAAAAGCCGAAGGCGGCGCCGCGCGCATTGAGCGTGCCCGATGACTTCATGGCCGCGCTCAAGAAGAACAAAGCGGCTTTGACCCACTTCGACGCCTTCAGTGCCAGCCGCAAGCGCGAATACGTGGACTGGCTGGAGGAAGCGAAGACCGAGGCGACGCGCCTGCGCCGGCTGGAAACGGCGCTCGAATGGATCGCCGAGGGCAAGGCGCGCAACTGGAAGTACGCCCAGTGCTAGAGGCGCCGCGCTGGCGGCCGGAGGATTAATACGATGCGCGCCCTACTCAGCGTACGCCTGTTCGGGCACTTTCAATTATTCCGCGACGGCCAGAGCGTGGCGCTCGGGCGCAGGAAGTCCGAAGCCCTGCTCGCCTACCTGATTCTGCATCCGGGGCCGCAGCAGCGCGAGCGTATCGCCGCCCAATTCTGGGGCGGCTCGAGCGACGAAGATGCGCGCCGCTCGCTGCGCGTGATCCTGGCCGACCTGCGCAAGAGCTTGGGCGAGGACTTGCTGGTGGGCGAACGCGACACCATCGCGATCGAGCGCGCGCTCATCGCCGACATCGACACCGACAGTTTCAGCGCGCTGGCGCAGCTGCCACAGGCGCGCACCGACGAGGAACTGGCCGGCGCGCTGAACCTGTACCGCGACGACTTGCTGCGCACGCTAGACGACGACTGGCTGCGCCACCCGCGCGCGGCCCTGCGCGAGGCCATGCAGGGCGCGGCCCTATGCCTGCTCGAGCGCTTGCGCGCGGGCGGCAATTACAAGGACGCCATCGCCCAGGCGCGCGCCCTGTTGCGCCTTGATCCGGCCAACGAGAGCGCACACCAGCACCTGATTTTTTGCCTGGCCGCCAGCGGCCAGCGCGACGCCGCCGTGCAGCAGTTCGCCAACTGTAGCGAGGCGATGCAAGAGCACCTGGGCGTGGCGCCGGGCGCGGCCACGCTGGCGCTGTACGAGGGCATCGTCAAGCAGCACGCGCGCGCGCCGGCCGCCCGCCTTGGCAACCTGCCGCGCCCGATGACCAGCTTTGTCGGGCGCGACGACGAACTCAATGCCATTCAAACCCTGCTCACCCAAACGCGCGGCCTGACCCTGCTTGGCTCGGGCGGCAGCGGCAAGACGCGCCTGGCGATCCAGGCGGCCGACGAGGTGGCCCATCTGTATGCCGGCGGCGTGTGGTGGGTCGATCTATCGGCGCTGGGCGACGCGCGCCAAGTGGTACCGGCGCTGGCGCACGTGCTGGGCGTGCACGAAAGCGGCGCGGCCTCGCTGCTGCAGCTCACCGCCGCCTTCATTGGCGCGCAGCACATGCTCATCGTGCTCGACAATTGCGAACATCTGCGCGACGCCTGCGCCGCCTGCGTCGAACACCTGCTGCTGCAATGCCCAGCCTTGACGGTGTTGGCCACCAGCCGCGAAGCCTTGCTGGTGAACGAAGAGGTGAAGTGGCAGGTGCCGCCGATGCCGGTGCCGGGTGCCGGCGCCGACTTCGCGACCCTGCGCGAGAACGACGCGCTGCGCCTGTTCGCCGAACGCGCGCGCCCGGTGCAGGCGGACTTCGTGCTCGACACGGGCAACGCGGCGCAAATTGCCAGCATCTGCCGGCGCCTCGAAGGCATCCCGCTGGCCATCGAGCTGGCCGCCACCCAGCTTGGCCAGTTCGATCCCGGCGCCATCGACGCCGGCCTGACGCAAGCGCTGGCGATGGCCGGGGCGGCCCTGCGCGGCACCATGGAATGGAGTTTCGAGCTGCTTAATCGAGCCGAGCAGACGCTGTTTCGGCGCCTGTCGGTGTTCACGGGCGGCTGCACCCTGGCTGCGGCGACCGTGGTGGCGGGCGGCTTCGCCGAGCCGCAGGCGGCGCTTGGCGCGCGCGCTGACGACGACGCGGCCGCCCTGGCAGCGCTGCCGGTCAGCGGCGAGCTGGCCACGGCGCTGCTGCTCGAAGGCTTGGTGCGCAAGTCGCTGGTGCAGCTGCGCCGCGGCGAGGCCGGCCTGCGCTACGCCATGCTCGACACCTTGCATGCCTTCGCGGTTGAAAAACAGGCCGCCGCGGCCGATGGCGCCGCCCTGCGCCAGGCCCATCACGCCTTCTTCCTGGCCCTGGCCGAACGCTGCGAACCGGCCCTGTGGGGCAGCGGGCAAGCGCAGGCCATGGCCGCGCTCGACCAGGACAGCGACAATTTGCACGCCGCCATCGATGGCGCGCAGGGTGCGTGCAGCGCGCACCAGGCGCTGCGCCTGGGTACGGCGCTGTGCCGCTATTGGCTGCTCAGCTGCGATTTTTCGATGAGCATGGCGCGCCTGGAGCGTCTGGTCCAGCCCCAGGACCCCGAATGCGCGCCCTTGCGCGCCCTGGCCTATTACTGGATCTGCGATTTCGGCTACCGCTGCAACCGCGGTGAACAGGCGGCCGCCGCCGCGCAAACGAGCTTGCACATGTTCGAGCAATTGGGCGACCTGGCCGGACAGGCGCGCGCCCTGCGCGGCTTGGGCATGGCGGCCTGCCTGGCCGGCCAGTTCGACGCCGCCGCAAGCGCCTGCGAGCGCGGCCTGCAAATGTGCCACGCGCTGGGCGACGCGCGCGGCATCGCCAACATCGCCACCCTGGGCGGCGAGATAACGCGCTGGCAGCAGCGCTACCCCGAGTCGCGCAGCTACAACGAGCAGGCGCTGGCCATCTACCGGCAGCTGGGCGACGCGCGCGCCGCCGCGATCTCGGTCCTCAACCTGGGCTTGCTGAGCGTGGCGCACGACGATCCACGCCAAGGCGCGGCCCAACTGCTTGAAGCCGGCGCAGTGATGCTGGAGGTGGGCGAGCGCCATCACTTGACCTATGTGTTCGATGGTCTGGGCTATGCGTGCCAGCGCCAGCAGCGCCTGGACGAGGCGGCGCGCCTGTACGGCGCCCTGCACGCCTATTGCGCGGCCACCAAATACGCCTTGTTCGGGCCCGATGGACCCATCCACGAGGCGCGCCTGCAAGCGCTGCGCGCGGCCATGCCGGCCGAGCGCTTCGAGCTGGCCTGGCAGGCCGGCGCCGCCCTGAGCGAGCACGAGGCCGCGCGCTACGCGCTCGCGTTCTCCCTCGACTGAGTTCTGTAGCGCCTTTGTAACGCCGCGCCCCCTAGACTGCGTGCTCCACTACCTCTCTCGGAGAACGCAGAATGAAAAAGCAAAAAATTTCGGCACTGGCGCTGGGCCTGGCATCCCTGGCTTTCGTTTCCTCAGTGCAAGCTGGCACGGGCTGGAACGGCAGCAAAATCAACGGCATCGAGCCGAATGGCCAAAAACTCAACGGCATCAACCCGAACGGGCTGCGCCTGAACGGCTTGTATCCGAACGGTAAGAGCTTGAATGGTCGAAGCTTGAATGGCATCGAGCCGAACGGCCAGAAGGCGAACGGGATCGAGCCCAATGGTCTGATGCTCAATGGCTTGCGCCCGAACGGTTCCAGGCTGAACGGCATTCAGCCGAACGGGAGCACCTGGAATGGCACGAAGATCAATGGCGGCGGCCTGAATGGCACGCGCGTCAACGGCCGCAGCGCGAACGGCACGAAGATGAACGGCCGTAGCTATAACGGTGTGAGGGTCAACGGCGGCGGCTATAACGGCGTGAAAGCCAATGGCGGCGGGTGGAACGGCAGCAAAATAAACGGCAGCGCCTTCAATGGCAGCAAGGTAAACGGCCTGGGCTGGAATGGCTCGCGCGTCAACGGCGGCGCCTACAATGGTTCCAAGCTCAACGGCGCCGGTTTCAATGGCGGCAAGCTCAACGGTACTGGCTTTAACGGCAGCAAGGTCAACGGCGGTGGTTTCAACGGCGCGCGCGTCAACGGCACCCAAGCCCAGGCCGAGCGGCCAGCAGCGGCCGTCATGGCCGTTGAGCTGCCATCGGGCCAATTGATCAAATTGAACTAAGCACAGGCGGCGGCGCGATGTTTCGATTCTTTCCCTCCAGCGCCGCCGCCCTTGCCGCGCTGTGTTGCCTGCATGGCGCGGCGGCCGCCCCAGCGGCGTCCGGCGCCGCCTTGCGCGCCGACGGCACCCGCTTCGCCCTGAGCACGGGCGACGGCAAGGTGCAGTATTCAGCCGATCTGGTGGGCGCCATCTTGCACCTGGCCGATGGCAGCGCGGTGCGCATCGATGCGGTCGAAGCGGTCGAGGACGCGCGCCACAAGACCATCTGGCGCCACACGCTCTCGACCCAGGACGCCGATGGCCAGTGGGTCAATTTTTGCACGCCCCACCCCGACGGCAGCCAAGTGGCCATGCTGGTGCCGGGACGCGAAATGCCTGACGCGACCCTGGCCGACGACCCAGACCATTTTGCCCTGACTTGCAGTTCCGGCGCCCAGGGCAAGTGCATCAGCTTTGGCTACCGGCCGTGGGAACGCGTGGTCGATGGACTGGACCAGCGCGCCGCCTACAATGCCTGCGTTCACATGGTGCGCGCCGATTACGGCGGAGAAGGACGGGCGTACACGGAAAACGGCAAGCTGATCGACGTGTTCGACGACGCCGGCATCCAGACCCCGGACATGCTGCCGGATCAGGATTTCGAGGCTGGCTGGGGGCCGCGCGGCGCCGTTTGCGTGCGCCACACCAGGGTGGCCCGCAACGTGACGCTGGCGCAACTGGCGGCGCGCTACCCCGCGCTGCGCGGGCAAGTCGGCCCGCACTGCACGATCGAGTATGCGCGCGCCCGCGGCGCCTTGCTGTTTAACCGCTCCGATCCGCGCGGCGCGCTGCCGGGCGCATCGGGTGCAAAGCCGGCCGTGCCGGCGCGGTAAGTCGTACCGTCACGCTTTCGCGGGGCGGCGCGACCGCTTTGTCGAAGCGTCCGACTTCACGATCAGTACGCCCTTTCCCTCTGAGGGATACGGAATCTTAGCCTGATCGAGCGTCGCGCCAATGAACGCCTCCACATCAGGATCGGATAGGCGGCTGGCCGCATCGACTTGAATGAAGCGCGTCTGCTTGCCCGATCCAAGCAAAATCTTCTGCGGATCCGGCAATTGCTGTCCTTGGTTAAAGTACAAAAATACGCCGGTGTCGCGCGCGGCCACGGCGAAGATGCCTTCGATGCCGTGATCGGAGGGCGAATAGCTGATCACGAAAAATTTTCCGTAGTCGTACAGCAACTCGTTGGCGCTCGGGAATCGCTTGCGTAGCGCGGCACGGACGGATCGAAAACACTTTTGATGCTTCGGCGCGAGCCTGTCAATGTAGGAGGCAAGCTGAGCCGCTGGCGTCAAATCGATTGTATTGTTCTTCTCCGTCATCTCACCCTCCAGTTTTTGGGAATACATCAGCGTGCGGCGCCCCTGCGCGCGCGCAAACTGCACGTGCAGCAAAGGACAGCAATTGTCCGCACATCCCCTGTGGCCGACTCATACCACCACCTTTTGTCTCGGTCGCTCACGGCGCCGCTTGCGCGGTCCCGCAGTATTCATTGCGTTTGGCGGGCACGCGCAGGACCTGGTCAACATAATAAGCGAGCGCGCTGCGCGTGTATTCGGGATCGGGATGCATGGCGACGAAGGCCGCTCCCTGCTGCATCCACGTCACCACACAACTCGCCGTCGCTTGGGTGCTGTCCGCGCATTGCGTGAACGCGTCGAACGCTTTGCGGTAGCTGGAGAATGTCGCATGGTCCATCGGCAAGCCATGGCCAGGCACCAAGGTTTGAAATTCCAGGCGATCGATTTCGGCCAAGGCCTCGCGCCATCCCTGCGCGCAAGCCGTATCAAAAAACGGCAAGGGCACCACCACCAGATCGCCGACGAACACGGTCTTGCTGGCCGGATCGTGAACCCACACATCCCCCTCGGTGGCCGCATGCCTGGCCAGATGCAGCGCCAGCGCGCGCTCGCCCACCATCACCGACATCGTCCCCTTGACCGGCTGGTCGGGAATCAGATTGGCCGGATCGTGGATCGCGTTCAGGTACAGGCGCGTATCGGCTTTTTGCGCTTCCGGCAAGGCCGGGTCTTCCAACCTGGCTTTGGCCTTCTCGACATTGCGGATCAAAAAGCCGTGCAAAGCGCCCTCCACGGCCGAACTGGTGTAAAGCTTCGCCCCCGGATAGGCGGCGCGGATGCGCGCGTTTCCCGTCGAATGGTCGAGGTGCCAATGCGTATTGATGATGGCGGTGATAGGCTTATGGCGCGCCTTGGCCAGCGCGATGATTTTATCGGTGTGCTCGGGATGGCGGCCGGTATCGATGACCAGCATCTCTTTCGGGCCCTCGAACACGATCGAGTTTCCATCGGGCTGGGTATCCTCCGGCAACTTACCTTCGATGAAGGTGTAAGGCAGCGGCAGCGCCGGCGCCGCGCCCATTCCCAAGACCAATGTCAGTGCGGCGATCAAGGCCATTCTCGTCTTCTCCTGTTTTATTTTGGTTCAGTGGCGGCGCTCTTATTTCAAGGAATTCACATGCGCAACCAACTGGTCGGTGGCGATGCCGGTGCCTTCGCGCCAGCCAGATTCCATGTTTTCTTTAAAGTCCGATTCATTGCGGTGCAACGCCGTGAAGGCATACCGTGTTCCGCCATCCTGCGCCGCCAGCGTGATGATGGCGGTAATGGGAATGTCGTCAAAGACAGCCGGGCGATAGCCGGGAAAGAGCATGGAAGTCCAGACCAGCCGTTCCATCGGAATGACTTCGACCACGCAGCCCAGGTTAGGAACCTCGCGTCCATCGCCTACGGTGATGTCGATGCTAAACACGCCACCGGGGCGCAGCTCCATTTCACACGCCGCGACCGCGCCCCACTGCTTGGGCATGTACCACTGTTTGATGTGCTCCGGCTTGGTCAGCGCCTCCCACACGAGCTGTGTGGGCGCGTCGATGAAGCGCTCGATGACGAAATCGGTTTTCGGATCGATGGCAAAGGTCTTGTTCATGATTTGGCTTCCTTTTCCTTGAGTTGATTAAGGTAGTCGTCGAAGCGGTCAAAGCGCTCCACCCACGACTGGCGACGTTCGGCCAGCCAGTTCTCGGCCAGCTGCAAGGGTTCGGGCGAGAGCTCGTAGGTGCGCACCCGGCCCTGCTTTTTCGACGTCACCAGGTGGCTGTTTTCCAGCACAGACAAGTGCTGCACGAATGAAGGGAGCTTCATGTCGAACGGCGCCGCCAGATCGCTGACGGTCGCCGGCCCGATCGTCAATTGCTCGAGAATTTTCCGCCGAACCGAACTCGACAAGGCGAGGAAGACATCGTCTGCGACTGCGGCTTGCATCATTTTCGGCACCGTTCCATTCATCGACCTGATGGCTTTGATCCTAGCACCGACCGATACTTAGGTCAAGGCCTAAGTATTGGAAAGATGGAGCGCGCGTCGATGGGTGCTGCTGATCCTTCAAATCGACAGTCCAACGTCGCCTTCGAGCACCACCGTCTTTAGATGCGGGCGCTCGCCGCTCTGCCACAGTGCCGCCGTGTGCACGACCCGATACCGGATCGGCCCGCCGTCCGGTTTGCCGCTGCTTGCGATGGGACGCGGGATGCAGACAAACTCGGTGCGCATCGCGGCGGCCGACAATTGGACCTTCGCATAACCGTGCCCGCCAAGATCGACGAATTGGACATGCGGCGCCAGATCCGGGTTCGACAGTGCCCGTGCGCGCTGCAAGTCGAAGCTTTTCGCATATTCCAGGCACGAACGCACACCATGCTTGAGCAGCAGGTTGAAGGTCCAGTCCGGTTTGCCCCCCGCGTCCCGGTCCGCCAGGAACAGCGCGCGCAGGGGAGCATCCTTGGGCAAGGAGTGCTCATTGGCTTCCATGGCGCCGGGACTGGACAGGGACGCGCCCACAAAACTCAAGCCCACCGGATCGAACTTGCCGGGCGGAAGTTCGGCACTGGCATAACCGGCCCAAAAGCTATGACGGTCGCCCGAAACGATGGCAAATCCCGTGATCTTGGCCTCGCGCACGAGCTGGTAGATGTCGGCGCGCTCGGCGTAGGCGGTGCCGTAATCGGCGCCGCCCAGCGATGCGAACGCGCCCGCGCCCGCGGGCCAGGATTGCTTGGTCATTCCCGCGGGCAGGTTTTGCGGGTCGGCGCGCTTATCGAGCGCGCCCAGCGAATTGCCCCAGATTTTCCAGGTCGCCGTCGATTTAGTGAGCTGATCCTTGAACCACGCCTTCTGCTCCATGCCGAGCAAGGTTTGCGGCGGCGCTTGGCGTTGCGGGTTGGGCACGTGCGCATCGTTAAAGCGCACCTCCGCCGGAGGATTGCCGCCCTTGAAGGCACGCCCGCCATCGAGGATCTGCATTCCGGACTCGGGAAACATCCCGATGAACTCGTCGCCGCCGAGTTTGTCGAGCGCGGGATCGCTGAAGGGGTCCGCGCTCCGATAGCTGTGCTGATCGGTAACGATCAAGTCCAGGTGCCGGCCATAGCGCAGCGTCCGGTATGCCTTGAGGCTGTTAATTGCCGTCAAGTTATTCGCTTCCATCCCCAGCCCATCGTCATCGAACTGTTTGATGGGAAGGTTTTTGACAGCGGGTGGATCGAAGCGCTCGAGCAAGACGCTCCCGCGCGCGACCCGTGCGGGCAGGTATTCGAACCAGGCTTGATTGGCCGCCACCTTGATGCTTTGGCCAGGCTGCTCGAACGCGCCCGCCTTGACCATGCTTTGCCAACCTTGCCAGGAGAATTCGTGGTTGTCCCAGATGGCGACGAAGGGCCAGCGCGCCCGCGCGTCTTGCAGGTCGGGGTCAAGCAGGTAGCCTTTGTAGATGGCGCGGTAGCCGTCGACGGTCAGCGGGATGTGGTACTTGCCGACCTTGCGGCCATCGGGAATGCGCGCCACTTCGTAGATCGTGCGGTCGTAGCGGGTCTTCACCTCTTCCGGGTACTCGAGCACCTCGTAGATGAAGTCGCCCAGATGCAAGATGAAGCCGAGCTGCTCGCCGGCCGGAGCGCGCTCGTCTTCGTAGATCATCCGGCGATAGGCGTTGAGCTTGCCCTCATTGACATCCTGGCAGCTCACGAAGGCGAAATTCACCGTGCGTGGGTCGTTCGGCAAGGGCGCCGTGATGGTCCGGCCGATCCGGCTGCCATTGCCCTCGGCATCGGTGAAGCGGTACCAGTAGGTGCGCGCGGGCGCCAAGCCGCCAAGCAGCACGCGTGCGGTCCAGTCCGCGCTGCTCGAGACCGGCGCCTTCGCGTGCGCGATGACCCGGTGGAATGCCTCGTCTTCCGCCACCTCGACGGTCAGGAGCTGGCGCGTGCCCGCCGCAAATGGGCGCCGCGTCCACAGAATGACGCTGTGGGGGTCGGGATCGCCCGAGGCGACGCCGTGCGGATACAGATCGCGCCGCTCATGCCAGCGCACACGCGAAGCGCGGGCCGGGCCGACCCAGGCGAGCGAGGCGCCCATTGCGGCTGCGGCTTTGAGAAAGGATCGGCGGCTGGTCGTCATCGTTTGACTCCTTCGGGCTGGGTTTGGCGTAACACCGTCGAGCTAAAATCAGCGCCATCAAATTGTTCACGTACTGCGCCGACAGGGCAGGCGCAGCGTGCTCGAATCAATAGCTAGACACGGGCCGCAGCAAGCAATGGAAAAGCTGATGGATCTCGGATCGAGCTGATCGAGATATCAATATCTAAGGATGGCCAGTAAAGGTGATCGGCTGAGGGTTGCTGGACTTCGCACAGCTGTTGCGGCGTCGCGGCTTTGAACCAAGGAAAATCAGCAAACGACAAGGACAGCTCTTCCTCGCCCAAATGTAGCCGAAAGCCAAGCTCCGAGATATCGCTAAGCTCAACGTGGAAAGTGGGTATTCCAGGCATTGATGATTTCCTCCAAGTGAAGCACGACGATTTTTTCCGCCTCTTCGCGTCATCCCACCGCATTCACGGCGTTCTTCGATCCCATTTTCAAAGGCGATTCTCGGCATGACAGGAAGTATTCCAGCGCTCACCACGCGCGACTCATGAGCAGGCCCAAGCGAATCCGAGCACTTGCGGATGCTGCCGACACTGAAACAAATGCCCGCACCCCACATCGCCGAACATATACGGGACATTGTCCTCTGAGTCGATCTGCACGATCAGCTTCATGGTCGATGCGCAGATCGAGCACGTGGGATACTCGACGCCCTGAATCCAAGCCGGCCAGCCGAGCAACTTGTCGCCCCCGTGTGGCATATCGGCCTCACTCAGGCGTTCCGCCTCTGCATCGTTCAACACAACGCCCATCCCACTTAGCTCTTCCGAGTTTGGCATATCCATCATGGGCTGCCAGCCCATGATTTGCCGTCCCGAAAACGCACCATCCGGGGCACGCCCCGGCTCGGCGCTTGCGGCGGCAGAGAGCGGAAGTATGCGCGCCAAGCTGCTCTTTCCGAACGGCGCCCACGCCTCTGCATCGACCTCACAAGGCGGCTCACTTGAAGTGCAGTAGAAGAACTGGAGGATCCCCTCTCCGAACGCATCCGCATCGGGCGGCAAGTCGCTGGATCGAAGTTGAACGAACAGATGTAATGGTTGCGAGCAATTGCCACACACCGGCCAGCTCTGCCCGCGCGGTATGAGTGCAGCGCCGCAAAATTTAGAGCCGTGAGCACTGCCTTCTTCAGGCGATGTCATCGGCGTCCAGCACGTCCGGAGGAAGGGTTGAACGCTCGCCGGAATGGCGACTTCGCCGGTGGGCGTTTTTTGCTCACTAGAAAACAGACGCTTAAACCAGTCCTTCATTGGCATTTCTCCTGGTCCAAGGGCACCCACATTGAATGATCAAAATGCGTTCAGGTGTCCCTTGGATTGGTTTAATATTCATACGCCCGGGCGACTACTACATCAGTGCACGATTATTTTAGGTAAGGCCATGCTTTTCGCGGTCCACCAATATTCAACACCCAATATAAAACGGCAATTCCGACAAAGCCGATCATTCCTCTGCCAAGGCCGACACCCATGGACATGTTTAAAGCGAAGGCAATTACTGAGGACACCAAGAATCCGTAAAACCCCCAACGCCGCCATTTGAGTAGCGCAAATGCACAAATCACATTCGCGCCCCCACATAAAACAATGGCATAAATCTGAAGGTCTGAGGCGCCTGGATACGCCTGTTTAATAACTGTTGACATGAATGCGGTGCTTAAGGCCGTAAGCGAGTTCGCCAAAATCATTAAGCACAGTAACGCTGTAAGGCAACCGTGCCTGTCAGGTCGCTCATTGGCCTCGATAATTTCTGAAGTCGTACTCTTCGGGGCATCGTATGGGTTTTCCATCGTTCATTATCTATCCAAATGTAAAGGGTGCGCCACAGCGACGATGTTGTGAATTTTACCACGATACTTAATCACGACCTGAAAGGCCTCGGACCTTCCAATCGTGCGGCCATTGACGCTGTCAATACACGCCCCTTATAGTCGCAATTCCATGCAGATAAGCAACTTCCCCCATGTCTTATCTCCATGACCAATGAATTGTTGTTCACATAAGGAGACCGTATGCCGCGCACCACCACCATCCTTCCCTTGTCTTTGAGCCTGGCCGCCGCGCTCGCCATGGCCAGCCTCCCGGCCCATGCCGGCAAACCGCGCTCGGGCTGGGACCCTGTCAGAGCCAGCCGCAGCTATTCCACGCTTGCACTTTCCAGCGATGACACTATCAATCCCATGCATGGCTATTACCGCTGGCAAAACCAGGAACTGGTGCCGCAAAGCGCGCCCGCGCAAGACGCCTACCGCCGCTACTATTGGCGCGACCTCGAGAGCGCAGAAGGCCAATACAATTTCTCCGCCATCCTGGCCGAGCTGCAAGCGGCGAAAAACCAGGGCCGTAAATTCGCCCTGCGCATCCGCATGATGGCAGGCTACGACGATGGCCAAGTCTACGCGCCAGCCTATCTCGTCAACAACGCCCAATGCCAGCACGGCTGCGGTTTCTGGGCCGATAGCGACCCCGCCGTGCCCGGCTTGACCTTCGTGCCGGACTGGAACGATCCCTACCTGCTGCAGCGCTCGCGCTCCCTCCTGCTAGCCTTGGCGCAAGCGATCGGCCCGAGCGAAAACCTGGCCTGGATCGACGTGGGCATGTTCGGCCAGTACGGCGAATGGGCCATCAAGTCCGGCCTCTACAATGCAGCCCCGGCCGGCATCGCACCGGTGAGCAACGCCAACAAGCGCGAATTCGCGAAGATGCATTTCGACGCCTTCCCGACCCAGCAGCATGTGATGTTCATCCCCTACGCCAACGCCGATGCCTTGCACTACGGCCTGTTCGAGCAAACCATCACCAGCAAGCCAGTGGGCTTGCGCGTCGATTGTCTGAGCCGCGGCGGCTATTTCGACCAATGGACGAACCGCCCGGCCGAGTGGGAGGTGTACAAGAACCAATGGCAAAAAGCGCCCTTCGTCGCCGAATTCTGTCCCTTCGACAGCGGCGACGCCGTCAACAATCCAGCCACCGCGCGCCAGCAAGCGGCCGCCTTCCACATCTCAAGCGTCGGCAACGGCAACTTCGCGCCCTCCCAGCCCGACAGCCTGAAATGGAGTTCGCTCACGCCGCAGGAACAGTCCGACATGTTGATGCTGGGCCGCGAAATGGGCTACCGCTACGCCGTCGATGCCACCCACGTCGACTTGAGCGGCGACGGCCAACTCAGCTTGACGACAACGCTGCGCAACAACGGCAACGCGCCGAGCTACGAGCCGTGGAATGTGCAAGTGGAACTACGCAATAGCGGCGGTGCGATCAGCTGGAGCGGTACGCTGGCGCTGAACCTGGGCGCGCTAGCTGGCGCCGGCGTCAGCCAAAGCGTGCAAGGCAGTTGGCGCTTGCCGACTTTGCCGGCCGACCTGTACACACTGCGCCTGGTGGCGCGCGATAGCCGCGCCAGCGCCGGCGCGCGCGCGCCCTTGAAATGGACTATCGCCGAGCGCAGCGGCGATGGCGGCCTGGACGTGGCTAGCTTGCGGCGGCGCTGAAACCCGGCCGCGCAACGCCGTCGACCATGCCGCAAGGCGCGCACTTGACAACAGTGCGCGCCTTCCCGTACAGTCAAGCCATGTCTTTCTCCCTGCACCTGCCGTCTTTCCTATCGCACGCTAGCGCCCTATCGCTAACGTCGCTACTAGCTGCGCGCGCCTAACAGCATCGCTCCAGCCCGCCAGGCCCCGCCCGGCGCAGTTTCACCCCCAGGAAAGTCGGACCCCATGTTTGCAGTGACTCACCCCACCCTCGCTTGCACCCTCGCCGTCGGCACCCGCGCCACAGCCCGCCTATTGCTATTGCTACCGACCGGTTGCCGGGCCTAGCGACACGTGGCCGTCCGGCAGCCCTTCGCCACAGCGCGCCGCCCGGCACACTCAAACTAGCAAGCAGGAGTTTCGCACCATGATCAAAAATCCATCGACGAAGTACCGCCCCTTCCCCGCCGTCCAGCTGAGCGACCGCCAGTGGCCCAACAACACCATTACGCGCCCTCCCATCTGGATGAGCACCGACCTGCGCGACGGCAACCAAGCCTTGATCGAGCCGATGAGCGTGGAAAAGAAGCTGCGCTTTTTCGACATGCTCGTAGCCATCGGCATCAAGGAAATCGAAGTCGGTTTCCCGTCCGCCTCGCAAACGGATTTCGACTTCGTGCGCCAACTGGTCGACACGCGCCGCATTCCCGCCGACGTCACCGTCATCGTCCTGACCCAGGCGCGCGACGAGCTGATCCGGCGCACCATCGATTCCGTGGCCGGCGCCGAGCGCGCCATCGTCCACCTGTACAATTCGGTCGCGCCCGTGTTCCGGCGCGTCGTGTTCGGCATGTCGCGCGAGGAAATCACCCAGATCGCCGTGGCCGGCACCACCCTGGTCAAGCAACTGGTGGCCCTGCACCCGCAAACGCACTGGGGCTTTGAATACACGCCCGAATCGTTCTCCACCACCGAACTCGATTTTTCCAAGCACATCTGCGACGCCGTGTCCGCCGTCTGGCAACCCACGCCCGAGTGCAAGATGATCATCAACCTGCCCAGCACGGTCGAATGCAGCACCCCGAACGTGTTCGCCGACCAGGTCGAGTGGATGTCGCGCAAGCTGGCGCGCCGCGACAGCTTGATCATCAGCGTGCACCCGCACAACGACCGCGGCACCGCCGTCGCCTCGGCCGAACTGGCCGTGATGGCGGGCGCGGACCGGGTCGAAGGCTGCCTGTTCGGCAACGGCGAGCGCACCGGCAACGTCGACCTGGTCACCCTGGCGCTGAACCTTTACACCCAAGGCGTGCATCCCGGCCTCGACTTTTCCGACATCGACGCGGTGCGCCAAGTGGTCGAGCAATGCAACGCCCTGCCCGTGCATCCGCGCCATCCCTACGTGGGCGACCTGGTCTTCACCGCTTTTTCCGGCTCGCACCAGGACGCGATCAAGAAAGGCTTCGCCCAGCAACGCCCGGGCGCGCTGTGGGAAGTGCCCTACTTGCCGATCGACCCGGCCGACCTGGGCCGCAGCTACGACGCCGTCATCCGCGTCAACAGCCAGTCCGGCAAGGGCGGCATGGCTTACCTGCTCGAACAGGAATACGGCTTAGCCTTGCCGCGCCGCTTGCAGATCGAATTTAGCCGCATCGTCCAGGCCGAGGCCGACGCCACCGGGCGCGAACTGACGGCCGGCGCCATCCACGCCCTGTTCAGCGCCGCCTACCTCGAGCAGTGTGCGCCCTACGCCTACAGCGCGCATCGCATGCTGGAAGACTCCGGCAGCGACGAGCCGGTGCAGATCGATGTGAGCCTCTTGCACCGCCAAGCGAGCTTGCACCTGCAAGGCGGTGGCAACGGCCCGATCGACGCCTTCGTCAACGCGCTCGGCCTCGATATCCGCTTGATGGATTACCACGAGCACGCGATCGGCTCGGGCGCCAACGCGCGCGCGGCCTGCTACGTGGAATTGCGCCTCGATGGCGGGCCCACCCTGTTCGGCGCCGGCATCGACAGCAATATCGTGACGGCCTCGTTCAAGGCAGTGCTCAGCGCCGTGAACCGGCAACTGACGCTGGCCGGACGGGCGGCGCTGGCGCACAGCGCCTGAAGCGGCAGGCGCCGCGGTGGACGCCGCGGCGAACGAAGTGGCGACCGCAGCGGCGCGCCCGCGCCCGCGCCCGCGCCCGCGCCCGCGGGTCGCGTTATGGACCATCCCTTAATAACTGTGAATAACTGTGAGTTTGGTGCCCACAATGTTTGATACCATGAGCAAAAGACACTCCGGAGCGGCGCCAAGCGTGTGACGCCCCTCCATCCCGCTGCCGGGAACTTCGCAGCGCCGACCAGGCGGACAATAGTACGGGCACTATTAGGGAGGGGACATGGCCGAGCACCAGAACACGACACCCACATTGCGCACCGGCGCCGGCTCGGTCGTGACCGAGGTCGACCCGCTGCACACGCAGTCGATCGCCGCGCTCGCGCAACAAGCCGATGGCAAAATGGTCGCCGTCGGGGCCCACTTCGTCGTGCGTTACCTGGCCGACGGCAGCGTCGACACCGGCTTCGGCCAACTCGGCATCGACAGCCTGGTCTTCACGCTGCCCGACGGCCAGTACGGCACGGACTTGAAAGCGGTGCAAGTCCGCGCCGACGGCCAGATTCTTGTCGCTGGCAACTTGTACGCGCACGGCGCCGACATCACCTTTTTCCTGGCCCGCCTCAATCCCGACGGCAGCCTCGATACCAGTTTTGGCTCCGGCAATGGCTACGTCAGCACCAATATCGGCGAGCGCGACCTGCTAACGAGCATGTTGCTCGAGGCGGACGGCAAGATTCTGCTGGCCGGCACCAGTGGCAGCCTTTCCAGCGATACCCATTCGCTGGCCGACGGTTTGCCCACCTCGATCGCGCTGGCGCGTTATCTGCCCGACGGCAGCCTGGATCCGAGCTTCGGCCACGGTGGCACCATGCTCGATGCCGACACCCACAGCCGCAGCGCCGCCCTCGCCTTGCAGGCGGACGGCAAGATCATCGTCGCCGGCACCGACACGGCCGGCGGCGGCGTCAACGATTTCACGCTCAGCCGCTTCAACGCCGACGGCAGCGCCGACAGCACCTTTGGCAGCGCCGGCAAGGTGCACACGAGCTTCGCCCACGTCGCCGGCGAACCGGAAATGTGGCCAGCCTTCATGTGGGCCTACTATCCCGAGCCGGGCCTGGGCCTGGCCGTGCAGGGTGACGGCAAGATCGTGGTGGCCGGCAGCGCGCCGCTCGCCGCGCCCGGGCCATCGGCCCACATGACGGCCGCGCTATTTCGTTTCAACAGCGACGGCAGCAAGGATGTCAGCTTTGACGGCGACGGCGTGCTGCTCGTGCCGACCGCCAGCGCCCTCGACCCGGGCCTGTGGAGCGATCCGAAATCGATGCACCAGATCGAAACGCGCGCCACCACTGTACAGATCGACCCGGCCGGGCGCCTGCTCGTGGCCGGCACCAGCTTCGAGCGTATCAGCGCCGACTACATGTTGACCGACACCATCACGGCGGCGAGCATTCAGTCGACCAATGTCGTGCTCGCGCGCGTCGACAGCGCCGGCCATCTCGACACCAGCTTCGGCGCCGGCGGCGTGCAGACGGGCACCGGCACGCCGTATGCCGGCGTGGAAAGGTACACGATCAGCGATGCCTTGTACTATTACCAGGGCGGCGCGCAAGAGCATGCCATGCTGCAAAGACCGGACGGCAGCATCATGCTCGCCGGCGGCATCGCCATCGGCAATGGCGAGCAATTCTTGCTCTCGCGCTTCACCGGCGCCGGCGCCATCGACCAGGATTTCGGCGCGCCCGCGCAAGTGCATGGCAACACGGTGAGCTATCTGCAAGGGCGCCCCGGTGTCTTGCTCGGCGCGGCCATGCTTGCCACCGATGCCGATTTGGCGGCCCTGGCCGGGGGGCACGGCAATTACGCGGGCGCCATCCTGACGCTCGCGCGCAGCGGCGCCGCCAACGCCGACGACCTGTTTAGCGCCGAGGGCAGGCTGCACTTTGTCGATGGCGACGCCATCCTCAACGCGAACAAGATCGGCAGCGTGACCGAGGTGGGCGGCACCTTGCGCCTCGTGTTCAACGCCAGCGCGAACCAGGAGCGCTTGGACGAAACGCTGCAGTCGATCGG
Organism: Pseudomonadota bacterium; assembly: GCA_040388555.1. Taxonomy (GTDB): domain Bacteria; phylum Pseudomonadota; class Gammaproteobacteria; order Burkholderiales; family Burkholderiaceae_D; genus Telluria_A. Next base: position 72,244 of record JAZKBP010000031.1, read on the forward strand.
CTACGTCAACCTGTCGGCGGCCGGCGCGGCGGAAAACGTCGATATCGTCTGGACCTTCAGCGACGCCAACACGGGGCAGCAAGGCAGCGGCGGCGCCGCCAGCGCCCAGTTTCACACCAGCGTGGCGGTCGCACCGGCGGCGCTGCCATACTGGATCGAAAGCCTGCTTGCCGGCGACGCCAACGGCCAGGCACGCCAAAACGACCTGGACTACCTGGGCGCGCAAAAAACCCTGAACGTCTCCTTCCCCGCGCACGATGGTATGGCGCCATTTAGCGCCGAAGAGCAAGCGATGATCTGGCACGCGCTCGGCTACGCCGCCAGCGTGCTCGACCTGCACTTCGTGGCCGGCAGCGACACGGGCAGCAATTCCCTGTCGTTCTACAACTTCATCAGCACGCGCGGCGCGGCCGGCGAAGCCTACTATCCAGGTCCGAACAGCGACGACGGCGACGTCTACATCAAGCCAGGAAAACTGGCCCAATCGTATGTGGGGCCGCACGTCCTGATGCACGAATTGGGGCACGCGCTGGGCATGAAGCATCCCTTCGACGATGGCGACCCTGGCGAAACCCTGTCCGCGGTCGACGACACCACGCGCTGGACCCAGATGGCCTATATCGCCGATTCGACCAATCTGGCATTCCGCCAATCCAACGAGTTCGACTTCAAGGCGCTTGACATCGCCGCGCTGCAATACCTGTACGGACCGAACCCCAGCAGCAGGAGCGGCGACAACGTCTACGCGCTCGACGTCAAGGACAGCAATTTCATCTGGGATGGCGCCGGCACCGACACCATCAGCGCGGCCGGCCTGGCGCAAAACCTCACGCTGCACCTGGCGCCGGGCTTTTGGGATTACCTTGGCGCGCGCGGCCCCTTGATCACCTCGCCCGGCCAGATCACGGTCAACTTCGGCAGCGCCATCGAAAACGCGATCGGCGGCAGCGGCCACGATGCCATCACCGGCAACGGCAGCGCCAACCTCCTGCGTGGCGGCCTGGGCAACGACACGCTCGACGGCGGCGCCGGCATCGACACCGCCCTGTTTAGCGGCAGCCGCGCCAGCTACAGCATCGCTCCCCAGGCCGATGGCACGCTGCGCATCACCGGTCTGGACGGCCACGACACCTTGTCGAACATCGAATGGCTGCGCTTTGACGACGCCCTGCTGCTGGGCGCCACCACCCTCAGTGGCGCGCTCACCTTGAGCGGCTTGAGCACCCCTGGCCAGACGCTCGCCGCGGGCCCCTTGCATGCGGGCGCGGACGGTCTCGGCCAGATCACTTACCAGTGGCAACGCGACGGCGTCAACATCGCGGGCGCCACCGCCACCAGCTTGACCTTGAGCGACGCCGATCTCGGCCACACCTTCAGCGTGCGCGCCAGCTATAACGGTAGCGCCGGCCTGGAGTACTTGAGCTCGCTGCCGAGCGCGCGCGTGCTGGTCCCGAACACGGCGCCGACCGGCCACGTTTGGCTCGATGGCAGTGCCAGCGTGGGCCAGAGCTTGCGCGCCGCCAACGACCTGGCCGACGCGGACGGCATGGGCGCCTTGCATTACCAATGGCTGCGCGATGGCACACCAGTCGACAATCCGGCTGCCGACAGCTATATGTTGAGCAATCTCGACATCGGCCACGCCTTCAGCGTGCGCGCCGATTGGACCGATGCCAAAGGCCATGCCGAGAGCGCGTTGTCAAACGCCAGCGCCAACGTGGGCGACCATAGCGCGCCCCAATTGCTCAACGTGGTGACGGAAGGCGCGCAGCAAGCCACGCTGCTGGTGACCTTCAACGAAGCGGTCGTACCCGGCAGCGGCACGGTCGCGCTCACCAACGACGCCGGCCTCACTGTCTTGCATGTCGCCGCCGATACCCTCAGCGTGTCCGGCGCCACGCTGCGCCTGGCGCTCGGCGACGCCCTGAGCGGCGGCGGCAACTATCAATTGTCGTTCACGCCGGGCAGCTTGCGCGACTTGGCCGGCAATGCCTTCGGCGGCGTCGCCGCTTACGCGTTTTCGACCGTGAACGGGCCGGTCATGCTGAGCGCGCCGGCGACCGGCGGCACGCTGCGCGGGGGCAGCAATTCGGACGTGCTCACCGGCAGCGCGAGCGACGACAACTTCATCGGCGGCGCCGGCAACGACTATATGTACGGGCGCGCCGGCTTCGATGTCGCCGTGTACGCGGGACAGCGCGCCGATTTCACCGTCCAGAACAACGGCGGCTGGTTCAGCGTGCAAGACATGGCAGGCAATGAGGGATTGGACGTGCTGGTCGATATCGAGCGCATCCGCTTTGCCGATGGCGCCGTGGCACTCGACCTGGATGGCGCGGCCGGCAAGCTGTACCGGCTCTACAAAGCCGCATTCGACCGCACCCCGGACCAGGCCGGTTTCAGCTACTGGCTGGCCGCGCTCGACCATGGCAGCAGCGTCCAGACGGTGGCCGCTGCCTTCGGCGCGAGCGTCGAATTCACCCAATTGTACGGCGGCGAGGGCCACTTCGACGTCTTCTTGAGCAGCCTGTACGCCCACGTGCTGCACCGCCCGCCCGACCAGGGCGGCGCGGACTGGTGGCGCGCGACCTACGCCAGTGGCGGCGTCAGCCTGGCCGACGTGCTCATCAGCTTTGCGGAGTCGGCGGAAAACCAGGCCCAGCTTGTCGGCGTGATCGGCAATGGCATACCGTACACACCGTGGGTCGGCTGAGGATGGCTTCTACATAGATTCCTTGACCACAAGGAAGCGACCGGGATACTCTGACATTTCCGCTGGCCATAAGAAGAGACACCATGAGCAAACTCTCCCTACTCGACCTAGGTTTCCTCATCGCCGAATCGGAAGCGAGCCCCAAGCATGTGGCGGGCTTACTGATCTTCAAGCGCCCGCCCAAGGCGCGCGCCAACTTCGCCAAGAAGCTGTACGAGGAATACCTGGCCGCCACGGACGTGAACGCGCCCTTCAACCGCATCATCCAGTTTTCCCTGACATCCATGCCGCACTGGCTGGAAGCCGATGCGGTCGACTTGAGCGAGCATATCTTCTTCCACACCATGCCCAAGGACGCCAACAGCCGCGCCGACCTGTACCGCCTGGTGTCCGAATTGCACACGCCGATGCTGGACCGCTCGCGCCCGATGTGGGCGCTGCATGTGATCGACGGCTTGCAAGATGGCCGCTTCGCCCTCTATCAAAAAGTGCACCATGCCTACGCGGACGGGGTGACGATGGCGCGCTGGACCGCGCAAGGCCTGGCCGATTCGCCCGACGACCTCGAAGTCAAGCCGATCTGGACGGCGCTGCGCAGCGGCAGCGCCGAGGGCCGCCGCAAAAAGCTCAAGCAAGACATGTTCGAGGCCGTGCTCGCCAACCTCAAGGGCGCCGGCATGCGCATGCTGGGCGTGGGCCGCCTGTCGGCCATGCTGCTGCTCGAGAGCGTCAAGCTGACCAAGAACGCGATCGCCCTGCCCTTCGTGGCCAGCCGCCACACGCCGCTGACGGGCCAGGTGACGTCCGGGCGCCAGTTCGCCACCGTGGCCGTGCCGATGGCGCGCATCAACAAGATCCAGGCCGCCACCCGCTCGACCCTGAACCATGTGGCCCTGACTTGCCTCGATGGCGCGCTGCGCCGCTACCTGGTCGACCAGGGCGTCGAGCTCGAGCAACCCATCATGATCCAGATGCCCGTCAACCTGCGCAAGGAAGGCGAGAAAACGGCCGGCAACAAGATCGGCATCATCGTCGTCGAACTGTCGCCGCCCACGGACGACCCGTATGTGCGCCTGCGCAACATCGGCTTTTCCCTGCGCAATGTGCGGGTGATGGTCGACGGCGTGGCGCCGGCCGCGATCGAAACCTACACCCTGGTGACGGGCTTGATGGGCCAGATCGCGGAAATGGCCAAGCTGTCGGACCGCATGCCGCCAACCGGCAACACCTTGGTGTCGAACGTGCCCGGCCCGAAAAACCACCTGTACCTGAAGGGCGCGAAGATGGAGGAGATGCATCCCATCAGCACCTTGCCGCCGTCGAACCTGCTCAACATCACACTGTTCAGCTACGCCGGCGAACTCAATTTCGGCTTGATCGCAACAGACGCCCTGCCCAATCTGGAGACCATCGGCGACTACGTGCTCGACGCCTTCACCGAACTGGAACAGGCGGTGATGACGCCGGCCGCCTGATCCCGCGCGCTGCCATGCCGCAGCGCGTCATTGAGCCATCTCCAAGTTTCCCTGTTCTAGCGTGGACTGCCGCCAATTGCCGATCTTTAATGGACGGGCAGTTCGCGGTTCCCACTAAAACAAGGAGACAGGCATGGCAAAAAGCACCAAGGCAGCACGGCCCGGCGAGAATGGCGGCGACAAAGAGCGCGGCACCCATCCCGGCGCCAGCCTCGATGAACTTTTATTGGCGGCGCAAGAGCGCGGCGACGAGAGTTTCGAGACTGGCCGCTTCATCATCACGTTCAAGGAAAACGCACTCGACGAGGGCATCGCCATGCTCAAGGCGCACGGCATGCGCCTGGCCGACGCGCGCGACTTCGCGCACCAGGCGCTCACGCTCGAGACGGTGGGCGACGTCGACGCCGTCATCTTTCCCGCCGTCGGCTCGGCCCTGGTGGGTGGCAAGGCCTTCGCCGCGCATGGCCTATCGACCCAGGACGAAATCGCGCCAGACAGCCCGTTCGCAGCCATCGAGCCGGAATACTTCATGTTCGCCAACGATCTGCCGGGCGAATACCTGCGCGGCTTCATGCGCGCCGTGGAAACGATCACCAAGGACCTGGCCCGGGGCGGCCTTGAAGAAGGCGAAATCGAGCCGGAGGTGCTGGGCGCGACCTGGGGCCTGGCCAAGTGCAAGGTCACCAGCAGCGCGCGCAGCGGCGTGGGCATGCGCGTGGCCGTGCTCGACACCGGCATGGACCTGGGCCATCCGGACTTCAGCGGGCGCCTGTTCGTCACCAATACCTTCGTGGGCGAGCCGGTGCAAGACATGAACAGCCACGGCACCCACTGCATCGGCACCGCTTGCGGGCCGAAGTCGCCGCCCGGACGCACCGCGCGCTACGGCATCGCCTTCCGCTCGCAAATCTACGCGGGCAAGGTGCTCACCAACGCCGGCAGCGGCACCACCTCGAGCGTGCTGGCCGGTATCAACTGGGCCATCGCCAACCACTGCGCCGTGATCTCGATGTCGCTCGGCTCGCAGTCGCCGGTGCAGGCGGCCTTCACCGCCGCCGGCCAGGCCGCGCTCGACAATGGTTGCCTGATCGTGGCCGCCGCCGGCAACGCCGCCTCGACCACGGGCGCACCGGCCAATTCGCCCACCATCATGTCGGTCGCCGCGCTCGACCAGACCTTGGTGCCATCCTCGTTCTCCAACTTCGGCAAGATCGAAATCGCCGCGCCCGGGCGCGACGTGTTCTCGTCCGTGCCGCGCCCGGAGCGCTACGGCATCAAGAGCGGCACCAGCATGGCCACGCCGCACGTGGCCGGCTGCGCGGCGCTGTGGGCGGAGACCAACGCCCACTTGCGCGGCATGGCGCTGTGGAACAAGCTGCTCTCCACGGCCAAGGCCCTGCCCTTCCCGGCAGCAAAGGTCGGGCGCGGCATCGTGCAAGCGCCCTGAGCTTGGCGAGCTGCCGCTGGCGCAGCGGCGCCAGCTCGCTTATGCTGGCGCCAGGAGGAATGCCGATGGATGCACTGCAAGCATGGATCGTCACGGCGGCGCCCGGACACCCGCTCGCCGAGCTGGCGCGCGAATTGGCGCGCGCCGGTTTCGTCGTCGAGCAGGTGCTCGGCGCCATCGGCTGCATCACCGGGCGCGCCGACCCGGCGCTGTTCGGCGCGCTCGGCGCGCTGCCGGGCGTGGCCGACATCGCGCCGGACAGCCCGGTTCAACTCGCACCGCCGGACGCGCCGCTTTCCTAGCCACACTCAAGATGTAAGGATTTTTGCGACACTCCTTACTTTCTGAGTAAAATAAGGAAGATCGGAGGTCAATATGCTGGTGACAGTGACAGACAAGGGGCAGCTTACCGTGCCCAAAGCAATTCGCGAGCAATTTGGCATCGAACCTGGAACGAAGCTCGATTTCGAAGCGCAAGCCGATGGCACCTTGCGCGTGCATGTCCTCGCCAGGGGGGCTGGAAATCTATTTGGGCTATTACAGCGGCCCGGTCGGCAAGCAAAAACCACCGAAGACATGGATACGGGCATTGCGGACGCCGCCCTTGCACGCGCAAAGCGCTCGAGGTCGTGATTGATCGGCCTTGATACCAATATCTTGGTGCGCCTGCTCACTTGCGACGACCAGAAGCAAGCCGCGCAAGCCCGCGCGCTTCTCGACAAGCACGCGGCAGACGATGGCGCCTTGTTCGTCTCTGACATCGTGCTGGCCGAACTGGCCTGGACGCTCGACAAAGGCTATCGCCATTCAAAGGCCGACATTGGCAAGGCCATGAAAGCGCTTGCAGAAAACGCCACGCTTGGCTTCGAGTCGAGGGAAGTGCTGCGCCAAGCACAAAAGCTGTTTGCAAATTCGAAGGCAGGCTTTGCCGACTGCTTGATCGTAGCCAAAGCGATGGCTGCAGGGTGTGATGCGGTCGCGACCTTCGACAAGTCAATGCGCGAGCTACCGGGATGCGTGACCCCATAGTTACGCGCGCTATACTACGCACCCCATAGCTACAGTATCGTGGCCAGTCGCCGCGCCGCAGGAATCCCATGGAATACCAGTTCGACAAAATCTCCGTCATGCTGCTTGTTGCTGGCATCGTCGCCATGCTGGCGCGGCGCCTGCGCCTACCGTACACGGTCGGGCTGGCCCTGTGCGGCGTGGCGCTGGCCTTCGTCCCCCATCTGCCGGCGCTCGATTTGACGAAGGAGCTGATCTTCTCCGTCCTGCTGCCGCCACTCATTTTCGAAGCGGCCCTGTTCTTGCCGTGGCGGGAATTGCGCAAAGTGCTGCCCTTCGTGCTGGTGACGGCCAGCGCCGGCTTGCTGCTCTCGGCCGGCGCGACGGCGGCGGCCATGCATTATCTGCTGGGATGGCCGTGGCTGGCAGCCGGCATCTTCGGCGTCTTGATCGGCGCGACCGACCCGGTCTCCGTCATCGCCACGTTCAAGGACGCCGGCGTGAAGGGCACCCTGCGCATGCAGGTCGAGAGCGAGAGCCTGTTCAATGACGGCACCGCCGCCGTGCTGTTTGGATTGTTGCTGGCCTTCGCCGGTGGCAGCGCGCCCAGCGCGGCCGGGGTCGCGCGCGACGCGCTCCTGACTATCGGCGGGGGCATCGGCGCCGGCGTGCTCGTCGCCGCCCTCATTCTTTACCTGGCGGGCAAGACCACCGACCACCTGGTCGAATTGAATTTCACCATGGTCGCCGCCTACGGCTCCTTCCTGCTGGCCGAACACTTCCACTGTTCCGGGGTACTGGCCACCTTGTGCGCCGGACTGATCGTCGGCAATCGTGGTCCCTTGGGCGCGATCTCCCCGAAAGGGCGCGAGGCGGTCGAAGCGTTCTGGGAATTCGCCGCCTTCGTCGCCAATTCCCTGATCTTCCTCTTGATCGGCATGCGCGAGGCGCGCCAGGATTTTTCCACCCTGATTCTACCGACCATGGCCGCCATCGTGTTCGTGCTGTGCGGGCGGGCACTGGCGATTTATCCGATTGCCGCATTGTTCCAGCGCAGCGCGCAGCGCGTCCCCCTGGCCCATCAGCATATCCTGGTGTGGGGAGGCTTGCGCGGCGCGCTGGCCCTGGCGCTGGCGCTGGGTCTGCCCGCCAGCTTGCCTTACCAGTCGCAGATCGTGACCATCACGTTCGGCGTCGTCGCGTTTTCCATCGTCGTGCAAGGCTTGACCGTCACGCCGCTGTTGCGCAAGCTCGGTTTGATCGCAACGGGCGACGCCCACTGAGCGCGGTGCCGGTGACAAAGGCGCAGCGGGCGCGCCGCGCCAGCCTCAACGCGCCAGCCGGATGCCGGTGAATTGCCAGCGCGCCGAGGCGGGAAAGAAGTTGCGGTAGCTGGCGCGCGCGTGGCCGGCCGGCGTGGCGCATGAGGAGCCGCGCAGCACATACTGGTTCACCATGAATTTACCGTTGTATTCGCCCAGCGCGTCCGCGCTCGCCACATAGCCCGGATACGGCGCGTAGCTGCTGCTGGTCCATTGCCAGCAATGGCCGAACATTTGCACCAGGCCGCCGCGCGCAGCGCAGCCGGACGGATGCAAATTGCCCGTCTCGATCGCCACGCCTTGCGCTGCCACCTCCCATTCGGCCTCCGTGGGCAGGCGCGCGCCGCGCCAGTGCGCGTAAGCCTGCGCCTCGTACAGCGACAAGTGGGTGGCCGGGCGCGCCGGGTCGAGCTTGTGCAAGCCGGCCAGTGTGTATTCCTGCCACCTGCCCTGCCCGTCGCGCCGCCAGTACAGCGGCTGCGCCAGCGCGTTCGCGCGCACCCAGTCCCAGCCGTCGGACAGCCACAGCGCCGCATCGCGGTAGGCGCCAGCTTCGACGAACTCGAGGTATTCGGCGTTCGTCACCAAGCGCTCGGCCAGCGCGAACGGCGCCACCAATTGCTGGTGCGCCGGCAGCTCGTTGTCGAAGCAAAATCCGCCATCGCGCCAGCCAATGTCGACCAGGCCGCCGGCGAAGCTTTGCCAGCCCAGCGCCAAGGCCGGCGGCGCCGGCGCGAACGTCAGCTCGCAATAGGCCGGATCGAGCGCGCTTTGCGCCAGCAAGTGCTTGACGTCGGTGAGCGTCAATTCCTGGTGCTGCTGCTCGTGCTGCAGACCGAGCATGATCAGGCCGGCCAGCTCGGCGTTGTCGCTCTGGGCGCTGAGCATGCGGCCGATGCGCGCATCGACATCGAGCCGGTAGGCGCGCACTTGCGCCAGCGAGGGGCGCGTGAGCAAGCCGCGCAGGTGGCGCGGATGACGCTCGCCCACGCCGTTGTAGTAGGAATTGAACAGCACCCGGAAGGCCGCGTGGAAGGGCTTGAAGTCCGGCTCGAAGCGCTCGAGCACGAAGGTCTCGAAAAACCAGGTCGTATGCGCCAAATGCCATTTTATGGGACTGGCGTCGGGCATGGACTGGGCGCCGCAATCTTCGTCCGACAAGGGTTCGGCCAGCATCAGCGAGCGCTTGCGCACGCTGTCGTAGTGGCGCCGCCAAGTGAAGGGATTAGTCGGCAGCATCGTCAAGCCGCCGCGGCGCGCGCGTGGAACACGGCGAACCAGCCCTTGGCGTCCTGCCATTGGCCCATCACCTGAAAGCCGGCCCGCCCAAGCAAGGCGGCTGCGTCGGCGCTGCGGTACTTGTAGCTATTCTCGGTGTGGATGCGCTCGCCGCTGCGGAAACTGCGCCGCCCGCCAGCCCAATGCACGGTCAGCTCGGCGCGCGCCTCCAGGTGCATCTCGATGCGGCTTTCGTGCTCGTTGAAGAAAGCCACGTGGCGCCACTGGCGCACATCGAAGTCGGCGCCGATCAGGCGGTTCAGGTGGCGCAGGAGATTGAGGTTGAAGGCGGCGGTGACGCCGAGCGCGTCGTCATAGGCGGCGTCGAGGATATGCGTGTTCTTGACCAGGTCCACGCCCAGCAGCACGCCGCCGTCGTCGTCACACTGGGCGCGCACCCGACGCAGGAAGTCGCAGGCTTCCTCGGGCGTGAAATTGCCGATCGACGAACCGGGATAGAAGAACAGGCGCTGCGCGCGCCGCACCGTCTCGGGCAAGCCGAGCGTGCGCGAAAAGTCGAGCCCGATGCCCGTCATTTCGATGTGCGGAAAGCGCTGTTGCAAGCGCCCCAGCGCTTCGCGCAGAAAGTCAAACGAGATATCGACCGGCACGTACTGGGCCGGATGCAATACCGGAAACAGCGCGGCGGCCTTGGCGCAATTGCCCGCGCCCAGATCGATCAGGGTGCTGCCGGCGCCGATCGAGCGCCCCATGGCCGCGCCATGCTCGGCGAAGATGCCGGCCTCGGTGCGGGTTGGATAATATTCGGGCAGCTCGCAGATCGCCTCGAACAGCTTCGAGCCCAATTCGTCGTAAAAAAACTTGGGGGCGATGCCGGGCAGATCGGCCTGCAAGCCGGCGGCCAGTTCAGCCAGAACGGCGGGACTGGCGGCGAATCCGGCATCGGATGGGCGGGTCGTGGACATAGGGCTGGCTATTCGTTGATGAGTAAAACGGCGAGTGGCTACGGCCTCGGGCACGGCCACGCCGTGGATGAAACCACACGGGCGACTTTGCTTGCTTTTTTTCTTGCTGATTTTGTTATGATAGCTGAATATCCAGCCCGCAGTGGCAGGCAATATTCTGCCGTGTCCGCGCCGCGCGTGGTATCCATCCTCACCGAAAGGCATGCCCATGAATCTGTTCCGCCTCGCATCGACTTTGCCACGCACCCTCGCCTGCTTGACCCTGGCCAGCGCCGCCGCCAGCGCCCTCGTCGCTCCCGCCCCCGCGATGGCGCAAGCCACGCCAGGCGTGCTGCGCGTGTCCGCCATCCCGGACGAGGCGCCCACCGAATTGCAGCGCAAGTTCAAGCCGCTTGGCGAATACCTGGGCAAGGCCACCGGCTTGAAAGTCGAGTTCACCCCGGTGACGGACTACGCCGCCTCGGTCGAAGGCTTGATCAATAAAAAGATCGACATGGTGTGGTTCGGCGGCTTCACCTTCGTGCAAGCGAAGGTGCGCAGCAAAGGGCAAGTGACGCCCCTGGTGCAGCGCGCCGAAGATGAAAAATTCCGCTCCGTGTTCATCAGCGCCAGCAAGGACATCAACAAGCTCGAAGACTTGAAGGGCAAGACCTTCAGCTTCGGCTCCGAATCCTCGACCTCGGGCCACCTGATGCCGCGCTTTTTCCTGCTCGGCGCGAAGATCAATCCGGACACCGATTTAAAGCGCATCGCCTTCTCCGGCGCGCATGACGCCACCGTCTTCGCCGTCGCCGGCGGCAAGGTCGACGCGGGCGCGCTCAACATCTCGGTGTGGGAAAAATTGGTGGCCGAGAAGAAGGTCGATCCGGCCGTCGTGCACGTGTTCTACACCACACCCGGCTACTTCGACTACAACTGGTCGGTGCGTTCGGACATGGACGCGGCGCTGCGCAAGAAGATCACCGACGCCTTCCTCGCGCTCGACAAGTCCACGCCTGAAGGCAAGGAAATCCTCGAGTTGCAGCGCGCCTCGAAATTCATTCCCACCAAACCCGAAAACTATGTCTCGATCGAGTCGGCCGCCCACAACGCCGGCCTGCTCAAGTAAGCGAGCCTGACCACGACCGCATGAGCAGCTATCGGCTCGAGCAACTCACGGTGCGCCATTTGGCGCACGACGCGCAGCGTCCGCCCGCGCTGCAGGAACTGAGCCTGGTGGTCGAACAAGGCGAGCAACTGGCCATCATCGGCCCGTCCGGCGCCGGCAAGACCACCCTGCTGGCGACGCTGGCGCTGGCGCAGCGGCCCGCGTCCGGCCATTTCCAGGCCTTCGACCAAGACCCTTGGGCCTTGCCGGAGGCGGCGCGCCACCGCCTGCGCGCCCAGCTGTTCCTGGCGCCGCAAACCCCACCGCTGCCGCCGCGTCAGCGCGTGGTGACGGCGGTATTGGCGGCGCGCCTGCCGCAATGGACCGTGTGGCAAGCCCTGCGTTCGCTGTTCAAGCCGCTCGATCCGCAAGCGGCCTTCGACGCGCTCTCGCGCTTTCATCTGGGCGACAAATTGTATGCGCGGGTGGACCGTCTCTCCGGCGGCGAGCGCCAGCGCTGCGGCATGGCGCGCCTCTTGCTGTCGAACGCGCGCATTTTCCTGGTCGACGAGCCCCTATCCGCGCTCGACCCGACACTGGCGCGCCAGACCCTGGCCACCTTGCAGCAAGAAGCGGCGCTGCGCCAAGCCACGCTGGTGTGCAGCTTGCACCAGGTGGACATGGCACTCGCGCATTTCGGACGCATCGTCGGCTTGCGCGACGGGCGCATCGTGTTCGACGCGCCGCGCGAGCAGGTCAGCGAGGCGATGGTCAAAGCCTTGTACCACAACGAGGCGAGCGCCTCCGAGCACGCGCCGGCGCACGCCACCCCGGCCAGCTTGGCCGTTGGCGCCTGCTTCTGATCCATGCCGAGCGCCGCCTTCCCGCAACGCGACCCCGCCTGGCATGGCCGCCTGGCCATGCTGGCGATTGGCCTGGCGCTGCTGTGGCCGGCGCTGGTGTTCAGCGAATTCAAACCCTGGACCTTGTTTGACGCGCAAAGCTTGAGCGCGGCCGGGCGCTTCCTGTCCGGCTTCCTGGCACCAAAGCACTCGCCCGAGTTCCTCGAGATCGTATTGCGCAACACCTGGGAAACGGTGGCCATCGCCACCGCCGGCCTGTCGCTGGCGCTGCTGGGTGCCATTCCCGCCACCTTGATCGTCACCGAACGCTTGTCCATTTCGCGCATCGGCGGCGGGCGCATGCGTGGGCTTGCGCGCGTGCTGCGCCGCGCCGTGCGCACGCTACTGGTGCTGTTGCGCAGCGTGCCCGACCTGGTGTGGGCCTTGCTGCTGGTACGCATGGGCGGTCTGGGCCCGAGCGCCGGCGTGCTGGCCATCGCCCTCACCTACTGCGGCATGCTGGGCAAGGTGTATGCGGAGATTCTCGAATCGTCCGACGCCCAGGCCAGCACCACCTTGCTCGTGAACGGCGGCTCGCGCCTTGGCGCCATGTTATACGGCGCCTTGCCTGAATCGGCCGCCGAGCTGGTGTCGTACACCGTCTACCGCTGGGAATGCGCGATCCGCGGCTCGGCCGTGATGGGCTTCGTGGGCGCCGGCGGCCTGGGCCAGCGCATGGATGAATCGAGCCGCAATATGGATGGCGGCGAAGTGGCCACCATCCTGATCGTGTTCGTGCTGCTGGTGGCGACGGCCGACCTGGCTTCGAAAATCCTGCGCCGGCGGCTCGGATGAACCGCGCCCCCCATCCGAACCCAGGCCCGATGCCGCCCGCGCCGCCCCGTTCGCGCGCCTTGCTGGCGCTGATGGTGGCGCTGCCGGTCTTGATCGTGGCCAGCTTCGCCACCCTGGACTTGAAAGCGGCGGCCTACTTCACGCCTGAGGCGCTGGCCAGCATGCGCGAGTTTTTAGACGGCTTCGCGCCGCCTGAATTGTCCGCGCCCTTCCTGCAAAAGTGCGCGGTCGCCACCGTCGAAACCTTGTCGATGTCGGCGCTGGGCACCCTGCTGGCCGTGGCCGGCGGCATGCTGCTGGCGCTGCCCGCCTCCGGCCGCTGGGGGGCCGGCGCGCGCGCCGCCACCCGCGTGCTGCTCAATGTGCTGCGCTCGATTCCGGAATTGGTGTGGGCTTCGCTGTTGATGGTGGCGGCCGGCCTGGGCCCCTTCCCCGGCACGCTGGCGCTGGCCGCGCACACGGTGGGCGTGCTGGGCCGCCTGTTCGCCGACGCGCTCGAAAACACGCCGCCCCTGCCCGAGCATACCCTGCGCGGCAATGGCGCGGGCGCGGCCGCCGCCTTCCTGTACGCGACGCTGCCGCAGACGCTGCCGCAAATGCTGTCCTACACCCTGTACCGCTGGGAAAACAATATCCGCGCCGCCGCCGTGCTGGGGGTGGTGGGCGCGGGCGGGCTCGGGCAAATGCTCAAGTACCACCTCTCCCTATTCCAGATGCAAAACGCGGCCACGGTGATTCTCGCCATGCTGCTGCTGGTGGCCGCCGTCGATACCATCAGCTACACACTGCGGCGCGCGCTCACGCGCTAGCTCGCATTTCTCCCTCAAAGAAAAACGGCGTCCATGTTAGAGCTGCAAGAGCTGAAAAAATCCTACGCCGGGCGCACCGTGCTGGGCGGTCTGTCGCACCGCTTCCAGGCCGGCCAGTTCATCGCCATCATGGGCGAATCGGGGGTCGGCAAGTCGACCCTGCTGAACCTGATCGCCGGCCTGGACCAGCCCGACGGCGGCCAGATCCTGGTCGATGGGGTGGCCATCGGCGATCTCGGCGACGACGCCGCCACCCGCCTGCGCCGGCGCCGCATGGGCTTCGTTTTCCAGGCCTTCCACGTGTTGCCGCACTTGACCTTGCAGCAAAACGTGGCGCTGCCCCTGCTGCTCAACGACTTGCCAAGCGCGCGCGCGGCTGACATGCTCGAAGCGGTGGGCTTGGCCGGGCGCGGCGCCGATTTCCCGCGCCAGCTCTCGGGCGGCGAACTGCAACGGGTGGCGATCGCGCGCGCCCTGGTGCACCGCCCGGCCCTGGTGCTGGCGGACGAGCCGACCGGCAATCTCGACCCGGAAACGGCCGCCACCGTGCTGGCCGTGCTGCGCGCCGAACTGAAGGCCACCGGCGCCTGCGCCATCATGGTCACCCACTCGCACGCGGCCGCCGCCCTGGCCGACCAAACCCTGATTTTGAGCCGCCAGGGCCTCGCCTGTGCATGAAAAGCCGCATTTCGGACTCAAGTTATTCAATAATGTTCCGAAATTATTCTTATCGTAGTATCATCAACATGACTCCCCGACGAGCACTCAAAAGGTGTCCTCGGACGGGTCATTTTGGAATCGAAGCTAGCTTAGTCGACTTACGAACCCATCCATCTTTGCAACCTTTGGAGGAGTACGATGAACGTACGACAAAAGAAACTGGAAATGATCGAGGCCATGAATCGGGCCCGGGCATTGGAGCCATCAAGCTTCGTGCCCAACAAGCTGCTCGATACGCTGATTGAAAAGATGCAACTGAAAAATGATGCGGAACTGTGCAGGCTACTGGAAGTGCAGCCACCCATCATCAGTAAGATTCGGCACCGCAAGCTGGCCGTCGGTGCGACGATCTTGCTGCGTATGCATGAAAAGTCCGACATCAGCATTCGTGAGCTCAAGGAGCTGTCAAGCGCCTCGATGCACTAAGTAGTCCACAATGCAAGATGGTCAGCCCCGACCCCGCTGACCCATCCCGCATCTCTGCCCTACGATTGCGTTCCAGCTAGTTCCCCCTGCCTTCCTCCACGCCGTAATGGCGCGCGTAGCGGCTGTCCAAGTTTGCCAGCGGCAACATCAAGAACACATCCGCACTTTCAAAATCAGGATCCCAGGCCGGCTCGCCGCATAGCCAGGCGCCCGAACGCATATAGCCCTTGAGCAGGGGCGGCACTTGGGCCGTGCGCGCCGCGCTGAGCGTATCGATCGGAAACGGCAGGTGCGGCGTGACCCGGTATTCGGGCGGCGCCATGTGCTTCTCGGCCAGCGCGCGGAACACCGCCACCGCGTTATGGCCGCCATCGGCCAGGCTGATGCTGGCGCAGCCGACCAGGTATTCGGCGCGCTCGCGCCGCATGTATTCGGCCAGGCCCGACCACAGCAACATGATCACGCTACCGCCGCGGTAATCGGGATGGATGCAGGCGCGTCCCGCTTCGCACATGCGCGCGCGCACGTGGTTCAAGCGTCCCAGGTCGAATTCGTTTTCCGAATAAAAGCGTCCGATCTGGCGCGCCTTCGAGGGGCTCAGCAAACGGTAGGTGCCGACCACCTTCAGGGTGGCGCCGTCGCGCACGATCAAGTGGTCGCAGTAGGGATCGAATTCGTCGCCATCGAGGCCGCTGGCATTGACCAGGGCCGACAGGCCCATGGTCTCGATGAAGACCTTGTAGCGCAGGCGCTGCACTTCATGCAGTTCCTGCTCGGTCGAGGCCATGCTCAGGATGAGACGCGGCGCTGGCTGTCGCTGTTCGGTGGTGGCGCTGAGATTTTGCATGCTTCGTCCTTTCATTGGCAACGAAGCACAGCGTAACGCCGTATTTTTTCAGGATGATTACGCCTCGATGTCAGGACCGTGACAGGCGTGGCGGGTCGCGGCGCCACGCCGCCTGCCGCGCATCGATCAGCTATGCTTGGGACGCCCGGTCTTGAGCTGCGGCAGCTTGTCTAGGATCGCTTGCAAGGTCTTCAGATCGAGCTGGCCGATCATGGCGACGCCGATGCGCAGCAATTCGCTCTTCTTGATCTCGAAGCCGGCCTTGAGGCAGGCTTTTTTCACTTGCGCCAAGACATCGTACTCGGCTTCGGGCATGGTGAAGCTATCGCGCACCAGCTTGGGCTTGCGCACCTTTTCGACAGCAGCTTTGGGCGCGCCGGCGTCGGCAGCCTTGGCCGTCGCTTTTGGCGCTGCCTTGGGTGCCGCCTTGGCGGCCGGCTTTGGCGCCGCCTTCGGTGCCACCTTCGCGCCAGCCTTCGGTGCTGCCTTCGGTGCTGCCTTCGGCGCCGCCTTGGCCGCTGGCTTTGGCGCAGCCTTCGTCGTTGGCGCTTTTTTCACCGCTGGTTTGGCGGCGGCTGTCTTCTTCGCCGCGGGCGCCTTCTTCGGCGCTGATTTCGACGCCGCTGGCGCCACCGGCGCCGCGCTCTCGGCTGCCTGCGGTGTGGCCGCTTTTGCTGTATTTACCTTGACCATCATTCCCCCTTAATATAAACAATATAAACAATATAAACAATATAGTCTATTTGTAGAAATTATGAAAGATGAGATTTCAGCAAGGCGCGCGCACCGTCCATATCATAGCTTTCCAGGCGCGTGAGTATCGCGTCAAGCGCGTCTGGCGCCAGGATCGTCGCCAGATGCGAGCGCTCGTCCTCGAAGTAATCGAGCGCGTCGGTGCTGTATTGGCCCAGCAGCTCAAGCAGCCTGGCTGCCGCCGCGCGCGCCGCCACCTCGCCCGCATCCGGCGCGGCCGTCGCCTGCGCGGCGCCGTGCTGCTGGCGCGCCAGGTGCTGTTCGATCCCGTCAAACACGACGCGCATCGCCGCCACCAGCGTTTCCACCAAGGCCGTCGCCGGCACACCGCCGTCGCGCAGCGCCAGCTCCAGCGCCGCCGCGGCCTGCTCGAGCGCAAGCGCGCCGATATTGGCCGCGCTGCCGCGCAAGGTGTGGGCGCGCTGCTCAAGCTGCGCCCAGCGCTGCGCCACCGCGTCGTCCGGCACGGCGCCGACATTGGCACGCTGGGTATGGAGGAAGCGTTCGAGCAGCTTGAAATAGAAAGCCTGGTCGCCGCCAACGCGGGCCAGGCCGGCCGCCAGGTCCAGGCCCGGCAGTTCAGGGGACGCGGCCGGGCCGCTTGCGCCATCGTTGCGCTCGAAAGGTGTCATGTGCTGCCCTTGCCGCCGCGGCGGCCCACCAGGGCCGCCAGGTTCAGTCATCCTCGGCGCCGTGGAACTGCTCGGCGATTTGGGCGAATTGTTGTTCGATCTCGAAGAAGGCATCGAGGATGTCGGGGTCGAAGTGGGTGCCGCGCCCCATCTTCATGATGCGCAGCGCTTCTTCGTGCGGGAACGCGGGCTTGTAGACGCGCTTGGAAATGAGCGCGTCGTACACGTCCGCCACCGCCATCAGGCGCGCCGACAGCGGGATATTATCACCGGTCAGGCCGTCCGGGTAGCCCGAGCCATCCCATTTTTCCTGGTGCGAATGGGCGATCTCGCGCGCGAAGGTCAGGAAGGTGTTGCTGCTGCCGAGGTATTGCTCCACCAGCATGATGGTGTCGCGCCCGTACACCGTGTGCAGCTTCATGATCTCGAATTCATCGCTATCGAGCTTTCCCGGCTTGAGCAAGATGCGGTCCGGGATGCCCACCTTGCCAATGTCGTGCAGCGGCGCCGACTTGTACAGCAGCTCGATATTCTCGTCCGACAGCACGGCGCTAAAGCGCGGGTGATCCTGCAGGCGCTGGGCCAGCGCGCGCACGTAGTTCTGGGTGCGCCGGATATGGTTGCCCGTCTCGTTGTCGCGCGTCTCGGCGATCGACGCCATCGCCATGATGGTCGCATCCTGCATCAACGATAGCTGGCCGGTGCGCTCGCTCACCATGCGCTCGAGCACGCCATTCTGGTCTTGCAGCAGTTGACGCGCGTTCTTCAGCGTCAAATGGGTGGCCACGCGCGCCAGCAGAATCGGCGGGCTGATCGGCTTGGTGAGGTAATCGACGGCGCCCGCGCTCAAGCCGCGCGCCTCGTCCTCCACATGCCCCCTGGCCGTCAGGAAGATCACCGGGATGTTGCGGGTGGCCGGATTGTCCTTGAGCTGGCGGCACGTTTCATAGCCATCCACGTCGGGCATCATCACGTCGAGCAAGATCAAGTCAGGCTCGGGCGCCAATTGCGCGATCGCGATGGCACCGACGCCACTGGTGGCGACCTTGGTGTTGTACTTATCCTTGAGCAGACGCGACATCAGCATGATGTTGTCGGGGGTATCGTCGACGATCAAAATCGTGGGTTTGCTGATGAAAGGTCCGTTCATGGGGTATCCGATTTGCGCGATTTGGGGTCGATCGTTTCATGGTACAGCTTGGTATAGGCCGGGCTGCTGCGCACGTCCTCGATGGTCTTCCACAACTGCGCCGCCAGTTGCGGGCGCGACGCCACCAGCACGTGCGAGAGCAGCAGAAAGTACGGCTTTTCCACCAGCGGGGTGGGCAGCATTTCGATCTCGGCCGCCAGCGGCGCATTCATCAGCGCCTCGACGTCGGTGTCGAACAGGGCCGCGCCAGCCAGGCTACCGATGCTGACCTGGCGGATCAAGTCGGCGGCGCGCTGGTTCGCCTCATCCACCGGCACATGCTGCGCGCGCAGGAATTCGCCAATCGAGTAACCGAGCTGGTAGCCGATCGCGCCATTGACGTTGTGGAAGGCGTGCCCATCCCAGTCGATGCGGCTGCCCTTCTTGCGCACCAGGTAGTAACGCGACAAGTGCATGCGCTTGCTGTAATCGGGCGCGTTGCCGCCGGGGTAGGCCCCAAGCGGCAGGCGGTCGGGGGAAAAACTGACGGAAAAAGCGCCATCGACCTCGTTCGCCTTCAATTTGGCCAGGCAGCGTTTCCAGGGCAGGCTTTGGTAGCGGAAGGACACATCCATGCGGCCGGCCACCTGTTTGAGCAGCTCGAAATTGAGTCCGCGGCCGTTGATGGTGCGCCAGGGCGCCACATCCTTGTGCTCGAAGCACAGCGTCAAGCTCTCGCCCGCATGGGCCGGCGCCATCAGCGCCGCGCATGCCAGAGCACAGGCGCCACGGCGCCAGAACCTGCGAACAACAACTTCCAGGGACCGTTTCATGTACTCCCCACGGACAGCGGACTGAACTCTAGTGTATGTATTATTGCCGCGCTACGCCGGATTTTGCGTGAAATATTTGCGCCCTCGGCGCCGCATGCAACAGGGGCCGCTGCCGCTGCACCCGCCCTGGGCGGCCCATCCACACCGACTTTACGCAGAATTTCGTCGAAAATACTAACTCAAAGTAACAAATCGAGGCCCACGCCGCCCCCGGTGCCCCAATCCCGCTCTAGCGTTCTTAAGAAATGCGATCTTGATCTACATCAAAGACTTGTTGTATTTACCTGCCTATGCTGCAAACTCCACCACAACATTGCGAGGCAAGCCATGGATCTCGACGGCGCGATCGGCAAGCATGCCGAATGGAAAAGCAAATTTCGAAACGCCATCTCCAAGCAAGAACAGATGGACGCGGCCACCATCGGCAAGGACAATTGCTGCGAACTGGGCAAATGGTTGCATGGCGACGGCAAGGGGCTATACGGCAAGTTCGCCAGCCTGGCCGCCTGCGTCGACAAGCACGCCGCCTTCCACAGCGAGGCCGGCAAGGTGGCAGCGGCCATCAACGCGCGCAAATTCGGCGAGGCCGAGGCCATGCTGGGGGCCGGCACGCGCTACAGCCACAGCTCGTCCGAGGTCGGCGTCGCCATCATGAAGCTGCGCAAGGAAGCGGGCATTTGAGGGCGCCGCCGCGCCCCTGCGCTCAAGCGTTGGCGCGCACGCTAAAGTCGACCTCGACCTCGTCCCACCACTCTTGCTCTTTCTCGATCCAGAAGCGCACCGTGGGATGGGTGCTCATCCAGTCGCGCTTGATGTCCAGTTCGATGCGGCCCTTCATGCGCAGCTTGAGCTGCTCGAAGTCGACCTCGACCCGCGTGTGCATGAGCAAAATCGCCAGCCGCAGCGCCAGCACGGCCTTGGCGAAATCCGGTTCAGGCAGCAGGTCGGCCACCTTGCGCAGATTGCCTTTCTGGGCCAGGATCAGGCGCCCCATCAGCTTTTGTTCGCGCGCGGTAAAGCCCGGCAAGTCGGCGTTCTCGATCAGGTAGGCCGCGTGCTTGTGGTAGCCCGTCTGCGACACCACCATGCCCATCTCGTGCAGCAGCGCGCTCCACGGCAGCAGCTTGGCGTAGGCGTCGCCGGCCGGCTTTAACTGCGCGTACAGGATGGCGGCGTGGCGCGCGGCGCGGCGCGCGCGCTCCTCGTCGACATGGAATTTTTGCAGCAGCGCGCGCACCGATTCCTCGCGCCGGTCCAGCTTGACCGAGCGGAAGTACAAGTCCCACATCACGCCCATGCGCAAACCGGCTTCGATCGGCGCGAGCACCTCGATATTCAGTTCCTTGACCAGCGCGATCAGGATCGCCAGCCCACCGATGATGGTGCTGGCGCGGTCCGGCCGCAAGCCCGGCATGTCGATGCGCGCCACCTGGCCGAAGTCGATGAAGCGCTGCTTGAGCGCTTCCAGGCTTTTGGCGTTGAGCTTGCCGTCGCCCAGATTGTTCTTGGCGATGATCTCGGCGATGGCGCGGATCGTGCCCGAGGACCCGTAGGCATTCTTCCAGTGTTGGGGATGGTAGGGCGGCGCGGCGTCCTCGAACTGGCTGCGCGCCGACAGGATGGCGGCCTCGAACGAGACCGCGTCGACCCGCCCGCCCACGAAGAACGACAGGCTCTGCTTGACGGTCCCCACCGAAAACGATTCGACCCGTTCGATCTGCGGCCCGCGCCCGAGTATCAGTTCGGTCGAGCCGCCACCGATATCCATCACCAGGCGCCGCTCGCCTTGCGCGGCCAGCGAATTGGCCACGCCCATGTAGATCAGGCGCCCCTCCTCCTCGCCGGAGATAATCTCGATTGGATAGCCCATCGCCTTCTCGGCCGCCGGCAAGAACGTCGCGCTGTTGCGCGCCACCCGCATGGTCGAGGTGGCGACCACGCGCACCGCTTCGAGCGGATACTCGGCCAGGGCCAGGCGAAAATCGTCCAGGCAGGCCAGCGCCGAGGCCATCGCCGCCTCGGTCAGGTTGCCGTTCGCGTCCAGGCCGGCGGCCAGGCGGATCGGCTCGCGCATGCTCTTGACGACGCGGATCACATCGCCTTCATGCTTGCCGATGTGGAGGCGAAAACTATTGGACCCGAGGTCAACGGCAGCATACATGCACGGCTCTTTCAGTGGCGTTGAACAGTTTGGCTATCGGTTTGCGGCACGGCTGCGGCACAGTCCCGCTTCGCGAAAATCCTACCATAATACCAGCGCATCATGACGCGGCGATGACGCCGCCGCAGCCCTCCCCTGCGCGGCTCCCTAGGCCTCGGGCACGCACGCCGGCGCCGCCTCGGCCACCAGATTGCGCCCGCCGCGCTTGGCCGCTTGCAGCGCTTCGTCGGCGCGCTTGAACAAGCTCACGCTGCTGTCGTCGGCGCGCAAGGTCGTCACCCCAAGGCTGGCGGTGAGCTTGACCATCGCGCGCTCGCTCTTGACGGGCTGGGCTTCGATGGCCGCGCGGATGCGCTCGGCCACCACGGCAGCTTCGGCCAGGTTGGTGCGCGGCAGCAGCACGGCAAATTCCGCGCCGCCCAGGCGCCCCAACTGGTCGCTGTCGCGCAGCTGGCTCTTGCACACATCGACGATGCTGCGCAAGACCGTGTCGCCCACCGAGTGGCCGTAGCTGTCGTTGACGCGCTTGAAGTGGTCGAAATCGAGCACGATCAAGGCCGTCGGCACGCCGGGCCGGCGCGCCAGCGACAGCCAGGGCGCCAGGGTGTTGAAAAAACCGCGCCGGTTCGGCACGTCGGTCAGCGCGTCCAGCACCGCCATGCGCGCCAGCTCGCGCTGCACCTGCTCGCGCGAGAGCAGCAAGTAGCCAAAGGCTCCCAGCAGCATCAACAGGTAGAAGGCGCCCGAAGCGAGCATCTGGATCAGGGCGCCATTCAACCAACCCCAGCCGTCGGGCAAGACCAGCACCAGGGCGCCGCGCGCGCTGATCGCCAGCGCCAGCGCACCCACCGCGATGGCCAGGAAGCGGCGCAACATGCTCGCATCCGTCCAGCGCTGCGCCAGGGCCGCCGCCGCCGACAGGTAGAACGCACCCAGCAAGAGCGCGCTGGCCGCCACCCGCAAGGCCGGATCGTCGTTGAAGAAGGCGGCCAGGAACAGCCCCAGCGCCAAAGCCAGCGCCACTGCGCTCGGGCGCGCCCAGCCATGGCGCTCGGCCGCTTCCCAGAACGCGCCCGCTTCCAGGGCCACGCCGGCGAACAGGATGGCGTAGCCGAAAGGGATGGAAATCAGATCGGGAATGATGCCGCTGCCACGGAAGTACAGCAGCATCCAGGCCAGCGCCTGGCATTGGCGCGCGACCGCCCAGGTCGACAAGGTGAGCGACTTGCGGCTCTCGTATTCAAAGAAAAATAGCGCGGCGCACAGGCTCAGATTGCCCAGCGCCAGCGCCAACACCATCGTTTTGATATCCATCGACTGCGCGTGCTCCCTATGCTGCGGCCGCGCGCGGGCCGCCCTGCCTGCCTGCTTGCGTCACTGCACGGTTTAGATTTCGTGCTCGACGTTGGTGCTGCCGTCGCCGATCTTGCTCGACCAGGCTTGCACGAAGAAGGCTTTTTGCTCTTCGCTGGGCGGGTCGCCCCAAAACACGATCAGGGTCCCCTTGTGGTCATGGATCTGGGTGACTTTTTCGATGAACACGCCATCACCGGCACAGTCGGCCAGGGCCACCACATAGCCGTAGACCCGGGTCAGCCGCTCGATGCGGTCCGGTTCGGTCAAGCTATTGGTCGCGGTGATCGTCGGGTGGTCTAAATACATAGGTTCTCCATTGCGGCCTGCCAGCGACGCCTTCCACCTGAGGCTGCGTCGGCGTGGCGCAAGCCATCCATGCTGACAATGTACATTCAAATATTCTGTCTGTAAATTAAATGTGGCATCCGGCGCCACGATAGGGAGCGCCGCTGTGCAAACGTCGCACCGGCGCCGCAAGCATTGCACCGGCTCGCCCGGCTCGCATATACTGGTCTGGCCCATGCCGGGCCCGCCCTCCATGCCCATGTCCACTTTTGATTCGAGCGCCACCACCGCCGTCAAGGCGCGCCAGCCCCTGGTGTACACCACGGGCGACTTGCGCACGCTCGAATTCATGAAGGGCAATGTGCAAAGCGCGATGCGCCTGTCGCGCCCGCACCAGCTGGTGCTGGCCTATGTGCGGGCGATGATGGGCTTCGCCCTGTTCGTGCCCGATCCGCGCCATATCCTGATGGTGGGGCTGGGCGGGGGCTCGATGGCCAAGTTTTGCCACCGCCACTTCCCGCGCGCGCGCATCACCGTGATCGAGCTGCGCGAGGACGTCATCGCCCTGCGCGAGCAGTTTTGCGTGCCGCCCGACGACGCCCGCCTTTGCGTGGTGCACGGCGACGCCGCCGAGGTCATCGCCACCCTGGCCGACGAGGTCGATGTGTTGATCGTCGATGGCTTCGACGAGTCGGGCATCCCGCCGGCCCTGGGCAGCGCCCGCTTTTACGCCAGCTGCCGGCGCGCCCTGCGCGAGGGCGGCGTGCTGGTGACGAATATCTTCAGCTACGATCCGAACTATCCGGCCATGCACAAGCGCTTGCGCCTGATCTTCAACGAGCGGCTGTGCCACTTCGCCGGCGTGGCCGGCAACAACCGCATCGAGTTCATGCTCAAGCTGCCCTTCAAACCCGACGCGGCGCGGGAACAGTCGCGCGCGGCGCGCCTGCAGCGCTGGGTGGCGCGCCGCGATGGCGTGCTCGGGGGCAGGCTGAACGCGCCCTTGAACCGGGCGCTGGCGCGCTTGACGGTGTTGTGGCTCAGCCTGCGCTAAGGCTTAGCCCTTTGCTTTGATGACCATGCCGCCAACGCGCGCAAACTCATGGCACCTGCGCAGTCCGGGGGTATGCGAAATCAGCGCCAGTCTAATTCAGTCTATTTGGGACTCGCTGCGTCTAAACCGGTCAAAAAGCCATGGGCCTCATTCGAAATGGGTCTAAAAGTCGGCACTGAAAGTCTAAATTGATCCAGATTCGCGCGGTGAAAGTCCAAAGTGAGCCAAATTCCATGTCGTCGATACAAGCTCTAGACTGTTTTAAACAGGGCCTGGCAATGACGCCATCGCTATTTGCCAATCGCCACCTCGCATGCCTTCCCCGCTGCTTTTTCCGCCGAAATGCCGTATTCTTGCACGCTGCCTCCGTGTCAACCTTTCGCCATGACACGGGCACCCTCCGATTGAAAGGAAAACCCATGAAGTGGAAAGTCCTGGCCGCCAGCGCTCTGGTGGGCATGGCGTCGATGGCGCAAGCTGTCACGCCCGACCAAGTCAAGTCGTTTACGTTGCCAAACGGCATGAAGTTCATCGTACTCGAAAGCAGCGCCATCCCCAACGCGAATATGTACACGTTCTGGAAAGTCGGCTCGCGCAATGAAGCGCCCGGCATCACCGGCTTGTCGCATTTTTTTGAGCACATGATGTTCAATGGCTCGAAAAACTACGGCCCCAAGATGTTCGACCGCACCATGGAAGCGCAAGGCGGCTCCAACAACGCCTACACCACCAATGACGTCACTGTCTACACCGACTGGTTCCCCGCCTCCGCCCTCGAAACCATGTTCAAGCTCGAGTCCGACCGCGTGGCCCACCTGAGCATCGACCCGAAAATGGTCGCCAGCGAACGCGGCGTGGTGCTGTCCGAGCGCAGCACCGGCCTTGAGAACTCGAATGGACGCATGCTGCAGGAAGAAGTGAACGCGGCCGCCTTCCGCGCCCATCCGTATTCCTGGTCCGTGATCGGCCACGAGTCCGACATCAAAGCCTGGACCCAGGATGACCTGGTGCGCTACTTCAACGTCTACTACGCGCCCAATAATGCCGTGTGCGTGATCGTCGGCGACATCAAGTTCGAGCAGGTCAAGCAAATGGCGGGCAAGTATTTCGCCCCCATCCCCAAGCGCGCCGCGCCGCCGGCCGTGCGCACCATCGAGCCCGAGCAAAAAGGCGAGCGCCGCGTGTTCGTGGCCAAGCCTTCGGCCACCAGCGCCAACTTGACCGTCGCCTACAAAGTACCGGCCATTAGCGATCCCGACCACGTCGCCCTCGACGTGCTGCAATTGATCCTGGCCGACGGCAAGACCTCGCGCCTGTACAAAGCCCTGGTCGAGCAGCAACTGGCCACCTCGGTCCACGCCTCCAGCCTGGACGGCTTCGATCCGGGCTTGCTGTACGTGTCGGGCGTGGCGGCTGCCAACGTGGCGCCAGCCAAGCTCGAGCAAGCATTGCTGGCCGAACTCGATCGCGTCGTCAAAGATGGCGTGAGCGAGGAGGAACTGCAAAAGGTCAAGAACAAGATGTTGGTGGGCATGTACCGCGAGCAAGAAACCATCAACGGCAAGGCCCAGCAACTGGGCATCTACGAAGTGTTCTACGGCGACTATAAGAAGTCCTTCGACGCGCCCGAGCAAATCAAAAAGCTCAGCATCGCCGACATCAAGAACGTCGCCGCCAAATACCTGAAAAAATCGCAGCGCACCGTTGGCGTGCTGGCCGCGAAGGAGGACTGATCCATGAAACCAAGCTTAACTATCGCGCTGGCCGCGACGCTGGCGGCCGGCGCCGCCCAGGCCGGTGAATTCCACCTGCCCGCTTTCGACACCGCCACCTTGCCCAACGGCTTGACCGTGTACCTGATGGAGCGCCATGAGGCGCCCCTGATCGCCGTGCGCGCCATCGTCAAGGCCGGCTCGGTCGATGACGCGGCCCAGGCCGGTTTGTCGAACCTGACGGGCGACGCCATCTTGCTCGGCAGCGCCAAGCACAGCAAGGCCGAACTCGACCAAGCCTTCGACTTTCGCGGCGCCCACTTGAGCGGTGGCGCCAGCGCCGAGCAATCGATCGTGGCGGCGGACTTCGCGCGCGACGATGCCGCCGCGCTCTTGCCGCTGCTGGCCGAAGTGCTGCAACAGCCCAGCTTTGACGCGGCCGAGCTCGACAAGCTGCGCCTGCGCAAGGTCAGCGGTCTCAAGCAGGCGAAGGAAAGCCCGCGCAATGTGGTGCAAAACTATTACCGCAGCATGCTGTTCGGTTCCGGCGCGTATGCCAACCCGGCCAGCGGCACCGTCGCCAGCGTGGGCGCGCTCACGCAAAAAGACGTGCAGGGTTTCCACCAGCGCTACTACCGCCCGGATAACGCCGCCATCGTGGTGGTGGGCGACTTCAAGGCGGCCGAGATGCGCGCCCAGATCAGCGCCCTGTTCGGCGCCTGGCAAGCGAGCGGCGCCAAGCCGTCCGCCCACGACTACGGCAAGGTGCAGGCCGACAAAGCGCGCGTGTGGCTGGTCAACAAGCCCGACGCGATCGAAACGACCTTCCTGATCGGCGGCAAGGGCATCGCCCGCAACGACCCGGACTACGTGCCGCTGCAAGTGCTCAACACCATCCTGGGCGGGCGCTTCACCTCTTGGCTCAACGACGAACTGCGCGTGAACTCCGGCCTCACTTACGGCGCACGCAGCGAATTTGCCACGCTGTCGCAAACGGGCACCTTCGCCATGTCCAGCTTCACGGCCCTGCCCAAGACGGAAGCGGCGCTCGATTTGGCGCTCAAGACTTACCAGCGCCTGTGGGACAAGGGCGTCGATGCTGTCACCCTGGCCTCGGCCAAGGCTTATGTGAAAGGCCAATTCCCGCCGCGCTTTGAAACGAGCGAGCAACTGGCCGGCTTGCTGGGCGATATGTACGCCTCGCAAGTGGGACGTGCCCAAATCGACAACTTCATGAAGGACGTCGACAGCTTGAGCCCGGCGCGCGCCAAGGAATTGATCGACAAGCACTTCCCGCGCGACAAGCTGCAAATGGTCTTGGTCGGCAAGGCCGACGCCATCCGCAGCATCGCCGCCAAGTATGGCGCTGTCAGCGAAATGGATATCGTCGCCGACGGCTTCGCGCCGGCAGTGGCGAAGTAAGCACGCGCGGCTAGCGCGAGCATGGCGCCAGCAGGCGGGCCAACGGTCCGCCGCCGCCGCGCCATGCGCCGCGCTTACTTCGATTGCTTACAAGGATCGCTTACTTGGATTTTTCCTGGGCCTCGATGTCGCACAGCGACTCGCGGCCCTTGTCGGTGATGAGGTAGCTGCCGTCCGGCCCTGGCTGGATATGCGATTTTTTACCCAGGAACAGGGCGACATCGGCCTCGAGCGTGCTGGCCGCATCCTGGGCCACGGCGCGCAAGCCCAATATGCAACGGCGTAAGAACAGCAATTGCTGCCCCTTGTCCGTCATCGAGATACGTCCATCCTTGCCGTATTGAACCAGCTTGAGCCCGGATAGGCGCTTGACATTGCGTCCGACGCAGGCGTTGACCCGATCATGCCGGGCGCCGCGCAAGATTTGCTCGAGCGCGTCGTATTCGTCCGTCGTCAGTTTTTCATTCTTCATTACTGCTTTCCATGTGAGCCGTGCGGCCCACATGGTAACCGGCAAGCCGGGCCGGGGCAATCCCGGATGCCTTCATCGCCGCTGAATAATTAAGCGTCAGGCGGCGCGGATGGCCAGCCACACCAGTGCAATGCTCGCAAACGCCCCGATGACAAACAGGGCTTGCATGCGCTTCGAGTGCAATACCGAAGTGCGGCCGAGATAGATTTTGTCGTGTAAGGAATTGCCCATCATGTTCTCCTCAGAACAAATAAAACTGGTGATGATTAATTATAGAAACTCGAAACGGTTTCATTTGTGACGGCCAACACAATTTATCGATATATCCACACAGCAACAACACTTTTATTCAATGCAAGCGGCGAAGCGCGCGCCCCCACCCGCGCCGCACTGCTACGATTGGCGCTCACCATCACGCGATGGAGACACTATGACTTCGCCTACAACCCCTGACACGCGCACGCCCGCCGATCCAGCCCAAGCGCGCCCCTGGAGCGACGAGGCGGACATCGGCAGCGGCGAAAAAACCGCGGCCGAGCACGAAACGGAAGCCTTGATCCGCCAAATTCCCATGCTCCCGCCACAGCCCGCGCCGCCGGCCACGCTCGCGCAGGCCACGCCCGCTGCCAGACACGGCAAGGCCAAACCTAAGCCGTCCTAAGTGGCGGCAGCGGCGGGCGCGGCTCTTGCACGGGCGCGTGCGAAGGGTCGGGCATGTCCTCCGGCTCGGGCGTGGGCAATGGTGGGCGCGCCGGCACATCGTCCGGATCCGGGGTGGAATGAGCGCGCCGTGCGCTCGCCTGGGCGAGGTAGTGCTGCGTATGCTTCATCGTGACCTTTCAGCGCGAAAACTCATCCTAGCAAGCCATGCCAGCGCCAATTTGTGCCAGATCAAACTCCATTTTTCCGTCAGATGGGGTATCGTTGCCGCATTCCTTCAACCGCCCCGGAGAGCGTTTTCATGTGTGGACGCCTTGACCAAAATCACACGGCCGTCGAATATGTGGCCGCCATGCACTGGCCGCACGCCAAGCCCGTCTTCAACAGTGTGGCGGCGCCCTCCTTTAACGCCGCGCCCGGCACGCGCCGCCCACTGCTGCATGTACTCGACGACGCCCTCGTCATTGACGACTGGTATTGGGGTTATCGCGCCGCCTGGGCCAAGGGCAAGGTGCCGATCGCCATCAACGCGCGCATAGAAAAGCTGAGCAACCGCTACTGGGGCCGCTTGCTCAAAAGCGGACGCAGCATCGTGCCGGCCGCCGGCTGGTACGAATGGACGGGTGAAAAAGGCCACAAGCAAGCCTGGCATATCCACCTGAAAACCCGCGAACCCTTGTTCATCGCCGCGCTGGCCGCGCCCGGTCCGGCCGCCGAACACGCGGCCGAGGCCGGTTTTGCGATCATCAGCGCCGACGCCGTCGGTGGCATGGTCGACATCCACGACCGCCGTCCCATCGTCTTGTCCGCCGCCGACGCGGCGCTGTGGCTGGACCCGGGCCTGTCGCCGGAACAAGCCGAACAGCTCGCACGCAGCCAAGCGACCGGCAGCGAGGCATTCGCGTGGCACGCCGTGGGTGCGGCCATAGGCAAGGCCGGCAATGAAGGGGCGCAATTGGCGGCCCAGATCGCATTGCAACTCGATTGATGCCGCTGCCGCGCCGCGCCTCAATGCCCGCGTTTTTGCTTGCCCTTGCCGCCCGCCTTGGCGCCACCGGCTTTGGCGCGCTTGGCCTTGCTCGCCTTGGTGGTGGCATCACCTTTTTCTGCCGCCAGCGCCCTTTCGATTTCATTGACAGATTGCGGATTCGGATTCGCGCCCTGCCTGCTTTGCCCCGGTTTTGTCGGCATCATGATCGGTCTCCCGTGTCGTCGCTCAGAGCTTGAATATAGTGCGATTTAAAGTTTTTACAAACATTTAATTATTAGCAACCTCAACGCGGCATCACTCCGCCATTCTTTTTCCCGGATCAAGCCCATGCCACCACGACTACCCTTGCGCTCCCCGCGCCCCCAACGCCCGTTCGCCGTGCTGATGCTCGCGCTGTGCGTCGGCGCCGCGCACGCCACGCCGATGACACTGTCCAACTATCTGGCCCTCGACGGCCCGGCCCCGGCCGCCACCATCGCCTACGGCAAGGCAGCGTCCCAGTATGCCGAACTGTTCCGGCCCACCGGCGCCGGCCCCTTCCCGGTGGTGCTGCTGGTGCATGGAGGCTGCTGGACGGTCGAGTTTGGCGGCATCCGGCAAATGCGCAATGTGGCCGGCGCGCTCGTCGCGCAAGGCATCGCCGTCTGGAACGTCGAGTACCGGCGCGCCGACGAAGACGGCGGCGGCTATCCCGGCAGCTACCAGGACGTCGGCGCGGCGCTCGACAAACTGCTGGCCGAGGCGCCCCGCCTCGGGCTCGATCCCAAGCGCGTTGTCGGCGTGGGCCACTCGGCCGGTGGCCAACTGGTGCAATGGCTGGCCGGGCGCGCGCGCGTCGCCCGCGCCAGCCCTTTGTACCAGAGCGAGGGCACCAGCCTTTCCGAAGTGATCAGCCTGGGCGGGCTGGCCGACTTGCGCAATGAACAGGCGCTGATCCGCGCCAGTTGCGGGCGCGACACCTTGGCGCTGGCCGGCAGCCCCAGCGCCGCCCGCCCCGACGTATTCGCCGACACCAACGCGGCCGAGCTGGTCCCGAACGGCAGCCACAGCGTCTTGATCACGGGCGAACTCGATACCATCTCGCCGCCGCGCGCGGCCCACGATTATGCGCGGCGCGCGCGCGCCGCCGGCGACGCCGCCGAGGTCGTCATCGTCGCCGGCGCCAGCCACTACGACGAAATCGCGGCCGATTCCCCCGCCTGGAGCGCGCTCTTGCAAGCAATCCGCGCCGCCTTGCATTTGACAAATTAACACGGCGCGTAACTGTGGCGAGATTGCTGAAAATAAAGGACATTGTCTGGCCGGGCGAAAAATAGGGGAGCATAATTCCTACAGCGCATAAGCTGATGCGCAAGGACGCAATTGATCCGGATAAGAATGGCAAACATGCCAGCATAAAAAACCGGTTTTCCGAATACCTACAAAGCGAGGTGTTTCGTGTCAAATCCAAGCCAAGTCAAAGTGCCGTGCCTGCCCCTTTCCCTGTCCGCCAGCTGGCTGCTGTGCGCCGTCTTGCCGGCCGCGGCCCAGGACGCGGCGCCCAAGGCAGCCGAGCCGGCGCCGCCCGACGCGCCCCCGTCGATCGTCATTTTCGGCCAGGGCCAGACGCGCCAGGTGCAAAACATCACGCGCAGCGACCTGGCCAAGGCCCTGCCCGGCACCAGTCCCTTGAAAACACTGGAAAAACTGCCCGGGGTGAGTTTCCAGTCAGCCGACGCGCTCGGCGCCTACGAGTGGTCGACCCGCTTTAGCGTGCGCGGCTTCAGCCAGGGCCAGCTCGGCTTCACCCTCGACAATGTCCCGCTTGGCAATATGAGCTACGGTAACAACAACGGCTTGCACATCAGCCGCGCCATTTCGCCCGAAAACGTGGGCCAGGTCGACTTGTCGCAAGGCGCGGGCGCGGTCGGCACCGCCTCGACGAGCAATCTGGGCGGCACCGTGCAATTCATCTCGAGCAATCCCGCCGACAGCTTCGGCGCCAACGGCGCGCAAACCTTCGGCAGCTATAACACGATGCGCACCTTCGTGCGCCTCGACACCGGCTTGTTCAACGGCGGCACCAAGGCTTACCTCAGCCTGGCGCGCCAGCGTGCCCACAAATGGAAGGGCGAAGGACCGCAAGACCAGGACCAGTTCAACAGCAAGCTGGTGCACAGCTTCGGCGAGAACAAGTTCAGCTTTTTCTACAACCGCTCCGACCGCAGCGAAAACGATTACCAAGACATGTCGCTCGATATGCTCAATCGCCTCGGTTGGGACTGGGACAATTACGCGCCCGACTGGCAGCGTGCGCTCGACGCGGCGCACCGCAACGCCCAGCACCAGTCCGACCCCATCTACCGTGGCAACGTCACCACGCTCGACGACGCCTACTACACGGCGCGCGGCCTGCGCATCGACAACCTGGCCGGCGCCACGCTCGAGCTGGCCATCACGCCCGCGCTCTCGAGCAAGACCACGCTTTACCACCATGACAACGATGGCCAGGGCCATTGGTACACGCCCTACACCGAATCGCCCACCGTGCCGATCTCGATCCGCACCACTGAATACGCGATCGACCGCTACGGCATCACCAGCGACCTGTCGTGGGAATGGGACAAGCACACCATCAATGGCGGCTTTTGGTACGAGCACAACATCCACACGCTCACGCGCAATTTTTACGCCATCACGGGGCCGGCCGATACCAATTACTTCTTGACCAACCCGATGCTCACCGGCTTCAAGCAAGTGTTCACCACCCGCACCGTCCAGTTCTACCTGCAAGACACGCTGCTGATGCTCGACGACAAGCTCAAGCTCAACGCCGGTTTCAAGAGCCCGCACGTGAATATCGACGCCACCAGCATCAACGCCGCGCGCGCGGGCGGCACCTTGAACGCCTCCAAAACCCTGTTGCCGCAACTGGGCTTGAGCTTCGACTTGAACTCGCACGATGAAGTGTTCACCTCGATTTCGCGCAATCTGCGCGCCTTCGAGCCGGGCGTGTACGGCCAGTTCTCGCAAAGCCAGGCCGCCTTCGACGCCAACGGCTACAAGCTCAAGCCAGAAACCTCGATCAGCATCGACCTGGGCTACCGCTTCAAGCGCGGCAGCCTGACCGGCTCGGTGGCCACCTACCGCGCCGACTTCAGCGACCGCCTGCTCAGCGTGGCCACCTGCTCGGGCGTGGTGGGCTGCCCGAACACGGTCGTCAACGTCGGCAAGGTCTTGACTACGGGGGTGGAGGCGGCCACGGTGTGGACCATGACGCGCCAATGGAACTGGTTCAACGCGCTGACCTACAACGATTCAACCTACAAGTCCGACTATTTGGACAGCGGGGTGCTGGTCCCCGTCAGCGGCAAGCAAGTGGTCGACTCGCCCAAGCTGATGCTCAACACCGAGCTGTCGTGGGAAGACCCGAGCTGGTTCGCGCGCGGCGGCGCCAAATATACCGACAAGCGCTATTACACCTTTGTCAACGATGGCCAGGTGCCGGCCTTCTGGGTGATGAACCTGTCGGGCGGCTATAAGCAAAAAAGCTTCGCCGGCTTGAAGGACGTGACGATCTCGCTGCACTTGAACAATGTGCTCAACAAGCGCTATTTCGCCACCATCGGTTCGAACCAGTTCGTCAAGTCCGATCCGCACGGCGAGTTCGCCACCTTGCTGGTGGGCGCGCCGCGCGAGCTGTTCTTCACCATCAACGGCAGGCTGTGAGCACGCGGGCGCGGCTGACGCGCCACGCAAGGCAAAACGAAAGCATGGCTTGAGGCTGCAAACGGTTACACTAGGGTATCGCCGCGCCCGGGGCGTGCTAGCTGCACGCGGGCGTCCCGCATCACCTTTTACAGCCGCATGAGCCGAACACTCCTACGCAACAGCGCATTGTGCATCGTTCTTGGCAGCGCCGCCGCCATGCCGGCGCGCGCGGCCGATCCGGCGCCGGCTGCGACCGACCAGATCGGCAGCATCGCCATTTGCGAGGACGAGAATGAATGGCCGCCGTACTCCTATTTCCAGCGCAAGCAAGGCAAGCCAACGCGCCAAGTGGTCGGCTACGCGGTCGATGTGATCGACGAGATCTTCAAACGCCACCAAATCGCTTACCACATCGACATGATTCCGTGGAACCGCTGCATGGCCGTGGCCGCCCTGGGCAAGGAATACCAGCTGGTGTTCAATCTGTCGTACAACCCGGAGCGGCTCAAGACCTTCCTGTTCTCGCGCGCCTACTACGCCACCACCACTTACTATTTTTATTCGCGCCGCAATAATCCAACGGGTCTGGCCATCAAGGCGCCGGGCGACGTCAAGAAATACCGGATCTGCGGCGTGCGCGGCTATAACTACACGGGCTACGGCCTGGCGCCCGGCGACGTCGACCAGGGATCGGGCGACTTCACCGCCCTGGTGGCAAAGCTGCAGCTGGGCCGCTGCGCCCTGTTCCTGGAAAAGAAGGAAATCATGGCCGGCTACGCCGCCATCGGGCGCGACTACCTGGCCGACCCCGATATCGCCAGCGCGCCGGTGCCGGGCGTGCGTCCAAGCCTGTTCTACTACGGCGTGTCGCGCAATTATGCGCTGGCGCCGGCGTTGATGCGCATCATCGACGACGAGCTGCTGACGATGGAATCGTCCGGCCGCCTGCACGAATTGTGGGCCAAGGCCGCGCCCAAATTGGTGCGCGCCGCCATGACGCCGTAGTTGCCAGAGCCTGTTCCGGGACGGCTCTAGAACTGCTCGACCCAGGCCGCCAGCTCCACCGGCGTGAGCGCCGCGCCAGCCTGCGCCAATTGGCCGTGCAAGCCGGCGTCAGTGCGGCGCATGCGCATCGACCAGCCGCGCCGCCCCAGCCACAGCAGGCAAGCGAGCCAAAAGGTGTGGCGCGCCGACAGCGCGCTGGCGGTGGGCGCCTCCAGAAATTCGGTCAGCACGCGCGGCTCCGCAAACAGCACCGCGCTGCCGTCGACCGTGCTGACGGTGTCGCCGAAGGCCGCGCCCAGCATGGCCAGGGCGCGCCCGGCGTCGGCGTCGGGATAATCGCGCTCGAGCTGGGCCAGGCGCTCTTGCACTTGCGCCTGCAGGGCCGCGCTGCGGAACGCCTCGGCGCTGACCAGGTCCGCGTAGTCCATCAGCAGCCAGTTCGGCTCGAGCGCGCGCACCCCCACCGCGGCGGCCGCCGACAGATAGGCGTCGAGCGCCTGCAGCCGCTCCGGCCCGGCCAGGCTGGCGCACAGGGCGTGCACCGCGCCGATCCGGTTGGCCACCAGTTGGCGCCGTCCCACTTGCAGCTTTTCGCGCAGCAGGCGCGCATGCTCGCCGCGCAGCGTGGCCAGCTCGAGCGCCTGCTTCAATTCCATGCGCAGCGCGTCGATCGACCACGGCTTTTGGATGTAGCGGTGGATCTGGCCCTGGTTGACCGCCTCCACCGTATGCTCGATTTCGGAATACGCGGTGGTGAGGATGCGCACGATGTGCGGGTAGCGGTCGCGCGCATAGAACAACAGCTCGTTGCCGTAGGCGCCGGGCATGCGCTGGTCCGACACCAGCACCGCGATCTGATCGCTCTGCTCGTCGAGCACGCGCCGCCCTTCCTCGACACAGCCGGCGGTCAGCACCGGCGCCAACGCGCCGATGGCGCGCTGGAAGTATTTGACCGCGGTCGCTTCATCGTCGACGAACAGGATCGCCGCCGCGGGGGTGTGGTGCTCGGTCATTGCTTATTCCTTTTTGAGTGCTGGAAAATTCAGTGCGATGGTGGTCGAACGGCCCTGCTCCGACTGCACCTCGATATTGCCGCCAAACGACTGCATGATGCGCTTGCAAAAAATCAGGCCCCAACCGCTGCCGCCCGAATCGGCGTGCATCGTCACCGGGTCCACCAGCAGGCGCTCGCGCACCGTTGGCGCGATGCCGGGGCCATTGTCGCTGACCCGGATCTGCGGCTGCTCGCCGCCTTGCACCGTGAAGCGCAGCTTTGGTTCGCGGTGC
Organism: Pseudomonadota bacterium; assembly: GCA_040388555.1. Classification (GTDB taxonomy): domain Bacteria; phylum Pseudomonadota; class Gammaproteobacteria; order Burkholderiales; family Burkholderiaceae_D; genus Telluria_A. The sequence goes on from JAZKBP010000031.1 coordinate 107,441, forward strand.
CCTTCGAGCGCGCGCAAGCCGTTCGAAAGCAGCGACGAGAGCACCAGCGCCACGCAATTGGGCGCCGCTGTCACGGCGAAGTCGCGCCGCACGTCGACCGCGATCAGGGCGCGCTGCGGCGCGGCCAGCGGATAGGTGTCAAGCAGGTCCATGATGAGCTGGCGCGCGCTGGCGCCGGCGCGCGCCCCCGGTGCGGGCGCCGCGTTGATGCGCCGCACCGAGGTCACGAAGCTGGCCAGCACCGACATACAGTAGCGTGCGTTGTCGCGCACCAGGCAAGCGGCCTCCGCCACTTGCGCGCCGGCGTCCGGCTGCCCGACGCGCGCGTCGAGGCCGGCCGAGCGCCGCTCGATCCCGCGCGCGAAATTGGAAATCGCCGCCAGCGGCGTGTTCAGTTCGTGCGCCAGGAAGGCGAGCGTCTCGTCGATCGCGGTCAGGCGCTGGCGCTGCACCATGCGTTCTTGCGCGCGCTCGAGCGCCAGGCGCAGCGTCTCGCGCAGCCTGTGCAGCTCGAGCGGCTTTTCCAGGATGCGGAAAATCTCGCCGCCGTTGACGGTGTCGAGCAAGGTGCCCTTGTCGGCGAAGGCCGTCACCAGGATGCGCACAATGTGCGGATGCTGCTGCTCGACGTGGCGCAGCAGCTCGCTGCCCATCTTTCCCGGCATGCGGTAATCGGAGACGACCACGCCCACGCAGCTAGCTGGGTCTTCCAGGATCGCGATCGCCTCGTCCACACCCGCCGCGCACAGCACGTCGCGCTCGGGCACCGCGTGCACGAAGTATTTTCGTGCCAGTTCCTCGTCGTCGACGTACAGGATGGTCACCGCGCCGCGCGCAATCTCGCCCACTCCGCGCTCGGTCATCATGCCGCCCGCGCCAGGTCGAAGATCATCTTGGTCCATTCGCCTTGTGCGCTCTCGGCCATCAAGGTGCCGCCGTGGCGCTTGATCACGCCGTAGCTGATCGACAGGCCCAGGCCCAGTCCCTGTCCCACTTCGCGGGTGGTGAAAAAGGGCTCGAACACGCGCGTCAGATTGGCCGGCGCGATGCCGTGGCCGTTGTCGCGCACTGTCACGCGCAGGCGTTCGGCCTCCCACACGGCGCTGATGTCGATCGCGCACACGGCGCGCTGGGCCTTGCGCATGGCCAGCACGGCATTGCCCAACAGGTTGATCAAGACGCCGATGATGGCTGCCTCGTCACCGCGCACCAAGGTGTCGGACGGCAGCTCGCGCTGCACCGGGATGCCCTTGATTTCGTGCCCGATCAGGCGGATCGCGGAAGCGAGCGCCTTCTCGAACAGGAAGGGCGTGCCCTCGTCCTCGGACCCGCTCTTGCGGTAGGCGAAGGTCTTCAGGTCCGACACGATGTACTGCACGCGCTGCATGCCCTGCTTGGCGTCGAACAGGCATTCGCTCACCAGCGCGCTGGCTTTCGCGGCCGGCTCCTCGATCGCGATGTCGATCGCCATCATGCAGAAGTTGACCGGATTATTCACCTCGTGCAGCAAGCCCGCCGCCAGCGTGCCGATGGCCGCCATTTTTTCCTGCTGCAGCATCTGGCCCTTGATCTCGGCCAGGTCGTGGTTGGTCTGCTCGAGCTGGCGGTTGGTGTCGGCCACCTCGGCCTTCAGGCGGAACAGGGTAAAGCGGGCGCGCTCGTTGAAGAAGGTGCACACCGCGCTGACCGTCGCCGACATCAGCAGGAACAGCGAATTGACGATGAAGGCGCCGCGCAGCTCGAACGTATTCTGGTGTACCGAGCAGGCCAGCACGTACATCACGTACGAGACGGCGCCAAAGGCGATATTCTGGCGCATCGAGAATGGCAGCGCGATGCCGGAGGCGAAAATGGCCAGGTGCAGGCCCGCGTAATAGAGCGAGCTGGCGCCCTCGGTGCGCGAGATCATCCAGGTGATCATGGTCTGCGGCAGCAGCAGCCAGACAAAGGTGAGCGTCACCGCGCGGTCCTGGCCCCACGGCGTGCGCATCAACTGCAGCACCGCCAGCACCAGCACCGCCACCAGGGTGCGCGCGGCCGCGAATTGCAGCTGCATGGCCGGATACAGATTGTAGTCGAGCGCCGCCCCCACCAGGATCAGGGCGATGGCCGCGTAGGCGCAGCCGCGCGAAAACGCCAGCCGGTATTGGCGGATCTCGGCCTCGTAGCCGTCGTACAGTTCGTGTGCCATCGGGTCCCCGCTTACGCCAGGCTCAGTTCGGCGAACACATTCACGCCGGTGGCATCGACATACACGCGCTGCGCGCGCGCCGGCGGCAGCAAGCGCTCGAGCTGCGCCTCGTCGCGATAGATCAGGTACCACTCGAGCAAGTGGCCCATCACGAACAGCTTCTCCGGATTGCAGCTGTGGACGTTGGTGACGAGCATGGACGCGCCAGCGCGCATGCGCGCGGCAAAGTGCTGCATCAAGCGCGTGCACACCTTGTCGGACAGGTAATCGAACAGGCCGGCGCAATAGACGGCGTCGAACTCGCCGCTCACCGGCAGCGCCGCCGCGCCGCGCCGCTTGAGCAGCTGGTTCACCGAGTCGTGGGTGTAGGTGATCGAGACGGCGCTGCCGCTGACGGCGGCGCAGGCCTCGAGCTTGGCGCGGGTGTAGGCCAGCGTCTCCTCGCTGAAGTCGACCAGCTCGAACACCAGCCACTGCGGCTCCGGATAGCTTTGCAGGAAGCGCTGGATCTCGACGGCCGGACCGCAGCCCACATTGAGCACCCGGAACGGGCGCCCGCTGGCGCGCGCGGCGTCGGCCTGCCGGCTCAGATACGCAACCAGGATGTCGATGCGGTTGCGGTGCGCGTTGGCGGCGGCCGCCTGCCAGAACGCGGTATTGACGATCTGAAAATACGTGTTGGCGCCCTGGCGCGGGTCGGCCAGCATCTGATTGACCATCTCGTAGTCGCCCGCGTAGCCGAGCGGTTTGCTGTAGGTGCGAAACACGAAGGGCGCGCGCAGCAGCAGCGGGTGCAGCGCGGCCTGGGCAAACGCGCGGTGCGCCGAGTCGCGCTCGGGCTCGATGCAGGCCGCTTCCTCCTCCAGCTCGGCCATGAAGCTATGCGCCCTGGCGATCAGGGGCGCGGCCAGCTCATGAAAGAAGTCTTCGCGCAAGCGCCCGTCCGCCTCCTTGGGCAGGGCGTCGCTCATGTCGACCTGCTCGACCCAGCGCGCCACGTCGGCCAGGTAGGCGCGCAATTCGTTCACGCGCAGCTGGTAGGTGGGGCGGATGCGCGAGCGCTCGTCCCAGCTGCGCACGAAGGCGTGCGTCTCGAGCGCGACCGCGCCCGGCACCAGGCTCTCGGCGCTCAGCTCGCGCCATTCATCGATCAGGGTGGCCGACACCAGCGCCGTCAAGCCGGTGTTGACCATGCTGATGACGACGGCCTTGCCGGCGTAGGCGCTGCGCGTGCCCAGGCGCAGGCTCACGTCGTTGAGCACCTCGCTCACCTGCATGACCGAATTGGGGTCGTAGATTTCCATCACCAGCGACTTGCGCTGCAGGTTGACGATCGTGCCCCGTACCGCGTCACCTTGCGTGTTACGAAAGCTCACCACCGGGTCGAATTGCGTTTGTGGAGTCAAGATTGGGCGCTATATGTAAGTGATGGGGCGGCGCGAACCGCGCGGGATTGAGGGAGCGCAATGCCCGCACCTGGGCAATTTGTGCGCCGTCAAACGATGTGACAATGTATGCGAAGTGGCGCCACCGAAAGTCGCAAACTACGCGACATTTGACATACATCAATTTTTTTCGCTAAACCATTGATATCATTGGGATTCCTAGAATGGATGTCCAGATGTCTTACGACCTTGACAAACTGCGCGCCCTTCCCGGCGCCGATGAGCAAGAGCTCATGGCCCAGCATTACAGCGATGTGCAGCACCTGCTGCCGCTGCTGGGCCCCTTGTTTGGCGCGAGCGTGCTGCTATTTAATCTGTGGGACATCTGGATCGACCCGGCCAACGCGCGCCTGGCGCTGGCGCTGCGGGTGGGCGGCGTGCTGCTCGGCGCCCTGGCCTACTGGCCCAGCGCGCTGCGCTGGTCGCCGGCCCAGCGCTGCGGCTTCATCTACGCCACCCATGCCGGTGCGGTGGTGCTGAGCGAATACCTGCTCAAGGATGGCATGCTGTATGGCCTGGCCGGGGTCGTCGCCTGCGTCTTCACGGTCTCGGTCGTCACGCTACGATTACGCACCTTCGTGCGCATCCTGGCCTTGCCCACGCTGCTGTTCGTGGTGCTGGCGGCGCTGCGCCTGAGTCCTTTGGGCCTGGTCAACCACCTGATGCTGTACGTGTTTTCCGTCTTCATGGCCGCCATGCTCATGCTCACGGTGCGCAGCTTCCAGCGGCGCGCCTTCCTGTCCGAGAAAGCCTTGCTGCACATCTCGCGCCACGACAGCCTCACCGGCGCCTACAACCGCGGCTACCTGACCGAACTGGCCGAACGCGAAGTGGCCGTGGCCAAGCGCCATGGCCGCCCGCTGGCCGTGGCCATGATCGACATCGACCACTTCAAGGCCGTCAACGACACCCACGGCCACAAGACGGGCGACGAGGTGATTCAAAAACTGAGCCAGACTTGCGTGTCGCAACTGCGCGTGATCGACCATTTCGGCCGCATCGGCGGCGAGGAATTCGTGTGCGTGCTGCCCGAGACTTCGCCGGCCGAAGCGCTCAATTGCGCCGAGCGCCTGCGCCTGGCGCTGGCGGCGCTGCGGGTGGACAGCGCGCGCGGCCCGTTCGGCTTCACCGTCAGCATCGGCGTAGCCGTGCTCGAGGCCGGTCACACGGATTGGAGCGCCTTGCTGCGCGACGCCGACGCCGCCCTATACCGCGCCAAGAACGGCGGGCGCAACCGGGTCGAACTGGCCGCGCCCCAGCCCGGCGCGCCCGCGCCGCCCTGAGCGCCCCCATCACATTGAGAGGAAACGCATGAGCGAGGACCTCGTTGGCGGCCTGAGCGCGGCCCAGGCGCGCGCGCGCCTGGGCGCCGATGGCCCGAACGCACTGCCCGGCGCGCAGCGCCGCACCCACCTGTCCATCGTGCGCGCGGCCGCGCAAGAGCCGATGTTCTTCCTGCTGCTGGGCGGCGCCCTGCTCTACCTGCTGCTGGGCGAGGCGCGCGAAGGCGCCTTCCTGCTGGCGATGGTGGTGCTCACGCTGGGCTTGACGCTGTACCAGGAAAGCAAGACCGAGCGCGCGCTCGAAGCCTTGCGCGAGCTTGCCAGCCCCAGCGCCCTGGTGCTGCGCGACGGCCAGCGCGTGCGCGTCGACAGCCGCGAACTGGTCGCGGGCGACATCGTCATTCTGGCCGAGGGTGACCGGGTGCCGGCCGATGGCGTGCTGATCGAGGCGGCCGCCATCGAGGCCGACGAATCCCTTCTGAGCGGCGAGGCGGCGCCGGTGCGCAAGCGCGGCGCTTGCGGCGCGGCCGAGGAAGCGCAGCCAATGGCGCGCGCGGGCGGCGACGACACCCCACACCTGTACGCCGGCACCCTGCTCATTAAAGGCCGCGGCAGCATGCGGGTACTGGCCACCGGTGCGCGCAGCCAGATCGGGCAAATCGGCAGCGCCTTGCGCGCGCTGGCGCCCCAGCCCTCGCCGCTGCAGCGCCAAAGCGCGCGCATGGTGCGCCAGATCGCGCTCGCCGGCATGGCCTTGAGCGCCTCGCTGGTGCTGATCTACGGCGCGCGCGGCGGCGACTGGATGCAGGCGCTATTGGCAGGCATCGTGCTGGCGATCTCGATGCTGCCGGCCGAGTTCACCATCGTGCTCACCGTGTTCCCGACCTTGGGCGCGTGGCGCCTGGCGCGCGCGCGGGTGCTCACGCGCCACCTGGCCGCCATCGAAACGCTGGGCGCGACCTCGGTACTGTGCGTTGACAAAACCGGCACCCTGACCGAGAACCGGATGACGGTGGCGCGCCTGCACGCCGACGGCGCCAGCTTCGATCCGCTCGCCAACGAGCACGCGCCGCTGCCCGAACAGTTCCATCGCCTGCTCGAATTTTCCATCCTGGCCTGCCCGCTCGCGCCTTTCGATCCGATGGAACTGGCCCTGCACCGCATCAAGGAGCGCTACCTTGGCGGCACCGAGCACCTGCATGGCGACTGGACGCTGGCGCAGGAATACCCGCTCACGCCCGAGCTGCGTGCGATGGCGCAAGCGTGGAAGGCGCGCGACGGCGACAACTACGCGGTGGCGGCCAAGGGCGCGCCCGAGGCGATCATCGACCTGTGCCACCTGGATCCGGAGCGCCAGCGGGCCATCGGCGCGCAAGCGGACGCCATGGCGCGCGAGGGCTTGCGTGTGCTCGGGGTGGCCAGCGCCACCTTCGCCGGGCCGCGCTGGCCGCAGCAGGAACACGACTTCGACTTCGTCTTCGTCGGCCTGGTCGGCTTGGCCGACCCGCTCAAGCCCGGCATCGCGCAAGCGATCGGCCAGTGCCGCCAGGCGGGCATGCGCGTGATCATGATCACCGGCGATTATCCGGCCACCGCCAGCGCGATCGCGCGCCAGGCAGGCCTGGGCGCGGGCTCGGTGCTGGGCGGCGATGAAATGGCCCGGCTCGACGAACGTGCGCTGCAACAGCGCATCGCCAGCGTGAACGTGTGCGCCCGCATCGCCCCCGATCAAAAGCTGCGCATCGTGCAAGCGCTGCAGGCGAACGGTGAAATCGTCGCCATGACGGGCGACGGGGTGAACGACGCGCCCGCGCTCAAGGCGGCCCACGTGGGCGTGGCGATGGGAGGGCGCGGCACCGACGTGGCGCGCCAGTCAGCGGCGCTGGTGCTGCTCGACGACAGCTTCGACGCCATCGTGACGGCGGTCGCGGCCGGCCGGCGCATCTTCACCAATATGCAAAAATCGATGGCCTATATCCTGGCCGTGCACCTGTCGATCGCCGGCATGGCCCTGCTGCCTGCGTTGCTGGGCTGGCCAGTGCTGCTATACCCGATGCACATCGTGTTCCTCGAGCTGATCATCGACCCGGCCTGTTCATTGGCGTTCGAGAACGAGGCGGCCGAGCCGGACGCGATGCGCGTGGCGCCACGCGATGCGCAAGCGCCGCTGTTCGGCGGACGCACCTTGGCGCTGGCGGCGCTGCAGGGCGTGTGCGCGCTGGCCGGGGTGCTGGCGGCCTACGGGTGGGCGCTGGGCGCGCTGGCGCCGGACGCGGCGCGCGCCTTTGGCTTTAGCAGCCTGGTCGTGGCCAATCTCGCGCTCATCTACGCCAACCGCGCGCCCACGCTGGCGCAAACGCTGGCCAGGCCGAACCGCGTGCTCACGCTGGTGAGCGCGGCGACGCTGGCGCTGCTGCTACTGGCACTCTACCAACCCTGGGTCGCCGCCCTGTTCCGCTTCGCCCCGCTCGGAGCCGCCCAGCTGGCGGCGGCCGGGGCCTGCGGCGCGGGCGGCGTGCTGGCCTTCGCGCTGCTCAAGGGCATGCGCGCGTCCCAATGAAAACGGCCACCGGCGCTTCGCAGCGCGCGGTGGCCGTGGACAAGGCGACTAGCCTTGCCGCCGATTATTCGGCGATGTCTGCGCCCACGTTGATGGCGGCGTAGGCACGGGTGACGGCTTTGACTTCCTTGCTGCCAGCGCCGTACAGTTCAGTGGCCGAAGCGATCATCTTCAAGCGTGCGTCAGCATAGTTCGTGGTCGAGGTGAACTTGGTGGTGTTGGCCTTGAACCAGATGCGGTATGCCTTGTCGTTGCCGATGCCGGTCATGTTCTTTGGCGCCTGCACCAGGTACTTGCTGTAGTAGTCGCTGGTGGACGTCGCGTTCGAGCCTTGCGACAGGAAGTAGAACATGCGGTTGTTCGGACCCGAGCTGTAGTGCACGTCGATGCGCGCGATCGTCTTGCCCCATGCGTCAAGGCTGGCGCCGTCTTTCGAAGGCTTGTACAACCAGCGCAGCGGGGTGCCGGACTTGCTGATTTCCTTGCCCATCACCCAGTCGTTGCCAGCTGGGATGACGGTGCCGGTGCCGCCAGCGCGGGCGTAGGCTTCGATCATTTCGCCGTTGATGTCCGAGGAGGACTCGTTCAAGCCGCCCGACTCGCCCTTGTAGGCCAGGTTGGAGGTGGCGGCGGTGACGCCGTGGCCCATCTCGTGGCCGATCACGTCGATCGAACCCAAGCTGTAGAAGGACGAACCGTCGCCGATGTACATGCACTTGCAGGTATCGGTGTAGTAAGCGTTGTCGTAAGCGGTGTTGACGTGCGCGGCGATGTAGGTGGCGGTGTTCTTGCCGTCGAGCGAAGCCCAGCCCAGCGTGTTCTTCATGCCGTCGTAGGTGTTCATCAAGCCCCACATGGCGTTCACGGCAGCGGTCTGGCCGTTGGCGTTGGTGGTGCTGCCGCCAGCGATGTAGTTGGCGCCGTCGCCCCAGACGTTGGTGGCGTTCGTGTACACAGCGCCAGCGGTGGTGCCGTGGTTGGCGTTGGTGATGGCCATCGCGCCGTAGGTGCCGCCCACGCCGCGGGTGGCGTCGATCATCGAATAGGTGCTGCCGTTCAGCGTGGTGTTGATGGGCACGTCGCCGTTGTACTGGCTGTGACCGGTGCCGACCACGGTTTGCAGCATGCTCCACTGCTCAATCACGCTGCCGTCGGTGGCGCTGATGATGGTGTCGTGATGGACTGGCTTGTTGCCGTTGATCATGCGCGTTTGCACGACATAGGCCAGTTGATAGCCGTCGACAACATCAGCGACGTCCAAGGCGTTCAGTTCAGCATCGCTCTTGTTGCCGGCCGAAGCCAGGCGCACTTGCTTCATGATTGGGTAGACAACCAGCTCGGCGGAAGGGGCGGCGGCGTGCACGCCGTTTGGCGCGACAGCCTTGACGACCGAATCAATGGCCGCCTGGGCGCCCACTTTTGCATTGACACTGAAACCCTTGGCCAGGCCGGAGCGGCGGTCGGAGACCGACTCGCTGACGATGTCGCCAGCGTCGGTGGTCACCAAGACGGACTCGGAACCGACGATGCGCACACCCTTGAAGGTGTGGTCGACGCGGCTCACTTGGGCGCCGTCGAAACCTGGGTGCTGCTTGCCGAGGGCGAAGCCATGATCATTGTCCAGGCCATGTGCGGCGCGTTGCGACATCAGCTTGGCGATCAGGGAGGCATTCGCTTGTGGCGACAGCGTCACTGCTTTGGAAGCGTGGTCGTTCGCGGCTTGTACAGGCGCTGCGAGCATCAATGGGAGGGCTGCGAGCGAGGCGGCGATCAGTGTCTTGCGAAAATTCATCTTGTCTCCAATAGATTGTGTTTTCCGTGACGTTGCCACTATTGGCATACGCCGGCGATGGTCTGTACTGGCCAGGAACTGTTCTACCCTTCCTTTTTTGCAAGAATTATGTTCTTGCTGGCTATTTTATTTTCCTTCGTCAACCACCGATGACAGAGACTAAACCGCATCCTTGAATCAAGTCAACAATAAATTCTCACGTGAATATCACGGTCGAATCGTTTTAGATGTGAAGATTCGCCCCAGAAGGGGGCATCATTTGTGAATATTCACACATGCATGGTGGCAACACCAAACAATCCATGCCCGGACCGGGACTTGGCCGTATGAATTTTTTTTAGTGCGCCGGGCAAAAAAACGTCTCCCTGTCGCATTTTGGCGGACCCGCGCCAGCTGGCTGGGCGAACTCGCGCGCGCCAGCATGGTCAAAAAAACAGGATTCTGTGAAGAGGCGCGTGCCGGCGATGCAAAACAATGTCGTTCTCATCATCACGAGCATACAGGCCGACGCCGTCGACCTCCAGCGCGGCTTGGCCGAGGCGCGCGACGGCCCCTTCGACCATATCTGCGTGCAATCATTGGCCGAGGCGCTCGAGCGCATCGGCTGTACCCGCATCGACATCATCCTGGTCGATCTCGCCTTGCCCGACAGCGCAGGTTTGGCCACCTTCGATCGCCTGTTCGCCGCCGCCCCGACGGTGCCCATCCTGACCCTGGCCGCGCACGCCGAAGAATCGATCGCCATCGAAGCCATCCAGCGCGGCGCCCAGGGTTTCCTGTCCAAGGGCCATTTCCACAACACCCTGGTGCCGCAGGCGCTGCGCAGCATCATCCACCGGCGCGCGGTGGAGGCGGCCCTGTTCCAGGAAAAAGAGCGCAGCCGGGTGATCCTCGAAGCGATTGGCGAAGCCGTGCTCGGCACCGACCTGTCCGGCCAGGTCGACTACCTGAACCCGGTGGCCGAGAGCATGACGGGCTGGCCGCTGGGCGGCGCGCGTGGCTTGCCGCTGGCGCAGGTGGCTTACCTGATCGACGGCACCACGCGCGAGGTGGTGTGGGACCACGTGCACAGCGCCATCGAGCACGACAAACCGGTGCAAGGCATCGCCGGCATGCTGCTGGTGCGGCGCGACGGCCACGAGACGGCGGTCGACATGTCGGTGGGCCCGCTGCACGAGCGCGACGGCAAGCTCAGCGGCGCGGTGGTGGTGCTGCACGACGCCAGCGCCTCGCAAGCGGCCACCTTCAAAAAAATGACTTATCTGGCCGAGCACGACTTTCTCACCGGCCTGCCCAACCGCCTGATGCTCAACGACCGCATCGGCCAAGCCATTTCCCATTGCGCGCGCAGCGGCACCGGCTTGGCCGTGCTGTTCCTGGACCTGGACAACTTCAAGCACGTCAACGACTCGCTCGGGCACGCCGTGGGCGACAAGCTGTTGCAATCGGTGGCCCAGCGCCTGGGCGCCTGCATCCGCCAGTCCGACACCGTCAGCCGCCAGGGCGGCGATGAATTCATCATCGTCACCACCGACGAGCGCCACGCGCAAGACGCGGCCCAGAGCGCGCGCAAGGTCCTCACCGAGATCGCCGCGCCGCATATCATCGACGGGCACCATTTACAGGTGACAACGAGCGTGGGCATCAGCGTCTATCCCGACGATGGCAACGACGCCGACACCCTGGTCAAGAACGCCGACACGGCCATGTACCACGCCAAAAGCCAGGGGCGCGACAATTATCAGTTCTTCAATAGCGCCATGAATGTGCGCGCCGTCGAGCGCCAGACCCTGGAAGCGCATTTGCGCCACGCGCTCGAGCGCGCCGAATTCGTGCTGCACTACCAGCCCAAGGTCGACTTGACGAGCGGCGCCATCACGGGCGCCGAGGCGCTGCTGCGCTGGCAGCACCGGCAGCGCGGCCTGACCCTGCCCAGCCAGTTCGTGCCCATCGCCGAGGATTGCGGCTTGATCGCCCATATCGGACGCTGGGTATTGCGCCAAGCTTGCGTCCAGGCGCGCCGTTGGTGCGAGGACGGTTTGCCGCCGGTGTCGATCGCGGTCAATGTGTCGGCCTCCGAATTCCACGGCCGCGGCTTCCTCGACGGCGTGCGCGCCGTGCTCGAGGAAACCCGGGTCGACGCGCGCCAGCTCGAGTTCGAACTCACCGAAAGCGTGCTCATGCGCGACGTGGAAGCGAGCCACAGCACCCTGCAAGAGCTCAAGGCGCTGGGCGTGCGCCTGGCGGTGGACGACTTCGGCACCGGCTACTCAAGCTTGAGCTATCTGCGCCAATTCCCGATCGACGCGCTCAAGATCGACCAATCCTTCGTGCTGGATCTGGCGCCGCATTCGGACAACGGCATCATCGTCGCCGCCGTGGTGGGCATGGGGCGCAACCTGCATTTGCGGGTGGTGGCCGAGGGGGTGGAAACGCGCGCCCAGTGCCGCTTCCTGCAAGAAAAGCATTGCGACGAAGCCCAGGGCTTTTATTTCAGCGCGCCCGTGAACGCCGACGCTTTCGCCCAATTGATGCGAACAGGAATTAGCGCGCGCAACTTGCTGTAAGGCGCGTGCCGCCATGCGCGCTGTCGCGATATAAAAATGCACACGGATATTTCCGTGCACCATAGAAAAAATTTCTTCCTGAAAAAACTTTATGATCGAAACGCGTTTGCGCCGGCACGACCGGGGCAACGCTTCCGATCCGCGCTTGTGTACACACCGCGTTCGCCCCCGGGCGACATCGGTGCCGGCACGCCGCGGCCAAAAAACGAAAGTGCATAAAGGATAGCCACTATGTTTCTGTCCCGCTCGTTTCTGACCAGCTCGTTTCTGCCCCCTTCATCGCTGCCCTCTTCATTGCTGTCGCGTTCTCCCAAGCCCCATCGCGCGTCCCTCGCTTGGGCCCTGTGCGCCGCCTGCCTGCCGGGAACGGCGCTGGCGGCGCCACCGCCGAGCTGCCAAGTGGTCGTGGTGGGCGTGAGCCTGGGCGGCGTCATGGCCGCCCACCAAGCCAGCCTGGACGGCGCCACCACCTGCCTGATTTCGAACAACGAGCGCTACGGCGGACAGCTCACCGAGCAAGCCACGCCGATCGACCTGCAATACGGCGGCATGTCGCTCACCTACGAAGCGCTCGAATACTTCGCCATGCGCTACTACGGGAAAGATCCGATGGACCCGACCCAACGCCCCTTCGAACTGCTCGCCGGCAAGCTCAGCGATCGCGGCCAGACGGAATTGGGGAAGTGGAGTACCGACCACTTGACGCAGGATTGGACGACGATGCCCGCGATTTACCAGCCCGGCAAATCGCGCCGCCTCATCTCCTTCGAGCCGAAAGCGGCCGCTTACGCCATCACGCACAATCTGTTGACGGAAACGCCAAAGCTGACCTTGCTGCGTTACTACACGCTCAAGGACGTCAACGGGACCTGGACCGACTGCTCGCATTTCACGGTCGAGAGCTTGCAGATCGCCGACAGCGCCAACGTCTCCTACACGCTCGGGGCCGGCGTGACGATCGACGCGACTGAACTGGGCGATCTGTACGCGCTCATCGCCAAGAAGGCGAAACCGCTTTCCTGCAACGGTGGCTTCCCCAGCCAGGACAGCATTTTCTATGTCGGGCGCGACGGCGCCGCCCGCTTCACCAACTATCTGGGCGACGGGCTGGCCGAACTGTCGGAAGCCGATTCGGGCGGGCGCGCGCCACCGGACAGCGAATGCGTGCAACCGATCACGTTTCCGATCGCGATCGAACGGGTGCGCCCGGGCGACGGCAGTGGCCAAGACCCGATCCTAGGCGATCCGTACGGCTACGCCGGCATCATCGAACAAAAAGTGCCGAGCAAGGAAATTAACGCCTGCTCGATCAACCCGCCCGCCTGGAACGCCACGCCCGGCGCCAGCTTCGCCTGCGGCACCCTGTGCACGGTGCCGGCGGTGACGCCGGCGCCCATCAGCTGCGACGTGCGCAACGACACCTGCGGCTCGCTGCCGGGCAACACAGGATCGAGCTGCTCCGACCAAGGGGTGTGCGAATTCAAATACACCACCTACGACGGGACCAAGACGGTGCTGCACAGCCCCACCTGCACGCCCGCCGTGCGGCGCTGGCAACAAGCGGCCCAGAACTGGGCGGCCAGCACCTGGGCCTACCGCCGCGTGGCCGGGCATGACGACCCGACCCAGAACGATTCGACCTTTGTGCCGGTCGACGCCGCCCTCTACCAATGGGGACCCGAGTTCGGCATCGACGGCGGCAGCCCGAGCGGCGACAAGACCTACTCGCACGACGTGACGATCTTAAATCTGCGCGCCAACGACCTGTTGCCGGGCAACCAAGTCAAGGGCGTGCCCGATCCGAGCAAAGAGGACAAGATCTGCCCGAAGGTCAACAACGTGCAAACCTGCAACATCATCGGCAAGAGCGGCAACGACCTTGAGACGGTGCTGGCGGCCGGACGCAATGTCTCGCTATCGGTATACAACTGGTGGCGCCACGGCCAGGGCGGCGCCAGCCTCAAGACCAATGTGCGCTTGCGTCCGGACGTGTTCGGCTGGCCCTACCCCTACGACCAGACCAGCGCGCACGCGGTGACGGCCTTCCCCTACATCCGCGAGGCGCGCCGCCTGAACGCATCCCACATCATCACCCAGAACGAGGCGATCGGCGTGAGCGCGGCCAATACCCGCGGCATCCCCTACCCGGCCCCGGGCGTGGACCGGCCGCCGACCACCAATTTCGCCGACAGCGTCGGTTTGGCCTCTTACGTGTTCGACACCCACGGCTGCACCACCCACGCCGTCACCGGCGAAGTGGTGATGGCGGGCGACGCCGTCACGGCGCGCCGCATGCAAATTCCGCTGGGCGCGCTGGTGCCGCTGCATGTCAACCGCCTGTTGTCGGGCAATTCGAAGACCATGGGCGTGACCCACATCACCAACATGGCTTTCCGCACCCACTTGGCGGAGGCGAACGCGGGCCAGGCGGCGGGCGCGGCGGCGGCCGTCGCGGCCATCAACCTGGTGCCCTTGCGCGACATGGCCAACCGCTGGGATCCGGCTTTGAAGCGCTGGGTGCCGGGCAGCCAGAACGCTTGGCTGCGCCAAGTGCAATGCCATCTGGTGCGCGCGACCCGCAGCAACGATGCTGCGCCGAGCACCTATCTGGGCGGCTCCGGCCTGTCCTGGAATGGCTCGGTGCCGCGCTTTGCCTCCGGCGCGCCGAACCGAGCCTGGGTGCGCGAGCAAATGGCGCTGGTGGGCGAATCGACGGACTGCGGCCTGTAAGCACGCGCGCAGCATTCCACCTAGTCAAGCCGGGCGGCGCCTGCGTGCGCGCCGCCCGGCCCGCAAATGAAAAGCCGCCCGGGCGCTAAGGCGCGGGCGGCTTTGTTTTGGCGCCGAGCTGAGCGCGCCGGATTTAACGCGTGTTGATGGCGCGACTCATGCGCGTCAACCAGATGTAGAGCACCAGCATGATGCTGGCAAACGCGATCGCTCCCACCCACACGCCACTGCCGTTGGCGTAGGCGTCACTCACCAGATTGAGCGGGAAATCGTGGTTCTTGAAGCCAAGCGGTTCCGCGAAGGCCACCATCGCCGCCACAATCACACCCACCAAGCCCTCGCCCACGATCATGCCCGAGGCCAGCAGCACGCCCAATTGCTTGGTCGCTTCCGGGTCCTTGGTGTTGCGCTCGGCGTTGCGGTCGAACCACCAGCCGGCCAGCGCGCCCACCACCACCATCAGGGTACTCTGGGTCGGCAGGTAGATGCCCAGGCCGATGGCCAGCGGCGACAAATGCGCGCTGGCCGTGGTGCGGCGCAGCGTCTCGTCGAGCGCGATGGCGGCCACGCCGATCATGGCGCCGATCTGGATCAAGCCCCAGTCGATATTGTTTTCGATCACGCCCTGGGCCAGGGCCGAAATCAAGCCGGCCTGCGGGGCCGCCAACGCATGCTCGCGCACCGCGCCGGGCGCGCCGACGAAACCATACGCCTGGTTGAGCAAGTCGAGGATGGGCGGGATGATGGCCGCGCCGGCCAGCACGCCGATCACCAGCGCCCATTGCTGCTTCGATGGGGTGGCGTCGAGCAATTGGCCCGTCTTCAAGTCTTGCAGGTTGTTATTGGCGATGGTGGCCACGGCGAACACGATCGAGGTGACGAACATGGCAAAAGCCACCAGCGTCTTTTCGCTGCCGGCCGGCAGCGACGAGCGCACGCCGAACACCAGCAGCAGGGCCGCGCCGATGACGACGATGATGCCGATGCCCGACAAGGGACTGTTCGAAGAACCGATCAAGCCGGCCATGTAGCCGCACACGGTGGAGACGAAAAAGCTCATCAAGACGATGAACACCAGGCCACCGCCGACCAGGAGCAGCATATGGTCGGCCAAGCCGCCGCCGGCGGTGTTGGCGAAGTCCCACAACAGGTAGCCGATCGGCACCAGGCAAGCGGCACTGATCAGGCCGACCTGGCCGATCGGGATATCTTGCTCGGTCAGGGGCAGCGCCGCGCCATCACCGGCGCCGCGCGCGCGCGAGGCGGCCATCGCCGAAGCCAGGCCTTGGGCCACCGGTTTGACCAGCTTGGCCAGGGTCCAGACGGCGGCCACGCCGATGGTGCCGGCGCCGATGAAGCGCACCTTATGGCTCCAGGTGGCGCCGGCCAGCTCGGCCAGCGAAGCGGCGGCCGGCGCCAGCTCCGAAAAATGCGGCACGCCCCAGGCCCAGCCGATCAGGGCGCCAACCAACATGGCCACGCCCACCCACAAGCCGACCAGGTGGCCGATGCCGAACAGGGCGAAGGAGAGGAAGAAGTCGAAACCGGTCACGCCGCCCTTGTCGCCGCCAATGCGGAAATACTGGACGACGTCGCCGGCGAACACGCGCGTGGCCACCACGATGGCGAACACGCCCGAGACGATCGAGCCCCACATCACGGCCAGCAAGCCGGCGCGGTTGGACGCGGCCGCCGCAACAGCGGCCTCGCCTTCGCCGCCAGCGCCCACCTTGAGTACTTCGGCGCAAGCGACCCCTTCCGGATAGGGCAAATCGGAATTGGTGACCAGGGCGCGGCGCAGTGGAATCGAATACATCACACCCAGGATGCCGCCGAGCGCGCAGATGGCGAACGAGGTCCAGTAATTAAAGCCCGTCCACCAGCCCACCAGAATCAAACCCGGCAGCACGAAGATAATGGCCGACAAGGTGCCGGCCGCCGAGGCCACCGTTTGCACGATATTGTTTTCCTGGATCGTCGAATCCTTGAAGTAACGCAGCACCGCCATCGAGATGACGGCCGCCGGAATCGAGGTGGCAAAGGTCAGGCCCGCCTTCAAGCCGAAATACACATTGGCGGCGGTAAATACGAGAGTGATGATAATGCCGATCACCACACCGCGCAGTGTCAATTCCTTGCGCTTGGGATCGATAGAGACGGCATTCATGGCTGGCTTGGACATGTCGGCTTTCTTCGGAGTCGGATCAAGATTGCGGGATGCGTGGCGCGGGAGGCAGGCCCCCGATGCACGCGGCGGCAATCATGCACGCTGGCGCCACACATTGTCAATTTGTATTCACGGTTTCCAGCTGCAGGGGCAGGCGCACGCTAAAACAGGTGCCCTGGCCCGGCTTCGAGCGCACCGTGATCAAGCCGCCATGCTTTTTGACGATGCCGAAGGAAATCGACAAGCCCAGGCCGGTGCCCACTTCCTTGGTGGTGAAGAAAGGTTCGAAGATGCGCCCCAGCTTGTCCGGCGCAATGCCGCAGCCATCGTCCTCGAAGTCGAGCACCAGCCATTGCGCGTCGAGCCGGCTGCTGATGCGCAGCACCCCGCGCGCATCCGCGCCGCCCTGCTGGCGCAGCTCGATGGCGTGGCAGGCGTTGACGATCAGGTTCATGAACACCTGGTTCAGCTCGGCCGGCCAGCATTCGAGCGCGGGATTGGCCGCCAGGTCGCAGCGGATGTCGGTCGTTTCCTCGTACTGCACGCGCACCAGGTTGACCGTCGAGAGAATGTTATCGGCGATCGACACTTCCTTGCGCGCCGCCTCGCCCAGGCGCGAAAAGGTGCGCAAGTCCTTGACCAGGTGGCGGATCCGGGTGGTGCCCTCGGTGATGGTCGACACTTGCGCGGCCAGGGTGTCGAGGCGCGTGTTCAGGGCGCTGGCCACGGACGGATCGACATCGCTGCCGGCCAGCGCGAGCAGGAAGGCGCGGAACTTTTCCAGGTCGCGCGCCAGGGTTTGGGCGCCCACGTGGGCGAAATTGATCGGGTTGTTGATCTCGTGCGCCACCCCGGCCGTGAGGGTGCCGATCGAGGCCATCTTTTCCTGGAACACCATATGCTGCTGGGTGCTCTTCAAGGCCTCGACCGCTTGTGCCAGCTGCAGATAGGCGTCGGCGTTGTCGAGCGCGATGGCGCCGTAAGCGCACAGGGAGCGGAAGGTCAAGCGTTCGCGCGCGTCGAACATGGCTTGCTCGCTCGACTGCATCGACAGCACGCCCAAGAAACGCTCGGCCACGATCAAGGGCGCGTACAGGGCGCCGCGCGGCATGCCAGGCGGCAGCGCGCCGCTGGCAGCGGTATGGGCCAGCAATTCGCGGCGCTCGCGCGCCACCGTGGCCACGTAAGAGTCGCTCGCGTCGAGGGCGACGCTGCTGCCGGGCAGGTCGCGCTCGCCTTCGCGCCCGAACACCAGTTCGAGCTCGCTGCCGTCGGCGCTGGGACGGTACACCAGCATGGTCGAGGCGTTCAACAGGCTGCGCCCATGCCGGTACAGCGAGGCGAACACCACCGCGCTGTCGAGGCATGTGATGACGTCGCGTCCGATATCGCCCAGGTCGCCCAGGGTGTCGATCGAGCGGCACAATTCACCGTTGGCCGCGCGCAATTCGTCATTCGCCTTGACCAGCTCCTTTTGCTTGCGCAGCAGTTCGAGCGTGCCGCGCCGCACTTCGTACTGCAATTCCTGCTGGCGCCGGCGCAGCAGGCGGGTATGCACCTGGCCCAGGGCGTAAATGGCGGCGCCCCCGGCGAGCAGCTGGGCCAGGCGGCACCACCAAGTCTGGTACCAGGCCGGCAACACGCGGATCGGCAAGCTCAAGCCATGCTCGATCCATTCGCCTTCGCGGTTCGAGGCGCGCACGTGCAATTGGTATTCGCCGGGCGGCAAGCCCGAATAGGCGGCCAGGCGCCGCCCCGGATCGGTGTCGATCCAGTCGCGGTCGACGCCTTCGAGCCGGTAGGCGTAGCGGTTGCGCTCGGGCGCCGAATAATCGAGGGCGGAAAACTCGAGCGCCACAGTGTTGGCCTCGGCCCCCACCAGCAACGCCGCTTGCACACCGGCCTTGCCGTTGAGCGCGCCGGTGGGCATGCTTTTGCCGCCGATACGCAAGTCCGTCACCACCAGCGGCGGCTGGTAGCGCCAGGGCACCAGAAGCTCGGGCCGCACCACCGTCAAGCCGCCGGCGCCGCCAAACACCAGTTCGCCCTGCGCCGTCTTGACGCCGCTGTTGAGCCAGTAGCTGAGCATGGGCGCCACTTCCGGACGCTGCAAGGCGCGGATGGAAAAATCAAGCGGATCGATCACGGCCAGGCCATTGTCGGTGCTGGCCCAGATGTTGCCGGCCTTGTCTTGCAAGATCTTGTCGACCAGGGCGTTGGGCAAGCCCTCGGCCAGGCCCAGGCGCCGAAAGCGCGCGCTCGCGCCGAGCGCGAAGTTTGCGTCGGGCGCGTCCAGCACGTCGATGCCGCCGCCCTGGGTGCCCACCCACAGGCGCGCGCGCTGGTCGAGGTGCACGGCCGACACGTAGCTCGACGACAGGCTGTCCTTGTTGGCCGGATCCGGCTGGAAGTGAATCAGCGCGCCGGCGGCCGGATCGTAGCGGAACAGGCCGCTGTTGCGCGTGCCGATCCATAGGCGCCCCCTGGCGCCCGGCTCGATCACCACCACCGTTTCCTTGTCCAGGCGCTCGGTGCCGGGCGGGCGCTGCGCGCGCTGCGGCGCCCTGCCGTCCAGGTCGATGGTCCACAGACCGTCATCACCGCCCAGCCACAGGGTGGTGCCGATCCCGGTCAAGGCCGTCACGTCGGCGGCCGCAGGGCGCGCGCCGGTGGGAATGCGGCGCGCCTTGTGGCTGGCGGCGTCGATCCCGTACAAGCCGTGCGCGCTGCCCACGTAGACGGTGCCCTTGACCGGGTCGGTGATGGCGTTGACGGCCGCCGCCGGCAAGGCCGACTCCGGCTGGCGCATGTCGGAGGCGATCCATTCGCTGCGCCCGCTCGCCGGGTCGATGATGTTGATGCCGTTCTGGCGAAAGCCCAGCCACATGCGCCCGTCCGCCATCGGGCGCGCCGAGGTGATGTCGGTATCGGAGATCGGCGCGCTCTTGTCGCCGCTGCCAAACAGGTTGAGCACGGCCAGTTGGGACGGGTCGCTGCGGCTCAGGCCGCGCTGGGTGCCGACCCAGGCCAGGCCGGAACGGTCGCGCAAGATGGTCCACACCGTGTTGGCGGGCAAGCTGGTGGGCACTTCGGCCGCGTGCGCGACGACGCGCGCTTGCAAGGTGCGCTCATCGACCTTGACGATGCCTTTGCCGAAGGTGCCCAGCCACACTTCGCCGGCGCGCACTTGCGCGATGCTGTTGACGTCCTCCCCAGCGAGCGTGTCGGCGGCGATGGGCTGCACGGTCAATTCGGGTGGGTCCGACAGCGCTGGCGCTGGCGGCGACGGCGCGTGCACCTGCGCCAGCGGCGCGGACGGCGCCACCACGAAGGCGCCGTGGGCCGAGGTGCCGACCCAGATCCGGCAATCGGCGCCGCGCATCAGGCTGCGTACGCGCACAGCCTTGTCGCCCTCCCCGGCCAGCGGCACGGGCATGAAGGTGTTTGCGCGTCCCCGCTGCACCAGCAAGCCCTTGTGGCTGCCGACCCACAAGCGCCCCTGGCAATCTGTGAGCAGCGCGCTGATCTGGTTTGACGGCAGGCTTTGCGGCTTGGACGGCTCGTTACGGAAGTGGCTGACGGAAAGGCCGTCCGCGCCCACATGGTCCAGGCCGGCGCGGGTGCCAACCCACAAGCCGTCATGGCCATCATCGGCCAGCGCGGTGATGGCCACGTGGCTCAAGCCCTTCGGACCGGCTTCGATGCGCACGAAGCGCTCGTTGATATCGTCGTAGCGCGCCAGCCCGGCGCCATTGGTGCCGATCCAGATGCGGCCGCGCCGGTCCGCCAGCAAACTCAAGATGGCACTGTCGGGCAAGCTGTCGGCATTGCCGGGAATCGGCTGGTAATTGCGGAAGCGGTAGCCATCCCAGCGCGCCAGCCCGCCCTGGGTGCCGATCCACAGGAAGCCGCTGGCGTCCTCCGCCAGCGCCGTAACGAAGGCGTGCGGCAAGCCGTTTTCCGTATTTAAATGGGCGAAGATGGTGTCGGACAGGGCCGACCAGCGCGCCGGCGCGGGCGCGGCAGCACTGGGGCCGGGGCCGGGGCCGGTGCCGGCCCCGGCCCCGCCGCACGCGCACGCCAGCAGCATGGCCGCAGCCAGTAGCGCGCGCTCGCGAAACCGGCGCAGCCAAGCGAGCCGCCAGGGCCGCGCGCGCCCCTTATTGCAATGGATTGGCGAGCCCGATAGTTCGACGACGTGACTCAATTGAACTTCAGGCTTCATTAACAGGGCTCGTGGTCGAGGCGCAAATTGTGCATCCTGCCACAAATGAACCCTGACGACTATAGCAATTGCTGCTGCCCGAGCACTTGTTTGCGCGAGGCGGCCTTGGACGCGCGTTCTCGATCCGCTGGGCACGGCGGCAAACCCGGCCTGGCGTGCGCGAGGGCGGAAAAATTTCGGATAAAATGCGCCTCACTTGCAAAAGCATCAACTAAAACATGACTTTGCAGGCAATGAAGAAGCGATCGACGTCCATTTCCCGGACGCGGCGCGAAGCATTCCTATTTCATATGGAGAAAAAACGTAATGAATAAGCATATCGGTACCCGTTTCCTGGGCCCCATCCTGCTCGCCTGCGTGGCCTTGAGCAGCCCGGCGCTGGCGCAAAAGGCGTCGTCGAATTTTATTTTCTCGAAAGAGCCGATCAAGGCGGGCGCCGCCGCCAGCACCGACCTCGAATTCAAGGCTGGCGAGCGCATCTTCGCCCGCATCTTGCTGAACAAGAAACTGAGTGCCACGCCTGCCATGCTGAACCAGGACACCTCGAACGTGAGCGCGCCGATCCAGGTGGAAGTGAAAAATCGGAAAGACGAATTCGTCATGGGTTTCATGGCGCTGCGCTATACCGCCAAGCAGGGCGAGCAATCGTACATCGACCTGGAACTGGTTCCCGATCCGGCCACTGCACGGACGCGCTATTACACGACGTCTTTCCTCGACCTGCTGGGCCAGGGACAAATCGACAAAAAGAAGAACTTGATCATCTTCTCGGTCGGCGAAGGCGCCGATGCGCATGAAGGGCAAATCGTCCTCGACCTGAGCAATGCCGACCTGAGCAAATATAGTGCGCTGAGCGAACAAGCCAATCAAGCTGCCGAGAGTTTCTTCGAGCACGCGCGCGCCCTGCCCGACGTGTTCAATGCCCCAAGCGTGGCGCTAAAGGAGCCGGAACTGAACAAGGTCGAGAAGATCAAACAAATCCTGGCCGCCAACGACCAATTTAGCGATCTGGCCGAATTCAAGAAAATCGCGGTCGGCAAAACGAACGCCGGCGAAGAATGGTCGGTGGTGCGCAATGAATTGGGCATCCCACTTTATAAGAAGCTGAACCATCCGGTGCTGGTGTACTGGAAATCGAAGGATGGCAAGTGTTTTGTGTCGACGCCGTCCTTCGACAAAAACAACGAAGGTGGCGCCACCTATGGCAAGGTTGTCACCGGCCGCCTATTGACCAACCCCGAAGAATACGCCTGCGATCGTTAAGTGCCGTCAGTGCCCGCGGCCGATTCCGCCCAAGCGGAGAACGGCCGCGGTAGGTGCTTCGATTCCGAGCGGAGGTGATGGTCTTGCAAGGCCATCGCCGCCATATCGACCTTAGCGCGGGTGCGCATCAAGCCACTCGGCGACGCGCGGCCACGCCAAATCGATCGCATGCGCGCGCACTTGCGCCAACTCTGCGGGCGCCAAGTCGGAACCCGCTTCGAGAAGCATCAAAGCCACTACCTCATTGCCGGCATCTCCAATGGGCAGTCCCCCACCCGCGCCGCGTTGGGACGGATTCAAGCCATGCGCGAGCAGGTAGCGCACAAGATCGCTATGACCAAAGCTCGCCGCCCGATGTAGCAGCGTGTCGCCATCGGCGGTGCTAGCCTTAATATCGCAACCGTGATCTATCAACCACGTCAACATCGCCGCGTACTGCGCTTGCATCGCCGGCCACGTCTTTTGCATGGGCCAGAGCGTCAAAGGCACACGCTTGCGTTGCGCCGGTAGGTCTTTCGCGCTGCTGACGAAGCTCGGGCACGCTTGCCGGGGTGGCGATGCGAGCGTCCACAGATGTTCGAGTTGCGTCAAACTCGCACCGTCCATGGCGGCGCCAAACGCTGCGTCGAGCTTGCCTTGGCCCACGCCGGCGCGCGTGATCAAGGCGCCGCGCGCGATCAAGGGATCGAGCAGGACCTCGACGTTGTTTTGCAATGCCAGTTTCAACAGCGAAAAGGCCGGTGCGCGATAGCTAGCTGATGCATGGTGCCGCCCATCGATTGGCATCAGCAGATTAAGCAATTCAAGGATGGCGTTCTCGTCGCGGAGTGAGCCGTCGACAATGGCATGCTCGATGATGGCGTACCCGGCCGGCGATCGAAAACGGAAATGCTCGGCTTTGAGCTGCCGGATCGTCGCGCCGGAAAGGTGCAGCCACAGTTGCGTGTTGGCGGCGAGGTCGACCGCGCTTTCCACACGCCGGACGGCGGCCGGCATGCCCACCATCGGGCCCGCGTAATCGATCACACGGTGGACGGTGCCGCCCAGATTCATCGTCAATCGATAGACCGGCACGTCGGTGATGGAACCGGCATAGGATGGACGCATCGACCAGATGTCGCCCTCACGCATCGTGCCGAGCAGTTGATCCACGGCGCCTGGCGCCACGCGGTAGCTGTGTCGGCCGCGCACGGCCACATGGTCCGTTCCGACATACACTAGCCGCCCATCGCCATAGACCTCGACCCGATAGTTCGGGCACGTCCCCAAACATGATGAGCGCTCCAGGGAAATGAGTATATTGTTCGACGCTGCATGCGGCATAGGCTGATGGCGCGCATTGGACTCCTCTTCCGCAATCACCTCCGTGACGAAGGCGGGAACGGCCCGGCCATTCACCTTGAACGGCGCGTAATGCCAGTCACGCACACCATCGAGCATGGCCTGGCGCTGCGGGTTGAGCACCATGTCTTCGCCCCATCCGACTTTGAGCGCGCCAATGCACTGGACATGTCCGGTGGCATCGACCTTCACCTGCACCGACACACCCCATGTTTCGCCCAGCCTCGTGTCAAACGGATAGGCTATGACGGGCACGGTGAATTGACGGTGTTCCGGAAGCACGTCGTCAGACGGCACAAAGACGGATGTATCGTCGCCGCAAGCGGGCAATGGCGGCGACGCGCCCGCTTGCGCCGACAGCGCCCGCGTAGCGCAAACAAGCAAGCACAGTGCGAAGATAAAGCGCATATCGCTCCAATAAAATTCAGGCTTTCGGGCACGGACGAGGCCGTGTCATGGCGCGTTCGATGTCGCCGGATAGGCCGCGTCGAAGGCCTTGAGGATGGGCGTGGCATCAAGCGGCGCCAGGCGCGCCGTTGTCGCCGGATCGACGTAGTGGCTGTATATGCTCGACACGGTCTGGTCGGCCACGATGGCGCGCAAGGCTTGCGCGATGGAGCGCAGCCATTGCTCGTTGAGCGTCTTGCGCGAGGCATACACCCCCACCATTTGGGGCGGCAGTTCCGCCACGGGGAAGGCGATGAACTGGTCCTCCAGATGCGCATCGCGCAAGAACTTCATGTAAATGATGGGCGTGACCAAGGTGCCGTCCGCGCGCCCGACCGCGATCTTCGCGAACACGGTCGAATAGTCGGTCACGCCCTGCACCCTGCCATCGCGCGTCAACTCGTCCAGGCGCGCCTGCGCCTGGGGACTGTAGGGTACGCCGCGGATCAGATTCAAACGCGCCGTCCCGTGCTGGGCGAAATCGGCCAGGCTGGTAAAGTTGCCGCCGACCCGCTTGGGCAGCAACAACTCCATTTGCGTGTAGGCATAGGGCAAGAACACCCCCTTGGCCGCGCGCTCGGCGCTAGGCAGGGAGCCCGGCGCCAAGTCGATGGTGCCGGCCATCCATTCGGCCTGCACGCGGCTGCGTGGCATCCAGATCAGCTCGATCTTGCAGCCGCTGCGGCGCGCCATGTCGTTCATGATATCGACCGCCACGCCCTTGAGCACGCCACCTTCCTGAAACGCCGAATAGCCCTGCTCGCTCAAGCCCACGCGGGTGAGCGGCGGACAGACCGAAGCCGCCAGCGTCCAGTGTGGCAACAGCAGTAAAATCGAGATTGCAAGAAAGCGCATGAAGCCCCCGCTGTGAGCTGCCCGGCGTCTCGGCGGGACGCTGGGCGTCGCCCCATCATACGCCAAATGGCGCGCGTCGCACCCGGCAAAAGCAGCGACCACGGATTGTCGGTCGTCGTGGCAAATAACTATCATTGATGCAACATTGACAATCACCAATGATCGCGTGCATGATGCTCGTTCGCGCATCCCAAAGAAAAGAGGATGCGCTCCCTTTCACCGACCAACGATTGGAGAACGATCTTGCGACGCCACCTAGTATTGAGCTGCGCCCTGTTTGGCGCATTCGCCGCCTCGGCCGCGATGGCCGCCGCGCCGGCACCGTCCGCGCCGACAGCGCCGCCATCCGGCTACGACCAGCCACCCAAAGCCATCCTCGACGTGCTGCATGCGCCCTCGCCGCCGCGTGCGCGCATGAGTCCGACAAAAGACATGATGCTGCTGGTGTCGATGCAAGACTATCCGTCGATCGCGCGCGTGGCCACGCCCTTCCTGCGCCTGGCTGGCGCCCGCATCGAGCCGAAGAACCACAGCAAGCACGACACGCCCGGCGGCTACGGCATCACCCCCTGCGTGCGCGGCCTGGAACTGGTGCATGTGCCCGATGGCAAGCGCATCCCGGTGACGCTGCCAGCCGGCGCCTGCCCGGACGCGCCGCAATGGTCGGCCGACGGCAAACTGTTCGCCTTTGCCAGCGTCACCGCCGACGCGGTCGAACTGTGGGTGGGCGAAGCGGCCAGCGGCAAGCTGCGCAAGATGCCGGGCCTGCATTTGAATCCAATGTTCAATGGCGAGCTGCAATGGATGCCCGACCAAAAGACCTTGCTCGTCAAGCTCGTGCCCGACCATCTGGGCGCGCCGCCGCCTGAACCGCTGGTGCCGGTCGGCCCCAGCATCCAGGAAACGAGCGGCCAGAGCGGAAAAAGCAGCACCTACGAAAACCGCGACACCTTGAGCAACCGGCATGACGAAGACTTGTTCGACTACTATGCCGTGTCGCAATTGGCCTTGGTCAACGCCAGCAACGGCGCCGTCACCCGCTTGGGCAAGCCGGGCAACTACGTGACCGTGGACGCCGCGCCCGACGGCAAGCATGTGCTGGTCTCGAACGTGCACAAGCCTTACTCCTACGTGACGACCTACGAGCGCTTCCCGCGCACGGTGGCGGTGTGGGATACCTCGGAGCGCGCCAAGATCGCCGTGCATACGATCGCCGACTTGCCGCTGGCGGACCGGGTGCCGATCCACGGCGTGCCGCTGGGCCCGCGCGATTTCTCGTGGCGCGTCACCGCGCCGGCCACCCTGACCTGGGCCGAAGCGCTCGACGGCGGCGACTGGGATGTGAAAGTACCCGCGCGCGACAAGCTGATGCTGCAAAAAGCGCCGTTCAAAGCACCGGCGCAGGAATTCGCGCGCACCGAACAGCGCTACGCCGGCCTGGACTGGAGCGAACGTGCCGACATCACCTTGCTCGACGAATACGATCAAAACCGCCACTGGCAGCGCACCTTCATCATTAATGTTGATCAACCGGAACAAAAGCCCAATTTATTGTGGGATCGTTCCGCTGATGAAAAGTATGGCGATCCCGGCACCGTGATGCATCGCGTCTTGCCGAACGGCGCCTGGCTGGTCCAGCTCGACGGCGACGCCATCTTCCTGTCCGGCGACGGCGCCTCGCCGGAAGGCGACCGCCCCTTCCTCGACCGTCTGGACTTGCGCACGCGCAAATCGGAACGCCTGTTCCGCAGCGAGCGCGACGCCTACGAGCGCGTGCTGTCCTACGTCGACAAGCAGCATTTCCTGAGCTGGCGCCAGACCACGGTCGAACCGCCGAACGCTTTCCTGCGCACCATCGGCGCGGCCCAGAGCGCTGCCGCCGGCGAAGCGGCCTACGCCTCCACGCGCGCGGCCGTCACCCACATCCCCGACCCCACGCCGGCAGTGCGCGCGATCAAGAAGCGCCTGGTCAAGTACAAGCGCAACGATGGCCTGGACTTGTCATTCACGCTGTACACGCCGCCCGGCTATCAGGAAGGCCAACGCGTGCCGACCATCTTGTACGCCTATCCGCTCGACTACGCGAACGCGGCCGAAGCCGGCCAAGTGACGGGTTCGCAAGCGACCTTCACGCGCCTGGCGGAATACCGCATGCTGCTGCTGGCAGGCTACGCCATCATCGACGACGCCGCCTTCCCCATCATTGGCGATCCGGCCAAGGCCTACGACACCTACACCGAGCAATTGGTGGCCGACGCCAAGGCGGCGGTGGACGAGGCGGTGCGTCTGGGCGTGGCCGATCCGCAGCGCATCGGCGTGACCGGGCATAGCCATGGCGCCTTGATGACGGCCAATCTGCTGGTGCATTCGGACTTGTTCAAGGCGGGCGCCGCCACCAGCGGTTCGTACAACAAGACGCTCACGCCGTTTGGCTTCCAGAGCGAGCGGCGCTCGGTGTGGGAAGCGCCGGACGTGTACCAGAAAGTGTCGCCCTTCTTCTTCGCCAACAAGATGAAGACGCCGCTGTTGATCGTGCATGGCGGGGACGACGCCAATCCAGGCACCACGCCGCTGCAGGCGAGCAAGCTCTACGAAGCGATCCGCGGCAATGGCGGCACGGCGCGCCTGGTGGTGTTGCCGCACGAACCTCACTGGTATTCGGCCATGGAATCGAACGAGCAACTCATCTACGAGATGGTGCGCTGGTTCGACAAATACCTCAAGGATGCGCCGCCGGCTAGCGCGCAGCATTGAACCAGACGGGGAGCGGGCTTTGCGCCGGCTCCCCATTCCTCGTCGCCTTTCTCGCAGGCCCGTTGAAGGCCGATAGCTGCTCAGGCTTGCTCCTTGTCGCTTGCGCGGCGCACCCGTGCCGCGCTTATTGTTCCTCGTCGGCGCGCATGTGCATGCCAAGCGCGTCGATATGGCTGTGCGCCGCGGCCAGGGCCGCCGCTTCCATCGCGCGAAACTGCGCCAGCACGGCCACACCGGCCGGCGTCAACGCGGCGCCTCCGCCTTGGTGGCCGCCGGCGGCGCTGCGCACCAAGGGTTCGCGAAAATTGCGGTTCATCGCGTCGACCAGCAGCCACGCGCGCCGGTAAGACATCGTCATGGTGCGCGCGGCAGCGCTGATCGAACCGGTCTGCGAAATGGCGTCGAGCAAGTCGGCCTTGCCCGGACCCATCGCGATCTCGTCACCGCGCAACACGCGCAGCTTGAGTGAAATCCTTGTCATCGGAATGCCTTGTGCGGGCCTAGCCCGGTGTTGAAAATGCGCGCCGCCATGTCCGCTGGCGCTGTCACGCGTCGGCGCGCTGTCACGCGTCGGCGCGCTGTCACGCGTCGGCGCGCTGGCGCGCTGTGCGGTGCGCCGACATCAGGGCGACAGCCTTGACCTGCACCCACACTGCTTTGCCCGGCGCCAAGCCAAGCTGATCGCGCGAGCGTCGAGTGATGCGCGCGAGCAAAGGCGTGCCGCCGGCATCGACGCTGACGATGAGGTGCGAATCTTCCCTGGCCGGGCATTCTGCCGTCACGGTCGCTTGCAAGTGATTCAGAATCGAGCTGTCCGTCTGCGCGCTCAAGGCCAGGCTGACGTCGCGCGCCAGTATGCGCAGGCGCATCGTGGTGCCGATGGGTAGCGCAGCGTGCGCGATGTGGAGCGTCCCGCCAGCGGCGCGCAGGCGCAGCAAGCCATAGTGGGCGTCGACGCCTTCGACGACGCCGTCGACCAGAGCGCCGGCGTCGTCGGCCAAGGCCATCGACAAGTCCAGACGCGCCAGGACCTGGGCAGCAGGCCCGCTCGCCTGCACCTGGCCGGCGCCAAGCAGCACGATATGGTCGGCCAGGCGCGCCACCTCCTCCATCGAATGGCTGACGTAGAGCATCGGTATGGCGAGTTCTTCCTGGATGCGCTCGAGGTAGGGCAGCACTTCGTCCTTGCGTTTGCCGTCGAGCGAGGCCAAGGGCTCGTCGAGCAGCAGCAGGCGCGGCTCGCTCAGCAGCGCGCGGGCGATGGCGACACGCTGGCGCTCGCCGCCGGACAGCGTGGTGCTGCGCCGTTCGAGCAGGTGGCCGATGCCCAGCAGCGACAACGCTTGCTCCATTGCCTGCGCGCCGGCGCCAGCGCCGGCAGGAGCGCGTTTGCGCGCGAAATCGAGGTTGCCGCGCACCGACAGGTGGGGAAACAGGCTGGCCTCCTGAAACACGTAGCCGAGCGCACGGCGGTGCGTGGGCACGAAGAGGCCGCCGGCATCGTCTTGCCAGGTGTGGCCGTTGACGCACACGCTGCCGCGCGCCTGGCGCTCCAAGCCGGCGATGGCGCGCAGCAGCGTCGTCTTGCCGGAACCGGAAGGGCCGAACAGGGCAGTCACGCCGCGTCCAGGCAAACAGAGCCGCGTGTGCAAGGCGAAACCGGCGCGCTGCACGTCCAGATGCACGTCGATGGTGGGCAAGGTGGGCGGCATGCTCATCGTGCGGGGTTCATTGCGCTTTGCGCGTCGGGTTGAAGGTGTAGAGCAGTGCCAAAGCGAGGAAGCTGGCCAGCAGCATGGCGCCGGAGAGCCAATGGGCTTGCGCATATTCCATCGCTTCCACGTGGCCATAGATTTGCACCGACACCACGCGCGTCTTGTCCGGGATATTCCCGCCGATCATCAAGACGACGCCGAATTCGCCGATCGTGTGCGCGAAGCCGAGCGTGGCGGCCGTGATGAAGCCGGGTTTGGCCAGCGGCAGCACGACCGAGAAAAAGGTGTCGAGGGGACTGGCGCGCAGGCATGCTGCCACTTCGAGCGGGCGCGGGCCGATCGCTTCAAAGGCGTTTTGCAGCGGTTGCACCACGAAGGGCATCGAGTACAGCAGCGAGCCAATCACCAGGCCGGGAAAGGTGAACGCCAGCAAGCCAATCCCCAGCGCTTGGCTCAGATGGCCGAGCGGACCGTTGGGGCCCATTGCGACCAGCAGATAGAAACCGAGTACCGACGGCGGCAATACCAAGGGTAGCGCGACGATGGCGCCGACCACGCCTTTGAAGCGCGAACGGGTTTGGGCCAGCCACCATGCCAGCGGCGTGCCGAGCAATAGCAACAAGACCGTGACGGTGCTAGCCAGCTTCAGGGTGAGCCAAAGTGCGCTCCAGTCGTCGGTGGTCGGCATCTGGCTTAGGGCTCGTAGCCGAAAGAGCGCACCACGGCTTTCGCCTTCCCGCCTTTCAGGTATTGGAGAAAGGCCGCGGCGGCCGGCTTGCCCCTGCCCTTTTCCAGGATCTGCGCGTCCTGCCGGATGGGCTGGTACACATTGCCGGGGACGATCCATGCAGAGCCGGATTTGAGCTTGCCGCTTTCATAGATTTGGGATTTGGCGACGAAACCGAGTTGGGCGGCGCCGGAGGCGACAAACTGGTGCGTTTGCGCGATGTTTTCGCCCTGCACCAGCTTGGGTGCGAGCGCGTCGAACAGTTTGAGTTTTCGCAGTACCTCAAGCGCCGCCGCGCCGTAGGGGGCGAGCTTGGGGTTGGCGATCGCGATGTGCTCGAAGCTGGCTTTTCGCAGAACATCGCCATGCGGGTCCACCAAGCCGGGCTGGGCGCTCCACAGCACCAGAGCGCCGATCGCGTAGGTGAAGCGGGTGCCGGGGATGGCGGCGCCTTCGGTTTCCAGCTTGGCGGGCGTGTCCTCGTCGGCCGCCAAGAGCAGCTCGAAGGGGGCGCCGTTCTTGATCTGCGCGTAGAACTTGCCGGTGGCGCCGTAACTCGCCTGCACCTTGTGGCCGGTGTCGCGCTCGAATTGGGCCGCGATTTGCTTCATCGGCGCCGTGAAATTGGCCGCGACCGCCACTTGCACTTCGTCCGCGTGGGCGAAGCCGCACAAAAACAGAAGCACTGAGGCGATTGGACGAAACACAGGACTCCGGACGAATGTTCGATATATCTCGCAGTATACAGCGCATTACGCGCCCCGGCCCCACTTGTTTGCAATGACTGGCCAGCGCAAAGGCCGGAGTCAAACCCAAAGTCGCAACAAAGTCGGGGTCACGCAAGGCCGGCAAAGTCGGGGTCAAACGGCAAAGTCGGGGTCAAACCCGGTCAAACGGCAAAGTCGCGACCAAAGTCGCGGTCAAACCCGGCGACTGGACAACCTTTAACTCAGGCCGGGGTCAAACCCGGC
Organism: Pseudomonadota bacterium; assembly: GCA_040388555.1. Lineage (GTDB taxonomy): Bacteria > Pseudomonadota > Gammaproteobacteria > Burkholderiales > Burkholderiaceae_D > Telluria_A. The sequence goes on from JAZKBP010000031.1 coordinate 138,474, forward strand.
AACAGTCGAAAGTCGGGGTCAAACCAACGCAAAGTCGCAAAGTCGGGGTCAAACCCGGCAACTGGACAATCTTTAGGCCCGAGTCAATCTTGTCCACTTGCCGGGTTTGACCCCGACTTTGCGCGAGTCAATCTTGTCCACTTGCCGGGTTTGACCCCGACTTTCGACTTTGCGTAACTCAATGGCCGCCTGGTGAACGCCGTTGAGCATATCGATGAAGATGTTGGTGTCGAACAGGACTAATGCCATTCAGACCTCAGTTGCTCCTGGTATTCGACGCCATCCTTCGGAATGTCGGTGCGGTCTTTCCACAGCCCCTCGGCGGCTTTCAATGCGGCAGCCAGCCGGCGGCGCTTGGCCTCCATCGGGTCTGGTGGCGATTCGGACTGGGCGGCCAGGTCTGCGGGCTCGCCAATCTGCTTTTGAGTAGGCATGCTGGCCTCCCATGTGTTTAGTCATGACCAGTTTAGCGCATTCGCCTTGGACTGTCGTGATGGCGCCGCATGTTGCCTATATTTCTACTCTGGAAGCGCAAAGACGGTTCCTCCCATCATCGTATTGTCGGCAAAAGGTATTGCCTTCGATTCGAAAACAAGGGAACCAGCATGATCATCGGCTTACTGAACCAGAACGGTGGGATGGGGAAGACCACGCCCGCCATCGCACTTGCGGCGTGCTTCGCCCAGATGGGAATCCTCCCCCCAATCCCCCCCAATGCGTGTCGGAGCGGGGCGGACGCCGGCGGACGCCGATTTTAGGATTTCTCCAATGAGAACAGGCGAAAAAAAAGCTCCCACGGGGAGCTTTTTTCCTACTACTGGCGGAGAGGGTGGGATTCGAACCCACGGTAGGGGGAAACCCTACGCCTGATTTCGAGTCAGGTACATTCGACCACTCTGCCACCTCTCCTGAATCGGTCGTTTTCTTGCTTACCGCTGCAAGAGGCAGAATTATAGCAGAGCCGAGAAAAAACGGAAGGGCCTTCCAAAAAATTTTTCTCAGGCCGCCGGCGCCAGCTTTTCCAAGCCGCCCATATAGGGGCGCAACACCGCCGGAATGTCGACGCTGCCGTCGGCCTGCTGGTAGTTTTCCAGCACCGCCACCAAGGTGCGCCCCACGGCCAAGCCCGAGCCGTTGAGCGTATGCAGCAGCTCCGGCTTGCCCTGGGCATTGCGGAAACGCGCTTGCATGCGGCGCGCCTGGAAGGCTTCGCAATTCGATAACGAGGAAATCTCGCGGTAAGTGTTTTGCGCGGGCAGCCACACTTCCAAGTCGTAAGTCTTGCAAGCGCCGAAACCCATGTCGCCTGTACACAGCGCCATCACGCGATACGGCAAGCCAAGTTGCTTGAGGATGGTTTCCGCATGACCAACCATGTCTTCGAGCGCGTCGTAAGAGGCATCCGGATGCACCACTTGCACCATTTCCACTTTGTCGAACTGATGCTGGCGGATCATGCCGCGCGTGTCGCGCCCGTAGCTGCCCGCTTCCGAGCGGAAGCACGGCGTGTGCGCCGTCATCTTGATCGGCAATTGGTCGATAGCCACGATCTCGTCGCGCACGATATTGGTGAGCGACACTTCCGAGGTGGGGATCAGGTAAAAGGTTTCGCCCTCGCCTTCCGCGCCGCCCTTCTTGACGGAGAACAGGTCCGCCTCGAACTTGGGCAATTGGCCCGTGCCGCGCAGGGAATCGGCGTTGACCATATAGGGCGTATAGCACTCGGTGTAGCCGTGCGCGCCGGTATGGGTGTCGAGCATGAACTGGGCCAGCGCGCGGTGCAGGCGGGCGATGCCACCTTTCATCACCGAAAAGCGCGAACCGGTCAGCTTGGTGGCGGTGTCGAAGTCCAAGCCCAGGGCCGCGCCGACATCCACGTGATCTTTGATTTCGAAGGAGAATTGGCGCGGCGTGCCGATCTTGCGTACTTCCACGTTACCGGTTTCGTCGTTGCCGACGGGCACCGAAGCGTGCGGCAAGTTTGGCACCGATTGCATGAAGTCGGCCAGTTTCGCTTGCACGGCGGCGAGCGCGTGCTCGTCGGCCTTGAGCTCGTCGCCCAGGCCGGCCACTTCGGCCATCTGGACCGTCGTGTCTTCGCCCTTGCCCTTGAGCATGCCGATTTGTTTGGACAGGGAATTGCGCTTACCTTGTAATTCTTCGGTGCGCGTCTGGATGGCCTTGCGCTCGGCTTCGAGGGCGTTGAACGCCGCCACATCGAGCGCGAACTTGCGCGTTGCCAGGCGGGTGGCGACGGAGGCAATGTCTTTACGGAGAAGTTGAATGTCTATCATGGGGATTGCCGCTGTGTCTAAAGGGGCAATTGTACCAAGCGACGCGACTTTTTCCGCGACATTTGCTGCCGCCACCACCGGAAAGATGGGCCGCGGGCGCGCTCTGGGCGTGCCCTCGACCAAAAACCTTTAATTCATTTGGGCTTTTTCAGCGGCCGTCAGGCGCTTGTGCGTCACCGTCACGATCGACATATTCGCTTCAGCCACGGCGGCGCGCAGCTGCGCGTTCTTGCTCGCGTGGTGGAAGGTGGGCACGCCCGCCGAGGCGTAGGCCGTCAAGGTCACAAAAGCAACGGCGACGAGGAAAAGGCCTTCGATGTTTTTGCGGATTTTCATGATGTGCTCCTGGGTGAACCGAGTTGGTATGGTGTTACTTTACCCACTCGTCCCAGGGACGGCCATCGGCTTGCGACAAAATGCAGAAAAGGCGGAACAGGCTGCGCAAATGGCGGAACGAAACGCGAGAGTCCCTAGCCGCCGCGCGCTTGCTCGTCCAGGCTGCGCAGCCAGGCCAGCTTTTCGGCGATCTTGCTTTCGATGCCGCGCGGCACCGGTTCGTACCAGTGCGGTTCGGCCATGCCTTCGGGCAAGTACGTCTCGCCCGCCGCGTAGGCGTTGGGCTCGTCGTGCGCGTAGCGGTATTCGTGACCGTAACCCAGTTCCTTCATCAGCTTGGTCGGCGCGTTGCGCAGGTGGACCGGCACTTCGCGCGATTTGTCTTTTTTCACGAAAGCGACGGCGCGGTTGTAGGCGCTATAGCCGGCGTTGCTCTTGGCGGCGATGGCCAGGTAGATCACGGCCTGGCCCAACGCCAATTCGCCTTCCGGGGAACCGAGGCGCTCGTAAGTGGCGGCCGCGTCGTTGGCGATCTGGATGGCGCGCGGGTCGGCGATGCCGATGTCTTCCCACGCCATCCGCACTATGCGCCGCAGTAAGTATTGCGGATCGGCGCCGCCGTCGAGCATGCGGCACAGCCAGTACAGGGCCGCGTCCGGATGCGAGCCGCGCACCGATTTGTGCAGGGCCGAAATTTGGTCGTAGAAATTGTCGCCGCCCTTGTCGAAGCGGCGCGCGTTGAGGGTGAGCGCGTTGTCGACGAATTCACCGGTGATCTGGGTGATGCCCGAGGCCTCGGCCGAGGTCTTGGTTTGTTCGAGCAAGTTAAGAAAGCGACGCGCGTCGCCGTCGGCATAGCCGATCAAGGTGGCGATGGCCACTTCGTCAAATTGCAAATCGTGCAGCACGCGTTCGCGCGCGCGCGCCAGCAATTGCAGTAGTTCAGCATCGCTCAAGGCCTTGAGCACGTAGACCTGGGCGCGCGAGAGCAAGGCCGAATTGACTTCGAAGGAAGGGTTTTCCGTCGTCGCGCCGATCAAGGTCACCAAGCCGGACTCGACGAAGGGCAGCAAGGCATCTTGCTGCGACTTGTTGAAGCGGTGGATTTCGTCGATGAACAAGATGGTGTGCTTGCCGGCACTGAGAAAATGCTCGGCTTGCTCGATGGCCGCGCGGATATCCTTGACGCCAGACAGCACCGCCGACAAGGCGATGAACTCGCAATCGAAAGCGTGCGCCGTCAAGCGCGCCAGCGTGGTCTTGCCCACGCCGGGCGGGCCCCACAGGATCATGGAATGGGGGCGGCCCGAGCGGAACACCAGGTTCAAGGGCTTGCCCGGCGCGAGCAAGTGGCTTTGCCCGATCACTTCCTCGATGGTGGCGGGACGCAAGGCTTCAGCCAGGGGGGCGACGGGTTCCGTCTTGAACATATCATTCATGGAAAGACTCCGCCGTGTCGGGCGCAGGGTAAGCGATGGCGCGGATAGAATTTAATGAAAGCAGGCTGCACAGTGTAGCCGATGCCAGCCGCACCTGTTCAGTTAGACCGGATGCGCCGGGCAAGTTCGCCGCGCCAGCTTGCGCCACGTCGCGCACGCCTCAATTATTGAACACGTCCGCCCCCTTGGGCATCACAAACTTGAAATGCTGCGCGCCCAGGCTGGGGTTCTTCTCGAATTTGGTGAACGACAGCAGCGAGGTGTGGCCAAAGGCGTCGTGCAATTCCATCGCCTCGGGCGCGCCATTGCGCAATCCAATGCTGATGAGTTCAAACGTGGTGTCGCGGCTCTTGGGCGTTGCCTGCAGCCACTCGAGGCCATCCTTCGCGCCCGCTTCCTTAAGCGTGAAATTCTTTTCCAAGTCATTGCTGCCGAACAGGATGGCGGCCGGCGAGGAGCCCAGCGCGTCACCCAATTTGCGCACCGTGACCTGGTTCAAGTCCTTGTCGTAGATGAACAACTGCTCGCCATCGGCTTGCAGCACTTGCTCGTAGGGCTTGGCATAGCTCCAGATGAACTTACCCGGCCGCGCGAACACGAAGCTGCCGCTCGATACCTGCGCCGGCTTTGCGAGCGCCTGGTCTTTTTTGACTTGGCGCTGGGTGAATTCGCCACGCGCAGCTTTTGTAGTGGCAACGAAAGACTTGAACTGGTCCAGCGCACCGGCTTGGGCCGCGCCCGCGCAAGCGAGCCATCCCGCCGCGGCCAGCGCGCACATGCTACCTAACAATCTCGATTTCATTCAATTCCTCTATTCAGCGCTCGACGCGGGCACCAGGATATCGCGGTTGCCGTTCGATTGCATCGGCGAGACGACGCCGCTCGTTTCCATTTGTTCCAGCAAGCGCGCGGCCCGGTTGTAGCCGATGCGCAAATGGCGCTGCACCAGCGAAATCGAAGCGCGCCGATTCTTGAGCACCACCGCCACGGCCTGGTCATACATGGCGTCGGACTCGCCGCCGCCCTCGCCCGCCGGCGCGCCATCGGCCCCGCCGGCAGCGGCCTCGTCCAGGGTGCCGCCTTCGAGGATGCCTTCAATATAGTTCGGCTCGCCCTGAGACTTCAAGTGTTTGACCACCCGGTGCACTTCCTCATCGGACACAAAGGCGCCGTGCACGCGCACGGGCAAGCCCGTTCCCGGCGGCATATAGAGCATGTCGCCCATGCCCAGCAAGGCTTCCGCGCCCATCTGGTCGAGAATGGTGCGCGAGTCGATCTTCGAGGACACCTGGAAGGCGATACGGGTTGGAATGTTCGCCTTGATCAAGCCGGTAATGACGTCCACCGAGGGGCGCTGGGTCGCCAGAATCAAGTGCAAGCCGGCCGCGCGCGCCTTTTGCGCGATACGGGCAATCAATTCCTCGACCTTCTTGCCAACGACCATCATCAAGTCGGCCAATTCGTCGATGATGATGACGATGGTGGGCAGCTTTTCCAGCGGCTCGGGCGAGTCCGGCGTCAAGCTGAAAGGGTTCGGAATGTGTTCCTCGCGCTTGGCCGCTTCCGCGATCTTGGTGTTGTAGCCGTGCAGATTGCGCACGCCCAGCTTGCTCATGAGCTTGTAGCGGCGCTCCATCTCGTTGACCGCCCAGTTCAGGGCATGGCCGGCTTGGCGCATGTCAGTCACCACCGGCGCGAGCAAGTGCGGAATGCCTTCGTAGACTGACATTTCCAGCATTTTCGGGTCGATCAGGATCAAGCGCACGTCGTTCGGGTCCGCCTTGTACAGCAGCGACAAAATGGTGGCGTTGATACCCACCGATTTGCCCGAGCCGGTGGTGCCGGCCACCAGCAAATGCGGCATCTTGGCCAGGTCGGCCGTGACGGGCTTGCCGGCGATATCCTTGCCCAGCGCGATGGTCAAGCTTGAGGCGCTATCGTTGTAAACCTTCGAGCCCAGGATCTCGGTCAGACGCACGATTTGGCGCTTTTGATTGGGCAACTCCAAGGCCATGTAATTCTTGCCCGGGATGGTTTCGACCACCCGGATCGAGGTCAAGGAGAGCGAACGGGCCAAGTCGCGCGCCAGGCCGACGATCTGGCTACCCTTGACTCCCGTGGCCGGCTCGATTTCGTAACGTGTGACCACGGGCCCCGGATAGGCCGCCACCACTTTCGCTTCCACGCCAAAGTCCGACAATTTCTTTTCGATCAGGCGGCTGGTGAATTCCAGTGTTTCCACCGACACCGTTTCGAGCACTTCGGCCGCTTCGTCGAGCAGGGATAATGGCGGCAAGCTCGAGTCGCCCGGCAAGTCCTGGAACAGGGTCGCTTGCCTTTCCTTTTCCACGCGCTCGGATTTGACGACGGCCACCACTTGCGGCTCGATCTTGATGGCGGGCGCGGCCACGTGCTTTTCCACGTGCTTGGCGCGCTCGTGCACCACCACTTCCTCGCGCTTGACGGAGGCGGCCTCGCCTTGCTTGCGGTCTTCGCGGTCTTGGTAGCGCAGGCGGAACCATTCGATGGTCACCTCGATGGCGCCGCCGATGCGCTCGGCCACGTTCATCCACGAAATATGGAAAAACAGGGAAAAGCCCAGCGCGAACAGGGACAGCAAGATCATGGTCGCGCCCGTGAAGCCGAACTTGAGGTGCATCCAGTGGCCGATCAGGCGCCCGGCCCAGCCACCGGCCGCGTCCGGCAACTGCACATGCATTGAATACATGCGCAGGTTTTCAATGCCCATGCTGCCAATGAGAAGGCATATGAAACCGCTCCAGCGTATCCAGGCCTCGAACTGGTGCTCTTTTTCCGCCTCTTTTTCAAGCAAATACTTTTGCGTCATGCTGCGGTAGCCCTTCCAGACCAGGCCGAGCAGGCATACGCTCCACCACCAGGCGGAAAAGCCAAACAGCGCCAGCAGCGCGTCGGCCAGGTAGGCGCCTATGCTGCCACCCATGTTTTCGATGCGCGAAATGGCCACCGAATGGGTGTAACCGGGGTCGCCCCGGTTGTAACTGCCGAGAATCATGACGAAAAACACGAACAGCACCGCCAGCGCGATCCAGCGCGCCTCGGTCAGCAGGCGCACGACGCGGTTGGGCAAGGGTTGCCGCTCGACGGGTTTGCGGGTGTAACTCGATGAAGTTGATTGGCTAGTCTTAGTCATACACGGATGCTGATGATGATACGGGTGGCCGTTGCGCCGTCTATACCTGAATGCAATATTTTTAAATCCCAAGCATTCTAAGCCATTACGGCGAGCGGGCCTACGATTCATCTCGCGCGCGGCTTAGTCTATAATCCCGGTACGCGTTTGCACGAGCGCATTTTTGCTTGATTTGCCGCAAACTGCCCCCAATTCCCCTGCATCGACGACAACACCCTCAAACCAGCGAAGCCTCCCATGACCACTACCAAACACGCACGCGTACTCATCCTCGGTTCCGGCCCGGCCGGTTACAGCGCCGCCATTTACGCCGCGCGCGCCAACCTGAACCCGATGCTGGTGACGGGCGTGGAACAAGGCGGCCAATTGATGACCACCACCGATGTGGAAAACTGGCCCGCCGACCCGATGGGCGTGCAAGGGCCGGAATTGATGCAGCGTTTTTTGCAGCATGCCGAGCGCTTCAAGACCGATATCGTGTTCGACCATATCCACACGGCCAAGTTGAATGAAAAGCCGATCCGTTTGATCGGCGACAGCAATGAATACACTTGCGACACCTTGATCATTTCGACGGGCGCGTCGGCGCAATACCTGGGCTTGCCGTCCGAGCAAGCCTTCATGGGCAAGGGCGTGTCCGCCTGCGCCACCTGCGACGGCTTTTTCTACCGCGGCCAGGAAGTGGCGGTCGTGGGCGGTGGCAATACGGCGGTGGAAGAAGCGCTGTATTTGTCGAATATCGCGACCAAAGTCACGATCATCCACCGCCGCGACAAGTTCCGCGCCGAGGCGATTTTGATCGACCGCCTCAAGGCCAAGGCGGCCGAGGGCAAGATCGTCATCAAGTACAACCATACGCTTGAAGAAGTGGTGGGCGACGCCAGCGGCGTGACGGGTGTGCGTATCAAGTCGGTCGCCGATGGCAGCGTCACGCCTTTGAGCGTGCACGGCTTGTTCGTGGCGATCGGCCACAAGCCCAACACGAGCATCTTCGAAGGCCAGCTCGACATGCACAACGGCTACATCAAGACCCGCACCGGCCTCGAAGGCATGGCCACGGCCACCAATATTCCGGGCGTGTTCGCCGCCGGCGACGTGCAAGACCATGTGTATCGTCAAGCCATCACCAGCGCCGGCACCGGCTGCATGGCGGCGCTCGATGCGCAGCGCTATCTGGAAAGCCTGGAAGACTGAAGCGCGATATGGCGACACTGAAAGACTTTGCCGACCTCAAGGGTTTGCGCAGCACGCTCAAGGAACAAGAGCAGGCGCGCGCTGTCGAAAAGGCTGAGCGCGAGAAGCGCGAACGCTTGGCGCGGCAAGAAGCGAATCTGTTTCGCGATAGCTTGGGCGGGGTCAAGGTCATGCCCAAGTCGGACAAGCTTGAACCGTTCGCGCCCAAGCGCGCCGCCCCCGCACCCGTGCGCGAAGCGGAACGCCCACGCACCCAGGCCGAGGAAGACGCGCAAGTGTTGCGCGAATCGCTGTCGGACTTGTTCGACGTTGACGGCTTGCTCGACGAAGACCCATCGCTGTCCTACGCGCGCGATGGCGTGGGGCCGGACGTGGTGCGCAAATTGCGCAAGCGCCACTGGCCGGTGCAGGACGAACTGGACATGCACGGCATGGACCGCGACACCGCGCGCGACCAGCTGGGCGACTTTTTACGCCGGGCCGAGCGGCGCGGGGTGCGCTGCGTGCGCGTCATCCACGGCAAAGGTTTGGGTTCGGCCGGCGGCGAGCCGGTGCTGCGCTCGATCGTGCACAGCTGGCTGGTGCAAAAGAATGAAGTGATCGCCTTTTGCGTGGCCAACAAGGCCGACGGCGGCTATGGCGCGCTAATCGTGCTGCTCAAAGCCGCCCTGCAGTTTTAGTTGAATACAAATGATTTTCGAGAACAAAGACCGCAAGATTGAAACCGCGGCGCTGCTCGCCGCCGCAACGTGCGTCCCGCTCACCAAGGTCGCGTTGATGTTCTTGGAGTATCGCCTGCATGTTCCAATGTTCCCGCTGCTTGAAGGGCTAGCGCTCATTCTCGCCTTGATCGCCGCTTGCCTGATCGCGAGCCATAGTGCACGCTCGCTGCAAGGCAAACTGCTGCGTGGTGCCGCAGCCGTCTCCTGGTCTGTTGTCGCATACTTTGTCGTGGTGTTCATGCCTGGTTGCGCATGGGCGCCAGCTTGCGTGTAGCAGGATCCCGGCATTTCAAACAGTCCCTTTTCCGCGCTCCTCATATTGAACGCGGCATAGCTCCTTGCACCACCTCCTAGCGCACTCACGGGCGTGCCCCGACAATCAGAATTCCTTTCAATTGCACATGGCGCCACGACGCATTCCGTCGCAATCTCCAACCCGCCAATGTAGCTACAAATATGGTGTTACAATTATTTTCGTGGGACGAGGCGAAAAATCGCTCGAATCAAACCAAGCATGGCGTTGGCTTTGACACAGCTCGGCTCGTGTTCGATGACCCACTTCATGTGTCTTCCCGTGAACGCATTGAGCATGGGGAACTTAGGTGGCAAACCATCGGCCTGGTTGGAGCTGGAGTCCTTCTCTTGGTCGTCCACACCTGGGACCACATTGCCGCCGATGGCCAGGAACTTATCCGAATTATCTCGGCACGCCATGCCACCAAATTGGAAAGGAGAATCTATGAAAAAGGTTTCTGAATCGGTGGGCCGCGAGCTAGCGACCCTGGCTGCGATGAAGGAGAGCGATATTGATTTCTCCGATATTCCCGCCACCACCGAACACGATTGGCACGGCGCAACACGCGGCAAATTTTACCGTCCGATCAAGCAGCAGTTGACGGTGCGCGTAGACGCCGACGTGCTCGCCTGGCTCAAGAGCGAGGGCAAGGGCTACCAAGGCAGATTAAACGAAATCTTGCGCGCCGCCATGTTGGCAAGACTGCGCGGAAAGTAATCACCGCACACAGGCAGTCCCCAGGCGTGATAGCCTAGCAACATCGGCCATTTACACCGGGCAATGCATGACCCTGATCAAATTCATCGAAATCATGGCGATCCTGGTCGGGGCGTTTTCCGGCTTCATCGAAGCGCGCCGCAAGCGCATGGATCTGGTCGGCGTGTTCACCGTCGCCTTCATCACCGCTTTCGGCGGCGGCACCTTGCGCGACATCCTGCTCGACAAGCGCCCCCTTTTCTGGGTCACGCACCAGGAATACGCGATCCTGATCTTCGTGCTGGCCCTGATGGCCGCGCCCCTGATCCGCACCTTGCGCCAAATCGTGTCGGAACGCTTGATCGTGATCGCCGACGCCATCGGCCTGGGCTTGTTTTCCATCGCCGGCGTCAATTCCGCGCTCGAAGCGCACATGCCGATCTTCATCGCCTCGATGATGGGCGTGATCACCGGTATCTTTGGCGGGGTGCTGCGCGACATCGTCTGCAATGAAGTGCCGATGGTATTTCGCGACGGCAAGCCGTACGCGATCTGCGCCTTCTTGGGCAGCTGGATCTACCTGGGCATGCACAAAGCAGGCATGGCGCACGATTTTGCGCTCTGGTCGAGCGCCACCTTCATCACCACGCTGCGTTTGCTGAGCTGGAAATTCGATATGCGGCTGGGCCGCTGAAGCACCCAGCCCGCGATACTTGACTACTCAACAATCAAACGGCATCGGGCCCCGTCTCGCCGGTGCGGATGCGTATCACTTGCTCGACATTGGTCACAAAAATTTTGCCGTCGCCAATCTTGCCGGTGCGCGAAGCCTTGATGATGGCGTCCACCGCCTGGTCGACCATGCCATCGTCGACCACCACTTCCACCTTCACCTTGGGTAGGAAGTCGACCACATACTCGGCCCCGCGATAGAGCTCGGTATGCCCTTTCTGGCGGCCGAAGCCCTTCACTTCCGTCACCGTCAAGCCCGTCACATTGACTTCGGCCAGCGACTCGCGCACTTCATCGAGCTTGAACGGTTTGATCACCGCGGTAATCTGTTTCATGACAACTCCTTATAGATGGTTCAATGATTCTTGCTAAAGACCTTATTCGTAAAAGCGCGAGGTGATCGGATAGCGCCAATCGCGCCCGAAGCCGCGGTGCGTGACGCGTATGCCCACCGGCGATTGGCGGCGCTTGTATTCGTTGATCTTGATCAGGCGCGTCACGCGCGCCACGTCGGGGGCCGGATAGCCGGCCGCGATAATCTCGGCGATCGAGTGATTTTCCTCCATGTACATGCGCATGATGGCGTCGAGCACTTCATAGGCCGGCAGCGTATCCTGGTCCAGCTGGTTTTCGCGCAACTCGGCCGAGGGACCGCGCGTGAGTATGCGCTCGGGAATCACGTCGGCCACGCTATTGCGATAAGCGCACAAGCGGTACACCAAGGTCTTGGCGATATCCTTGATCACGGCGAAGCCGCCCGCCATGTCGCCATACAGCGTGCAGTAACCAACCGCCATCTCGCTCTTGTTACCGGTGGTGAGGACGATGCTGCCGTGCTTGTTCGACAAAGCCATCAGCAAGGTGCCGCGGATACGGGCCTGGATGTTTTCCTCGGTGGTGTCTTCCTTCAAGCCGGCAAATTCCTCGGCCAGGGTGGCGCGGAAGGCGTCGAAGCAAGTCTTGATAGGGATCTCGTCATAGCGCACGCCCAGGCACGCAACCATCTCGCGCGAATCGATCCAGGAAATATCGGCCGTGTATTGCGAGGGCATCATGACGGCGCGCACCTTGTCCGCGCCCAGCGCGTCGACCGCGATGGCCAGGGTCAAGGCCGAGTCGACACCGCCCGACATGCCGATCAGCACGCCCGGAAAGCCATTCTTGACTATGTAATCGCGCACGCCCAGCACCAGCGCCTGGTACACCTGGGCTTCAATCGACAGCGGCGCCGGCAGCGCTTGCGCGATCGGGCGCGCGCCGTCGAATTCGACGATCGCGAAGTCCTCGGCGAAGTGGGCCAGCTGGGCGGCGAGCTTGCCATCCTGGTCCATGACGAAGGAGTCACCATCGAAAATCAGTTCGTCCTGCCCACCCACCAGATTGGCGTACACCAAGGCCATGCCTTGCGCGACGACGTTCTCGCGCATCACTTCATAGCGCAAGTGCTGCTTGTTCATATGGTAGGGCGAGCCGTTGGGCACCAGCAAAACCTGGGCGCCGGCCGCGCGCGCACGCGCCGGCGCCTGCGCGAACCAGGTGTCTTCGCAAATATTGACACCGAAGGACAGGCCCTTGACCGCGAACACCAGCGCCTCGTCCCCTTCCGAGAAATAACGCTTCTCGTCGAACACCGTGGTGTTGGGCAAATCGTGCTTGCAATAGCTGCCGACGACCAAGCCGTTGACGATCACGCTCGCCGCGTTGTAGCGCCGCCCGTCGCGCAGCAGAGGATGGCCGACGACCACGTGCAGATCGCGCAGCGGCGCCAGCTCGGCGGCCAGCGCCGCCATCGTCTCTTGCGTTTTTGCGTAGAATGCACGGCGCAGCAACAGATCTTCGGGCGGATAGCCCACCAGCGACAATTCCGGGGTCAGCACGATGTCGGCGCCGGCCGCGCTGGCGCGCTGCGCGGCCGCGACAATCTTGGCGCAATTGCCGGCGAAGTCGCCGACGGTGCTATTCATTTGAACGATGGCGACTTTAACTGTCATAAACTGAGTGCGAATTAAAACGAAAAGTGAAAAGTCCGAAACCGGCAAGCATGAATTATCGCACGCATATCATCACTTCCCTGTCCGACATCGGCGCGCCGGCATGGGATGGCTTGCTCGCCTTGCAAGAGGCGGGAGCGCCCAATCCCTTCCTCTCCTACGCCTTCCTGCACGCCTTGCACGCCTCCGGCAGCGCCAACGCCGCCAGCGGCTGGCAGCCGCAGTATCTGGCGCTATACGATGGCGATGCCCTGGCCGCCGCCCTGCCCCTGTACTTGAAATCGCATTCCTACGGCGAATACGTGTTCGACTGGGCCTGGGCCGAAGCTTACCAGCGCCACGGCATCGACTACTACCCCAAGCTGCTCTCGGCCATCCCCTTCACGCCCGTGAGCGGCGCGCGCCTGATGGCGCGCGACGAACACGCGCGCGCAGCCCTGCTGGCGGCGCTGTGCGCGCTGCAGGGCAAGCTGGAGGTGTCCTCGACCCACATCCTGTTTCCACCGCAGCAAGAAGCACAAGCCTTGGAGCAAGCGGGCTTCATGTTGCGCAGTGGCGTGCAGTTCCACTGGCTCAATGAGGGCTACCGCGACTTCGAACACTTCCTGGCCAGCCTGGAAATGAAAAAGCGCAAGAACATCCGTGCCGAGCGGCGCAAGGTGGCGCAGGCGGGCGTGACGCTGCGGCGCGTGCCCGGCACCGAGGCGAGCGAGGCGGACTGGAAATTTTTCAAGCGCTGCTACGACCACACTTACGCCACACATTTTTCCTCGCCCTACCTGAACCTGGATTTTTTCCTGCGCATCGGCGCGAGCATGCCCGCCAATATCTTGCTCGTCATCGCCGAACGGGCCGGCGCGCCCATCGCCGCCTCGCTCGTGATCCACAATGGCGCCACGCTATACGGGCGTTACTGGGGCGAACTCGAACATGTGCCCTGCCTGCATTTCGAGACCAGCTATTACCAGCCGCTCGAGTTTTGCATCGAGCAAGGCATCGCCGTCTTCGAAGGCGGGGCCCAGGGCGAGCACAAGATGGCGCGCGGTTTTCGCCCCACCCGCACCTGGTCGGCCCATTCGCTGGCGCACCCGGCCTTCGCCGACGCGGTCGAGCAATTCCTGCGCCGCGAGCGTGGCGGAATCGACAACTATCTGGACGAACTGCGCGAACGCGAACCCTTTCGCAACAGCGGCGATAGCCCACCGACTTAGACGCCCGGCAATGCGGTAGAATCAAGACGCGGCAGCCGGATAAAAAGGAGTGTATGGTCGGCCTTTCTTGCCTGTCAGCGCGTGCATGTCGACGCGGCCTTGGTATGAGCGCGCTTTGCCTGTTCGTGGCGGGTACGGTCTTGGCCAAGGATACGGTCAATGTGTGCTCGGAGCGGGTCGATGTGCCGCCTTGGCGCACCGGCACCGGCACCGGCCTGAACTTCGACTTGCTCAACCAGGTGGCCAGCCAGATCGGCATCACCTTCGTCTACAGCAGCGTGCCCTGGAAACGCTGCCTGGCCCAGCTCAAGTCGAATGAAATGGATGGCGCCTTCGCCGCCAGTTTCGTGCCCGAGCGCATGGACTTGGGCGTCTATCCGGGCGGCGCCCAGCTCGACGTCGGCAAGCGCATGCATACCGATCATTTCGTCTTGATCCGCCGCAAGGGCACACGGGCCGACTGGGATGGCAAGGCCTTCTCCAACATCAGTGGCGCGATCGGCTACCAGCTCGGCTATTCGGTCGGTGAATTCCTGCGCGCCAAAGGCATGACGGTCGACGAAGGCACCCAGAGTGCGCCCCAGCTGATTCAGAAACTGCGCGCCGGCCGCCTGGCCGCGGCCGCGCTCGGCGGCAGCGACGCCACCCGATTGCTGTCAGGCGCGGCCGGCGCCGAACTCGAAGTGCTGCCCATTCCCATCATCGAAAAGCACTACTACCTGGTGCTCTCGCACGCGCTGGTGCGCAACAATCCGCAATTGGCGAACCGCATCTGGAACGCCATCGAAGAGGCGCGCAATAGCGCCGTCTACCAAAAACGCTTGCACGAGGCCGAGGACGCGGGCCACTACAATGAAAAAAGCGCACCCTGAATCAACAGCTGTGCGCTTTGGACTGGGCGAACGCCGGCGTGGCCGGCAGCGCTCAGCTTATGCTTCGAGTGCTTTATTGAACGCCGCGATACCGCCGAGGATTTCGGCTTTCGCCTCATCCGGGCCGCCCCAGCCTTCGATCTTCACCCACTTACCGACTTCCAAATCCTTGTAGTGTTCGAAGAAGTGCTGGATTTGACGCAGGCGCAATTCGTTCATGTCTTCCGGCTTTTGCCAGTGGCTATAGATCGGCAAGATCTTATCGACCGGCACCGCCAGCACCTTGGCGTCGCCGCCCGCCTCGTCAACCATCTTGAGCACGCCGATGGCGCGGCAACGCACCACCACGCCGGGGATCAAGGGAAATGGCGTAATGACGAGCACATCGACCGGATCGCCATCGTCGGCGATGGTATTCGGCACGTAGCCGTAATTGCACGGATAGTGCATGGCCGTGCCCATGAAACGGTCGACGAAAATCGCGCCCGATTCCTTGTCCACTTCATACTTGATCGGATCGGCATTCATGGGAATTTCGATGATCACGTTGAAATCGTTGGGCACGTCGCGGCCGGAGGAAACTTTATTCAAACTCATGGATGATCCTGTTTGCTGACAATGGTTAACGGCGAGATTATAGCGAAGATCACCGCCCCTTGGTGCATCGCAGCAATGAAATGGAGCGCAAGCACTAAACCCACCCTTTTGGGGACAGACCCCTGTTTCTAGGAAACGTCACGCCGAATTTAGCTCCGCTTAAGCACGACCATGCTTGCTTTTGTGTGCGAGCAGATCTGGCATCGCCCAATCCGGTAGCTTGGCAGCTTGATCAAGCCGGAGTTAATCATGCCACGCCGCGCCCGCCTCATTTTGCCCAATGTGCCAATGCACCTTATCCAGCGGGGAAACAACAAGCAAGCCTGTTTCCTTGCTACCTCGGACTACACTTACTACCTGCATTGGCTAAGTCAATACGCGCCCAATACCGGATGCCAAATCCACGCTTACGTGCTCATGACTAACCACGTACACCTGCTCATGTCGGCGCTGACGGCGACATCGGCCGCGCAGATGATGAAAGCGCTCGGACAGCGCTACGCGCAATACATTAACCGGACGTATGGGCGTAGCGGAACCTTATGGGAAGGACGCTACCGTTCCTGTCCGACGCAACATGAGGCCTATGTGCTCGCTTGCTATCGTTACATCGAGCTCAATCCAGTGCGCTCGCGCATGGTGGACCATCCCGCCGATTATCGCTGGTCGAGCTATCGCGCGAATGCACATGGGGAAGCATCGCCGTTTGTACAATCGCATCCGGTGTACGACGCGCTCGCGGCCGAACAAAGCGCCCGGCAGGCCGCCTACCGCGCCTTGTTTCAATCGGAATTGCAAACTGGTCTCATCGAGCAGATACGCCGTGCGACCAACGGCAACCGGGTACTCGGCGACCATCGCTTCGCAGCGCAAGTCGAAGCATCACTTGGGCGCCGGGCCGCTGAGGGCATTCCCGGCCGGCCCCGCGCGCTGGCGAAACGGGGGACCGAATAAGCCGACGGGGCCAGTCAATTTCCCGAAAACAGGGGTCTGTCCCCACGGGGGATTCTCGGGGTTTAGAGGACGCTGGCCAGCGCGCACTGGCGGTAGTGCTTGGCCGACTGCTCCACTTGCCCCAGCGCTTCGTGCATCTGCGCCAGCTTCAGGTGCGCCTCGCGCACCATGCGCGCTTCGCTCGCGTCCGACAAGGCTTGCTCCAGATAGCGCTGCGCCTTGCCCCACAGTTTTTGTTTCAGGCACAGCGATCCGAGCGTGAGCGCCAGTTCGGCGTCGGTCGGGCGCTGCTTGATCCAGCTCTCGCACGCCTCGATCTGGGCCAGCAGCGATGGCGAGCCGGTCTGGCCGGCCGCGTCGCGGTAGGCGCGCACCACCCGGTCGTCCCAGTCGTGCGCCAGCGCTTCCTCGGCCAGCATGCGGGCCGGCTCGTGCAAACCGCGCGCATTGAAGGCGGCGGCCGCGCGCGCGGCGATGTAGGGCTTGATGCGATCGGCCGTCGGGATGCTCGACCACACCCTTTGCAAGGATTCGGCGTCGTGCGAACGGTCCGACAGCAAGGCTTCGTAAGCCAGTTCGCGCAGGCGCGCCGACAGCGCCGGATGGAGCGCCTTGTGCTTGTCAAGCGAGCGCACCAGGCGCAGCACTTCCGGCCAGTTCTTCGCTTGCTGGTAGGCTTTCATCGACCATTGCAGGGCGTGGATGTGGCGCGTGCCGCTGGCGTTCAATTCGGCCACCGCCGCCAGTGCCGCTTCCGGCTGGTGCTCGTCCACCAGCAGCTCCGTCACCGTCATCAATCGCGCCGTCTTGAGCGAGCTATCGTGCACCACCGTGGCCAGCCAATGGTCGCGCCGCGCCTGCTGGCGCATGCGGTGCGCCGCGCGCGCGCCGATCAGCGCCGCCAAGCCTTCGTTCTCGGGCAGTTCGGCCGCGCGCACGGCCGCTTTCTCAGCATGCCCGAAGCGCCCTTCGAACAAGGCTTTCAAGGCGTCGCGCAAGCCCTTGTTGCCATCGCGCTCGCGCTTTTGCTGGCGGTAGGCCGCCACCTTGGCCGGCATGCTCATGGTCGCGCCAATGGCGCGCACCAGGCCATACACCAGCATGAAGGCCAGCACCTCGAGCACCATGAACAAGTTGAGCGACATGTCGAAGCGGTCGGCCCCGTAAGAAATCATGACGTTGCCGGGATTGAAGCGCGCCGTCACCGCGATGCCCACCGCGGTGGCCATCAGCAAGACGAGCCAGATAAATAGACGCATGGCTTAAGGTTTCGCTTTGTAGTTACGCACGGCGTTCAGACTGTCCGACAGCGACGGCATCTCGATCGCCAGGTTGTTCGCCTGCACCTGGCGCAGCATGGCTTGCGCCGCCATGGTGGCCTTGGCGCGCGTGTCGAAGTATTTGAGCAGCGCCTCTTGCGCGGCCGTCAAGTCGGCGCTGAAGGCCGCCTCGTTGCGCGAGAGCAGGGCCACGCGCGCGTTGAGCAAACGCAGTTTAAGATTCTCGCGCAGGAAGTACACCTGGGCCGGCGTGACCAAGAGCGCGTCCGGATGGGCCACCGTGCGTACCCGTACCAGGTCCTTGACGTCGACCAGCATCTCGGCACTCCAGGCCTGCCACAGGTCTTGCATCTTGTTCAGGTAGGGATGGTCGGCCGGCGCCGCAGCGGCCGGCGCGCCCGCCTTGGCTGGCACCTTGAGCGGACGCACCACCTTGGGCGGCGGCGCATTCACCAATTTGTCGTCCGCCAGCGTGGGCAAGCGGTCGACGTCGGAAATGACGGTGTCGATGCGCAAGGCCACGCCGATCAAGTCCAGGCTGGGCAAGCCCTTGAGTTTTTCGATGTCCTTGGCGATGGCGCGCCGGATCACGATAAATTGCGGCTTGTCGGCGCGCGAGAGCGAACGGTCGGCGTTTTGCAGTGCGATCAGGGCGCCTTGCACATTGCCCGACAGTTGCAATTGCTGGCTGGCCGTCGAGAGCACTTGCTCGATTTCCGACAAAGCCCATTCGTCGCGGTTCTTCGATAAATCCTGGTACAGCTGCTCAAGCGCGAGCTGCTGGCTTTGCGCTTCCGATTGGCGGCTCTCGAGCACGCCCACCTTCACTTGCAATTCCTTGTTTTGCTCTTGCACCGCGCGCGCCAGCGCACCGGTTTCGGCGGCGATCGCGTCACTGCGCTTGAGGCTGGTCGCCATTTCCTCGCGCAGGTTGCGGATGCGGGTGTGGCTCGACCACCACTGGGTGGCCAGCATGATGGCCAGCAGCACCACGGCGATGGTCAAAGGTTGCTGGATGAAGTCGGCGATGCCGGCGCCGCCCGCATCACGCGCGCCGGGCGGGGCCGGCGCGGCGCTTGGCGCTGGCGGCATGGCGGCCGCCTGCGGCGCTGGTGCGCTCGCTTCGGCGGGCACGGCGGAGGGTGTCGGCGTTGCGGAAACAGCGGAATGGGCCGCTGCCATCGGGTCGGAAGAAGGTGGTATTTCGCTCATGGTCGATATTGTAACGCGGCCAGCAGGCGTTCGTCGCCGGAACCTGTCAATGTCAAGGCGCTCAGCCCCAGCTCCCTGGCCGTTTGCGCGATGCGCGCGTGCGGCACGATCAAATGCTGGCGTTGCATCTTTGCAACAGCGGTGCCCGGCGCCATCGCCTCTAGCAATCCAAGCAAGCCGCGCAAGGCTTCGGAACTGGTCAAGATCCAATCGTTGGGGCGCGCCAGCAAGCTTTCCAGGCACGCGGCCAGCTCGGCCGTGAGCTGGGGCACGCTGCGCCGGTAGGCGGCCACCGTGTCGACTTGCACACCGGCCGCGCGCAAGCCCTCGATCATCAAGTCGCGCCCGTTTTCGCCGCGCACCACCAGCACGCGCCGCCCCGCCAGCTGGCCCAGGTCCAGGGCCGCCAGCAAGTGTTCGGAATCGCTGTGCTCAGGGTCGGGCGGGCTGACGATGGTGGCGTTGGCGTCGCTGATGCCATGCTGGGCCAGCGCCAGGCGGCTGCCCTCGCCCAGCACGGCCAGCGCCACGCCGGCCGGCCAGGCCGGAATGTGGGCGAAGGCCGCCTCGACCGCGTTGGGCGAGACGAAGGCCACCATCGCATAGTCGGCCAGGGTGGCCAGCACGCCTTGCAGTTCGCTCGGATCGGGCAACGCGCTAATTTCCAGCAGCGGCAGCAGCACCACCTCGCGCCCGAGTGCGGCCACGCGCTCGGCCAGCGGCGCGCACTGCGCCAGCGGGCGCGTGATGATGACCGGATTTGCGACCGGATTTGCGACCGGATTTGCGACCGGATTTGCGACCGGATCTGCGACCGGATGGGCGAGCGGATCAGGCATTGCCGGCGGCGTCAGCCTGGGCCTTGCAAACGGCCAGAATGGCGTTCGCGTCCTGTTGCTCGAGCAGGGCCGCCACTTGCGCGCCGAGCTGCTCGGGCGCGTCGGCCGGGCCGCTGGCTTCGGCGCTGGCCATGCGCGTGCCGTCCGGGGTGGCGACCATGGCGCGCAAGCGCATGGTGGCGCCGTCCACGGTGGCAAAAGCGGCCAGCGGAATCTGGCAGCTGCCGCCGAATACTTTGGAGACCTTGCGCTCGGCCGCCACCGCTTGCGCCGTGGCCGTGTGGTTGAGGGGCGCGAGCAGCGCGCGCAGGTCGGGGCCGCCGTCGCGCTCGGCGATTTCAATGGCCATCGCGCCCTGCCCGGCCGCCGGCAAGCTCTCTTCCGGCGCCATCAGGGAACGGATGCGCTGCGGCAAGCCCAGGCGCTTCAAGCCGGCCGCCGCCAGGATGATGGCCGCGTAGTCGCCCCGGTCGAGCTTGCCCAAGCGGGTGTCGAGGTTGCCGCGCAAGGGCTGGATCACCAGGTGCGGGTAGCGCGCCGCGATCAAGGATTGGCGGCGCAAGCTGCTGGTGCCGACCACCGCGCCTGGCGGCAAGTCGGCCAGGCTGGCGTAGTGGTTCGACACAAAGGCGTCGCGCGGGTCTTCCCGTTCGAGCACGGCCGCCAGCGCGAAGCCGGGCGGCAAGTCCATCGGCACGTCCTTGAGCGAATGCACGGCCAGGTCGGCGCGCCCCTCGGCCATTGCCACTTCCAGCTCCTTGACGAACAAGCCCTTGCCACCCACCTGTGACAGGGCGCGGTCGAGGATCTGGTCGCCGCGCGTGGTCATGCCGAGAATCTCGATGCTGCACTGCGGATATAATTGAGACAATTGATCACGAACATGCTCGGCCTGCCACATGGCGAGGCGGCTTTCCCGCGATGCAATAATTAGTTTGGAAGGCTGCATGGGCGTCATTCGTAAGCTTTCAAGAGATTCAATGGATTTGAGCCGACCACCCTCATCGGCGATTGTCATTACCCGGCGCGTCGATAGAACCATAAATTTTATCACGCGCCTTCCGCGCTTCGGTGGCCATAAGCCTTTGCACCAACAATTCATAATGGTTCAATATGCTCAATCATGCTGCAACAGCCGCCCCGCACGGGGCGGATAAGGACGCGCCGCTCAAGGAAGACATTCGCCTGCTCGGGCGCCTCTTGGGCGACGTGCTGCGCCACCAGGAAGGCGACGCCGTGTTCGACGTCGTCGAGACGATCCGCCAGACGGCGGTGCGCTTCCGGCGCGAGGCGGACGCGCGCGCGGGCGAGGAATTGACGGTCCTGCTGGGCAAACTGACGCGCGACCAGACCATCTCGGTGGTGCGCGCGTTCTCGTATTTTTCGCACCTGGCCAATATCGCGGAAGACCAGCACCACATCCGGCGCCGGCGCGCCCACCTGATGGCCGGCTCGCCCCCGCAGCAAGGCTCGGTGAGCTTCGCGCTGGCCAAGCTCAAGGAAGCCGGCGTGGCCAAGGCCACCGTGCAAGGCTTCTTCCGCGACGCCTTGATCGCGCCGGTGCTGACGGCCCACCCGACCGAGGTGCAGCGCAAGAGCATCCTCGATGCCGAGCACGACATCGCGCGCCTATTGGCCGAGCGCGACCTGCCCCTCACGCCCAAGGAACGCGCGCACAACCTGGCGCTGCTGCGCGCGCGCGTGGCCACGCTGTGGCAAACGCGCATGCTGCGCTACTCCAAGCTGACGGTGGCCGACGAGATCGACAACGCCCTGTCCTACTACCGCATCACCTTCTTGCGCGAATTGCCCGGCCTGTACGACGACATCGAGGGCGAGATCGCGGCCCACTACGGCGGCGCCCACGCGAGCGACCTCGAGGGCGCATCCTATGTGCAGATGGGGAGCTGGATCGGCGGCGACCGCGACGGCAACCCGAACGTCAATGCCGCCACCATGGAGCACGCGCTCAAGCGCCAGTCCACCACCATCCTCGACTTCTACCTGGAGGAAGTGCATGCGCTGGGGGCGGAGCTGTCGATCTCGACCCTGATGGTGGGCGCCAGCGCCGCCCTCCTGGCGCTGGCCGAGGCTTCGCCCGACGCCTCCCCGCACCGCAGCGACGAGCCCTACCGGCGCGCCCTGATCGGCATGTACGCGCGCTTGGCCGCCACCGCGCGCGCGCTCGGCGCGACCAACATCTTGCGCAAGGAAGTGGGCGCGGCCGCGCCTTACGCGCAGGCGCTCGCTTTCGCTTCTGACTTGCAAGTGGTGGCCGATTCACTGTGCCGCCACCACGGCGCGCTGTTGGTCAAGCCGCGCCTGGCCACGCTGCTGCGCGCGGCCCACATCTTTGGCTTTCACCTGGCCACGCTCGACATGCGGCAAACCTCGGACGTGCACGAGCGCGTGCTGGCCGAATTGTTCGCGCGCGCGGGCGTGGCGCCCGCCTACGCGCAGATGGACGAGGCGGCCAAGGTGGCCCTGCTGCTCAAGGAATTGGCGCAGCCGCGCCTGCTGTACTCGCCCTACGCGACCTACAGCGAAGAGAGCAATTCGGAATTGACGATCTTGCGCGTGGCGCGCCAGATCCGCCAGCGCTACGGCGCGCGCGCGATCCGCAACTACATCATCTCGCACACCGAGACGGTGTCGGACTTGCTCGAAGTGCTGCTGCTGCAAAAGGAGACGGGCTTGCTGCGCACCGAGGGCGAGGGCGCAGCCACGCTCGACCTGATGGTGGTGCCGCTGTTCGAAACCATCCCCGACTTGCAGCGCGCCGCCCAGATCATGGACCAGTGGATGGCGCTCGCTCCCGTCAAGGCCTTGATCGCGCAGCAGGGCCAGTTGCAGGAAGTGATGCTCGGTTATTCGGACTCGAACAAGGATGGCGGTTTTCTCACCTCCAACTGGGAACTGTACAAGGCCGAGATCCACCTGGTGCAAGTGTTCGCGCGCGCCGGCGTCAAGCTGCGCCTGTTCCACGGACGGGGCGGCACGGTCGGGCGCGGCGGCGGCCCCAGCTACGAGGCGATCCTGGCGCAGCCGCCGGGCACGGTGAACGGGCAGATCCGCCTGACCGAGCAGGGCGAAATCATCGCCTCCAAATTCTCGAACGCGGAAATCGGCCGGCGCAACCTCGAGCTGCTGGTGGCGGCCACGCTTGAAGCGAGCCTGGGCCCGCACGGCGCCAAGGGCGAAGCGGCGCGCCAGTTGGGCCAGTTCGAAGCCATCATGGCCGCGCTGTCGGCGCGCGCCTACCAGGCCTACCGCCAGCTGGTGTACGAAACGCCGGGCTTCACCGATTATTTTTTCGCCGCCACCCCGATCGCGGAAATCGCGGAGCTGAACCTGGGCTCGCGCCCGGCCTCGCGCAAACCGAGCAAGCGCATCGAGGACTTGCGCGCCATCCCCTGGGGCTTTTCCTGGGGCCAGTGCCGCCTGCTGCTGCCGGGCTGGTATGGTTTCGGCTCGGCCATCAATGCGTGGCTGGACGACGCGGCCGTGGCGGGCAGCCGCGCCGACAAGGTGGCGACCTTGCAAGCGATGCTGCGCGAATGGCCCTTCTTTGCCACCCTGCTCTCGAATATGGACATGGTGCTGGCCAAGACCGACCTGGCGATCGCCTCGCGCTACGCCGAACTGGTGCCGGACGTGGCGCTGCGCGAGCGCATCTTCAAGCGCATCGCCGACGAACACGGCAGCGCCCTGGCCTGCCTGCAGACGATCACCGGCGCCTCCGAGCGCCTGGCCGGCAATCCGCTCTTGGCGCGCTCGATCCAAAACCGCTTCGCCTACCTCGATCCGCTGAACCACTTGCAGGTTGAATTGATATCGCGCCACCGCGCCCAGGCCGGTGACGCGAGCAAGGAGGACGAGCGGGTCCACCGCGGCATCCACCTGTCGATCAATGGCGTGGCGGCGGGCTTGCGCAACACGGGCTAGGGTAAATGCCTGATTGAAACAATTGGAGAGAAAATCAGGAAAAAAACGCCCTACAATGGCTACATCGTCCGTCCGGGAACGCGAAGCAACATCCGCCAACCCTACTTTGCGCGTCCCCCATCGGACGCGCTTTTTTTTTGCCCGCAGCCGGCGTGGCGTATCCGCCATATCCGGCGCCGCCAAGCTCAGGCACAATGGGCCAGGGCCGTCCCGAGCTTGCCAACCACAAGGCGCCGTCATGCACATCCTCCACACGGTGAAAGCCGCGTTCAGCGCTATCGCGCTGCTGGCCGCCTGCCTGGGCGCGGCGCGCGCCGAAACGGTGACGGTCTACACCAACGCCACCTTCCCGCCCCTGGTGGTCGACGCCAAGATCGGGCTATACCCGGAACTGGTCGGCTACCTCAACGGCTTGAAGCCGGGCGGCCTGGAGTTCGTGATCGAGACGCTGCCGCGCAAGCGCTTGCAGGTGTTGGTCGAAAGCGGCGCGCTCGACGGTATCGTGATCGGCATGATGCCCGCCTGGATGGGCGACCCGAATCGCGTCAAGTATTTGTGGACCGACCCCTTCGCCAACGACAGCTTCGTGATGGCCTCGACCACGGCCAACCCCGTACTGTTCAACCGCATCGACGAGCGCAGCGGCGTGCGCGTGGGCGTGACGATGGGTTATGTCTATCCGATGATCGACGAATGGATCGCGCGCCACGGCTTGACGCGCGACGAGGCGCCCACCGAGGAGCGCAATCTCGACAAGCTCATGCTGGGGCGGGTCGACGCGGTGATCGTGGCCGAGTCGGTCCTGCGCTACTACACCAAGACCCATCGCATGACGTCGGGCATCATCATCGAACCGATGCCGGGCCAGGTGACCGAGCGCCGCTTCCTGGTGCCCAAGTCCAAGCAAGCGGTCTATGACAAGCTCGCGCCCGTCATCATGCACTTGAACGCCGATCCGGCGTGGCGCAAGATCCAGTCCCAATACTGAATCGAACGGGGGGCGCCAACCATCGGCGCTGCGCCGGCCGCGCCCTCACTTGAGGGTGTCGTAATCGTGCTCGTCGACGTTTGACATCGCCATGCGCCGTTTCTCGAGGAAGTGGCCGGAGGCGAAACTGTCTTCGGGGGCGCGCTGATCCCAATCGATGCCGCCCAACTCGAGCAGGGATGGGAAGATGTTCCGGTGGCTGATTTTCTTGCCCGCGTTGGCCCGCAGGGCCGCTGCCAAGGCCGGGTATTGCGTCAAGTAGGGCCGGTTCATCCATGCCAGCATCGGGACGTGGGTGTCGGCACGGGTCGCGACGCTGCCTGCGTGCATGAACAAACCGCGCCGGTCGTCGAACAGGTTTTCCCCGTGATCCGAAGTAAACAGCACGATGGCGGGGCGGGCCTCGGCGTCGAGCGCCCTTATCACCTGCGCCAGGAAGGTGTCCAATTCGACGATGCTATTGTCGTAGGAGTTGATCGCCTCGGCCTTGTGTTCAAGGTGGGGGAAACCGACCCCGATGTCGGACAAGGTGGGCGCGAATATGCGCGAATCGCCGCCATAGCGCTCGTCGTAGGGCTCATGGCTGCCATTCATGTGCAACACCACGAATTGGCGCGGCCCCGCCTGGCGCACGAACGATTTGAACAGGGGCAGCAAGGTGCTGTCCTTGCGTAGATGGCGATCCATCTCGGAATCGCTAAATTCGGACACGTCCGCGCCCCCGTTGTAGAGCGCCGGTTCCTGGTTCGACAACCACGCGGTCATGAAACCGGCTTCCTTGAACGTCCCGACCAGGCTGGCGCGCTCGCGGCGCACGGGGCGCGACACGATGTTCGGGACAGCGGCATAGGTCCAGTTGGCGGTCGAGGCCACGTCGGGGAAGGTGATCAGGGCCTGTCCCATGGCCGCCAGCTTGGGCGTGGTGGCGCGTGCATAGCCGTTGATGCCCAGGTGGTCGCTGCGCACGCTCTCGCCGATCACCAGCACCACCAACAGGGGCGCGGACGCGCCAGCAGCGCGGCCGCGCACGCTAGCAAGGTCCGATTGTGCGCCGTGCTGGCGCAACACGCGCTGCAAGGACAGCACGAAATTCGACGGAAAACTCAGGTTCGCCGTGTACTCCTCAAACAGGGCCGGCATCTTGACGGACTTGGCGAGCGTCTGGCGCACGAACATGCCGCTCATGGCGTACAGCAGCAAGAAGGCGAGCAGCCCTTTGCGCCGCGCCATCGACAAGTGCAAGGGCGAGCTGATCGAGCGGGCCAGCATGAAATAGGCGAGCGCGCTCACGGGGATGAGCGCGAGCTTCCACCCGAAGCCGCGCAAGACGTCGAGCGCATGGGCGCTGTCGCTGTGGATGCTGGCCGACACGAGCGCGTCGCCGGGCACGCTGTTGTAGACCACGGTCATGTAGGCGTAAGGCAGGATCAGCAAGGCCAGCGGTGTGCACAGCAGCAGATACTGCTTAAGCTTGGGCAACAGCACCAGCGGGCAGGCCCAGATGAAGATCGAAAACGCCAGCACCGCCAGCCCTTCGGCGCCGCCTTGCACCAGATCCGTGCTCAACACGGCCATGCTTGGCAAGCACAGCCATGCGACGAGAACGAGCACCTTGATGGAATCGGGTATTTTCATGGAAGCGATGGCATTCCCGCGCGAGCGCGCAAACGGGTGAGCCGAATAATCTAAGCGAAGCATAGCAGAGCGGGCCGATGGCTGGGCCTGGCGATGGAGATGCCGGCAGGTACGCCGCGGCAAAGGGTAGAATGTGCGACCATGAAATTGCTCGCCCTTTACGCCATCCGCTTTTATCAGCGCTTCATTTCGCCGCGCAAAGGTTTTTGCTGCGCATATGCCAGCGTCACCGGCCACCCCAGCTGCTCGGCGCTGGGCTACCGCGCGATCCGGCGCTGGGGCGTGTGGCGCGGCATCGGCGTGCTCGACTTGCGGCTGGCAAAATGCGGCGTCGCTTTCCGGCGCCATGTGCAGGGCCCGCTTGCGCGCGGCGCGCGTGGTGCGCTCGGACGCCAAGGTGGCTTCGCCGATTGCTCATGCGATGGACCGTCTGCTTGCGAGCTGCCGTGCGACAGCGCGTCGGGATGCAATCTGCCCCACTTGCCGGCGTCCTGCGACGGCGCCTCCAGCTGCGAAATGCCTAGCTTCCCCAACGCCTGCGACAGCCTTCAAGTGCTCGACTGTTGCGATTGCGATTGGCGCCGCCGCAAACAGCAAGATGAGCAATATGTCGTCATCCCCGTACGCGGGAATGTCTCGAAGCACGCTCGCCAAGCGGGCCCGAGCGGAAGAAGTCTGTAATCGGAAGAAACTCAGCGAGCTTTGGAATATTGGCCATGGTCCGCTTCGTGATAAATGGGTCTAAAGATTGGCATGATGAAATGGAATAGCGTTCGCTTTAGACTTTCACCTCCCAAAACTGGACCGATTTAGACTTCCCTCACAAATTTTTAGACCTGTTTCGAATGGCGGCGGCCTTAATTAGACAGCTTTAGACTCGGACAGCCTCGATGATACCGAATTAGACCAAGGCGTGATTTGCATGCCACCGGTCCGGGGGGGCGGAAACGCAAAAGCCGCGCATGGGCGCGGCTTTTGCTGGCGGCTTCCCGTGTCCACGGGCGGCGACGCTTAGTTATTGTGCAGGAAGGTCTTGAGCTTGTCCGAACGCGAAGGCTGGCGCAGCTTGCTCATCGCTTTCGCTTCGATCTGGCGGATGCGCTCGCGGGTGACGTCAAATTGCTTGCCCACTTCTTCCAGCGTATGGTCGTTCGACATTTCCACGCCGTAGCGCATGCGCAGCACCTTCGCTTCGCGCGGGGTGAGCGAATCGAGCACTTCCTTGATCACATTGCGCATCGAGGCGTGCAAGGCCGCGTCCAGCGGCGCGAGCGTGGTGTTGTCCTCGATGAAGTCGCCCAGTTGCGAATCGCCATCCTCGCCCATCGGCGTTTCCATCGAAATCGGCTCTTTCGCGATCTTCATGATTTCGCGTACCTTGTTTTCCGGCATTTCCATCTTCAAGGCCAAGGTCGCCAAGTCCGGCTCGCTGCCCGTTTCCTGCATGATTTGACGCGAAATGCGGTTCATCTTGTTGATCGTCTCGATCATATGCACGGGCACCCGGATGGTGCGCGCCATGTCGGCGATCGAACGGGTGATGGCTTGGCGGATCCACCAGGTGGCGTAGGTGGAAAACTTGTAGCCGCGGCGGTATTCGAACTTGTCGACCGCTTTCAACAAGCCGATATTGCCTTCCTGGATCAGGTCGAGGAATTGCAAACCGCGGTTGATGTATTTCTTGGCGATCGAGATGACCAGGCGCAAGTTAGCCACCGTCATTTCGCGCTTGGCGTGGCGCGCGCGCATTTCGCCGGCCGCCATTTGCTTGTTGATCTTACGCAGGTCCGCCAGCGGCATGGCCACGCGCGCCTGCAAGTCGATCATCTTGTTTTGCAGTTCCTTGATCGCCGGCACGTTGCGCCCGAGCACGGCGCTATAGGGATAGGCGGCATCGACTTCGCCGTCAACCCAGCACAGATTGGTCTCGTTGCCCGGGAATACCTTGATGAAGTGGGCGCGCGGCATGCCGCAACGGTTCACACACAATTCGAGCACGGCTTTTTCGATGTGGCGCACTTCATCCATCTGGTTGCGCAAGGTGTCGCACAGTTTTTCCACCACCTTGGCGGTGAAGCGGATGCCCAGCAATTCGTTGGAAATCACTTCTTGCGCCTTGACGTAGTTCTTCGAGCCGTAGCCATCCTTCTCGAAAGCCTTGGCCATCTTTTCGAACTGCTGCGAGATGACGGCGAATTTGTCGAGCGCGCCCTGCTTTAACTGCGCCAATTGCTCGGCCGAGAAGCCGGCCGCGCCGCCGTTGGCGTCGCCGTCTTCGTCCTCTTCCTCTTCCTCGTCCTCGTCGTCGTGGGCGCTGTGCGCCACCGCCACCGGCGCGTTCGATTCGTCATGATCGACGAAACCGTCGACCACTTCGTCGACCTTGATCTCGTCGTCGGCGATCTTGTGCGACAGCTTGATGATCTCGGCGATCGTCGTCGGACAGGCGGAAATGGCTTGCACCATGTCCTTCAAGCCGCCTTCGATGCGCTTGGCGATCTCGATTTCGCCCTCGCGCGTGAGCAAGGCCACCGCGCCCATTTCGCGCATATACATGCGCACCGGGTCGGTGGTGCGGCCGAAGTCGGAGTCGACCGTGGACAGGGCCGTGGCGGCCGCCGCTTCCACTTCGTCGTCGCTGGTGACGGTGGCGACGGTGTCGGTGAGCAGCATCAATTCGGCGTCCGGCGCGCGCTCGTAGACGGCGATGCCCATGTCGTTGAAAGTGGCGATGATGCCCTCGACCGCTTCCGGATCGATGATATTTTCCGGCAACTGGTCGTTGATCTCGGCATAGGTCAGGAAGCCGCGCTCCTTGCCCATATTGATCAGGTTCTTGATTTGCTGGCGGCGCCGCTCGAGGTCGGCCTCGCTGGTGTGGGCGTCGACGACGACGGGCGCGCCGCCCTTGGCCTTGCGCTCCTTGGCTTTCGACACGGCCTTCAACTCGGCGCGTTCGATCTTGTTCAGGGCCGCCACTTCGTCGTTTTCCGGCGTGAACTCGGAAGGCTTGCGGCCGCGCCGGCCCGGTACCTTGACCGATGGCAGCAGGTAGCCGGAAGTGTCGATGGCCGCCAGAGTGGCCGCGTCGGTGGTCTGGCTGACCGACTGGCCAGCCGTCATGATGAGCACAGGCTCGGCCTCGGCCGCCTTCTTGGCGCGCACCTTGGGCGTGAGCTGGGCGGCGCCGGCGTCGACATCGGCCTTGCCGGCCGCGCGCGCGCGCTTGGCCATCACCGCGCCTTCTTGCTGCATCGCTTGCTGCGCCTCATTGGCAGCCTCGGCCATGCCAGCCTTGGCCAGCGCCAGGCGCGAGCGCGTCTTGACGACCGTCACTTTTGCATCCGATTCAGCGCCGTCGATGATGTAGGAAGTCGCGGTCTTTGGCACCACCAGCGGGGCTGCAGCGCGTGGCGCTTTCTTGGTGGCGAGGGTCAAGGTGGCGGCGGTCTTCTTCATCAATCATTCTCCAGTCGAGCCCAAATGCGGCTGCGAAGTCAATAATCCACCGTGCCCTGCGTGGGGGCCCGGCGGAGCGGTTTTCATGGGGGCCTGTTGTCACGCACAGCAATGGGCAAGGCGTAGGACAAGTCGGCGGGGTGATGCAGGACGAAAAAAAGCCCGCTAACGAAAACGGGCTTGAATCTATTTTTCCGCAGAAGAATAGAGGAGACAAAGCCATTATGCCTCAAAGCAATTTAATTTGATAATGAATAATACGTATATCAGATATTACCCAAACCAATAAGCTACCAAGGCGGGCCGGGAAACCCTACTCCCAAGCGTCAGGACTGCGCCATATCAAGCCTGGCGCCAACCGAGCCGTGCATGATACACGATTGTCGGGGCCAGCGCGCGGATTCGGCCCGGAATATTCGTCTTGCGTCAAGAGCATTAGTAACTAAATATTCACAAATTCCCACAGCACGCGCGCCGGTCACCATGCTATCCTTCCGCATCTTTTCCACCTGATGATTCGATGAATACCACAGTCTCAACGCCTGCCGACGCCGCGGCGCCGGCGGCGGCCACGCCGGCCCCGGCGCCGGCGCTCTCCGCGCGCTCCCTGCTCAAGCAGCTGCAACAGCAATTTCCCGCTTTCCGCGATTGCCTGCCGTTGGCTATCGGCATCGACAAGCAAATCCTGGCGCGCCTGCCTGGGCTCGACCGCAAGACCATGCGCGCCGCGCTGGGCATCCATACCGGGTCCCTGCGCTACCTGCGGGCGATGGAAAAAGCCACCTTGCGTTTCGACCTCGACGGCAGCGCCGGCGCCGAAGTGACGGACACCCACCGCAGTCACGCCAGCACGGTGCTGCAAGAGCGTTTCAAGAAGGAAGCCGAACGCAAAAAGGCCGAGCGCGCCGCCGCCCAGGCCGAGGAAGCGAACCGCTTGCGCCAGGAAAAGCTGCAGCAGCTGGCCACCAAATTCTCGCGCAATTCCTAAGCGATCAATGACGAGCGAGGCCGACGCGCTGCTGCCGCCCTACCAGGGGCTGGCCATGCAGCGCGTGCATATGGTGCGCAGCAGCGCCGACGCGGCCGCCGCCCTGGCGGCCCTCTCGCGCATGGACGCAGTCGGCTTCGACACCGAATCAAAGCCCACCTTCGTCAAGGGCGAGGTCTCGAGCGGGCCGCACCTGGTGCAGTTGGCTACCGACGAGTGCGCTTTCCTGTTCCAGATCGGCGCGCCGGGCGAGCGCGAGGCCTACGCCTTGGTGCTCAAGAGCGTGCTCGAATCGACGACCATCCTGAAGGTGGGCTTCGGCCTGGCCGACGACGTCAAGCGCTTGCGCAGCAAGCTTGGGATTGACATCGCCAACGTGCTCGACCTGGCCACGGCCTTGCGCACGGCGGGCCAGCGCAACACCCTCGGGGCCAAGACGGCGGTGGCGCGCTTTTTCGGGCAGCACCTGCAAAAGTCGAAGAAGATCACCACCACCAACTGGGCCATGCCGCGCCTATCGGACAAGCAAATCCAATATGCGGCCGACGACGCCCATGTGGCGCTGCGCATTTACCGGCATTGGCGCGCCGGCGCCTGAGGCAGACAAACCCTTTGAACCCTTTGGGGACAGCAACCGTCTTGAGTTGGATTTTTCACTAAAGTTGGGTTTTGAC
>JAZKBP010000032.1:0-87102 GCA_040388555.1 Pseudomonadota bacterium
TCTTTGCGCTGATTTCGCCGGTCGCAGAACGCACTGGCGAAATATCCGGGCTAGGACCTTGCGCGTTCGTCCGCGCCAGGCGTCTGCTGTGCCTGCGGCGACGGGCGCTGCCACAGCAGGCGCAGGCTCGCGCTGCCGGCGCCGAGCACGCATAGCGCCAGCGCGCCGGCCAGCAAGCCCCAGAACGCCGACCCGATGCCCAGCAAGCTCACGCCGGAAGCGGTGACGAGAAAACACAGCAAGGCCGGCTCGCGCGTGCGCTCCTCGAGCAAGGCCACCGACAGCGCGTTGCCTATCGTTCCCAGCAAGGCCAGGCCGGCGATGGCCAGCACCAGCTCGCGCGGCAGGGCCGCGAACACGGCGGCGACGGTGGCGCCGAACAGGCCAATGAGCGCGTAGAACAGGCCGGCCGCGACCGCCGCCACGTAGCGCCGGTTCTTGTCCTCGTGCGCCTCGCGCCCCATGCAGATGGCGGCCGTGATGGCGGCCAGGTTCAGGGCGAAGGCGCCGAAGGGCGCCAGCAGCAGGGTGGCCGCGCCGGTCCAGCCGATCAGGGGCGAGACGGGCGTGTCGTAGCCGGAGGCGCGGATGGTGGCCACGCCCGGCAGGTTTTGCGACGCCATCGTGACCACGAACAGCGGCAGCGCCACCCCGACCAGGGCGTGCAGCGAAAACTGCGGACTGGTCCACACCGGACGCGCCAGCGCCAGTTCCACCGCGCCCAGATGCAGGCTGCCTTGCGCGGCGGCGATGGCCGCGCCCACCAGTAGCGCGCCGACCACGGCGTAGCGTGGACGCAGGCGGCGCAGTGCCAGGTAGGCGCACAGCATCGGGAACACCATCGCAAAAGCGGACTTCATGGCGCCGAAGGCGTCGAGCCCGAAGCGCAGCAGGATCCCGGCCAGCATGCCGGACGCCAGCGCCAGCGGGAGCTTGCGCATGGCGCGCTCGAACGCGCCGCTGAAACCGGCCAGCATGATCAAGGCGCCGCTGACGATGAAGGCGCCGATCGCCTCGGGCATGCTCACGCCCACGCCGCTGCTGATCAACAGCGCCGCGCCTGGCGTGGACCAGGCGGTGGCGACCGGGGCGCGGTAGCGCAGCGACAAACCGATGCAGGTCAAGCCCATCCCCAGGCCCAGCGCCCACATCCATGAGCCCAACTGGGCTGGCGTGGCGCCCAGCGTGTGGGCGGCCTGGAACACGATCACGGCCGAGCTGCTGAAACCGACCAGCACACAAACAAAGCCGGCCATGATGGCCGAGAGCGAGGCATCCTTGAGTAGCGCCATGGCGTATCCGTTGCGTGATGGAGGGAGCGGGAATTATGGCGCAGTTCCGGCACCGGCGCTTGCCATGGCGCGGCGCCGCTCAGCTCGCGTAGGCGCGCATGAGCTCGCTCACCCAGGCCATGAAGCGCTGCGCCCGCTTGGGCAGGTGGCGCCGGTTGGCGTACAGCAGCGACACTGGCAGCGCCGGTGCCTGGTAATCCGGCAGCAGCTCGACCAGCTGGCCCTGAACGATCAAGTCGCCCACGCCCGTCTCGGGCGCCTGGATGATGCCCAGCCCGGCCAGGCAGGCGGCCTGGTAGGCGTCGCTGTTGCTGACCGTGACCGCGCCACCCATCTTGACGGTGCGGACTTGTCCGGCGTCGAGGTATTCGAAGCCGCTGTCGGCATTGCCCAGCGAGGCCACGTAATGGATCAAGTCGTGCCTGGCCAGATCGTCGATCGTGCGCGGCGTGCCCCTGCGCGCGACGTAGGCGGGGCTGGCGCAATTGAGCTGGCGTAGCTGGCCGAGCGGGCGTGCGATCAGCGCCGAGTCGCCCAGGGCGCCGACCCGGATAACGCAATCGAAACCCTCGGCCACCAAGTCGACGCGCCGGTCCGTGCTGCTCAATTCGATTTGCAGGCGCGGATGGGTGGCCAGGAATTCGGGCAGGCGCGGCACGATGACGTGGCGCGCCAGGCCGATCGGCATATCCACCCGCAGACGTCCGCTGATCTCAAGGTCGTCGTCCTCGAACATGGTTTCGAGTTCTTCCACGTCGGCCAGCACGTCCTTGCAGCGCTCGTAGAAAGCCATGCCGTCCTGGGTCATTTGCACCTGGCGCGTGGTGCGGTGGAGCAGGCGCGTGCCAAGCGCGCTTTCGAGCTGGCGCACCGCGTTCGAGGCGCTCGCCTTGGGCAGTTGCAGGCTTTGGGCGGCCTTGGTGAAGCTGGCCATTTCGGCCACGCGCAGGTAGATCTGCATTTCTTCGAGACGGTTCATGGTGCGAATAATTGTTATCTATGGTTAAACAGTGTAATCAATTTTCATGCATTTATGTTCGCTTTAACGATCAATATAATGGCTCCATCGCAGTCGAACATCCCCTGAACCCATCAAGGAGCACGAAATGAATACGCCAATGAGCACACCAATGAGCACACCAATGAGCACACCAATCGCCGTCATCACCGGCGCCAGCCGCGGCCTGGGTAAGAGCGCCGCCCTGAAACTGGCGCAGCAAGGCACCGATGTCATCCTCACCTATCACAGCCAGCAGGAGCAGGCGCGCGCGGTGGTGGCGCAGATCGAAGCGATGGGAGCGAAAGCGGTCGCGCTGCAGCTCGACGCGGGCGACAGTGCCGGCTTTCCCGCTTTCGCCGCGCGCGTGCAGACGGTGCTGCGCGAGCACTGGGGGCGCGAGCGCTTCGACTTCCTGGTCAATAACGCCGGTGTTGGCATCCACGCCGCGTTCAGCGACACTGAGGAAGCCCAATTCGACCAGCTCATGAACATCCACTTCAAGGGCGTGTTCTTCCTGACCCAGCGCCTCTTGCCCTTGATGGCCGACGGCGGGCGCATCGTCAATGTCTCGAGCGGTCTGACGCGCTTCGCCCTGCCTGGCTATGCGGCCTATGCCGCCATGAAGGGCGCGGTGGAAGTGTTGAGCAAATACCTGGCCAAGGAATTGGGCACGCGCGGCATCGCCGTCAACGTAATCGCCCCGGGCGCCATCGAAACCGATTTCGGCGGCGCGCAAGTGCGCGACAATGCGCAACTGAATGCCTTCATCGCCGCGCAAACGGCGCTCGGGCGGGTCGGCCTGCCCGACGATATCGGTGGCGCCGTCGCCGCGCTGTTGAGCCAAAACAGTGGCTGGATCAACGCCCAGCGCATCGAGGCCTCGGGCGGCATGTTCATCTGAGCCGGGGCGGGCGAGGGCCGGCGATGCTATACTTTTCGCTCGCTCCAGCGGGGACGGCCCCGCGCACGCCGGAGCCTGGCATGGACGACCTTGCCGTAACAGGAGGTTTCGCATGACGTGGTTGTTATTGGTCCTTGCCGGACTATTGGAAGTGGCGTGGGCGGTCGGCCTGAAATACACCGACGGCTTCACCCGATTGCTGCCCTCGCTATTTACGGGGGCCTCGATGGCGGGCAGCGTGGTCCTGCTGGGCGTGGCGATGCGCCAGCTGCCGCTTGGAACCGCTTACGCCGTCTGGACCGGCATCGGCACGGTCGGCACCGCCATTGTCGGCATGCTGGTGCTGGGCGAGCCGGCCGGCGCCCTGCGCATCGCCTGCATCGGCTTGATCGTGGCCGGCATCGCCGGCTTGAAGCTGCTCACGCCCTAGGCTGGTGCGCGCCGGACTTTCGTCTCATCAGTGTAAGTTGAACCGCATTCGATTCGCGTTGGCGAGCGAAACCGGGGTCAGAGTTTTTTTGTCGCGGTCTCTTGCGACAAATTACTCTGACCCCGCTTTCGCGGGCCGAAGTTGACGACGTTCCCTCCCCGAAGAACGCATAGGTGTCTCCCCGGATCATTTTCATCGCGTTCGGGTAGCAAGCCAATGCGACCGGTTTCGATACACTCCCCCATTTGGCGGACACCGTGCATCAAGAATTGGCGGAATTTCATTGCGTGCTTGTTGATGCCGAACTTCGGCTGCGCCGTGCGCTTGTATGGCGCGTGGACTGCATATCGACGCTGCTTTTTTTGGGCGGAGCGCCACGATAGCGACGAGGTATTAATTTTGAACGGAAGTGCCGCCGACTTTGGCCCGCGAAAGCGCGGTCAGAGTAATTTGTCGCAAAAAGCGCGACAAAAAAACTCTGACCCCGGTTTCGCTGCCGTGTGCGAGGCATATACGTTGTGACATCGACTGATGATGGCTACTGCTAGTGCACGCCAGACCAGCGCTGGTAGATGTTCTTCAGTTCGCCGCTGTCGGCCAGGCTGTTGATGGCGTGTTCGACCAGGGCCACCGCCGCCGGGTCGGCACGCTGGCTCATCCAAAAATAGATCGGCTCTTCCTTGAGTACCGCCGGCAGCAGGTACATTTTGGTGTCCAGGCCCTCGGCGCGGATGTACCAGCCCAGTGTCAGCTCGTTCAGGTACACGAAGCGCCCGTGGCCGCCGAGGACCTTGCGCAGATTGAGCGCGACATCGCCGCTGGTATCGTCGACCTGCAAACCGAGCGCGCGCAACTGCTCGGTATAACCGGCGCCGCGGGTGGTGGTGACGACGGCGTTGAGCCTGATCAGGTCGGCCAGGTTGTTGATGTCGGCCTTCTCGCCAGCCACGCCGGCCAGGCGGTGGCGCACCGTGTACAAAGGCTTGCCGACGATGTGCGCGATCTGGCGCCGGTGCGGCGTATCGAGCAGCGCGCAGGCGGCTGCGACGGCGCCCGATTCGAGCCCCTTTTCGATCACCGGCACCGAGCGGCCCACCCCCATGCTGCTAAAGCGCAGACGCGGCTCGATTTTTTCGATGGCGGCCACGATGTCCGGACACAGCCCGGTGCTCGCGCCCTCATGCGCGATCCATTTGGGGGCGATGCTTTCCTGCGCCATCAGGCGCACCTCGATCGCGGCGCTCGCTGCGTGCGCGCAAGCGGCGCCCAGAAGCAGGGGAATGAACGGCCAGGCGGGCAGCTGCCGGCGCGGCGCCGGTGCGATTCGGTTCATGCGCTCTCCAATGCGATAGCACGATGTTCGGACCATGACGAAGCTCGCTTCGATTGTCGCACGGATCGGCGCGTCGACGCTGTCGCAATTGTGCGCAAATCGTCGCGCCACAACGGCGGCCCGGACAAGACAAAGCGGCCTCGCGCGGCTATGCTGGCAGTATGAAAACCATCACCATCATCGATTCGCATACCGGCGGCGAGCCCACCCGCCTGGTGACCGAGGGCGGGCCCGAACTGGGCGCGGGGCCGCTGGGGCAGCGCCTGGCGCGATTTCAAAGCGATTTCGATCACCTGCGCGCGGCCATCGTGTGCGAGCCGCGCGGCTCGGACGTGCTGGTGGGCGCGCTGCTGTGCGCGCCGCACGCCCCCGACTGCGTGGCCGGCATTATCTTTTTCAACAACGTTGGCTTTCTTGGCATGTGCGGGCACGGCATGATGGGGGCGATCGCCTCGCTCGCCTTCCTCGGCCGCATTGGCGTGGGCTTGCACCGGGTCGATACGCCCGTTGGCGTGGTGCAGGCCG
The DNA here is from genome assembly GCA_040388555.1 of Pseudomonadota bacterium. Classification (GTDB taxonomy): domain Bacteria; phylum Pseudomonadota; class Gammaproteobacteria; order Burkholderiales; family Burkholderiaceae_D; genus Telluria_A. The sequence goes on from JAZKBP010000032.1 coordinate 5,482, forward strand.
AGCTGCATGCCGACGGCAGCGTCACCGTCGCCAACGTGGCGTCCTACCGTAGCGCGCGCGCCGTCACGGTGCAGGTCGACGGGCGCGCCGTGACGGGCGACGTGGCTTGGGGCGGCAACTGGTTCTTCCTGGTGTCCGGCCATGGCTTGGCGCTCGAGGTCGGCAATATCGAAGCCTTGACACGCTTCGCGGCGGCGACCTGCGCGGCGCTCGAGCACGAGGGCGTGCGCGGCGACGACGGCGCCCTGATCGACCATGTAGAGTTGTTCGCGCCCGCGCGCAGCGCCGGCATCGATAGCCAGAATTTCGTCCTTTGCCCTGGCAAGGCTTACGACCGTTCGCCCTGCGGCACCGGCACCAGCGCCAAGCTGGCCTGCCTGGCAGCGGACGGCTTGCTGGCCGAGGGCGCGCCCTGGCGCCAGCAGAGCATCATCGGCAGCGTGTTCGACGCGTCCTACCGTATGGCCGAGGGACGCGTGATGCCCTCGATCCGCGGCCGGGCCTGGGTCACCGCCCAGGCGCAGCTGATTATCGATCCCAGCGACCCGTTCGCGTGGGGAATTATGGGCGACTGAGCGCGCGACTAAGCGCGCGATACTGCGCCGGCGTCATGCCGACCGTGGCCTTGAACTGGCGCGAGAACGCGCTGTGGTCGGCGTAACCGCAATCCTGGGCGATGCGCGCGATCGGCGCCGCGCCGCGCAGCATGGCCGAGGCGGCGTCCAGGCGCGCCTTGATGATCATTTGGCGCGGCGTGAGTGCGTAGATGCGCAGGAAGTAGCGCTCGACCATCGCCACCGACATGCCGGCCGTGCGCGCCAGTTCGGCCATCGGCAGCGTGCGCGCGAATTCGCGCTCGATCAGGGCGGCGGCGGCGGCCAGCTTGCGGTAGGCGGGGTTCTTCTTGTCGACCATGGCCAGGTCGCGCGAGATGCCGCACAGGCCCACCACCGCGCCGCGCGCGTCTAGCAGGGCCAGCTTGCGGGTCAGGCACCAGCCGGCATCGCGGTCCGGGTACAGGTGCAGTTCGAGCCGGTCGCAGATGTCGGCGCCGCCGGCCAGCACCGCCTGGTCCTGCGCCAGCCAGGTTTGCCCGAAAGGGGCGCGGAACAGGTCGGCCGTGGTGCGCCCGATCAGCGCGGCCTTGCTCTTGACGCCGCAGCGGCGCGCCAGGGTCTGGTTTACCGCCACGTAGCGGCACTGCGCGTCCTTGACGAAGAAAACCACGTCCGGCAGCGCGTCGAACAGCGCTTCGGCGAACAGGGGATTGGCGGCCAGCGCGGCGCCCAGGGCGCTCGTCGTCATGGGGCGGCGAAGCGCAAGTTGGGCTGGGCCAGGTAAAACCACTCCTGGCCGGCGCCCGCTTGCGCGTCGGGGAACACGATGAAGCCGTCGGCCGGCGCCAGTACGGGCGTGCCGTTCGCGCGCGTGCCGATGCGCTGGCCCTGGTGCAGCACATCGAAGCTTGCCCATGGGCGTTCGAACACGTCGCCAGCGTCGACTTTGTCGACGACGTCGGTGAGCGAGAGCGCCTCGACCTGGTCCGGCGCCACCGGCTGCGCTGCCGCGTCGATCAAGCCGGTGAAGGCGAGGGTGGCAAGGATGGCGCGGTAAGCCAGTTCGACGGCGCCCGGGTCGCCGTGCTGGCCGCATTCGAGCGTGAGCGCGTAGCCGCCGCAGCGGCGCATGTATTCGGTGGTACCCACGCCAAAGCGTAAGGCTTGCGCACGCGCGTCGGGTTCAAGGCGCCGCTCCACGCCACGCGCGTAGGCGGCCAGCCAGCCGTCGACGAAGCGGCGCACGCCCAGGCGGCGCGCCAAGGCCACTTCGCGCGCGGCGTGCGCGAACGGTTCGAGCGCGCCGTTGTTGTCGTGCGGCCCGAGCAGGGCGAAGGGCTGGCCGGCGGCGCTGAACGAATGCAGGTCGAGCAGCACATCGTGCGCGGCCAGCAAGGGGCAGAGCCAGTTCGCGACGTGGTCTTCGAAGTCGCGCGGCGTGTTCGGGAACAGATTGCGGTTCAGGTTGCGCTCGCCGGCGCGCGCGCGGCGCGCATAGGCCAGTGGATTGGCCACCGGGACGAAGGTCACCGTGCCGGCGGCGATGCTCAAGGCGCCGCTGTCGATGGCGTCGATCACGCGCAGGATCGCGGCGGTGCCGCAGGTCTCGTTGCCGTGTACCGCGCCAGTGACGATCAGGCGCGCGCCGCTGTCCAAGCCCGCATAGCTGGTCGACTTGAATTGGAAACGGGTGGGCGTGCCGGTCATGCGTCCATTCTAGCGGGAACACGGCGTCGGGAACAGCGCGCCGCGGGGGCGTTGGTGCCGGGGCCTGGCCGGAAGCGGGGCGGCGCCGCGCGCGGAGCAAAATAATTTGTGCCGGGGTCCGCCCGGCGCCCCGCCTTTGTGGCATGATCCGCGTTCACAAATTTCGCCCCCATCATGAACGAGCTTCGACCTAGCACTCGCATCCACGGCCTCGACACCTTGCGTGCGCTGGCCATCATCTTCGTCCTCATGACCCATTACGCGGGTTTCGCCAGCCACGAGAGCACCTTTGGCGTGTTCGGCGACATCGGCTGGGTGGGGGTGGACCTGTTTTTCGCCCTGTCGGGCTACCTGATCGGCAATCAGATTTTCACGGCCCTGCGCAGCGGCCAGCCGTTCTCGCTGCGCCACTTCTACGCGCGGCGCCTGCTGCGCACGCTGCCCAATTTCTACGTTGTGCTGGCCTTGTACGCCTGCTGGCCCGGCTTTCACGGCAAGGCGGTCTTGCCGCCCTTGTGGAAGTTCCTCACCTTCACCCAAAACTACCAGCTCACCGTTGGCACCGCGTTCTCGCACGCCTGGTCGCTGTGCATCGAGGAGCAGTTTTACATGCTCTTGCCGGCCGCGGCCTTGTTGATCGCGGGCCTGCGCTCCTCCCTGCGCTGGGCCTGGTTCGCGATCGGCGCGAGCCTCGTGGCCGGCATGGTGATGCGCGCGCTGTGGTGGAACGCCGTCGATGCGAGCGACGCCAGTGTGGTGTCCTACTACCAGAACATCTACTATTCCTCGTTTTGCCGGTTCGACGAGCTGGTGGCGGGCGTGGCGCTGGCGCTGCTCAAGAACTACCATGGACAGCTGTGGCAGCGCTTGACACAGCGCGGCAACGCCATTCTGGCGGCGGGTATCGGCGCCACCGTCCTCACCTTTTATTTGCTGCTGGCGGACCGCTTCGGCTTCGCGCTCACCGTGTTCGGCTATCCGCTGCTGGCGCTCTGCTTCGCCCTGCTGATCGCCGCGGCGCTCGCGCCCGGCTCGCTATTGCAGCGCACGCGCGTGCCGGGCGCGGCCAGCCTGGCGCTGTGGTCCTACGCGCTCTATCTGGTGCACAAGCAGATCTTCATCCTGGCCAATGGGCCCTTGCGCGAGCTGGGCTATCCGGCGAGCGGCTGGCCGGGCATCGCGATCTTGATGGGCGCGAGCGTGCTGGCCGCGGCGCTGCTGTATCGCTGTGTGGAAATGCCCTTCATGGCCTTGCGCGCGAAAATAGTGCCAAGCAATGTGGCGGCGCCGGGCGCGTCCGCGTTCAGGACTGCGCCGCCTTCGGCAAGCTGAGCGTCAGGCAGCAGCCAGCGCCGGCTTGCGCGGCCAGGCGCACCTCTCCGCCCAGGCTGGCCGCGCGCGCGCGCAGCAGGCGCAAGCCATGCCCGCTGTGGCCGGCCGGCGCCGCGTGCGCGGCCAAGCCCACGCCATCGTCGCGCACCGACAGCGTCAAGACCTCGGCGCTGTCTTCAAGGGTCAGTTCGACGCTGCGCGCGCGCGCGTGCGCGGCCACGTTGCGCAAGGCTTCCTCGGCGCAGCGCAGCACGGCCAGGCCGTGTTCGTGGCTGCAGCTGAAGTCGCCCTGCGGCAGCTGAAGGTGGGCGGCCATCGCCTGTTCGCTGGCAAATTGCTCGATCAATTCGCCCAAGGCCGCCTCGATGCCGAGAAACTCGAATTTGTCGTTCCACAGCGCGGCCTGGGTGTCGCGGTTGCGGCTGATGACGCTTGCCAGCAGCTGTTTGATCAAGGTGGCGCGCTCTTGCAGCAGCGGGTCGTCCGGCAACTGGCGCGCCAGCAAGCCCAAGTGCATGGTCATGGCCGTCAGCGAGGAGCCCAGGCTGTCGTGCAGCTGGCGCGACAGCGCGCGCTTTTCCTGGTCCCAGCTGTTCGTGACAAAGTTGAGCAATTCGGAAAGCTCGGCCGTGCGCGCGGCCACCAGGCGCTCGAGGTCGGCTTCGGGCTGTCGCGCTAAGGGTACGGTCATGTCGGACTCGATGAGGGTTGGGTGGCCGCTGGCCAACGTTTCCTAAATAATACAGCAGCGGCGCCGCCGTGGCGCGCGCTTGTGCGTACTGTGCAAGTGTTAAATCGCGTACAGACGAAGCGCCGCCATCATGCCTTGCGCTTCATCTGGGCGGGATCGGCGCCGCCCGGGGCGCAGGCGCCGATGGCGCCGAGCAGGCGTTCGATATCGACCGGTTTGACCAGATGCATGTCGAAGCCGGCCTCGAACACGCGCCGCTCGTCGTTCTGCAAGCCGTAGCCGGTGAGCGCGATCAAGCCGATGGCGCGCGTGGCCGGGTCGGTGCGCAGGCGGCGCGCTACTTCGTAGCCGTCGATGCCGGGCAAGCCAATGTCGACCAGGGCCACGTCGGGCAGAACGTCGGCCGCCAGCTGCACCCCGCGCACCCCGTCGGCGGCCTGGTGCACGGGGTAGCCGCACACGTCGAGCATGGTGGCCATCATTTCCCGTCCGTCGTCGTTGTCTTCAATGAGCAGCACGGCCGGCTTGGCGCGCTCGGCGGCGACAGGGGGCGCGGGCGCGGCCGGCGCGCCCGCCGCCACCGCCGGGAAGCACACGGTAAATTCGCTGCCGCGGCCGGCGCCATCGCTGTGCACCTCGGCGCTGCCGCCATGCAGCTCGACCAGGCGGCGCACCAGGGCCAAGCCTATCCCCAGGCCACCCTGGGCACGGTCGAGCGTGCTGCTGCCCTGGACGAACACGTCGAACACATGGGGCAGCAAGTCCGGCGCGATGCCGCTGCCAGAGTCGCGCACCGTCAGCCGCACCTGTTCGCCGTCCTGGGCGGTGCAGACGCTGATGCGCCCGCCGGCGGCCGTGTACTTGAAGGCGTTGTCGAGCAGGTTGCTGACGATTTGCTCGAGGCGGGTGGGGTCGCCATCGACCCAGCCGGAACCCAGAGCCAGGCTTAGCGCGAACTCGCGGCTGCGCCCGGTGGCGCGGTAGGTGTCGGCGCAGGCGCCCACCAGCAGCGCCAGGTCGAGGGGCTGGCGGTTCAGACGGATCTTGCCGGACATGGCGCGCGAGAGGTCGAGCAAGTCGTCGACGATGCGCGAGAGGTGCTGGCTTTGGCGCTCGATGATGCCCTTGGCGCGCGCGGCGCTGCCGGCGCTGGCGGCGGGCATGCCGATCAGGGCGGCGGCGCTGCTGATGGCCGAGAGCGGATTGCGCAGCTCATGGCCGAGCATGGCCAGAAATTCGTCCTTGGCGTCGCTTTTGCGTTCGACCGCCTTGCGCTCTTCCACCTCGCGCGTGAGGCGCCGGTTGGCTTGCGCCAGCGCCGCGCCGCGCGCGCTCAGCTGCTGCGCCTGCTGGCGCAATTGCTCGTTCTTGTTGGCCAGCGCCACGAACACGGACACCTTGGCGTGCAGGATTTGCGGAATGATGGGCGTGAACAGGAAGTCGACCGCGCCTTTTTGGTAAGCCTTCAGGCGGTCCAGTTCGTCGGCCAAGAAGGCGGTGACGAAAATGATGGGAATGTCGGCCGAACGCGCGCGCTGGTGGATCGCCTCGGCCGTCTCGAAGCCGTCCATGCCCGGCATGTTCAAGTCGAGCAGGATGACGGCGAATTCCTTGAGCAAGACCTGGCGCAGCGCTTCGTGGCCGGAGCGCGCCGTGGCCACCGTGAAGCCGGCCGCCTCGGCATGCTGGTCGAGCAGGGCGCACAAAGCCAGCAAGCTGGCCGGATCGTCGTTGACGACGAGGATTTGCGGTTTGGCGACGGTTTGCACGGCGGTCCAGTATGCGCTTGCGCGCTTTAATCGCAATGGCAATGCGGGGAGCACTGCGCGCCATCATAGCAAGTGGCCACGGCCTTGTCGCGGCGCGCGCACAGGTGTGCGCGCTGTCGGTATCGGTACGCTGGCGCACGGTGCGCGGCGAGGGGATGTGACATAGTGGACCTCATTTGAAAGGATGCAAAATGAACATCGGCTCCATTGTCGACAATGCGTATCTGAACAAAACCTTCCTCGAATTGGCCGAAGCCTCTCCCAGTGCCCTGCGCGGCGTCGGTGCGGCCAAGGCGCGCGCGCTGCGCCAGCTATTTAACGTCAGCACCGTGCGCCAGTTGGCCGAGCTGAACGTTGTCAAGTGGGCCGCCGCCATCACGGCCCTGGCCGACGCCGAGGGCAGCACGGCGGAGCAGCAGCTCGACGAAGCGGTCGAGCTGACTTTTCCCGCCAGCGATCCCATCGCCGTCGATACCGGCCCGCATACGCCGCCGCACTGAGTGCGGCGCGCCCTTAGCGCACCGGGGCGTAGTCCCTGGGCGGCGCCGCCGGCATCGCCGCCGGGGCGCTTGGCTGCTCCGAGGTCGAGCAAAATCGGTTCTTGCCGCCGCGCTTGGCTTCGTACAAGGCCAGGTCGGCAATGCTGATCAAGGCTTCGACGCTTTGGGCGTCGTCCGGATAGATGCTGATGCCGATGCTGGCCGACAGGTGCAGCGTGAATTCATTGACAGGGAAGGGTTCGTTGATCGCTTCGACCAGTTTGCCTGCCGGACCATGCGCGTCTTGCAGGCCGGACAGGTTGTTCAACACAATCATGAATTCATCACCGCCCAGGCGCGCCACCGTGTCTTCCTTGCGCGAGCATGCCACCAGGCGCTGCGCCACCATTTTCAGGATTTCGTCGCCGTAAGCATGTCCATACGTGTCGTTGATACCCTTGAAACCGTCGAGGTCCAGGTACAGGATGGCCGCCTTGTGGCGCGTGCGCTTGGCATGCTGCAAGGTGGTGGCGACCCGGTCTTCCAGCAAGCGCCGGTTGGGCAAGCCGGTCAAGGCGTCGTGCAAGGCTAATTCTTGCTGGGTGCGGCTATATTGGGCCAATTCCTTGTACAGCAGGCGCACTTCGAGCATGTTGTGGATGCGCTTGTGCACTTCCAGCAGGTCGAAGGGTTTGCTGATGAAGTCGCGCGCGCCCGCCTCCAGGGCGGCGATCTTGAAGCTGGGCTGGGCTGTCAGCGCCAGCACCGGCAGGTAGCCCCCTTTTTCGATTTCCTTCAAGCCTTTCATGACCTGGAAACCATTCAAGCCCGGCATTTGCAAGTCGAGCAAGATCAAGTCGTAGCAATGTTCGCGGTGCAGGGGACACACCAGCTCGGGCGACATGGTCGAACTGACGCCCGTGTAACCTTCGTGCCGCAGGATTTCCTCCATCAGCTCGATATTGTCCGCGGAATCGTCGACCACCAGGATTTTCGCGTTCAGGATTTCATCACGGCTAGGCATCACGTTTCTCTCAGCCACCCGGAGCGCGCCTTGCGGTGCGGAAAGGGGGCGAATGGCGGCATGGTTCGATGGGTTTAGTGTATCCAAGGTAAGTAGAATTTCTTGTAGGACAGCGCCGCGTCAGTCGGTAGGAAAAACCAGGTTGTTGCTCTTGTGAATGTCGAGCATAGGGCAAGCCGATGTTTTTATCGGTGCGCTAGCGCACCTTGTGGACGCGCGCGCTGTTTCAGCGCGCCATGACGGCAGCGATGGCAGCGATCAGTTCGCCCGCCTCGACGGGCTTGGCGATGTGTGCCTGGAAGCCCGCTTCGAGGGCGCGCATGCGCTCGTCCGGGTGGGCGAACGCGGTCAGCGCGATGGCCGGCAGCGCCCCCATGCCGGCGCGCGCGCGCACCTGGGCCAGCAGGGCGAAGCCATCCATGCCGGCCATCGCCAGGTCGCTCACCAGCACGTCCGGGCGCTGTCGTTGCAGGGAGCGCAGGGCCTCGGCCCCACTGCCCACGGCCACCACGCTGGCGCGGCAGTCCGACAGGATGCGCGCAACGAGCTCGCGTCCGTCCGGCGCGTCGTCCACCACCAGCACTTTGAGCGCGTCAAATGTGCCGGCCCGTTCAAGAGCGTCGGCGCCGGCGCGCTGGCGCTGGCGCACCAGGGTTTGGGCGCTCGCGCGCGGGATGCGTAGCGTGAAACTGGCACCCTGGCCCTCGCCGGCGCTGGCCGCGTGCACGCTGCCGCCGTGCTGCTCGGTCAATTGCTTGACGATTGCCAGGCCCAGCCCAAGTCCGCCGTAGCGGCGCGTGATCGAGGCGTCGCCCTGGCGGAAGCGCTCGAACACGTGCTCGATGAATTCTGGCTTGATTCCCACGCCACTGTCTTGCACCGTGATTTCGATCCAGCCATGGGTGGCGCGGCTCGACACACGCACCGTGCCGCCCTGGGGCGTGAACTTGATCGCGTTCGACAGCAGGTTCCAGATCACCTGCTGCAGCCGGCCCGGATCGCCCGCCACCAGCGACAAGCCGGCGTCGAAGCTGCACTGCAGGACGATGCCCTTGGCGTCGGCGGCCGGGCGCACCGTCTCGATGGCCGCCGCGATCAGGGTGTTTGGCACCACCGCCTCGATCTCGAGCAGAACCTTGCCGGAGGTGATGCGGCTGACGTCGAGTAAATCTTCGATCAGCTGGGCCTGCACGCGGGCGTTGCGCTCGATGGTCTGCAAGCCGCGCTGCAAGTCCTGGGTGTCGCGGCTGCCGCGCCGCAGCACCTGGGCCCAGCCCAGAATGGCCGACAGGGGGGTGCGTAATTCATGCGACAGCGTGGCCAGGAAGTCGTCTTTCAGGCGGTTGGCGCGTTCGGCTTCGTGGCGGGCCGCCCGTTCGCTGTCGAGCAGGCGCTTGCGTTCGGCGGCCGCGCGCAACGATTGCTCGGCCAGGAGCGCATTGTCGATCGCCAGCGCGGCCAGGGTGGTGATGCCTTGCACTAGCTGCAAGGTGGCCGCGCCGAACCAGGCCGCTTGCGAATGCCCGAGCAGCAAGCTGCCGATCACTTCGCCGCTGGGCGCCTTCACTGGCATGGCCAGATAGCTGCCCAGCGCGCGGGCACCGCCGGCCGGGAGCGGACAGACGCCATGCTCGCTCAGCTCGACCAGATCATTCGTGCGTACCAGCGATTCGCCGCGCACGCCTGGCCAACTGAGCGGGTCGGCCCGGTCCAGGCCGGCCGGAGCTTCGCCGGCCAGCGCGCACAGGGAGGTGTCGGCGCCCGGCTGGGCCGGACGGAACAGGGCGGCGAAACGGGCGCCGCTGATGCCCAGCGCCGTCGCCGTCACCGTGTGCAGCAGTGCGGCCAGGGCCGGCTGCGTTGCCGGAGCAAGGGCCGTCGCCGTCGCGGCGGCGTCGCCCGGCACGACCGCGCCAACGCGCAGGGCGATGGCCAGCCCGCCGGCAAGCGGGGCGAGAACGCAATGGAGCGGACGTGCGGCGCTGCGCACGGGCCAGGCGATGGCGCCGCGCTGCTGCAGTGTCAGCGCGCGCCGCAGCGCCGCTTCAAGCGCAGCTTCATGCAGCGCCGGGCAGGCGTCCCACAGGCGCCGCCCCACCACGCTGGCGCGCGCCGTGCCCGGCGCCATCAGGGTCAAGGCTTTGCTGTTGAGGTGGACGATGTGCCAATTGCTGTCGACGATGCACAAGCCTTCGTCGAGCAGGTCGAGCGCGTCGCGCAGGCGCGCGTTGGCGGCGCGCACGCGCCGGCGTTGGGCTGTGCCGGTGCGCGCCGGACGCGGCGCCGGTGGCGCCAGCGCCGGCGGGGCGCCCAGCCAAGGCGCTGCGCGCGGCTGGAACTTGTCTTCCCTGGTGTGCTTGCTCACTTGGGCCTCGCGATAATGCCAGCGCGGCCGCTGGCGGCGCGTCAGGCGCGCACCGCCCGCCTTGATAAGCTTGGAGCGCGTTCGCACTGGCGACGCAGCGTATTGTAGTGCGGCGCGCGGCGCCCGCGTCGCACGCTTGGCGACACCGGTGGCGTTCTTGCGCCCTCAGCGCCGCCGCAGGCGCGCCGCCACCGCGGCCAGCGCCGCTTGAAGCTGCTCGAGTTCGTACGGTTTTTTCAGCGTTGTACACGGGATGCCCGCTTGCTCTTGCGTCAGTTCGCCGTAGCCAGACGCGAACACGATTTGCAGGCCGGGCTGCACGCGCAGGGCGCGCCGCGCCAGCTCGATCCCGGAAATGCCGGGCAGACTGACGTCGGTAAACAAGACGTCGAAGCTTTTGTGCGCCAGGATGGCCAGCGCCTGCTCGCCGCTGGCCACGCCTTCGCTGGCATGGCCGAGCGCGCACAGCATTTCGCACAGCAGATATTGGGCGTCGGGATTGTCTTCGACCACCAGCACGCGCAGCGGCGCGCCGCCGGCGGCATCGTTCAGGTCGGCCGCCTGCGCGCCGAACGCGCACAGCACCCCATGCACCTGGCCGCTTTCGTCGGCGATCGGGGTGAAGCACAGGTCGAAGACGGCGTCCGCGCGGCCCGGGCCGACGGCCAGCCGGCGCGCTTGCTGGACCGACGCTTCGCCCTGCCAGGCCGCCTCGAGCGCGTCGATGGTGGCGTCGAGCGCGGCTGGCCACAAGGCCGGCACGCCGCCGCCGGGGGCCGGCGCGTGGTGCGGCCCGGCCAGCGCAGCGTAGGCGTCGTTGTAGATCACCACGCGCCGCGCGCCCCACACCAGCAACGTTGGCTGCGGCGAGGCCAGCAGGATGTCAACCGTCAGGCGCAGCGTGTGCGGCCACAGCGCGAAGTCGCCCAGATCGGTCTCGGACCAATCGTAGGAGGCGGTGCCGGCGCCTTGGGTGCCAAGCGTTTGCATGAGGGTCCGATCGCGGAAGAGGGAAAGCAAGGGAAAGCGTACACCAATTGTCGGCAGCGCGGCGCCAGCGTGGCGGGCATGGCAGGCGTGTAGCCATGTCGGACTGGCACGATTGTCACTTTTGGTATGGGAGCGGGCGCTGTCCGGCGACCGTTCAAAAGGGGCGTTCGATTCACATCGCGCGCTTTCTGTGCGCTGCAAAATGTTCTACGATATGTTCCATGCAAAAACATTTGATCGCGGCCAGCGCCCGGCGCACGAGGGGCACACGTGCGCGCGCCTGGCAAACCTAGCGCGGCGCGCCCGGCGGCGCTGGCGCGCGCATTGGCGCGCGCGCTGCTGGCGCTGGCCGTCGCTGGCGCCAGCCTGAGCGCGGCGCCGCCGGCATTGGCCCAGGCGGCGCAGTCCGGCGCGCTCGAGCGCAGCGTGAAGGCGGCGTTTCTCTACAAATTCCTCGCCTACGCCCAATTCGCGCCGAGCGCTTTCGCCGACGCCGAGGCGCCCGTGACGATCGGGGTGCTGGGCGCGGACGAGATGGCCAGCGAATTGAGCCGTGTCGTGGCCGGGCGCAAGATCGAGCGGCGCGCCATCGCGGTGCGCGCGCTGCGCGAGGGCGACCCGCTCGAGGGCGTGCAACTACTGTTCCTGGCCGGCGCGGACGAGGCGCGCGTGGCGGCCCAGTTGCGCGGCGCGGCGCACCACGCGCTGCTGACGGTGACGCAGACCGACAGCGGCCTGCAGGACGGCAGCGTCATCAATTTCAGGATCATCGACGAGCGCGTGCGCTTCGAAGTATCGCTCGAAGCGGCCGCCCGCAACGGCGTCGCGCTCAGCTCGCGCCTGCTGTCGGTGGCCTACCTGGTGGCGCGGAGGGCGCCATGATCAAGCTGTTGCGCGATGCCGGCTCGGTGCGCCGCAAGCTGATCTTGATGGCGGTATCGACCACCTTCGTGGCGCTGCTGGCCGCCTCGATCGGCATGCTGCTGTACGACTTGCGCTCCTATCAGCAGTACTGGAGCGAGGATTTGTCCACCCAGGCCGATGTGCTGGCGACCATCAGCGCGCCGGCCTTGAGTTTTAACGATGCCCGCACGGCGAGCCAGAACCTGGCGGTGCTGGCGGCGCGCCCGCAAGTGCTGGCGGCGGCTATCTACGGTCCCGCCGGCGTGCGCTTCGCGTCCTACGCGCGCGCGCCCGACACCGTGTTACCGGCGCGCGCGCCGGCTCCCGGCGTGCGTATTGAGGGCGGCGAACTGGTGGTGGTGCGCACTATTGTCGACAATGGCGAGATCGGCGGCACCCTGTACCTGCGCGCGCACTACGGCGTGCTCGAACGGGTGCGCAATTACGCGGCCATCCTGGCGCTGGTGCTGGCCGGTTCGCTCCTGATCGCGGCGCTGGTCGCCTCGCGCCTGCAGGCGAGCATCACGCGCCCGCTCGAAGCGGTCACCGACGCGGCGCGCGAGGTGATGCACCGGCGCGACTTCACGCTGCGGGTGGCGGGCAAGAGCGGCGGCGAGATCGGCCTGCTCACCAGCGCCTTCAACGACATGCTGGCCGAGATCGGGCGGCGCTCGCACGCGTTGCAGGAAGCGAACCTGACGCTCGAACACGAGATGGCGGTGCGCAAACGCGCCGAGCAGGCGCTGTTGCAGGCGGACCGCCGCAAGGACGAGTTCCTCGCCACCCTGGCGCACGAGCTGCGCAATCCGCTCGCGCCGATCCGCACCGGCCTTGATATCCTGCGCATCCGCCAGGGTGACGCCGCCGCCAGCGCGCGCGCCACCGACATCATGGAACGCCAGCTGCGCCAGATGGTGCGCCTGGTGGACGACTTGCTCGACGTCTCGCGCATCAACACCGGCAAGTTCGCCATCAAGACCGGGCGCGTCGAGTTCAAGGCCGTGGTCAACGACGCGCTCGAGGTGGTGCGCGGCTATATCGACCTGCACGGGCACACCCTGGCGCTCGATCTGCCGGACCATCCAGTGTTCCTGAACGGCGATGCCACGCGCCTGGCCCAGATCCTGTCGAACCTGCTTAACAACGCCGCCAAGTACACCAACCAGGGCGGGCGCATCAGCCTGGCCGCGCGGGTGGAAGGGGAGGTCTTGCTACTGACGGTGAGCGACAATGGCATCGGCATCGCGCCCGAGATGTGCGAGCGCGTGTTCGACATGTTCGTGCAGGTCGACGCCACGCTCGAGCGCAGCAACGCCGGATTGGGGGTGGGCTTGTCGCTGGCGCGCCGCCTGGTGGAGCTGCATGGCGGCAGCATCGAGGCGGCCAGCGAGGGTCTGGGCCGGGGCAGCCGCTTCGCGCTGCGCCTGCCCATCGTGGTGCAGCCGGAGCCGCCCGCCATGCCCGGCCCGGCCGCCTTCCTGGGCGGCGACAGCTACCGTATCTTGCTGGCCGACGACAACGTCGACTTCGTCAACAGCATCGGCGCCTTGCTTGCGGCCATGGGCCACAGCGTGGTGGTGGCCCACACCGGGCCGGACGCGCTGCGGGCGGCGGCGCGTTTTTGCCCCCAATACGCCTTCCTCGACATCGGCTTGCCGCAATTGTCGGGCTACGACCTGGCGCGCGGCATCCGCCGCCATGCCGGCTGCCATGACGCGGTGCTGGTGGCGGTGACGGGCTGGGGCCAGGAAAAAGACCGCCAATTGGCCTTCGAGGCCGGCTTTGACCACCATATGGTCAAGCCGGTGCGTTTCGAGCAGATCGAGGAAATCCTCAGTTTCCAGCCCAGGAGTGGCCGCCAGCCGGCGCGCTGACACGCGCCGCCCTGCCCAGCTGTCGCGAAAGCGCGACAGGCGGCGGGCGGCCTGACCCGGCGCTGGCGATTTTTACTGAAAGCCTGTCGGATTAATATTATGCTCATTGCATCCGGCGCCTATCCTGGCGCCGCATAAGCTATGCCCCGGCGCAGCGGGCGCACGAATGCAAAACAGAGTTCTCAAAAATAGATGTTCTTCACACTAGGGGAAAATCAATGAAATTGAGTAACGGGCCGTTGGCCAAATCACTTGTCGTCGCCGCCCTCGCGAGCGCCTTTCCATTACAACAAGCCCAGGCGCAGGAGGCCGCGCCCAAGGACGGCGACAAGGCCCAGGCCGGCCAGCTCGAAACCGTGATCGTGACGGCCCAGCGGCGCGCCGAGAACATCAAGGACGTGCCGATGGCCGTGAGCACGCTCAAGGGCGAAAAACTCGAGGTGCTCACCGCCGGCGGCATGGATATCCGTTTCATGGCCGGGCGTACCCCGAGCTTGCAGATTGAATCGGACTTCGGGCGCTCCTTCCCGCGTTTTTACATCCGCGGCATGGGCACCACCGACTTCGACTTGAACGCCTCGCAACCGGTGGGCCTGGTGTATGACGACGTGGTGCAGGAAAATCCGATCCTCAAGGGCTTCCCCGTCTTCGACATCGACCAGATCGAGGTGCTGCGCGGCCCGCAAGGCACCCTGTTCGGGCGCAATTCGCCGGCCGGCGTGATCAAGTTCGATTCGGCCAAGCCGGCGCAAAAGCGCGAAGCCTATGCCAATGTCGGCTTTGGACGCTGGGGCAGCCTCAATACCGAAGCGATGGTCAACGCGCCGCTTGACGCGAACTGGGCGCTGCGGGTGTCGGCCCTGACCCAGCACCGCGACGACCATGTCCACAACCCGATACCGAACACGCCCACGGCCGACCTCGAGGGCTACAACGACAATGCCGCGCGCGTTCAACTGCTCTACAAGAACAGCGACCTTTCTGCCCTGTTCAATGTGCACCACCGCCACATGACGGGCAATTCGACCCTGTTCCGCGCGAATATTCTGAAAAAAGGGAGCAACGATCTGGTAGACAATTTCGACTACAGCAACTACCCGATCGATGGCCTCAACACCCAGAACCTGACCAACACCGGCGCCAGCGCGCGCCTGCGCTGGAATCTCGACGGCATTACGGTGCATTCGATCACCGGCTATGAGACGGCCGACTACTACAGCCGCGGCGACATCGACGGCGGCTACGGCTCGGCCTCGCACCAGCCATCGGGACCGGGCTTCATTCCCAATCCGTCCGAAACGGCTGGCGCCTTGCCCGAGCACCGCCAGCTGACCGAGGAAGTGCGGGTCGAATCGAACAACAAAGGACCGCTCAACTGGATCGGCGGCATGTATTTCTTCAACGAGAAGATCGAGATCAACAACTTCGTGTATGACACCTTCACGGCCGGCAACCCGCAGATCACCCGGGCGATCCAGCGCCAGACCAGCCGCGCCATGGCCGCCTTCGGCACCGTCAACTACACCATCAGCGATGAATTGAAGGTGCGCGCGGGCTTGCGCTACACCGACGACAAGAAGGATTTCAGCGCCGAGCGGGTCCAGGCGCCGGCCGCCCAGGGGCCCTTGGTGCCGCAGCTGGCCAATCCGCACACGACCAACGTCAGCTGGGACGCCAGCGGCACCTACGCGCTCGACAAGGACACCAATCTATACGCGCGCATCGGCACCGGCTACCGTGCCCCCAGCGTCCAGGGGCGCATCACCTTCTCCAACGCGATCTCGATGGCCAACGCCGAGCGGGTGTTGTCCTACGAGGGCGGCTTGAAGCAAGACTTTTTCAACCGGCGCGCCCGCATGTCGTTTAGCCTGTTCCACTATCGCATCAACGACGTGCAACTGACCTCGGGCAGCGGAATCGTCAATGTGAACAAGCTGATCAACGCCGACCACGCGATCGGGCAGGGTGCCGAATTCGACATGCAGGCTAATCTGAGCGACACCTGGAAAATGACGCTGGGCGCCAGCTACAACGACACTTCGATTGAAGACCCCAACCTGATCATCAAGTTCTGCGGCAACGTCATCGTCAATCCGGCCAACGGTTGCACGCCGACCAACGCGCGTGTGCCGGGCCTGGCCAACACGGTCTACATCAACGGCAACCCGCTGCCACGGGCGCCCAAGGTGACGACCAATATGACCTTGCGCTACTCGCGCGATGTGGGCGATGGCGAGTGGTATGTCTTCACCGATTGGGCTTACCGCGGCTCGTATAATTTCTTCTTGTACTAGGCGCCCGAATATTCGGCCAAGTCCTTGCTCGAGGGTGGTTTGCGTAGCGGTTATATCTGGCACGACGGGAAGTACGAGGTGGCCGCGTATATCCGCAACCTGACCAATCAGGTGCAGGCCTTGTCCGCGATCGACAACAACAACCTGGCCGGCATCGTCAACGAACCACGCAGCTTCGGCGTGCAATTCAAGATCGTGTTTTAATCCGCCGGCCGTCCCGCGTTTGAACTGGACTGGCCGGAAGTGGTCGAAACCCTAAAGCTCGGGCGCGCCGGCGTGCGTGCCCGGTGGCGGGGGATCGGCCATGGGTGCTGCGGTGACGGTCATCATTCCGGTGTTCAATGGAGAGCGCTTCATCGCGCGCGCCGTGCAAAGCGCGCTCGCGCAAAGCTTGCCGCCGGCGCAAGTGCTGGTCGTGGACGACGGCTCGAGCGACGCCACCGTCAGCCGGCTCGCCCCCTTCGGCGCGCGCGTCACGCTCATCGCGCTTGCGCGCAACGGCGGGGTGTCGCAGGCGCGCAATTGCGCCATGCATGCCAGCCACGGTGACTGGATCGCTTTCCTCGACGCGGACGACATCTGGCATCCCAGCAAGCTTGAGCGCCAGCTCGACGCGCTGCGCGCTTGCCCCGAGGCCCAGTTCTGCTGCAGCGACTTCCTGGTGCTCGACAAGAGCGCGGGCAAGATGGTGCGCCATTTTTCCATCTTTGGCAGGGAGGCGCGCGCCCTGGATGCGGCGCCGCTGGCCGCGCCCTTTTCCTGCCTGCTCCAGCGCAATTTCGTCGGCACCTCGAGCGTCTTGATGACGCGCGCGCTGATGGATGCGGTGGGCGACTTCAACACTGATTATCCGCAAGCGGAGGATTACGAATATTGGCTGCGCTGCGCGCTGCTGACGCCCTTCCTCGTGATGCCGCAGTGCTTGATGGAAAAAACCTCGCATGAGAGCAATTTGACGAATAATTCGCTCGAAACGTTCTTGTGCCACGAACAGGTTTTGCTCGCGATGCAGGCGCGCGGCCAGATTCCCGCCGCTGGCTTGCCCCACATGCCAGAGGCGCTGGCCAAGGTGCGCTACGAGATCGCGCACCAATATTTCAACCAGGGTGAGACGGCGCGGGCCTTGTCATATTACGTGCGGGGTTTGCGCAGCCGGCCTTGCTTATCGAATGCCTGCATGTTTTCCTATTTGCTGTCGAGGAAGGCGGTGCGCCTGGCGACCGGAGACCGGCTGCGGCTGCGCCGGCGGGAGCTCGCGCGCTGAACGCGGCCAGCCATGGCCGCCAACGGCCTTGGCGTTCACCACCAGTAGCGGCCCCGGTAGCGCCAATAGGGAGTGTAGTGCTGGTAGTACGCGCTATTGTGATCAGCATCGTCCTTGATGCTCAGTTGCAGCATGCAGTTGCGCCATTGGTCCGTGTTGGGGGCGTAACCGAGCTTTTCGCAGGCCGGACCATAGACGGAAATGATGCGCTCCATGTCGTGCTGCAGGCGCGCCTGATCGTCGTAGGGGGTGGCGCAGGCGGCGAGCATGAGGCCGGCCACGAGCGCGATAATGATTTTGCGCATGATGCCACTCCGGTGAGGACGTGATTCCTTAGCATAGGAGCTTGTATGGCGGCGCGCCTGATCTTCCTCAAGGCGGCAATGCGGCGCGCTTGCCTGGGGCGCGCGATGGCGCTGTACCAGCACAGCCCGCTCGCGGTATGATGCAGCCGATTTTCCGATTATTGCTCGACTGGCCTCATTCCGGAGTCTGCCTTGAACCGCGTATTGAAGAACACACTGTCCGCGCTGTGCGCGCTCGCCGCTCTGGCGTGCACCATTCCCGCGGCGCAGGCTGCCATCCCCGTGTATGGTTTCATCGTCAAACACACTTTTCCGCACGACCCGGCCGCCTTCACCCAAGGCTTGTTCTTCAAGGATGGCGTGCTGTACGAGAGCACGGGCTTGAATGGCCGTTCGAGCGTGCGCAAGGTCGAGCTAGCCAGCGGCAAGGTCATCGACAAGCACGCCTTGCCGGACGATGTGTTCGGCGAAGGCATCGCCGAGGCGGGTGGGGAATTGTTCAGCCTGACGTGGACCTCGCACGTGGGCTATGTGTTCGACTTCAAAGGCTTCAAGCAAAAACGCCAGTTCAGTTACGGCGGTGAGGGTTGGGGCTTGACCAGCGACGGCCATCAGCTGTACATGAGCGATGGCAGCGCCGTCATCCGCGTGCTCAATCCCGCCAATTTTTCCGAACAGCGCCACATCCAGGTGATGGCCGAGGGCAAACCGGTGACGCGCTTGAACGAGCTCGAATGGGTCGATGGCCAGATTTTCGCCAATGTCTGGGGTACCGATGTGATCGCGCGCATCGACCCGGCCAGCGGCGAGGTGCTTGGCTGGATCGACCTGGGCACGCTGCTTGAGCCATCCAAGCGCGGCACCGAATCGGCCGACGCCGTGCTCAACGGCATCGCCTACGATAGCAAACACCATCGCTTGTTCGTGACGGGCAAGCTGTGGCCGAAGCTGTTCGAAATCGAATTGGTGCGCTTGCAAAACCGCTAGCGTGGCGCGTCGCAGGAGCCTTGGCATGTTGATTATTCCCGCCCTGATCGTGGTCGGCTACTTTGGCTTGTGGCCGGTGCCGGTCGAACCGGTGGCGTGGCAGGCACCGAAGGCGCCCGGCTACGTCGGCGTTTACGCCAGCAATGCCAAATTGGCGGGATTGCGCCAGATAGCGCTCGGCGCCGAGACCGGCCCCGAGCATGTATGCGTAGGCCCGGACGGCAAGCTCTACACCGGCGTGGTCAGTGGCCATATTCTGCGCATGCAGCCGGACGGCAACGCGCAAGAAGTGTTCAGCGACACCGGGGGCAGGCCGCTGGGTATGGCTTTTGATGCCGCCGGCAATTTGATCGTGGCCGACGCGCTCAAAGGTTTGCTCTCGATCGCGCCCGATGGACGCACGACGGTCCTGGCCGGCGCGGGCGAGGATGCGCCGCTGCGCTTTCCGAACGCGCTGGCGCTGGCCCGCTCCGGGAAGATTTACCTGAGCGACTCGTCGATGCGCTTCACCCCGGCGCGCTGGGGCAGCACGCTCGAGGCGGCCACGCTCGATGTGCTCGAGCAATCGGCCACCGGCCGCGTGTTCGAGTACGATCCCGCCGGCAAATCCTTGCGCTTGCTGGCCACGGGATTGAGCTTTGCCAACGGCGTCGCGCTCAGCGCCGATGAGCAAAGCTTGTTCGTCAGCGAGAGCGCGCGCTACCGCGTGTGGAAGCTGTCGATCGGCGCCGAATCGGTGGACGTGGCGACGCCATCGGCGCAAGCGCGGCCCTTGCTGGAGAATTTGCCCGGCTATCCGGATAACTTGACGCGTGGCTTCGACGGAAGAATCTGGCTTGGACTGAGTGGCCCGCGCAACGACCTCGACGCGATGGCGCAGCACCCTTTCCTGCGCCGCCTCATGCTGCGCATTCCGCGCGCGCTGTGGCCCACGCCCAAGCCCTACGGCCACGTGATCGCCTTTGACGAAGATGGCAAGGTGCTGGTCGACCTGCAAGACCCGAGCGGCAACGCGGCGCTGACCACGGGCGCGACCGAGACGCCCGGACGCTTGTATATCCAGAATGCCGACGCGCACAGCCTGGGCTGGCTGGAGCGCTGATTCCCCATCCATGGTGAAAGGCCACGCCGATTGCCGTTGACCGCGAGTATCAAAGCACGGGACACTAGCTCACCGCGGCGCAGTGTGCGTCCGCGCAATGGATTCAATAAAAAAGGCAAATCATGGATCTCGTAGAAAGCATCACCGGCCACACTGGCCTCATCGGCAGTGTGCTGTTACTGATCGTCGCCACCGTCTTTTGGAAAAAGATGTTGTGGCTGTTTGGCGTCATCATTGTGCCGGACGATAGCATTGGTACCGTCACCAAGAAATTCGTGATCTTCGGCTCGAACCGGAATATGCCCGACGGCCAGATCGTCGCGCTCGAAGGCGAGGCTGGCTACCAGGCCGACACCTTGCCGCCGGGCTTGCACATCGGCTTGTGGCCGTGGCAATACGATGTCAACCTGGTACCCTTCCTGGTCGTCCCGCAAGGCAAGGTTGGCGTGGTGCAGGCTTGCGATGGCAAGCCGCTGCAGGCCGGGCGCATCATCGCCAAGGATTTCGAATGCAATCTGTTCCAGGACGCACGCGCCTTCTTGAAGGGTGGCGGCCAGCGCGGTCCGCAAATGCGCATCATTCCTCCAGGCGCCTACCGCATCAATCCTTTGCTGTTTACGGTCAGGTTGAGTGAGGCGATCGAAGTGCCGCCAGGGAGAATCGGCATCGTCGAAGCGCGTGATGGCGACGCCTTGCACAGCGGTCGCATCATCGCCAAAGGCATCGATTGCGATTCCTACCAGGATGCCAAGGCTTTCCTGGAGCGGGGCGGCGAACGCGGCCCGCAATCGAAGATCATCCCGCCGGGCATCTACTACATCAATCCGGTCTTGTTCGACGTGCAGTTCGCGCCCGTCATCGACATTCCGGACAATAAGGTCGGGGTGATCACGGCGAGCGAGGGCAAGTCCTTGCCGGCTGGCGAGATCGCGGGTGAGCGCATCGAGGATCACAGCATGTTCCAGGATCCGGATGCCTTCATCGCCAACGGTGGCCACAAGGGCTTGCAAGAGCAGGTCTTGCTGGCGGGACGCTACTTCCTCAACCCGCGCTTTGTGACGGTCGAGATCGTCGACATGTCGCTGGTGCCTATCGCCAACGTGGGCGTTGTGATCGCCTATGTGGGCAAGGAAGGCAAGGATGTCTCGGGCGACGCCTTCAAGCATGGCAACCTGGTGTCGAATGGCGAGAAGGGCGTGTGGGTCGATCCTCTCGATCCGGGCAAGTATCCGATCAATCCCTACACGCACAAGGTGGTCAATGTGCCGACGGCCAACGTGGTGCTCAACTGGGCCACCGGCAAGAGCGAAGCGCACAAGCTCGACGCCAATCTGTGCACCATCGCGGTGCGCTCGGCCGACGGTTTCCGCTTCGACCTGGATGTGTCGCAGATAATCCATATTCCGCGCAACGACGCGCCAAAGGTGATCGCGCGCTTTGGCGACATGTCGGCGCTGGTGACGCAAGTGCTCGAACCGACCATCGGCAACTACTTCCGCAACGCGGCGCAGGGCAGCGACATCATCGACTTCTTGAAGAACCGCTCGACGCGCCAGAACGAGGCGCGCGACACGATTTCGGCCGCGCTCAAGGAATATAACGTAGGCGCGGTTGACACCTTGATCGGTGACATCGTGCCGCCGGACGCCTTGATGAAGACGCTGACGGACCGCAAGATCGCCGAGCAGGAAAGGGTGACCTATGAAACCCAGCGCCACGCCCAGGGTGTGCGCCAGGAGCTCGAGCAAGCCAAGGCGCTGGCCGATACCCAGGCCCATGTGGTCGATGCCGAACGTAAGGTGACGATCGCCGAATTCGAGGCGCGCGCCGCCGTCAAGTGTGCCGAGGGCAATGCGCAATCGAAGACCATCAACGCGCAGGCCGACGCCACGGTGCTGCGCACGGTGGGCGAAGCGGAAGGCTCGAAGATTCTGGCCGTGGGTGGCGCCGAGGCGACCGTGATCCAGCAAAAGGTCAACGCCATGGATGCCGGCAACTACGCGGTGGTGCAGGTGGCCGAGGCGCTGGCCAAGGGCGGCGTGAAGATCGTGCCCGATATCGTCGCCGGTGGCGGCGAGGGCGGCATGGGCAGCGGCTTGGTTAATGTCTTGCTGGGCAATATGCTGCATCAGGACCACAGCAAGCGGCAAGCCGATGCGCCGCGCACGCAGGTCGCGCCGGAAAAGGAAGGTCGTTGAGCGTGATTGAATGGCGGCTCTTGGGGGCGTGTCAGGCGTCTGACCGGGGGGCGATGATG
This sequence comes from Pseudomonadota bacterium, assembly GCA_040388555.1. GTDB lineage: Bacteria > Pseudomonadota > Gammaproteobacteria > Burkholderiales > Burkholderiaceae_D > Telluria_A. Next base: position 27,382 of record JAZKBP010000032.1, read on the forward strand.
GTGCCGCTGTGAGCACGGCACCCGCCAAGCCCTTCCTGCGGAAAGTGCTGGTTGGAATCTTATTGATGCCGGTATTGCCATTGTGCCTGGTCGACCTCCTGTTTTTTACCCAGGGTTTCGAGTTGTTCAAGCAGTATCGATCCCTGCCTGCGCACGTCGTGCGCGTGGGCGTGGACACGATCGATATCCGGCGGACCAGGCACGGCAGCGAAGGCGCGATCGTCGATCATCGTGTGCGTCCGCGCATCACGTATGCGTATGTCGTCGACGGGGAGACGTTTTATTCTTCCCGTTACTTCTTGCTCGAGGGCTCGTCGCTGTCGGATCGCCCCGAGGACAGCGAGAAGCCCGGATCGGTGTCGCAGCGCATGCGCGCGGCCGCCGATGCGCAAGCGAGCTTGCGCGTCAAGGTGGCCGCGTCCGATCCTGCGCTGGCGTTTGTTGATGTCGGCTGGGACGCCGCTCTTGGCTCGGTCGGATTTTGGCTGCGCGCCTACCTGGTGTTCGCCGCCTTCATGATTGCTTCCGTATCGCTCCTGACATTCATTTCGGGCGTCATTGATGGCATCAAGGAGCGCAAGGATCATCACTAAGGGTCGAACAAACCTTGTCAGGCTATCGGCTTACATACGCGGCAGGCCGCAGTCCAGCGTCACTTGGCCAGGCTTGGCGCGACCCGGCCCCATTCCGGCGTGGTGCGCAGATGGCCGATTTCGGCCCACACGGCTTTGGTGAAGGCGGCATTGCTGCTTTGAAAGCGCGGATTGAAGGCCAAGTACAAGGTGAAGGTGAGAAAGGGCGCGGGCAGGATTTCGAGTTTGCCGCGGTATTCTTCCTCGGCGATTTCGGCCTGCGCCGCCTGAGTGTTCATGACCAGCAATTCGCCGCGGCCAACGAGCAATTTGCGCATCAGCGATTCGTTGGCGTGGGCTGAATCGTCGCCCGGTGTTCCCAGTTTGGCCAGTTTTTCCTTGATGCTGACGATGCCGCGGTTGAACATCACGGGCCGGCTCAGGTCGGAAAACGCCTTGCCGTTCCAGTCGGCCTTGCTACCGATGCGGCGCACCACGCTGAGCGAGACTTCGCCCACCGATTGCAGCGGATCGATCTGTCCACCCTCGGCGGTGGGGAAGGCAAGGGTGGCGGCGAAGATCGCCGACGGCGGCATGGCGGCGTCGTAGGTGCCGTTGGCGGCCCCTTCGGTGCAACGCAACCACGGCACGGCCAAAAATTGCACGGTGTCGCCCTGGCGTTCGATGGCCTTGCGCACCAGCCATTGGCCCTGGCCTTCGTGGCTGGGAAAGGTCAGCGGCGGAAATGGGTTGACGGGGATGCACACATTGACCGTGCGGCAGGCGCCGGCCGTGGCAAACACGGCCAGTGCGCAGGCGAGTGCGGCATTGCGAGGTGATGCCATGGTGAGCGCTTTCGACGGGGTATGGTCCGAGAATAGAAACAGTTCTCGGCGCTGTCAAGGGCTCGCTTGGAATCGCTGGCGGCGCGCGCAAGGCCCGGGGTATGGCGGCGGCAATCCCATAGGAGTAAAAAATCGTCGATGTTGGGATGCGTTGTCGGAAAACCGCGGCCGAACCCGCGAAACGCACCATACGCGGGATGAATCAAGAAGGCTTGTCCAAGCCCCGCCGAGTTTGATATTCTGGGCCGCACACCGAAAATTTACTTATCGCCCCTTGGGTCGGGTGTCTCATCATCATGAGCAGGATTGTGTTCTATTCGTGGGTCAGATTGGCATACAACACTGGGGGGAAGTGGGTCAATATTCCGTGCAAATCAACAGTCTAACGCCCTCCCTACTGGTCAAGGCCTTCCGAGGTGAGTTAGTTCCGCAGGATCCGGCCGATGAACCTGCCAGTGATTTGCTAAAGCGCCCAATGGTGGTGACGACGCCAGTTCAAGTTAAGCGCGGACGAAAAACGGCCGAGTGAGCTCGCCGTCGATTGAGATATAGGCTAGTGCAAAGGCTTGCTCTTGGTTTCCGCTCATTTTTGATGTGATTAAACAGCTGCTGCACAAGGCTTAATTTCTTTGGAAATTGCCTTGCCAGCTGAGATTTCCGCTCGGCGAAGATCATATGCGCTTTGGAGGTTCAACCAGCCTTGGGCTTCACTTCCGAAATAGCGTTCGAGGCGAAGGGCAGTATCGGCGGAAATCCCTCGCTCACCTTTTGTTATTTCGCTAAGGCGCGAATATGGAACATGGAGAGCGATCGCCACAGCGCGAACACTTACTCCCATTGGTTTAATATAGTCCTCCACTAGAATTTCTCCAGGGTGGATGGGACGCATTCCATTCTTAAACATAACGCACTCCTTTGTCGTGCAGGATTCTCCGGGCTTCTTCAGTGTGGATCTTCGATTATTACGTCGTAGGGGCCGCTTAAGCTCCACTTGAATGTCAGCCGCCATTGGTCATTGATTCGTACATGCCACGCTCCGTCGTACTCTTTGAGGTCATTTCCCGGTGGCGCCTTCATAAAGTTCAGTGAAGGAGCGGCTTCCAGCTGAGCCAGCTTGCGTTCAGCCACGCTCTTGATGTTGGCGAACCGGCGGCCCTTGCCAGTCGTGAACAATTCTTCCGTATCGGGACACGCGAATGATTGGATAGACATTGGACTAGCTTAGCTGTTATCCGGTTAACAGTCAATGCGCTTTCGCATGCTTGGTCACTTGCCACGCGGTGTTCGTTTGCTCGCCGAATTGACCCTGTCAGTTTGACCCGCCCGCCATACCCCGGCGAAGGCCGCGACGCGGTCGTATGGCCCCTCGAAACCCAAGTCCTTCAGGTCCAGATGTATCTGCTTCAAGGTGCGACGCTGCTTGCGCGACCTTGCCGCCTCGGTCTTGAGCATCGCCGACAACTGGAAGGCGTATTTGTCGATGGCGCTCGGGGATTGCCGCCCCGGGTAGGCCGGCTCGGTGCTTTCCGCACGCAGAAAGCGCCGGACAGTGTTTCTGGAGATGCCCAAGCGTCTGGAAATCTCTCTCAATGGGACCTGGTCACGAATGTGCCAGCGCCGAATAATTCCTAGTAATGCCACGTCGATCACTCCCAAACCCCTACTCATCATCATGAGCAGGATTGTGTTCTATACGTGGGTCAGATTGGCATGCAACACTGGGGGTAAGTGGGTCAATATTCCGTGCAAATCAACACCTTGGCAGCCTGATCCATGAGGCTCGGCGAAAACGTGGCGGCGCATAGGGCCGACTGCGCATGTCTGCGTTAGTTCAAGGGAAAAAGTCCCCCAAAAGTCCCCCGGAAAAGAAAAAAGCCCTCAGGAATTTCTTCCTAAGGGCTTGATTTTCTTACGAATTTTGGTGCGGCTGGCAGGAATTGAACCCACGACCCCTTGGTTCGTAGCCAAGTACTCTATCCAGCTGAGCTACAGCCGCGAAAGCAAGATTATAGCAGCTTTGTTTGATTTCCGGAAGTGCGAATTTTTATTCATCGCTGCGAGACACTCTTCATCCCGCCACCCGTCAACCCAACCCACCACTTTTCGCCCCGGCGCGTCGCGCAAACATCGCGCTTTTCACCGGAACCCGAGGAGCTTGCCCCCGAAGAAGCAGCATTATAGGGGGCCGAACGCGCTTTGTCCAGCGTCGCTTGAATGCACGGAAATATTCCATGTAATCGACATAATTGTTCAAGGCCATGCCCGCATCTGGTAGATTAGACACTGTCGACATCATAATGGCGAACATGCTCCGTCCCTCACCGCGCGCGAACTTTGCATGGGCACGCCTGTGCCTGTGCCTGCTCCTGGCTTTGGCCAGCGCTGGCGTGCTTGCCGCGCCGCCGCGCATCATGCGTTTCGCCCACCTGAGCGTCGAGCAAGGCTTGGCGCAAGAATCCGTGCTCACCATCCTGCAAGATCGGCAGGGATTCATGTGGTTCGGCAGCCAGGCAGGCTTGAGCCGCTTCGACGGCTATCGCATGACGGTGTACAAAAACGACCCCGGCGATCCATCTAGCATCTCCGACAATTACGTGCTCTGTTCGCTGGAAGACGCGCAAGGGCGCCTCTGGTTCGGCACCAAGGGCGGCTTGAACCGCTTCGACCGCGACGGTCAAAAATTCGTGCGTTACGACGCCGGCACCAGCGCGGCCAATCGCTCCGTCAGCGCCATCATCGCCGACGGCCATGGCGGCTTGTGGCTGGCCACCACCGACGGCCTCAAACACTTCGATCCTGCCAGCGGACGTTTCAGCGCGCTGCGCCACGACGCCGCCATCCCCACCAGCATCGGCGACGACCGGGTCGAGTCGCTCGCCCTCGATGGCCACGGCAATCTGTGGGCTGGCACCGCCAGCGGCCTGGAGCGCCTGGCCGCCGGCAGCACCAAGTTTGAACATTTCGCGACTGCCAATGCGCAAGCGGGCAAGGGCGGCAGCGTGAAAGCCTTGTCGGCCGGTCCGCTCAATGTGCTATGGGTGGGCACCACCAGCGGCTTGGAGGAATGGCGCCTGGACGGGCCGCACCCGAGCGGGCGCTCGATAGGCGCGGCCGAAGGCATGGACACGGTGCGTATCCTGACCTTGTATCACGACCGCAATGGCGCCCTGTGGGTGGGCACCGACACGGACGGCTTGAAATGGCGCGATCCCGTGAGCGGCAAGTTCATCAGCTATCGCCATCAACTGCTCGACCGCCACAGCCTCTCCGACAACCAGATCAGCGCACTACACCAGGACCACACCGGCACCCTGTGGGTCGGCACTTGGTACGCCGGCATCAATTCGGTCGACCTCTCGAGCGGCGGCTTCGAGCGATTTGAACAAAATCCGGGTGATCCGCTCAGTCTGAGCAGCAACAAGGTGCGCGCCATCGCGGCCGACGCCGCCGGTCGCGTGTACCTGGGCACCTCGGGCGGCGGCTTGAACCGGCTCGACCGCGCCAACAACAAGATCGACGTGTGGCGCCACGATTTCAACGACAAGTTCAGCCTGTCGGACGATTTGACGACGGCGCTGGCCGTGGGCAGCGGCAACCGCGTGTGGGTGGGCACCCAGACCGGCGTGAACATGTTCGACGCGGCCACCGGCCGCTTCACCCAGGTCGCGCTGGGGCCCGATCCGCTGTCCAATTTCATCCAACGTGTCTTCATCGATCGCAATGGCACGGTCTGGGTACTCACCCGCGGCGGCATGCACCAGCTCGATGGCGCTGGCAAGCTCGTTCGCACCTACCGGCACGACGTGCGCGACCCGGCCAGCATGGGCGACAACTGGGGCTTTTCGATGCTGGAAGACCGCAAGGGCAGGCTGTGGATCGGCACCGACAATGGCCTGGACCGCTTCGACCGGGACACTGGCAGCTTCGCCCATTACCGGCACGACCCGAAGAACCCGTCGAGCATCAGCCATAACCGCGTCCATTACCTGTTCCAGGCGCGCGACGGCACACTGTGGGCCGGCACCGCCGGTGGCTTGAATCGCGTCGACGAAAGCGCCGACGGCCACCTGCGCTTCCAGTTCTACCCGCTCACGCGCGCGCGCGCAGCCGATCCGGTGGGCGGCATCCTCGAGGACAAGAGCGGCCGGCTTTGGGTGAGCACCACCGCCGGCATGGTGCGGCTCGATCCCAAGACCGGGCAATTCAAGAACTTCCAGGCCAGGGATGGCTTGCTCGACGGTTCCTACTTCGTCGGCTCCGCGTTCGGCGCATCTGACGGCACCATGTACTTCGGCGGCTTGAATGGCATGACCGCCTTCTTGCCTGAGCAAATCCACGACAACCCGTACGCGCCGCCGGTGCTGGTGACGGACTTCCTGGTCTTTAACGAATCGGTGCAAAGCCCGCAGCTGGCCGATCGCCTGAACTTGCGCGTGCCGATCCAGGACGCGAACGCGCTCACGCTCGAAGCGCGCGATTCGGTGTTCGCGCTCGAATTCGCGGCCCTGCACCACGCCGACCCGCAGCGCAATCGCTACGCCTACAAGCTCGAGGGCTTCGACGAGCACTGGGTCGACACCGACTCGAGCAAACGCTTTGTCACTTACACCAACCTCGATCCGGGCCACTACACCTTCCGCGTCAAGGCCAGCAACAAGGACGGCGTATGGAGTCAGAACGGCGCGGCCTTGTCGATCACGATCACGCCGCCATACTGGAAAACCTGGTGGTTCCGCTCGATCGCGGTGCTGCTGGTGTCGGGCGCCGCGTATGCCGGCTTCCGGGTGCGCATCCGCGCCCTGCTGGTGCAAAAGAAGGTGCTCGAGGAGCAGGTCAGCACGCGCACGGCCGAACTGGTGCTGCAAAAGGAATCGGTCGAAATTCAAAAGGAATCGGTGGAGCAGGCGCACCGCAACATCTCGCTGCTAAGCGACATCGGGCGCACCTTGACGGCCAACCTGGACACCGAGTCGATCATGCTGATGCTGTACGGGCACGTCAACGAATTGATGGACGCGAGCGTGTTTGGCATTGGCTTTTACCGGCCCGACCAGGCCATCATCGAATACCCGTTCGCGATCGAGCAGGGCAAGCGCTACGCGCCGTATTCGCGCAGCATGCACGAGCCAAACCAGCTGGCCGTGTGGTGCATCGAGCACGAGATGGAAGTGTTCATCAATAATCTGAACATCGAATACAAGGGCTATATCGACAACCTGGCCTTGACCAGCGACCCGGACCACTTGGGCACGCTGGGCGACGGTTCGCTGCCGACGGCGCCGCGCTCGATGCTGTACGTGCCGATCATGGTCAACGGACGCACCCTGGGCGTGATCAGCGTGCACAGCTACCGCGAGAACGCCTACGAACGCATCCATCTGGACATGCTGCGCACGCTCGCCTCCTACGTGGGCGTGGCCTTCGACAATGCCGACGCCTACCGCCAGCTAAAAGACACGCAGCAGCAGCTGGTGGCGCAGGAAAAGCTGGCCGCGCTCGGTTCGCTGGTGGCGGGCGTGGCGCACGAATTGAACACGCCGATCGGCAACAGCCTGTTGATGGCCGGCGCCCTGCAGGAAAAGACGGAGCTCGTCACCACCAAGTTCAACGACATGTCGATCCGGCGCTCGGACCTGGGCGCCTATATCGCCGAGTCGCAGGAGGCGGCCGCTTTGATCATGCGCAGCTTGAAGAGCGCGGCCGACCTGGTCAACAGCTTCAAGCAGGTGGCGGTCGACCAGGCCAGCGCGCAGCGGCGCGTGTTCAATCTCGAGACGGCCAGCCATGAAGTGATCGCCACCATGATGAACCAGGTGCGCAAGGGCGGCCACACGCTCGACGTGGAGGTACCGAGCGACATCGAGATGGACAGCTTCCCCGGCCCCTACGGCCAGGTCGTCATCAACTTCATCAACAACGCCTTGCTGCACGCCTTCGACGGCAGCGGTGGGCACATGAACCTGATCGCGCGGCGCTTGCCGGGCGAGCGCGTGCAGATTGAATTCCACGACGACGGTTGCGGCATTCCGCCCGAATTCCTGCCGCGCATCTTCGACCCTTTCTTCACCACCAAGCTGGGGCAGGGCGGCAGCGGACTGGGTTTGAACATCACCTACAATATCGTCACCTCGCTGCTGGGCGGGCATATCCGGGTCGAGAGCCGGGTCGGCGCCGGCACCAGCTTCATTCTCGACTTGCCGCTGACGGCCAGCGCCCAGTCGCACTAGGTTTTTTGAAAGCGCGCATGCGACCGATCACCTGCATCGAGGACTTGCGCCTCCTGGCCAAGCGGCGCGTGCCGCGCATGTTCTACGACTATTGCGATTCCGGTTCCTGGACCGAGTCGACCTACCGCGCCAACGAGGATGATTTTAGCCGCATCAAGTTCCGCCAGCGCGTGGCCGTCAACCTGGAGAACCGCAGCACCGCCAGCACCATGGTGGGGCAGGACGTCGCAATGCCGGTGGCCCTGGCACCCACCGGCCTGACCGGCATGCAGCGCGCCGACGGCGAGATCCTGGCGGCGCGCGCGGCCGCGCGCTTTGGCGTGCCGTTCACGCTCTCGACCTTGAGCATCTGTTCGATCGAGGACGTGGCCGCGCACAGCAGCGCGCCGTTCTGGTTCCAGTTGTACGTGATGCGCGACCGCCCTTTCGTCGAACGCCTGATCGAGCGCGCGCGCGCGGCGCGCTGTTCGGCCCTGGTGCTCACGCTCGACCTGCAGGTGCTGGGGCAGCGCCACAAGGACATCAAGAACGGTTTGTCGGCGCCACCCAGGCCCACGCTGGCCAATCTCGTCGACATGCTGTGCAAGCCGCGCTGGTGCCTCGGTATGCTGGGCACGCCCAGGCGCGGCTTTGGCAACGTGGTCGGGCACACGGCGGCGGTCAGCGACACCGCTTCGCTGTCGGCCTGGATCGGCCAGCAGTTCGATCCGGCCCTGTCGTGGGACGATGTGGAATGGATCAAGCGCCGCTGGGGCGGAAAATTGATCATCAAGGGCATCATGGACGCCGAGGACGCGCGCCACGCCGCCGCCAGCGGGGCCGACGCCTTGGTGGTGTCGAACCACGGCGGGCGCCAGCTCGACGGCACCAGCTCGAGCATCGCGGCGCTGCCGGCGATCGTCGACGCGGTGGGCGGCGCCATCGAGGTGCACATGGATGGCGGCGTGCGCAGCGGCCAGGACGTGCTGCGCGCGCTGGCGCTGGGGGCGAAGGGCGTCTATATCGGCCGGCCCTTCCTGTACGGACTGGGCGCGCTGGGCGAGCAGGGCGTCGACACTTGCCTTGAACTGATCCGCAACGAGCTCGATCTGACGATGGCGTTTTGCGGCGTGCGCGATGTGCGGCAGGTCGATGCGACGATACTCTTGCCGCGCGCGCTATGAGTTCCCGTTTTGAATGCCGCTCGACCGCGATCGCGCGACGTGCGTGCGAACGCGTGTAGCGGCTATTTCACGAATTCAAAATTGACGTCGATGATTTGTTCAAAAACGTGCTGGCTGGCGGCGTTGATCATTTCAACTTTGACCTTTTTGATTGTGCAAGGCTCTCCAATTGAAAACGTTTTCTCGATCTTTCCGACTCCACGCCGTGGTCCGGTCATTCCAGAGTAGGTGAGATTGCAGGTGCTGATCGGCTCGATCGACATATCGAGTCCGTCGGCATTAAAAATGGCGTAATCGAGCGTTGCCTTGACCGTTGCTCCGATTTTCAGGACGGCGGGCGAAGCGGGATTGAATCTGACGGCGACGATGCGCGAACCTTTGCCATCGTTCTTCTTCGCCTCGGCGCGCGGATTGCGCACGTACTTGTAATTGACCTTCACATCGCGCGCGTAGATTTGGCGATGGTCATTGTCTTTGACGACCAGCGTGATGTTTTTTACCGTTCCCGGTTCGCTCAGGAACACGAATCTCTCCACGATCCCGCTGCCGGGCTGCATGAAATCGACCGAGCCCTGATAAGTCGAATTGTATTTCTCATCAAGGATCTTGGCCCAGACGGGGAGCTCGAGATTCGGTCGCGCGTATTTGTACTTGAAGCGAATGTTAATTGGTTCGCCGGCCATCAAGGTACTGCCTGACGGTGGGTCCAGATCGACTAATTCAAGCGATATATCGGTATTGGCGTTGCCCTTGTCTTTGGGCGTTTGCGCGGCTGCGGTGCACATGGTCAATCCAATGAGCAGCAGCGCCGATATCAGGCGTTTCAAGTTTGTCTCCTGGTCAAAGGACCGGCTAGGCCACGATGTTGTTCGGCGCGCCGGCGGCGTAGGCGTCGATATTATCGATCAGCATATCGGCCAGGGTCTGCATCGCCTGTGCGCTGGCCCAGGCCACGTGCGGGGTCAGGATGAAATTGGGTTGGCGTAGCGCGAGCAGGGGATTGTCCGGCAGCGGCGGCTCGTGGCTCAATACGTCAAAGCCGGCGCCGGCGATCACGCCGCTATAGAGCGCCTGTGCCAGCGCCGCTTCGTCGACCAGGCCGCCGCGCGCGGTGTTGATCAACAGGGCCGAGCGCTTCATGCGCGCCAGTTGCGGCGCGCCGATCAGATGGCGCGTCTGCTCGTTCAAGGGCAGGTGCAGGCTGACGACGTCGGACGTCTCGAGCAATTGATCGAGCGCCAGCGCAAGCGCGTCCGCGTCGGATATTGGCGAGCGCGTGCTCACCGCCACCTGCATGCCAAACGCGCGCCCCAGGCGCGCCACCGCCTGACCCAGTGCGCCATAGCCGATGATGCCAAGGCGGCTGCCGGCCAGGTCGGCGATCGGGTGCTCGAGCAGGCAAAAGCGGCTCGACGCCTGCCAGCGCCCGGCGTCGACGTCCGCGCCGTATTCGCGCAACTTGCGCCGCAGCGCCAGGATCAGCGCGAAGCAATGCTCCGGCACCGAAGTGAGCGAATAGTTGCGGATGTTCGAGACGAGGATGCCGCGCGCGCGGCAAGCGTCCAGGTCAATGACGTCGGTGCCGGTGGCGGCCACCGCGATCATTTTCAAATTCGGCAGCTCGGCGATATGCTGCGCGCGCAGCGGCACCTTGTTGGTGATGGCGATGTGGGCATCGCGCAGGCGCTCGACCACCTGGTCCGCGCGCGAGCCCGGATACTCGGTCCAGCTGTGCGCGAAGGCGGGCCGGCGCAGCGTGGCATCGACGCTGTCGCGGTCCAGGAAGACAATGTGTTGCGCGATATTAGGTGCGTTCGGGTTCATTTCAGTCCTTGCGTGCTGCCTGCAGCTGCAGGCCGGGATGGGCGGCGAACAGCTCGGCGATCCATTCGACGAACACCCGCACCTTGGCCGACAGGTGGCGGTTTTGCGGGTACACCAGGTGCAGCGGCAAGGGCGTGCTGGTCCAGTCCTCAAGCAGCAGTTCGAGCTGGCCCGACGCCAACAGGGGCGCAAGCGTGTAGCTGGCCATTTGCAGCACGCCCAAGCCGGCCAGGCCGGCGCGCACGTAGGCGGTCGAGTCGTTCACCGCCACGTTAGCCGGCAGCGCCATCTCGATGCGCTCGTCGCCGCGCGCGAAATCCCAATCGTAGGTCTTACCGGTCTTGGATGAAAAATAGTTCACGCAGCGGTGCTGCGCAAGTTCGCGCGGATGCTGCGGGCGGCCATGGCGCGCGATGTAGCTTGGCGCCGCGCAGGTGACGAAGTGGAGCACGCCCACGCGCCGTCCGATCAAGCCCGAATCGGGCAGGGCGCCACCGCGGATGGCGCAATCGACGCCTTCCTCGATCAGGTCCACCGGACGGTCGCTGCAGCCCAGCTCAAGCCGGATGTCCGGGTAGCGCGCGAAAAAGTCGGGCAGGGCGGGGATCACGATGTCGTTGGCGATGCCGGTGGCGGCATCGACCCGCAAGCGCCCGCCCGGATTGGCGCGTGTGCTCGAGAGCGCTTCCTCGGCCTCGCGCACGTCGGCCAGGATGCGCAGGCAGCGCTCGTAGTAGGCGGCGCCGTCGGCCGTCACGCTCACCTGGCGCGTGGTCCGGTGCAGCAGCTTCGTTTGCAGCGCCTGCTCGAGCGATTGGATCAAGGTCGACACCGTCGCCTTGGGCAGCTGCATATTGTCGGCCGCGCGCGAAAAACCGCCGGCATCGACCACTTGCACAAACACTTCCATCGCCTGCAGCTTGTTCATCGACTCTCCCGGATTGTTCGTGAATCTGAACAATCAATTCGTCATTGCACTATTTATCAGATTGTAGAACAAGATTAAAGTGCTCGTACTGCATCAAAAGATGCGGCGCACGGTATTCAAGGAGGTGGTCATGTCTTATCGGAACAGCATTATTTCGACGCTCACGCTGGCGCTCGGCCTGGTCGCGCTCACCGGCATGACGTCCACCGAGCCGTTCGCGCAAGCGACGCAATCGGAGGCGTCCGGCTTCGACGCGCTGGCCTACCAGGTGTTCGGTGGCGCGCCGGCGCCGCTATGCCCGGACCAACAGAGCAAGCCGCCGGTCCAATGAGCGAGCTCGGCGTGGCGCAGCCGCTGCGCATGCTGCAGTTGCAGGTGAGTGGCGCGTACGGCGCGCTCGAGGCGCGCCTGTACGCCAGCGGGCCAGCTGGCGTGCGCAAGGATGGTTTGATCGTTTTTTTTCATTGCGGCGGTTTTGTTGGCGGCGACCTGGACGAGAGCGATGGCTTCCTGCGCCATCTGGCCGACTGTTCGGGCTTGGCCGTGCTGGCCTCGCGCTACACGCTCGCGTCGGAGCGACCGTTTCCGGCCGCCGTCGAGGATGCGCACGCGGTGCTGCAGTGGGCCAGCAAGCACAAGGCAAAGCTGGGCTGGAGCGGCAAGGACTTGATCGTGGCCGGCATCGAGGCCGGCGCCAACCTGGCCGCGGTGTCGGCCTTGATGGCGCGCGACCGCGGCGCTCCAGCACTGGCCGGCCAGATCCTGGTGATGCCGATGCTCGACCCCGGTTTGACGAGCTGCTCGATGCGCGCCATGCCGCGCTCGGACGGCGCGCTTGACCTGGCCAGCAGCTGCGCGGCCAGTTACCGCGATTACCTGCCCAACGCGGCGGACCGCTCGCATCCGTATGCCTCGCCTTTGCAGTCAAGCCGGTTGAAGAATCTGCCGCCGGCTTTGATCCTCTCGACCGAGGAAGATCCCTTGCGCGACGAAGCGGAGCAGTACGGCGAAAAGCTGAACTGCTGCGGCAGTGTGGCGTTCGTCAAACGGCTGGCCGCCGCGCCGCTGCAAGACCCGGCGGCGCGCAACGAATGCGCCTGCCGCGACGCGGCCTTGAGCGAGATCGCCGCCTTCATTCGCACCTTGTCGCTGCCGGCCTAGCGCGTTCCACGCCAAACGCGAAGACAGGGCACGCTGCCCTGTCTTCGCTTGCTACCTGGCGCAGTGGCGCATCATGTTGACTGCACCGCATTCCGCGCCGCTTGCTGCACGAATTACTTCTTCGCTTCTTTCTTCATGTCGTCCTTGGCCGCTGGTGCGCTGTCGGCTTTAGTTTCGGTGGCGCTTGCCTTTGGCTTGGACGCCTTGTGGTGCGCTTTAGCTTTGTGCGAGGCCGATGCCGAGCTTGCCGCAGGCGTGCTGGCAGCGGCGCTGGCGCTCATGCTCGCTGCGGCGCTCGCTGGTGTGCTCGCGGGTGTGCTCGCTTTAGCCGCCGGCGTGCTTGCTACGGCGCTGGCCTTGGCCGCTGGCGTGCTCGCTGCGGTGCTCGCTTTTACTTCCTTGACGGCGGGCGCCGATGCGGCGGGTGCCGCGGCCGATGCGGCAGCAGGCGCGCTCGATTGTGCGAATGCCGACGTGGCGAACAAGGCGGCGATCATGGTGGTAAGCAGTTTGTTCATGATGATGGTTCCTTCAGGTGGTTTATGAGTCCGGCATGTCCGGTGGTACTGAGCAAGAAACGGCCTGCGCGCATGCATCGTTGACCCACATTACATCCGCTTACAATCGCTGCGCATCGCCAAAAAAAGCCCGCGGGTGCGCGCGCGCACCGTATCCGGCCGCGGCGGGCCTTATATTTGCGGGGTTCCCGGCAAACGAGCGCATCATGGCTGACGCATTGAAGGCATATAAGTCCAAGCGCAATTTCGCCCTCACGCGCGAGCCGGCTGATGGTGGAAAGACCGGCCCGCAAGGTCCCGCCTTCGTGGTGCAAAAGCACTGGGCGCGCCGCCTGCACTACGACTTTCGACTCGAACTCGACGGCACCTTGAAGAGCTGGGCCGTGCCGAAAGGGCCGAGCCTGGACCCGCGCGACAAGCGCATGGCCGTGCATGTCGAAGACCATCCGCTGGCCTACGCCGCATTCGAGGGCGCGATACCGCAAGGCCAGTACGGGGCGGGCAAGGTGATCGTTTGGGACAAGGGAAGCTGGCAGGCGCAAGGTGACGCGCGCGCCGGCTACCAGGCCGGGCACCTCAAGTTCGCGCTGTTCGGCCACAAGCTGCGCGGGCGCTGGGCCTTGGTGCGCATGGAGGGGCGCGACGCCGATCGCAAGACCTGGTTGCTGGTCAAGGAGAAGGACGAGTACGCACGGGCCGCGCAGCAATGCTCGCTGGTCGACGAGATGCCCGACAGCGTCGCCGACTTTCCAGCCGCCGATGGCGCGCCAACTGCGCCGCTTGGCGCATCCGCGCCGGCTGGTGCGGCGCGCGGTGCCATGCCGCCAGGCGCGCTCAAAGCCGCCATGCCGGCCGCGCTGGCGCCGCAACTGGCCAGCTTGGCGGACGCGCCGCCGTCCACGCCGCATGACTGGCTATTCGAAGTGAAGTTCGACGGCTACCGCTTGCTCGCGCGCGTGCAGGCAAAACAAGCACGCCTGTTCACGCGCAACGGTCACGATTGGAGCGAGCGGCTCGCGCCCCTGTGCCAGGCCTTGGCCACGATGGTGCTGCCGGACGGGTGGTACGACGGCGAGATCGTCGTACATGACGACGCGGGGCTGCCGAACTTCGGCATGTTGCAGGAGGCGTTTGAGAATGCGCGCACCGCCAGCATCGTCTACTTCCTGTTCGATCTTCCATTTTTTAATGGCTACGACTTGCGGTCAGTCCCCTTGCAGGCGCGGCGCGCGCTCCTGCGCGACGTGCTCGCCACGCGTGCGGACCAGGCTGTGCGCTTTAGCGAAGAGTTCAACGCGCCGGCCCAGCAGATTTTGGAAGCGGCCTGCAGCTTGGGCCTCGAGGGACTTATCGGCAAGCGGCGCGACGCGCCTTATGTGTCGCGCCGCACCCGCGACTGGATCAAGCTCAAGTGTGGATTGCGCCAGGAATTCGTCATCGGCGGCTATACCGATCCACAGGGCGCGCGCGCCGCTGTGGGCTCGCTGCTGCTTGGCGTGCACGACGCCGATGGTGCGCTCCAGTATGCGGGCCATGTCGGCAGCGGCTTTACCGAGGCTGCGCTGCACATGCTGCAGGCGCGCCTTGCACCTTTGGCGACGGCGCGCAGCCCTTTCGCAGGAACCGTGCCGCCGCAGCGCCATGTCCATTGGACCGAGCCGACATTGGTGGCGCAGGTGCGCTTTGGCGCGTGGACCAAAACCGGCGTGGTCCGCCATGCCGTGTTCGAGGGACTGCGCGCGGACAAGCCCGCGCGCGCCGTCACGCGCGAGCTGCCACGGGTGCTGCCAGGTGCGCTGCCAAGCACGGCGCAGGGCGCGCGGGCGCCGCCGGCCGGGCCCAAGCCGACGCTGCCGCCGCAGTTCAAGCTCACCCACGGCGAGCGCGTCGTCGATGCGCACAGCGGTGTCACCAAGCTCGAGCTGGTGCGCTACTACGCGCTGGTGGCGCCGCTGATGCTCGCCCATCTGAAGGACCGGCCGCTGGCCCTGGTGCGCGCGCCCGATGGCGTGGCCGGGCAGCAGTTCTTCCAACGACATGCCGAGGTGGGCAAGCTGGCGGGGATACGGCGCATCGATCCGGCCCCGGCGCCAGCCGAGGAGTCAATGCTCGTCATCGCCAGCGCACAAGGCCTGCTGTCGGCCGCGCAGTGGAACGTGCTTGAGTTCCACACCCAAAACGCCACGCTGGCGCACTACGACAGGCCGAACCGCATTGTCTTCGACCTCGATCCAGGCGAAGGCTTGGCTTGGAAGAGCATGCTCGAGGCGGCCGACATCGTGCATGGCTTCCTCGACGCGTTGGGTTTGCGCTGCTTCCTCAAGACCAGTGGCGGCAAGGGCTTGCATGTGGTGGCGCCGATCAAGCCGGCGCATGACTGGGAGACGGTCAAGGCGTTTGCGCGCGCCTGCGTGCACCATTTGGCAACCACGATACCGGCGCGCTTCGTGTTCAAGAGCGGAGCGCGCAACCGGGTTGGCAAGGTCTTCGTGGATTACCTGCGCAATGGGGCGGGCGCGACCACGGTGGCGGCATGGTCGGCGCGTGCGCGCCCCGGCCTTGGCATATCGGTGCCGCTGGGCTGGGAGGAACTGGGCGCGCTCAAGGGCGGCGACCAATGGACGGTGCGCGCCATCGAGCGCCGCCTTGATCGTGGCAACGCGCCGTGGGCGGCCTATGCGCGCAGCGCGCGTTCTCTCGACGCGGCCTTGCGCCGCTTGCCGGGCGCCTAAGCGCGCTCAGGGCGGCGTGGCCGCCGCCAAATGGCGGTCGACGATGGCGCGGATGTCGTCGAAGTCGTCGCCGCTGGCGCGCAGTTCGCCTGACAGCAGGGTGAAGCGCGCGCGCACGGCCAGCTCGTTTTCCGTCTGCTGGCCCGGCAAGCGCTCGCCTGGCGCCGCGTCCGGTGCCAGCTCGAGCGTCAGCACGGGCTGCTCGCTGACCCAACTGCCGATGCGCACGCCCGCATACAGCAATTTGGCCTGCAGCGGCGAACAGCCTCCGCACAGACAGGCGAAATAAAACATGGTGTCGCCGTCGGTGCGCACGCCGTGGGGCGTGTCGCATGCCACGTCGTGCACGATCGAGGCGCGCCGGTACTCGCCCGTGTAAGGGCTGCCGACGGAGGACCACAGCGTTTGCGGGATGCTGGCACCGTCGATCACGCTGCCTTCCGGCGCCAGCCAGCGCCGCCCCGCCGGATCGATATACCAGAAGTCGGCGAGCAGGCGCATGGCGCGGTCGTTGCCGCCGCCGCACAGCCACTCAGTTTTTGGATTGCCTGAAAACGTGCCGCAGTTCATGGTCCTGTCCTCCCATTGGGCGCGCCGCCGGCGCGGCGCGTGTGGGCAAGTACAGCACCAAACGATAAGCGCAGCCTTGCGCCATCTCAGGGGGCGCGCGCGATTATCGCGCCCGGCCACCCAGGCAGCTCAAACCCAGCCCAGCGCACCTGCCAGCGCGCCCGCGGCCAGGATCCACAACAAATGGATGCGCGTGCGCCAGATCAGCATGGCCGCGAGCACGGTGAGCAGCCAGATCGGCCAGTCGGTGACGACGTTGCGGTTGGCGCTGCCCAGGATCCAACTGGTCGCCAGCAGCAGGGCGATCACCAGCGGCGCCATGCCGAGCTTGAACGCGCGCACCGCGCGCAGCTCGCGCTGGCGATGGGCCCACTGCGCCGCGACATAGGTCAGCACCGTGCTGGGCGCCAGGATGCCGCACATGGTCGTGGCCACCCCCAGGATGGCCGCGCCCATGCTGCCGGCGTTCAGGCCCACGTTCCAGCCCATCAGCGCGACGAACAGCACGTTCGGTCCCGGCGCCGCCTGCGCCAGCGCGATCGATTCGTTGAACTGGGCTTGGGTCAGCCAATGGCGCTGTTCCACCAGGTAGCGGTGCATTTCGGAGGTGGTGGAGATGGCGCCGCCGATCGACATCAGCGACAGCATCAGGTAGTGGGCGAACAGGTCGAGCCAATCGGCCCAGCCGAGCGCGAGGTGGAGCGGGGCGCTCACGCTGGCAGCCTGCGGTAGGCCAGCACGCAGCCCAGGGTGCCAAGCACGGCCAGCACCACGGGCAGCGGCGTATGCAGCAGCGCCACCAGCACGAAGCCGGCGCCGCACAGCGCCAGGCACCACGCCAGCGGCATGGGATTGCGCGCCAGCGCGCCCGACAGCTTCAAGCCGGTGGCGCCGATCATGCCGGCAGAGACGGCCGCCATGCCGCGCAGCGCCCCGGCCACCGCCGCGTTGTGCTCGAAGTGGCCAAACAGCAGCGCCAACAGCAGCACCAGCACCAGCGGCACGGCCAGCATGCCCGCCAGCGCGGCCAGTGCGCCGGGCAGGCCGAAATAGCGGGCGCCGATCATCATCGACAGGTTGACCACGTTCGGGCCGGGCATGATTTGCGCGACCGCCCAGTCCTCGACGAATTCATCCTCGCTCAGCCAGCGGCGGCGCTCGACCAGTTCGCGCTGCACCACGGCCAGCACGCCGCCGAAGCCCTGCAGCGAGAGCCAGGTGAAGGCGATGAATAAGGCGCGCGGGGAGGCGGGGCGGGCGCCGCTGGCATCGGACGGGGAAGGGCTCATCGCGCCATTATCCCACCCGGCGACAAAGTGCGTCCATGGGCTGGCGGCCGGGTTCGCCTGTCGAAAATATATGCCTGCAATAGTGGAATGCTGCCATTGACTTTGACCGATGTTGATAGATACTCCTTTGGCGGCCATCCGGGCCCGCGCCCAAGGAATATTGATCATGAATCTACACGCGAGTTTCGACGATGGTGGCTTGGCCATAGCCAGCGAGGCGGACCATGTGCGCCTGGATGGGCATCAAAGCGATATCATCGACCACGCCATCTGGGTGCAGGAAGCGTCGAGCACCGTCGCCGCCGTTGAATACCTGAAGTCCCACAACGTCGCGCCCGCCATCATCGAGCGTGTCTTGCTCGAGCCGGAGCGGCGCCGGCACTTGCCGCAACATTGACCTCCCATTAATTAAGTTGCTCCCGTTTTCCGTCGCTATCCGTTTGCGCAATGTTGCAAATTTGTTGGCGCGATGCTTGCGTCCGCACGCCGCAAATGGGCTGGTTATGCACAAAATGTTCGCAAAGAAAAATTTTTGAAGTTTTTTTGTGTGGCGCGCTATTGACTTTGCAAGTCATTGATTTTATTCGGTTTAATTTTTGCCTGTTGAATGAGCATTTTGTTGGAACCCGCATAAACACAGGGCTTAGCCTTGTCAAGAGCGTCTTATCCACAAAGATATCCACAGCGAATGTGGATATCTAAAAAAGTGCTTAAGAAACGGCCACTTAGGATACTTGCGGTAGATCAAATCCTCTAATTTGAAACCGCGATTCAAATTTTCCCGCATACGAATCAGGAAGTGCTTGCGTCAAACAACTGGATAAATGTACAGTGATGTTTGTTTCTTGCGAGTCCATTCCATGTCCGAACCGAGTGCCCCCCTGGTCGCCGATGACCCCTATGCGAGCTTGAACGCACAGCAGCGCGCCGCCGTCGAGCATGGCGCGGGCACTGCGGGCGCGCCCTTGCTTGTCATCGCCGGTGCCGGTTCGGGCAAGACCAACACGCTGGCGCACCGGGTGGCGCGCCTGATCCAGGGCGGGGCCGATCCGCAGCGCATCTTGCTGCTGACCTTTTCGCGCCGCGCCGCCACCGAAATGACGCACCGCGCCGGCGCCGTGCTGCAGCGCGTGTTGGGCATGCGCGGCCCGGCGCCCACCAGCTTGCCGTGGGCCGGCACCTTCCACAGCATCGGCGCGCGCCTGCTGCGCGACTACGCCGGGCGCATCGGCCTGGAAGAGTCCTTCACCATCCACGACCGCGGCGATTCGGAGGATTTGATGGGCCTGGTGCGCCACGAGATCGGCCTGACCCAGCTGGAAAAGCGCTTCCCGCTCAAAGGCACCTGCCTGTCGATCTATTCGCGCGTCGTCAACAGCCGTCAAAGCCTGGCGCTGGTCTTGCAAAGCACCTTCCCCTGGTGCAGCGAGTGGGAGGCGCAGCTGGGGACCCTGTTCGGCGCCTACGTCGACGCCAAGCAGGAGCAAAACGTGCTCGACTACGACGACTTGCTGCTGTTCTGGGCCGAAATGGTGGCCGACCCCGAACTGGGCAGCGAGATCGGCGCCCTGTTCGACCATGTGCTGGTCGACGAATACCAGGATACCAACCGTCTGCAAGCCGCCATTTTGCTGGGCATGAAGCCGAGCGGGCAAGGCGTGATGGTGGTGGGCGACGACGCCCAATCGATTTACGCCTTCCGCGGCGCGACGGTGCGCAATATTCTCGACTTCCCCAAGCAGTTCTCGCAGCCGGTGGAAGTGGTCACGCTCGAGCGCAATTACCGCTCCACCCAGCCGATCCTGGACGCGTCGAACGCCGTGATCGCCGCCGCGCGCGAACGCCACGCCAAGACGCTGTGGACTGACAAGGTGGCGACAATCAAGCCGCAGCTGGTGCTCATTCCCGACGAGGCCGAGCAGGCGCGCTGGGTCTGCAAGCGCATCCTGGAGCAGCGCGAAGCGGGCACGCCCTTGACCGCCCAGGCGGTGCTGTTCCGCGCGGCCAGCCACAGCGCGGCGCTCGAGCTCGAGCTCATGCGCCGCAACATCCCCTTCGTCAAATTCGGCGGTCTCAAATTCCTGGAGGCGGCCCACATCAAGGACGTGCTGGCGGTGCTGCGCTTCGCCCAGAACCCGAGCGGACGCATGGCGGGCTTCCGGGTGGCCCAGCTGATTCCGGGCATCGGCCCGTCCAGCGCGGCCAAGCTGCTCGACGCCGTCGGCGAGGCGGCCGAACCGGTGGCCGCGCTCGAGCAGTTCGCCGCGCCGGGACGCAGCGGCGGCGACTGGCAAGCGTTTTGCGCGCTGTACCGCGCCTTGCGCGCACCGAGCTTGCGCTGGCCGGAAGATATCGAATTGGTACGCAACTGGTATCTGCCGCATCTCGAGCGCATGCACGACGACGCGGCCGTGCGCGCGCTCGACGTGGCGCAGCTGACCCAACTGGCCGGCGGCTATGGTTCGCGCGAGAGCTTCCTGGCCGAGATCACGCTCGACCCGCCCGAGGCCACCAGTGACCGCGCCGGTCCGCCGCACCTGGACGAGGATTACCTGATCCTATCGACCATCCACTCGGCCAAGGGGCAGGAATGGAAATCAGTCCATGTGCTTAATGTGGTCGACGGCTGCATGCCGTCCGATATGAGCACCGGCAGCGCCGACGATATCGAGGAAGAGCGGCGCCTGCTGTACGTGGCGATGACGCGCGCGAAGGAGCAGCTGCACCTGGTGGTGCCGAACCGCTTCTTCATCAAGCAGCAAGCCCAGATGGGAGACCGCCATGTGTATGCGGCGCGCAGCCGCTTCATCACGCCGGCCATGCTCAAGCATTTCGAGGAATGTGTGTGGCTCACCGCCGACACGGCCAGGAGCCGCACGCCCATGCCCGACAGTGTGCGCATGCAGGTGCGCGAGCGCGCCCGCAGCGCCTGGAAGGTTTGACGCCAAAGCGCTCCCTCGCGCCGCGGGCGCGGAGCGAGGAAGCGCGAACGCCTTAGTCGTTACCGACCAGCGTGACACCGCTCGTTGCCGCGTAGCCGTAGACCATCACGTAGTAGGTGCCGGCGGCCGGCGCGCTGATGGTGACGGTTTCGGCCGTCGTGCTGCCGATCGAGCGCTTGAGGTAGCTGGCCGTCGTCGGCGCCGATCCCAATTGCACGTACAGGTCGCTGTCGCCGCTGCCGCCGCTGGTGCTGAAGCTCAAGCTAGGACGACCGGCCGGCACCACCAGGGTGTAGACGGCGCTGGCGCCCTTGGCCACGTTGATGCCGGTCACGGGCACACCGTTGGTGAGCACGGTCGTGGGCGGCGGCGTGACGGTCGAATAGGTCGCCACCAGCGATACGCCGCTGCTGCTGGCCGCGTAGCCATGCACCAGCACGTAGTAGGTGCCGGCCGCCGGATTGGTCAGCGAGATCGATTCAGCCGTGCTGGAACCGTCCGACTTTTGCAGGTAGCTGCTCGTGGTTGGCGCCGAGCCGAGCTTGACGTACAGGTCGACGTCGCCGCTGCCGCCCGAAGTCTTGAAGGTCACGTTGCTCGCGCCTGCGGGGAGCGTGATGGTGTGGATGCTGTCAGCGCCGGCCGCCAAGGCGATGCCGGTGATGGGCACGCCATTGCTCAGCACCACCGAGGAAATGGTACAGCCGCTCACGTCGTAGCCGGGCGCCGGAGCCTGGGTGCAGGCGCCGCCGCCGGTGTAGGTCGAATACACATGCGTGTAGGCGGTGCCGGTGGCGTCGGACAAGCCGGCCGCCGCGCAGCTGATGGCCGCGCCATTGATGACGCTGGCGTTGCACAGCGGGGTGCCGCTGGTGCTGAACACGCTGCTGATCGGCGCGGCCGCGTTCAAGGCCGGCAAGCCGTACATCGCTTCGATCGTGCTCAGCACGTTGTAATGGTTGATCTGCGTGCTGACGTTGCCCGCGATGACGTTGGCACCGACGAACATGGTGGGAATCAGGTTGGCCGAGGTGGACGAATCGTCTTCGTCGAAGGTCAGGATCAGCAAGCTGTTGTGGGTCTTGGCCCACTGCGCGTAAGCGTCGATATGGTCGCGCAGCCAAGTGTCGCCTTGCTGGACGGTGCCGTCATGCATGTCGCTGATCAGGTTCGGCACCACCACGGCCACCGTGGGCAGGGTCGTGAAGTCGGTCGGAAAGCTGGCGTAAGTCAGATTGGACGTGCTCGGCACGTTCGAGAAGTCGACCCAGGGATTGTGCTTGCGTACGTAGCTGCCGCTGCTGCAGCCGGTGTAGCCGTTCGAGGGCATCGATTCGGAATAGCCGACGAAGCCCAGGCCGGCGCCGATCAATTGCGCGCCCAGGTTGTTGACGGCGCCGAAGTTTTGCGGGCAAGTGTCGCTGCTGACGCCTTGGGTGCTGCCGGAAAACAGGGCGATATAGTTTGGCTGGCTCGGATGGGACACGCCATGCGAATTGGTGAAGTTGGCGCCTTGGGTCGAGAGCGCGGTGATATACGGGGCCATCGAGCTGCCCACGATCTGGGTCAGGCCGTGGTTTTCCATCACCACCACCAGCACGTGGTCGTAGCGCGGAACGGCGGCTTGGGCCGGCTGGGCCGCGCCCAGCACGATAGCGGCGCCGGCGATGGCGCGCAATGCGGATTTGATCACTAGTTTCTCCTATGGGTTTGATTTAAAGAGTCAGGGTCCGTCAGGCCGCTAGCCTAAGGCCGGCACATGACCGTATCGTGACGCGTTCGGGGAGAAACAGGCGGGGGACTGATGCGCCTGGCTCTGGTTTGACCATCAAGACGATGGACCTTAGAGCAGGCGAAATGGCAAAGTCAAAAAAAACTGAAAAATTAACAAACTTGATTGAAAATTCATTTATTTAACGCGGCGGCGCTGGTGCGGCGCCGCCGCGCCGGCTCATGGATTGCCGACCTTGAATGCGGCCACCAGGATGCTCGATGCCGCGCCCTTGCCATCATAAATGCGCGCGCGTAGCCGGTAATAGCCGCTATCTTCCAGCGCGATGCTGTAGGAGTGCTTGGCCCTGGCCGCGCCAAACAGGCTGCGGGTGTAATTCATGTTCGAAATGACGCGGTATTGGTAGCCGGTGTTAAAGATCGACATGCCGGTGGGTGCCCATTTCTCCACCCACCAATCGAGCTTGTCGATGCCGGCCGCCGCCTGCGCCGACAGCGCGAATTGAATATTGTCGCCCAGGCCGTAGACGGCGATCGGCACGGTGGTAAATGCGATGGTGGGCGCCTCCGGCAGCGCCGGCAGCGGCGCAAACGTGGTGTAGACGATATTCGGATGGCTGTCGCGCGCCACGCCGCCGACGACGATGCGCTGGGCCACGTCGAAGCGGTTCTCTCCCAGGACCAGGGAAACGGGAATCGAAAAGCTGGTGCCCATGTCGCCCACCGCGATGAGCACGCTGCCATTGGCCAAGAGGCCGGCGCCCGCTTGTTTTTCACCAGTGAGGACGGTATCCAGCGCGGGTGCCGGATCGCCCAGCGGGCGCACTGCCGGTATCGGCAGCGAGGGCTGGTTTTGCACGGTGAATTTTGAAATCACGCCAATGTCCTTATCCGAATAGAACAAGGCCAGTTCGTGGCCCTGTTCCACTCCCTGGGTCATGATTTCGGCGAAGCCGGACAGGGGCGTGCGGTAATCGATCATGCTGGGGTTGCTTTGGAAATCGGCGCCAGCCACGCCGGCGTGGGTCAAGCCGAGCACATGGCCATATTCATGCAAGGCGATATTTTGCTGTTGCTTGGACGGCAGCCAGTCTAAGGTCGGCGGCAAGCCGTATTGCATGGCGCCGTTGGCGGACACTTTGAAGGTGTAAAAGTTATACAGGCCGATGATCGCCGCCGCGTTGTAGGCATTCGACATGCCGCCGCCGCTTTCGGACAAGGTGATGTTTTGCGAGCCGGGAATCATCGCCTCGATATCGTTGCGGCAGGGGTCAAGGGTGGCCGAATTGACGTAGTGTGCTTGGTACCAGGCCAGCCGTATCATGCGCAGGTCTTCAGGCTTGTTTGGATCAAGCGGCAGGTAGCCGCTGCCGGCCAAGTTGTGCGGCAAGCCGCTCCACCAGGCGCTGTAATCGTGCAGGATGGCCGGATTGCCCGCCATCGCTCCATCGGCAGGAAACACGGAGCGGCCGGCATACACGGGGGCGATATCGACATAGCCTTTGCTGGCGAAATGGAAGCGCTGCTTCATGTCGGCGATCATGGCCGCGATCTCGTCGTCGCTCTTTAAGTCACCCACATAACCGACGGTTGCTTGCAGCACCAGCGCCGGCGCGCCGTTATTGAGCGCCATGGCATATTCCGTGGTGGGATTGTCCATCTCAAAATAGTCTTGCGTGTAATGCCAGATATTCGAACCGGGCGCCGTGTGCAAGGCGAACAGGCGCAGGAAGCCATGGTCGTAAAGCAGGTTCGTATCGGGCAGCAGGAAGTTCCATTGCAGGTTCTTGCTCGGGTCGACCGCGATGCTGGCGCCGTCACCTTGGGCCTTGTCGATGTAAAACTCGACGATCCGGTAAGACTGGTCTGCGGTATTTGTCTGGCCGAAGTAAAGGACGATGCGGTTCTGGATCGCCGTCATGCCGGCCGTGTTGACCTTCAAGATATAGGCGGCGCCCGCGTGCATTACTTTTGGCTCGGCGAGCGTGCCCGCTTCCAGGATTTGAAATTGTTTTTGAATCGTGATGGGAGGGATATAGACCGGCACCGGCGGCTGGCTGGCCGCGTTTGCCCAGGGCGAGCACAGGAACAGATAGGCAAGCAGCAGGATCGAACAATAGTAGCGTTCTTTTAACATGGCGGCGCTCGGGGCAAGGTGTCTTATCGGATCGATAGCGCCGAGTCTAGCCAGATGGCAGTTACGGATGCATTACGCATCGGTGCGCCTGGCTTGGCTGATTGGGAAAAAAAGCCGGCGCAAGGCCGGCGAGGGGAGGGAGAAGCTTGTTGGGCCGGTGCGCGGCCCGGCCAATCCGGCGGCGTGGCGCCGGCCGGACTGTCCAGTTTGATTCTTAATTCCAGTCGTCGCCGCCGCCACCACCGCCGCTGTCGCTATCCCAGGAACCGCTGTCGGAGACACCGAAATCGTTGCCACCCATATCATTGGGGACTTGGGGGCTCGGCTCAGGCACATATCCTTGCGCCGGCGGCACATAATTGCTGTTTTGATTGTTGTTGTCGGTGAAGTGATGCATCAGCGCTTCGCCCGCCACGATGCCGGCGCCCACCGCCGCGCCCGTCGCCAAGCCGCCCATGATGCCCGAACCGATGCCCGAACCGGCTTGCCCCATCATCTGACCACCAGGACCGTAGCTGGGCATTTGGTTGCCGCCGCCCATATAGGTGGGCATGCCGCCTTGCGCCATTTGCGCTTGCGCGGCGCGCCGGCGCGACACCCAGATCACCAACACCACCAAGCCGCCAGCGAGGAAGATCAAGCCCCACGGCATGCCGCTAGATTGCGGGGCTGGCTGCACGTAGCGCACCGGCGCGGCCGGCTGGTAAGTGCGCTCGGCGCGCGCGCGCTGGGCGCTGTTGTCGATCAGCGCGTGCAAATTGCGCACGGCCGAGGGCGTGGCGAACTTCATGTCCGGTTGCAAGCGTTCGGCGGTGAGCAGTTCCACCTTGGCGTCGGCGAAGCGGTTTTGCTTGGCCAGCAATTCGGCTTCGACGAAATGGGCCTTGGCGCTATTGGGATGGGCGCGCAAGACAATATCCATCATCGCCTGGGCTTCGTTGAGCTTGCCCGCTTCGGCGGCGGTGTAGACCTCGTGCAAGGTCGGGTCGGCGGCGAATGCGGGCGTGGCCAGGACCAGGGTCATGGCCAGCATGGTCGAGCGTAAAGTACGTGTGAGCATGGTATTACTCCTTCTGAATGTTGCCTAATTTGGGGCGCGAGCGATCTAAGTCAAGAGCCAGTTTCAATGTTTGCGAAAAATTTCGTTTAATTTTGAGATTTGTCACGCGGTCCCCGTAGCGTCGATGGCTGCACTGTAATGCAGTTGGGCGCGCGTGGAAACGGTAATAACGGCACGCATTTACCGCGCCGGCACCTCTTGCACCAGGTCCATGCGGCGGCGCAGGCGCTGCGCTTGGGCCGCGTCGCCGGCTTGCTCGGCGCGCAGCGCCATCGTCCCTAGCCAAGCCAGCAGGGGACGGCGCCAGCCCTGGCTGGACGCGGTGTCGACCGCCAGCGCCAGCACGGCCGGACTGGCGTGTCCGCTGCGCAGCAACACGCCGGCTGCAACCAGGCGCGAGAAGGGATCGCCGATGGCGGCCAGGGTGATTGCGGGCTCGGCCGGTACAGTGAGGAGAGCGCGCTGCGCTTGCGGCAACAGGGCGGCGTCGCCCGCCTGCGCATGGCCGGCCAGGTAGTCGGCGTAGGCGCGTTCGGGCGCGCCGGCATCCGGACGCAGCGCTTCGAAGGCGGGGCAGTCGTCGAGCACCAGGCTGGCCAAGTGGGCCGCGCAGCGCGTTAATTCGGCGCGCGCCACTTGCGAAAACTGGCCGCTGCTGGACATGTCGCTGCGCGCGCGCGCGAATTCCGCGTTGGCCAGGCGGTCGTTGCCCGACAGGTAGGCGGCGACGGCGCGCTCGAGGCCGCTCTTGGCGTTCATTTGCCAATCGGGAATGGGTGGGCCGCTGGCGCAAGCGCCCAGCGCCAGCATGGTGGCGGCGATCAGGGACAGGCGTTTCATGGTAGTTTGACCTCCGCGTCGCGCTTGAACGGCCACTTGCGATTGATTTCGTTGACCAATTGCTCGACCTTGCGCAAATTGCTTTCGACGTCGGCGCGCAAGGGGCCCAGGTCGGCTGTGGCGCTCTTGACGTTGGCCCCCACCGCTTGCGCCTCCTGCAGCACCGCGTCGACCTTCTTCAAGCTGTTGCGGGTGTCGGCCAGCAAGCCGTTGAGCTGGACGATGGCGGCGCGCGCCTCGGACATGGTGCCGTGTTGGCCGAACACCTGGACGTCGGCCTTGAGGGCCAGCGCGTCTACCGTGGCGAGCAACTGGTTGGCGCGCTCGATCGTGAGCAGCATTTTTTGCGCTTGCTCATCGCTGCCGGCCAGCACGCCCAGGGCGCCGCTCTTGCCGGTCAGGCGGGCCGTCAGTTCCTTCACGTTGCGCAAGCTATGCTCGAGCGCGGAATCGGTGGCCGTCAGGGCGCTCAAGTTATGCAGCAATTCCTTGGCGGCGGCCATCAGCAGCGGAATTTCGGCGGTGGCGTCGCCAGCGAGCACGGTGCGCACCGCGCCCTCCGGCAGGGGCGGGTCGTTCAACACGCCGCTGAAGGCGCGCAGGCGGGTGGCGCCCACCAGACTGCGTTCCATGGTGAAAACGCTCGAGTTGCGCAGCCAGTGTGCATCCTTGCGCGCCACATCGATGATCATGCGCACCTTGCCCTCGCTATTGAGCTCGATGCGGCTGACCCGGCCGATGGGAAAACCAGAGAAAGTGACATCCATGCCCACCACCACGCCCTCGGCATCGTCGGCCACCAGCACCAGGGTCTGGGTAGCCTCGAAGGCGCCACGCGCGTACAGCAGATAAAGGGCCGCCGACGCCAGCAGCAGCACCAGGAAGG
Source organism: Pseudomonadota bacterium (assembly GCA_040388555.1). Taxonomy (GTDB): domain Bacteria; phylum Pseudomonadota; class Gammaproteobacteria; order Burkholderiales; family Burkholderiaceae_D; genus Telluria_A. Next base: position 54,807 of record JAZKBP010000032.1, read on the forward strand.
CGAGCAACATGATCGCCTTCAATTCCACGTTGGGAATCGGTGGCGCCGACGGCGGCGTGGCGTGGTCCTTGGCTTGCTCGTTCATGGCAATCTTGCACCCGGTGTTAAGTGTTGCATCGCGAATTGCATAAGGAATTGCATAACGAATTTCATCAGTATAGCGTTCCTAGTAATAGTTGCCCATCAGCGAACCCACTTCGATCAGCAGCACCACCGAGAACAGGCGCACCATGCCGGACAGGCCGCCAGCGAGGCTGCTCAAGCCGGCGGGCATGGCGCGCGAGCCGTCGTAATAGCTCGACGCGAGCGGGATGAAAGACACGGCCAGGCTGAAAAACAGGATCTTGAGCACCAGAATCAAGGTGACTGCCGAATTGAACACCTGGCCCACCACGCGCGTGTAGCTACCCATCGCCCACGGGGTGAAACCGTACACCGCCAGGTAGGCCAGCACCAGCGTCATAACGCAGCTGACGGCGCCGAGCATCCAGACGGAAAACACGCTGGCCAGCACGCGCGGAAAGAACTCGCGCATGATGGGATCGACCCGCGCCTGTTGCATCGCTTCGAGTTCGCCGGCGGCGCGCATCTGCTCGATCGCCGCGCTGTCAGGCAAGGTGTAGCGTAGTGCCACGAACATGGCGGCGGTGATGGGGATCAATTCGAGCACCAGCACCCGCACCACCATCTCGATGGCGAAGCGCGACAAGCCATAGCTGAACGCTGTGACCACGACGATGCGCACCAGTACGATGCTGATCAAGGCGGAGAGCACGCAAAACCACATCAGGTTGCCGGTGGTGGCGCGCACGATCTGGCGCGCGATGGCGCTGCGGTTGGCGCGGCTGTAGGTGGAAGGCGTGAGCGCCAGGTTCACGACGATGGCGCCGAACAACACGATTTGCCACCAGCTAGCGAGCCAGGCGCGCATTTTGCGGCTGGCCCGCTGCGGGGCTGACAGGACGGCGTGGCGGTTCATGGCGATGGTATGGGCGTAGGGAGGTGTCTGGCGCAAATGCCCAGGCTGTGCTGACAAGATAGCATGAATGGCCGCGCCGGCTGGCGCGATTGGGTGAGGGTGAGGGTGCCGGCGCGCTGTGCGCGCCAATTGGGACTTATGTGGTGGAAACGACGGTGGCGACGGCCGTGTATTGCGTCACCTGGCCCATCGCATCCTTGAAGGCGATGACGGTGCAGCGCATGCTGATGACGGCGCCGCTCTTGAGCGCAGTCTGGATGTCGCCCGTCCAGGTACCCGTTTGCGCCAGCGCCAGCTTGATCTCGCCGGTGAGCGGCTCCGGGAACTTGGCAGGGTGGATGGCGCGCAAATCGTGGGCGATCAACTGGTCGCGCCGCACGCCGGCCAGTTTGAGCAGTTTTTCATTGGCGTCGACCACCTTGCCGTGCGGATCGAGCGTGAGCACCAAGCCATGCTCGTTCAAGGTCGCTTGCACGTGCTGCACTTTGGCAAGCTCGGCATTGAGGGCGTCGCGCGCGTGGGCCGCCGCCACCAGGCTGGCATAGGCGCGCAGCGAGGAAATGACGGTGGTGAACAGTTTGCGCGTGGTCAGGTCGGCCTTGCACCAGAAATCGTTGATGTCGTAATCGACGATGATGCTGTGTTCGAGCGCCTGGCCCGGCTGGCCGGTGCGCAAGACAATGCGCGCCAGTTCATTGTGCAGGTCGGAACGGATTTCGCGCGCCACCCGCAAGCCGGCATCATCGGTTTCCATGATTACGTCCAGCAACACCAAAGCCACGTCCGAGGTTTCCTTAAGGATGCTCAAGGCTTCCTTGCCGCTGTAGGCGTGCAGGAAACTTAAACGGCGTCCCTGGAAACTGGCGTTACTGAGTGCAAACTTGGTGACGACGTGCACATCGACGTCGTCATCGACCACCAGCACGCGCCAAGGCGCCGCGTCGGCGCCCTTGGCCGCGGCGGACGAGGATGGCGCGATATCGTCATCGTCGATGATCAGGTCGTTCGCGGCATCGATGGGGTTCATGGTTTCTCCGGTACAGCTTGAGGGGCAATCGTGCATCCTCGGGTCAACACTATGTCAGCGCGTGACATTTGTCAAAGAATTTCCGGGCTGTTGCAACGATGGCGACAAGATCGACATTTTACTTGCGGCATGGCGTTTTCGGGCCTTTTTTCGGTGCCCAGGCCCGGCCAGCGCGGCGCGCGACGCATACCTATCCCCCGTTTTCTCATGTGCTAGGAAATTTCTGAATAAATTTTTCTTTGATTCCTAAGCGCGCGTGTAAGTGATTGATTTTTAAGGTGCAATTTTTTGCCCGGGAATGTGGCAATCTGTAGGAAGCCGCTTCAACACTGGTGTTCTGGCCTGTCAAGATGGGTTTATCCACAAGCTTATCCACATATCGTGTGGATATCCGGGAAAAGGCTGAAAAATCCGGCACTTATGTCGGGGACGCCGGCGCGTGGAGCGCGGCGAGCTGGGCAAAGCGGGCCAGGAACTGGCGTTTCGCTTCCCCCGGACTGAGTGTGACGATGGGATCGGGCAGGGCGCGGATATCGTCCAGGTAATCCCAGCGCTCGACCGAATGGGGCATCAAATCGCGTTTTTCGGTGGCCAGGGCGACCAGGTCGGCGCGTTTGATGGGCGCGTAATTGGAAAAATCGATGGCGAAGGTGCGCGCGATGATGGCCGACACCTTGTCTTCGATTTCGGCGAATTCCGGCAGCAACACCTTGAGTGGTTTGACCATGTCGCCCAGATAGGCTTCGGCCGCGTCGTGCAGCAAGGCGGCAAATTGCAGCGGCGGCGGCACCAGCGAAGCGACGATCAAGCTGTGCTGGGCGACCGAATAGAACTCGCAGGTTTGCCCATTGAAACGGCATTGGTAGGCCAAACCGTGCGCGATGTCTTCGATCGCGACATGGTCGATACGCGGCTCAAGCGGATAGAAGCGATTGCCGGAAAAGGTGGAGACATAGGGCGTGGTGATCATGCCTCCATCATGCGCCAGATCGGCCCGTTTTGCACGGGCTCGCGCGCGCCGGCTTGATCCGCCCTGCGTTGCGTATCCCCCATTTTTTATCGATGGAAGCGTCAAATGGTTTGGAGATTCGCGCGCGCTGTGGGACATTGATGATAATGCAATAAGTTCCCGATATTCGCCTTTGTCGACTACTGATAATGAGGAAGCTGCGCATGAAGACACTATGGAAGTACTCGAGCATGGCCGCGGCATGCGTTTTGAGCGCGCCGGTATGGGCGCAGCAAGGGCTCGACTGCGACAAGTCCTTCGCCTTTCGCGCCGACGTCAACAATGTGATGGGCAACACCCTGTGCGGCGCGCGGGTCGATACTTTCCTCGATGCGAGCCAGAATCTAAGGCTCAGCAACACCGCCTATACCTCGAATTCCCCGGTACTGGTTTTGGCGCGCTTTAGCGACGTCAACATCATCTTGCGCTATTCGCCCAATTCGCCCAGCTTCAATTACGATTTTGTCGAACTGGGAATCAAGGGCACGGCGCAAGGCAGCACGCGCGAACAGTCGCAAAGCCAATTCGTCGACTTGCTCAAAAAATCGGACATCATCGGCAAGCTGATTCATTACCAGGCCATGAATTCAGCCACCAGCCCCTTGACCGGGGTTGGCGGGGTGATTCCGGTGGCCGGCGCCAGCGATTTTGCGAGCGGCTTCGACCCGGCGAGCAAGCTTGGCGGCGCGGCGCGTGCGCCGTCCGACCCGGGCGCGAATAATTTGATCGGCGTGGCCCTCGGCTACAGCGCCTACAATCTGGCGTCGAGCTCGGACCAGGTGCATTCGCTGACGCTGCCACTGTCTTACACGATCCGAAACAGCAGCGATCCACGCCAGCAGTTGAGCGTGAATATGCCGCTGACCAAGGTGTCGGTGGGCGCGGCCGATAGTTATCACGGCGGCTTGGGGCTGGCCTATCGCCAGCCGCTGTCGGACCAGTGGACAATCACGCCGGGCGCGAAATTCTCCGTCATCGCCTCGCGCGACCGGGCCACCGTCGCCACGGTCACCTCGACTAGCTTGATGAGCACGTACACGGTGCCGCTCGCGGGGGCCGACCTTGCGATCGGGAATATGATCGGTTTTTACAAGACCGGAAAATTTTCCAGCGGCGACTATGCATTTAACCCGGATATCGCCTTGACCATGACGCGCAACGGCGTGTTGTTCTCGACATCGGTGCCCGTGTTCGCCTACGAGACAACGGCCGAGTTTTCCCTGATCGACACGCGCTATCTGGGCGCGGCGCCGTTCCTGAGCAGCACCCAGGAACTGGGGGTGACGATCGGCAGCAACCGCGGTGGCTCGAACGCGCATGAATTCACGCGCATGGGCCTCTCTTATATCCACGGCAAAGGAACAAGCGGCATGTCCTTCAACGTCGGATTCTGGTTCTAGGCGCGTATCAGGCGGGTATGACGGGGCGCGCGCGCGCGGCGCGCTCGGCGGCGCCGTGCAGGAACATGCTGCCGATCGTGAACCACTGTTCGCTCGTGACCACGCGCTGGGCCAGCGGCAGCAATTCCTGTTCTTCCTTGGCCAGGCGGGCCAGCACGTTCTCGCAATAACGCTCGAGCTTGCGGCACAGGCCCCTGATGCGCCCGCCGCCGTGCAAAAAAGCCAGGCGCAAGCCGCGCCGCACCGAACGCAGCATCTTGCTGCCGCTGCGGCTGAGCGCTTCCAGATCGGCCAGCAGGGGCGCCGCGTCCGGCGTCGCTTCGCGCACGGCCGGGATGATGCAGGCCTCGAGCTTGTGCTTGTGGCGCGTTTCGGCGAATTGGGTCAAGGCGTCGAATTGGGATTGCAGGCAGGCCGGGTCGATGCGCTCGGGCCGGGCGGCATGTGTTTGCAGGTAATGCAGGATGCGGGTAATGAAGCCGCGCTCGGTATTCTGTTCGACCGCGAGGGTCATCAGGGCGTAGGTGGCAGTTAACATGGCGGTTCCTTCCAATTCCAGGCCGTTTGCGCGGTGACGGGCATGATGCATGCCTGATCTGAATTGCAAACATTGAATTTGCAAACGGTCACATACCTTATTCTCTTGCCTTGCTCGCACAATTGCTCCTTACATTCTTTTACAAGTATTCAGCCGGAAATAAACATTGCCCAGCCCAGGGGGCGGCTCCGTCTCGGACATATTAATTTGAACACGACGCGGGTTTTGGTGGACAATTCGTAGCGCGCCGCGGGGAATGCCCCGCAGCCCCATTTATCGATGGCAGCCAAGGGTATGAGGCCGATGGAAATAGCGACAGACGAAATGCAATGCGATGTGCTCGTGGTTGGCGGCGGCATCAATGGCGCCGGGATCGCGCGCGATGCCGCCGGGCGCGGCTTGTCGGTGCTGCTGTGCGAGAAGGACGACCTGGCTTCGCACACCTCGTCCGCATCGAGCAAGCTCATCCATGGCGGCTTGCGCTATCTCGAGTATTACGCTTTCGGCCTGGTGCGCAAGGCCTTGATCGAGCGCGAGGTGCTGCTGCGCGGCGCGCCCCACATCATGCGCCCGCTGCGCTTCGTGATGCCGCACGACGAAGGGCAGCGCCCGGCATGGATGATCCGCGCCGGCCTGATGCTCTACGACTGCCTGGCACGACGCGAATTCCTGCCCGGCTCGCGCGGCGTGTCCTTGCGCCGCCATCCGGCTGGCGCCGCCCTCAAGGCCGACTTCAAGCGCGGCTTCGTGTATTCGGATGGCTGGGTCGACGACGCGCGCCTGGTGGTGCTGGCCGCGCTGGACGCGCGCGAACGTGGCGCCACCATCCTCACCCGCACGCGCTGCGCCGCGCTGGTGCGCCACCTTGACCACTGGAGCGCCACCTTGCTGCGCGCCGATGGCGGCACCCGCAGCGTCAAGGCGCGCTGCCTGGTCAACGCGGCCGGGCCATGGGCGTCCCAGTTCCTGCAAGGCGCGGCCGCTTCCAGCTCGCACCAGTCGCTGCGTCTGATCAAGGGCAGCCACATCGTCGTCAAGCGTCTGTTCGACCACCCCTACGCCTACATCTTCCAGCACCCGGACGGGCGCATCGTGTTCGCCATTCCGTACGAGGAACAGTTCACCCTGATCGGCACCACCGACCTCGATTTCCATGGCGACCTGGACCAGGTGGCCATCAGCGCCGACGAAGTGGCTTACCTGTGCGCGCTGTCGAATCGCTATTTCGACAAGCCGATCACGCCGGCCGACGTGGTCTGGTCGTACGCGGGCGTGCGCCCGCTGGTGGAGGACGCCTCGGCCAGCGCGGCGGCGGCCACGCGCGACTTTCGCCTTGAGCACGATAGCAATGGCGCGCCTTTGCTGTCCGTCTTCGGCGGCAAGATCACCACGTTTCGCAAGCTGGCCGAGGAAGCGGTCGACTGGATCGCGCCGGCGCTGGGATGCCGCGCCCCGGCCTGGACGGCCGACGCCTGCCTGCCGGGCGGCGACGTGTTCGGCGAGCGCCCCACCAAGCGCGGGGTGCTCGAGTTCGATCAATTCGTCGGCTGCCTGCAGCGGCGCTACAACTGGGTCGCGCCCAAGCTGCTGGCGCGCTATGCGCACGCCTACGGCACCCGCGCCGACACCATGCTCGCGCCGTGCGCGAGCGCCCACGACCTGGGTGCGGAAATCGTCCCCGGCCTGTTCGCGGCCGAAGTCGAATATTTGATCGCGCACGAGTGGGCCGTCAGCGCAGCCGATATACTGTGGCGCCGCACCAAGCTAGGCTTGCATCTGCCGCCGGGCAGCGCGGAAAAGCTGGACGCCTGGCTGGCCCTGCGGCAGGCCCGCCTGGCCGCATGAACATACATTTTTTGAGGTTGGCATGAATTCGAAGACGATCCCGATCGCGGTGCAGGGAGCGAGCAAGCAACGCAAGCGCGAGGCGCCGAAAGGGCGCCGGGTCGACCCGGGGGCCTTGGCCCAGGTGCAGGACCTGCTGCGGGCGCTGCCGCGCCGGCGCGACCTCTTGATCGAGCATCTGCATCTGATCAACGACCATTACGGCCATCTGTCGAGCGCGCACCTGGCGGCGCTGGCGCAGGAGATGCGCCTGTCGCAGGCCGAAGTGTACGAGGTGGCCAGCTTTTACCATCATTTCGAGATCGTCAAGGAGGGCGGCAGCGCGCCGGCCGGCTTGACGGTGCGCGTGTGCGAAGGCTTGGCGTGCGAGATGGCGGGCGCGCGCGATCTGCTTGCGCGCCTGCCGGCCATGCTGGGGCAGGGCGTGCGGGTGGTGTGCGTGCCCTGCATCGGGCGCTGCGAACAGGCGCCGGCGGCGCTGGTGCAGCAGGACGCGCTGGCGCCGGCCAGTGTCGAGGCGCTGGTGGCTTCGATCGCCGGCGGCGCAGCAAAGCCAGCGGGCGCGCCGGCGCACATCGATTACGCCAGTTACCAGGCCGGCGGCGGCTATGGGCTATTGCGCGAGTGCGCCAGCGGCGTGCGCGATGTCGAGAGCGTGCTCAAGACGATGGAAGACTCGGGCCTGCGCGGCCTGGGCGGGGCGGGTTTTCCGGCCGGGCGCAAATGGCGCCTGGTGGCGCAGGAAGCCGGCCCGCGCCTGATGGCGGTCAACATCGACGAAGGCGAGCCAGGCACCTTCAAGGACCGCCACTACCTTGAGCGCGATCCGCACCGCTTCCTCGAAGGGATGCTGATCGCCGCCTGGGCCGTCGGCATCGCCGAGGTCTATATCTACCTGCGCGACGAGTACCACGCCTGCCGCGCCCTGCTCGAAGCCGAACTGGCAGCGCTGCGAAACGCGCCGCCGATCCCGGACATGCCGGTGCTGCATCTGCGGCGCGGCGCCGGCGCCTATATCTGCGGCGAGGAATCGGCGATGATCGAATCGATCGAAGGCAAGCGCGGCATGCCGCGCCTGCGTCCGCCCTATGTGGCGCAAGTGGGCTTGTTCGGGCGCCCGACGCTGGAGCACAACTTCGAGACCTTGTACTGGGTGCGCGAGCTGATCGAACGCGGCGGAGCCTGGTTCGCCAGCCACGGGCGCCATGGCCGCCGTGGCTTGCGTTCGTTTTCAGTGTCGGGACGGGTGCGCCAGCCTGGCGTGCACCTGGCGCCGGCCGGCATCACACTGCGCGAACTGGTCGACGAATTTTGCGGCGGCATGCAAATTGGCCATACCCTGTATGCCTACCTGCCCGGCGGCGCTTCCGGCGGCATCCTGCCGGCGCGCTTGGCGGACGTGCCGCTCGACTTCGACACCTTGCAGGAGTATGGCTGCTTCATCGGTTCGGCCGCCGTGATCGTGCTGTCCAACCATGACAGCGCAGTGGCGGCGGCGCGCAATGTGACGCGCTTTTTCCGCGACGAGTCCTGCGGCCAGTGCACCCCGTGCCGGGTGGGCACGGCCAAGGCCTTGAACTTGATCGAGCAGCCGCAGTGGGACGCCGCGCTGCTGGGCGAACTGGGCGCCGTGATGCGCGACGCCTCGATCTGCGGCCTGGGGCAGGCCGCGCCCAATCCAATTGATTGTGTACTCAAGTATTTTCCGCATGAGCTGGGAGGTGCGGCATGAACGCCATCACCCGCAAGGCCGTCGCGGCGGCCGCATCGGCGCCCGTGAATTTTTCCCTGAACGGCCGCACGGTTGCCGCCGCGGCCCACGAGACCATCCTCCAGGTGGCGCAGCGCGAAGGCCTGCAAGTGCCGCACCTGTGCTATGCCGATGGCATGGACGTGGCCGGCAACTGCCGCGCCTGTGTCGTCGAGATCGACGGCGAGCGCGTGCTGGCGCCCTCGTGCTGCCGCGCGCCGCGCGAGGGCATGGTGGTGCGCACCGACAGCGAGCGCGCCGTCGCCTCGCAGAAAATGGTGCTCGAGCTGCTGCTGTCGGACATGCCCGAGACGGCCTACACGCGCCATAACGAACTCGATCAATGGGCCGGCAAGCTTGGTCTCGGACGGCCGCGCTTCGCGGCGCGCGCGCGCGTGGCGCCGGACCATACGCATCCGGCCATCAGCGTGAACCTGGACGCCTGCATCCAGTGCACGCGCTGCGTGCGCGCCTGCCGCGACGAACAGGTCAACGACGTGATCGGGCTGGCGCTGCGCGGCGACCAGGCGAGGATCGTGTTCGACATGGACGACCCGATGGGCGCCTCCACCTGCGTGGCCTGCGGCGAATGCGTGCAAGCCTGTCCCACCGGCGCCCTGATGGGTGCGAGCAACCTGGCGCTGGCCGAGCCGGATCGCCAGGTCGAGTCGGTTTGCCCCTACTGCGGCGTGGGCTGCCAGCTCACCTACAACATCAAAGACGAACGCATCCTGTTCGTGGAAGGGCGCGACGGCCCGGCCAACCACAAGCGCCTGTGCGTGAAGGGGCGCTACGGCTTCGACTACGCGCACCACCCGCAGCGCCTGACGGTGCCATTGATCCGGCGCGCCGACGCGCCCAAGCGCGGCGACTTCGAGATGGACCCGGCGCGCGTGCTCGACGTGTTCCGCGAGGCCAGCTGGGAGGAAGCGCTGGCGCACGCCGGCGGCAAGCTGCGCGCGCTGCGCGACTCGCACGGCCCGCGCACGCTGGCCGGCTTCGGCTCGGCCAAGGGCAGCAACGAGGAAGCCTACCTGTTCCAAAAACTGGTGCGCACCGGCTTTGGCAGCAATAACGTCGACCATTGCACGCGCCTATGCCACGCCTCCTCGGTGGCGGCCCTGCTCGAAGGCATCGGCTCGGGCGCGGTGTCGAACCCGGTGATGGACGTCACCCAGGCCGACCTGGTGATCGTCATCGGCGCCAATCCGACCGTGAACCATCCGGTGGCGGCCACCTGGATCAAGAACGCGGTGCAAAGCGGCACGCGCCTGATCGTGTGCGATCCGCGCCGCTCCGACATGGCGCGCATCGCGCACCGCTTCCTGCAGTTCAAGCCCGACACCGACGTGGCGCTGCTCAACGCGATGATGCACACCATCGTGCACGAGGGTCTGGTGGACCAGGCCTTCATCGCTGCGCGCACCATCGGTTTTGAAGACTTGAAGAAGAACGTGGAAGGCTACAGCCCCGAGCTGATGGCGCCCATCTGCGGCATCGACGCCGAGGAAATCAAGTACGTCGCGCGCGCCTACGCCCAGTCAAAGGGCTCGATGATCGTGTGGGGCATGGGCATCTCGCAGCACGTGCACGGCACCGACAATGCGCGCTGCCTGATCGCGCTGGCCCTGATGACAGGCCAGATCGGGCGCCCCGGCACCGGCTTGCACCCGCTGCGCGGGCAAAACAATGTGCAGGGCGCGTCCGACGCCGGCCTCATTCCCATGATGTACCCGGACTACCAGCGCGTGGACAATCCGGCCGCCAAGGCCAAGTTCGAGCAAGCCTGGGGCCAGCAGCTCGACAGCCAGCCCGGCTTGACCGTGGTCGAAGTGATGAACGCGATCAAGGCTGGCGGCGTGCGCGGCATGTACATCATGGGCGAGAACCCGGCCATGTCCGACCCGGACGTGAACCACGCGCGCGCCGCGCTGGCGGCGCTCGAGCACCTGGTGGTGCAGGATATCTTCCTGACCGAGACGGCCTACCTGGCCGACGTGGTGCTGCCCGCTTCCGCCTTCCCCGAGAAGACCGGCTCCTTCACCAACACCGACCGTGTGGTGCAGCTGGGCCGCGCCGCGCTCGCTCCGCCCGGCCAGGCGCGCCAGGACTTGTGGATCATCGAGCAGATGGCCGCGCAGCTTGGGCTAAAGTGGAACTACGCCGACGTGGGCGCGGTGTTCGACGAGATGCGGCGCATCATGCCCAGCATCGCCGGCATCACCTGGGAGCGCCTGCAGCGCGAGCACGCCGTCAACTATCCCTGCCTGCAGGAGGGCGACGCCGGCACCCCGGTGGTGTTCACCGACACCTTCCCCACGCCGAGCGGGCGCGCGCGCTTCGTCCCGGCCGACATCATCCCGGCCGATGAACGGCCCGACACCGAGTATCCGATGGTCTTGATCACCGGGCGCCAGCTCGAACACTGGCACACCGGCAGCATGACGCGCCGCACCGCCGTGCTCGACGCGCTCGAGCCCGAGCCGGTGGCCTTGATCCATCCGCTCGACCTGCAGGCACTCGGGGCGCAGCCGGGCGAGATCGTCACCATCGAATCGCGCCGTGGCAAGGTGGCCTTGTACGCGCGGGCGGACGACAGTTCGCCACGCGGCGCCGCTTTCGTGCCATTCTGCTACTATGAGGCTGCTATCAACAAACTGACCAACGCGGCGCTCGACCCATTCGGGAAAATCCCCGAATTTAAGTATTGCGCCATCCGTATTGTGCGCGGTGGTGCAGAACCGCAACAGACCGGCTACGGAAAGGGAGTATGATATTGTCATAGGGCATCAGTTGATATGCCCTTGGTAGCACACCCGTGCCGATAAGAGCACCGTAGGACGATCATTTATCGCGCTTGAGAATACCTTTTTGATATCACGCCTCGTCGTTGAGATCTACCGTGAAAGGGCTCATATGTATAAATGGACTGAAGACAGCGTCGCGTCCGACATTGACGACGACGATTTCTCGGACTTCGATGAGGAGCTCGCCGATTCCTATGTCGGCTTGTATATCCTCGTTGGGGTGACGTATCTCGATAGCTTTGGCAGGGAGCTCGAACGCCTGCAAATGCACGGGGTCGTGGAGGCGGTGGCGGCCGATGGCATGCATATATCGCTGCGTGGCCGGCATCAGGGTGAAACCTGGGTCATGCCGCCGACTCTGGAATCGGTGGTGGTGGCCGAGCCGGGTACCTATACGCTCAATAGTACCGGCGAATTGATCGACGACCCGGATTTGATCTCCACCTGGCGCGTCACCAAACCCTGCTTGCACTGATCAGGGCTGCGCTGTGCGGCAAGGGCAGGTTTGCCTTGCCGCGTCCGTGCGTCCGGTCGCCGCCTAGGGCGCCTTCGACGGCGTCGGTGCCGCTGGCGCGCCAAGGCGCAAGGCCGCGATTTGCTGCGCTACGTCCGCTTTCATCATATTGAAAAGCGAAATCTGCAATCCTGCCATGGCAAGGAGGGAGGAGCAAGCTACCCCAATTACCCAGGTGCGCATATTCTTCATTGCCTCTTCAAGCATCGCCTTGGTCGCCAGATGGGGTAATTGGGCGCGGATTTCCTCGACGCTTTCCTTGGTGGCCAGATGGGATAATTGAGCGCGGATTTCTTCGACGTTTTCCTTGGTGGCCATGTGGGACAATTCCACCCTGATTTCATGAATCATGCCCTTGGTGGCAAGCTCGGGTAGGGAAGTGTCACATTTCTGTTGGAGCTTTGCCAGCTCGACTCTGATCTTGCACAAATCGTCTGAGTGTCGATGCAACTGTTCGGAGTGTCCTTGCAACTCACCGGACTGTCCTTGCAACTCACCGGATTGCCGTTGCAACTCTTGTTTGAGCTCGCTTGCAAGCGTTCGCAGCTCATCCTTGCTCGCACTGTTCGCACTGTTCGCACTGTTCGCACGAACAAACGCGACATCCGCCTTTAGCGATGCCACGTCCTTTTCGAATTCTGTGCGCCACGCGTCCATCGTTTAATCATCGACAGTTCAATTTCGCCTGTCAAGCAGGAGCGCTAGCGGCGCGCCGAGCAATGGCGCCGTATGTGATCCTGGTCAAGATTGCCCGCAAATGGGCATGGTGCTGGGCGCGCCACGAATGTGCTAGAATCTGGCCGCGCTGCCCGGGTGGTGAAACTGGTAGACACCCGAGACTTAAAATCTCGTGTCCGAAAGGGCGTACCGGTTCGATTCCGGTCCCGGGCACCAGCGCCGCACGCTCTCGCCGCATTAATTCACAAGACCCGCATCCGCAGACGCCGTGCGGGTTTTGTGTTTATGGCTGGCGAGCGCCAGCGCAGCTTGACGCCGCATCACCGAAGGAGCGACTTTGAATATCACCATCAACGAGCAATTGCGCTCTTTCATCGACCCGCTCACGGCCAATGAATATGCCGCGCTCGAGCGTAGTCTGCTGGCCGAAGGCTGCCGCGACGCCTTGGTCTTGTGGGGCGAGACCCTGATCGACGGCCACAATCGTTATGCCTTGTGCCGCCAGCACGGCATCGAATTCAAGACAGTCCAGAATACCAGCTTCGCCGCGCTCGAGGACGTGATGCTGTGGATGATAGACAACCACCTGGCGCGCCGCAGCGTGTCCGACTACCAGCGCGGCGTGCTGGCCTTGCGCAAGAAGGACATCGTCACCCAGCGCAGCGCCGCCCGCGCCGCCGAGGCCGAGCCCGCAGCGGCGGCAGCCGACACAGCGCGCGTGCCAGCGGCGCCGGCTTTGGCCACGCGCGAGGACGTGGCCAAGGCCGCGCGCGTATCGAGCAACACCATCAGCCAGATCGAGCGCATCCAGAAGGCGGCCACGCCCGAGCTGGTCGACGCGGTGCGCGCGGGGACGATATCGATCAACGCCGCCGCCACCGTGGCCTCGCTGCCGCAGCAGGAGCAGATCGCGGCCGTCGCGGGCGGACGCAAGCAGTTGCAGCAGGCGGCCAAGATGGTGCGCGAACAAAAGGCGGCCAGCCGGCCCCCCAGGGAAGTGGCGCCCGATGAGGATGAAAGTGGCGATGGCGCCGGCGCGCTGCGCGCCGAAGTGGCGGCCCTCAAGCAAAAGGTGGCCGCGCTTGAAGCGAGCAACGCCCAATTGAAGGAACGGCTGGCGGCCCTGGCCGGCTAGGCTAGGCTAGGCTAAGCCTTGGTGGTGGCGATCAGCTGGCGTTCCATCTTGTAGACGAAGCGCTGGATCTTCGATTGGGTGCCCGGCGTGATGTCGGCGAATTCGAGGCCGGCGCGCTGCGCCTTGTTGCCGTTCTTGAGCGTGATCTCCCAGATGCTCTTGACGAATAGCGCCACGTTCACCTCGCCCAGGTCGGGGTGCTCGATCTTGCAGTTCTTGAACTCGGCGAACTTCTGGAATTCCGGCGCCAGCGGGGAGGGCAGCACCACGCCGATGCCCTCGACGCAGATATCGAACAGCGGCACCGACAGCACCTGGTTGGCCTTGACGGGAATTTGGCAGATCACCGGATTGATGATGGGGGTGTTGACGCGGTAGGAGCCGCGCCGCTGGATGCGCTGCAGGCGCTCGGGCACCACCACGCAAAACGCCTTGCCGCCTTCGAACACCGCATCCTTGACCGAGGTACTCGACCACATCACCTTGGCGCCGTTGAAGAAGGCATTGAAGGTGACGCGTTTGCTCGCCAGCAGATGCTCGTTAAATTCGCTGTTCGCGTTCACATCCAGGTAGACCAGGTCGCGCTTGGGATCGACCCCGATCACGGCGGTGAGCAGCACTTCCATGCCGGCGTTGAAGGTGGCGGAAAGCGCCACGCTCTTTTGGGCCAGGCCCTGCAAAATCATGACGATGTCGTCGCGATTGTAGATGGCGAATTCCTCGTCGTTGTCCGAAACGTAGCTGCTCGCTTTCATGATGGCTTTCACCCGGTTTTGTACATGCCTTGTCAGAGTATCTCTGTCCTGGCGGCCTTGGTCAATCGGCATTTGCGCGCGCGGCGCGCCCGCCCTTGCGACGCCCTTGATATAATCGCGCCTCCATCGATGTGCGCTTTTCGGGTCCGGTCTTGGCAAAACTCTATTTCAGGTATTCGGCGATGAACGCCGGGAAGTCCACGGCGATGCTGCAGGTGGCCCACAACTACGAAGAGCAGGGCCAGCAAGTGCAGCTCTATACGGCCGCCATCGACAGCCGCTATGGCGTGGGTAAGGTGACCTCGCGCCTGGGGCCGCAGCGCCAGGTCGATATTTTCGACGCCAGCACCGATTTCCTGGTCAGCGCGCCGCAAGTGGCCTGCATTTTGGTCGACGAATCGCAATTTCTCTCCACCGTGCAGGTCCAGCAATTGCACCAGCTGGCCCAGGTCAAGGGCGTTCCCGTGATCTGCTACGGCTTGCGCACCGATTTTCGGGGCGAGCCGTTTCCCGGTTCGGCCTATCTGCTGGCGCTGGCCGATGACATCGAGGAATTGAAAAACATCTGCACCTGCGGCAAAAAGGCCACCATGAACGTGCGCGTGGACCAGGACGGGCGGCGCGTGCGCGAGGGCGAGCAGGTCGGCATCGGCGGCAACGAGCGCTATCGGCAAGCCTGCGGGCGCTGCTTCTACGCGCTCTAGCGGGCCGCCGTGTCCCTGCTCGCAGCCTGCCGCGCCGCCGCACCGGCGATCTTGTGCCAGCACACCGACATGCTGCTCTACCTGCTGCCCTCGATCGCGCTGGCCCTGGTGATCCGCATCCTGGCCGCCACCCACCC
This sequence comes from Pseudomonadota bacterium, assembly GCA_040388555.1. GTDB lineage: Bacteria > Pseudomonadota > Gammaproteobacteria > Burkholderiales > Burkholderiaceae_D > Telluria_A. Next base: position 70,085 of record JAZKBP010000032.1, read on the forward strand.
CATTTTCTTCATCTTCACCCTGGCCGGCACCTTGTGCCACGAACTGGCCCACTATTGCGCCGGCCTGCTCACCTTCGCGCGCCCGTCCGCGCTGACGGTGATCCCGCGGCGCGCCGGGCGCCATTGGGAACTCGGTTCGGTCATGCTGGGGCGGGTGCGTTGGTACAACGCGGCGCCGGCCGCGTTGGCGCCGCTGGCCATCCTGGCCCTGCCGCTGGCGGTCGCGTATTGGCGCACCGCGCCGGGCTGGCATTTCGCCCCACTCGACCTGGCCCTGGCCTTCGCGCTGGCGCCCCAGTTCCTGTCGTTCTGGCCGTCGCCGCGTGATTGGCGCCTGGCCGCGCGCTCCTGGCCTTACCTGGTCTTGCTGGCAATGGGGGCGGGTTTGTTATTCGAGCTACGCCGCGGCGCCATCTAATGAAGGCTATTTGTAACAGCCCAAACGCGCGCGCATATTTGTCCCGTAAGATAGCGTCCGCCAAGTTGCTGTAGCGGCTTGGGCTTTTGCTGCTATCCTGTAGAATTCAGCGCATTGTGCGCGTGCTACGCAATTTTGAGCGTCAATGTTAAAAGCGTGTTAATTCGCAGGCGAGACCAGCTCAAGCTAACAGGTATGTCGTTGTAGGTATCACGTCGGAGAATCGAATGAAGAAGCAATTGTGCATGACCGCGGTGGCGTTCGCGCTGTCCCTCCAATTTGCGCTGGCCCAGCCGGAAAAGGCGGTGGCGGTCGCGCCGGTCGCGCTCAAGCCAGTGCCCGAGCAAAGCCAGGCCGCACTGTGGGCGTCGCGGGTGCTCTCGCGCCATCATTACAAGGCCATGCCGCTCGACGACGCCATGTCCGAAAAAATCTTCGACCGCTATTTCAAGTCGCTCGACTCGGACAAGCTGTTCTTCACCCAGGCCGACCTGGATCGCTACGATGGCCAGCGCGCGCGCCTGGACGACGCCATCGCGACCGAAAACCTGAGCTTGCCGTTCCAGATCTACAACCTGTACCTGCAGCGCTTTGGCGAGCGCATCGCCTACGCGCGCGATCTGCTCAAGACCAAGCTCGATTTCGGCGTCGACGAAAGCTATCAGTTCGACCGCGAAAAAGCGCCGTGGCCCCATTCCGAGGACGAGGCGCGCGACCTGTGGCGCAAACGCGTCAAGAACGACTGGCTGCGCCTCAAGCTGGCCGGCAAGGACGATAAATCGATACGCGAAACGCTCGACAAGCGCTACGAGAATTACCAGGGCCGCATGCGCAAGCTCAATGGCGACGACGTGTTCCAGATGTTCATGAACGCCTACGCCATGTCGATCGACCCGCACACCAACTATCTGGGTGCGCGTTCGGCTGAAAACTTCGACATCTCGATGCGCCTCTCGCTCGAGGGCATCGGCGCGGTGCTGCAAACGCGCGACGAATACACGATCGTGCGCGAAATCGTGCCGGGAAGTCCGGCCGGCATGTCCGGGCGCCTGAAGGTGGGCGACCGCATCGTTGGTGTGGCGCAGGGCGAAAACGGCCCGATGAGCGACATCCTCGGCTGGCGCATCGACGACGTGGTGGCCCAGGTGCGCGGCGCGCGCGACTCCATCGTGCGGCTCGATATCCTGCCGGTCGACGCCGGCGCCGACGGCAAGCACACCATCGTGTCGCTGGTGCGCAAGAAGATCATGATGGAAGAGCAGGCCGCCAAGAAGAGCATCATCGAAGTGCGCGACGGTGCGGTCAAGCGCCGCATCGGCGTCATTTCGCTGCCCACCTTCTACCAGGACTTCGAAGCGCATCGCCGCGGCGAGAAGGACTTCAAGAGCGCCACGCGCGACGTGGCCCGGATCCTGGGGGAGCTCAAGAAAGACAAGGTCGACAACGTGCTGATAGACCTGCGCAACAACGGCGGCGGCTCGCTGGCCGAGGCGGTTGAACTGACCGGCCTGTTCATCGACAAAGGGCCGGTGGTGATGCAGCGCGATACCGAAGGGCGTATCGAAGTCGACAAGGACACCAACGAGGGCCTGGCCTGGGATGGTCCGCTGGGCGTGCTGATCAATCGCGGCTCGGCCTCCGCCTCCGAGATCTTCGCCGCCGCCATCCAGGACTACGGGCGCGGCCTGATCATCGGAGAATCGAGCTTCGGCAAGGGCACGGTGCAAAGAATGATCAGCCTGGACCGCTTCGCGCAGAACGACAAAACCCACTACGGCGAATTGAAGCTGACGGTCGCGCAGTTCTTCCGCATCAACGGCGGCACCACGCAGCTGCGCGGTGTCACGCCCGACATCAAGCTGCCCATCACCACCGATCCGGACAGCTTCGGCGAATCGAGCTTCGACAATGCCTTGCCGTGGACTGCCATCAAGCCGGCCCAATACACACCGGCCGGCGACCTGAAGGAAATCCTGGCGCCATTGCAGCATCGCGAAGACGCTCGCATCCTCAAGGACAAGGACCTGCAAGCGCTGCAGGAAGACATCGCCGAGTTCCGCAAGCAGCGCAAGGACAACGCCCTCTCGCTCAACGAGGCGGTGCGGCGCAAGGAGCGCGACGTGCAAGAAGCGCGCAGCAAGGCGCGCGAGGCGCGCCAGCTGTTGCGCACGGCTGGGCAGGACGATCCGGTCGTCGTCGTCGAAAACGGCAAGCCAGTGGTGGCCGCGGCCAAGCCGGCCAAGGTGACGGTGAAAGGCACGGCCCGTCAAGACGATGGCTTGATGGCCGACGAGCGCAACCTGGCCGCGGAAATCGCTGCTGAAAAAGCGGCCAAGAGCGCCAAGGATGTGCTGCTCAATGAAGCGGTGCGCGTGCTCAGCGACGAGGTGGGCTTGCTGCGCACCGATACCCGCATGGCCAACCGCACCATGCCTTACATGGCCGTCACCAAGGACGGCGCCAACTAGCGTTCCCACAGCGCCTGGCGAAACCCGAACGGCCGCATGTCTTCATGCGGCCGTTTTCATTGGGTGCGCGAACTGCGGTACAATCCTTGTGAACGATCGTGCTTTTTTATCGCGCACACAAGGAGACCCTATGGATGTGGACTACAGCGGCGAGGAGCTGGCCTTTCGCGACAGCGTGCGCGCCTTCCTGGCCGAGAAGCTGCCGGCCGACCTGCAGCGCAAAGTGCGCCAGCACCTGCGCCTATCCAAGATCGACAGCGTGCGCTGGCACCAGATCCTGGCCGCGCAAGGCTGGGTGGCGCCGGCCTGGCCCACCCAGTACGGCGGCCCCGGCTGGAGCGCGGTGCAGCGCCATATCTTCGAGGACGAGTGCGCGCGCGCCGGCACCCCGCGCATCATGCCCTTCGGCGTGAACATGGTCGCGCCGGTCATCATGGCCTTCGGCAGCGAGGCGCAAAAAGCCCACTACCTGCCGCGCATACTCAGTTGCGAGGATTGGTGGTGCCAGGGTTATTCGGAGCCGGGCGCCGGCTCCGACCTCGCTTCGCTCAAGACCACGGCCATCCGCGACGGCGACCATTACATCGTCAACGGCCAGAAGACCTGGACCACCTTGGCCCAGCACGCCGACATGATTTTTTGCCTGGTGCGCACCGATCGCTCCGTGCGCAAGCAGGAGGGTATCTCCTTCCTGCTGATCGACATGCACGCGCCGGGCGTGACGGTGCGCCCGATCATCATGATGGACGAGGACCACGAGGTCAACGAAGTGTTCTTCGACCAGGTGCGGGTGCCGGCGCAAAACCTGATCGGCCAGGAGAACCGCGGCTGGACCTACGCCAAATACCTGCTCGGCCACGAGCGCACCGGCATCGCCGCGGTTGGCCATTCCAAGTTCGAGCTCGCCTTCCTCAAGCGCCTGGCCGGGGCGCAAAGCAAGAACGGCTTGCCGTTGCTTGAGGACCCCCTGTTCGGCGCCAAGCTCGCCACCCTCGAGATCGAACTGATGGCGCTGGAGATGACGGTGCTGCGCGTGCTGGCGCAAGGCGAGCGCGCGCCCGGACCGGAAGCGTCGGTGCTCAAGGTGCGCGGCACCGAGATCCAGCAAACCCTCACCGAGCTGATGCTCGAGGCGGCCGGCCCGCAAGCGCTGCCTTTCGATCCGGCCTATCTGGACGGCGCCGCCGCACCGCAGCGCGCGCACAGTGTCGATGGTGTCGACGGTGTCGACGATATCGCCCCGCTGGCGGCCCAGTACTTCAATATGCGCAAGACGTCCATCTACGGCGGCTCGAACGAAATTCAACGCAATATCATCTCCCAGATGATCCTGGGCTTGTGAGGCAGACGCCATGGATTTCACCCTGAAGGAAGAACAGCAGCAAATGGCCGACGCGCTCAGGCGCTATCTGCAAAAGGATTACGGCTTCGAGGCGCGCCGCGCCATCATCCATGGCGAGCGCGGCGTGTCCGACGCGGCCTGGGCCGCCTTGGCCGAGCTGGGCATGACGGCGCTGCCGCTGCCGCGGGAGCAGGGCGGTTTCGACGGCAGCGCGGTCGACATGTTCGTCGTGATGCAGGAGTTGGGGCGCGCCTTGCTGGTCGAGCCCTACCTGGCGACGCTGCAGGGCGCCTTTCTGCTTCAACGCGCGGGCGGCCATGAAGCCTTGCTCGAGCAGGTGGCGGGCGGCGCCCTCAAGCTCGCGTGCGCGCTGGGCGAGCCGCAATCGCGCCACGACCTGGCCGACATCGCCACCACCGCCACGCCCGACGGCGACGGCTACCTCATCGACGGACGCAAGAGCGTGGTGATCCACGGCGCGCAAGCGGGCATGCTGGTGCTGTCGGCGCGTAGCAGCGGCGCGCAGCGCGACACGGCCGGCGTGAGCCTGTTCGTGCTGCCACAGGACGCGCCGGGCGTGCGCGTGCGCGACTACCGCACCCTGGACGGCATGCGCGCGGCCGACATCGTGTTCGAGCGCGTGCGCGCCGGCGCCGCCAATGTGCTGGGCACGCCCGGCGCGGGCTGGGAGCTGCTCGACGCCGGCGCCGACTACGGCGCGGCCCTGCTATGCGCGGAGGCGCTCGGCGCCATGGATGCGCTGTTCGCCGCCACGCTCGAGTACCTGAAGACGCGCACCCAGTTCGGCGCGCCGATCGGCAAATTCCAGGCCCTGCAGCATCGCATGGCCGATATGTACATCCACCTCGAGCAAGCGCGTTCGATGGCGATGCTCGCCGCCATCAAGGCCGGCAGCTTGGATGCCGGCGAGCGGCGCCGCACCGTGTCGGCCGCCAAATTCCGCCTCGGGCAGGCCCTCAAGTTCGTCGGCCAGCAGGCCGTGCAGCTGCACGGCGGCATGGGCGTCACCGACGAGCTGCCAGCGGCCCACTACTTCAAGCGCCTGACCATGATCGAGCTCACCCTGGGCGACTGCGATCATCATCTGGCGCGCTTTATCGCCAACAACCGGAGCGTAGAATGAGTTCAGCAGCGAGCACAGGTAAGAAACAATGGTATTTCGAGGATTTTTTCGAGGGCCAGGAAATCCCGCTCGGCACGCGCAGCGTGAGCGAGGATGAAATCATCGCCTTCGCCAGCCAGTTCGACCCGCAACCCTTCCACATCGACCGCGCGGCCGCGGCCGCTTCGATCTACGGTGGCGTGATCGCCAGCGGCTGGCACACCTGCAGCATGATGATGCGCATGGTCGTTGAGGGCTTGATGAGCGCTTCCTCGAGCATGGGTTCGCCCGGCCTGGACAGCGTGCGCTGGATGAAGCCCGTGCGCGGCGGCGACACGCTCACGGTGAGCTACCTGACGCAAAAGGTCAAAGCCTCAAGTTCACGCCCGGACCGCGGCGTGGTCTGGTCGATGTGGCAGGCCAAGAACCAGCACGGCGAAGTCGTCGCCACCGTTGAAGGCATGGGCATGTTCGGGCGCCGCCCTGGCGCCGGAGGCGGCGATGCCCCTGCGTGAAGTGGCCAGCCTGGCTGAACTGAAAAGCTTGCTGGGGCAAGAGGTGGCGCTGTCGGACTGGGTCGAGATCACCCAGCAGCGCGTCAATACTTTCGCCGACGCCACTGGCGACCATCAATGGATCCACGTCGACGTGGAGCGGGCGCGCCGTGAATCCCCATTCGGCGGCACCATCGCGCACGGCTTCCTGACGCTCTCGCTGTTACCGGGCATGCTGGAAAACGCGCTCTTGATGAGTGACGTCAAGATGGTCGTGAACTACGGCTTGAACAAGTTGCGCTTTCCGGCCCCCGTGCCCGTGGGCAGCCGCCTGCGCGCGCGCCTGTCCCTGCAGGCGGTGGCCGACATCGAAGGCGGCGCCCAGTGCGAGTGGCTGGCCACGATTGAACTCGAAGGCAGCGCCAAACCGGCTTGCGTGGCCGAACTTGTGCTGCGCCGCTATCCGTAGTCGCCGCGGCAGGGCGGCGCGGCGCTGCCATTGCTGCAGCGCCGCATGTCACGCCGATGTCATGGATTTCCGGATAACTTTGTCGATTCGTCTTTCCATTTCTATTTCAAAGCGCGCCTTATGGAATAAGGCGCGCGTGAAAATGGCATGATTCGCCGCGCACGTGACAAAGGGCGCATTTGTTTCCAAATTTTCTTGCTACAGTGATGACTCGAGCACAGCTTAACGTGCCCCGCTTCATCGACAGTTGGGCCAAGTTTGAGGAGACTGCATGTTAACGTCCACCTACACCCTAGTGGCACTGAAGATCGAACAAGCTGGCGTGCGCGCCAGCCTGGCAGCATTCCAGGAACACGCGCACGCGCACTACCATGAGGGACAGCCGGTGCAGGCCTGCGAATTGGCTTACGCCTGCGAAACCATGCGCCAGCTGTACCGCGCCAGCACTTGGCGCAAAGTTGAAGTTTTTCTCATTCCCGCCATGCGCAAAGTCACCAGCCGGGCCGACCGCCTGCTGGCCGACTTGGCCGCGCTTACCCGCAGCGCTTCTGATTTGCTCGACGCTATGCAGGAGCGCGCGCTCGAAGCATCAAACGACGCCGAGGCCGAAATCGCGTTGGCGCACCAGTTGCACGTGGCGGTGGACGCTTTTTGCGCCGCGCTGCTCGAGCGCCTGGACCGGGAAGAAAAGGAATTGTTACCGCTGGCTTTGACCGTGATCGCCGGCGAAACCTGGTTTTCGATCGCCAACCAGAGCTTGATCTACGATGCCCGCATCCAAGAGCGGCGCCAGGGCGGCCAGCGCGCCGATGCCTCGGCCATGCAACTGCAATTGATTTGAGGGAAAAGCGGCGCATCGATGGATGCGCCGCCGGTGTCAGCAATTATTTGTAGATGCCGCAGGCGACATACAAATCATCGGATTTTTCCACATACGTCGATTTCATCTCGATCTTCGAGCTCACCGGGTTGTTCCAGCGATAATCGAGCCAGCCGCTGCCCTTGGTATTGCCAATTTCGAGCAGGGTCTTGATGAAGGGTTTGCCATCCTGGTCTTTCATTTCCAACACGTTTTTGCCGACCAGCTTGCCATTATTGCCATTGGCCACCGTCACCCCGCTCGGCTCGAGCGCGAAGATATACAAGTCGCCGTTCACGAATTGCCCTTTCGGGTTATTAAATTCGGCCAGCGCCTTTTCCTTGCCGTTCGCCTTCAGGAAAGCCACCGCTTTCTTGACCAGGGCGGTGGCCTGGTCAGGGGTGCTCTTATCGGCGGCCGTGGCGGCGCCGGTCAAGCCAAAAGCACAGAACGCGAACAAGATGCCAAATACGGTTTTTTTCATGCGAGTTCTCCTTGAGTGGATGGATCGGAAGGACGCGCCGCAAAGCGGAGCATAGCTTGATTTATACGCCTGTTTTTTCACGGCATCAATTTCGAAAAACGGATTTGGCAAAATCCCGACAGCAGCTCAAATTGTCGCCACTTTGTAAAATTTAGGTGTAATATCCATATGGCAACAAGCACTCCGATTCTTTTTTCTTTGCCCGGCCTTGAAGAAAAGGTGATTCAGTGAGCAAACGACCTGTTCAGCAGGGCAATGTGCGTCATTTCGACGCGTGGCCGGTGCTGGCGAATTTAACGCTCGCTTTGCTGTACGTGCTGTTTGGCCGCTTCGCCTTGTTGCAGGCGGTGCCGCCCGGTTATGCCACCCTCATCTTCTTCCCCGCTGGCATCGCCTTCGCCGCCGTCATCACCTATGGCCCGCGCTTGCTGCCGGGCGTCGCGCTGGGCGCGGTCTTGCTCAATCTGGGCATGGGGGCGCACGATGGCGGCTTGACCGCTGTCAAGGTGGCGGCGGCGGTGATCGTGGGCGCCGCCTCGACCCTGCAAGTGTTGGTGGGCACGCGCTTGTTCCAGCGCTGGTGCACGACGTCCCTGGCCACGGGCAAAGAGGTGCTGAGCTTCTTGATCATCATTCCCGCCACCTGTCTGGTGGCCTCGTCCGTGTCGGTGGTGTCGCTGTACCTGATGCATGTGGTGCACGCCGATTCCATGCTCAGCAACTGGATTTTTTGGTGGGCCGGCGACACCATCGGCGTGATGGTGGCGGCGCCCTTGAGCTGGCTGGCGATCGGCACGCCCTTGCGCCTATGGAAGCGGCGCCGCTGGCTGTTGGCGCTGCCCCTGTGCATCTGCAGCCTGGCCTTCATTTTCATGTACACCAAGGTCAGCGCCTTGGAGCAGCAACAGCAGCAGCACCAGTTCGTGCTCAACGCCCAGCAAGTGAGCGATGTGTTCCAGTACCAGTTCAGCGAGCACGAGCGCTTGCTGTACGCCATGGGCAGCCTGTTTTACCAAAGCCAGATCACGACGCCGGAAAACTTCGCGCGCATGGCGCGCAGCTACCTCGACAACCGGCCCGAGCTGCGCCTGATCTCGTGGGCGCCCTACGTGACGCGCACCCAGCGCCCCGAGTTCGAGCGCTGGGCCCAGTCCACCATCACGTCCGACTTCACGGTGCGTCAACTGTCGGACGGCAAAATATCGGCCTCGCACGAACGCGAACGTTATTTCGTGACCAGCTATATCGAACCGCTGGCCGGCAATGAGCGGGTGCTGGGCCTGGACATGCTGTCCGAGCCGGTGCGCGCGGCGATGGTGCGCAATGCCATGGCCGGCAGGCGGCCCACCGCCAGCGAACCCATCGCGCTGGTGCAAGAGCAGCACAAGCAAGCGGGGGTGCTGCTCGCGCAAATGGTCTATCCCTCGCACGCGGCGCCCGATGGCATGCCCGCAGGTATGCTCGTGGCCGTGCTGCAAGTGGAGCAGTATGTCAAGCTGGCCCTGGCGCAGCCGGCGTTTTCCGGCCTGGAAATCAAGCTCGAAGACATCACCTCGCCTTCGCACCCGAACCTGATGTTCAATTCGATCGAGCATTCCAAGGAGTTCGAGCAAGTCAAGCGTCCGCTCGCGCTGGGTGGTCGCAATTACCAGATCACGGTGGCGCCGTCGGAAGCCTATACGCGCGCCCACCAGGGTTGGCAAAGCTGGGGCGCGCTCGGCAGCGGCATGGCGCTGACCGGTTTGCTGGGCGCCTTCTTGCTGCTCATCAGCGCGCAGCGCGAGCAGATCGAAGGCTTGGTGATCGAGCGCACGCGCGAACTGCATGAGCGCGAAGCGCGCCTCAAGGCCATCCTGGACGAAGCGGCCGACGCGATTCTGACCGTGGGGCGCAACGGGCGCCTGGTGTCGGCTAACGCCGCGTCCGAGCGCCTGTTCGGCTACCCCGGCACGCGCATGGCGGCCATGTCTTTCGAGACGCTGGTGCCGTGCGGCGAGGCCGGCGCGTCCAAGCTGCTGGAAGACTTGGCCCGCCATTTGCGCGCCAGCCCCGGCGCCGAGGGCGGCGACGATATGTTCGGGCGGCGCGCCGACGGCGCCGCCTTCCCGGTGGCGATGGCGGCCAGCCTGGTGGAATTACCGGAGGAATCGTTTTTTGTGTGCATCGTGCATGACTTGAGCGAAGAGCGGCGCGCCCAGCAAAAAATTCTCGCCTTGGAAGCGCTCAAGCAAACCCAGAACGACCTGGTGATGGCCGAAAAAATGGCTTCGCTGGGCTCGCTGGTGGCGGGCATCGCGCACGAGTTGAACACGCCGATCGGCAACAGCTTGCTGGCGGCTACAGCGCTGGCCGGGCGCGTCAACCAGTTCCAGGAAACCTTGAACGAGAGCGGCGTGCGGCGCTCCGAATTGCAGGACCACTTGAACGAATCCTCGCACGCCTGCGAAATGATTTCCGGATCCTTGCACCGGGTGGCCGACCTGATCTCGACCTTCAAGCAAGTGGCGGTCGACCAGACCATCGACCAGCGCCGCAGCTTCGACTTGAAAGCGGTGTGCGCCTCCACCCTGGCCACCCACGCGACGGCGTTGCGGCGCGCCAATTGCGAGCTCAGTTGGTCGATGCCGGAAGGCTTGATCATGCATTCCTATGCGGGCAGCTTGAGCCAGGTGCTCAACAGCCTGGTCAACAACGCGCTGCTGCACGCCTTCAATGGACGCGCGTCAGGCAGCATCCGGGTCAGCGCGCGCGCGCTCGACCTGGAGAGCGTGGAGCTAGTGTTCAAGGACGACGGCATCGGCATGCCGCCCGAAATTCTGCGCCGCGTGTTCGATCCCTTCTTCACCACCAAGCTAGGGCAGGGCAGCAGCGGCCTGGGCATGAACATCGTCTACAACCTTGTCACCGGCATGCTGGGCGGACGCATCGTGCTCGAATCGGAGCCCGGCCAAGGCACCAGCGCCATCATCACCATGCCGCTCAAGAGCGCGGCGCGCAGCGCGGGCGCTTCGGAAGTGTCCAACATCGGCGACAGTGTAGAAATGGACGTTGACAAGATGCGCTAAGGCCAACGATACTCCCCGGCGTATTGCAACCGAGGAGAGGTATGTCGAATATCGCTGGCAAGGCTTACGCAATGAACGTCGTCACACCGATACGGTGGTACACGACGTGGGTCAACAAGCTGTTCTTTTGGGTCGCGCTCAAGCGGCCCTCGACCTTGAAGGGATTGGTGACACTGTCGCTGATTCATTACGCGCGCTGGACCATCATCGGGCGCGAGCAGTTTCCCCATCTTGATCCGGCCCAGCCGCGCGAAAAGCTCAATTACGCCTACATGCTTTTCAATAGTAACTTCAATGGTAGCTGGGACCAGTACGTCGATTCTTTCACCTTCGCCATTCCGAGCGGCCTCGACCTGTTCTGGAAATTCAATATCCGCTATCCGCATTCGGTGCCGCTCACGCCGTTTCACAAGTACATCGGGTACAACCAGCTCGAGACCACCCATTACTACAACGCCTATCCGCTGGCGGCCTCGAACGACGTGAAGTCGGCCGCCACCGTCAAGCAAGCCTTGATCGCCTTCGATGCGCAATGGGCCGACGCGCCGCCCGAGCAATTCATCAAGCAGTATTACGCGCTGCTGCGCACCTTGCAAAACGAGCTGGGCGACATGTCGCCGGCGCCCATCGTCAGCATGTCGGCCGAGCAGGTGGAAAAGCGCCGCCTGCGCGATGTGCGCAAGGCCGCGCAAGCGCTGCAGCAAGTGCCGCAGCCAGTGGCGGCCCAAGGCAAGCAAACGGAAACGGAGGCCCAGCATGGCTAATACGAGCGGCAACGCGTACGCGCTGCAAATCCTCTCGCCCATCCGCAAGGGCCACCAGGGCGAAATCGCCTATGCCGACCTGGTGCGCGAGCGCCTGCAGGAATGGAATCTGCGTCCCAATAGCCCGATGGCGCAAGTGCCGCAGACTTATCTGTGCCGCTATTTCGTGCTCGACGACGTCTATACCGAATCCTTGCCAGGCAATGATTTATGGGGCACCGTCAGCGATATCACTTCGGTGGTGTCGGACCAGGCGCGGCGCGACGCGCTGCCCAAGGAAGACCATTTACAGTCGAAGTACCTGGTCTTTTCCAGCAATTTCCACGGCGACCTCGACACCTATTTGCGCGGCATGTGGAACGCCATCGGCGAGGACGTGCGCCAGGTGTGGGAATTTTGCTATGCCTTCGAACGCGTGCGCAATGCCGACGACTTCATCGCCTATATGAAGCAGTGCCAGTTGACGGTGACCTTGTTTTTCGTCGGCTCGAATGACGAACCGCTGGAGGAGCAATTGAAGGCGCTCTATCTGAAACAGGAAATGTCGAAATTCGTGCTGCGCACCCAAGGCATGCCAGTTGCTCAGCTGCAGCAGGAATACAAGAAATTTATCGCGCAAGTGCAACCGGCCAATCTGGTCGCGCCCTCATGGAAGCCGGGGCAATATCGGCTCGATCAGCAGGAAAGGGCCGCGTCGTGAGCAAGAACCTCGATTTGATGGATATCCAGGGCAATGTCGTGCGCGCCTACGGCCGCTTCGGCTTTCCCGTGGCGCGCTACTTGTTCTTGCGCATCCATGACGGCGACAAGGGGCGCCGCTTCGTGGGCGCCGTCACCGAGCAGGTCACGACTTCGGCCAACTGGGGCGAGGGGCCGGGCATGGTGGCCAAGCCCAAGGCGGCGCTGAACATCGGCTTCACCTACCGCGGCTTGGAAGCGCTGGAATTGCCGCGCGCTTCCTTGATGGGCTTTCCGCCGGAATTTGCGATGGGCATGAAAAAGCGCAAGGATATCCTGGGCGACGACGGCCCCAGCGCGCCCGAGCATTGGGACAAGGTCTGGCATGGCGACCAGGTGCATATCTACATCGGCATCAATGCGCAGCAGCCGCAGTACATGGACGCCAAGTACGCTTGGCTGATGGGCTTGGTCGAGCAAAGCGCCGGCGGGGTGAGCGTGGTGACGGGCCATCGGGGCGACGATGGCGCCGACAACCTGCCTTACCAGGATGCCTGCATCGTGTTCCAGGATGGCCGGCCCACCAGCAAGGAGCATTTCGGCTACACCGACGGCATTGGCGATCCGGTGTTCGAAGGCATGCCGGGCCCGGCCGAACGGGTGCAGGGACGCGGCAAGCAAACGGAAAACGGCTGGGAGGCGCTGGCGACGGGGGAATTTTTGCTCGGACATATCGACGAGGCGAAGGAATATCCGCCCGCGCCGCTGCCCTTCCTGCTCTCGCGCAATGGCAGCTATATGGTCTACCGCAAGCTGCACGAGAACGTGGGCAGTTTCAACGCTCTGCTCGAACGCGAAGGCAAGACCTACCCCGGCGGCAAGGAACTGTTGGCCGCCAAGTTCGTGGGACGTTGGCGCGACAATGGCGCTCCCCTGGTGCACGCACCGGACGCCGCCAGCAAGCAGGCGTGGGACGCGCGCTACGCGCAAGCCTCGGGCGGCGAGCAAGACCGCATGCTCAGCAGCTTTACCTACGACAAGGACCCGGTGGGCGCCAAATGTCCGTTCAGCTCACACCTGCGGCGCATCAACCCACGCGCTTCGCTTGAACTGGTCAAGGGCGCCTTTGACACGCCCGGCGCGCTGTCGAACCGGCGCCGCATCTTGCGCCGCGGTCTGCCATATGGAAAGGTGACCGATCCGAGCCGCGATGATGGTAACCATGGTATCGTCATCATGATGGTCAACGCCGATATCGGGCGCCAGTTCGAATTCGTGCAGCAGCAATGGATCAATTACGGCAATGACTTCCGCGCCGGTAACGACAAGGAAGTCATCCTGGGCAACCACAATGATGAAAACCCGAGCAAGGCGGTCATTGCCGTCGAGCCCGACAGCGAGCTGCCGCCTTACTTCGTGCGCAATATCCCGCGGCTGGTGGAAACGCGCGGCGGCGATTACTTTTTCACGCCCAGCATGACGGCATTGCGCATGATCGCCTTGGGGCGCGTCGACCCGACCTAGCGTTTGGAGGTTTGCATGAGCTTGGCTCGGCAGTTTCTTGTCGCATGGCGCCAATCTTCGCTGCGATGGCGGGGCAGTTTGGCGAAGCTCGGGCGATGTGTGACTGCCTTGTGCGCACTCGCAATCTCGCCGGGCGTGCTGGCGGACACGCCGGCACATCTGTTGAAGACCAATCAGGTCGCGCAGCTTGCGGGCGATCTCGCGAGCGTCCAGCAGCGATTTGAAAAAGGCGAGCTGACCGAGTTCGATTTGCGAAACGCGTTCCGGTTTTTCTACGACCTGGATGAAATCTCTGCACGCAATCTCACGTCGTGGGCATCTGCCGAACCAACATCGTATGTGGCGCATCTGGCCCTGGGAATTTATTTCAAGCGGCGCGGCATGGACGCGCGCGGCGATAAGGACATCGCCGGCACGTCCCAGGGCGCGCTCGATCAGATGAAAGCGTTTCACAAGAAGGCGGGCGAGGAACTGCGCGCGTCATTGGCCATGACGCGCAAACCCTATCTGAGTACATTCCATTTGCTGACCGTTTCGCTCCAGCTCGGTGACCAAGACACCTCGTTCGAGATGGTGCATCGCGCGAACCAGATCTTGCCCGACAATTCGCTGGTGCGAAACCGCTACGCATTTTCCTTGACGCCGCGCTGGGGAGGGTCCTACGCGCAATTGGATAAATTTATCGCCGACACCAAAGCTGAGCATGCGCCGGCAGGTGTCGTCGCTCAACTTGAAGCGATCGAGCACGATGACAAGGGGCGCGCGCTGGAAGAGCAGAATCAGCATGCCGCCGCCATGGAGCACTTCAAGAAGGCGCTCGAATTGGCCGTTCGGGCGGAGGGCACATTCGCCGCGGATTTCTTGAAGGCGTCGCGCCGTTACGCCTGCGCCGGCCAAAACGCATCCCCCGTTTGCCGCTAGCTGCGAACGCTTGCCATGCTATTGTGCATTTCTATTGCGCGACTTGGGCGTCCGCGTCGGATGCCGCACGCGAGATGTTGGGGGCAAACCGGCGAGATGTTGGGTTCAAGGATGTCGGGGGCAAACCGATGTCGGGGGCAAACCCGGCAAGTGGACAAGATTGACTCGAGTCTTAGGATTGTTCGGTTGGCGGGTTTGAGTCATTCTAGCTTTCCTTTTCATTTCACTTGTTGGTGTTGGTGTTGCAGTTCCGGCTCATAATGATTGCGGAAAGTTTAAATAGGTAATGAATATGGATCAATTGAAAAATCAAACCAATGTTCATGATATACAGAAGACGCTAGCAATCGAAGTTTTATTTCTATCCTTGTTTGGTCCGTTAAGTGTCCTAAGATTGATATCAAGGAGGTTGTTGGATGGATGGCAAGTGTTTGGTTTGCTTGGGGTGTGGGGCGCCGTAATTTGGTGTCGGTGGCCAATCGGTTTAGATATGCCATCGAGTTTTTATGATATGTTTATCGTTGGTTTTTTTTGTTTATGGAAGTGCTATTTTTTATAAAAATAAATCGACTGTTAACCGATTTACTATTGTCGTCGTCCTTATTGTCGTGATTTTCATCGCAGCCACTGGGTACTTTGAATTGTATTCAATGCGTGCCAAGAATGACCATATTAACGACGCTGATTTGATTGCAGTCTTGATTGGAATCTGTGGGTATGTACTTGTCTCGTGGCGATCTTATCGGAGAAGAATATAGGCATCATTCGTGATGTGGTCACGACACCTTTCTAAGTTTCTTATATGAAGATAAGTAATTTGTCTTGTTCTGAACAAGGAAAACCTGCCTCCAGTCAGAGATTTTTGCTGAAGATTTATGAATAGTCGATTAAGAAGAATATTTGGCGTCTTGGTATTGTTATATTTTTCCATTGCACTTTTTTCTCCAATGACGAGTTTTGGCTATATTCTCCAAGGTACTGATTTTGAACGAATGGAACGCGACCAATTAATTGCCGCATTGAGTTCTGGTTTTGTCTTATTGGTTTTATTGTTGAAGGAGAGTTTCTGCAAATGCAATATTAAAGTTGGTAAGGCTGTATTATTGGCAATATCAATTGCAACAATAATGGTTGCAATTGTTATGGATTATCGTGGACATGTCATAGGTGCTGGATTGTTGATATTGCAAACATCTATTCAATTCCGTGTTGACAATCTTAATAATTCTTGAGGCTGCGAGTGGTGTCAGCGATAGCGGTCTTCTATTTGATATCCCAGCCCGCCGGCTCGGCGCGCACTGTACCATTGGCCTGGTGGCGGAATGTGGAAATGGCCGCGTACACCACTTTGCGCGCGCGATTGATGCCGCCCAGCGGCCGGTGCTGGGGCAGGCTGTGCCACGGCGTGAAGGACATGTTCTCGCCGAATTGGCGCTGCGCCGGGCTGTCGAATTGCTGGGACATGATGCGGATGCTCGCCACTTTGCGAAACGGCGAAGCTTGCTCGCTCCACGCCACGCCCGGGTCTTCAATCGGCATGCTGCGCGCATCGGTTTGCAATTGCACCGCAAAGTCGAAGTGCGCCTCGCCCGTCGCGAGCTGACGCAGCATGGCTTCGCGCAGGTAATCGGGGCCGGGATCGGCGGGGATCGCGTCCGCGTCGGTGACGTGCGGGATGGCGCTGTACTTGACGGCCTGGCTGCCTAATAAATACGGAGTGGTGCTGAAGTAGCGGATTTGCAGGGGATTGGCGAAACGCCGCATCGACAGGAACAGGTTCCACAGCACGCGCAAATGGGTCAAGCCGAACCAGGCCTTGGCCAGGAGCGAACTGGTGAAGGCTTTGATGAGGGCGTCGAATTGTTCGACATCGGCGGTGACGAAGCGATCGGTGCTGATGACGATGAAGTCCTGGGTCTGCGCGTCCTTTTCTTGCGCCAGCAGTTTCTCGCCGGGCACGCCCATCAGCTTGATGGCCATGCCGCGGATATCGCGCCCGCTGTCCGGGCCGATGGTGCCGTCCTGGTTGGAAAAACGTATCCATGCCTGGTAAGTCTTGGGCTCGGCGAACACGCCCACGCGTAGCTCCTGCGGCAGGTTCGCTTCGACCGTGAATTCGGCCTTGACCAGGCCATGCATCTTGGGATGGGCGTCGCGCCGCATGATGCCGCCGGCATTGTCGCGCATGATTTTCGCTTGCAGGCGCGCGCCCAGGTCGTCGATGTAAGCCGCTTCACCCGCGGGGATGGTTTCTTGTGCCAGGAGCTGGTTCGTCACGGAGGGCGCCCTCAATGTGGAAAGCGCCATTGTGGAGGTAATCAGCGGGTCGGAGGCAAATTTTTTAAATAGGACGGCTTTGGGGACAGCAACCGTCTTGAGTTGGATTTTTCACTAAAGTTGGGTTTTGAC
>JAZKBP010000033.1:0-35507 GCA_040388555.1 Pseudomonadota bacterium
CGTCAAAACCCAACTTTAGTGAAAAATCCAACTCAAGACGGTTGCTGTCCCCAAAACAGGGGTGCTACGGGCGCGGCCGGTGCGCCTCGACCAGCAGGCTTGAAATCGACACCGCCGGTACCGTCTCCGGCCAGGTGTCGCCCGGCCCGAACCAGCGCGCCTCGGCGATCTCGGTGCCGTCGACCCGGATCTCGCCGTCGAGGTATTCGGCGGTGAAGGCGATCATCAGGGAATGCGGGAAGGGCCAGGACTGGCTCATGAAGTAACGCAGATTGTGCACCCGCAGCCCGACTTCCTCGAACACTTCGCGGTGCACCGCTTCCTCGACCGATTCGCCCGCCTCCAAAAAACCCGCCAAGGGGCTGAAGCGCTTGCTGGGCGAAGCGGTGTGAAAAGCGAGCAAGACCGCGTCGCCTTTGCGCACCAATACCATCATGGCCGGCGAGATGCGCGGGTAAGCCATGTGTCCGCATTGGCCGCATTTGAAGCAGCGCTCGCCTTCGAGCGCTTGCATCGGATGGGCGCAAGCGCCGCAAAAGCGGTGGGTGCGCGCCCACTCGGCGATCTGCGCGGCGCGGCTGGCCACGCCCAGCAGCGACTCGTCCATCGCTCCGAACAGCGAACGCAGGGAACGCCAGCCGAAGCCGCTCCCGGCCAGGACGGCGGCGCCTTCGTGCTCGGCCCAGCCAGCCTGACAATATCGCTCTTCGAGCAGGCCGATGGGGTACAGCTTTTGTCCATCGATGCCGATAACATTCAGTAGGCCTGCGTCCGGCAAGCCCAGATCGGCCTCGCGCACCAATAAACGCCCTTGGTGGAAGATGAAGTTGAGCGCGCTCGGATGCGACTGCGCGTGCAGCAAGGGGCGGAAGGCGGCGGGGGTCTGTAGCATGATCGACTAGCTTTACGAAAAATATTTACGGGAATCATACAGGCCTTCCCTGGGGCACGCCGAATGCACTCAAGTCCTTGTTTTTATGGCCAGATTTGACGACGATTTGCGTGTTTCCTCTTGGAATCGGCGGCATAGCGCGTACTATATAGTTGCCGCCAGGAGATTTTTTAATGACTATTATCGTCACTGAGCTTACCACTGCGCAAGTCGCGGCTCTCACCACGAGCCAGATCTTGCTGCTGGGTACGGCTGACGTGACCGCCCTTACGTCGGACCAGGTCGCCGCGCTGACGACGCTGCAGTTGCGCGCGCTGCCCACGGCGGACTTGCGCGCGCTGAGCACGGACCAGCTCAGCCTTGGCCTGTCGAGCGCCCAATTCCACGCCCTCAGCAGCACCCAGTTCTCCCTGTTGACGACGGCACAGACTTCGGCCGGCCTGAGCACCAGCCATATCGGCGCCCTCGACAGCGTCCAGATCGGCGCCCTGACGACGGCCCAGGTGGCCACCTTGAGCACTGACCAGATCGGCGCCCTGCAAAGCGCCGCCGTCGGCGCGCTCTCTAGCGACCAGGGCAAGGCCTTGCGCTCGGACCAGATCAGCGCCCTGAGCACGGCCCAGGCGGCCGGATTGAACACGCGCCAGTTGGCCGGCTGGAGCAGCGCCCAGATCGGCGCGCTGGAAACGCAAGACCTGGCCGCCCTCAAGACGGTGGTGGTGGCGACCCTCTCGAGCGTCCAAATCGCCGCCCTCGGCACCGACCAGGTGGGCGCGCTCACCAGCGCCCAGGTGGGCGCGCTGGGCACCTTGCAAGCGCAGACCTTTTCGAGTAACCAGATCGGCGCCCTGTCCACGCTGGACGTGGCCAGCCTGCGCACGAATATCGTGGCGGTGCTGGGCACCGAGCAAATCGCCGCCTTCGGCAGCGACCAGATCGCGGCCCTGGGCAGCGCGCAGGCGCAAGCGCTCACCACGCGCCAGGTGGGCGCGCTCGGCAGCGCCCAGATCGTGGCGCTGGCCAGCGCCAGCTTGCTGGGCTTGAAGAGCCATCAAATCGGGGCGCTATCGAGCGCGGCACTGGCGGCCCTGACGACGGCGCAAGTGCGCGCGCTGAGCACCTTGCAAGTGGCGGCCATCGCCAGCGCCAGCATCGGCGCGCTCGGCACCGACCAGATCGGCGCCTTGACGACGGCGCAAGCGGGCGCCCTGGGCAGCGCGCAACTGACCGTACTCGGCAGCGACCAACTGGTGGCCCTGGGCACGGCCGATTTCGCCGCCCTGAAAACCCAGCAGATCAGCGCCCTGGGCAGCGCCCAACTGGGCTACCTGAGCACGGACCAGGTGCGCGCGCTCACCACCCAGCAAGCGGTGGCGCTCACCACGTCCCAGGTGGCCACGCTCACGACGGGCCTGATGGCCGCCTTGAGCAGCGCCGACCTGGTCGCGCTCAAGACCCAGCAGATCGGCGCGCTCGGCAGCGACGCGCTGGCCGCCCTGAGCAGCACCCAGGCGGCGGCCCTCACCTCGATCCAGATTCCCGCGTTCTCGACGGCCCAGCTGTTCGCCTTCAGCAGCGCGCAAATCGCCGCGCTGACGACACTGCAAGCATCCGCGCTCACCTCAACCCAAGTGGTGGCGCTGGCGAGCAGCCAGATCGCCGCCATCGAGACGGACGACCTGGCTAGTCTGAAGACCATCGCGATCGCCGCCCTGCGCAGCGACCAGCTCGGCGCGCTCGGCACCGACCAGATCGGCGCGCTCGGAACTGGCCAGGCGCTGGCGCTGGGCAGCGCGCAAATCGCCCTGCTCAGCACCGACCAGATCGCGGCAATGAGCACGCGCGACGTGTCCGTCCTCAAATCGCAGCAGATCGCCGCGCTTGGCAGCAACGCGGTGGCGGCGTTGAGCACGGCCCAGCTGCGCAATATGGGTACGGCCCAAATCGCCATGATCGCCACCGCCGGCATCGCCGCGCTGGGCAGCGCCCAGATCGGCGCGCTCACCACCAACGAGGACGGCGCCTTGACGACGGCGCAAGTGAGGGCGCTCGGCAGCGACGCCATCGCCGCGCTTGGCACGGCCGGCTTCGCCGCCCTCAAGAGCGTGCAAATCGGCGCCCTCGGCAGCGATCAATTGGGCTACCTCTCGAGCGACCAAGTGCAGGCGATGACGAGCGCGCAGGCGGTGGCGCTGTCGACCAGCCAGGTCGCGACGCTGGCCACGAGCGTGATGGCGGCGCTGACGAGCACCAACCTGGCCGCCCTCAAGACCCATCAAATCGCCGCGCTCGGCAGCGACAGCCTGGCCGCCTTGAGCAGCTTGCAGGCAGGCGCGCTGACTTCGATCCAGATTCCCGCCCTCTCGACGGGCCAGCTGTTCGCCTTCACCAGCGCCCAGATCGCGGCCCTGACGACGCTGCAGGCCAGCGCGCTCACTTCGCGCCAGCTGATGGCGCTGGCCACCAGCCAGATCGGCGCGCTCGAGACGGACGACCTGGCCAATATCAAGAGCGTGGCCATCGCCGCCCTGCGCACCGACCAGATCGCGGCCCTGTCGAGCGAGCAGATCGCGGCGCTCAACACGGCGCAAGCGCTAGCCTTGAGCACCACCCAGATCGGCGTGCTCGGCACCAGCCAGATCGTCGCCCTCAGCACGCGCGACCTGGCCATCTGGAAGTCGCAGCAGATCGCCGTCCTGGGCAGCAACGCCGTGGCGGCGCTCACCACCGACCAGCTGCGCAGCATGGGTTCGGCCCAGATCGCCGTGATCGCCAGCGCCAACATCGGCATCATGGGCACGGCGCAGATCGCGGCCCTGACGACGACCCAAACATCCGCCCTGACCAGCGCGCAGTTGCTCGCGCTAGGCAGCGACCAGGTGGGCGCCCTCCTCACGCAAGACATCGCCACGCTCAAGACCCAGCAGATCGCCGCCCTCGGCAGCGCCCAGCTGGGCTACCTGGGCAGCGACCAGGTGCAGGCGCTTGGCAGCGCGCAAGTGGTGGCGTTGACGACGAGCCAGGTGGCGACGCTGGCGACGAGCATGATGGCGGCGCTGCGCAGCGCGAGCGTGGCCGCGCTCAAGTCCCAGCAGATCGCCGCGCTCGGCAGCGACGCGCTGGCCGCCCTCGACAGCTTGCAATGGGCGGCCTTGAACTCGCTGCAAATCGGCGCCCTCGGCACCACCCAGATCGCCGCCCTCAACAGCAACGAGATCATCGCCCTCACCACTGCGCAAGCGCTCGCCCTGGGCACCGCCCAGATCGCCGCCCTCAGCACCGACCAGGTGGGCGTGATGGAAACGGCGGACCTGGCCAGTATCAAGAGCCACGTGATCGCGGCCATGCGCACCGACCAGGTGGCGGCGCTGGGTACGGCGCACGTGGCCGCGCTCGGCAGCGCGCAAGCGGTGGCGCTGAGCACGCGCCAAATCGGCGCCATCAGCACCGACCAGATCGTCGCCTTGAGCACGGCCGACCTGTCGGTGCTCAAGTCGCACCAGATCGCAGCGCTCAGCACCGACCAATTGGGCGCGCTCAGCAGCACCCAATTCGGCGCCCTCACCTCCCTGCAGTTTAGCTACTTCACCAGCAACCAGCTGGGCGCGCTGAGCGTGAACGCGATCGCCGCGCTGACCACGGCGCAGGCGGCCAACCTGTCGACGCTGCAGATCTCCACCTTGGGCAACGCGCAAATCGCGGCCCTGTCGACGGCCAACTTCGCCGTCCTGAAAACGGCGCAGATCGCCGCCATCAGCACCAGCCAGCTGGGCGCCGTCACCACCGCCCAGATCGCCGCGCTCGGCAGCGCGCAAGCGATCGCGCTCACCACCAACCAGGTGGGCCACCTCGGCGTGGACCAGGTGGGCGCGCTGTCCACGCTGGACGTGGCCGCCATGTCGACGGCGCAAATCGCCACCTTCGGCAGCGACGCCATCGGCGCCCTGAGCACCGACCAGATCGTCGCCTTGAAGACCAACCAGGTCGGCAATATGGGCACCGCCCAGATCCTCGCCCTGAGCACCAATCAAGTGGCCGCGCTGGGCACGGCCCAAGTGGCGGCGCTCTCCACGCGCCAGGTGGCGACGCTGTCGGGCGATCAGCTCACCAGCATGTCGACGGCCGACCTGGCCGCGCTCAAGACCCACCAGGTGGCCGCCATCGCCACCAGCGCGATCGCCGTGATCGGCAGCGCCGCCCTGCAAAGCCTGGGCACGAACCAGATCGCGGCGCTCACCACGGGCCAGTTGAACGGCTTCGACGACGCCCACATCGCCGCGCTGAGCACCCTGCAAGCGACGGCGCTGACCAGCACCCAATTGCAGACGCTCAGCGCGAGCCAGGTGGCGGCCTTCGAGACGGTCGATTTCAGCAACCTCAAGACCAGCCAGATCGTCGCATTCGGCACCGCCCAACTGGCCCAGCTTGGCACGGCCCAGCTGGTGGCGCTGAGCACGCAGCAAGCGGCCGCCTTGACGAGCGCCCAAATCGGCGCGCTCGACGCGACCCAGTTCCAAGCCTTCGAGACGGCCGACCTGTTCGCCCTCAAGACCAACCAGATCGGCGCGATCGGCACCGATCCGCTCAACGCGCTCGCGAGCACCCAGCTGCAAAGCCTGGCGACGTCCCAGCTGCAAGGCCTCAGCACGGCGCAAGTGAGCAGCATGAGCGTGGCCACCCTGGCCGCGCTCAGCACGACCCAACTGGCCTCGCTGGCCACGCGCCAGTTCGCCGCGCTAAGCGCCACCCAGTTCGCCAGCCTGGCCACGGCCAGCGTGGCCAGCCTGAAGACGGCGCAAATCGGCGCGCTCACCAGCGCCCAGCTTGACATCGCCAGCACCGCCCAGATCGCGGCGCTCGACAGTGCGCAAACGGCGGCACTGTCGGTGGCGCGCGTGGGCGAATTGACGGCCGTGCAGCTGGCGGCCTTCAGCACGGCCAGCTTTGGCGCGCTCAAGGCGACCCAGATCGCGGCGCTGGCGACGGACAATATCAGCAGCATGGGCACGCTGCAGTTCAGCCTCTTGAACAGCGCGCAAATCGGCGGCATGATCGTGCCGCAGATCGTCGCGCTGGGCACGGCGCAAGTGGTGGCGCTGAGCACGGCGCAAACGACAGCGCTGACGGCGGCCCAGGTGGCGGCCCTCTCCGCCGACCAGCTCGGCGCGATGGAGACGGTCGACCTGGCGTCCCTCAAGACTAACCAGGTCGCCGGCTTGGGCACGGCGCAGCTGGGCTACTTGAGCAGCACCCAATTCGGCGCGTTCACCAGCACCCAGATCGGCGCGCTCACCGCCAACCAGATCGCGCTGGGCCTGTCGAGCGACCAGTTACCGGAGCTGACCACCGCGCAAATGAGCGCGCTCAGCTCGGTGCAGATCAAGTCGCTCAGCACCTCGGCCCTGACGGCGCTTGGCACCGACCAGATGGCGGCCATCTCGAGCGCGGCCGCGGCGGCGCTGACCACCAACCAGCTACGCTTTGGCTTGCACGCCGACCAGATCGCGGCCTTCACCACGGCGCAAGTGATCGCCCTGGGCAGCGCCCAGCTGCTGGCGCTGACGACCGACCAGATCCAAGCCATCGAAACGCTCGACCTGGCCGCCCTCAAGAGCAGCCAGATCAGCGTCTTCAACAGCAACCAGGTCGGCGCGCTCACCAGCACGCAACTCTCTTCGCTCTCGAGCACCAGCTTGGGCTCCCTGTCGACCCAGCAAATCGCGCTGGGCCTGAGCACCGACCAGTTGAGCTACCTGGGCACCGCGCAAGTGGCGGCCTTCGGATCGCTCCAGGCCGGCGCGCTCTCGAGCGCTCAGCTAACCAGCCTCTCGACCGACCAGATCGGCGCCCTCTCTACCGTCGCGGTGGCGGCCCTGTCGGCCGCGCAAATCTCCTTCGGACTGCCGACGCTGCAACTGAGCGCGATCAGCAGTGCCGGCATCGGCGCGCTCAAGACCTCGCAAATCCTGGCCTTGACGACCGATCAGGTGGCCGCCTTGAGCAGCACCCAGGCGCCGGCGCTGCGCAGCAGCCAGATCGGCAGCATGTCGAGCGCGCAGATCAACGCCATGGCCACGGCCTCGTTCGCCGTGCTCGACACCGCCGTCATCGCCGCGCTCTCGACCAGCCAGTTGGCCAACGGCGTGAGCACCGACCAGATCGTCGCTCTGAGCACCAGCCAGGCAGCCTCGCTGACGACGGCCCAAACGGCGGCACTGGCCACGCGCCAGATCGCCGCCTTTGAAACGGTGGACCTGGCCGCGCTGGCCACGCGCCAGCTGGCCGCCTTCACCACGGCGCAGCTCGCTAGCCTGTCGACCGATCAGATCACGGTCCTCACCAGCAGCGAGCTGCAAGCCTTGACGACGGCGCAGATCGCGTTCGGCTTTAACACCGACCAGTTGGACGCGATCGCGCCGGCGCGCTTGATCGCCCTCACCACCGCGCAAATCTCCGCCGGTCTGTCCTCCGCCGCCGTCGCCGCCCTCACCACCGACCAGGTGGCGGCGCTGCTGTCGTCGCAATTGGGCGCCTTGGGCAGCAACCAGGTGCTGGCCCTGGGCAGCGACCAGTTGGTGGCGCTGCAAACGAGCCAGTTGGCTAGCCTTGGCACCACTTTCGTGGCCGCCCTGTCGACCAGCCAGCTGGCCACGCTGGGCAGCGCGCAATTGGCCAGCCTGAGCACCGCCGCCATCGCCGCGCTCGACACCAACCAGTTCACCTCGCTGGGCAGCGACCAGCTTGACGCCCTGTCGACCAACCAGGTGCGCGCCTTGAGCAGCCGCGAAATAACGGCCATGTTGTCGAGCCAGATCGTGGGCCTGGGCACGGCCCAGGTGGCGGCGCTGGGCACGGCCCAACTGCCCTACCTGCCGCTGGCCTCGCTGGCCATCCTGTCGTCCGACCAGCTGCAAGCGATCGCCAGCGCGGCGCTGGCGAGCATGGGCACGGCGCAAATCGCCGCCCTCCTGCTCGAACAGGTGGCTGAACTAGGCACCAATCAGGTGGCGGCCTTGAACAGCAACCAGATCACCACGCTGTCGGTCGACCAGCTCGACGCGCTCACCACCGGCCAGATCATCGCCCTGTCGACGGCGCAGATCGGCTACCTGGCCACCAGCCAGGTGGCGGCGCTCACGCTCGAGCAAATCCAGGCGGTGACGACGACCCAGATCGGCGCCTTCAAGGTCAGCCAGGTGCCGGCGCTGACGGCCGACCAGGTGGGCGCGCTGTCGACCGCGCAGATCGTCGGTTTGAGCAGCGCCCAGATCGGCGTGCTCGCCACCAGCCAGATCGCGGCGCTCACGCTGGCCGAAGTGGCGGCCCTGACCACCAGCCAGCTGCAAGCGATCAAGGTCAGCCAGATCACCAGCTTCGACGCCGACCAGCTGGGCGCCTTGGCCACCTCCCAATTCGTCACACTGGGCACGGCGCAAATCGCCGGCCTGTTGACCAGCCAGGTCGCCGCGCTCACCGTCGACCAGGTCGGCGCCCTCACCAGCACCCAGATCATGGCCTTCAAGACCAGCCAGGTGACCAACCTGGGCGCGGACCAATTGGCGGGCCTGGCCACCGCGCAGATGGGCTACCTGACGACGGCGCAGTTGGCCGCGCTCGGCACGGCGCAATTGGTGGCGCTGTCGGTCGACCAGCTCGACGCCTTGAGCACGACGCAAATGTTGGCCTTGAAAGCGAGCCAATTCTCCAACCTGACGACGGCGCAGATCGCGGGCATCACCACCACCCAGGCGCAAGCGCTGAGCACCGCGCAGATCGCATCGATGTCGACCATGCAGGCGGTGGCGCTGGAGACGGACGACCTGGCGGTGCTCTCGACCAGCCAGATCAACGCCTTCACCAACGCGCAGATCGCCGCCATGTCGACCGACCAGACCATGGCGCTCGACCCGACTTCCTCGCGCTACGCCACGCCGCTGCTGCTGGACTTGAACGGCGACGGCGTCACCACCCTGAGCGCGACGGCCGGCGTGCGCTTCGACATCTACGCCGATGGCCACGCCGTGCCAACGGGCTGGGTGGCGCCGACCGACGGCTTGCTCGCGCTCGACCGCAACCACGATGGGCGCATCGGCGACGGCGGCGAATTGTTCGGATCGGCCACCCTGCTGGCCGACGGCAGCCGCGCGGCAAACGGCTACGCGGCCCTGCGCGCGCTCGACCTTGACGGCAACGGCGCCATCGACAGCGGCGACGCCGCCTACTTTGATCTGCGCGTGTGGGTCGACGCGAACAGCGACGGCGTGAGCGCGGCGGGCGAACTGCACACGCTGGCCGAACTCGACATCGCCAGCATCGCCGTCAACGCGCAAGCGGGCCATGCGCTCGACCACGGCAACCGCATCGGCTTGAACTCAACCTACACCAGTGGCGACGGCAGCACCCACGCCAGCGCCGACGTCTGGTTCGTGGCCCAGCGCGCCGAGGGCATGGGTGCGCGCGTGAGCGGCTTGACGCACGCGATGAACCGCTTCGCGCTCGACACGGCCAATCCGGCGGCGTCGGCGGCCACATTGCCAGCCATCGCCGCTACCGATGCAACTGCCGGTGTCGCTGAGGGCGGCGGCGACGGCGTCGCGCGCGCGCTGAGCCAGGCGCTGGCCCAATTTGACGCCGACGGCTGGCGCGGCGCCTTGCGCGGCGCGCACTTCGGTGGCACTCCATTCGCGGCCTTGGGCAGCGAACAGCCGGCCAAGGCCTCGGCCGGCGCCTTGGCCAGCCCACCGACGGGCTCACTGGCCGGCACGCTGGCGCCGGCCAACGGCGCCCTGTTCGGCGCGACCGAGCTGGCGCCGCGCTCCCGCTAGCCTGGGCAGGCGGCGCCGACCAGGCGGCGCTGGCACCGGCCTGGCCGCGCACTAAATTTTCGATAGTCGAGAAAGACTAGCTAATTCCCCCTTGCTTTTGGTTTAGAATAATTTGCGTCCAGCTGACAATAGAACCGCTGGATGCGACCGTGCGCGCACTGTGTTCGAGCGTACGCGGCGCATCCCATGCTTCGTTTTCTAGACACTATCCTTCAGGGCTCACCATGAAAGCAGTCATACTGGCAGGCGGTTTGGGCACGCGACTTAGCGAAGAAACCACCATCAAACCGAAACCGATGGTGGAAATCGGCGGCAAGCCGATCCTCTGGCATATCCTGAAAAGCTATTCGGCGGCGGGCATCAACGACTTCGTGATCTGCTGCGGCTACAAGGGTTACGTGATCAAGGAGTTCTTCGCGAACTACTTCCTGCACACCTCGGACGTCACCTTCGACATGCACTTCAACACCATGGAGGTGCACGAGCGCCACGCCGAACCGTGGAAGGTCACCCTGGTCGACACCGGCGAGACGACCATGACGGGCGGGCGCTTGAAACGGGTGGCCAAGTACGTGCGCGACGACGAAGCCTTTTGCTTCACCTACGGCGACGGCGTGTCCGACATCGACATCGCCGCCTCGGTCGCCTTCCACAAGAAGCACGGCAAGCTCGGCACGATGACAGCGGTGCAGCCGCCGGGACGCTTCGGCGCCATCGACATGGATGGCGACCGCATCGTCAGCTTCAAGGAAAAGCCGCAAGGCGACGGCGGCTGGATCAACGGCGGCTACTTCGTGCTCTCGCCCAAGGTGATCGACTACATCGACGAAGATTCGACCATCTGGGAAAAAGACCCGATGGAGACGCTGGCGCGCGAAGGCCAGATGCACGCCTACCACCACACCGGCTTTTGGCAGCCGATGGACACCGCGCGCGACAAGGTCCTTCTCGAAGAACTATGGAGCGCCAACAAGGCCCCCTGGAAGCGCTGGCCATGAATCCGGAATTCTGGCGCGGCAAACGGGTTTTCTTGACCGGCCACACCGGATTCAAGGGCGGTTGGCTCAGCCTGTGGTTGCAGCAGATGGGCGCGCACGTGAGCGGCTACGCGCTGGCTCCGCCCACCGGCCTGTCCCTGTGCGCGGTGGCGCGCGTCGAGCAAGGCATGGACTCGATGTACGGCGACATCCGTGACGCCGACCGGGTCAAGGAAGCGCTGGCCATGGCCCGCCCCGAGATCGTGATCCACATGGCGGCTCAAGCCCTGGTGCGCTACTCGTATTCGCACCCGGCCGAAACCTACGCGGTCAACGTGATGGGGCTGGTGAACCTGTTCGAGGCCGTTCGTGCATGCAATGGCGCCACCCCCGGCATCAAGGCCGTCCTGAACGTCACCAGCGACAAATGCTACGAGAACCGCGAGTGGTCCTGGGGCTACCGCGAAAACGAAGCCTTCGGCGGCTACGACCCTTACAGCAACAGCAAGGCTTGCTCGGAGCTGGTCACGGCCGGCTACCGCAGTTCCTTCTTCAATCCGGCCAAGCACGCCGAGCACGGCGTGGCGCTCGCCTCCGGGCGCGCAGGCAACGTGATCGGCGGTGGCGACTGGGCGCAAGACCGCCTGATTCCCGACATGGTGCGCGCGATCGCGCAGCGCCAGCCGGTCCTGATCCGCAACCCGAACGCGATCCGCCCCTGGCAGCACGTGCTCGAGCCGCTGTCGGGCTACCTGACCCTGGCCGAGCACCTTTACCTGCACGGCGCGGCCTGCGCCGAAGGCTTTAACTTCGGCCCCGCCGACACGGACGCGCGCCCGGTCCAGTGGATCGTCGAGCGCTTGTGCCAGGGCTGGGGCGACGGCGCCTCCTGGACCCTCGATGGCGCCGCCCACCCGCACGAAGCGAGCTACCTCAAGCTCGACTGCTCGAAAGCCCGCGCGCGCCTTGGCTGGCAGCCGCGCTGGAGCCTGGGCACGGCGATCGAGCGCATCGTCGACTGGCACCAGGCGCAGATGCGCGGCGACGACATGCGCGCGATCACCCTGGCCCAGATCGCCGCCTACCAACACACCCACATCGACTAAGGCACCTCCGCAATGATCCAGGCAAACACGCAGGCAAACAGCAATCAAGAGCAGAAGGACGCACTGAGGCAGCAAATCCTCGCGCTGGTGGCGCAGTACGGCGAACTGGCGAGCGCGCCGCGCCCCTTCGAACCGGGCACGACGGTGGTGCCGCCAGCGGGCAAGGTGGTGGGCGCGCCGGAAATGGCGCTGATGGTCGAAGCCTCGCTCGACGCCTGGCTCACCACCGGGCGCTTCAACGACCAGTTCGAAGCGAAGCTGGCCAAGTTCATTGGCGTGCAGCACCTCATCACCGTCAATTCCGGCTCCTCGGCCAACCTGGTCGCGTTCTCGGCGCTCACTTCGCCCAAGCTGGGCGCGCGCGCCATCAAGCCTGGCGACGAGGTGATCGGCGTGGCCGCCGGCTTTCCCACGACCGTCAACCCGATCATCCAGTTCGGCGCGGTGCCGGTGTTCGTCGACGTCGAACTGGGCACCTACAATATCGACGCGAGCCAGATCGAAGCGGCGATCTCGCCCAAGACAAAAGCGATCATGCTGGCCCACACCCTGGGCAACCCGTACAACCTGGACGTCATCGTCGCGCTGTGCAAGAAGCATAATCTGTGGCTGGTCGAGGATTGCTGCGACGCGCTCGGTGCCACCTACCGCGGCCAGATGGTCGGCACCTTCGGCGACATCGGCACCATGAGCTTCTACCCGGCCCACCACATCACGATGGGCGAAGGCGGCGCCGTCTTCACCAACAACGCCGAACTCAAAGCGATCGCCGAATCGTTCCGCGACTGGGGCCGCGACTGTTACTGCGCGCCCGGCAAGGACAACACCTGCGGCAAGCGCTTTTGCTGGAAACTGGGCACCCTGCCGGAAGGGTACGATCACAAGTACACCTACAGCCACCTTGGCTACAACCTGAAAATCACGGACATGCAGGCGGCCTGCGGCCTGGCGCAGATCGAGCGCGCGACTGGCTTCATCGAGGCGCGCCGCGCCAACTTCGCCTACCTGACCGAACGCCTGCAAAGCTGCGCCGAGTTCCTGGTGCTGCCGCAGGCGACGCCCAATTCCGAGCCGTCCTGGTTCGGCTTCCCGATGACGCTCAAGCCAGAGGCGCAGGCGAGCCGGGTCGACCTGCTCACCTATCTCGACGAGAACAAGATCGGCACCCGCCTGCTCTTCGCCGGCAACCTGACGCGCCAGCCCTATATGCAGGGCCGGAATTTCCGCGTCGCGGGCGAATTGACCAACACCGACCGCGTCATGCACGACACCTTCTGGATCGGCGTCTTCCCCGGCCTCACGCGCGAGATGCTCGACTACACGGTCGAGAAGATCGAGGCCTTCTTCGGCGTGGGGTTCTAGCATGGCGGCCGTCAATCCGATCAAGGAAAAACTGGCGGCCGGCCAGAGCGTGATGGGCATCTGGTCCATCATTTCCTCGCCCGCCGTGGTCGAGATCCTGGCCCTGGCCGGCCTGGACTTCGTCATCCTCGACATGGAGCATGGGATCTACGACGTCGCCGCGCTCGACGCCTGCGTGCGCAGCTGCGAGGCCGCTGGCAGCGCCGCGCTGGTGCGGGTGCCGGGCATGAACGCCTCGGCCGTGCAATGGGCGCTCGACCTGGGCGCGCACGGCATCGTGGTGCCGCAAGTGGGCGGCGTGGCGCAGGCGGACGAAGCGGTCAGGATGGGCAAGTTCGCGCCCAGCGGCACGCGCGGCTACAACCCCTTCACGCGCGCGGGCGGCTATTCCAACCCAAGCAGCAACACCGGCGGCAAGCTGGGCAACGCCTTCGGCCTGTCCGCCGTCATCATCGAGAACGCCGGCGCGCTGGCCGAGCTCGACGCCATTTGCGCCCTGCCCGACCTCGACGTCGTGTATGTCGGCGTGTACGACCTGTCGGTGGCGCTGGGGTGCGCCGGCAATACCAAGGATCCCCGCATCACCGACATCGTGCGCAGCAGCGTGCGCACCATCCGCGCCGCCGGCAAGGGCGCCGCCATCATGGTGCGCAGCCCCGCCGAAATCGAGGCGGCGCTCGCGCTCGGCGCCAACGTGCTGGTGTACGGCGTCGACACCTTCCTGATCAGCCAAGCGGCGGGCGCCGCCGTCGCCGCCCTGCGCCTGCATAGCGGCGCATCCACCGCATAGAAAGTCCCAGCATGAAGATCCGCGTCGCCGATTACATCATCAGCCGTTTGCGCCAGGCCGGCGTGGACACCGTGTTCCTGCTCAACGGCGGTGGCATGATGCACCTGGTCGACGCGATCGGCCGCAGCGAAGGCATGCGCTATATCTGCAGCCACCACGAGCAAGCCTCCGCCATGGCCGCCGACGGCTACGCGCGCCGCTCCGGCAAGCTTGGCGTGTGCTGCGCCACCGCCGGCCCGGGCGCGACGAATATCCTCACCGGCGTGGTCGGCGCCTGGCAAGACAGCGCGCCGACCATCTTCCTGACCGGCCAAAGCAAAAGCACCCAGACCATCGCCACTTCCGGCATTCCCGGCCTGCGCCAGTTCGGCACCTTCGAGGTCGACATCGTGCCCATCATGCAGTCGGTGACGAAATACTGCCACATGCTGCTGGACCCGCAAAGCGTGCGCTACCACCTTGAAAAAGCCATCCACCTCGCCACTAGCGGACGCCCTGGTCCGGTGCTGCTCGACCTGCCGCTCGACATGCAAGGCGCGCTGGTCGATCCGGACGAACTGCAGGGCTACACGCCCGAGATCGATGCGCTGGCGGTGGCGCCGGACCAGTTGGCCAAACTGGGCGAGCTGCTGCGCGCGGCCAAGCGCCCGCTGCTGCTGGCCGGCGCCGGCGTGCGCAGCGCGAACGCCAGCGCGCGCCTGCGCCAACTGGCCGAGTCACTGCAAGTGCCGGTGTTGACCACCCAGCTCGGCAAGGATGCGATGTTCTACGACCATCCGCTGTTCGTCGGCCACTGCGGCCCGAAGGGCGACCGTCCCGGCAACCTGGCCGTGCAGACGGCCGACCTGATCATCGCCGTCGGCGCCAGCCTGCACGGCCAGACCACCGGCTGGGAGAACAAGCTGTTCGCGCCCGACGCCGTCAAGGTCCAGGTCGACCTGGACGACGCCGTGCTGGCGCGCGAGCAGGTCGGCGTGAGCCTCAAGATCCGCTCGGGCGTGGCCGAATTCATCGACGCGCTGCTGCCGCAAGCGCGCGCGCACGCCTGCGCCGCCTGGCGCGCCTGCTGCCAATCCTGGAAAGAGCGCTATGCGGTGCGCCTGGAGCCGCACCAGCACAGCGACGACGGCATGAACTTCTACGATTTCGCCGAAGTGCTCTCGCAAGCCCTGCCGGATAACGCCTGCATCGTCAGCGACGCCGGTTCGGCCTTCTACGTCACCGGCCAAGCCCTGCGCCTGAAAGACGGACAGCGCTTTTTTTCGTCCGGCTCGCTCGGCGCGATGGGTTACGCGCTGCCGGCGGCCAACGGCGCGGCCTGCGTGGACGCCGCCGCCGCGCCCGGCCCGGTGGTGTGCGTCACCGGCGACGGTTCCTTGATGACCAATGTGCACGAGCTGGCCACCACCAGCCACTATGGCTTGAACCTCAAGCTATTCATCATCAACAACGACGGTTACGTCTCGATGCGTAACACGCAAAATGAATTCTTCGGCGGCCTCTTGCTGGGCGCGGACGCCACCAGCGGCGTGTTCATTCCATCGATGCAAGCGCTGGCCGCCACCTTTCGCCTGCCCTTCATGCGCTGCGAGCGCGAAGCCGAACTTCGCGCGACCATCGACAAGGTGATGGCGATGCCCGGCCCGGTGCTGTGCGAAATCATCGCCATGCGCGGGCAGCGCATCATCCCCTCGGTGGCGTCCAAGCGCCTGCCGGACGGGCGCATGGTGTCCACCCCCATGCACGACATGGTGCCCAACCTGCCCGACGAGGTGCTGGCGCGCGAAATCCAGAACGCGCTCGACCTGCCCGCATGATGCGCCTGGCCATCCTGGGCGCGAGCAGCCAGATCGCGCGCGACTTGATCGCGTCGATTGCAAAGGCCAATAGCTACGACTTGATCCTGTACGTGCGCGACTGCGCCGCCTTTGAGCAATGGCTGGCCGGCGCGGGCCTGGCCGGGCGCTATCCGGTGCAGCCATACGCGGCCTACGGCGCCATCGACCACGAGGCGGTTATCAACTTCGTGGGCGTGGGCGACCCGGCGCGCGCGGCCGCGATGGGCGGCGACATCTTCGACATCACGCTCGAATACGACAGCATGGTGCTGCGCCAGTTGCGCCTGCACCCGCAGCGCCGTTACCTCTTCCTGTCGAGCGGCGCCGCCTACGGCACCACCTTCTTGCAGCCGGCCGACGAAAACACGCGCGCCAGCGTCGGCATCAACGCCCTGCTGCCGCAGGAATACTACGCGGTGGCCAAGCTGCACGCCGAGTGCCGCCACCGCGCCCTGCCCGACCTGCCCATCGTCGACCTGCGCGTCTTCAATTACTTCAGCCGCACGCTCGAGCGCGCGGCGCGCTTCTTCATCACTGACATCCTGCGCGCCATCGCCAGCGCCAGCGTGCTGCAAACCTCGCCCGACGCGATGTCGCGCGACTACCTGCACCGGATCGACTTCTACCAGCTGGTGCACTGCGTGCTGCAGGCGCCGCCGCACAACACGGCGCTCGATTGCTACAGCCGCGCCCCCATCGACAAGCCGGCCCTGCTGGCGGCCATGGCCGAGCGCTTCGGCCTGCGCTACGAGGTGGTGGCCGGCCTGGCCGCGCCCGTCAACGCCACCGGCGCCAAGCCGCACTATTACTCGCGCAACCAGCGGGCCGCGCAGTTCGGCTACCAGCCCGCCTACTCCTCGCTCGACACCGTCCTGACCGAGGCGGCGGCCATGCTGGAGGCGCCGGGCCAGGCGCCAAGCCAAGCGCCAGAATAGCCGCCCGATTCGATGGTTAATTGGCGGTTGCATACCCGGGCGGTTCGATCATAATATGAGGCAATAGTGTGCAAAGTGGGCGCATGCGCTTTACCGCCATCCGTGGCGGCGCGTGTGCGCATGGCCGGCGCGCCGGCACCAACGAGGAGGTAGGATGAGCCAGACCAAGAAAGTCCGGATCGCCATCATCGGATCGGGCAATATCGGCACCGACCTGCTGATCAAGGTCATGCGGTCGAAGCACCTGGTATGCACGCTGTTCGCGGGCCGTAACTTCAATTCGGCCGGCATGCGCCGCGCCACCCAGCTCGGGGTGCCGATCTCCGACCGCGGCATCGAGGCCATCGTGGCCGATCCAAGCATTTGCGACGTCGTCTTCGACGCCACCTCGGCCCAAGCCCATATCGCGCACTGGGCCGCGCTCGACAAGCTCGGCAAGACCGTGATCGACATGACCCCGGCCAAGCTCGGCGAGTTGTGCATCCCCGCCATCAACGCCCAGGCTTGCCTCGACAGCGGCAACCGCAACATCAACATGATCACCTGCGGCGGCCAATCCTCGATCCCGATCGCCTACGCCATCGCGCAAGTGCACAAGAATATCGAATACGTCGAGGTGGCCTCGAGCATCGCCTCGCGCAGCGCCGGTCCCGCCACCCGCGCCAACCTCGACGAATATATCGAGACCACCGAGATGGCGCTGCAGCGCTTCTCCGGCGCGCAGCGCGCCAAGGCCATCCTGATCCTCAACCCCGCGCAGCCGCCGATCGACATGCAAACGACGATTTACGCGAAAATCGCGCAGCCGGACCTGCCCGCGATCCAGGACGCGGTGGGCAGCATGGTCAAGCAGCTGACCCAGTACGTGCCGGGCTACCAGCTGATCGTGCCGCCCACCATCGAGGGCGGCAAGGTCGTCACCACCATCAAGGTGCTGGGCAACGGCGACTACCTGCCGCAGTATGCCGGCAACCTGGACATCATCAACTGCGCCGCGATAGCGATGGCTGAAATGATCGCCGTCGCGGCCAACGGCAAGGAGCGCAAGCATGGCTAAGAAAATCCTGATCAGCGATCCGACTCTGCGCGACGGCAACCACGCGGTGCGCCACCAGCTCAGCCGCGACAGCTTCGTCGCCTATTGCAAGGCGGCCGAGGCGGCCGGCGTGCCGATCGTCGAGGTCGGCCACGGCAACGGCCTGGGCGCCTCCTCGATGCTGGTGGGCGAATGCAGCCTGACGGACGAGGACATCCTCACCGTGTCGCGCGCCAACCTGAAAAAGTCACGCCTGGGCATCCACGTGATTCCCGGTTTTTGCACCATCAAGCGCGACCTGGTGCGCGCCATCGAACTGGGGGTGGACGTGTTCCGCGTCGCCGCCCACTGCACCGAGGCCGACATCACCGACCGCCACATCGCCTACGTGCGCAAGGCCGGCAAGGAAGCCTACGGCGTGCTGATGATGAGCCATATGGCGAGCGCCGCCATCTTGCTCGAAGAAGCGAAAAAAATGGAATCCTACGGCGCCGAGGCGATCATCATCATGGACTCGGCCGGCGCCTACTTCCCGGACGACGTGCGCGAGCGCATCGGCACCCTGGTCGACGGGCTGTCGATCCCGGTCGGCTTCCATGGCCATAACAACCTGGGCATGGCGATCATCAATTCCGTCACGGCCGTCAACGCGGGCGCCTCCATCATCGACGGCACCATCCGCGGCTTTGGCGCCGGCGCCGGCAACACCCAGCTCGAAGTGCTGGTGGCGGTGTTCGAGCGGCTCGGCTTCGAGACCGGCATCGACCTGTACAAGATCCTCGACGCGGCCGACATCGCCGAAAAAGCCTTCAACCCGGTGGCGCCCTCGATCTCGCCGCTGTCCATCGTCAGCGGCCTGGCCGGGGTGTTCTCCGGCTTCGCCAAGCCGGTGGCGCGCGCGGCCGAAGACTACAAGGTCGACCCGCGCGACATCTTCTTCGGCCTGGGCAAGCGCAACGCGGTGGCCGGGCAAGAGAGCCTGATCATGGAAGTGGCGCGCGAACTGGCCGAACAAAACGCTGCATGCAAAGGATGATCATGGCAATCGACCGCACCGAACAAGAACGCTACGCCGAAATGCGGCTGGACTGCCTGGCCGCCTGCGCCGACCAGGCGCACGTGCGCGCCGCGCTGGCGCGCCAGCATATCGCCGTCACCGGCGGCACCGGCTTCCTTGGCACCTGGATCGCCGAGATGGTCGGCGCGCTCAATGACGAGTACAAGCTGGGCATCACGCTCGACATTTACGCGCGCAACATCGGCGAATGGCAGCGCAAGGCGCCGCACCTGGCCAACCGTCTCGACATCCGCGCCCATTCGCAGGACGTGCGTTCGCCCTTCGAGTTCGCGCGCAGCACCAGCCATGTGATCCACGCGGCCGGCATCCCGAACAACCGCGTGCATTCGTCCGACCCGCTGCGCGTACACCAGACCACTGTGGGCGGCTTGAATAACGCGCTCGACGCCGCCACCCAGTTGGACGGCCTGCGCCGCTTCGTCAACGTCAGTTCCTGCATGGTGGCGGGGGTGCCGCAGCGCGCCGGCGCGCTCACCGAGACCGACTGCTTCCCGATTCCGGCCGGCGCCCTGCATTGCGTGTACACCGACGCCAAGCGCGCCGCCGAATCGGTGGCCGCGATCTACCGCAGCCAGTTCCGCCTGCCGATCAGCACGGTGCGCCCCTTCACGCTCACGGGCGCCTACCAGGAGCTCGATCGCCCTTGGGCCATCAACAACTTCATGCGCGACGTCCTGACCGGCAGCGAAATCCGCATCCACGGCGACGGCAGCGCGCGCCGCAGCTACCTGTACGGCAGCGACGCCGCCTGGTGGACCCTGGCCGCGCTGGTGGGCGGAGTGGACGGCGAAGTGTACAACCTGGGCAGCGCCAAGCCGGTCAGCCATCTGGAACTGGTGGGCTTGATCGGCGAGCGCGTGTCGCCGCGTCCGCGCTTCGCCGTCAACACCTCGCCGGCGCGCCAGCAGCAACAGGACGACCTGTTCCCGGACATCAGCGCCACCGTCAAGCGCCTCGGCGTGGCCCAGACCTGCAGCCTGGAACAGACGATCGACAAGACCTACCGCTGGTTCGCCACACCGCGCGCCTGATACTTTTTGAAAGAAGCCATGGCCCTTTCCACGAACGCGCATCCTCCCGTCTATCCAACCGTCCGCACGCCCAGCCTGACCGATTCGACGCAACAAGCCTTCGCCATCGCCAGCCAGGGCACGCTTCCCATCATCGATCTGTTCCAGATGGCCCAGCGCCTCGGTGAAATGGGCGAGGCCGCGGTCGCGGTGGAGCTGTACCGCTGCTGGCTCAAATACACCGCCTCGCCGATCGCCTACGCGGCCCAGTTCAACCTGGCCGTGCTGCTGTCGGACGAGAACGACCTGCCCGGAGCCGAAGCCGCCTACCGCACCGCCATCGCCGGCAATGGGCGTTTCAGCGAGGCGCACCTGAACCTGGGCACCCTGCTCGAGCGCATGAAGCGCCCGGACGAGGCGCTCGCTTGCTGGCGCGCCGTGCTCGAGTACCTCAATCCGGAAACGCCGGCCGACAAAGCCTACTACCTGCAAGCGCTCAACAACCTGGGCCGCCTGCTTGAAATCCGCAAGGACATGCCGGCCGCCGAAGAGATGATGACGCGCAGCCTGAAGATCGACCCGGACCAGAAGCACGTCATCACGCACTGGGTCCACCTGCGCCAGAAGCAGTGCAAGTGGCCCGTGTATAACAGCAGCGCCTGCGGCATTCCCGAAGAGACCCTGATGAACGCGACCTCGGCGCTGGCCATGCTGAGCGCCTCGGGCGAGCCGTCCCAGCAGTTGGCGGCCTCGCGCCGCTTTGTCGAGGACAAGGTGATGCGCGACGCGCCGCGCCTGTCCGGCCCGCATGGCTACGACCACGAACGCCTGCGCATCGGCTACCTGTCGTCGGACTTTTGCTCGCACGCGGTGTCGATCCTGACGGCCGAGCTGTACGGCCTGCACGACCGCAGCAAAGTCGAGGTGTTCGGCTTTTGCTGGAGCCACGAGGACGGCTCGCCCCTGCGCGCGCGCGTCATCGCCGGCATGGACCAGCACATCCGCATCGGCACGCTCAGCGACGAGGAAGCGGCGCGCCTGATCCGTTCGCACGAGATCGACATCCTGGTCGACCTGCACGGCCTGACTCTGGGCGCGCGCCCCAACATCCTGGCCTACCGGCCGGCGCCGGTGCAAATCACCTGGCTCGGCCTGCCCGGACCGACGGCCATGCCGGAGATCGACTATGTGATCGCCGACCCCTTCGTGCTGCCGCCTGAATTGGAGCCCTACTTCACCGAGAAGCCGCTGCACATGCCGCGCACCTTCCAGATCAACGACCGCCAGCGCATCATCGGGCCCTGTCCGACGCGCCAGTCGTGCTCACTGCCGAGCGACGCCTTCGTGTTCTGCGCCTTCAACAACAACTTCAAGTTCAGCCCCGAAGTGTTCGACACCTGGATGCGCATCCTCAAGCGCACCCCGGGCAGCGTGCTGTGGATGGTGGCCGACGCCACCGAAGTGCGCACCAACCTGGGCCGCCAGGCCGAGCTGGCCGGCGTGGACAAGGAGCGCCTGCTGTTCGCCGAGCGGGTGGCGCCGGCCGACTACCTGGCGCGCTACCAGGTGGCGGACCTGTTCCTCGATACCGTACCGTTCAATGGAGGCACCACCGCCAGCGACGCGCTATGGGCCGGTCTGCCGGTGCTCACCTGCACCGGCCGCACCTTTTCCTCGCGCATGGCGGGCAGCCTGCTGATGGCGGTCGACCTGCCCGAGCTGATCACCTACAACCTGCGCGACTACGAGGAAAAGGCGGTCAGCCTGGCGCTCGAGCGCGACCGCGCCGCGACGATGAAGCGCCAACTGGTGGAAAAGCGCATGACGTGCGCGCTGTTCGACAGCGTGCAGTTCGTGCGCGACCTGGAAGAGCGCTACGCCAAGGTGGCCATCAAGGGCCGCCCACACGCGCACAAGAAGGTATCGACGCGCCTGGCCGGCAATGCCGGCAGCGTCCTGCCCCTGGTGAGCATCCTGATCCCGACCCATAACCGGCCCGACTACTGCGAACTGGCGCTCAAAAGCGTGCTGGCGCAGGGCTGGGACAATCTCGACATCGTCATCAGCGACAACAGCGACGACGAATTGACGCGCGAACGCCTGGCCCCCTACGTAGCAAAGCACGCGAACATCAATTACATGCGGGTGCCCGGCCTGAGCGCGCGCGAGAATTTTTCAAACGCCTATGACCAGGGCCAGGGCGAATACGTGAACTACCTGATGGACGACGACTTGTACCATCCGACCAAGATCGAACGCATGATGAGCTTCATGCTGACCGATCCGAATATCGGCATCGTCACCTCGTTCCGCCAGCTGATCGACGCCGAGGGACGCCACCTGGCGCCCATCAGCGGCACCGAGCGCATGTTCGAAACCGAAACCCGGGTCGGCGGCAATTCGCTGGGCAAGCTCCTGCTCACCAACGGACAAAACCTGATCGGCGAGCCGACCACGGCGCTGGTGCGCAAGAGCGCGCTGGAAGAGCAGTTCGGTGTTTTCCTGGGGCGCGAATACAATGTGCTGTCGGACGTGGCGACCTGGCTGGCGGTGCTCTCGCGCCACGACTGCGTCTACCTGCCCGAGGCGCTCAGCTACTTCCGCCTGCACGGCGGCCAGGACCAGCGCGGCAACCGCATCCGCATCCATTCCAACGTGGACTGGCTGCAGCTGCTGTGCGACGCCATCGAACACAAGCGCTTCATGAGCAACCGCGAGGCCGCCGACGAAGTGCTCAGCTCCAAGCTGATCACCTCGATGTGGTACCTGTCCTCGGTGCGCGACGAAATCAAGGAAGGCGGCTTCGACGTCGAGGGCATCCTCGGCCTGATCCGCCAGGGCACGCGCCTGCTGCTGGCCAAATAGCCCGAACCACGAACACACTGGACCCACACCAAGGAGACGAGATGGAACTGAACAACGGCAGCGTACTGCTCGATTTTTTCGAAAACCACCCGCACCGCATGATCCACAAGTGGATGCATTACTTCGAAATCTACGAGCGCCATTTCGCCAAGTTCCGCGGCAAGCCGATGTCGATGCTCGAATTCGGCGTGCTGCATGGCGGCTCGCTGCAGATGTGGAAATACTATTTCGGCAAGGAGGCGAAAATCTACGGCGCCGACATCAATCCGCGCTGCGCCGAACTGGCCGAGGAGCAGATCGAGATCCTGCTGGCGGACCAGGAAGACCGCGACTCGCTGCGCTCGATCTGCGGCAAGCTGCCGCCCTTCGACATCATCCTCGACGACGGCGGCCACACCATGAAGCAACAGGTGATCACCTTCGAGGAGACCTGGAACCACCTCAAGGAAGGCGGCATCTACCTGTGCGAGGACCTGCACACGAGCTATTGGCCGGCCTTTGGCGGGGGCTTCCGCCTGCCGCACACCTTCGTCGAATATACAAAACAGCTGATCGACCAGCTCAACGCCTGGTACTCGCAGGAGCCGCAGCTGCGCGTGGAGGAGCATACCCGCACCACCTTTGCCGTGCACTACTACGACAGCATCGTGGTGATCGAAAAGCGCGCCATCTCGCAGCCGTATGCGCGCATGAAGGGCACGCCTTCGTTCCCGCTGGAGCCGGCCGAGCAAGCCGTGTTCGACCGTGGCTAGCACGGCGCACGGCGCCCTTGATCGCACCGAATCGACCACCACGAGTAGAGCGGCCATGAATATTGAAGCCATTCCCGTCATCTCCGTCTCCTACAATTCGGCCGAGCTGATCGAAGACCTGCTCGGGTCTTTCCGCGCGCACTATGCCAATCCGGTGACGATCATCGACGGCTCGAGCGAGCAGCACTACCGCGCCATCGAAGCGGTGTGCGCCAAGTATCCGGATGTGCGCTTCATCCACTTCGACTACAACATCCATCACGGGCCCGGCATGGCCTGGGCCTTCCAGAATCTGGACCTGCATGGGCCGGTGCTGGTGCTGGACTCGGACATCTTCATCCTCAAGCGCGGCTTCCTCGAATCGATGGCCGAGCAGCTGGGCGAATCGATGTACGGGGTCGGCTACGTCAACCACGTCAACGAGGGCGGCTTCGACGTCGACTACGAGGTGGGCGCGATCCGCTACCTGCACCCGGCCTGCATGCTGGTCAATATCGAGGTGTTGCGCGCCTGGCCGATGCCGACCCGGCACGGCGCCCCCATGACCGAGCCGATGGTGGCGCTACACCGCGCCGGGCGCGACGATCTGATCAAGGGCATCGCCTGGATCAAGAACGACTTCCTGTCCGAGGGGCCGAACCACTACCTGCGTCACGACTGGCAAGGCACGGTCAAGCGCACCGGCGGCTACCACCTGGAGGCGTGGGAGACTGCGTCGCGCGAAGCGGCCACCGTGCGCATGCTGGCGCAGTCCTTCATTCCGCGCGTGGCGCGCCTGGTGGAGGTGGGAGCGAACGACGGGGCGCTGGCACGCGCCATCAAGGAAGGCAATCCCGAGTGCCATTACACGGCGCTCGAGATCAACCCCGAGCACAAGAATCTGGCCAAGGGCGCCTGCGACGAAGTGCTTGCGCGCGACATCGACAGCCTGGGCGACGATTTTTTCCGCGACTACGCCGACGTCAATTGCTGGATCATGGACCAGGCGCTCGAGCGTATCCGCCAGCCAGAACGCCTGCTCGCGCGCATCCGCAAGACCATCGCCAAGGATGCCTGCATCGTGGCCGTGATCCCGAACGCGCAGCACTGGAGCATGCAGCTCAAGCTGTGCCTGGGCGACGTGCGCTACGAGGACAACGGCTTGCTCAACCGCGCGCATCTGCGCTGGTTCACGCGCGCCACCATATTCGAGCTGTTTCAGAAGGCCGGCTTCCAGGTGGTGCAAGGCACGCCCATCGTGCACGTGAAGCTGGAAAACCCGGTGGTGGCGGCGGCGCTGCGCCAACTCGCCGCCAGCGTGGGCGCCGATCCGCAACTGGCACTGGAAGACGCGCAAGCGGTTGGCTTC
Organism: Pseudomonadota bacterium; assembly: GCA_040388555.1. Taxonomy (GTDB): domain Bacteria; phylum Pseudomonadota; class Gammaproteobacteria; order Burkholderiales; family Burkholderiaceae_D; genus Telluria_A. Next base: position 24,815 of record JAZKBP010000033.1, read on the forward strand.
GTGGTCAAGGCGGTCCCGAACTAGGCGCCACCACGAGCGCTCCAAACGCGCGCTGGCGCAGCGCGTTGCGCGCCCCGTCGAGGCGCGGCCACGCGATGACGCTCCGCGCTGCCACGCCACGCCGCACCACGCAGGCGATGTGGGAATATCCATTTCGCGCTTTCGTGGAGAGCAGATGTACAAGGCCAGCGCTTTTGAACCTGCCCCCCTTTCCAGTCCGATGAATTGGCCAGGCCTGCGCCGGCGCGCATCCCGTTTGGCGGCGCGCTTGGCCCTTGTGTCGCTCGTGGTCGGTGCACCAGGCGCGCACGCGGCGCCCGGCGCGACGGTTGGCGCCGCGAGGTTCGTCGCGATCGACGATGGCGGCGCCATTCGCGACGGCGTGGTCGCGGCGATCGCGCAAGACCGCGCCGGCTTTATCTGGGTCGGCAGTGTCGATGGCGTGTCGCGTTTCGATGGCTACCACTTCCGCCACTACGGCTTCGGCGCGCCGGTGGCGCTGCAAAAGCGCACCAGCTTCATCGTCGCCCTCGCGCCCGACAAAAAAGGACGGGTGTGGGTGGGCACCGACGGCGACGGCCTGGCCATGATCGACCCCGCCACCGACATCATGTCCACATTCCGTGCCAAGTCGGGCGTGGCGACTTCCGCTTCGGTCCAGGCGCTGGCGCTCGACATCGACGGCAGCGTGTGGGCGGGTAACCTGCGCGAAGGGCTCGACCGTATCGACCCCGACAATGGAACCATTGTGCGCTACCGGCGCGCTGACAGCGAACTGCCGGACGACCATGTCCAGGCGCTGCTGGTCGATTCGCATGGCACGCCCTGGGTGGGCACCTGGAAGGGCTTGATGTGCAGGGAGCGCGGCGCCAGCCACTTCACGCCTGGCCTGTCCGACGCCAGCCTGCAGGCGCAATTGTCCGAACAAATCGTGCGCTCGCTGCACGAGGGCCCGGACGGACGGCTTTGGGTCGGCACGCAGCAGGGCGACCTCTTGATCGTCGAGACCGCCAGTGGAGCCGCGCGCTGGATCGACCATGCTAACTCGCTGGACGGCGGCAAGCGCAATGCGGTGAGCGCCGCGCAAACGATCGGCCCGAACGAGGTATGGCTGGCGCGCGCGAACACGGTCGAGGTGCGCGACCGCGACGGCCGCTTGATCGAATCGCTCAAGCACGATTGGCGCAAGCCCTGGGGCATACACGGCAGCGACGTGCGCGCCATCGTCCGTGACCAGGCCGGCACGGTGTGGCTGGGCGGCTATGGCGGCGGCTTGCAGCACTACTACCCGACGCCGGCGGCCTGGGTACTGCGCCCGGACGTGCGCGAGGACGCCGTGCTGGCGGCCCCCGATGTGCGCAGTATCCTCCAATTGCGCAATGGCGAGATTTGGCTGGGCATGGCCGAGCGCGGCATCGCGGTACTTGACCGCACGCTCGGCGCGATCGGCGCAGTACGTCCCGCGCGCGCGGCGGCGCCCGGCTTCGCAGGCAGCATGGTCAGCGCCCTGGCCCAGACCGGCGATGGCCATGTCTGGGCCGGCACCGACGCCGCCTTGTACGAATTTAGCGAGGCGCGCGAGCTGCTCAGCGTGCGGCCTACCAAATTCGGCCGCGTGCGCGTCATGCTGGCAGGCGCCGATGACCGCCTGTGGCTGGGCACGCGTAGCGGCGTCTACCGCCTCGACCGCGCGCCGGACGGCCGCCCGGCTGCCGCGCCCGCGCGCGTTGGCGAACTCGATGGCAACATCAACGCGATCCTCAAGGCGCCCGACCACGCCGTCATCGCCGGCGGCGCGCGCGGCGTGTTTCGCATGCCCCGCGCTAGCGAAGGGTGGCAGCACATCGACGGCCTGCCCGAGGCCATCCACACCACGCCCGACGTGCAAGGCATGCTGTTCGACGCGCAGCAGCGCTTGTTGGTCGACACCGCCAACGGCATGTACCGCATGAGCGCGCTGCGCGGCACGCAAGCGAGCTTCGAGGCGATCGGCGTGCGCGAGGGTTTCGCCGGTTTGTCCTTCGGCGCCAATTTGCTGGCCGACGCGCACGGCCGCATTTGGACCCAGAGCAAAATGTACGACCCCGCGACGGGCAGTTTCACGAAGTTCGGCGTGGCCGACGGCGTCGACGTGGGCACCGGCTGGTTCCGCGCCTTCGCCAAGCTGGCCGACGGACGCATGCTGTTCGGCGGCGCGGGCGGGGCACAAGTGATCGACCCGGCGCGCTTTGCGCCCTGGACCTTCCAGCCTCCCGTGGTGGTGTCGGAGCTGCGCATCGATGGCGAGCGCGTGCCGGCCGATCTGGCGCGCGCAGGCTTGCGCCTGCAGCCGCACCAGCGTAGCTTGAGCGTGGAATTCGCCGCGCTCGACTTCAGCGATCCGATGAGTAACGCCTACCGCTATCATTTGCAGGGCTACGACGGGCAGTGGCAAGAACGCAGCGCCGAATCGCGCGTGGCCAGCTACAGCAATCTCGATCCCGGACGTTACGTCCTGCAACCTGCGCCTGCGCCAGGGCGCGCTCGAATCGAAGGTGCGCGAGCGCACCGAAACACTCGAGTGCGCGCTCGAGGAACTGCGCCAAGCCCAGGGACAGCTGGTCCAGTCGGAGAAAATGGCGGCGCTCGGCCAGCTGATCGCCGGCGTGGCGCACGAGATCAACACCCCGATCGGCGCCGTCAAGTCCAGCGGCAAGAACATCGCCGACGCGCTGGCCCACGCGCTGGATCAGCTGCCGCGCCTGTTCGAGATGCTCGACCATGACAGCGCCCAGCTTTTCAAGGCGCTGCTGGCCGGCAGCGCCACGCCGGGCACGGTGCGCAGCACGCGCGAGCAGCGCGCCGTGGTGCGCGCGGTGACGGCCAGCCTGGAAGCGGCCGGTTTCAAGGACGCCCGCCACAAGGCCGACATCCTGGTGCAGCTGCAGGCGCAGGATCAGCTCGAGGCCTACCTGCCGCTGCTGCGCCATGCGCAATGCGAGCTGATCCTCGACACCGCGCACAGCTTTGGCGCCATCACCAGCAGCACCGTCAATATCAACACCGCAGTCGACCGGGTGGCGAAAATCGTGTTCGCCCTGAAGGCGTTTTCGCGCTTCGATCAGGCCAATGCGATGGTCGAGGCCGACCTGCGCGACGGGATCGAGACGATCACGGTGCACAGCGTGGTCGGCAGCGGCACCACGTTCCGGGTCTACCTGCCGTACACCACAGCGCACGCTTGACGATGCGATCACGTGGGCCCAAATCACGCCGGTTCCCCGTGCGCCTGTTTCTGCTCAATGCCGCTCGTGTTGCCAACGCCACAATCACCTTGAGGCAAAACTCTTCAGGGCGACGCGGGTCCGCGATGCACCAAGCGCGTGCTCATATGCGCATCGCGCTCCGCATCGAAATGTAGTACCCAGTGCTATACTTTGACCACGCCCTCATACGGAGGCGGCGTGAGAATATTTCTGACAAAATGGTTTGCCCGCTGGGCAGCCAATGAGGGATTGCCCGAGCGAGCCTTGGTGGCCGCAGTATCGGAAATGGAGGAGGGTCTGATCGACGCCAGGCTGGGTGGGCACATTGTTAAGAAGCGCATAGCCTTGAGCGGACGCGGCAAGAGCGGCGGAGCGCGCACGATTCTGGCGTTCCGGTTCAAGGACAAGGCGTTTTTTCTGTATGGATTCGCCAAGAACCAGGCCGACAACATCAGCGACAAGGAATTGCGGGCTTTGAAGGCGACGGCAGCGCATCTACTGGCGTATGACCGCCACGCTCTGGACAAGGCGATCGCGGCAAGCGAACTGATCGAGGTGAAGAATGAGTAAGCGTGAATCATTACTGACTGCATTGCACGAAACAGCGCAGGGCTTGCATGCGGCCGGCACGATGGATGCCAGGACAATGCGCGAATTCGACGCCTTGTGCCTGGCGCCAGTGCAAAATTACAGTCCATCGGAGATCAAGAACCTCCGACTGCGCTTGAAGGCCAGTCAAGCCGTATTTGCGGCCTATCTCAACACCAGTACCTCGACCGTGCAAAAATGGGAGCAGGGGCAAAAGCATCCGAACGGCCCCTCGTTGAAATTGCTCAATCTGGCCGATCGCAAGGGCCTCGATGTGCTGGCATGAGGCCGCGAGGATGTCGATTCCCGGCTCGGCACTACCCCAATGTCCACGCATCAAGGCTCGCGGATCGACTCGTCAAGCGCTTTCGTCAGCGGCCACAGCAGGTAGGAAATGACGGTGCGCTTGCCGACCACGATTTCCGCCGTCAGCGTCATCCCCGGCAGCAGGCGCGATTGCGGCGCCATCTTGCGCAGGCGCGCATCGCCATAGCCGATCCGGCTCACATAGTAGGCGTCCATGCCCTGGCCGGCATTGGCCGCGTCGCGCCGGAACGCGTCCTCGCTGATGGTGCGCACCTTGCCGTCGAGCGCGCCGTGCTGCTGGAACGAGAAAGCGTCGAGCTTGATGTGCACGGGCGCTCCGGGCTTGATGTAGCCGATGTCGAGCGAATCGATCTGCACCTCCGCTTCAAGCTGCGCGCCCAGCGGCACCAGCGTGAACAGCTGCTCGGCCTCCTTCACCACCGAGCCCTGCGACAGCTTGGCCACGTCCAGCACCACCGCGTCCGCCGGCGCGCGCAGCTGCACCAATTGGTGGCGCTTGTCCGCTTTCTGCAGCTGCTCGTTGACGCCGTCGCGCTCGCGCGTGGCCCCCAGCAAGTCTTCCATCATCTTCTGGCGCCAGCTGTTGCCGAAGGCGGCGCGATCGGCCTGCGCCGACGCCAGCTCGCTCATCTGTTCCTGTTCCTTGTTATGCGCCATCAAGAGCTCGCGCTCGACGCCCAGGCGCCGGTCGCGCGCCTCCAGCACATGCAGCTTGGCGCCGTAATTCTCGGCCAGCAGATTTTGCTGCATGGTTTCAAGCTCGGTCAGCGACTTCACGCGCTGCGCCAGCACTTGCTGGTCGCGCCGGTTGGTCTCCAGGCTCGCCTTCAGGCGCGCCAGGTTCTGGTCCATCTTCGTGACCTGGGATTGGAAGGCCGCCTGGCGCTCGGTCGACAGCTGCGACTGCAGCAAGCCGTCCGCGTCGGGCCGCGCGCCGATCGCCAGCGCCGCGCCGCCGCTCCGGCCCTTCAGTTCGGCGCGTAAGCCCTCGATCTGCGTGTCCAGGCTGCGCAAGCGCGTGCGCAGCTGGGCGTCGTCAGCCTGGGTGAAGGTGGGGTCGAGCGTGGCGAGCAGCTCGCCCTTGCGCACCACCTGCCCCGGGCGCACTTCGATCTTCTGGATGATCGACGTCTCCAGCGGCTGCACCACGATGTTCGAGGTCGGGTTGACCAGGCGTCCGTGCGCGATCACGATCTTCTCGACCTTCGACAAGCTGGCCCACAGCACGAAGGTCAACAGCGCGCCGCCCAGGATGTGCACGGTGATGCTCAGGTAGCGCGGCAGCGCGCTGCGCTCGATGGCGTCGGCGTCGGGCAGGAAATCGACTTCCGTGCGCGCGCCGTCCTTGCGCCTGGACGCTACAGGTGGCTGGTTTGTTGGTTCCATAGATGCTGGTAGGTGTCGCTACGGGTAAGCAAATCGGCGTGACGGCCGCTGTCCATCAGGCGGCCCTGCTGCATCACGAGGATGGTGTTGGCGTTGACCAGGGTCGAGAGCCGGTGCGAGATCATCACCACCGTGCGCCCGACCGCGATGCGCGAGAGGTTGCGGATGAAGATCGCCTCGCTCTCCGGGTCGAGCGCGCTGGCCGCCTCGTCCAGGATCAGGATGCGCGGCTTGGCCAGCAGGCAGCGCGCGATCGACAGCCTTTGCTTCTGTCCGCCCGACAGATTGGCCGCGTTCTCCTCGAGCAGGGTGTCGTAGCCCTGCGGCAGGCGCTCGATGAATTCGTCGGCGCCGGCCGCCTGCGCCGCCTCCACGATCTCCTCGAAGGTGGCGTCGGGCTTGGTGACGATCAGGTTCTCGCGCACCGTGCCGCGGAACAGGAAGTTCTCCTGCAAGACCACGCCGATCTGGCGCCGCAGGTGCGACAGCTCGATCTCGCGCGCGTCGATGCCGTCGAAGCGCACGATGCCTTCCTGAACCCCGTACAGGCCCTGGATCAGTTTGGTCAAGGTGGTCTTGCCCGAGCCGCTGCGCCCCACGATGCCCACCACCGTGCCGGCCTCGATGGTAAAGCTGGCGCGATCGAGGGCGGTGGCGGAGGCGCCCGGATAGCGGAAGGTGACGTCGTCGAAGCGGATCTGGCCATTCAGTACCGGACGCAGGCCGCCGGCGCCAGCGCGCCCTTCCGGCGCCCGGTTCATCACCTCGCCCAGCATGCGCACCGACAGCGCCGTCTCCTGGTATTCGTTGACCAGGCCGACGATGGCGATCAAGGGCTGCACCACGCGCCCCGAAATCATCTGGAAGGCGATCAGCGCGCCCACCGACAGCGACTGGTCGAACACGTCCTGCGCGCCCACCACGATCAGGGTCACCGGCAGCATCTTGCCCAGGAAGTCGGTGATGGCGTTGCCGGTGATCGAGATCTGGCCGGTCCGGAAGTGCATCGTGATGGCCTCGGCCGAGCGTTGGTCCCACACGCGGCGCTGGGTCGGCTCGATCGCCAGGGCTTTGACCGTGCGCATGCCGTGGATGGTTTCGACCAGCATCGCCTGGCGCTGGCCCTCGGCCGCGTACAGGGCGTTCAAGCGGCGCTGGAAGGTCGGCACCATCGCGATCACCACGCAGGCGATCAAGCCGGCGAACAGCAGCACGATCAAGGACAGCTTGAACGAGTAGGCGAACAGGATCGGCAGGAACACCAGCAGCGCCAGCAGGTCCAGGCCGGTGAAGAACAGGCGGCCGGTGAGAAAGCCGCGGATGCGCTCCAACTGCTGCATGTGGCGCGTGATGACGCCGGCCGTGGTGGTCTCGAAATAGTCGATCGGCAGCGACAGCAGATGCCCGAAGGTGCGGCGCGTCAGGCGCATGTCGATCTTGTTGGTGGCCGCCAGCGTGAGCATCTGGCGCATGAAGCCGAAGGTGGCGTCGAATAGCAGCGCCAGCACGATGCCGGCGGCCAGCACCCACAAGGTCGTCACGCTCTGGTGGGTGAGCACCTTGTCGATCACCAGTTGGAAGAACACGGGCGAGGCCAGCGCCAGCAAGTGCATGGCCACGGCGGCGATGATGATGTCGCGGAAGGCCGCCTTTTGCTTGAGGATCTCGGGGATGAACCAGCGCAGGCCGAAAGGCTGGTTGGGGTCGGTCAGCTTGTGCTGGCGCTTGACGAACAGGACTTCGCCATCCCAGCGCGCGCAAAAGGCCGCGCATTCCTCGAGCACCACCTCGGCCTGGGCGGCGATCGGATTGAGCAGGGCCACCTGGCCGCCGTTGACCGGGTCGGCGCCGGCGCGCGCGCCCACGATGATGACGGTGTTGCCGTCTTTCAGGCGCGCCATCAGCGGGAACACTCCGCCCTGCGCCTGCAGGCGTTCCCAGCTCAGCTTATCGACCTTGGCTTTGAGGCCGATGTCGGCCGCGATCCGCAGCAGCAAGCCATTGGCCGGCTCTTCGGCGCCGAGCGCGTAGTCGTCGATCAGACGTTCGGGATTGATCTGCAAGCCATGATGCTGCGCGATGGCCGTCAAGCACTGGATGGCGGTGTGGGGGAATTTATCTTGCATGGGCAACGCGGGCATACGGCATCAGTGTTCACCTCGAGTGTCGGTAGCATCGAATCGGCTTACGTTACAGCACAGCGCTTGCCGTACGATTCTAACCGCAGGCGCTGCGCCCGGGGAGAATTTGTCGCCCCGGCGGCGCAGCTCTTGGACACTACAAGCTTAGCGAGCTGGCGCCGGGCCTGATCGAAGGAAGAGATATCGGATTCCCGCCTTCTTCCCGCGATGGCGCCCCCCAAACGCGAAGGGCGGCAAGACCGCGAGGTATTGCCGCCCTTTCAGCCGGCCATGGCGGCCGGCTCGCTGGCGCTGCCGCTTACTTGGTAGCCATCGCCAGGATGCCCGCGTGCATGGCCGCCTCCAGCGCCTTGAGCTTGAGCGTATGGTCGCTCGAGGCCAGCGCTTCGGTGCCGAGCTGCCTGCCGCTCGCGTCGTACTGTCCGAGCAGCGCCGCCATCTGGCCGACATTGCCCATCGAGCCGCCGCCGCTGCTGCCGAAGGCGGACGGCATCTCCAGCCTGCCTTGCGCCGCGCCGGCGCCACCCTCGTCGAAGGCGCCCATCGCCTGCACCAGGGAACCGACCCGCTCGCGCATGCCTTGCGGCACTTCAGGACGGGTGGCCGGGGCGGTGGCGAACCACACGTCGCCGGCCGTATGGTGAGCGCCGTCGGTGGTGTCGTAGGTCGAGGTCAGCCCGACGATGTTGCCGTTGTCGAGCGTGCCGCCCTTGGTCACGTCCAGGTTCAACTGGGCGATGTTGAGGGAGGCAAGCGACTTGAGCTCGCCGGCCTGGCTCACGCCGTCCGCGTTGGCGTCGACCCACACACGCAAGTCGCCGAAGGCCGCGTCCGCGCTATTGATCACGCCGTCGTGGTTGCTATCGAGTTCAGCCATCGCCTCGTAGCCGGTGCGTGCCGTCTCGCCGTTGGCCAGCTTGGTCGCCGAGCCGAACAGTTCGCCGCCGTCGTTGATCGCGCCGTCGTGGTTGCGGTCCATCGCCAGCAAGCCGTCGCCACCGGCGACCCAGCCGGTGTTGACCGCCGTGCCATCGGCCCGCATGTCGAACTTGACCCCGGCCGAGGCGCTCAAGGTGCTGATGCCGTCGCCGTTGAGGTCAAGCGCGATTGGCGTGATGTAGGTCAGCGCCTGGATCTGGGCCGTCGTCATGGCCTGGATCTGGTCGCTGCTCATCGAGTGGATCTGGGCCGTCGTCAAGGCGTGCACCTGGGCCGTGAGCAAGCCATGCACCTGGTCGGTCGTCAGTGCGGCGACCTGGGCCGTCAGCATGTTCTGGATCGCCACCGTCTTGAACACCGAGACATCCTTGGTCGAGAGCGCCGCGATCGCGTTGGTGCTCAAGGCGGCCACCTGGCTCGAGGACAGCGCGGCGGCCTGGTCGGACGTGAGCGCCACCGCCTGGTCGGTCGAGAGCGCCCGTGCCTGGCTGGTCGTCAAGCCGGCGATCGATGCGGTCTTGATCGCGGCGAAGTCGGCCGTCTCGAGGGCGACGATCTGGTTGGTCGACAGCGCGCCCACCTGGCCCGAGCTGAAGGCGCCGAGCTGGTTGGCCGTCAGTGCCACCACCTGGTCGGTCGACATGCCGTTGCTGATGTTCGCCACCGTCATCGCCACGATCTGGTTGGTCGACAGGTTGGCGACCTGGTCGGTCGTCAAGGCGGCCACCTGGGCGCTGCGCAGGGCGGCGATGTCGGCCGTGCGCAGGCCGCCAAGGTCGGCCGTCTCGATCGCGGCGATCGCGCTGGTCGACAGTGCCGTCACCTGGCCGGCGCTCATCGCGTTGATCTGGTTCGACGACAGCGCCACCACCTGGTCGGTGCTCAAGCCGCTGGCCAGGTTGGCCGTCGTCATCGCCACGATCTGGTTGGTGCTCATGTTGGCGACCTGGTCGGTCGACAGCGCCGCCACCTGGGCCGTCAGCAAGGCGGCGATCGCGGCAGTCTTCAGGTTGGTGAAGTCCACCGTGTCGAGGGCGGCGACGGCGTTGGCCGTCATCGCGGCGACCTGGCTGGCCGACAAGGCGCCGGCCTGGTCGGACGTCAAGGCCACGGCCTGGTCGGTCGAGAGGGCCTTGGCCTGGTTGGTGGTCAAGCCGACGATGGTAGCGGTCTTGATCGCAGCCAGGTCGGCCGTTTCCAGCGCGACGATGTCGTTGGTCGAGAGCGCGGCCAATTGGGCCGAGCTGAGCGCGCCGGCCTGGTTGGCGCTCAAGGACACGATCTGGTCGGTCGACATGCTCACCAGGCTGGCCGTGGTCAGCGCCACGATCTGGTTGGTCGTCAAGTTCGAAACCTGGTCGGTCGTCAGCGCGGCCACCTGGGCGCTGCGCAGGGCGGCGATCGAGGCGGTCTTCATGCCGACCAAGTCGGCCGTTTCGATGGCCGCGATGTCATTGGTCGAGAGCGCGTTGACCTGGCCGGCCGAGAGGGCGTTGATCTGGTTCGAGGTCAAGGCCACCACTTGGTCGGTGGTCAAGCCGTTGGCCAGGTTGGCCGTCGTCATGGCCACGATCTGGTCGGTCGTCATATGGCCGACCTGGTCGGTCGTGAGCGCGGCCACCTGGGCCGTCAGCAAGGCGGCGATGGCGGCCGTCTTCATGTTGGCGAAGTCCACCGTGTCGAGGGCGGCGACGGCGTTGGCCGTCAGCGCGGCGACCTGGTTGGCCGACAGCGCGCCCACCTGGTCGGACGTGAGGGCCACCGCCTGGTCGGTCGAGAGGGCCTTGGCCTGGTTGGTGGTCAAGCCCGTCATGGTGGCGGTCTTGATCGCGGCCAGGTCAGCCGTTTCCAGCGCGACGATGTCGTTGGTCGACAAGGCCGCCAGCTGGCCGGAGCCGAAGGCGCCGAGCTGGTTGGCGGACAGGGCCACGATCTGGTCGGTCGACAAGCTCACCAGGCTGGCCGTGGTCAAGGCCACCACCTGGTTGGTCGTCAGGTTGGCGACCTGATCGGTCGTCAAGGCGGCCACCTGGGCGCTGCGCAGGGCGGCGATCGAGGCGGTCTTCA
>JAZKBP010000034.1:0-30053 GCA_040388555.1 Pseudomonadota bacterium
TCAAGGTGTGGGAAGTGCCGCAAGGCTCGCGCAATTCGCGCGGCAAGCCGATCGTGAACATGTTCCCGCTGGCCGACAACGAGAAGATCACCGTGGTGCTGCCGCTGTCGGGCGTGAACCGCACCTTCCCGGAAGACCATTACGTGTTCATGTCGACCAGCCTGGGCACGGTCAAGAAGACCCCGCTCAAGGACTTTTCCAACCCGCGCAAGGCCGGCATCATCGCGGTCGACCTCGACGATGGCGACTTCCTGATCGGCGCGGCGCTCACCGATGGCGAGCACGACGTGATGCTGTTCTCGGACTCGGGCAAGGCGGTGCGTTTCGACGAAAACGATGTGCGTCCGATGGGCCGCACGGCGCGCGGCGTGCGCGGCATGAACCTGGAAGAAGGTCAGCACGTGATCGCACTGCTGGTGGCCGAGAACGAGCAGCAGTCGGTGTTGACGGCGACCGAGAACGGCTTCGGCAAGCGCACGCCGATCACCGAGTACACGCGCCACGGCCGCGGCACCAAGGGCATGATCGCGATCCAGACCAGCGAGCGTAACGGCAAAGTCGTGGCCGCCACGCTGGTCGAAGCGTCCGACGAGATCATGCTCATCACCACCGGCGGCGTCTTGATCCGCACCCGCGTGGCCGAGATCCGCGAGATGGGCCGCGCCACCCAAGGCGTGACCTTGATCGCGGTCGAAGACGGCACCAAGCTGTCGGGCCTGCAGCGCATCGTCGAGACCGACCTCGAGGAAGTCGACCTCGAGCCGGCACCGGAGTAGCAGGAAATCGGGGACGGGGTTTTTTCGCGCCTGGCGTGAGCGAACCCTGTTCCCTGTTTATCGGGCCGAGCTGTTCGGCCCTGGGATTTGAAGCCTTCAATGTCACGCAAAGAATTTCTTCGAGAGGACCCAATGAAAAAAACCATCACCACTTTCGTCACCGCCCTCGCTCTGCTGGGCGCAGCACCATCGTTCGCCGGCAGCACAGCGGCGCCAACGCCAACGCCAACGCCAACGCCAACGCCAACGCCAACCCCTGCAGCGGCGCAAGCATCAACCCCAACACCGGCACCAGCATCAACGCCCGCACCAGACATGACGGCCTCGCCGATCGCCTCACTGCTGCCCGCGCCAGCCCATGACGAGGCGCCTGCGCCCGCTAAGGCTGCAGCAGCGCCGGCGCCAGCAGCCGCCCCGGTCGATCCCGCCGCTGCCCAAGCCGTGCGCGAGCTGTTCAAGGTGATGAAGGTGAACGATATGTTCAGCAGTTCCTTCGCCCAAATGACCCAGATTCTGCCAAACGTCATCCGCCAAGCCGCCATTCCCGCGATCGAAGGCAACCCACGCCTGAACGGCGAACAAAAAAATGCTGAAGTGGCCAAGCTGGAGAAGGCGATCCCCGAAGCGAGCGCGAAAATGAAAGTCCTGCTCGCCGACCCGACCCTGATGACGGAAATGCTCGAAGCGAGCATCCCCGTGTACGCGCGCAATTTCAGCATCGATGAGATCCGCCAGATGACCGCCTTCTACCGCACCGGCGTGGGCTCCAAGATGCTCACTGTGATGCCGCGCCTGATGAGCGAGGCGATGCAGGTCAGCCAAGCGGTCGTCGTTCCGCGCTTGAACAAACTGATCGCCGAGTACACACCCGCAGCCAAGTAGGACGCTGCCAACCCGCAGGACCGCATCGTGACAACCATCTACAACTTCTCCGCCGGCCCGGCCGTGCTGCCCAAGGAAGTGCTGCAGCAAGCGGCTTTTGACATGCTGGACTGGCATGGCAGCGGCATGTCGGTGATGGAGATGAGCCACCGCGGTCCCGAGTTCATCTCCATCCACCAGCAGGCGCTGGCCGACCTGCGCGAGCTGTTGGCCGTGCCCGCCAATTACAAGATCCTGTTCCTGCAGGGCGGCGGCCTGGGCGAGAACGCCATCGTTCCGCTCAATCTGCTCGGACGCTGCGCGCAGCCGGCCACGGTCGACTTCATCCATACCGGTTCCTGGTCCGGCAAGTCGATCAAGGAAGCGGCCAGGTATGCCAAGGTCAACGTGGCCGCCTCGGCGCAGGATGGGCGCTTCACCAGCATTCCCGCGCAGTCGAGCTGGAAGCTGAGCGCGGACGCGGCCTACCTGCACATCTGCACCAACGAGACCATCGACGGCGTCGAGTACCAGTTCGCGCCCGAGCTGGGCAAGGCCACGCCGATCGTGGCCGACATGTCTTCGCACATCCTCTCGCGCGTGATTGACGTGTCAAAATACGGCGTGATTTTCGCCGGCGCGCAAAAGAACATCGGCCCGGCCGGCCTGACCCTGGTGATTGTGCGCGAAGACCTGCTCGGCTCGGCGCTGCCGATCTGCCCGTCCGCCTTCGACTGGACCGTGGTGGCCGAGCACGATTCGATGTACAACACCCCGCCCACCTACGGCATCTACATCGCCGGCTTGGTGTTCCAGTGGCTCAAACGCCAAGGCGGGGTCGCGGCCATCGAGCAGCGCAATATCGCCAAGGCCAAGCTGCTGTACGGCGCGCTCGACTTTGACGATTTTTACCAGAACCGGGTGGCGCCGGACTGCCGCTCGCGCATGACGGTGCCGTTCTACCTGCGCGACGAATCGATGAACGACAAATTCCTGGCCGGCGCAAAAGCGCGCGGCTTGCTGCAACTGAAGGGCCACAAGTCCGTCGGCGGTATGCGCGCATCGATCTACAACGCGATGCCGATCGAGGGCGTGCAAGCCCTGGTCGATTATTTGAACGAGTTCGCCGGCCGCTAAGTACAGGCCCGCGAACGGTGATAGCCCTCGCTAGTAGAATAAGCAGACGATGACAGACAAACTCAAACCGCTGCGCGAACAGATCGATGCGATCGACGCGCAAATCCTCGACCTGTTGAGCCGGCGCGCGCGCCTGGCGCAGGAAGTGGGCCATGTGAAGGCCGAGACGCGCGCGCCCGTGTTCCGGCCCGAGCGCGAAGCCCAGGTGCTGCGCGGCGTGGCCGAGCGCAATCCCGGCCCGCTGGTCGCGCACGATGTGCAGACCATCTTCCGCGAAATCATGTCGGCCTGCCGCTCACTGGAAAAGCGCGTCACCGTGGCCTACCTGGGCCCGGCCGGCACCTTCAGCGAACAGGCCGTCTACCAGCAGTTCGGCAGCGCCGTCGAAGGCTTGCCCTGCATTTCGATCGACGAAGTGTTCCGCGCCACCGAGGCCGGCACCGCCGACTTCGGCGTGGTCCCGGTGGAGAACTCGTCCGAAGGCGCGATCAACCGCACGCTCGACCTGATGCTCGCCACCAGCACCATCATCAGCGGCGAAGTGTCGATTCCCGTGCACCACAGCTTGATGACCAAGACCGGCTCGATGGATGGCGTGACTGTCGTGTGCGCGCACTCGCAGGCGCTGGCCCAATGCCAGGTGTGGCTGAACCTGCACCACCCCACGGTGGAGCGGCGCGCCGTGGCCTCGAACGCGGAAGCGGCCATCATGGCCAGCCGCGACGCAAGCGTGGCGGCCATCGCCAGCGAAATGGCGGGCGAGCAGTACCAGCTGGGCGTGGTGCAGGCGCACATCCAGGACGATCCGCACAACCGCACCCGCTTCGCCGTGATCGGCCACCTGCACACGGCGCCGTCCGGTTCGGACCAAACCTCGATCGTGCTGGCCACGCCCAACAAGGCTGGCGCCGTCTACACCTTGCTCGCGCCGATGGCCAAGCACGGCGTATCGATGACGCGCTTCGAGTCGCGCCCGGCCCGCATGGGCACCTGGGAATACTATTTTTACGTCGACATCGAAGGCCATGTGGACGACGCGCCGGTGGCGCGCGCGCTGGCCGAGCTGAAGGACAATGCCGCATTTTTCAAGGTGCTCGGTTCCTACCCGGTCAGCCTGTGAGCCCATTCTTCGCCTTACTTCTCCGAGAAAAAACATGACAACAAAATTTGGTCCAGATTATGTCCGCGCCATCGCCCCTTACCAGGCCGGCAAGCCGATCGCCGAAGTGGCGCGCGAGTTCGGCTTGGACGAGGCGAACATCGTCAAGCTCGCCTCGAACGAGAATCCGTATGGGGTGCCGGAGTCGGCGCAGCAGGCGATGATGGCCGCCGCCAGCGACCTCGGACGCTACCCGGATGCGAACGGCTTCGACTTGAAGGCGGCCCTGTCCAAGCGCTACGAGGTGCCGGCCGACTGGATCACGCTGGGCAACGGCAGTAACGACATCCTCGAGATCGCCGCGCACGCCTTCGTGCAGCAAGGCCAGGCGGTGGTGTATTCGCAGTATTCGTTCGCCGTGTACGCGCTGGCCACCCAGGGCGTGGGCGCGCGCGCCATCGTGGTGCCGGCGCGCGAGTACGGTCACGACCTGGGCGCGATGGCCGCCGCCATCGACGCCGACACGCGCCTGGTGTTCATCGCCAACCCGAACAACCCCACCGGCACCTTCATCGCGCCGGCCCAGATCGAAGAGTTCCTCAAGCAAGTGCCGGCCCATGTGGTGGTGGTGCTCGACGAGGCCTACAACGAATTCCTGGCGCCCGAGCAGCAGTTCGAATCGGCCCAATGGGTCAAGCAATTTCCCAACCTGATGGTCTCGCGCACCTTCTCCAAGGCTTACGGCCTGGCCGGCCTGCGGGTGGGCTTTGCCATCGCCCAGCCTGCGGTGACGGATTTGATGAACCGTATCCGCCAGCCCTTCAACGTCAATTCGCTGGCGCAGGCGGCGGCCATCGCCGCCTTGAACGACAAGGAGTTCCTGGCCAAGGGCGCGCGCAACAACGCGGCCGGCTACCAGCAGTTCGTCGAAGCGTTTGACGAACTGGGTTTGCAGTACGTGCCGTCCTACGGCAACTTCGTGCTCGTCAAAGTGGGCGACGACGACGGCGCCGGCGCGCGCGTGAACCTCGCTTTGCTCAAGCAGGGCGTGATCGTGCGCCCGGTCGGCAACTACGGCTTGCCGCAGTGGCTGCGCATCTCGATCGGCCTGCCGCAGGAAAACGCCGTCTTCATCGCGGCGCTCAAGCAGGTGCTGGCCTGATGTTCAACAAGGTCGTCATCTTTGGCGTCGGCCTGATCGGCGGGTCCTTCGCGCTGGCGCTCAAACAGGCTGGCGCCGCCACCAAGGTGTTCGGCATCGACCGCTCCGAGCAAGCCATGCTGCGCGCGCTCCAATTGGGCATCGTCGACGAAATCGGCAGCAGGGTAGAGGACGCCATGCGCGGCGCCGACTTCGTACTGCTGGCCGCGCCGGTGGCGCAGACCGGGGCTATCCTGGCCTCGCTGGCGCCCTACCTGGAACCGCACACCATCATCACCGACGCCGGCAGCACCAAGGGTGACGCCGCCGCCGCCGCCTACGCCGCCCTCAAGGACCGGGCCGCCCAATTCGTGCCGGGCCACCCGATCGCGGGGCGCGAGTCGAACGGGCCGGACGCCGCCGTGGCTGATCTGTTCCGCGGAAAAAAAGCCGTGCTCACGCCGCTGCCCGAGAACGCGCGCGCCGACGTCAAACGCGTGGCCGCCGCCTGGACCGCTTGCGGCGCCTCGGTGCACGCGCTCTCGGCGGAGGAGCACGACCGCGTGTTCGCCGCCGTCAGCCACTTGCCGCACTTGCTGGCCTACGCCCTGGTCGACGACATCGCCACGCGCCCGCACGCGAACCGCCTGTTCCAGTACGCCGCCAGCGGCTTTCGCGATTTCACCCGCATCGCCGGCTCCTCGCCCGAGATGTGGCGCGACATCACCTTGGCCAACAAGGGCGCGCTGCTGGGCGAGATCGACGCCTTCATGGCGCAGATGGGCACCTTGCGCGCCAAGCTGGCGGCGGGCGACGGCGCCGCCATCGAAGCTGTGTTCGCAAGCGCCCAGCGCGCCCGCCAGCAATGGATTGAAACGATCGAAGCGGCCGAAGCGCCACGCCCGCAAGGCACCGACGAATAGCCGACAGGAGCGCGCATGACGCATCAAAAGTACTACCCGCATCACATCGACATCAAGCCCGTCATGCACGTGCAGGGCGTGGTGCGCTTGCCGGGATCGAAGAGCATCTCGAACCGCACCTTGCTGCTGGCCGCGCTGGCCGGCGGCACCACCAAGATCCTCGACCTGCTCGCCTCCGACGACACCATGGTGATGCTGGGCGCGCTCCATGCGCTGGGCGTCAAATGGGACCAGGTGGACGATCACACTCACATCGTGCACGGCTGCCAGGGCGTGCTGCCGGTGCACCATGCCGACCTGTTCATGGGTAACGCCGGCACTGCGATCCGCCCGCTGACGGCGGCCCTGGCCGTCATTGGCGGCGACTACACCTTGCATGGTGTCTCGCGCATGCACGAGCGCCCGATCGGCGACCTGGTCGACGCCCTCAACGCCGTCGGCACCCAGATCGAGTACACGGGCGAGCCGGGCTTTCCGCCGCTGCGCATCCGGCGCGGCCATATGCATGCGCAGCGCCTGTCGGTGCGCGGCAATGTGTCGAGCCAATTCCTGACGGCCTTGTTGATGGCCGCGCCCCTGATGGCGCGCGATCACAGCGTCGCCATCGACGTGGTGGGCGACTTGATTTCCAAGCCCTACATCGAAATCACGCTCAACCTGATGCGCCGTTTCGGCGTGACGGTCGAGCAGGACGGCTGGCGCTCGTTCACCGTGGCACCCGGCCAGGATTATCAAAGCCCGGGCACCATCCACGTCGAGGGCGACGCCTCGTCGGCCTCGTACTTCCTGGCCGCCGGCGCCATCGCGGGCGGACCGGTGCGGGTGGAAGGAGTGGGGCGCGACTCGATCCAGGGCGATGTGCGCTTTGCCGAGGCGCTCGAGCAGATGGGCGCGACCATCACGCGCGGCGACAATTGGATCGAGGCCAAGTCGAACGGCGTGCTCAAGGCCATCGACGCCGACTTCAACCACATTCCGGACGCGGCCATGACGATCGCGGTGGCGGCCCTGTACGCCGACGGCACCAGCACGCTGCGCAATATCGCCAGCTGGCGCGTCAAGGAAACCGACCGCATCGCCGCGATGGCCACCGAGCTGCGCAAGCTGGGCGCGCTGGTGGTCGAAGGCGAGGACTTCATCCGCATCACGCCCCCGACCCGCATCGAGGCGGCCACCATCGACACTTACGACGACCACCGCATGGCGATGTGCTTCTCGCTCGCCACGCTGGACGGCGCGGCGCGGCGCGGCAACCAGATGCGCATCAACGACCCCAAGTGCGTGGCCAAGACCTTCCCCGAGTATTTCGCGGCCTTCCATAGCATCGCCCATGAAGACCTGTTCTGAGACGGCGCCCGAGCAGGCCGCCGCCCTGACCGACCTGCGCCGCATCCCTGGCGTGGGCAAGAGCATCGCGCAAGACTTGTACACCCAGGGTTTTCGCAGCGTCGACGAGCTCAAGGGCTGCGATGCGCAAGCGATGTACGAGCGCCAATGCGAAATCCAGGGCTGCCACGTGGACCGCTGCTGGCTGTACGTGGCGCGCTGCGCCATCTACTTCGCCGAAACAAAACGGCCCGAGCCGGACAAGCTCAAATGGTGGAACTGGAAAGATTAATCGCCAATCATGCCTCGCCTGCATGGACATTCGCCCGATTCCGCGACATACTGCCTGAAACATGCCCCGCGGACACATTGGACACATGAGCACACACCCGATCCCTGTTATCACCATCGACGGCCCGACCGCTTCCGGCAAGGGCACCGTGGCCCACCAGGTGGCCGACAAGCTGCGCTTCCACTACCTCGATTCGGGCGCCCTGTACCGCTTGACGGCCTTGACGGCAATCCGGCGCGGCACCGACTTGAGCGACGAACACGCGCTGGCCAAGCTGGCCGAGCACCTTCCCTGCAGCTTCGCCGACGGCGAAATCCTGCTCTCGAACGAAATCGTCACCCACGCGATCCGCGCCGAACAAGTTGGCAACCTCGCTTCCAAGATCGCCGCCTTGCCAGCCCTGCGCCAAGCCCTGTACGGCCTGCAACTGGGCTTTCGCAAGGCGCCCGGCCTGGTGGCCGACGGGCGCGACATGGGCACTGTGATCTTCCCGCACGCCCCGCTCAAGATCTACCTGACGGCGAGCGTGCAAGCGCGCGCCGAACGCCGATATAAGCAATTGATTGACAAGGGAATTTCTGCTAATATGGAAGACCTCCTGTCAGATTTGCAGGCGCGCGACGACCGAGATACCAAACGGGCGATCGCCCCCCTGGTTCCGGCAGAGGATGCACACATCCTCGATACTTCGCATTTGACGGCCAACGAGGCCATCTTTGAAGTGCTCAGGCTGTATGCCCGTTTGAAGCATCAAGAGCACTAGAATTCGTTTCACCCTTTGTTGTGCGGCTGTCCCGGGGTTCACACCCGTGGTCGGGACCGCCGTTTTTCGTGGTGTTCGCGCTGGCAATGGTGCTTGCGCGGGCTTGTTTCAACCTAACCCAGTTTAAGTCGCACCGTGCGATCTCTGCTGGCTAACTCGTGTCTACTACTATGTCTACTGCAACAACCCAAGCTTCCGGTATGGAAAGTTTTGCCGCCCTCTTCGAAGAGTCCTTGTCGCGTCAAGATATGCGCTCCGGCGAAGTCATTTCCGCTGAAGTCGTGCGTCTGGATCACAACTTCGTGATCGTCAACGCCGGCCTGAAATCCGAAGCTTTCATCCCCATCGAAGAATTCAAGAACGACCAGGGCGAACTGGAAGTTCAAGTCGGCGATTTCGTTTCCGTAGCGATTGAGTCGCTGGAAAACGGTTTCGGCGACACCATCCTCTCGCGCGACAAGGCCAAGCGCCTGGCCTCGTGGCTGGCACTGGAAAAAGCCATGGAGTCCGGCGAGATCGTCGTCGGTACCGTCAATGGCAAAGTCAAGGGCGGCTTGACCGTTCTGACCAACGGCATCCGCGCGTTCCTGCCCGGTTCGCTGGTCGACACCCGTCCTGTCAAGGACACCACCCCGTTCGAAGGCAAGACCCTCGAATTCAAGGTCATCAAGCTCGACCGCAAGCGTAACAACGTGGTGCTGTCGCGCCGCGCCGTCATCGAAGCTTCCATGGGCGAAGAGCGCCAGAAGCTGATGGAAACGCTCAAAGAAGGCACGGTCGTGACCGGCGTCGTCAAGAACATCACCGACTACGGCGCCTTCGTGGACCTGGGCGGCATCGACGGCTTGCTGCACATCACCGACCTGGCATGGCGTCGTGTGCGTCACCCATCGGAAGTGCTGACCGTGGGCCAGGAAATCACCGCCAAAGTGTTGAAGTACGATCAGGAAAAGAACCGTGTTTCCCTGGGCGTGAAGCAACTGGGCGACGATCCATGGACCGGTCTGTCGCGTCGCTATCCACAGAGCACCCGTCTGTTCGGCAAGGTCACGAACCTCACCGACTACGGCGCGTTCGTGGAAGTCGAGCAGGGTATCGAAGGCCTGGTCCACGTTTCCGAAATGGATTGGACCAACAAGAACGTGGCACCGAACAAAGTTGTCCAATTGGGCGACGAAGTGGAAGTCATGGTTCTGGAGATCGACGAAGAGCGTCGCCGTATTTCGCTGGGCATGAAGCAGTGCAAAGCCAATCCATGGGATGACTTCGGCGTAACCCACAAGAAGGGCGACAAAGTGCGCGGCGCGATCAAGTCGATCACCGACTTCGGCGTGTTCATCGGCTTGGCTGGCAACATCGACGGCCTGGTGCACCTGTCCGACCTGTCGTGGACCGAGACCGGCGAAGAGGCAGTGCGCCGCTTCAAGAAGGGCGACGAACTCGAAGCCATCGTGCTGGCTATCGATGTCGAGCGCGAGCGCGTTTCCCTGGGCGTCAAGCAACTCGAAGGCGACCCATTCAACAACTTCGCAGCGATGAACGACAAAGGCGCCCTGGTCACGGGTACCGTCAAGTCGGTCGAGCCAAAAGGCGCCGTCATCGCCCTGTCCGAAGAAGTCGAAGGCTATCTGCGTGCTTCCGAAATCTCGCGCGATCGCGTCGAAGATGCCGGCACCCACCTGAAAGTTGGCGACTCCGTCGAAGCGTTGGTCATCAACATCGATCGCAAAGCGCGTTCGATCCAGTTGTCGATCAAGGCCAAAGACAATGTCGAGACCCAAGAAGCGATGCAAAAGATGGCCGCATCGGCTGACAGCAACGCCGCATCGGGCACCACCAGCCTGGGCGCGCTGCTCAAAGCTAAGTTCGACAACAAGAACTAAGAGCCGAGTCGAAGCTAGATGACGAAGTCCGAGTTGATCAACCGCCTTGCTGAGCGTTATTCGCAGCTGGTGGCCAAGGACGCGGAGTACGCTGTCAAGACCATTCTCGATGCCATGACCAACGCTTTGTCGACTGGTCAGCGCATCGAGATCCGTGGTTTCGGCAGCTTCGCTCTGAACAGCCGGCCGCCACGCATCGGACGCAATCCCAAGTCCGGCGACAAAGTGATGGTGCCCGAAAAACGGGTGCCGCACTTCAAGCCGGGCAAGCAATTGCGCGAGCGGGTAGACGCCATGGTCGGGCAACCGATCATCGAGGATTGAATCTCTGGCGACAAGCAAGAACGGCGTCTTCGGATGCCGTTTTTTTTTGCGATAATCTTATTTTTGATGTTGGCCATGCTTTGTGCCAAAATCGCTTGGCACCCTGTGTGGCATTCCCGTTGTCGTCTTGAACCCGGACCGCGCTGATGAAATTTATCTCCACCATCGTAGGCATCATTCTGTTCATACTGTTTTTCGGCTTCGCGCTGAAAAACACGCAGGAAGTCGATCTGCACTTTTTCCTCAATGTCGAATTACGCGGCCCGCTGGTGCTGATGCTGCTGGCGTTTTTCGTCGCCGGCGCGGCCATCGGCATCCTGGCATTGGCGCCCACCGTGTTTCGCCATCGGCGCGAGGCGAGCAAACATATCAGCACCATCGATTCGCTGCGCAAGCTCGCGCGCAAGAGCCGCACCCAGCCGCAGCCAGACAGTATTAACACCCAGCAGTAAGCCCCATCACGAGAACAAGAAAAAAGCATGGAATATGAACTCTGGATGCTGCTCGGTATCCCCGTCTTCTTCACCCTGGGCTGGGTGGCGGCGCGGGTCGATATCCGGCAGCTGGTGTCCGAATCGCGTACCTTGCCGCGCGGTTATTTCAAGGGCTTGAATTTCCTGCTCAACGAGCAGCCCGACAAGGCGATCGACGCCTTCATCGAGATCGTCAAGCTCGATCCCGAGACGGCCGACATGCATTTCGCGCTCGGTAATCTGTTCCGCCGGCGCGGCGAGATCGAGCGCGCCATCCGCGTGCACCAGAATTTGCTGGCCCGCCCCGATTTGCCGCAGGAGCAAAAGGCGCAAGCCCAGTACGAGCTGGGCATGGATTATCTGAAGGCCGGTTTGCTGGACCGCTCGGAGGAAACCTTCAACCTGCTGCTCGATTCGCAGTACGCGGTGCAGGCGCGCCGCGCCTTGCTCGAGATTTTCCAGCGCGAGAAGGAATGGCCGCGCGCGATCGAATCGGCGCTCGGCTTGCAAGAGTCTGGCGCCGGCGCGCGCCAAAAGGAAATCGCGCAATTCTATTGTGAGCTGGCCGCCGACGCCCTGGTGCACCTGCATCCGGAAGACGCCTTGCCCCTGCTCGAGAAAGCCTTGCTGGCCGACCGCAAGAATGTGCGTGCGACCTTGCTCACCGGCGACGCCCAACTGGCCAGGAACGATGTCGAAGGCGCCCTCGTCACCTGGCGCCGGGTCGAGCAGCAAAGCGTGCCGCACGTGGCCCTGGTGGCGCAGCGCTTGATGGATGGCTATCGCAAGGTCGGAAGGGCGCAGGAAGGTGTCAATTTGCTCAAATCCTACTTGGCCGAAGCATCCTCGATCGACTTGATCGAAGTGGTGTTCAAGGCCGTGATCGAATTGGATGGCGTGGAAGCGGCCAAGCAATTGGTGCTCGAGGAATTGCGGCGCAATCCAACCTTGCTGGGCCTGGACAAGCTGCTCGAAGTGCGCCTGATGGACGCACCGCCCGAAATTTGGGCCGAGCTGTCGATGGTCAAGAACCTGGTGCACGGCTACACCCAAAAATTGGCGCGCTACCAGTGCAGCCATTGCGGCTTCAAGGCCCGTCAATTTTATTGGCAGTGCCCGGGCTGCAGCCAGTGGGAAACCTATCCGCCGCGCCGCACCGAAGAACTCAATGTCATGAATTAAACGCGGGTAGCATGCCCGCGCTGTCCCAGGAAACGAGAATCCCATGAAAATTACCATTATCGGCACCGGCTATGTCGGCCTCGTCACCGGCGCTTGCCTGGCCGAGCAGGGCAACACGGTGTTTTGCCTGGACGTGGACGCGGCCAAGATCGCGCTGCTCAACAACGGCGGCATTCCGATCCACGAACCGGGCCTGGAAGAAGTGGTCGCGCGCAACCGCGCGGCCGGGCGCTTGCAGTTTTCCACCGACGCCGCCGCTGCCGCCGCGCACGGCACCTTGCAGTTCATCGCGGTCGGTACGCCGCCCGACGAAGACGGCTCGGCCGACTTGCAATATGTGCTGGCCGCGGCCCGCAACATCGGCAAGTATATGACGGACTTTAAAGTCATCGTCGACAAGTCGACGGTGCCAGTGGGCACGGCCGACCGCGTCAAGCAAGCCATTAGCGAGGAATTGGCGGCGCGCGCCGTGGAGGTCGAATTCTCGGTCGTGTCCAATCCGGAGTTCTTGAAGGAAGGCGCGGCGGTCGAAGACTTCATGCGCCCGGACCGCATCGTCATCGGCCACGACAGCACGCCGCAAGGCTTGCGCGCGCACGAACTGATGCGCAAGCTGTACGCGCCGTTCAACCGCAACCACGAGCGCACCTATTGGATGGACGTGCGCTCGGCCGAATTCACCAAGTACGCGGCCAACGCCATGCTCGCCACCCGCATCTCGTTCATGAACGAGCTGGCCAACCTGGCCGACGAAGTGGGCGTGGACATCGAGGCGGTGCGCCACGGCATCGGTTCGGACCCGCGCATCGGCCACAGCTTCTTGTACGCGGGCGCCGGCTATGGCGGCTCGTGCTTCCCGAAAGACGTGCAAGCGCTCGAGCGCACCGCGCGCCAGTACAAGCAAGACTTGCTGATCTTGCGCGCGGTTGAAGCGGTCAATGACAAGCAAAAGCTGGTGCTGGGCCGCAAAGTGGCCGAACGCTTCGGCAAGGACCTATCTGGCAAGCATTTCGCCGTGTGGGGCCTGGCCTTCAAGCCGAACACCGACGATATGCGCGAAGCACCGGCGCGCGTGCTGCTGCGCGAGCTGCTGGAAGATGGCGCCAGCGTCGCCGTCTACGATCCGGTGGCGATGAAGGAGGCGCGGCGCGTGCTGGCGCTTGACTTCAACGCCGAGCAGCTGGCGCGGGTGCGCTTTGCCGACAGCCCGATGGATGCGCTGGCCGGCGCCGAGGCGCTGGTGATCGTGACCGAGTGGAAAGCCTTCCGCAGCCCGGACTTCGAGCAGATCAAGGCCAGCTTGCGCAACCCCATCATTTTCGACGGACGCAATCTGTTCGAGCCTGAGTTGATGGCCGAGAACGGCATCGAATACCACGGGATCGGGCGCTCGGTCCTGACGCGCAAATGAGCGCGGACCTGCAGCTGGCGCCGAGCGCGCCGCAGTTGGCGCCTGAACTTGAACGCGTGCGCCTGCTGGTGGTGGGCGACGTCATGCTCGACCGTTACTGGTTCGGCGAGGTCAGCCGCATTTCACCGGAAGCGCCGGTGCCGGTGGTGCGGGTGGAAAAGCGCGAGGAGCGCCTGGGCGGCGCGGCCAACGTGGCGCGCAACGCGGCGGCGCTGGGCGCGCATTGTGGCTTGCTCGGCGTGGTGGGCGCGGACGAGGCGGGCGCGCAGGTCGAGCAACTGTTGCTTGAATCGCGTATCCACAGCTATCTGCAGCGCGACGAAGCGATCTCGACCATCATCAAGCTGCGCGTGATCGGGCGCCAGCAGCAACTATTGCGGGTGGACTTCGAGGAAGCGCCGTCCGACACCGTCTTGCGCGACAAGCTCACCCAGTTCAACGCCTTGCTGCCAGACTACGACGTGGTGGTGCTGTCGGACTACAACAAGGGCAGCTTGGTCAATGTGACGCAGATGATCGCCGCCGCCCGCGCCGCTGGCAAGATCGTGATGGTCGATCCGAAGGGCGAGGATTTTTCGCCTTACGCGGGCGCCACCGTGCTCACGCCTAACAAGTCCGAGCTGCGCCGCGTGGTGGGTAGCTGGAAGAGCGAGGAACAGTTGACCGAAAAGGCGCAGGCGCTGCGCTTGCAGCTGGGCCTGGACGCGCTTTTGCTGACGCGCTCGGAAGAGGGCATGAGCTTGTACACGGACGGGGCGCCGCGCCATTTCCCCACCCATGCGCGCGAAGTGTTCGACGTGTCGGGTGCGGGCGATACGGTGATCGCGACGATGGCCGCGATGCTGGGCGCCGGCATGGCGCTCGGGGACGCGGTGGCCACCGCCAACCGCGCCGGCGGCATCGTTGTTGGCAAGCTCGGCACGGCGACTGTCACGCGCGAGGAACTGTTCGGCGCCTAAGCGCAGCGCGCAAACGCAAAAACCAAAAGGGGACAGACCCCTGTTTTCAGGAAATGCTCGCATTTCCTGAAAACAGGGGGCTGTCCCCTTTTGGTTTTTGCGTTTGCGCCGCATCAAGGCGCGATGACATTTCGATGACATCGCGCCGCCCGGGTCAACCGCCGCCGCGCCCGCCCGTTATGGTCAAACGGACAGCATGCGCTGCCCCTGTTTCGATTCCTTCCCCACCACTTATGGAGCACAACACATGATCAAGAAACTGATGCTGGCATTGGCAACCCTGGTTGCTACGATGGGCTTTGCGTTCGCCCAGGTTGACGTGAACAAGGCCGACGCGGCCGCGCTTGACGGGGTCAATGGCATTGGCCCGAAAATGTCCAAGGTGATCATCGACGAGCGTAACAAGGGCGGCGAATTCAAGGATTGGGCCGACCTTGAAAAACGGATCAAGGGTATCGCCGCGAAGAAGGCCGCCGCGCTCTCCAAAGCGGGCTTGCTGGTCAACGGCAAGGCGAAAGAAGGCGCGGACGCAATGCCATCGGGCGAAGCGAAAGCCAAGGGCAAGGCCGCCGACGCGAAGAAGGATGCCAAGCCGGCCGACGCGAAAGCCAAGTAAGCGAGCGCGGCGGCATCGCCGCATCCAGGAAAAGACCCCGCGCACTGCGTGCCCCGGGGTTTTTTCTTGCGCGCCAGAGCGCTTGGCGCCCGATGGTAAAATCGTGCTTTGTTCCAAAAGGCCATCGTTGATGCGTTTCCCCTCATTCAGGCTGTCCACTTCCCTCGTCATGCTGCTATTGCTGCTGCCCGCCGCGGCCATGGCGCAAGCGCCCACGCGCAGCTACGCCGTGCTGTCGCTGGTCGGGGACGCCATCCATCTCTACACGGTGCGCCCGGAGGTGGGCACCCATGTACCAGGTGAGAGTCGCCACGTGCTCCCCATCAAGGACACGGTCTTCGATACCGCCGCCTTGGCGGCGCTCGAGGCGTCGATCAAACAAGTCCAGCCGAACGCCAAGACGGTGCTGTTGATGAGTCAAGACACAGGCTTGTACGAGGCCCAGAATGCGATGTTCGAGGCGCCCGCGGCGCACCAGGCCGATCGCGATTACTTGATCGGCTTGCTCAAGGAGCGCGCCGTCAGCCATTTGTTGTTGGTGACCAAACAGCGTGACAACGCGCATTTCAAGCTCACCAATGGTGTGGCCGGAACAGGGCAGCTCGAAGGCCTGGGCTTTTATATTGACGACACCACCGAGTTCCGTAATACGCGCTCGCGCACGGCCACGCGCGGCATGGTGGGGCCGTTCGCGTACATCCGCATACGCTTGCTCGATGCGGCGACGCTGGCGAACCTGGGCGAAGTCAAGGCGGCGAAGTCGGAAATCATCACCAACGCATCGATCAAGATGAACGCGATGGATTTGTGGGCTAGCTTGGACAGTGCCGAGAAGGTCGCGCGTATCAAGGCCTTGCTGGACGCGGCGGTGCGCGAGGCAGCAGCGCCCTTGCTCGGCGAATAAGTCGAACTAGCGCGCTGGCAAGCCGGCCAGATAGGCGTGGATCTGCGCCACCACCGCCGCGCCTTCCCCCACCGCCGCCGCCACCCGCTTGGTCGAGCCGGCGCGCACGTCGCCGATGGCGAACACCCCCGCCACCGTGGTTTCGAGCTGGCCGTGCAGGGAGCCGTCGGCGTTGAGCATCTGCCCGGTGACGCGGCAGCGCGCCAGCATCACCTCGGTGCCGGTGCGCACGAAGCCATGTTCGTCCACTTGCACGCCGCAGTCGGACAGCCAATCGGTGTTGGGGTCGGCGCCCACGAACAGGAACACGCGCCGGATCGCGTGGTGCTGCTCGGCGCCGTTTGCACCGCGCCAGCGCACGCCGCTCATGGCCTGGCCGTCGCCCTCGAGCGCGGACAGTTCGGTGTGCGGGTGCAGCGTGATGTTGGCGGTGGCGGCGATGCGCTCGATCAGGTAGCTCGACATGCTGGCCGCCAGGCTCGGGCCGCGGATGAGCATGTGCACGTGGGCCGCGTGCGCGGCCAGGAACACGGCCGCCTGGCCGGCCGAATTGCCACCGCCGACGAGCACCACTTGCTCGCCCCGGCACAGCTTGGCCTCGAGCTGGGATGCCCAGTAGTAGACCCCCTTGCCTTCGTAGTCGGCCAGCTCGGCCAGCGGCGGCTTGCGGTAGCGCGCCCCGCAGGCCAGCACCACCGCGCGCGCCTGCAAGGCCACGCCGTCGGTGCTGGTCACGCGCAGCGGGAAGCGATCGCATTCGAGGCGCGCCGCGAGCGCGGGAATGGCCACTTCGGCGCCGAACTTTTGCGCTTGCACGAAGGCGCGCCCGGACAAGGCGCGCCCGGAGATGCCGGTCGGGAAGCCCAGATAGTTTTCGATGCGCGCGCTCGCTCCCGCCTGGCCGCCGAAGGCGCGCTGCTCGAGCACCAGCACCGACAAACCCTCCGAGGCCGCGTACACGGCTGTGGCCAGGCCGGCCGGGCCGGCGCCCACCACCAGCACGTCATACACCTGTTCGGCGGCCAGCGCCGGCAGCATGCCCAGGCAGGCGCCCAGTTCGGCCAGGCTGGGGTTTTTCTTGACGCTGCCATCGGGGCACACCACCAGGGGCAGCTCGTGCGGCGCCGGGTTCAAGGCCGCCAGCAGGGCGCGCGCGTCCTCGCTGTGGTCCGGGTCGAGCACGCTGTGGGGGTGGCCATTGGCGGCGAGGAAGCTTTGCAGACGGAACAGGTCGGTGTTGGCGGACGGTCCCACCAGCAGGGGCGTGCTGGCGCCCGCTTCGAGCAAGCCGACGCGGCGCAGGATCAGGGCGCGCATGATGCGCTCGCCCAGTTCCGCTTCGGCCACCACCAGCGCGCGCAAGCCTTCGGCGCTGATCGCCAAGCCATGCACGGGGCCGATGGCGTGGCCGTTGACCAGGGCGGGGCGACCGGACAGTTGGCCCACCTCGGCGGTGAAGTGGCCGGGGCCGTGTTCGGCCACCGGCGTGCTGCGGCCCAGGCCGTCGGCCTGGCTGATTTGCACGCGCCCCGACAGGATGATCACCATGCCGGGGCCGTGGTGGCCGGCGCGGAACAGGGCTTGGCCATCTTCCCAGTGGCGCTCGCTGCCAAAGCGTTGCAGGCGCGCGATTTCGGCGGCGCTCAGTTGCGGGAACATTTGGGGGCGGCGCGCGGCCAGGGTGCTGGAGGCGGCGGGGGTGTCGGGGAGGAAGTCGGGGGCGAGGGGCATGGCGGGACTCCACTTCTTGGATAGCTTCTAGTCTAGCTGATGTCGCGGACTTCGGGCCGCGAAAGCAGGGTCAGAGTAATTTTCGCCCAAAAGCCGGCGAAAAAAAACTCTGACCCTGGTTTCGCTCTTTCCTCGCGGCGCGCACTGAGGGGCGCGAAAGCCTGGTTTCGCTCTTGTCTCGCTGCGCATGCTTTGGCAGGAGCCGGCGCGCACGCGTGCGGCTTTCTCGGATTAGAATGGGGGTTTTGGGTGGACTGGGCACTATGCCATACATGACGATTGAAGATACGATCGGCAATACGCCGCTCGTGCGCCTGGTGCGCTTGCCAGGACCGCAGGCCCAGGCGCGTAATAATATTGTGCTCGCCAAGATGGAGGGCGATAATCCGGCCGGCTCGGTCAAGGACCGCGCCGCCATGTCGATGCTGCGGCGCGCCGAGGAACGGGGCCAGATCAAACCCGGCGATACCCTGATCGAGGCGACCAGCGGCAACACCGGCATCGCGCTGGCCATGGCCGCCGCCATCCGCGGCTACAAGATGCTGTTGCTGATGCCGGAGTATTTGTCGATCGAGCGGCGCCAGAGCATGGCCGCCTATGGCGCCCAGATCATCTTGACGCCCAAGACGGGCGGCATGGAATACGCGCGCGACCTGGCCGAGCAGATGCAGTTGGACGGCAAGGGTGTGATCCTCGACCAGTTCGCCAATCCCGACAATCCGCGCGCCCACTACGAAGGCACGGGGCCGGAAATTTGGCGCGACACCAAGGGGCGCGTCACCCATTTCGTCTCGGCCATGGGGACCACCGGCACCATCATGGGCGTGTCGCAATACTTGAAGGAACAAAATCCGGAAGTGCGCATCGTCGGCGCCCAGCCCGAGGACGGTTCGCAAATTCCGGGCATCCGCAAATGGCCCGAAGCCTATCTGCCCAAGATTTTTGACCGTACGCGGGTCGACCAGGTCGAGAGCGTGAGCCAGGCGCAAGCCGAGCAGATGGCGCGCCGCATGGCGCAGGAAGAGGGGATTTTTTGCGGCGTGTCCGCCGCCGGCGCTTGCGAAATCGCATTGCGCCTGGCGCAGACGCTCGACAATGCCACCATTGTCTTCATCGTCTGCGATCGCGGCGACCGCTATCTGTCAACCGGGGTGTTCCCGGCTTGATAGGACTGTTGCCGGCGCGCGGCGCCGGCAGCGATCAGCTTTGCGGTTCGCCATCCTTGGGCTTGAACTGCTTGTCGCTGATGCGGAACTTGTTGCGGCGATCGCCCATCAAGTAGCGCAGGTCGCGGATCGACAAATCGCTCACCTCATGCATGCGGATCAAGAGCGAGGCGCCCACCGGCAAGCGGTGGTGGCGGATCTTGCTGATCACGGGCGGCGCCACTTCGAGCGCGCGCGAGAGGGCCGCGTCGTTTTTCAGGCGCAGGTTTTCGATCAGGGTGTCGAGCAGCCTGTTCGGATTGTATTGCAGCAGATCATCGGAATCCGAATCGCTGTTCATATCTATGCCGACTTGGTTTGTCATGATGTTAGTCAATCCTCTAATGAATTATCTGCCGTTGGTCGAACTCTGGGCGCCGCCTTCATTTAACACTTCGCGGCGCGCTTGCCACACTCCATGGCAACACATTTTTATAAATAATACATAATTCTACAAGCTTTTTGTCGATAATACCCAAAAGCAATTAAATTCTCTAGCTTCTAGGGCAAGTTTGTTGTTGTCCACTCGCAACATAGCTATAGCGCAATTCTCTCACATAATCACGCAAGCTTGCCTGTTTTTTCAGAAAACTTTAGCGGTGGCATTAAGTACGGGCGCGCGCCAGGCGCACCGCCCGTCCCAGCTCGACGACCGACATGGCGTAGAAATAGCTGCGGTTGTATTGGGTGATGGCGAAGAAGTTGTCGGTGGCGAGCCAGAACTCGGTCGCTTGCGCGCCGTTTTGCAAGTCGATCAAGCCAAAGCGCAGGCCCGGCGGCAGCGCCGCCTCGGTCGTCACGCCCGCCGCCAGCAGGCTCGCCTGGTCCTCATTGGCGGCCAAGGGCTTGCCGATCATGCCCGCCCAGGCGCGGCCGGGGGAGACGGTGGCCGGGTACACGATGGGGCCGGCCTGTTCGCGCCGCCAGCCGTGCTGGACCAGATAATTGGCGACGCTGCCGATGGCGTCCACGGGCGAGGCGCGCAAGTCGACCTGGCCGTCGCCGTCGAAGTCCACGCCATACTGCAAGATGCTGCTGGGCATAAACTGGGGCAAGCCGACGGCGCCCGCGAACGAGCCTTGCAGGGAGTAGGGATCGAGCTGGTATTTGCGCGCCAGCAGCAGCGTACTTTCGAGCTCGGCGCGGAAGAAAGCCATGCGCTCGGCCTGGTTGGGCGTCTCCGGATAGGCGAATGCCAGGGTGGCGAGCGCGTCCATCACGCGAAAGCGCCCCGTGTTGCGTCCATATACGGTCTCGACCCCGAGGATGCCGACGATGATCTCGGCCGGCACGCCATACTCGGCTTCGGCGCGCGCGAGCGCCTGCGCGTGCGTGTTCCAGAACTTGAGGCCGGCGTCGATGCGCACCGGCTCGATGAACAGGGCGCTGTAGGCGTGCCAGTTTTTCGGCTTGCCCGGCGGCGCCGGCTTGACCAGCTCGATGGCCGCGTCCACCAGGCGCAGCTTCTTTATTTGGGCGTCCAGCTCGGCGCGTTCGAAGCCGTGGGTGGCCACCATCGCGGCGACGAATTGGTCGACCGCTTTCCATTGGCTGAAATTGACGTCCTCGCCCACGTAGTCGGTCAAATGGGCGCGCGCGGCCTTGGCCTTGGCATGGTGGGCTGGCTTGGCCGCGGCGGCCGCGTGCGCGCCGCTGCTTGCGGCGAGCACGCCGGCCAACAGCGCGGTCAGGGGGAGCAGGGTGTGGCGTGTGGGTGCGGTGGTCATCGGGGCCAATTCTTTGTCACGGTGTCGAGCAGGGATTTGAAGGTCGCCGCCAGCTTGGGGGGCGCGCCGTGCGCGCTGTACTTGTGGGCGCTGTAGAGCGCCGTGAAGCGCAGCAGCGCATCGCGCGCCGGGCCAGGCGCGAGCAGCGCTTGCAGGCGCGCGCCGTAGGCGCTGGGCCCCTCGTCGGGGGCGCGCGGATAGCCGCGTTTGGCCAGCAGCTGGCACAGCGCCAAGTATAGCGCATCGGCGACGTCAAGCTTGCCGCGCGCGCGCCGCGCCAGCAGCGTCGCCAGCCCCAGCAGCGCCGCCAGCACGGCCGCACCAAAGGCGGCGCGCTCGCTCAAGAGCGCGCCAGCCAAGCTGTCGAGCACTTCATGCTGGCGCTGCGGCGTGTAATTGAACACCCACTGGTTCCAGCTGTTGTTGAGCGCGTCCATGCGAAAGCGCAGCGCGCGCAGCCACGCCGTGCGCCCCAGGCCGAGGTCGAGGTCGAATCTGGGGCCGATGCCGCCCAGGCCAAAGGTGCGCGGCGGCAGCGCCTGTGCGAGATTTTTCTCGACCCGATCCGGCGCCACGGCGGCGGTGGGATCGATGCGCATCCAGCCCAGTCCATCGATCCATACTTCGGCCCAGGCATGGGCGTCCGATTGGCGTACCGTCAGGTAGCCATCGACGGGATTGAGCTCGCCCCCCTGGTAGCCGGTCACCACGCGTGCCGGCACGCCGGCCGCGCGCATCACGAATACGAAGGCGCCGGCATAGTGTTCGCAAAAGCCGGCGCGCGTGTCGAACAGGAATTCGTCGATCGCGTCCTCGCCCAATAGCGGCGCGTTAAGCGTGTACGAATAGCCGTCGCGCCGGATGCGCACGAGCATGGCATTGACGCGTTCGCGCGGCGGCAGCGCCGCCAGCGTGCGCCCGAGCGCGTAGGCGCGCGGATTCGAGTGCTGCGGCAGCGCCAGGTAAGGCAGCAATTGGGCCGGCGTCGCCCGCGCCTGCGCGCGCGCGCCCAGGCTCGCTTGGGCTTCGTAGCGCACGCGGCGCTCGAAGGGGGTGCGTGCGATCAGTTCCAATTCGGACGTGACGGCCACCGAGGTGTCGGGCAGCACCGGCAGCGCGGTGGGCAGTTCGAGCGCGAGTACCCAGCGCGTGTTGTCGGGCTCGCGCGTGATGCTGTAGCGCAGGGCGCGCGCGCCGGGCTTGATGTCGACCTGCTGCGGCGGCAGGGCGGCAGGGTCGCTGCGGCGCCAGCTGCGCCCGTCGAAGGCGGCCAGCACGATGGCGCGCCAATACAGCATGTTCTGGACTGGCGGCGCGCCCTCGAAGTGGGCGCGGAAGGCGGTTTCCTCCGATTCGGCCATGGAGGCGATCGAGCCGGGCGTCATGCTGTCGGACAGGCCGCCGCGCCCGCTGGTGGCGTCGCTGGGCAAGCCCCACAGCGAGCCGCTGATGCGGGGGAAACCAATGAAGAGCGCCAGGGCCAGCGGCGCGGCCATGCCCAGCAGGGCGGCGCTGCGGCGCAGGCGTCGCCCCAGTGGCGGCACGGCGCCCGTGTACTGGAACGACTGCTGGGCGCACAGCAGCAGGAACACGGCGAACACCATCATGGCGGCCGTGCCCATGCTCTGCGAATAAAAGAAGTTGGTCAGCACCAGGAACAGTCCGAGGAACACCACCACGAACAGATCGCGCCGCGCGTGCATCTCGAGCGTCTTGAAGGCCACCAGCAGCACCAGCATCGCCACCCCGGCGTCGCGCCCGAGCAGCCGGTGATAGGTGGCGTACACGCCGGCCACGGTGGCGATCGCCAGCGGCAGCAGCACCAGCGTGGACGGCATGCGCAAGCCGCGCCAGGTGCGCAGCGCGCGCCACAGCAAGGTCGCACCGCAGCAGGCGGCGATCCAGGGCGGCAGATGGGCCGTGTGCGGCAGCAGCACCGCCAGCATCGCCGCCAGCAGGAGCAAGGTGTCGCTCTTGTCACGCGCGAGTGGCCATGCCAGGGCCCGCAGGGGCGCCTTCATGCAGGCTCCGCCTGGCCGTACAGGGCCAACGCGCGCAGGCAGGCCGCCTGGTGGGCGGCGCCGACGGCCGCGTCGAACCCGAGCGCGCCGATGCGAAAGGCGTAGGGCAGGGCGCGCTGTTCGGCCTCGAGTACCCAGCGCGCCATGCGCGAGAGGCGCAGCTCGACATCGAGCCGGGTCGGCAAGGCGTCAAAGTCGAGCACCAGCTGTTCCATGGCGCCCCCTTCGAAATGCTTGGACACGAGCTGGCCGCCCAGCTCGAGCGGCAGGCGCGCGATCTGGCGCCAGGCCAGGCTGCGCAGCGCATCGCCCGCCTGGTAGCTGCGCACGCCGGCGAAGTCGTCGCTGCCCGAGCGGCCCGGGCCGTCCTGCGCGCCGGCGTCCGACATGGGCAGGGCGGGCGCGCGCGCCTCCGGGTAGGGATAGACCAGCACCTTCAAGTCGGGTTGCCAGTAGCACCAGCTGCGAAACAGGCCCAGCGGAAAGCTGGTGGCCATCTGCACGCGCGGCGCGCGCATCCAGCCGCGCGCGGCGCTGGGGGCGCCGGCGTGGACAAAGGTGCGCGCGCCGGCGGCCACGTCGATCACATGGCGCGCCGCGCCGGCGGACTGGAAGTCGATCCACAGTGCGAAACGGTCGCGCCCGCTGCGGTTGATCACCTGCAGCTCGAAGCTCGCCTCCTCGCCCGCGAACACAGGCAGGGCCTGGCCCGGCGCCAAGTGCAGGGCGGCCAGGTTGCGCACCGTTTGCACCATGTCGATGATGCCGCAGGCGGCCAGCAGGAAGGTCAGGGCGAAGCCCAGGCTCAGGTTGTAGTTGATCGAGCCGATCAAGAGCAAGGCCCCCAGCACGGCAAACACCAGGCCGGCGCCGGTGGGCAAGATGAACACGCGGCGCCGGTTCAGGAACACTTCGCCGGGCTCGGCGTCGCGCAGCTGGAACAGCCAGCGGTCGATCTTTTGGCGCAGCGTGCGCTGGAGGGCCGCCAGCATGCTAGGCCAGCGGCAGCGACTTTTGCATCTGCAGCAGCAGTTCGCGGCTGGCCAGGGCGGTCCCTTGCACCGACTTGAGCGGGCGCAGGCGGTGCGCGCACACCGGCAGCAGCATGGCCTGGATGTCTTCCGGGATCACATGGTCGCGCCCTTCGAGCGCGGCCCAAGCGCGCGCCGCCTGCAGCAGGGCGATGCCGGCGCGCGGGCTCAAACCCTCGGCGAACAGGGCGCTCTGACGCGAGGCCTGCAGCAGCGCCTGCACGTAATCGATCAGCGCGGGCGAGGTGTGGATGGTGCGCAGGGCACCCTGGGCGATGGACAGTTCGCCCGGTGCCATTTGCGGCCCCAGCGTGCGCAGCATGGTGCGCCGGTCCTCGCCCATCAGGAGCGCGCGTTCGGCCGCCGCGTCCGGATAGCCCAGCGACAGGCACATCAAGAAGCGGTCGAGCTGCGATTCGGGCAGCGGGAAGGTGCCCACCTGGTGCGCCGGGTTCTGGGTGGCGATCACGAAGAAGGGCTCGGGCAGGGCGCGCGTGACGCCGTCAAAGCTCACCTGGCGCTCTTCCATCGCCTCGAGCAGGCCGGACTGGGTCTTGGGGGTGGCGCGGTTGATTTCGTCGGCCAGCAGCACCTGGGTGAAGATGGGGCCGGGGTGGAATACGAAGCCGTTCTTTTCACGCTCGTAAATGGAAATGCCGGCCACGTCGGCCGGCAGCAGATCGCTGGTGAATTGGACGCGGTTGAATTTAAGCCCCAGCGAGATGGCCAGCGCATGGGCCAGGGTGGTCTTGCCCACGCCGGGCACGTCCTCGATCAAGAGGTGGCCGCCGGCCAGCAGGCAGGCCAGCGCCTGGCGCACTTGCACCTCTTTGCCGACGACAATCTGGTTGACCTGGAGCGCGACCGCATGCAATTTCTTGTACATGGATTCTTCTTTGCAGTAAATTAGGGGCGTCGGGCCTTTATTCTATGCGAGAACGCGCGCGAGCCAAAACAATGAGTACAGCAATATACAGTCATCCCGATTGCGCGCGCCACGAAATGGGCCCGTGGCATCCCGAGTCGCCAGCGCGCCTGCAGGCGATCGAAGATCAATTGATCTCCGCCCGCATCGATACCTTGCTGGAGCGGCGCGAGGCGCCGCTGGCCGAGCTGGCCGACCTGGCGCGCAACCACAGCGCCGCCGCCATTGCGCTGGTGCGCGAGCACACGCCCGGCGTGCCCGGCGCCCATTATCCGATCGACGCCGACACCATGCTCAATAACTGGAGCTGGAAGGCGGCCCTGCGCGCGGCTGGCGCGGCCGTGGCCGCCACCGACGCCGTGATGGCGGGCGAGGTCGCGAACGCGTTTTGCGCGGTGCGCCCGCCGGGACACCATGCCCGTCCGAGCGGGCCGATGGGTTTCTGCCTGTTCAACAACGTGGCGATCGCGGCGCGCCACGCGCTCGACGTGCACCAGCTCAAGCGGGTGGCGATCGTCGATTTCGATGTCCACCACGGCAATGGCACGGCCGAATCGTTCGCCCACGATGCGCGCGTGCTGATGGTGAGTTTTTTCCAGCATCCCTTCTATCCGTACACCGAGCCCGAGCCGTGCACGCCGAACTGCGTGAACCTGCCGGTGCCGGCGCGCACCAAGGGCGACGTGGTGCGGCGCCTGGTGGCCGATTACTGGCTGCCGGCGCTGCACCATCATCAGCCCGAGATGATCTTCATCTCGGCCGGCTTCGACGCCCACTGCGAAGACGACATCGGCAATATGAGCCTGGTCGAGGCCGACTACGCTTGGATCACGCAGCAAGTGATGGCGGTGGCGCGCCAGTATGCGCAAGGGCGCATCGTCAGCTGCCTTGAGGGTGGCTACAATTTATCGGCGCTGGGGCGCAGCGTGGTGGCCCACCTCAAGGCGCTGGCGGAGCTGGAGTAGGCGGCGCGGCGGGGGGCGGTGCGGCGGCGAGCTGGCTGCGGCGCCGCTCGCGCGGACCGGGACGCCCGGGCACGTAGGCGCCCAGGCGCGGCGCGCCGGGTGGGCGGTCGAGCTCGGGCTGGTCGGCGCGCACGATGTCGGCGCGGTGCAGGATGCGGTTGCGCCACCAGGCCCGCATGGGCGTGTCGTGCGGCGCCGGCGCGGGCAGCACGCGGCGCAAGATGCGCCGCCGCGTATCGGCCAGATGCCACATGGCGTCGCCCGGGCTGCGGATCCAGAAGGTTTGCCAGGCATTGCGCACGCTGCCGGTGACGTGCATGGCGATTTGGCGCGGCGACATGGCGCGCCCCATGAACTCGAGCGCATCGCCGCGCACTTCGGCATAGTACTGGCGGCCGCGGTAGCACATGCGCAGCAAGCTGCCGTCGGGCAAGAACAGGCTTTTCCATTGGTAGCCGCGGATGGCAGGAGCGGTGGGGGGACGCGCCGTTTTGAAGGCGTCGCGCATCCACACCTGGAGCGCCAGTTCCACGATGTGTTCCGGCGTGCGCGCGTCGCGCGTAGCTTGCATTGCCTGCAACAGCGCGGCGTACACATGGCATGGCAGGCGGATGGTGGTCGTCTCGAACATGCTCGCTCCCGTTCATGCTGCGCGGCCGATCAGAACGATGGCCTGTTCGTTGTTGGACTTTGGACCAAGCGATCAGTTCCGCGCGCGCCCGCCCGTCCTTCCCCTGAGCAAACATGCCAATTTGAAAAGCGAGCACGTTCGAGATACCGGAGCGGCGCCGCAGCCACCACACGCCGGGCAGTCGCATTGCCGCCGCTCACGCCGCCGCATTGCCGCCGCTCACGCCGCCGCATTGCCGCCGCTCACGCCGCCGCATTGCCGCCGCTCACGCCGCCGCGTTGCCACTGCCAGCGTCCGCATTCACGCCGGAAACCTGGCCCGCTGTTGTTCCTGTTTGACTTAAAACAGAGCGAGCGCTCGTTTTTTATTGACGACATCTGACGAGCCCGGTAGATTTGCTGCAGGCGTCCAATTCTCACCTATTTCCACATCATCAAGGCGCCGCATCGCCGTTCCAGCTTCTTTTTCATCCATGTTGCAAACAAGGAGAAATGAATGTCTCGATTTATGCGCATCTTCGCTTCACTATTCCTCATCGCCGTGCTGTTCGCCCCTGGCATGGCCAGCGCCACCAACTACACCTTGTGGGTCAACGGCCGCGGCGGCGGCGGGGTGGTGGGCGACTACGGCAGCTTCACCTACTGGGGCCCGGCCGCGACCGCCGCCGGCGTCAACAAGAAAGCGGTCAACTGGGATGGCCGTAACAGCATCGCCTCGCAGAACGGCAAGATCCGCGACGCGCTCGATTGCTTTTGCACCGGTTCGAACTGGTGCTACATCGCCACCCACAGCGCCGGCGACCTGATGATGGGCTACACCCTGGCCAACTATGGCGGCTCGACGCGCATGAAGAAAAACGCCGCACCCAATTCGTCCGGCCAGTGCGGCAACTCCGATGGCAGTACACAGGCGGGCTGGAATATCAAGTGGGTACGCGCCGCCTCCGGTGCGGGGGGCGGTTCCGAACTGTCAGACGCCGGCTCCTGGACCACCTCCGAGCCGCTGGTGCAGGACTTGAAGACGACGACCGCGCGCGCCATGTTCAACCACAACGACACGCACAATGTCTGGTTCTACATGTACGCGGGCGCCAAGGGCACCGTGTATTCGGGCATCCTGCCCGGACAGGACGACGAGGCGGTGGCCTACCACAGCACCGGTGGCGTGGCCGGCAGCGCGGGCGCGTCGTTTTGCAACCCGAGCGACTGGTTCTGCAATGACCTGAGCTTGGGCACGGCGCCCAACGAGGGCGGCTCGCTCAAGTGGGGCTACCATTCGGTGAGTTTTCGCGACGATAACGAGCTCTATAACCACTACGCGAACGGCAACTGGGAAGGCATCATCTCGGTAGTGCGCGCGGCGATGGTGAGCGGTGCCCTCTAGCCGGGAGCCGGGCAAGCGCGGCAAGGCCGAGCGCGAGCGGGTGGCGCGCGCGGCCCCGGCGCGCAGCGCCTGGCGCGTGATCGGTGTGTCCCTGGCGCTGGTTATTTTGCTGGCTGGCCTGGTGCTGCTGTTGCCGGCGCGTTCGCAGCGGGGGCCGGCGCCGGTGGCCGCGGCGGGCGCGGCGCGCGCTAGCGCGCCCACCAGCGCACCTGCCAGCGCGCCAGCGCCGGCGCAGCTCGCGTCAAGCGCTCGCGCCGCCCAGCTGCGCGAGCAGTTCGAGCTGGCCGACCACAGCTATTGCAGCTACCGCGAAGGCACACGCTACCCGAACGCCTCGCGTCCGATCGCCGAGCATCCGGACCAGGTCTATCCGAACCGGCCTGTCACCGAATCGCACCCGATGCGCAAGGACGGCGGCGGCACCGATCCGAGCGTGCAGATCCACACCGCCCAAACGCGCATCTACCTGGCCGCCGGCGAGGCCGCCACCTTCACGCTCGCCGCCTTCGACGCCGACGGCCGCGCGCTGCCCCTGTTTGTGACGCGGGCGCTGGCGCGCGCGCTCACCTACCGCGAGGCGCGTGCGCCGGCCCCGGTGGCGCTGGCCTTCGCCGACGACGGGCGCAACGGCGACGCCGCCGCCGGCGACGGCGCCTTCAGCGGCGTGCTGGCCCCAGCCCAGAGCGGCCTGGCTGGGTTCTCCGGCACCATCCGCACCGAAGTCAAATACAGCGTGGGCGGGCGCGCCGGCGTGGTGCTGTTCGACGTGGTCTACACCGCCGAGACGCCGGCCGTGTGGGGTGGCCAGGTGCGCGAGGCGCTCGAGAATGGCTCGCTCAACTTCTACCTCAAGCTCGACGTGCGCCAGGCCGGGCGCTACCTGGCCACCGGGCGCATCGACGACGCCAAGGGGCGCCCGTTCGCGCTCGCTTCGTTCAACGACACGCTGGCGGCCGGGCCGAACGAGCTGCGTCTGACCGTGTTCGGCAAGCTGCTGCGCGACGCCGAGGCGGCGCTGCCCTTGACGCTGCGCGACGTCGACGCCTATCTGCTCAAGGAAAACACCGATCCTGACCGCGCCTTGATGGCGCGCCTCGAAGGCCCCCAGCATGTCAGCCGCAGCTACCCGCTCAAGAATTTTTCCGACGCCGAGTGGCAAGGGGAGGAGCGCAGCCGCTATTTGGCCGAATTGGGCAAGGACGTGGCGGCGGCGCGCGCGGCCCTGCTCGGGGCCGATCCGGCGCTGGCGGCGCAGGCCTTCGCGCGCAGCGAATGCGCGCGGCCCGGCCAAAGCCCGTAAAATAGCGGCACGATTGAAATAAGAGAGTGCTGCATGTCGATACAATGGTACCCCGGCCACATGAACGCCGCCCGCAAGAAGGCGGCCGAGTCGATGGAGAACACCGACCTGGTGATCGAGGTGCTCGACGCGCGCTTGCCGCAGGCCAGTTGCAACCCGATGGTCGAAGAGCTGCGCCTGTTCCGCCAGCGCCCCTGCCTGAAAATCCTGAACAAGGTCGACCTGGCCGATCCGGACGCCACCAGCGCCTGGAGCGCCTACTACGATGCCCAGGAGGGAGTGACGGCCTACGCCATGACGACCAAGAAGCCGGCCGACGTGGCGCGCATTCCTGCCCTGTGCCAGGCGCTGGCGCCGCACCGCGGGGTGCCCACCAAGCCGCTGCGCATCATGATCATGGGGATCCCGAACGTGGGCAAGTCGACCCTGATGAATGCGCTGCTAAAGAAAAAAGTGGCGAAGGTGGGCGACGAGCCGGCTGTCACGAAGATGCAGCAAAAGCTCTACCTCGGCAAGAACATGATCCTGGTCGACACGCCCGGCATGCTATGGCCAAAGATCGCGCTCGCCTCCGACGGCTTGATGCTCGCGGCCAGCCACGCGGTCGGCTCGAACGCGCTGATCGAGGACGAGGTGGCGGTGTTCCTGGCCGAGGTGCTGCTCGAACGCTATGCGCATCTGCTGACCGCGCGCTACGGTTTCAAGACCGAAGGCATGGATGGGATCGCAGTCGTCGAGGGCATCGCGGCGCGTCGCGGCTTTCGCCAGAAGGGTGGCGACCTGGACTTCGAAAAGGCGGCCCACACCTTCTTGCAGGACTACCGCAGCGGCGTGATCGGCCGCATCACGCTCGAGACGCCCGCCACGCGCGCCGTCCGCCTGGCCGCGCACGCGGCCGAGATAGAAGCGAAGGCCGCGAAGGCGGCCGCGCTGGCGGCTGAGAAAGCGGCGGCGCAAGCGCGCGGCAAGCGCGGCAGCACCTAAGCGATTTGGGGACAGACCCCTGTTTAGAGGAAAGGGATTTGGGGACAGACCCCTGTTTAGAGGAAATGCGAGCATTTCCT
>JAZKBP010000035.1:0-18004 GCA_040388555.1 Pseudomonadota bacterium
GCAACCAGTGTGAAAGTAGGTTATCGTCAGGCTTTTATAGTGAAAAAACCCGCGTTGCCTTTGGCTTCGCGGGTTTTTTTTTCGTCTTCACGGCACATAATCAACTTGAATGCGTCAACTTGAATGCGGCGCGACTTCAATCCAGCAGGCGAACAAGGGGTGCTCGTTGACGAT
Source organism: Pseudomonadota bacterium (assembly GCA_040388555.1). Classification (GTDB taxonomy): domain Bacteria; phylum Pseudomonadota; class Gammaproteobacteria; order Burkholderiales; family Burkholderiaceae_D; genus Telluria_A. The sequence continues at coordinate 175 of JAZKBP010000035.1, forward strand.
CATGGGCGGGCCGGCCCGGTGCGTCCGGATGCCAGCGCGGCGCAACAATCGTTCGAGTTGAATCGGTGCGACTGCAATCAAGCGTTTGGCACCAAGCGCGGCCGCACATTGCATTGCTTCCAAAAGAAGCCGGATCGCCAGCGTGGCGGGCCGTTCCGACCCAGCCCAGCTGGTCTCGGAATTGAAGTCGGTCGCCACCAGCCGGGATAATTCCCACACATCGGGGTGGCGCGGCGCGGGATGGTCGCGCAATAGGCCGGGGAAATCCGCACCCAACACATAAGGCTGGTTGGTGGGAAGAAGACGCACGCTGCCGCGCGCATTGCCATATTCGTCGCGCGCCACCAGGTAGCGGGTGGCAGGCTGGTCGAAAGCGTCAAGCGCCTCGCCGCTACCAGTCCGACTCGCAACGCCCAATGCCTCGAGCTTGATGCGACAACGGCCATGCATAGGGGGCGTCGCTGCTTCCGACGCCGCTTCACATTTCTCAGCTAAAACACTCATCCGAACTCCGGGTGATCGATGCGTTGGAAAGCTAAGTTTGGATAGCAGGCGCGACATCGAGAAATAGCGGGGAGCCATGCGCCGGCTCGTTTCCCGCTCACGGCGGGGCTTATTTTTCGTAGCGGGCGTTGATGAAATCAGCCGCCGTGTCGTGCCAATCCAGGGTGTCCACAAAATGATCGAGTAAGGCAGATGATTCAGTTGGACCCAGATCCAGCAGATTACCATCTTGTAGCAGGATATTGCTACGCGATTCGCTAATTCTCGTTAAACAAACATTGCCATCGCTGACATTCATTTGCCAATCCCAGCCGATCGTGAGCGCAGGCGTGCCCGAACTCACCCATTCCGTGTAGCCGGTGATCGCCGTGCTGATTGCTCCGTGTTCGGAACAAGGCGGCACGTCTTCGTCCATGCCAGAGATTAAATGAATGAGCTTGAAGCTGCGAAGTTTGGCAAGCGTCAAGCGGATGTAGCCGTCAGTCGAAATTGAAAACATTGTGCGGTGAAGTCGTATTCTTTAGGTAAATTGGCGTCGCCGATGGTGTCACGCAGTGTTTGCATGGGGAAGTTCATCGGCATAAACATCAGCATAGCCTAAGATGGCGAAAATTATTGGTATACGTTAACTATTTCATGGTGTTTAATTAATCTGGTGCATGTTTGTGGTTTTTTTTGTAAGCGCGAATGCGAGCTTTCCACTCCAACAGCAGGAAGGAGCGGCCAAGGCGATGCGCTTGCGCGGCGGGCGCGTGGGAGGGGTCAGGCGTTATAACGATTGCAAATATGGGCCAGCGCCTGCGATTGCCAGCTAAAGGTGTCGATAAAGTCTTCCAGGAGATTCGTGGTCAGGGGCGCGCTCAAGTTCTCGCGCCCTGGTGTTTGGAGTACGACATTGCTACTTGGTTCGCTGATTCGCTTGAGCTTGATCTCATCGCTATCACATTGCATTTGCCAATCCCAACCGATCGTGACGACACGTTGACCATCGCTGATCCACTCGGTATAGCCGGTAATGGCGGTGGGCACGGCCCCTTCGAAGGGGAAGGCCGGCCGCTCTTCGTCCATTCCGGAAATAAGATGGACCAGGCAAATTTCTTGCAATTCGGAGAGCGTCAGATAAACGTATCCAGTATCGGGCATGATGGTCTGCTTTCAATGCTAGTGCCGGGCATGCGCTGATGGATGCGCCGGGCGTGCGCTGTCGCCTGCTGGGCAACAGCGTTGTGTAGCAGATGGTGTCAGCCGGCAAAGCTATGGCAGCTTTGCAAGCAAGAAGAGCTCAGAATCAGGCCTGATGCGCGTCGATCTCGATCCAGCAGGCGAAAATCGGATGGCCATTGATAATCATCGGAGGGCCGGCACGATGGGCGCGCACGCCGGTGCGGCGTAGCAGGCGCTCGATGCCAATTGGCGAGACCGTGATCAAGCGTTTGGCGCCGTGCGCGGCGGCGCAGGCGATCGACTCGTGCAGCAGCTGGGCCGCGACGCCCGACGAAAATTGCGACAGCGCGGAAAAGGAGCGCTGGTTGAAGTCCACCGAGGCAAAGCGCGACAGCTCCCACACGTCCGAGCTGCACGGAGCGGGCAAGCCGTTGAGCAGTTCCGGGAACACTTCACCTAATAAATAGGGACGATTCGTAGGCAGGAGGCGGGCGCAGCCATTGACATGGCCAGCATCGTCCCTGGAGACAACATACAGGGTGTCGGGACGGTCGAATTGATCGCGCTCCTCGCCATTCTTGGTCTTGAGGTCCCAGCCGAGGGTCTCGACGAACACTTTATGGCGGTAAATCGCGACGCTCGACAGGAATTCGTCGGAAAGCGCATCAGTTTTTCCTGTAATCACGTTCATTCCCACTCCTGGTAAATCGTTGTCTCGATGTCGCCATTGGAACCTTTTTGAAAAGTTACGGTAACTGTCACTTATGACAGCTGTGTTCCTTTTTGGAGTGCCGGGTATGTTCTTGAGCTTGTTGTGTTTATAACTTCCTTTCTATTTTGAATCTTTACAAGTCTGTCATGATTGGAACCGTCTGCGGCAAGGAGGCAACATTTTTTTCCTTGGCGTTGTATAAATGTGGCGAACGGGGCAAGTCCAACGCTAGCGTTTGACACGCCCGAGCCGGCGCTGCTATCCTGCCTCGTCCTACGCATGTGCGCCCAATATGGCGGGCAAAGTAAGCCAGCGTTAGCATAGTTTTTCCCAAACACTCAGGGTACTGTCAACTTTGACAGGTGTTCCTCGCTTTACCACGTGATTGAAGGTTTAGGTTTGGATAGCAAAATTATCGATTGGCAGGCGACGCAGGTGGAGGGACTCGGTCAAGCACACACCGAGGCCGACCTGTATAAGGTCTTGGCGCGGGCGGCAAGCGACCTTGGCTTTGATTACTTCGCTTACGGCATGCGCATGCCGCTGCCCTTGTCGAACCCGAAGCTGTTCCTGCTCAATAACTACCCGGCGGAGTGGCAGCAGCGTTATGCGCAGGAAAACTACCTGGCGGTCGATCCGACGGTGGCGCACGGCATGCGCTCGGTGGCGCCCGTGGTGTGGTCGCAGCCGACGAATGCCGACAGCCAGACGTTTTGGGACGATGCGCGCGGCCATGGTTTGAAAGTGGGTTGGGCTCAGTCGTCCTTCAATGCCCAGGGCTCGGTCGGCATGTTGACCTTGGCGCGTTCGGGCGATGAACTGTCGCAGGCGGAACTGCGGGAAAATTCGATGTGCATGTCGTGGCTGGTGCATGCAGCGCATGAGGCGGTGACCCGCATTGTCAGTACGCCGGACGATCCCGAGCGGCGCGTCGCCCTGACGGCGCGCGAGATCGAAGTGCTGCGCTGGACCGCGGACGGCAAGACGTCCGGCGAGGTGGGCCAGATCATGGATATCAGCGAGCGCACCGTCAATTTCCACATTAATAATTCGCTCGAAAAGCTCAACGCCAATAACAAGACCGCTGGCGTTATCAAGGCCGCCATGCGCCGCCTGCTGTAAGCGCGCAGTTCCAATCTCGAGCGCGCGCGTGAAAGCGTGCGCCGCTCCTGTCAACTTTGTCAGTTCACGCGCGGCGCCCGCCGCGGTTTAATGTCGACCATAACGGATGCTTCCCGCCGCGCTTTGCGGCGGCGTTGCCGTGTGCGCGCGCTTACCCATTTCCCAAAGCTTGATTGAACTTGCATTGACCATGATAGACCTCCACCGACCAGGCATCACCCCAGGCGCGCACCATGCGCGCCATGGCGCAATGCCGCGTGCCCAGGGCGGAAGGGGCGCGCCGTGCTGGTAGCTGAACAAATACGGCGCGCCGGCGAGGCTGCCGAGCCCATGCCCTTCATGAGCTATGAGGCGCGCGTGCTGCCCGCTAGCGAGCTGCCATTCGTGCTGGCGCGGTTTCAGCTGCAGCGCTTCAAGCCCGCGCTTTTCGCGCAAGAGGGTATCGCCTTCCCTGAGCACATACGCAATAGCGTGGCCAAGCGCCAAGCCGAATTCATCGCCGGCAGATTGTGCGCGCGTTCCATCCTGGCCGTGCACGGCATCGCGCAAGTGCCGATCGCGATCGGCATGCACCGGGAACCGGTTTGGCCCGAGGGCTTTATCGGCAGCATCACGCACAACGGCCAATACGCCGCGGCGATCGCCTGTCCATCGAGTGCGCTCATGGGCATCGGGATCGACATTGAATCGGTCATCAAGGACGATGCGCGGCAGGCGATGGAGGAATTGGTGGTCTCGCCCGAGGAGGCCGGCTTCCTGGCCCTGAGTGCCTGCGGCTTGAGTTTCAATTGCCTGCTGACCCTCGTGTTTTCAGCGAAGGAAAGCTTTTTCAAGGCGGCTTTTGCGCAGGTGCGGGAATATTTCGATTTCGATGCCGTCAAGATCGTCGGTATCGATGCCGAGCAATCCCTGATGCGCTTTCGTTGCGAGCACACTTTGAGCGAGCGGCTCGCGCGCGGCTATGTCTACGACGCGCGCTTCGAGCTTCTCGATGGCGCATCGATTCTTACCGTCGTCTTGTTGAAGAACGAACGCCTTCCAGGCGCTCGCCTCATTCCGGGCGCACTGTAAAACTTGACAGTTTGTTTTTCGCATTCAATAAAGTCTAATGACCACATTGAATCGCGTCGTACATCGAGCACGGGCGGCGCGCAAAGTTTTCCCGTTAAACATTAAAGTGAGTACACATCATGTCGGTCTCTAGCTTAGCTCTCGTCGCAGACACTGCCCGCCTCCTGGTTGGCCGCGCGCCGCGCGGGCGGATCGCCGCAAAACGCGCTCCGGCCACCCGGCAGCTCGCCTTGTTCGGCGCGCCGTCACAGCGCTTCGCGAGCATCGAGGATGCTATCTGCGCCAGCGAAGCGGTGCGCGAGGCCGTCGTGCTTGAGCGCTCAGACCGTCCCGCTGGCCGCAATCTGCTCGCTTACCTGTGCATGAACGAGGGCTACGGCACATCGGCCGGCGCCGCGCGCACCCTGCTTGCCGAGCGCATGAAGCCAGAGCAACTGCCGGCCACCATCGTGACGCTCGATGCGATGCCGCTCACGCCGGATGGACGGCTCGACCTGGCAGCCTTGCCGCTGCCCGATAGTAGTGGCCTGGGCCTGCGTCAGTATGAAGCGCCAGTCGGTCCGCTCGAGAGGGCGATCGCCGCGATCTGGCAGGACTTGCTCGGTATCGAGCGGGTCGGCCGCAATGCGCACTTCTTCGAACTCGGCGGCCATTCTTCGCTTGGTATCCAACTGATATGCCGCTTGCGCCAGGAGACCAAGGTGAGCATCGCGCTGCGCGACCTGTTCATCGAGCCCACCTTGCACCGTTTTGCTGAGCAGGTCGGCGCGCGTATCCCCGCGCTCAATTACGCGGCCGGGGTGCGCACCGAATTCGCCGGCATGGCCTGCGCCATCGACTAGGCAATCGCGCCGGGCGCGTCCGCCCGGATTCAACATCATTTACACATGCCCAATCGGTGGGTAAGGAGATCCTTTTGACTAAAGAAATCTATCCAGTCGGCGAGGTTCCCCCGCTTGGTGAGGTTCCGCAACGTATGTATGCGTATACCGTGCGGCGCGAACGCTTCGGCGAGCCGAAAGATAGCCTGCAGATCGAGGTAGTCGACGTGCCGGAGATCGGGGACGATGAAGTGCTCGTCTATATCATGGCCGCCGGCGTCAACTACAATAATGTGTGGGCCGCGCTGGGCGTGCCGGTGGACGTGATCAGCCTGCGCCAGAACGCAGGTGACGAGGTCGACTTCCACATCGGCGGCAGCGACGCTTCCGGCATCGTCTACAAGGTGGGCCGCAATGTCGATTGCCCCCGGGTGGGCGATGAAGTTGTGCTCCATTGCGGCACTTGGGATGCCAATTGCCCGCATGCGAAGGACGGCAACGACCCGATGTTCTCGCCAAGTTTTCGCATCTGGGGTTACGACCGCAACTGGGGTAGTTTCGCGCAGTTTTCCAAAGTGCAGGCGCACCAGTGCCTGCCGCGCCCACAGCATCTGAGCTGGGAAGCGTCGGCCGCCTACATGCTCGTCGGCGCCACCGCCTACCGCATGCTGCACGGCTTTCCGCCCAATACCGCGCGCGCAGGGCAGCCTGTGCTGGTGTGGGGCGGGGCCGGTGGCCTCGGTTCGCTCGCGATCCAGATATGCCGCTCGATTGGCGCCATCCCGGTGGCGGTGGTGTCGGAGGAAAGCAAGTTTGACTACTGCCTTCAGCTCGGTGCCAAGGGCTGCATCAACCGTAACGACTTCAGTCACTGGGGCATGCTGCCGCATTGGAGCGACAAGGAGAAATACGACCAGTGGGCCAAAGGGGCGCGCAGCTTCGGCAGCGCGTTCCGCGATATCGTCGGTGGGAACAGTTCGCCCGCGATTGTGATCGAACATCCAGGCGAGATGACGATCCCAACGTCGCTATACGCTTGCGCGCCCGGCGGCATGGTCGTCACTTGCGCCGGCACCTCCGGCTACAACGCGACGGTCGACGTGCGCTACTTGTGGACGCGCCAGAAGCGCTTCCAGGGTTCGCACTTCGCCAACGACATTCAGGCGGCCGGCATCAACGACCTGGTCATCCAAGGCAAAGTCGATCCCTGCCTGTCGCGCACCTTCACCTTCGACGAAATCCCGCTGGCCCATCAGCTGATGTTCGAGAACGCACATCCGTACGGGAACATGGCTGTGCTGGTCGGCGCCCGCGAACGCGGCACCGGCCGCAACAAGAGCGCACCGCAAGCCTCGCCAGACTGACACCTGCGTGTCACGCCGGGGCCGCGCGCCCCGGCTCTCGCTCTTCGTCGCACGCATTCGCAGCGGCCTCCCGCTCGTTCCCGCCTGCCTATTGAAACCTAGAACTCAAGAAAAAATCCGCGCCATGTCGACATTTCCGCTCTCCGCTGACCACACCTTTCCATTGTCGTCCGTGCAGGAGGTCGTCTGGCTCGATCAGTCGCTCTTCCCCGGCACCCCGATTTACAACATCGGACTCGCATGGCAGATTCAGGGGGAAGTGGACGCAGCCCTGCTCGCGAAGGCGGTCAATTTGGTCGCAAATGGCAACGACGCCCTGCGCATCGTGCTGAGCGGGCGCGACGGCGTCGCGCGCCAGCGCATCCTGCCCGATGTCGACGTGGCGCTTGCGCTGGTCGATTTTTCCGACCATGCCGATCCCGAGGCGAGCGCGCGCGCATACATGCAGTCGGTGTTTGCCACTCCCTTCGGCTTCGATGGCGGCCTGTTGTGGTCCTCACAATTGGTGCGCGTGGGGTCGGCGAGCTGCTATTGGCTGCAATGCTACCATCACCTGGTCAACGACGGTTTTGGCGCGGCGGTCGCCATGCACACTGTGGCGCAGGCATATAACGCGTTGCTGGCCGGGCGCGAGCCGCAGGCAAGCGGGCCGTCCTACCTCGATTTCCTGGCCGACGACCAGGCATACAACGCGTCGCCGCGCTTCGAGCGCGATCGCCAATTCTGGTGCGAGCGCTATGCGACGCTGCCGCCACCGCTGTTGGCCCGCTCGGACACCGATGCCCGCGGCGCGGTGGCGCCAAGCGCGCGCGTGTGCTGGAACATGCCGCGCTCGTTTTACGCCACTCTGAGCGAGTTCGGCGCGGCCCATGGCAGCTCGATCGGTCAAGTCATGCTGGCGGCGATCGCGGCCTATTTCGCGCGCACCTCGGGGCTCGAGCAAATCGTCATCGGGGTACCGGTGCATAACCGCGGATCGGCGCGTCAGAAGCAGACGGTCGGGATGTTTTCGTCCATCAGCCCGATTGGCCTGCATGTCGATCCGGCCGCGTCCTTCCTGGACCTGCTGGCCGAAGTGGCGGCGGAGCTGCGCCGCTGCTACCGTCATCAGCGCTTCCCGATCGCACAGATCAACCGCACCGTCAAACTGGCCCAGGCCGGACGCCGCCAACTCTACGACGTCAGCTTCACGACCATGAACTTCGATGGCGACAGCATGTTCGGGGCGGCGCCGACCAAGATCGTTCCGATGCATCACAGCGTGGAGCGCACACCCTTGGTGGTGTCGATCCGCGACCATCATGCTGGCGACGACGTGCTGGTGGAGTTTGAATATAACTGCGCCGTGTTCGAGCGTGGACAGGTCGAGCGTATCCAGGCCGGCATCGCCTGCATGCTTGACGCGGTCCTCGTCGACGCTGGCGTGCCGGTTGCCTTGGTTCCCGTCATGGGCGCGCTTGAGAGCGATTCGGTGCTGCGTGACTTCAATGCCACGTGCGCCGCCATGCCATCCCACCAACTGGTGCACCAACTGTTCGAGGCGCAGGCGGCGCGCCGTCCAGAGGCCATCGCGCTGTCCTTCGAAGGGGCGGACCTGAGCTACGCCGACCTCAATGGTCAGGCGAACCGGGTGGCGCACGCGTTGCTATCGATGGGCGTCAAGCCGGACGACCGGGTGGCAATCTGCGTCGAGCGTGGCCCGCGCATGCTCGCCGGCCTGCTTGGCATCATGAAGGCCGGTGCCGGCTATGTGCCGCTCGATCCGGGCTTTCCGGCCGAACGGCTGGCCTATATGCTGTCCGATTGCGCGCCGGCGGCGCTGCTGAGCGAAGCGGCCTTGCTGGACGACGCCGCGCTGGCAAAAGCGCTGCAAGCGCCGGGCGTGGCGCGCCTGCTGCTCGACCGCGACGCGTTGGGCCATCTGCCACTGAGCAATCCAGAGGTGCCGGGCTTGGATGGGAATAGTCTCGCCTATGTCATTTACACCTCCGGTTCGACCGGCCTGCCCAAGGGCGTGATGGTCGAGCATGGCTCGGTGGCGAACTTCCTGGCCTCGATGTCGCGCGCGCCGGGCATCGCGGCGCACGATGCGCTGCTGGCGGTGACGACGCTGTCGTTCGACATCGCAGGCCTGGAGCTGTACCTGCCCTTGATGAACGGCGCGCGCATCGTGCTGGCCAGCCGCGCGACGGCGAGCGACGCAAGCTTGCTGGCGCGCGAGATCGCCACGTCGGGCGCGACCATCATGCAGGCGACCCCGGCAACCTGGCGCATGCTGCTGGCCGGCGGCTGGAGCGGCGCGCCCGGACTCAAGATCCTGTGCGGCGGCGAAGCCTTGCCGGCCGACCTGGCCGCGCGCCTGCTCGGCTGCGCGCGCGCGCTGTGGAACGTGTATGGCCCCACCGAGACCACCATCTGGTCGACCTGCCGCCAGGTGACGGACATGGCCGAGTCGATCGGGCGTCCGATCGCCAATACCCAGGTGTATATCCTCGACAGCCGGCTGCAACCGGTGCCGCTGGGCGCGAGCGGCGAGATCCACATCGGCGGCGCCGGCGTGGCGCGCGGCTACCTGAACCGTCCGGAACTGACGGCTGAGCGCTTCCTGGCCGATCCCTTCGCCGGCGCGCCAGACGCGCGCATGTACAAGACGGGTGACGTCGGCCGCTGGCTGGCCAATGGCGAGATCGAATACCAGGGCCGCAACGACTTCCAGGTGAAGGTGCGGGGCTTTCGCATCGAGCTTGGCGAGATCGAGGCGCGCCTGGCCGCCTGCGCCGGCGTGCGCGAAGCGGTGGTGATGGCGCGCGCCGACAACGCGGCCGATCCGGCCGACCTGCGTCTGGTGGCCTATCTGCTCGCGCAGGAAGGTTGCACGCTGGAGGCGGCGACGCTGCGCGCGGCCTTGCTCGAACATCTGGCCGACTACATGGTGCCGTCGGCCTATGTGATGCTCGACGCCTTCCCGCTCACGCCCAACAACAAGATCGACCGCAAGGCGCTGCCAGCGCCCGACCAGGGCGCGCTGATCGTGCGTCAATATGTGGCGCCGCAAGGCCAATTTGAAGAAGCGATCAGCGCCGTCTGGTGCGCGCTGCTGGGCCTGGAGCGGGTGGGGCGCGAAGACGACTTCTTCGCGTTGGGCGGCCATTCGCTGCTGGCGGTGCAATTGACGGCGCGCCTGCGCCAGGAAATGGGCATCGAACTTGGCCTGCGCACGCTGTTCGACAACCCGACCCTGGCCGCTTTTGCGCGCGTGGCGGGAGACGCGCGACGCGTGTTTATCGCGCCTATCGCACATGCCGCCCGTGATGCGGCCTTGCCGCTGTCGTTCGCGCAGCAGCGCCTGTGGTTCCTCGATCAGCTCGACCATGCGGCCGGTGCCGCATACCACATGGCTGGCGCGTTTCATCTTGACGGCAGCCTTGACGTCGCCGCTTTGCACAGCGCGCTCGATGCTGTGGTGGCGCGCCATGAAAACCTGCGTACGACCTTCCACCGCACCGATGAAGGCGCGGTGCAGCTCATTGGCCCAGCCGACTGCGGGTTCATGCTTGCGCAGCGCGACCTTGGCGACTTGTCCGGGCATGAACAGGACCATGCGCTGCGCATGGCTGCCAGCATGGAAGCGAGCGCTCCGTTCGACCTGGCCAGCGGGCCGCTCGCGCGCGGCGTGTTGCTGCGCCTGGGCGAGAATCGCCACGTTCTCCTGATTACGAAGCACCACATTATCTCGGATGGCTGGTCGATCGCCGTCATGCTGCGGGAGGTGAGCGCACTGTACGCCGTGCTGACCGGCGGTGCGACGGCCGCGCTCGCGCCGTTGCCGATCCAGTTTGCCGACTACGCGGCTTGGCAGCGCAGCGCGCCCCATGCGCAGCAGCTGCGCCAGCAAATCGACTTCTGGAAGCAGCATCTCGATGGCGCCCCGGCCTTGCTGGAACTGCCGACCGACCGCACGCGCCCACTGGTGCAGGACCACACCGGCGCAACCGTGCGCTTCACACTGCCGGCGCCATTGAGCTCCCAGTTGCGCCAGTTAAGCCAGCGCCACGGCGTGACCTTGTTCATGACCTTGTTGGCGGGATGGGCCACGCTCATGGCGCGCCTGTCGGGCCAGTCGGATGTCGTCATCGGCACGCCCGTGGCAAACCGCCAACGTGCCGAGCTCGAAGACCTGATCGGCTTCTTCGTCAATACGCTTGCGTTGCGGGTTCGGTTTGATGAACAGCCCAGCGTCGCGCAACTGCTCGCGCAGGTCAAGGCCAGCACTCTGGGCGCTTACGAAAATCAAGACCTGCCGTTCGACCAGGTGGTCGAAGCGCTTCAACCGCCTCGCAGCATGGCGCATGGCCCGCTGTTCCAAGTCATGCTTAGCCTGAACAATGCGGCCGGTATCGACCAGCTCGCGCTGAACGGCGTACAAGTGCGCGCGCTGGAAAACCCCGTTCCCACCACCCAGTTCGACCTTGTGCTTGCCTTGACCGACAAGCAGCGCGAGATCGACGCAAGCCTGACCTATGCCACCGGCCTGTTCGACGCGACGACGATAGAACGCATGGTCGCTCAGTTGCAGGTGCTGCTTGGCGCGATGGTCGCCGCCGACAGCGTGGAGGTATGCACACTGCCGCTGCTTAACGCGCACGAGCGCTCGGTGCTGATCGATCAATTCAACGACAGCGCCGTGGACTACCCACGCGACGGCTTGGTTCACCAGATGTTCGAAACGCAGGCCGCGATGCGCCCAGACGCGCCGGCCCTGCTGTATCGTGGGTACTCGATCAGTTATGCGCAGCTTAACGCACGCGCCAATCGGCTGGCTCACCATTTGCTCGCGCGCGGCATCAAATGTGATGACCGCGTCGCGATTTGTCTCGAGCGCGGCATCGACATGATCGTCTCCCTGCTCGCGGTGCTCAAGGCCGGCGCCGGATACGTGCCGCTCGACCCGGCCTATCCACAGGAACGCCTGGCGTTCATGCTCGCTGACAGTGCGCCAGCGCTTTTGATAAGCGGCGCGGCCATCGTTGACGCGCTCACGCCCTTGGACGTGCCGCTGCTGGTGATCGACGAGCCTGCTGTAGTCGAAGAGATCGCGGGACGCGCCTGCACCAATCCTGACCCGCTCACACTGGGACTGAACGGGCGCCACCTGGCCTACGTTATCTATACCTCGGGCTCGACCGGCTTGCCGAAAGGGGTGCTCAACCAACATCACAGCTTGTGCAATCTGGCGCAGGCGCAGGCGGCCATGTTCGACGTGGGCGTTGCCAGCCGCGTGCTGCAGTTTGCCTCGTTCAGCTTTGACGCGAGCGTGTTTGAAATGACGATGGCGCTATGCCATGGCGCGAGCTTCTTCCTGGCCGACGCGGATGCGCTTCTGCCAGGCGCGGCGCTGCTTGCGACCTTGGGCCAGAATGGAATCACGCACGCTACCTTGCCATCCTCGCTGGTGGCGACCATGCCAGAAGATGCACGCTTGTCGCTCACGTGCCTGATCATGGCCGGCGACGTCTGTCCACCGGCGCTGGCGGCGCGCTGGTCGCACAAAATGGCTGTCTTCAACGCCTACGGCCCGACTGAATCGACCATCTGGGCCAGCGCCTATCGCTGCGACGCGGCGCCCTGCACCAGCGTGCCAATCGGCCGTCCGATCGCCAATGCGCGCTTGTATATCCTTGATGCTTGCATGAACCCGGTTCCGATGGGTGTCACGGGTGAGATCTATATTGGCGGCGTGGGCGTGGCGCGCGGTTACCTGAATCGTCCGGAACTCGACGCCGAGCGCTTCCTGCTCGACCCGTTCAGCAAGCAAGAGGGCGCGCGCATGTATCGCAGCGGCGACCTCGGGCGCTGGCTGGTTGACGGCAATGTCGAGTACCAAGGACGCAACGACTTCCAGGTGAAGATCCGTGGCTTTCGAATCGAACTTGGCGAGGTCGAGGCGCGCCTGGCCGCTTGCCCTGGCGTGCGCGAGGCGGCCGTGGTGGCGCGCGAGGATCGCCCTGGCGACAAGCGCCTGGTGGCCTATCTGGTGGCGCAGGACGGGGTACGGCTGGAGGTGGCGCACTTGCGCGGCAAGCTCGCCGAAAGCCTGGCTGCGTACATGGTGCCGTCCGCTTTCGTGACGCTCGCTGCCCTCCCGCTGACGCCAAACGGCAAACTCGATCGACGCGCCTTGCCCGTACCTGATCAAGCCGCTGTCCTCGCGCGCACCTATGAAGCGCCGTGCGGCGAGCTCGAACAGACCGTGGTGCGCGTGTGGGAAGCCTTGCTGGGCGTGGAGCCAGTCGGGCGCATGGACAACTTCTTCGAACTGGGCGGCCATTCTCTGATGGCGGTTCAGGTGGTGGCGCGCATGCGCCAGGAACTGGGCGTGGACCTGAGCCTGCGCACCCTGTTCGACCATCCTGTCGTGGCGGACTTCGCACAGGCCGCTGGCGGCGCGCGCCGTCAGGTGATGCGCGCAATCGGTGTGGCCGACCGCGCTGGCACGCTGCCATTGTCGTACGAGCAGCAGCGTTTGTGGTTCCTCGATCAGTTCGATCCAGCCGCTGGCGCCGCGTATCACATCGCGGGCGGTTTGCGCATGAAAGGAACGCTGCGCGCATCGATCTTGAAGGCCGCGCTTGACCGCCTTGTGACGCGCCACGAAAACCTGCGCACCTCGTTCGCCAGCATTGACGGCCAAGCGGTCCAGGTGATTGCCCCGGCAGGCGCCGGCTTCGCGCTGCGCGAGCAGGACTTGCGCCACCTGGGTGGACATGAGCAGCAATGCGCGTTGCAGCGCATCTGTGCCGATGAATCTGGCGAACGTTTCGACCTGGCGGCTGGACCGCTGGTGCGCGGCCAACTGCTGCGTTTAGCCGATGACGAGCATGTGCTGCTGCTGACCCAGCACCACATCGTCTCGGACGGCTGGTCAACCGCCATCCTGGTGCGTGAGCTCGGCGCCCTCTATGGCGCGTTTAGCCAGGGGCAGCCGGATCCGCACGCGCCGCTGGCGATCCAGTATGCCGATTACGCCGCCTGGCAGCGCGATTGGCTGCGCGGCGAAGTCCTGCAAGCCCATTGCGCGTTCTGGCAGGAGCACCTGGGCGGTGCGCCAGCTCTGTTGGAGCTGCCGACCGACCGCGCGCGCCCGGCGCTGCAAAGCCACGCAGGTAGCCATTTGAGGCTCGTTTTGCCGGCGCCGCTGGCGGCGGGCTTGCGCGCGCTCGCGCAGCGCCATGGCGCCACCCTGTTCATGACGATCCTGGCAGGCTGGTCCAGCCTTTTGGCGCGCCTGTCCGGCCAGGACGATATCGTCGTCGGCACGCCGGTGGCGAACCGCGGGCGCACCGAATTGGAAAGCTTGATCGGATTTTTCGTCAACACGCTGGCGCTGCGGGTCAAGCCCGCGGCGCAGCTGACCGTCGCCCAGCTCTTGGCGCAAGTGAAAGCGAGCACGCTGGGCGCCTACGAACATCAAGACCTGCCTTTCGACCAAGTGGTCGAAGCCTTGCAGCCGGTGCGCAGCATGAGCCACAGCCCGCTGTTCCAAGTCATGTTCAGCTTGAACAATACGCCGGGTGGCACATTGCTCGAGCTGCCGGGCCTGAGCATCGCGCCGCTTGAGCAGGCCAGCGCCACCAGCCCTTACGACCTGGTGCTGTCCTTGAGCGAAGAGGGCGACCTTATCGCCGGCGGCATCAGCTATTCGAGCGACCTGTTCGATGCTGCGACGATAGAACGCATGGCCGGACAATTGCAAGTGCTGCTCGGCGCGATGGCCGCCGACGAGAGCTTGGAAGTGGGCGCCTTGCCCTTGCTGAGTACCAGCGAACACGCCCTTTTGATAGAAGGATTCAACCAGACCTGCGTCGATTACCCGCGCGACGGCTTGATTCATCAATTGTTCGAAGCGCAGGCGCAGGCGCGGCCGGATGCGCCGGCCCTGCTGTATCGCGACCAGTCCATCAGCTATGCGCAACTCAATGAGCGGGCCAACCGGCTGGCGCATCACTTGCTGGCGCATGGCGTCGCATGCGACGACCGTGTCGCGATCTGTCTGGAGCGCGGCATCGACATGATCGTCGCCGTGCTGGCCGCGCTTAAGGCCGGCGCCGGCTATGTGCCGCTCGATCCGGCCTATCCGAAGGAGCGGCTGGACTTCATGCTGGCCGACAGCGCGCCGGTGCTACTGCTCACTGACATGGCCAAGGCGGCTACCCTGGCAGCGTCGGGCATTGCGGTGCTGGCGCTCGACGCTGACACGCAAGAGCGCGCGATCGCGCAGCGCGCGTCAGGCAATCCCGATGCGCGCGCGCTGGGCCTGGGTGGACACCATCTGGCGTACGTCATTTACACCTCGGGTTCGACCGGGCTGCCGAAAGGGGTGCTGAACCGGCACCACAGCTTGTGCAACCTGGCACAGGCGCAGGCGGCCATGTTCAATGTTGTCCCGGACAGCCGGGTGCTGCAGTTCGCCTCATTCAGTTTCGACGCCAGCGTGTTCGAGATGACGATGGCCCTGTGCCACGGCGCGAGCTTCTTCCTGGCCGATGCGGATGCGCTGTTGGCGGGCGAGGCACTGCTTGCCACCTTGGGCGGGAACGGGATCACTCATGCCACCTTGCCATCGTCGCTGGTGGCGACAATGCCCGAGGACGCACAGCTCTCGCTCGCATGCTTGATCATGGCGGGCGACGTTTGTCCTCCGGTCCTGGCCGCACGCTGGGCGCGCAAGATGGCAGTGTTCAACGCTTACGGGCCGACCGAGTCGACAATCTGGGCCAGCGCCTACCGCTGCGGCCCAAGCGAATGCACCAGCGTGCCGATTGGGGGCCCGATCGCCAATACGCGCTTGTACATCCTCGATGCGCGCAAGCAGCCGGTGCCGCTGGGCGTCACGGGAGAAATCTATATCGGCGGCGTCGGCGTGGCGCGCGGCTATCTGAATCGCCCGGATTTGGACGCCGAGCGCTTCCTGCCGGACCCGTTCAGCCAAGTCGCGGGGGCCCGCATGTACCGCAGCGGCGACCTGGGTCGCTGGCTGGCCGATGGAAATATCGAATACCAGGGCCGCAACGACTTCCAAGTGAAGATTCGCGGCTTTCGCATCGAACTTGGCGAAGTCGAGGCGCGCTTGGCCGCCTGCGATGGCGTGCGCGAGGCGGCTGTGTTGGCGCGCGAAGACCGGCCTGGCGACAAACGCCTGGTCGCCTACCTCGTGGCCCAAGATGGGGCGCAGCTGGCGGCGTCTGAGCTGCGCACGCGCTTGTCCACCAGTCTGGCCGCCCATATGGTGCCGGCCGCCTTTGTGGTGCTCGACGCGTTTCCGCTGACGCCAAACGGCAAGCTGGATCGGCGCGCGCTGCCGGCTCCGGACCAGGCGGCTGTTGCCGCGCGTGCTTACGAGGCGCCGCAAGGCGCGCTCGAGACAACCATCGCCGCCATATGGCAAGACCTGCTCGGCTTGGCCCAGGTCGGGCGGCGCGACGACTTCTTTGCCTTGGGCGGTCACTCCTTGATGGCGGTGCAGCTGGTCACGCGCATCCAGCACCAGCTCGGCCTCGCATTGGGTTTGCGCGACCTGTTCGCCCGCCCCGTGCTGGCGGAGTTCGCCCAGGCGGCGCAGGGCGCCGCGCCGCTTGCGCTTGAGGCGATCGCCAGCGCTGACCGCGGCGCGGCTTTGCCCCTGTCATACGAGCAGCAGCGCCTATGGGTGCTCGACCGGCTCGACCGCGCCGCCGGCGCCGCCTACCATATTCCGGCCGCGCTGCGTCTGCGTGGTTCCTTGGACAAGGATGCCCTGCGGCGCGCGCTCGATCGCGTCGTGGAGCGCCACGAAAGCCTGCGCACCACCTTTGCCAGCATCGACGGGCAGCCGGTCCAGCTGATCTGCGCGCTGGAGGGTGGTTTCGCCTTGCGCGAGCAGGATTTGCGCCACCTGAGCGGGCATGATCAGCAATTGGCGCTCGCCCGTATCGGCGCGGCCGAAACCGGCGAGCGTTTCGACTTGGCGACGGGCCCCTTGGTGCGTGGCCAGTTGCTGCATCTTGCCCAAGACGAGCACGTGCTATTGGTCACCCAGCACCACATTGTTTCGGACGGCTGGTCCAGCGCGATCCTGGTGCGTGAAGTGGGCGCCCTGTACGGCGCCTTCAGTCAGGGCTTGCAAGACCCGTTGCCGGCTTTGCCTATCCAGTACGCCGATTACGCCGCCTGGCAGCGTGACTGGCTGCGCGGCGCGCTGTTGAAGGAGCAGTGCGCGTTCTGGCAGGACCATCTGGCCGGTGCGCCAGCCTTGCTGGCATTGCCGTCCGACCGCCCACGTCCGGCCTCGCAAAGCCATGCTGGCAGCCACCTGCAATTCAAACTGGCGGCGCCGCTGGCCGACGGCTTGCGTGCGCTCGCTCAGCGCCACGGTGCTACCTTGTTCATGACGCTCCTGGCCGGTTGGTCCAGCCTGTTGGCCCGCCTATCCGGCCAGGACGACATTGTCGTCGGCACGCCAGTGGCCAACCGCGGCCGCGCCGAGCTGGAGAGCTTGATCGGCTTTTTCGTCAACACCTTGGCATTGCGGGTCAAGCCGGCGGCGCAGCTGAGCGTTGCTCAGCTCATGGCGCAAGTGAAAGCGAGCACCTTGGGCGCCTACGAACATCAGGACCTGCCTTTCGACCAAGTGGTCGAGGTGCTGCAGCCGGTGCGCAGCATGAGCCACAGTCCTGTGTTTCAGGTCATGTTCAGCATGAACAATACGCCGGGCGGCACCGTGCTCGAACTGCCTGGCATCGCCATCACGCCGCTCGAACAAGCGAGCAGCACCACCCATTACGATCTGGTGCTGTCGATGAGCGAGGAGGGTGGGGCAATCGCCGGCTGCCTTAGCTATGCCAGCGACCTGTTCGACGCAACGACGGTCGAGCGCATGCTCGCCAATCTGCAAGTGCTGCTGGCCGGTATGGCCGCCGACGATACCCAGCTGGTGGGCACGCTACCCTTGCTGGGCGCTGCCGAACGCAGCGCGTTGGCGCGTTTCAACGATACGGCGGCGCCCTATCCGCACGATGGCTTGATCCATCAAGTGT
>JAZKBP010000036.1:0-14732 GCA_040388555.1 Pseudomonadota bacterium
ACACTTGATGGATCAAGCCATCGTGCGGATAGGGCGCCGCCGTATCGTTGAAACGGGCGAGCTGCTTGAGTTCGGCCTCCGATACCACAGCCAGCGTTTGCATCGCTTGGTCCGCTGGCATCTCAAGCGCCACCAGCAGCGCGTCAAGCGCGCGCGCCAGCATTCCCGCCACGCGTGCAGGATCGACGCCGACGCACTGGGCGGCGATCGAAAAGCGCTGGCCGACCTCGTCCACCGAGACCGTCAAGGGGTAGTTGGCGCGCTCCTCGGCCGAATGACTGCGCATGCCCAGCATGGCTTGGCTCTCACCCACAGGCGCCGCGTCAGCGTCGCCGCCGCCGTTGCGATAGTTGAGCAGGCTGGTAAATAGGGGCGCGGGTGCCGCCACCGCGCTGCAGCGCTGTGCCAGCGCGAGTGAGGCGTGTTCGTGCACCATCAATTCGCCCAGCTGGCGGTGGGCCTCCGTCACGACGTCGCGCGCGCTGGCATTGGCCAGCGAAAAGCGCAGCGGCAGAGTATTGACGAACATGCCGAGAATCTGGCCGGCCTCGCCGCCCTGCATGCGGCCCGACAGCACCGTGCCAAAGACGACGTCATCGCGCCCGCTGCACTGCCCCGCCACCTGGGCCCAGGCGGCATGGAACAGCACTGCAGGCGTGACGCCGTGGCGGCGCGCGCTGTCACGCACGCGCTCGCCCAGTTCTCTATCGAGCTCGAGCCGGGCCGAGCTCTCGCGGCCAGCGCCGCCAGTTGCGGGCAGACCGAAAGGCGCCGTCGGCGCATCGATATCGGCCAACAAGGCACGGAAATAGGCCTGGTGCGCGCTGCTGTCCGCGCCCAAGGCATGGGCGACGAAATTGCGATACGGCTGGGGCGCCGGCAGCGCCTCTCCTTGCCCCTGCAGGAAAGCCATGATCTCGGCGCTGATAAATCCAAGCGTCACATGGTCGCACACCAGGTGATGGTGCATCAGCGCCAGGTGCCACTCACCGCTCGCGGCGTCTAGCGCTACGCAAGCGGCCAGCAGGGGTGCGCGTTGCAGGTCCATTGTGTAGCGCAGCGGATCGGCGTGCGCAAGCAGCGCGTCGAGCGCCTGCGCGCCGCCTTGCACGGCCACCACCTCGCGCTCCATCACGGCCTTCCTATACACCAGCTGAACCGGCGTTCCCAGTCCCTTCCACAGCACAGCGCTGCGCAAGATGTCGTGGCGGTCGATGACGCGCTGCAGGGCGTCCAGGAAGCGTTCAAGCTCGATGGCGCTGGCAAAGCTCATCACCGAACGCATCAGGTATGGATCGGCGCCCTCGCCCGTCAAGTGATGGAACAAGATGCCGCCCTGTAGCGGCGCAAGCGGATAGATGTCCTGGACATTCGCCACGCCCAGCGCGACGGTGGCGCAGGCGGTGTCGATTTCGACCTGGCTCAGCTTCACCAAGGGCAGCA
Source organism: Pseudomonadota bacterium (assembly GCA_040388555.1). Taxonomy (GTDB): domain Bacteria; phylum Pseudomonadota; class Gammaproteobacteria; order Burkholderiales; family Burkholderiaceae_D; genus Telluria_A. The sequence goes on from JAZKBP010000036.1 coordinate 1,444, forward strand.
TCTGCGGAGTGATATGGGTGCAGCCGGCCCCGATCAGGTTCGGCGGCGCTAAGCTTGGTGCCGGCGCGGCGACGCCGCCGTCGGACACGCGCGCCAAGGCGGCCACGGTCGGGGCGCCAAACACCTGGCGCAGATTGGTATGCACGCCGCGCTCGCGCAGGCTCGCGACCATTTTCACGATCATCAAGGAATGGCCGCCCAGTTCGAAGAAGTTGTCGTCCCGTCCGACCTGCGCCACACCGAGCAGGTCCTGCCAAACGGCGGCGATGGCCGCTTCCGCCGCGCCCTCGGGTGCGGCGTAGGCGCGCTGGATCACGGCGCCCTGGTCGGGCGCCGGCAGCGCCTTGCGGTCGATCTTGTTGTTGGGCGTGAGCGGGAAGGCGTCGAGCATCACATAGGCCGACGGCACCATGTAGTCGGCCAGATGTTCGAGCAAGGCCGCGCGCAGCGTCGCCGCCTCCAGCGTGCAACCTTCCTGCGCGAGCAGATAGGCCACCAGACGCAGGTCGGCCGGATCGGCCGCGTTGTCGGCGCGCGCCATCACCACCGCTTCGCGCACGCCGGCGCAGGCGGCCAGGCGCGCCTCGATCTCGCCAAGCTCGATGCGAAAGCCCCGCACCTTCACCTGGAAGTCGTTGCGGCCCTGGTATTCGATCTCGCCATTGGCCAGCCAGCGGCCGACGTCACCCGTCTTGTACATGCGCGCGTCTGGCGCGCCGGCGAAGGGATCGGCCAGGAAGCGCTCAGCCGTCAGTTCCGGACGGTTCAGGTAGCCGCGCGCCACGCCGGCGCCGCCGATGTGGATCTCGCCGCTCGCGCCCAGCGGCACCGGTTGCAGCCGGCTGTCGAGGATATACACCTGGGTATTGGCGATCGGACGCCCGATCGACTCGGCCATGTCCGTCACCTGGCGGCAGGTCGACCAGATGGTGGTCTCGGTGGGGCCATACACGTTCCACAGCGCGCGCGCGCAGCCGAGCAGGCGCGCGGCCAGGTCGGCCGGCAAGGCTTCGCCGCCGCACAGGATCTTGAGTCCGGGCGCGCCGCTCCAGCCGCCGGCCAGCAGCATGCGCCAGGTTGCCGGGGTCGCCTGCATGATGGTCGCGCCCGACGTGGCGATCTCGCGCGCCAGCAAGCTTGCGTCGCTCGCCGTCGCGCGGCTGGCCAGCACGATGCGCGCGCCGTTCATCAAGGGCAGGTACAGCTCCAGGCCTGCGATGTCGAACGACAGCGTCGTCACCGCCAGCAGCGCATCGTGCGCCGCGATGCCCGGCGCGCGCGACATCGAGGCCAGGAAGTTCGCCACCGAGCCATGCTCGACCATCACGCCCTTGGGCAGGCCGGTCGAACCGGAGGTGTAAATGACATAGGCGAGACTATTCCCATCCAAGCCCGGCACCTCTGGATTGCTCAGTGGCAGATGGCCCAACGCGTCGCGGTCGAGCAGCAGGCGCGCCACGCCCGGCGCTTGCAGCGCTTTTGCCAGCGCGGCGTCGTCCAGCAAGGCCGCTTCGCTCAGCAGCGCCGCCGGCGCGCAATCGGACAGCATATAGGCCAGCCGTTCGGCCGGAAAGCCCGGATCGAGCGGCACATAGCCGGCGCCGGCCTTCATGATGCCAAGCAGGCCGGCGAGCATGCGCGGGCCCCGTTCGACGCAGATTGCCACCCGCTCGTTGGGTTTCACGCCCATCGCCAGCAGCGCGTGCGCCACCCGATTCGCCTGGCCATTGAGGTCGGCGTAGCTCAGATCCTGGCCTTCGAAGGACAGCGCGATGGCGTCCGGACGGCGCGCCGCCTGCACCTCGAACAACTGGTGGATCAAGTGGTGATAGGGCATGGCGGCGGCCGTGTCGTTGAACTGCGCGAGCACGCAGTTGCGCTGCTCCATGCTCAACAGGGGTAACTCGCCCAGGCGCGCGCCTTCATGCGCGACCATCCCTTCAAGCAGCACCTGGAAGTGGGTCAGCAGGCGTTCCATGCTGCCCGCGTCAAACAGCGCGGTGGCGTAACTGAGGTTGCCGACGATATGGTCACCAGCGTCCGTCAGCATCAGGCTCAGGTCAAACTGGGTCGTCGTGTTGGTCTGTTCGACCGCGCCCAGCGTCAAGCCCGGCAGCACCAGCGCACCGCCGCCTGGCGTGTTGCTCATGCTGAGCATGACCTGGAATACCGGACTGTAGCTCATGCTGCGCGCCGGTTGCAGCAATTCGACGATCTGCTCGAACGGCAAATCCTGGTGCTGGTAGGCGCCGAGCATACTGGCCTTTACCTGGGCCAGCAGTTGCGCGACGGTCGGGTCATCCGCCATCTGCACCCGCAGCGCCAGCGTATTGACGAAGAAGCCGATCATCGCTTCCATTTCGGTGCGCTGGCGGTTGGCCACCGGCGTGCCGACCACCACATCCTGTTGCCCAGACATGCGCGCCAATAGCGCTGTCCAGCCAGCCATCATGGTCATGAACAAGGTGGCGCCATGACGCGCGCTCAGCGCACGCAGGCCGGCGGTCAAGTGCGCCGGCAGCGACAATGCCAGGCTTGCGCCGGCGTAGCCCTGCACCGCCGGGCGTGGCCGGTCGGTCGGGACGGCCAGCAGCGCGGGCGCGCCGGTCAGGTGGCTTTTCCAGAAATCGACCTGGGCCCGCAGTACCTCGCCTTGCAGCCATGTGCGCTGCCAAGCCGCGTAATCGGCGTACTGGAGCGACAGCGGCGGCAAAGGATCGGGCAAGCCTTGGACGAAAGCGCCATACAAGGCGCTCAACTCGCGCACCATCACGCCGATCGACCAGCCGTCCGAGATGATGTGATGCTGAGTGACCAGCAAGATATGCTCGTCATCGCGCAAACGCAGCAGGCGCGCGCGCACCAGCGGACCATCCGAAAGCGAAAATGGACGGGCCACTTCTGCGGCGCACAAGCGCGCGAGCGCTTCCTCCTGGCGCGCGCCGGTTAGTTCTCCCAAGTCTTGCTGCTCGAACGGAAAGGCGCTATCGGGCGCCCCGATGCGCTGGACTGGATCGCCGTCGACGTTCACGAAGGTGGTACGCAGATTTTCGTGGCGCGCCACGATGCGGTCGAGCGCCGCCTGCAGCGCCGCCTTGTCCAGACGTCCGCTCAAACGCAAGGCGCCGGGCAGGTTGTAGGCGACGCTCGCCGCGCTGTCGAGCTGATCGAGAAACCACAGGCGCTGCTGGGCGAACGACAAAGGCAATGCGCTGGCGCGGTCGGCTTTAGGCAAAGGCTGCGTGGCCGGCGCTGGTGCGGCGGCTGCGCTGCCACGCTTTAAACGCATCATCAGCAATTCGCGCTTGCGTGCATTGAGGTCGATAGTAGAAGGTGTCATGGCGTCTCGAAAATTAGTTACACTTAAAGGGTCAAGCCTGGGTCAGCAGCGCGTGTTCTTGGGCGAGCATCCGTTCCACTTCCTCGTCCGTCATGTTCTCGATGTCGAGTGCCAGGGCGTTGGCCTCCTCCTGACTGAAGCGCTCGAGCTCCGCCAGCACGACAGTCTCGGCCAACAGCGCGATCGTCGGCCGCTGGAACACCGTCACCAGCGCGATCGTCGCGCCCAGCGTGTCGCGCACGCGCGCCACGAACTGGCTCACCATCAGCGAATGTCCGCCAAGCTCGAAGAAATGGTCGTTCCGTCCGACCTTGTCGAGCACGAGCAGCTCGCACCAGATGGCCGCGAGCGCCAATTCGATTTCGCCCTGCGGCGCCTCGTATTGGCGATGCGCCAGCGCCGCGCCATCCGGTGCCGGCAGCGCCTCGCGGTCGATCTTGCCGTTGAAAGTGAGTGGAAATTCATCCATCATCACAAAAGCCCCGGGCACCATGTACTCGGGCAGGATGGTTCCGAGCTGGGCCCGCAGGTGTGCCGCGTCCAGCGTCGCGCCGAGCTCGGCGCGCACATAGGCCACCAGCTGCTTGTCGCCGTTGGCGCCCGCGCGCGCAAGCACCACCGCCTCGCGCACCCCGGCGCAAGCGGCCAGATTGGTCTCGATTTCACCCAGCTCGATGCGAAAGCCGCGGATCTTGACCTGGAAGTCGTTGCGCCCGACATAGTCGATATTGCCGTCGGCCAGCCACCGCCCCAGGTCGCCGCTCTTGTACATGCGGGCGCCCTGGATGGCGCTAAACGGATCGGCGACAAAGCGCTCCGCCGTCATCGCCTCCTGGTTCAGGTAGCCGCGGCCAACGCCGGCGCCCCCGATATAGATCTCGCCGGTCACGCCAACCGGTACCGGCTGCAGCTGCGCGTCCAGGACGTACACCTGGGCATTGGCGAGCGCACGCCCGATCGGCAGCGAATTGGCGTCCGCGGGCAAGCCCTTAGGCACCGTGTAGCTGGTGCTGAAGGTCGTCGTTTCGGTTGGACCGTAGCAGTGGACCAGGGTTTGCGGGCCGCACTGGCCCATCGCGGCCAGCAAGCGGGTGAGGTCGAGCTTTTCGCCGCCGAACAGCACGTACTTCAAGCTCGACATGATCTCGGGCATGAGGCCGGCGAACTGGTTGAGCAAGGCCGAGGTGAGGAACATGCCGCTCACGCCGCTGTCGACCAGCTTCTTGCGCAGCAGCGCCGGGTCGAGCATGGTCGCTGGCGCCACGATCACCACTTGCGCGCCGCACAGCAGCGCGCCCCAGATTTCCCATGTGGCGGCGTCGAACGCAGGGCTGGCGCCGTGCGCGATGCGCTCACCACGCCGCACCGCAATGACGGCCTGGTTCAATGCCAGGTTGACGACGTTGCGATGCTCGACCATCACGCCCTTGGGCTGGCCAGTCGAGCCCGAGGTGTAGATGACATAGGCCAGACTGTTCGCATCGAGCGCGGCCAGCCGGTCTGGATTGCCGTCGCTGCAAGCGCCGATCGCCTCGGCATCGGCGTCGACCAGCACCAGCGGCAGCGCCGGCACCGCCATGGCTGCGGCCAGCTCGGCGCGCGTGACCAGGGCCACCGGCGCGCTGTCGCCGAGGATGTAGGTGAAACGTTCGGGCGGGCAAGCGGGATCGAGCGGCACATAGCAGCCGCCCGCCTTCAGGATGGCGAGCATCGCGACCACCATGTCGATACCCCGCTCAAGGCAAATACCGACCCGGTCGTCGGGCTTCATGCCAAGCGCGCGCAGATGATGCGCAAGCTGGTTGGCGCGCCGGTTCAACTGATCGAAGCCCACTTGCGCGCCGTCAGACGCGAGCGCCACCTCGTCCGCCTGATCCAATGCGCGTTGCTCGAACAGCTCATGCACCAGGGCCTGGCGCGGCATGTCGGCGCCGTTGTCGTTAAAACCGAACAGCACTTGCGCACGCTGCTGCGCATCCAACAGGGGCAGCAGGGCAAGGCGCTGCTGGTCGTCTGCCACCATCGCCTCGAAGACGGTCGCGAGGTGGGCCGACATGCGCGCCACCGTTGGCGCATCGAACAGCTCGCACGCGTAATTGAGGGAGCCGGCGATGCTATGCGCGTCGATCGAAAGCGACAGGACCAAATCGCACTGGACCGTGTTCTCGAGTGTCTCGACCGGGCTGAAACGCAAGCCGGAGGCCGCCAAGGCGCTGTCGCCAGGAGTGTTGTGCACGTTGATCATGGCCTGGAACAGCGGGCCGTAGCTGGTGCTGCGCACCGGCTCGAGCGCGTCCACCACCTGGTCGAATGGCAGGTCCTGGTGCTCGTAGGCGCCGAGCGTGACCGACTTGACCTGGGCCAGCAACTGCGCCACGTTCAAGTCCGTGTCCAGTTGAACCCGGAACGCCAGCGTATTGACGAAAAAGCCCGTCATGTCTTCGAGCTCGGTGCGCTGGCGATTCGCGACGGGCGAACCGACCACCACGTCCTGCTGACCGGCCATACGGGAAAGCAGAAGCGCCCATCCCGCGAGCAAGGTCATGAACATCGTGGTGCCGTGGCGCTGGCTCAGCGCGCGCAAGCCGGCGCACAAGGCGGGCGGCAGCGCCATCTCGTGGTGGGCGCCGACATAGCTTTGCATGGCGGGGCGCGCCCGGTCTGTCGGCAGCGTCAACAAAGCCGGAGCGCCTCCCAACTGTTCCTTCCAATATGCCGTATGGGCATCCAACACCTGGCCCTGCAGCCAGTTGCGCTGCCACAGCGCGTAATCGGCGTATTGCAGCGCCAGCGGCGCCAGCGGATCGCTCTGTCCTTGGCTGAACGCGGCGTACAGCGTGTTCAACTCACGCACCAGCACGCCGAGTGACCAGCCGTCGGACACGATGTGGTGCTGGGTGATCAACAACACATGCTCTTGTTCGCCCAATCGCAACAGGCTCGCGCGTATCAATGGACCATCGGCCAAGTCGAACGGTTGGCAGCCTTCGTCGACGATCGCCATCTGCAGCGCCGATTGCTGCTCATTGCCGGGAAGGTGGCGCAGATCATGCATGTTCAGCGCGAAGCCGCAGTCCGGCGCGGCGATATGCTGGCGCGCGGCCCCGTCGACGACGGGAAAACTGGTGCGCAGGTTCTCGTGGCGCGCCACGATCCGGTCGAGCGCGGCGCGCAGGGCGGCCTGGTCCAAGTCGCCCTCGATGCGCAGCGCCTTCGAGATGTGGTAGGCGGCGCTGGCGCCCGCATCGAGCTGGTCGATGAACAGCAGGCGCTGCTGCGCGAACGATGGCGCGGCGATGGCACCGGCGGCGCGCGGCGCAATCTGGCACACCGATGCGGCACCGCCGCGCGCTTGCGCGACTGCCTCGGCTTGGGCCGCCACCGTCGATGCGCTAAACAGGGTGCGCAAAGGGATCTCCACGCTGAACGCGGAACGGATCCTGCAGCCCAGCTGGATCGCGATCAGCGAAGTGCCGCCGAGCGCGAAAAAGTCGTCATGCACGCCGACCTGGTCGAAGCCAAGAATACTTTTCCAGATTTCGCACAGGGTCTGCTGGGCCGGCGATGAAGCGGCCACGAATGGAGTCGGCAGCGCCGGACGGGCATGCCCGTGGCTTGGTGCGCGCGGCGCGTCCGTGCATTGCTGGTCGAGCGCGCCATAGGTCTGAAGCTCGCCAAGCGGCGCCGCCTGCGACGCCGCGGCGCCAGCCTGCGCGCCGGCCGCGATCCAATAGCGCTTCTTTTGGAACGCATAGGTCGGCAGCGCGATGCGGCGGCGCTGCTGGTGGCCGTGAAAGGCGTTCCAATCGATCGCGCAGCCATTCGTCCAAAGCTGGCCCAAAGCGTGCAAGACCGCCTGCGTGCTGCAGGCGCCGCTGTCGCGGCGTGGTATGGTGCTCAGCGCCGCCACCACCTGCCCTGGCGGGATGTCGCGCCGCAGAAGATTGGTCAAGGTGGTGCCTGGGCCGATTTCGAGGAAGACGCACTCTGGCTTCTTGAGCAGCTCAGCGACGCAGTCGGCAAAGCGCACCGTGTGGCGCAGGTGCGCCACCCAGTACTCGGGATCGCAGGCCTGGGCCTGGGTCACCCACGTGCCGCTCAGGTTCGACAAATAGGGCACGCGCGGACTGCTCAAGGCGACACCGGCGAGAACGGCGCGGAACTGCTCGAGAATGGGTTCCATCAGGCCGGAGTGCGAGCCCGGCCAGTTGCTCAGCAACTGGAACTCGATGCCGTCCGCCGTCAATTGGCGCGCCAGTTCGGCGCTCGCCTGCGGGGTCGCTGCGATGGTGCACGATTGGGCCGAATTGACGCAGGCGAGCCACATGCCGTCGCCCAGACGCTCCGCCATTTGTGCCGCCGGTGCCAGCACCGCGACCATGTTCGCGCCCGGCAGCGTTGCGATCAGGCGGCCGCGCGCGGCGACCACCTTGAGCGCGTCGGCCAGCGAAAACACGCCGGCGCAGCACGCCGCGACATACTCGCCCAGGCTGTGCCCGACCATCGCGGCGGGATGCACGCCCCAGGCGCCGAACTGGCGCGCCAGCGCATACTCGACCGAGAACAGGGCTGGCAGCGCGAGCGGCATTTGCTCGAGCGCGCAGTCGCCGGTCTGCTCCGGGAACAAGACCGTGCGCACATCCACACCCAGGATCGGTGCGAGGATCGCGGCGCACTCGTCGATCACGGCGCGAAACACCGGGGCGTCCTGGTACAAGCTGCGCCCCATGTTCACATACTGAGTGCCGCCGCCGGGGAACATGAATACCACGGGAGCGTTGGCGCTCATGGCGGCGGGCGACAGCGCCATGCCGGCCGCCGGTGCGCGCAGCTGGGCCAGCGCGCTGGCCACATTGGTGCAGGCCACCGCGCGCCGATGGTTAAATTGCTCGCGTCCGCACTGCAGCGTGTGGGCCGCATCGGCCAGGTTCGTATCGGGGTTCTCCTCCAGGAAGGCGGCCAGCTTGGCGCCCGCTTCGTCCAGCGCCGCGGCGCTGCGCGCCGACAGCAGCAGCACCTGGGCCGCGGCCGCGCACGCCGATGGCGCCACTGGCATTGCTTCTTCCAGCACGACGTGGGCGTTGGTGCCGCCGACGCCGAAGGAGCTCACACCCGCACGGCGCGCCTGCGCGCCGCTCGGCCAGTCGCGCAGCGCGGTGTTGACAAAAAACGGGCTGTTGGCAAAATCAATCAGTGGATTGGGCGATGTGCAATGCAGGCTGGCCGGGATTTGTTTGTGCTTGAGCGAGAGCACGGTCTTGATCAGGCCGGCGACGCCGGCGGCCGAATCGAGGTGACCCATATTGCTCTTGAGCGAACCGAGTGCGCAGAACTGGGTGGCCGAGGTGGCCGCGCCGAACGCTTGCTTGAGTGCGCCCACTTCGATCGGATCACCCACCAGCGTGCCGGTACCGTGCGCCTCAATGTAGGAGATCGAGCGCGGGTCGACGCCGGCGGCCGCGTGCGCGTCCGCGATCACGTCCGCCTGGCCGTTCACGCTCGGCGCGGCAAAGCTGAGCTTTCCGCGGCCGTCGTTGTTGATGGCAGAGCCGCGCACGATCGCATGCACGGTGTCGCCGTCACGCCGTGCGGCGGCCAGGCTTTTGAGTACCACGATGCCTACCCCGTTGCCATTAACGATCCCGGTCGCCGCCGCGTCGAACGCACGGCAGTGACCGTCGCGCGAATTGAGGCCACCTTCGGCGTACATATAACCGGTCTTGACCAGGCTCGATACAGTCACGCCGCCGGCGAGCGCCATGTCGCATTCGCCGTTCAAGATGCTCTGGCAAGCCATGTGCACCGCGACTAAGGAGGTCGAACAGGCCGTTTGCACCGCCACGGCGGGACCGCGCAGATTGAGCTCGTAAGCCACGCGTCCGCACAGGAAGTCCTTGTCGTTGACCACCATGATCGGGCGCGCGCCGTAAGCGGCGACAATATGCGGATTGGTTACGATGTTCTCGAACAAGTAGGTGCTGATCGAGCTGCCCGCGTACACGCCGATCGCCCCGGCATAGGTGCGCGGGCTGTAGCCGGCATGCTCGAGCGCCTCCCAGGAACATTCGAGGAATAGACGCTGCTGCGGATCCATGATCTCCGCTTCGCGCGCCGCCATGCCAAAGAACTCGGCGTCGAACATCTCGAAACCAGTCAACATCGAACTGGCCTTGACGTAGTTCTTGTCCGCGATGGTGGCGCTGTCGACACCAGCGGCGGCCAGTTCTTCGTCGCTTACCACATGCACGGAGTCGACGCCATCGCGCAAATTGCGCCAGAACTGGTCGATATTGTTCGCGTCCGGGAAGCGTCCGCTCAGTCCAATGATGGCAACCGAATTGGCGTCGTCGAGATCCATGCTGTTCTCCTGTTCGTTCATTGTCTTATCCACCTGTCTGCTGGCGTGCGGCGCGCCGTACGCGGTTTTCCTGCAAATTAGCCTGACGGCTCCTGCGTGCTTCATCGCGCTGCGCGTCGGCCGAAGCAAGCGCCGCCTGCGGCGCCTGCTCGAGCAGCTCGGCCAATTGGGCGATGCTGGTGTACTTGAAGTAGTCGGAAATCGCCAAGCGCCCAGGGAACTGCGCGTCCATCGCGCTGTGCAGCTTCACCAGCAACAAGGAATGGCCACCGAGTTCAAAGAAGTTGTCGTTCACCCCAACCTGGTCGGTCTTGAGCAGCGCGGCCCAAATCGCGCAGATGGTCTCTTCGACAGCGCTGCGCGGCGCCACATACGAGCGCCCCACGGCGCGCGCCGGCGCTGGCAGCGCTTCGTGGTCAAGCTTGCCGTTCGGCGTGAGCGGGAATTTCTCGCACACCACGTAAGCGCTTGGCACCATGTGTTCGGCCAAGCCCTGCGCCAAGGCCGCGCGCAAGCTCTCCGCCGTTGGCTGCGCACCGTCCTGCGCCACCACATAGGCGACCAGACGCTTGTCGCCGTCGGCGTCGGCCCGCGCCAGCACCAAGGCTTCGCGCACGCCGTCGCAGGCCGCCAAGCGCGCCTCGATCTCGCCAAGTTCGATGCGAAAGCCGCGGATCTTCACTTGCGTGTCGTTGCGTCCGACGTAGACGACGTTGCCATCGGCCATCCAGCGTCCAAGATCGCCCGTGCGGTACAGGCGAGCACCTTCACCGCCATCAAAGCGGTCCGGCACGAAGCGTTCCACGCTCAGCTGCGGGCGGTTCAGGTAACCGCGCGCCACCTGGACCCCGCCCAGGTAGATTTCCCCGGTCACGCCAAGCGGCACCGGTTGGCCGCGGCCATCGAGGATGTAGACGCGCGTGTTGGCCATCGGGCGTCCGATCGGCACGCTGGCGAGCTGGCGTTCCCGGTACTCGTAGTTCAGCGTGCATACGGTCGCCTCGGTCGGTCCATAGGCGTTGAAGACCTTGCATTGGGCCGACCAGTGGCGGGCTAGCGCCGGCGGCAATGCTTCGCCGCCAACGATCAGGGCCTCGACGTGGCCAAGGCGCGCTTGCGACGGCAGTGCAGCCAACGCGGCTGCCGGCAGACTGACGTGGGTGATACGGTAGTCATCGAGCGTGGCCAGCAGCTCAGGTCCGGGCAGCAGGGCCGCTGCGCGCGCCACCACCAGGCATGCGCCGCTGCACAAGGCGACCGAGATCTCCGACACGCAGACGTCGAAACTGAGCGAGACGAACTGCAGTACGCGGCTGTCCGGCCCGATGCCATAGGTGCCGATCTGGGTACGCACCAGATTGCGCAAGCCGGCATGATGGTTCATGACGCCCTTCGGTTGGCCAGTCGAACCCGAGGTGTAAATGACGTAAGCGAGGTGCTCACTGCTCAGTCCGAGCGCGCCAACATCGGGATTGTGTTCGCTTTGCGCGCCAATGCGCTCGGCGTCGGCATCGAGCAGCACCAATGGCGCCGTGGTGAGTGGGCGTCCCGCCTGGCTGTCCAGCGTGAGCATGGCCACCGGCGCGCAGTCGCCCAGCATGAAGGCCAGGCGTTCGGCCGGGTAGGCAGGATCGAGCGGAACGTAGGCGGCCCCCGCCTTGAGCACCGCGAGCAGGGCAACCACCATCTCCAAGCTGCGGTCGATGCAGATGGCGACGCATTGATCCGGCTTGACACCCAGCGCCAGCAAGTGGTGCGCGAGCTGGTTGGCGCGCCGGTTCAATTCGCGATAGCTCAGCTTGTGCTGTTCGAACTCGAGCGCGATCGCGTCCGGGCTCGATGCGGCCTGCGCCTCGAACAATTGGTGCATCAGCAGCTCGCCCGCATAGCCAACAGCCGTATCGTTGAAGGTCTCGAGCAGCTGCACGCGCTCGGCCGGCGACAGCATGGGCAGGTCAAGCACCAGGCGGCTTTCGTCGTCCGCCATGCCCGCCAGCAGCGTCTGGAAATGGCCCGCCAGGCGCGCCACCGTGTCGGCGTCGAACAGGGCGGTGGCGTAGCTCAGGCGCGCCGAAAGCGTGTCGCCGGTTTCGCTCATCGCCAGCACCAGGTCAAACTGTGAGCTCGTCGTAGCCTGCTCGATCTCGCTGATGCAAAGGCCCGGCAAATGTAGAACGCTGCCGGCCGGCGTATTGTCCATGCTGAACAGCACCTGGAACAGCGGCGTGTGGCTGGTGCTGCGCGTCGGCTGCACAGCGTCGACCACCTGCTCGAACGGCAGGTCCTGGTGGTCGAAGGCCGCCACGCTGGTGGCCTTGACTTGCGCCAGCAACTGCGCCACATCCATCGTTTCATCCACGCGCACCCGCAGCGCCAGGGTATTGACGAAGAAGCCGATCAAGCCTTCGAGCTCGGCCCGGCGGCGATTGGCCACCGGAGTGCCGATCACCACGTCCTGTTGCCCCGACATGCGCGAGAGCAGCGCTGCCCAAGCGCTCAGCAAGGTCATGAACAGCGTCGCGCCCTTTCCTTGGCCCAGCGCGCGCAAGCGCGTGCTCAGTTCGGACGGCAAGGTGAAATCGATGGATGCGCCTTCATGCGATTGCAGGGCCGGACGCGCGCGGTCGGTGGGCAGCTCGAGCAGGGCCGGAGCGCCGTCGAGCTGGGCCTTCCAGAATGCGCTCTGCGCCGCCAGCGTTTCACCTTGCAGCGCACCGCGCTGCCACAACGCGAAATCGGCGTATTGGATAGGCAAAGGCAGCAAAGGATCGGAGCGCCCCTGGCTGAAAGCGCCATACAAGGTGCTCAGTTCGCGCACCAGGATGCCGATCGACCAGGCATCGGAAATGATGTGATGCTGGGTCACCAGCAGGATATGCTCGTCGTCGCCAAGGCGCAGCAGCTGGCCCCGTACCAGCGGCCCGGCCGCCAGATCGAAAGGCCGCAAGGCCTCATCGGTGCCGGCCATGCTGACCGCGTTTTCACGCTCATGCCCTGACAGGTCGCCAAGGTCGCGCTCGCCAAGCTCGAAACCGCAGTCCGCGTCGGCGATGAGCTGTACCGCTTCGCCCTTGGCGCTACCAAAGCGGGTGCGCAGCACTTCATGGCGCGCCACGATCCGGTCCAGCGCCTCACGCAGGGCCGGCTTGTCGAGCGTACCCTTCAAGCGCAGCGCGGCTGGCATGTGGTAGGCCACGCCCGCCGCATGGTCGAGCTGATCGAGGAACCACAGGCGCTCCTGCGCAAAGGACAAGGGCAGCGCGCCATCACGCGCGGCCGGCGCGATCGATGCCATGGCGGTGCGGCGGGCGCCGCCCGCGACGCGCGCAAAACCGGCCAAGGTCGGATTGTCGAACAAGGCGCCCAGAGGCGGCTCGACACCGAGTTGCTCGCGCATGCGAGCCGCCAATTGCACCGCCAGCAGGGAATGGCCGCCCAGCGCGAAGAAGTCGTCTTCGCGTCCCACCCGCTCCAGGCCAAGCAGCGCGCACCAGATGGCGCCGATCGCTTCTTCGAATTGGCCTTGCGGCGCCACGTATTGACGCACGATCAGCGCGCCCTGGTCGGGCGCTGGCAGCGCCTTGCGGTCGA
>JAZKBP010000037.1:0-16069 GCA_040388555.1 Pseudomonadota bacterium
TGTTGCCTCAAAACAGGGGTCTGTCCCCTTTTTGTTCTTTTTGTTCGGCGAGCGGAAGGATCAGGGTGGCGCGGCAGCCGCCGCCTTCGGCGTTGGCCAGCGTGACCGTGCCTTTGTGGAGCAGCATGACTTCGCGCACGAAGGGCAAGCCCAGGCCGCTGCTGCGCTCGGCGTCCGGGCGCGCCAGCGAATAGAAGCGCTCGAACAGGCGCGCCGCGGCGTAATCGGGGATGCCGGGGCCATGGTCGCGCACGGCCAGCTCCAGGCGGTCGTGGCGGCGGCGCGCGCTCACGCTGATGGTGCCGCCGGGCGCCGCGAAGGCGATCGCGTTGTCGAGCAGGTTGCAAAGCGCCTGGCGCAGCAGCAGGGCGTCGCCCTCGACGCGCGCCTCTTCGATGTCGCTCTCGAGGGTGAGCGCGCGGCGCGCCAGGGCGCTGGCGCAATCCTGCGCCACTAGCGCGATCCAGGCGCGCGCCTCGACCAGCTCGGGCGCGCCCAGGCGCTGCTGCTGCTCGACCCGCACCAGCGCCAGCAATTTGTCGATCAACTGGCGCTGGCGCGCGTTCTGCTCGAGGATGGTGGCCAGGAAGCGGCGCCGCTCGGCTTCGGGCATGGGCGCGGGCAGCTGTTCCTGCAGCAGCTCGGCCGCGCCCTGGATGGCGGCGATCGGACTTTTCAATTCGTGCGCCAGGGTGTGCATCAACTCCTCGACGTACTGCTTGCCTTCGAGTTTGTCGCGCATCGCTTCGAGGGCGCGCGCCAGGGCGCCGATTTCATTGTCGCCCAGCTCGGGCAAGCTGGTCTTGTTGCCGGCCTCGACTTCGGCCGCGTAACGCGTGAGCTTGCGCAGGGCCAGCGTCAACCAGGCGGCGAAGGCGATCCCGATCAAGAGCGAGGCGAGCAGCAGGACGGCGCCGCGGCGCAGGATTTTTTTCTGGCTGCGCTCGACGAAGGGCTGCACCGTCGATACCGGCTTGGAGACGGTCAAGACGCCGATCAGGCGCGCACCATCCATCACGGGCGCGGCCACGTGCATGACGCTGCTGGCGTCGTCCTGCGGGTCGGCGCGCGTGCTGCGCGCCCCGTACTTGCCCTGCAAAGTCAGGTAGACGTCGTTCCAGCGCGAGTAATCGCGCCCGGTGTCGCGCCCGCTCGAATCGAACAGCACGATGCCGCGCGCGTCGGTCAGGGTGACGCGCAAGTCGAGCGTGGTCTTGGGGCTGCCATTGATGCGCGCGTCCAGGCGGCGCGCCGGCGCGGCGCGGGTGGCGCGCGCGAAGCCGGAGGCGTCGAGCTTGCCGTCGCGCAGATCGTCGGCCACCAGCGTCGCCAACAGGCCGGCGGTGTCGGCCAGCGTGTCTTCCAGGGTCGAGCGCACCCCGGGCTTGACCTCTTGCACGAACACGGCCAGCAAGAACCAGGCGGCCAGGCCGACGATGAGGAAGTAACCGAGCAAGATGCGCAGGCCGATGCCCGCGCGCAGCCACCAGGGCCCGCTAGCGGGTGCCAGTGTCATGCCAGCGCCAGGCTGTAGCCCATGCCGCGGTGGGTGACGATGGGCTCGTCGCCTCCCTCATCCGGGCCCGGCGCGGCCGCGCGCAGCTTGGCGCGCAGCGACTTGACGTGGGCGTCGACGGTGCGCTCGAGCGTGTCGGGAGCGTCGCGCCAGACCCGGTCCATCAGTTGGGCGCGCGAGAGCACGTGGCCGGGATGCTCGATCAAGGTCTTGAGCAGCAGGTATTCGTAGCGCGTCAAGTCGAGCGCGCGGCCGCGATAGGCGATGCGCGCCTGCTCGGCGAACAGGGCGAAACGCGGTGCGCTGGGCGGCGCCGGTGTCGACGTCAGGTAGGCGGGCGCGGTGGCGGCCACCGCCGCGCGGCGCAGGATCACGCGCACGCGCGCCACCAGTTCGCGCGGCGAGAACGGCTTGACCACATAGTCGTCGGCCCCGATCTCCAAGCCCACGATGCGGTCGACCTCGTCGCTGCGCGCGGTCAGGAAAATAACGGGGACGTTGGAGAATTGGCGCAACTGGCGGCACACCTCGAAACCGTTCATGTCGGGCAGGCCGACGTCGAGCACCACCAGCTCGGGTGCGCTCTCGCCGTCCTGCCGCGGCGCGTCCGGGCGCAACGCCGCCAGCGCCAGCGCGCCCAGCGCCACGCGGCGCGCCACGAAACCGTCGGTGCGCAAGGCGTAGGCGATGGCGTCGGCGATGGCTGTTTCGTCCTCGACGATCAGGATCGTGTTTTGCACAGCTAGGCGCTCTGGGCCCAGCCCTTCGAGCGCGCCACCGCCTGGCCCCAGCGCGCCATCTTTGCGGCGCGCGCGTCGGCGCTGATGGCCGGCTCGAACACGCGCTCGGCGCGCCACTGGGCGGCGATCTGCTCGCTCGACTCCCAAAAGCCCATCGCCAGGCCGGCCAGGTAGGCCGCGCCCAGGGCGGTCGTCTCCAGCACTTGCGGACGCACCACCGGCACCCCCAACAGGTCGGCCTGGAATTGCATCAGCAAGTCGTTGCGGGCGGCGCCGCCGTCGGCGCGCACTTCGGACACCGGGTAGCCGGCCGCGTCCTTTTGCATGGCCGCCAACAGCTCGGCGCTCTGGTAGGCGATCGCCTCGATGGCGGCGCGCGCGATGTGGGCGCCGGTGGTGCCGCGGCTCATGCCCAGCAGGGTGCCGCGCGCGTACGGGTCCCAGTGCGGCGCGCCCAGGCCGGCGAAGGCCGGCACCAGGAACACGTCGCCCGTGTCGGGCACGCTGGCGGCGAGCGCCTCGACCTCGTGCGCCGTCTTGATGATGCCCAGGCCGTCGCGCAACCACTGCACGGTGGCCCCGCCCATGAACACGCTGCCCTCGAGCAGGTAGTCGGTGTTGCCATCGACGCGCCAGCCGACCGTCGAGAGCAGGCGGTTCTTGGAGGCGCGCGCGTGGCTGCCGGTGTGCATCAGCATGAAGCAACCGGTGCCGTAGGTGTTCTTGACCATGCCCTTCTGGTGGCAAGCCTGGCCGAAAGTGGCCGCCTGCTGGTCGCCCGCGATGCCGGCCAGCGGAATGGGCAGGCCGAACAGGGCGGCGTGGGTCTGGCCCACTTCCTCGCTCGAAGCGACCACCTGGGGCAGGATTTTTTCCGGGATGTCGAACAGGGTCAACAGCTCCTGGTCCCAGCGCATCAAGTGGATATTGAAGAGCATGGTGCGGGCCGCGTTCGACACGTCCGTCACGTGCGCGCCGCACAGCTTGAAGGCGAGCCAGCTGTCGACGGTGCCGAAGGCCAGTTCGCCGCGCTCGGCCCGCGCGCGCGCGCCCGGCACGTGCTCGAGCAGCCAGGCCAGCTTGGTGGCGGAAAAATACGGATCGAGCTCGAGCCCGGTGTTATCAATGATGCGCTTGGCCTTGCCCTCGGCGCGCAGGCGCTCGCAATGCTCGGCGGTGCGCCGGTCTTGCCACACGATGGCCGGCGCGATCGCCACGCCCGTCTTGCGGTCCCACACGATCGTGGTCTCGCGCTGGTTGGCGATGCCGATGCAGACGATCTGGGACGCTTCCACGCCCGCGTCGTGCAGCACGGCGCGCGCGCAGGCGAGCTGGGTGAGCCAGATTTCCTCGGGGTCGTGCTCGACCCAGCCGCTGTGGGGGAACGATTGAGTCAATTCCTGCTGCGCCGTCGCGCAGGGCTGGCCCGCGTGGTCGAACAAGATGGCGCGCGAACTAGTGGTGCCCTGGTCGAGGGCGAGAACGAATTTCTTCATCAAGGAGTCCCCAAGCGTTCTACCGCATGCGCAAATTGAGTGTGAATTCAGTGTGAAGCGGGCCGATAGGCCGGATTTTGTTACGGCCGATGAACTTGCGCCCACCGGCTATGACAGCCATTCCTCTAGGCGCCGGATTGCTCCGGCGCTCAAGCTCCCTACCCGCACGCTCCGCGAGCCGCCTCAACGCGTGCCTATTTGGGATTGCTCCAGGTGGAGGTTACCGCGTTTCACCGTAACTGAATACGCTCGTCTCTGTGGCCCTATTCCTCGCCTTATACCGGGGCTTGCGCCTTCGGCTTTCGGCGGACGGCCGTTAACCGTCACCCTGCTCTATGGAGTCCGGACCTTCCTCCCGCCGACGCATTACACGCCAGCCAGCGGCTGCCTGGCCTGCTTCACGGCGCCATTGTACCGCGCCGCGCCCTATTGCAGGTAGTTGGCGAGCAGCTTGTCGACTTCGCCTTGCGCGAGCAGGCGCGCCAAGCCCTCGTCGAGCTGGCGCAGCAGGGCGCCCTCGCCGGGGGCGACGGCGATGCGCAATTCGCGCGCCGCCAAACCGGGCACGGGTTCGCTGTGCAAGGTGGGGTCGGTGAGCATGTCGGCCAGCTTGGGGTTGAGCAGGTACAGGCCGGCCAGGGTTTCGCGGTTTTCGATGAACAGGTCGCAGCGGCCGCGGTGCAGCTTGCCGATCAATTGCTCGTAGCTGGTGGTGCCCAGGTCGACCTTGTCGGTGTCGATGCCGTAGGCTTCGAAGCGCCGACCCAGCAAGCCGCAGATCTTGTGGCGCGCGAGCTGGTCCAGAGCTTGCAGGCCAAGGCCGCGTGGATGCACGCGGCTCGAGTAAAAGTACATGCTGTGGACGGTGAAGTAGCTGCGACTGAGGGCGAGCGCGCCGGCGTCGGCGCGGTCGACGTCGAGCGCGAGCTGGAATTTGCCCTCGGCCACGAAGGCCAGGCAGCGCAGCCAGGGCATGAGCTGGACCGACAGCTGCCAGCCGTGCTGGCGCGCGATCTTGCCAAGCATGTCGACGGTGACGCCGGTAAGCTTGCCGTTGGCGCTGCCGTCGATCCTGCCGTTGCCCCGCTCGACAAAGGTAAAGGGCGGCATCTCGGCCTGGTTGGCGCAGGCGCGCACCAGCGGAGCGCGCGCTTGCGCCAGGGGGGCGCACAGGCCAAGGCATAAGCTCAGGCACAAGCCTTGCCAAGCGGTGGAGCTCGGTCTTGTCATGGCCGCAGCACCACCTTGACGCTGGCGTCGAGGGCGTCGCGCTCGATGATCCCGATCGCGTTCGGATTGTCCGCGATCAGGCGCTTGATCTCGTCGGCACCCACTTCCTTGGGCGCCGTGCCCTTGCCGGTGAAGATCAGGCGGGCCCAGATGCCGCGCGCACGCGCCGGGCTCATGCCGAGCACCTTGGCGAAAAAATCCTCGCGCGCGGCGCCGCCGTTGAGCACCGTCAGAAGCGGCACGCCGCCGCCGGGGAATTCCCTTTCCTCGCCCAGGTAGATGTCGCGCACCTGCTCGCGGTTGAGGGTGTTGATGGCGCTCTTGGCCGACACGATCACCACCACCTCGGCGCCGGCGCGCGGCGCGCACGCCAGCAGCGCGCACAGCGCGGCGCAGCGCAGCGCCCAGTGCAGTGCACCGCGCGACGGGCGAGGCGCGATGCGGCGGGATGGGGAGGCGGGCATGGCGCGGCTCAGAAAGCGAAGTCGAGGTTGAGGGTGAACACCTCGATGCTGCCATCGAAGCCGCTTGCCTTGCCCAGCAGGGAAGTGGGGACCACCATGGTGGCGTTGGTGCCGATTTGGGGCGCGCGCGCGCGCACATGGTCGAACTGGAATTTGAGCGCCATCTTTTCGCGCACGTCCCAGCGCAAGCCCAGGCTGGCGCTCTTGCGGTCGGCGTTGCCGGCGGCCAGGTTGCTCACGTTCAGATAGTCGAGCTGGGCGCGCACCGCGGGCGGCGCGGCCGGTCCGGCCCGCAAGGCGGGATTGGGCGTGCCCGTCATGTACTGCGAGACGCTCACGTAGGGCGTGAACGCGCCCATGCGGTAGCCGCCCATCAGCCACGCGCTCTCGACCTGGCCGATCGCGATGCTGCCGCCGGAATGGCGCATCCATTCGGCATGGACCAGCCAATCGTCGCGCTCGTACACGGCGCCCACGGTCCAGATCGTGACGTCCGAGCGCTCCAGTTGCGTGATCTCGCCCACCCCGGCGCAATTGCTGCAGTAGCTGGCCGGCAGGCTGGCGATGGCCGCCACGCCCGCCGAGATGGCCGGCGCCTGCACCGCCAGCCGCGCTTGCACCTGCCCGGCGCGCAGCACGAAGGGGCCCTGCGTCCACTTGGCGGCCACGCCCCACAGGCCGGAGAAGTCGACCGTGCCTTGGGCGAACTGCACCGACGTCTTGCCGTAGAAGCCCTCGAGCAGTAGCGCGCCGCGGCTGAAACGGCGCTTCCAGGCCGCGCTCACGCCATCCTGATGGGTGATCGGATTGACCACGTAGGCGTCGCTGGGCGGGCGCACCATGGTCTGCGCGTAGTTCAGGTTGCGGTAATCGGACATCAGGAAGATCGGCGCGACGGTGCGGCCGAACTTGAGATTGAGGTCGCGCTGCACGTCCCAGCTCAGGTAGGCCCACTCCACGCGCGGACGCAAGCTGCCTTCGACATCGCGCTTGGACAGCAGTTGCACCACGCCCGAGAGCGGCCCGCCCGGCTTGAGCGTCGCTTGCAAGGAGAGCTGGGAGTCGCCGTCAAAGCGCGTGCTGTTGCGGGAATAGACGTCCTGGGTCGGGTCGGCGCGGTAGCCGGCGACACCGTCCTGGGCCCGGTACATGCCGACAGTGCCGAATCCATCGATGCTGATCGAGTCGCCCAGTTCGATGCCGGCGCAAGCGGGCAAGGGCAGCAACAGCACGCCCGTCACGAGCGCCAATCTGGTTTTCATTGGGCGATTCCTTGGGTCGGACATTGCGCTAGCGTGCAGACTCGGGCCGCTTGAGTGTGACGCAATCATGGCGCTTTGTCGCGCTGGAAAAAATTGCGGTGCGCGTTTGTCGCGTCGATACCACAGCACTCGGCGCGGCGCGGGCGGGGGCACGTCAACACGGCCCCGATCGCCACTTAGTTGAGGACTCAAGTATCTATGCAAGACGCGCGCGGCATGCGGCTTCCCCTGCCCAGCCCCTGTACTTAAACGTGCTCGAATTGCCCTGCGCACCAGGCGATCGGGCGCAAACGCCCGCGCCTTTTACCGAACCGGGCCGCGCCCGCGCTGTCAAATCAATACAAGCGAACCCAATCGAAGCGCGCAGCGCCGAGGAGATCGAGCATGTTTAAGTACAGGACTTTGAAGCTGCCACACCATGTGTACCAGGCGCTCGAGCGCGCCTTGCTGTGCAAGCTCGATCATCGCACGCCCGAGCAAGTGGTCGAATCCGCCGTCAAGGCCTGGATCGCCAACGCCACGGCGGCGCCACCGGCCGTGCGCGGCTACCAATGGAAAAGCCTGTTCCTGCCCGAAGGCACGCGCATCCGCATGTGCTACAAGCTCAAGTGGGCCTACGCCGATGTCGTGGGCGACCAGCTCATCTATCAGGGCCGGCCCATGTCGCCGGCCCAGTTCACCAACGGCGTGGCCGGCTGCGTGCGCAACGCCTGGCGCGAGCTGTGGCTGCGCTGTCCGGGCGAGCCGCGCTGGCACCTGGCCGACACACGCCGCCGCATCCTGCGCCGCGTGCGCGCGCCCTTGCCGGATTATCCCCCCATGCCCCTGGCGCGCCCACAGTCGGACGACGCCGCCCCTTCGGATGCGCGCGGCGGCGGCGCCGGCGCAGCGCCCGACCCGGCCCAGGGCGCAGCATCGGGCGCCTACGCACAAGCCTTGCGCCGGGCCAGGCGCGCCCGCACCACCGGCCACTGCCTGCGCCGTGGCGACATCGTGCGCGACGACCAGCCCGATCTTGGGCATGTGCCAGGCCAACTCGCCTCGGTGCTGCCGCGGCGCGCCGGGCGCCCCGGCCCGCCCGACCGGCGCCAGATCCCGTATTTCCCCGACACCTGGACCGGACTTTGGCGCACGAGCAATTCTGATATTTGATGTCGCCATTTCAAAATCCGGATGGCATGGCCTCGCTTAGAATGGCGCATACTATATTGTCCACCCCTGCGCGCCGCGCGCGCCCACCATAGAGGCCCAGACCACCATGACGCAACCATCCCGCACCGGCGGCCAGATCCTGGTCGATGCGCTCAAGATCCACGGCGTGGACACCGCCTTCGGCGTGCCCGGCGAAAGCTATCTGGACGTGCTCGACGCCCTGCATGATTCCGACATCCGCTTCATCATCAACCGCCAGGAGGGCGGCGCCGCCTTCATGGCCGAGGCCTACGGCAAAATGACGGGCACGCCGGGCATCTGCTTCGTCACGCGCGGCCCGGGCGCCACCAACGCCTCGATCGGCGTGCACACGGCCTACCAGGATTCGACCCCGATGATCTTGTTCATCGGCCAGGTCGGCAACGACTTCATGGACCGCGAAGCGTTCCAGGAAATCGATTACCGCCGCATGTACGGCCAGATGGCCAAATGGGTGACCCAGATCGACCGCGCCGAGCGCATCCCAGAATATCTGGCGCGCGCCTTCCAGGTCGCCACCAGCGGACGTCCCGGTCCGGTGGTGCTGGCCCTGCCCGAAGACATGCTGATCTCGAAAGCCCAAGTGGCCGACACGCGCCGCTACCAGCCGGTGCAGGCGAGCCCCGCGCAAGCGCAGATCGACAGCCTGCGCGCCATGCTGGCCCAGGCCGAGCGCCCCATGCTGTTGCTCGGCGGCGGCAACTGGAACGCGCAAGCGTGCGCGAACCTGGCCCGCTTCGCCGAGGCCAACGCGCTGCCGGTGGGCTGCACCTTCCGCTTCCAGGACTTGCTCGACAACGCCCATCCCAACTACGTGGGCGACGTGGGCATCGGCATCAACCCCAAGCTGGCCGCGCGCGTCAAGAACGCCGACCTGTTAATCGCCATCGGCCCGCGCCTGGGCGAGATGACCACCGGCGGCTACACGCTGCTGGCCTCGCCGGTGCCGCAGCAGCGCCTGGTGCACATTCACTGCGACCCGCAAGAACTGGGCAGCGTCTACCAGGGCGAGCTGATGATCGCCTCGGGCATGCCGCAAGCGTGCGCGATGCTCGCGGCCATGGCCCCGGTCGACGCCACCGCCTGGCGCCACACGGTGGCCGAGGCGAAAGCGGAACTGGCGGCCTACCAGGAGCAGCCACCGATCTTCAAAGATGGCAAAGCGCCGCTCGACCTGTGGCAAGTGGTGCAGCAATTGATGGCGGCCACGCCGGCCGACACCATCATCACCAACGGCGCCGGCAACTACGCCTCGTGGGCGCACCGTTTCTTCCGCTACGGCGGCATGCGCACCCAGCTCGCACCCACCAATGGCGCGATGGGCTACGGCGTGCCGGCGGGCATCGCGGCCAAGATCATCGACCCGAGCCGCACGGTGGTGACGTTCTCGGGCGACGGCGACTACATGATGAACGGGCAAGAACTGGCGACGGCGGTGCAATACAAGGCCGGCGTCATCATCCTGCTGTTCAACAATCAAATGTACGGCACGATCCGCATGCACCAGGAGCGCGACTATCCGGGGCGGGTGTCGGGCACGCAGCTGCACAACCCGGATTTCGCGGCCCTGGCCGTGGCTTACGGCGCGCATGGCGAAGTGGTGGAGACGACGGCGCAATTTGGCCCGGCGCTGGCGCGCGCGCTCGAGCACACGCGGGCGCACAGCCTGCCGGCGATCATCGAGCTGCGCTACGACGGCAACCTGATCACCCCGAACGCGACGCTCGAGACGATCCGCCAAACGGCGCTGACAGCGCGCGCGAAGTAAGAAATCGAAGCCGCGCCGCCAGCGAGCTGGCGGCGTAGCGAAACCGGGGTCAGAGTTTTTTTTCGCCGGCATTTGGGCGAAAATTACTCTGACCCCGCTTTCGCGGTCCGAAGTCCGCAGCCCCCGCAGTCCCGGCCGCGAGCCAAGCGCCCGCTCTGGTAGAATACGCGCGACCGAATCCATCGTGCCCGGGTACTGGGCATGTGCGTGCAGCGCTCTGACCGACACTCAATGTTCAGCTTTTTCAAGAAAAAAACACCTCCCCCAATCGTCCCGCCGTCAATCCCGGTCGAGCCTAGCGCTCCCGAGCCCAGCGCGTGCGAGCTGGCAGCGATTCCGACGCCGGCCCCCGAAGCTGTCACCGCCCCCGCGCCCGTGATCACCGCGGCGCCCGCGCCAATGCCAGTGCCAGTGCCGCCCGCGCCGGCCGTAGCCCCGGCCCCGATGGCGCCGGCCAGCGCGCCAACGACGCCCATCGAAAGCGCCGCCCCGGCCGCGCGTCGCTACGGCTCGACCTCGACCTTCATCGCCCCGGCCGCCGTGGTAGTAGCCCCCATCCCACCATCGCCGCCCGAAGCAAGCGCCCCGCCCGCAGCCCCCGCCGCCAGCGCCGCCCTGATCCCCGAAACCGCCGAGCGCCCAGCCAACCCCGCCGACGCCAAGCGTTCCTGGATCGCGCGCCTGAAAGCGGGCCTGTCCAAGACCTCCAGCAGCCTGTCCCTGCTGTTCGTAGGCGCGCGCATCGACGACGCCCTCTACGACGAGCTCGAGTCCGCGCTCCTGATGGCCGACGCCGGCATCGACGCCACCACCCACCTGCTCGAAGGCTTGCGCAAGAAGGTCAAGGAAGACAAGCTGCTCGAGCCGGCCGCCGTCAAGGGCGCGCTCAAGGCCTTGATGATCGAGCTGCTCACCCCCCTGCAAAAACCCCTGGAGCTGGGGCGCCACGAACCGATGGTGATGATGATCGCCGGCGTCAACGGCGCCGGCAAGACCACCACCATCGGCAAGCTGGCCAAGCACATGCAGCGCTACGAGCAGTCGGTGCTGCTGGCCGCCGGCGACACCTTCCGCGCGGCCGCGCGCGAGCAGCTGATGGTCTGGGGCCAGCGCAACAACGTCACCGTGATCGCGCAGGAATCGGGCGACCCGGCCGCCGTCGCCTACGACGCGGTCCAGTCCGGCAAAGCGCGGCGCATGGACGTGGTCATGGTCGATACCGCCGGGCGCCTGCCGACCCAGCTGCACCTGATGGAAGAGCTGAAAAAAATCAAGCGCGTGATCGGCAAGGGCATGGACGGCGCGCCGCACGAGCTGCTGCTTGTCATCGACGGCAACACGGGCCAGAACGCGCTGGCCCAGGTCAAGGCCTTCGACGACGCGCTCGCGCTCACCGGCCTGGTCATCACCAAGCTCGACGGCACCGCCAAGGGCGGCGTGCTGGCGGCGATCGCGCGCACCCGCCCGGTGCCGGTGTACTTCATCGGCGTGGGTGAAAAGATCGACGACCTGCAGCCGTTCAACGCCGAAGAATTCGTCGACGCCCTGCTCGGCTGAGACGCCCCATTGAACCCGCGGGAGCCAAGCGCGCATGATTGAATTCCAGTCCGTCTCCAAGCAATACGGGCCCGACGCCATCGCCCTGCGCGCCGTGTCGGTGTCGATCGGCAAAGGCGAGCTGGTGTACCTGGCTGGCCCGTCCGGGGCCGGCAAGTCGACCATGCTCAAGATGATCGCCGCCATCGAGCGCCCCAGCGCCGGCAGCATCCTGGTCAACGGCCAGGACATCAGCGCGCTCAAGGCTTCGAGCGTGCCCTTCCTGCGCCGCAAGCTCGGCTTGATCTTCCAGCAGCAGCGCCTGTTGACGGACCGCTCGGTGCTGGCCAACACCATGCTGCCCCTGTTGGTGACGGGCGCGCCCAAGGCCCAGGCCGAACAGCGCGCGCGCGCCGCCCTCGACAAGGTGGGCTTGCTCGAGCGCGCCAACGCCATGCCGCTGGCCCTGTCCGGCGGCGAGCAGCAGCGCGTGGCCATCGCGCGCGCCATCGTCAACCGCCCGCGCATCATCGTGGCCGACGAGCCCACCGCCAACCTCGACCGCGCCAGCGCCTCCCTGGTGCTGGCCGCCCTGCACGCCTTCCACGCGGCCGGCGTGACTTGCGTCATTTCCAGCCACGACGAGCAGGTGCTCGACGGCGCCGCGCGCGTGATCCGGCTCGAGCGCGGCCAGATCGTGGGAGGCCAGGCATGAAAAGCTGGCTGCGCCAACACCATTACGCGATCGCATCGGCCCTGTCGAACGTGGCCAAGGCCCCCGGCAGCTTCCTGTTCAACGTGGCCGTGATCGCCATCGCGCTGGCCCTGCCCTTCGCCGGTTTGACGGTGCTCGATAATGTGCGCCCGATGTCCGAGCAGCTCTCGGTGGAGCCGGAAATCTCGCTGTTCCTCACGCCCGCCACCGCGCGCGCGCAGGCGCTGGCGCTGGCGCCGCAGCTGCGCGCGATCCTGCGCGATGGGCGCGCCAAGATCGTGTTCGTGCCGCGCGAGCAAGCGCTTGAGGCCTTGCGCGCCAAGAGCGGCCTGTCCGACGTGCTCGCCACCCTGGGTGAGAATCCCCTGCCCGACGGCTATGTGATCAAGCTGGCGCGCTTCAATAGCAGCGCCGACGCCGCCGGTGTCGACGCCCTCGCCGCCCAGCTGCGCCTGCTACCCGGCGTCGACAGCGTGCAGGTCGACTCGGCCTGGGTCAAGCGCCTGGCCGCCCTGTTGGGCATCGTGCGCATGGCCTTGCTGCTGCTGGCCGCGACCCTGGGCCTGGTGGTGATCGCCGTCGTGTTCAACACCATCCGCTTGCAAGTGCTGACCGGGCGCGATGAAATCGCCGTCTCCAAATTGCTCGGCGCCACCGACAACTTCATCCACCGCCCCTTCTATTACACGGGCGCCTTGCTGGGCCTGTGCGCGGGCGCGCTGGCGCTGGGCGCGGTGACGCTGGCGCTGCGCCCGCTCAATGGCGCCATCGCCCAGTTCGCGCACCTGTATGCCTCCGAATTCCAGCTCGCGCCGCTGGCGCCGCCCGCGCTGGCGCTGCTGCTGGGCGTGAGCGCCCTGCTCGGCCTGGTCGGGGCGGTGCTGTCGGTGTGGCGCCACCTGGCGCGCCTGCGCTAGGGGCAATGGGCGCGGCCTTGAGATGGATCAAGGCGCGGCGCCGCGCGCCGCCCTACTATGAAGTAGACTCCAAAAATATTGCCATAATCTAACTTTATGGACGATTGGCACTCGAAGCCAGAGAGTGCTAATATATGCACATCGCGCACGGCCCAGGCCGGCGCAGCAGGTAACAAACAGTAAGAATCGAGCGCGGGCGTTGGCGCCTGTGGCAAATTACGATACAGAACGAACCAAAGCGAGGAAACACATGACGACGCTGTCCGCACAATCCGCACTGGTCCCCGCCGGTAACCGGGCGCTGGGACTGGGCTTCACTGGCAATCTCGGCAATATTGACGCCTACATCTCGGCCGTCAACCGCCTGCCCATGCTCACCCACGAGGAAGAAGTGTCGCTGGCCACGCGCTTGCGCGAAAGCAACGACCTGGCCGCGGCGCAAGAGCTGGTGCTCTCGCACCTGCGCCTGGTGGTGTCGATCGCGCGCGGCTACCTGGGCTATGGCTTGCCGCACGCCGACCTGATCCAGGAAGGCAATATCGGTTTGATGAAGGCGGTCAAGCGCTTCGACCCGGGCCAAGGGGTGCGCCTGGTGTCTTACGCGATGCACTGGATCAAGGCCGAGATGCATGAATACATCCTCAAGAACTGGCGCCTGGTCAAGGTGGCCACCACCAAGGCCCAGCGCAAGCTGTTCTTCAACCTGCGTAGCAATAAGCAAGGTTTGGACGCCATGAGCCCGAGCCAGATCGACGCGCTCGCCAAGCTGCTCGACGTCAAGCGCGAGGAAGTGATCGAGATGGAAACGCGCCTGTCCGGGCGCGACATCGCCCTGGAAGCGCCGCAAGACGAGGAAGACGACAAGTTCGCCCCCATCGCCTATCTCGCCTGCGAGCATGCCGAGCCGACCCGCGTGCTCGAGGCCGAGCAAGTGACGCGCCTGCATTCGGAAGGGCTGGAACACGCCCTGGGCAAGCTCGACGCGCGTTCGCGCCGCATCGTCGAGGCGCGCTGGCTGGCCAACGACGACGGTTCGGGCGCCACCTTGCACGCCCTGGCCGAGGAATTTAGCGTCTCGGCCGAGCGCATCCGCCAGATCGAAACGGCGGCCTTGAAGAAAATGAAAGGCGCGCTGGCCGCCTACGTCTGAACGGGCGGGCGCGTGCCGCCTGGCGCCCGCGCATGCCGGCGCGTGCTTTTCCGCGCGCTTGGCGCTACACTGGCCCATAGCGCCGGCCGCGACACGGGCCGCATCCCCATGGCAGCACCAGCACCACCGCGAGAGGATCAGGCGATGGCCCCGCCCACCAGCCGCGACCGCATGCCTTTCCCATCCGTGCCGCGCGGCGGCGCGCCTGCGCCCGCCCCTGTGCTCGCTCCTGTGATTTCGCCTGCACCGTCCACCCTGCCTTCCCCCCTTCGTTCCAGTGTGCCGCTTGGCGCGCGCGCGCGCATGCTGGCGCGCGCGCTGCCGGCCGCGCTCGCCCTGGCCCTGCCCTGCGCCGCGGCCGGCACCGCCCACGAAGCGTCGGGCAATGGCGGCGCCGTCGCCAGCATCAGCGCGCCGGCCTCGCAAGCGGCCCTCACCATTCTCGAGCGCGGCGGCAACGCGGTCGACGCGGCCGTGGCGGCCGCCGCCACCCTGGGCGTGACCGACCCGCTACGCTGCGGCATCGGCGGTGGCGGCTTCATGGTGATTTACCTGGCGCGCGAGCGGCGCGTGGTGACAATCGACCACCGCGCCACCGCCCCGGCCGGCTTCGGCGCGGCGGGGGCGCGCGCCCAGGACGGCGATGGCGCGCTGGCGGTGGGGGTGCCGGGCAGCGTGCGCGGCTGGCACGAAGCGCTCGAGCGCTACGGCACCATGTCGCTGCGCCAGGTGCTCGCGCCGGCCATCGCGGCGGCCAGCGCCGGGGTGGCCGTGAGCGAGCCGCTGCACCAGCTGATGGTCGAGAACGAAGGCAAGCTGCGCCAGTCGGGCGCCGCCGCCGCCCTCTACCTCAAGGATGGCAAGGCCTTGCCAACCGGCGCCATCATGCGCAACCCGGGCTTGGTCAAGGCTTACCGCGAGATCGCCGCCGGTGGCGCGCGCGCCTTCTACGAGGGCCAGATGGCGCGCGCCATGGTCGAGGCGGTGGCGCGCCCGGCCGCGGCAGGCGCGGCGCGCGCGCGCGCCGGCGTGCTGTCGATGGCGGACCTGGCCAATTACGAGGCGCGCATCCGCCAGCCGGCGCGCAGCAGCTACCGCGGCTACGACCTGTACGGCATGGCCCTGCCCAGCAGCGGCGGGGTGGCCATCGGCGAAACCTTGAACATCCTCGAAGGCTATGAGTTGGGCAAGCTCGAGCGCGCGCAAGCGCTGCACCTGTACCTGGAAGCGAGCCGCCTGGCCTTCGCCGACCGCGACGCCTACCTGGCCGATCCCGAGTACGTGGACGCGCCCATCGCCGGCCTGCTCTCGAAACCGTACGCGGCGCAGCAACGCGCGCGCATCGCCATGGGGCGCGCGGCCGAGGCGGTGGCCGCGGGCGACCCGTATCCCTTTCAAAGCGACCCGAGCGTGCCGCTGCGCCCGGCGGGGGCGCGCGCCCCCACCGAGAGCGCGCACACCACCCACCTGGCGCTGGCGGACAAGGACGGCAATATCGTGGCCTACACCTTCACGCTCGAGGCGGGCGCGGGCAGCGGCATCGCGGTGCCCGGCTACGGCTTCCTGCTCAACAACGAGTTGGCCGGCTTCGAGCAAGCCGGCCCGAATCCGAACGCGCCCGAGGGCGGCAAGCGGCCGCGCTCGAGCATGGCGCCGACCATCGTGTTCAAGGATGGCAAGCCGGCCTTCACCTTGGGCAGTCCGGGCGGCGCGGCCATCGTCACCACACTGGTGCAAACGATGGTCAACCACATCGATTTCGGCATGAGCATGGAAGAGGCGCTGGAGGCGCCGCGCATCAGCGCGCGCGCGCAGGGGCCGGCCGCCGTGGAGAGCGCCTTCGCCGCCGGCGCCCAAGCGCAGGCGCTGCGCGAGCAAGGCCACGCCATTGGTGCCGCGCAAGAGGAGCTGGGCGCGGTGTGCGCGATCGTCTTCAACCCGGACGGCACGGTGACGGCGCTGGCCGAGAGCCGGCGCGGCGGCGGCGGCAGCGCGCTGGCCCAGCAACTCAAATAATAGAAATAATAGGGGACAGACCCCTGTTTTGAGGAAATGCTAGCATTTCCTCAAAACAGGGGTCTGTC